>JAKFGP010000020.1 GCA_021502835.1 Streptomyces thinghirensis
CAACACTATCAGGCTTTCCCGGTGCTTCTGACCACCGTCCTGCAGGCATGCAGGAGGCGATCCAGCGATAGGATCTGACAAGTTGGGTTCCGCTGGGGCGGGGACGCCCCGCTTCGCGTCACTCAGCCTCAAGCAGGAGTAACGACTGTACACGGGGCCGTGGAACGGGTGCAAATCCGTGAGGACTGTGGTCTAGACCTCTAATCGGAACACTCATGCGGAACCGGTACTTCCTATGACATACCCTGTTGCACAGTGCGCCGTCCGGGGACAGGCAGTGACGGCCCGTACACATCTCCGCCCCTGGGAGGCTTCCCATGACCACCGTCTCGTCCCCCACTCGCAGGACGTGCCATCGGACTTGGCCGCCGTGCCCGATCCCGTCTTCTCCGGGGCCATGGTCGGCCCGGGTACCGCCATCGACCCCGTGCGCGAGCCTTCCGAGGCCGTCGCGCCCGTGGACGGGGTCATCGTGTCGCTGCACCCGCACGCCTTCGTCGTGGTCGACGACAGTGGGCACGGTGTGCTGACCCATCTCGGCATCGACACCGTCCAGCTCAACGGTGAGGGTTTCGAACTGCTGGTGAACAAGGGGCGACACCGTCGTGCGCGGGCAGGGCGTGGTGCGCTGGGACCCGGTCGCCGTCGAGGCCGCCGGCAAGTCGCCGGTCTGATCCGATCGTGGCCCTCGAGGCGACGGCCGAGGCCCCTCACCGAGCTCCGTGAGGACGGCGAAGTGAAGGCCGGCGAGTCTCTTTCTCTGGAAGTGACGTCAGTGCCGCTCGCATGACGGCTGATAGGACAACCACACTTGCAGGCGGGACCCGCCACACTATCGGGACGGGTGAGATGGAGACAACGCTGCGAGGCGTCGGTGTGAGCCACGGTGTGGCGATCGGCGAGGTTCGGCACATGGGGATGCTGTGCTCGAGCCCCGGCCAAGCAGATTCCGGCCGAGGACGCGGAGCGCGAGCAGGGGCGCGCCCGCAAGGCCGTGGAGGCTGTGGCGGCCGATCTGATGGCGCGCGGCAATCTGGCGGGGGGCGAGGCCCAGGCCGTGCTCGAGGCGCAGGCCGCGATGGCCCAGGACCCCGAGCTCCATGGCGGACGTGGGCGGCGGATCGCCGTCGGCAGCACGGCCGAGCGCGCGGTGTACGACGCCTTCGCCGCGTATCGCGCCCCTGCTGGCCGGTGCCGGTAGTAGCCTGGCCGGCCGCGTGGCCGATCTCGACGATGTGCGGAATCGTATCGTCGCCCGTCTGCTCGGGGTGCCGATGCCGGGCGTTCGGACGGTGACGAGCCGTACGTCCCTCATCGCGCGGACCTGGCTCCCGCCGACACGGCGCTGCTGGACCCGACGCTGGTCCTCGGCTTCGTCACCGAGGAGGGTGGGCCGACCAGTCACAGCGCGATTCTCGCGCGGGCGCTTCGGTGTGCCGGCGTGGTGGCGCTTCCCGGCGCCGGTTTGAGCTGCCCGAGGGCACGGTCGTCGCCGTGGACGGCAGCACCGGCGAGATCTTCGTGAACCCCACAGCCGAGAAGAAGGGGCAGCTGGAGGCGGAGGCGGCCGAGCGCAAGGCGGCGCTGGCCGCGTCGACGGGACCGGGCGCGACCTCGGACGGTCACAAGGTGCCGCTGCTCGCGAACATCGGGGGTCCCGCCCGGACGTGCCCGCGGCGGTCCAGGCCGGGGCGGAGGGCGTCGGTCTCTTCCGTACCGAGTTCCTCTTCCTCGACGACAGCGAGAGCAGCGCCGTCGGAGGAGAGCAGGGTCACCGCCTACCGGCAGGTGCTGGAGGCGTTCCCCGAGGGCCGGGTCGTCGTGCGCGTCCTGGACGCCGGCGCCGACAAGCCGCTGGACTTCCTGACCCCGGGCGACGAGCCGACCCGGCGTTGGGCGTGCGAGGGCTGCGGACGCTGCTCGACCACCCGGACGTGCTGCGCACGCAGCTGACGGCGCTGGCGAAGGCGGCGGAGGGGCTGCCGGTCTACCTCGAGGTCATGGCCCCCATGGTGGCGGACCGGGCCGATGCCAAGGCGTTCGCGGACGCGTGCCGCGAGGCGGGGCTACGGGCGAGGAGTTCGGCGCGATGGTCGAGATTCCGTCCGCCGCGCTGCGGGCGCAGCTCGGTGCTGCAGGAGGTCGAGTTCCTGTCGCTGGGGACGAACGACCTCGCGCAGTACACGTTCGCCGCCGACCGTCAGGTGGGTGCGGTGTCCCGGCTGCAGGATCCGTGGCAGCCGGCGCTGCTCGACCTGGTCGCGCTGTCGCGGAGGCGGCGAAGGCCGAGGGCAAGAGCTGTGGTGTCTGCGGTGAGGCCGCGTCGGACCCGCTGCTGGCGTGTGTGCTGACGGGTCTGGGCGTCACCTCCTGTCCATGGGCGCGGCGTCGCTTCCTATGTCCGGGCGACGCTGGCGGTTCACGCTGGCGCAGTGCGAGCGGGCGCGGCGGCCGCCCGGGCGGCGGACAGCGCCGAGGAGGCGCGGAACGCCGCTCAGGCGGTGCTGTCCGGCGAGTAGGTCCGGGCGGGTCTGCCACCTGTCGTTGCCGGTGCGGGGTGTTAACCCTTCCGGTGGGGCGCCCCGCACTGCGTCAGCAGTGGTGTCCCGGTGGCGAGTGTGGTCGTCTCCGAGGTCGGGCGGTGCGCAGTAGTCGACGTTGGATTCCGGGAGATGAGGTCGCCGGACTCGACGTCCGTGCAGTAGGCGTCGAAGACCTCACCGGCGGTGAGGGGTTCGAGCCGTATCCCCGCAGGCGCCAGCCGTGGATGCGGTCCGGGCCGCTCGTGGGGCTGATGCGCATGACGAGTCCGCCGGGGCTGTGGGTGGCGAGGCCGAGGGCGAGGACGCCGGTGAACTCCAGGGCCTCGGCCTCGTCGATGTGCGGGGTGCCGCCGATGTCCTCGTCGGCGTGGAGGACGGAGAGGAGGGTTTCCGGGGAGCCCGTGACGCTGCACACCAGGTGCCGGTCGCCCGGTGGCGCCGTTTCGAGGACGCGGCGGAGGAGGCGCAGAAGCCCGGGTGAAGGCGGCTCGGCCGGGGTCCTCGCCGCAGGTGGCGCAGCTGCCGAGGCGGGCGAGCAAGGTTGGAGGCGTACTCCCAGGTGGCCTGGCGGACGGCTTCGTCGACGAGAGCCGGGAGGAGGTCGGCGAGGGCTGGCCCTCGTACGGCACGGTCGGTCCGCCGGCGGCGAGTTCGGCGGTGAACCGGGTGCGGCTGGCGGGGGCGTCGGGGTCGAGGACCCGCGGCCGAGCAGAAGTCGGCGTATCCTCCGGGTCGAAGAGGGCGACGGTGGTGTGGGTGCCCTGTGCCGCGCGTGCCCTGAGCAGGGCTTCCACCTGGTGGAGATAGGCGGCGTGGTCGTCGAAGGTGAAGCTGCGGTAGCGCCGCATGGCGCGGAAGTCGTGTTCGTCGGTGAGCAGTCCGATGGTGCCGGCGATTTCCCGGCGCAGGACGCGTCGCGTGGTCTGGTCGGTGTGCGCCATGTTTCCCCCTGTGCGCGAGTCGATCAATGCTCACTCACAGTAACCGGCGGCACTGACAACGGCGTCGGGTGAGGCGCGCGGGGCCGGTCGCCGTCGGGGCGTCCGGCCCGTGGAGGGCCTGGTCAGGTGCGTTTGCGGGCGAGGTCCTCGTAGAAGTGGAGGAGGTCGAGGGTTGTCGATGGAGCCGGGGTTGACGGCCTTCTCCAGCGGGGTGCCCTGGAGGAGTCGCTTGACCGGGACCTCGATGCGTTTGCCGGTCAGGGTGTGCGGGATGCCGGGTACTTCGATGACCTCGTCGGGGACGTGGCGCGGGGAGAGCTGTTCGCGGATGGTCCCCTTGATGCTGGACAGGAGGGCGTCGTCGAGGACGGCTCCGGGGGCCAGGTGCACGAACAGGGGCATCCAGTAGCCGCCGTCCGGCTGCTCGACGCCGATGACGAGGGATTCCCTGATCTCCGGCAGCCGCTCGACGGCCTCGTAGATGTCGGCCGAGCCCATGCGGACGCCCTGCCGGTTGAGGGTGGAGTCGGAGCGGCCATGGATGACGACGGGCCGCGGGAGGTGACGGTGATCCAGTCGCCGTGCCGCCAGACGCCGGGGTAGGTGTCGAAGTAGCTGTCGTGGTAGCGGCTGCCGTCGGGGTCGTTCCAGAATCGGATCGGCATCGAGGGCATGGGGTTGGTGACGACGAGTTCGCCGACCTCGTCGGTCAGTGGAGTGCCGCTGGGGTCCCAGGACTGCAGGTCGGTGCCGAGGCCGGGGGCCTGGAGGTTCGCCGATGTACACCGGGAGGGTGGGGACGGCGCCCGCGAAGCGGGAGCACACGTCGGTGCCGCCGCTGACGGAGGCGATCCACAGGTCCGCCCCGCTCTCCGCGAACTCGTCGTGCAGCCAGCGGAAGCCGTCGGGCGGGAGCGGGGAGCCCGTGGTTTACGCACTGGACCCGGGAGAGGTCGTGGTCGCGGGCGGGGTGCACGCCGGCCTTGCGGCAGGCCATGACGTAGGCGGCCGAGGTGAAGAAGAGGGTGGCCCCGGTGCGTTCGGCGATGCGCCACTGGGCTCCGGTGTCCGGGTAGCCGGGGCTGCCGTCGTAGAGGACGATCGTGGTGCCGGTGAGCAGGCCGGAGACGAGGAAGTTCCACATCATCCAGCCGGTCGACGTGTACCAGAAGAAGCGGTCCTCGGGGCCGAGGTCGCAGTGCAGGCCGAGCTGTTTGAGGTGTTCGACCAGGATGCCGCCCTGGGACTGAACGATGGCCCTGGGCAGGCCGGTGGTGCCGGAGGAGTAGAGCACCCCAGGGGTGGTCGAAGGGCATCTGCTCGAAGACGGGGTCCGTGTCGGCGGACGTCAGCGTCGCCCATTCCAGCGCGCCCTCGGGGGTCTCGGTGCCGAGGAGCGGGATGTGGACGACGGCGCGCAGGGCGGGCAGTTCGCGGCGGAGTTCGGCGACGGTGTCGCGGCGGTCGTGTTCCTTGCCGCCGTAGCGGTAGCCGTCGACGGTGAACAGGACGACGGGTTCCACCTGCTGGAAGCGGTCGAGGACGCTGCGGGCACCGAAGTCGGGGGCGCAGGACGTCCAGACGCCGCCCACGGCGGCGGTGGCCAGGAAGGCGACCACAGCCTGGGGGATGTTCGGGAGGTAGGCCGCTGACGCGGTCGCCGGGGCGGACGCCGAGGGCGCGTAGTTCGGCGGCGAGGGAGCCGACCTGGCGGCGCAGCTCGGCCCAGGTGACGGGGCTCGGTTCGTGGGTCTCGTCGACGTACAGGAGGGCCGGTTCGTCCGCGCGGGTGGCCGCCGCGCGCAGGGCGTGTTCGGCGTAGTTCAGGGTGCCGCCGGGGAACCACTGGGCGCCGGGCATGGTGCGGTCGCCCAGCACGCGCGCGTAAGGGGTCGAGAAACGTACGTCGAACCATTCCGTGACGGCTTTCCAGAAGGTGGCCGGCTCGTCGACGGACCAGCGGTGCAGTGCGGCGTATCCGCCCTCGGCGGGGGCGCCGTGGTGCTCGGCTGCCCAGGTCTGGAACCTGGTGATCCGGGCCTGGGCGATGCGCTGGGGATCTGGCTGCCAGAGCGGCTGGGGGGTTCTCGGTCGACATGGGGCGGCTCCCGGACTGTGCGCGTCGTGGTGCGTCCTCCGCGCACGGGCTGGGGTGTGCGCGTGACGCGGCTGACACGGACGATGCCACGTGATCGACTTCTACACCAGGGCGCGCCCCACATAGTCGCTGTCGTGAAGATGTGGTCCCGTCACGGGTGAACGGCAGTTGAACGACGCCCGCGCGGGAGGTGGTCGGTGGCAGGGTGAGCAGCATGGACGGTCGTGACCTGGTGCGTTCGATGAAGGCGGTCGGTTCTGCGGGGGCGGCGCAGGGGGTTGCGTACCGTACGGGCGGCGTGGCGCAGGCGGCAGGCCGGACGCCGCGGGGCTGCCGCCGCGGGGTGCGCAGGCGTGCGCGGGTGCCGGGTCCGATGCAGGAGGTGGAGCCAGGGGCCCGGGGGCGGTGTCGTCCGGTTCAGCCGTTCGGAGCTGCGCGTCCTCGTCGCCGTGAACGGGGCAGTGTTCTGGGGCTGGGACGGAGCCGGGCCGGGAGCCGTCGTACGCGTTGGCGGGCCGCTGTCCGGAGCCGGATCCCCGGGCGGTGCTGGAGCCGGACAAGGACGGCGGCTGGCGGGGTGGTGGCCGAGCGGGCGACGGTAGCCGTCTCCCCGGCACGGCGCGATCGAGGTCCGTACGCCCGGGGGCGTGGTGCTGCGCCGTGAGCTGCCGCCCCGCTGGTGGGAGCCGGTCGGCGGCGGTCCGGCGCGGTGGACGCAGCGGTCGGAGGTCGCGGCGGACGCCCGGTTCTTCGGGCTCGGCGGGCGGGCCGCGGGTCCTCGGCTGCGCGAGGGGCACGTACCGGCTGTGGAACACCGGTCCCGGCCTGCCGTTCGCTCCGGGTGAGGACCCGTTGTCCGTCACGATGCCGGTGCAGCTGGTGGTGGCCGACGCGGGGGACGCATCTGGTGTTCCACGACAGTTCGTGGGACGGCACGGTGGTGTTGCGGGAGGGCGAGGAGGGCGCGGGGTCCGGACATGACCGGCCCGGGCGGAGTGTGCTGCGGATGGACGGCGGTCCGCTGCGGTGCTGGGTGACGGTGGGCACCCCCGCGCGCGTGCTGCTCGCCCTGGGCGTCGCTGACCGGGGCGCCCGCGCTGCCGCCCGCGTGGGCGCTCGGTCACCATCACGCGCGGTCGGGTCCTGGCGACGAGCAGGAGGTGCGGCGGATCGTCGCCGGCCATCAGGAGCGTGATCTGCCGCTCGACGCCGTTCACCTGGACGTCGACCATCTCGACGGCCGGCAGGTGTTCACCGTGGACGAGGAGCGGTTCCGAAGCTGCCCGTGCTTGCCGAGGAGCTGCGGCGGGACGGCGTCCGGCTGGTGTCGGTCGTGGGTCCCGCGGTCCCGGCCGCCCCCGGCAACGCCGTGTACGACGGCGGGACGACCGAGGACGTGTTCGTGCGGGACGCCGCCGGGGCGGGTCGTCCGGGGTGTGGGGTGGCCAGGGGACGTGGTCTTTCCGGACTTCACACGCGCGCGTGTGCGTGAGTGGTGGGGCGGGCTCTACGAGGAGCGGCTCGGGCAGGGGTTCGCGGGGTTCTGGCACGACCTGGACGAGCCCACCTCGTTCGCCGCGTTCGGGGAGGCGACGCTGCCGCGTTCGGCCCGGCACTACTTGGAGGGGCGGGGCGGGTGACCACTAGGGAGGCGCACAACGTGTACGCGTTGGGTATGGCCCGCGCCGGGTACGAGGGGGTGCGGACGCTCGCGCCCGAGGAGCGGCCGTTCGTCTTCTCGCGGTCCGGGTGGGCCGGGATGCAGCGCTACGGCGGCGCGTGGTCCGGGAACGTGGCCACGGGGTGGCCGGGGCTGCGGGCGTCGTTGTCGCTGGTGATGGGGCTCGGGTTGTGCGGGGTGCCGTATGCGGGCCCGGATGTGGGCGGGGCCGGCGGGGGTCCGTCTCCGGAGCTGTATCTGCGGTGGTTGCAACTGGCCGCCCACCTTCCCGTTGTTCCGCACGCGCGGGGCGCCGTGGGGTTCGGTGCCGAGGTGCTGGAGCACGCGCGCGTGGCGCTCGTCGAGCGGCGGCGGCTGCTGCCGTACTTCGTGACGCTGGCGCATCTGGCCCGGCGTACGGGTGCGCCGTATGTGCGGCCGCTGTGGTGGTCGACGCCGGAGGAGCGGGCGTTGCGGGACTGCGAGGACGCCTTCCTGCTGGGCGACTGTCTGCTGGTGGCTCCGGTGCTGGATCCGGGGGCGGACCGGCGGGCGGTGCAGCTGCCGCGCGGACGCTGGTACGACGTGGTGACGGAGCGGGCGTACGAGGGACCGGCGCAGGTTCTCGTCGATGCCCCTCTGGCGCGGATTCCGGTGTTCGCGCGCGCGGGGCCGTGCTTCCGGTGCGCGGGGAGGACGGCGGGCCGGTGCTGGAGGTGTGGGCGCCCGCGCGGGGCGGACCGGCGGTGGTCTGGTCGTGCCGGACGCGGGCGACGGCTGGGCGGAACCGGAGATCGAGCGGTACGTCTCGCGTTGGGAGGGGTCGGGTGGTCGTGGAGCGGGAGGGCGAGGACGGCGTGGGCGAGCCGTCCCGCCCGGTCCGTGTCCGTGGGCTCGTGGAGCGCTCGGCTCAGATGTAGCGGCCCTCGAACCAGGCCCGCACGGCTCGGGTGTGAAGGGGGAAGGCGAGTTCCTCGGCCCTGCGCAGCAGGTGCCATCCCTCGGTCTCGTGCGTGGCGGCGGACAGCGGGGAGGCCTTCGGCCGACCGCTCGGGGAGCAGCCCGAAGAGCAGCAGGTGGCCGTCGGGCGAGCTCATGGCGTCGACGAGGCGTACGTCGCGGCTCGCCGCGTCGATGCCCGTCTCCTCCTTCAGCTCCCGGACGACGGCCTGCCGCCAGTCCTCCCGGTCGTCGACGTAGCCGCCGGGCAGTGCGACGCCGCCGCGCGCGGGGGCCACGGTGCGGGTGATGACCACCAGGGCGGTGCCCTGCGTGTCGTACACGGGCTGGAGGGCGACCGCGACCGGCAGCGGGTTGCGGTAGGCCACGGTGCCGCACGCGGGGCAGGTGCGGGGCCAGCCGGAGACGCCCTCTCCGTAGAGCGTTCCGCAGCTCGAACAGTGGGAGCCCGGTGCGGAGTTGGGAGCGGAGGTTTCAGTTTCGAACACGCGGCGGACTGTATCCGATTCTGGAGGGGCGGCTCCGGCCGGCGGCTCAGCGGCGGCCGGCGAGCGACTTCGCGGAGACCGGGAAGTCGAAGTAGGTGTCCGGGTAGGGCTCGGGCTTGTAGGTGAAGTGCCACCACTCCTCGGGGAGGTTCACGAGGCCGACGTCCTCGGGTGTTCTTGAGCAGCAGCCGGTTGGCGCGCTGGGCGCCCCGGATACGGGGGTCGAGGGTGTGTGAGCGGGTGTCGAAGCAGTCGTAGCCGGTGCCCATGTCGACGGAGTTGTCGGGAAGCGCTCGTCCTGGGGCGCGAAGCAGGGCACCAGGGGCTGACCGGGGTGGTAGGACCGGGTCGGCTTCGCCGGGAGCTTCACGATGGTGAGGTCCACGGTCGAGCCTCGGCTGTGGCCGGACTTCTCGGCGATGTAGCCGTCCGCGAAGAGGCGGGTCTTGTCGACCTCCGGGTAGAACTCGGCCTTCATCCTCTGGTCGTCGAGGTCCTCGGCCCAGCGGACGAAGTGGTCGACGGCGCGCTGCGGCCGGTAGCAGTCGTAGACCTTGAGGGAGTAGCCCTGGCGCAGCAGCCGGGTCTGAGCCCGGTGGAGGGCTTCGGCGGCGGGGCGGGTCAGGATGCACAGGGGCTGCCGGTAGCCGTCGATGCGCTCGCCGACGAAGTTGTGCGCGGTGGTGTAGCGCATGTCCTGGAGGATCGTGGGGGCGACGCTTCTCAGGGCCACGAAGTCCGCCGGGGCCTTCGGCTCCGGTTCGGCCTGGGCGGTGGCGGGGGCGGCCGTTACGGCGAGCAGGGCGGCGAAGGTGGTGGCCAGGCCGCGGAGCGTGGTGGAGAGTCGTGTCATGTTCCCTGCATCTATCAGGAGTGGGCTCCCGCGGGAAGCGGGCGGGTCGGCGACTCGGCGTCCGTGCGCTCCGGGGGCGCGTCGGAATCCTGCGTGAACGTCGCGTGAACTGGGCCCGGGCGGGTGTCCGGGGCGCCATTCTGCTCCCGTGCGCTCCTGGACGGACACTCTCCGCTTCGCCTTCCAACCGGTGGTCAATCTGATGACCGGCGGGGTCGCGGCGCTGGAGATACTCGCCCGCCCGGAGACCGGCGACATCCTGGCCGAGGCGCGCCGTGACCCCGAACTCGACGGCCGGCTGGTGGTGGCGGCGTCCCGCGCGGCGGTGCGCAAGGAGACGCTGCTGCCGTTGCACGTCAACGTGTTCGCGGGCACCCTCGCCGACCTCGGTGGCCTGCAAGGTCTGCACGGCGCCGTGCGGGAGGCGGGGCGGATGCCGTGGGAGGTGACGGTCGACGTCTGTCCGCCGTACACGCATGTGCCGCGGCGGGCTCTGCTGGAGGCGGTGAGCGCGTTGCGGGGCCAGGGGTTCCGGGTCTGTGCGGACGGGGTCGGTGACGGGGACGCGCCGCTGCGGCTGCTGACGGATCTGGCGCCGGAGCTGGTGAAGCTCGACGCGTCGTTGCTGGCCCGGCCGGCGGCCGTACGGGCGATGCGGGTGCTGTGCGACGAGTTGGGCGCGCTGCTGTCCGTCGAGGGCGTCGAGACGGAGTCGCAATGCGCTGCCGCGCGGGCGGCCGGGGCGCAGTTGGCGCAGGGGAGTTGTTCGCGCCGCCCGCGCGGCTGCCGGCGGCGGACGTGTACGTTCCGCCCGGCTCCCCGGCGTCGTACCGGCACCGCGTTCGGGGCCCTCGGTACGGCAGTTCGTACGGCCGGCCGCGTTGCTGCCCGCGACCGCCTCGGCGGGGCAGGTGCGGGCGCTGCTGACCGGGGCGCCGGACGTGTCCGGGGTGCTGCTCGTGGACCGGAACGGCGTCCCTGTGCGGTCGGTGCACCGCTCCCGCTTCCTGCTGTCGATGTCGGGGCGCTACGGGCTCGCCCTGTACGCCGACCGGCCCGCCGCGAAGCTCGGCGACCCGCCGCGGACGGTGGGCGTCGACGCGACGGCCTGGGAGGTACTGGACGTGGTCGCCGTCGGCGGCCGGGGCCGCACGTCGGACGACGTGGCCGTGGTCGACGTGTCCGGGCGGTGTGTCGGCGTCGTGCGGCTCGCGGACCTCGTGCGGGCGCTGGCCGAGAACCGGGTGGAGGAGGCGGCCGGGCTCAATCCGCTGACCCGGCTGCCCGGTTCGGACGCGATCACGGGAGAGGTGGACCGGCGGATCGCGGACGGGCGGGCGTTCGCGCTGAGCTGGCTCGATGTGGACCACTTCAAGCAGGTCAACGACGGGGCCGGGTTCGCGGCGGGCGACGAGCTGATCCGGGCGGTCGGGCGGGCGCTGGCACAGACGGCGGCGGGGTCCGCGCGCGTGGGGCACATCGGCGGTGACGACTTCCTGGTGCTCACCGACCCGGAAGGGCTGGATCCGCTGGCCGCCTCCGTGCTGGACGTGCCGTGGTCGGCCGGCGGGCGGCCCGTGACGCTGTCGTTGGCGACGGTCCTGTGCCCACCGGGCAGTGTGCCGGACCACCGGCAGGCGGCGGCCTGGCTGGCGCCGCTGAAGAAGGCCGCGAAGGGGGCTGCGCGGGGCGAGTTGGGTGCTGGGCCGGGCGGGCACGTCGGGGCACGAGGTCCGACGCGGGTCGGACCGGGCGACGGCGACGGCGGGGTGACGCGGGCGGCTTCGGCGCCGCCGTCGCGTGGGTGCCCTCGGCGGCGCGGACGCGGGGGCGCCCTCGACAGCGCCGACACGGGGGCGCCGGGAGGGGCGGCGCCCTGGGTGGTGAGGGCGGCGTCGACGAGTCCGAGGGGCGGGAGGCTTGTTCGCCGGCACGCGCGCGTGCGGAGGCTGTTCGTCGGCACGCGCGCGTGCATGCGGTGTGCGCGGCACGCGTGGCACCGACCGCTGCGGCGGCGCGAGCGCGCCGAGGTGCGGGACGCTGTCCGCCCGCACCCGTGCCGTGCGGGCGTGATTCGCCGGCACGCGTGCGCACCGATCGCCGCGGCGCCACGAGCGCCCGTCCGCAACCACCGCCCAGGGGCGCCCGCGCGCACCCGTGCCGTGCGCGTTGTCCGGCAGGGTCCCGAAACGTTGCGGTCGGCCACCCTGACGCTCCCCGGGTGCCGGTGAACACTTCCGGTGTCAGTCGACATCGCCGTACATCTCGGCGTATTCCGGCACTGCGTCGCGCGGGCACTCCTGTGCTTCGAGGCCCACTCCCCCACGGGCGGTTCGGCTGCTACGGCACGCTCGTCACTCACGCCCCGCGGCGGAGGTCGCCGGGGGAGACGTACCCCGCACAGGAGGACCGGGGCCGATCGCCCCGGGCCAGGGCCCAGGAGCCGCCATGAGCAACGGAGACATCTTCGTCGGCGAGATCATCGGTACCGCGATCCTCATCCTCTTCGGCGCGGGTGTCTGCGCCGCCGTGACTCTGAGGTACAGCAAGGCGCGGACGTCGGGGTGGGTGGTGATCGCGTTCGGCTGGGGTTCGGTGTGCTGGCGGGCGCCTACACCGCTGCCCCGCTCTCCGGCGGGCATCTCAATCCCGCCGTCACCCTCGGGATCGCCGTCGACACCGGCGAGTGGGGCAAGGTCTGGGTCTACGTGCTGGGGCAGTTCGTCGGCGCGATGATCGGTGCCGTTCTGTGCTACCTCACGTACTTCGCCCAGTTCCAGGCCAACGTCCGCAAGACCGGCACCACCGAGGGCACGGCGGACGAGCCGGTTCCGACGCTCGGCATCTTCTCCACCATCCCGGAGATCCGGCACCCGGTCGCCAACCTGGTCACCGAGATCATCGCGACCGTCGGTCTCGTCCTGCCGATTCTCGCCTTCGGACTGACCGAGGGCCTCGGCGAGTCGGGGACGCTGGTGCTGATCGTGTCGCTGCTCGTCGTCGGGATCGGCCTCTCCCTCGGGGGGCCGACCGGCTACGCCATCAACCCCACCCGTGACCTCGGCCCGCGCATCGTGCACACCTTCCTGCCGATCCCGAACAAGGGCACCTCCGACTGGGGTTACGCCTGGATCCCGGTGGTCGGCCCCGCTGATCGGCGGGGCGCTCGCCGGGCTCGTCTACAACCTGGCCTTCTGAACGGCCCACACAGAGCCGTCGCCTCCGCGTCGTCTCCCGCAGTCCTGAATCCAGCCCAAGGGGTAGCCATGACGGACCACTCCACGAAGTACGTCGCCGCGATCGACCAGGGCACCACCTCGAGCCGCTGCATCATCTTCGACCAGGACGGCGCGATCGTCGCCGTCGACCAGCGCGAGCACCGCCAGATCTTCCCCAAGCCCGGCTGGGTGGAGCACGACGCCACCGAGATCTGGTCCAAGGTCCAGGCCGTGGTCGCCGGGGCGCTCGCCAACGCCGGGCTGCGCGCCGACCGGCTCAGCGCGCTGGGCATCACCAACCAGCGCGAGACGACGGTCCTGTGGGACCGCGCGACCGGCAAGCCGGTGCACAACGCCATCGTGTGGCAGGACACCCGTACGTCCGCGCTGTGCCGCCAGTTGGGCGGCACGGACGGGCAGGACCGTTTCCGCGAACAGACGGGCCTGCCGCTGGCCAGCTACTTCTCCGGGCCCAAGGCGGCCTGGCTGCTCGACAACGTGCCCGGTCTGCGGGCCCGCGCCGAGAGCGCGGTGAGATCGCCTTCGGCACCATCGACTCCTGGCTCATCTGGAACCTGACCGGCGGCACCGACGGCGGGCGGCACGTCACCGACGTGACCAACGCCGGGCGCACCATGCTGATGGATCTCCGGTCACTTCAGTGGGACTCCTCCATTCTCTCGGCGATGAACATCCCCGAGGCCCTACTGCCCGAGATCAGGTCCTCCGCC
The DNA here is from genome assembly GCA_021502835.1 of Streptomyces thinghirensis. Next base: position 13,493 of record JAKFGP010000020.1, read on the forward strand.
GAGGTGTACGGCACCGCCGTCGGCCAGCTCGCCGGCGTTCCCGTGGCGTCCGCCCTGGGCGACCAGCAGGCAGCCGTGTTCGGGCAGGCCTGCTACGACGTCGGCACGGCGAAGAACACGTACGGCACGGGCAGCTTCCTGCTGCTCAACACCGGTGACCGGCCCGTGCCGTCGAAGAGCGGGCTGCTGACCACCATGGGGTACAAGATCGGTGACGAGGCGCCCGTCTACTGCCTGGAAGGGTCGATCGCCATCACCGGGGCCCTGGTCCAGTGGTTCCGCGACCAGCTCGGCATCATCCGCAGCGCCGACGAGATCGAACCGCTGGCGGCGAGCGTCGCGGACAACGGGGCGCGTACATCGTGCCCGCCTTCTCGGACTGTTCGCGCCGTACTGGCGCTCGGACGCGCGGAGGTCGTCACCGGCCTCACCCGGTACGTCACGAAGGCGCATCTGGCGCGCGCGGTGCTGGAGGCGACGAGCTGGCAGACGCGCGAGGTCGTGGACGCCATGTACCAGGACTCGGGGTGCGCATCACGACGCTGAAGGTCGACGGCGGCATGACGAAGAACAATCTGCTGATGCAGCACCAGGCGGACGTGCTGGGCGTGCCGCTGATCCGGCCCCGGGTGTCCGAGACGACCTGCCTGGGTGCCGCGTACGCGGCCGGACTGGCCACCGGTGTGGAACGGCCTCGACGAACTCAGGGCGCACTGGCAGCGGGACGTCGAGTGGGCACCCGCCATGGAGGCGTCGGTGCGGGACCGCGAGTACCGCAACTGGCGCAGGGCCGTGGAGAAGAGCTTCGGCTGGATGGAGGACGGCGACGGGGACGCCTAGGCGCCGGGCAGGCTCGGGGGCACGCGCGCGTGGGTGTCGTCGCCGTGCCCCCGAGCCGTCATGGTGACGACCCTGCGGCGGTCCGCCGCCTGGCCATGGCGTGCTGGACCACGCCGACGAGGACCTCCTTGACCGACTCCCGGTCACGCGCGTCACACATCACCAGGGGCACGTCGGCGTCGAGGTCGAGGGCCTGGCGGACGGTCTCGGCCGGATAGCGGGCCGATCCCTCGAAGCGGTTGACGCCGACGACGAACGGGATGGAGCGGCGTTCGAAGTAGTCGACGGCGGCGAAGCAGTCCCTCCAGGCGGCGCGTGTCGGCCAGGACGACGGCGCCGAGCGCGCCCTCGGAGAGCTCGTCCCACATGAACCAGAACCGCTCCTGGCCCGGCGTGCCGAAGAGGTAGAGGACCAGGTCCTCGCGCAGGGTGATCCGTCCGAAGTCCATGGCGACGGTGGTGGTGTGCTTGCCCTCCACACCGCTGACGTCGTCCACGGGCCGCCCGGCCTCGGTGAGCAGTTCCTCGGTGCGCAGCGGCCTGATCTCGCTGACCGCGCCGACGAGCGTGGTCTTGCCGACGCCGAAGCCGCCGGCCACCAGGATCTTGAGCGTGACGGGCTCGACCGGCGGCTTGCCGCGCTGAGAACGCCCGAAGATCATCGATCTCTTCTCCTTAACGCACCACTTGCAGTGCCGCTTGACGTGCCGGTCGTAGTACCCCGGAGGCCGCTTCACAGTGCCCTCAGTCCACTGATCACATCGCGCAGAATGTCCTCGTCCGGCAGTTCGGCCGGGGGCACGGGCCGGTTCACGTGGACGAGTTCGACGTCCACGAGGTCTCCGACCAGGACCCGCACGACCCCGATGGGCAGGTCAGAGTTCGGCGGCGAGTTCGGCGACCGACTGCGGGGTGTCCCGGCACAGCCCGACGATGTCCACGTGCTCCGGGGAGAGCGTGACGTCCGCCTCCGGGTCGTCCGCGTGGGGTTCCGTGACGACCACCGCGATGAGGTCGAGGCGGTGCTGGGCCGCGCTGCTGGTGCGGCCACGCGTCATGGCGTACGGACGGACGACGGGACCGGCCTCGTCGTCGAACCAGTGGTTTCTTCCCTGACCGTCTGCGCTCATGTCATCCCACTTACCCGCCCGAGGGCAGATCGGTGCGCGGAGCGGTGCCCAGGTGCACGCCGACCCGCTTGACGAGGAGGGTCATCTCGTAGGCGACCTGGCCGACGTCGGAGTCGGCGTCCGACAGGACGGCCAGGCAGCTGCCGTCGCCGGCGGCCGTGACGAACAGGAAGGCGTCGTCTACGAGTTCGACGACCGTCTGCCGGACGCTGCCCGCCTCGAAGTGACGGCCCACGCCCTTGGCGAGGCTGTGGAAACCGGACGCCACGGCGGCCAGGTGTTCGCTGTCCTCCCGGGGTCGAGGTCCTTGGAGGCCCCGGTCGCCAGACCGTCGCCGGACAGGACGACGGCTTTGCGGATGCTCGCGACACGGTCCACCAGGTCGTCGAGGAGCCAGTTGAGCTCCCCCGGACCCGGTCGAGGTGTGGCCGGTCGCCTTCGGTGCGGTCATCGACCGTCCCCTTAGTCGTTCCTTGTGGTGCTTGTGGTGCTGTGCCGCCGGGGACGTCGTCCCCTCGGCGTTCTCCTCGCGGCCGCGCTGCCAGCCGCGCTGGAGCGAGGCCATACGGCTGCGTACTTCCTCGGCGTCACGGTCGGCGGGGTCGGAGCGGTCCTCGGCGGGCGGTTCGGGGCTCTGCCTGAGCTGGGGGTGCCGGGTTGGCCTGCCGGACGCGCCGGGCAGCGCGCCCGTGCCGGGTCCGGGGCGTCCGGGGGTACGCCCCCGGGGCGCCGGGTGGGCGGTCGGCGCGGCGCGCGCGGTCCTCGCCGTTGTCGGACGTGGAGCCCCCGCGATCGGGAGACGCGCCGCGACGGCGGGCAGGGAGCGACGGCAGTCCCTCGTCGGGGGCATCGCCACGGCCGTCGGCGCGGTCGTCGATCTCGTTCCGGGCGACGGCGGCGGGTGGGCAGGGCGGGCGGCTCGGCCGGTCGTGACCGCGGGTCGGTCCTGCCTTCCCGCGCGCTCGGCTCCTGCCGGGGGCACCTCGTCCGAGGTGTCCCGGGCGGCCTGTTCCGGTACCGGACGCCCGTGCGAGCTGACCAGCTTGGGGGTCCGGCGACGGGGCAGCGCGACCGGCGCGTTCACCTCGTCCTCCTCCTCGCGCTGGCGCGCATCGCCCGTGTGGCCGGGGTCCTGGCGTCGCCGTTCGCCGCGGCGGGCCTCCTGGTCGTCGCCAGCCGCCACGAGGGAGCGGCGCGGGCGGAACAGGCCACCCCGTTCACTGTCCTCGTCGCCGAGCCCGCCCGGCAGGTCGTCCAGGGCGTCCAGGTCGACCGGCGCCTCGAGTTCGACCGGCCCGTCCAGCAGCGTGGCCGGGCGCCCCGGCAGCCGTGCGGGCACGTGGGCGAGGGCGGAACGGCGGCTCTCCTCCCGCTCCTTCTCCTTGACGTGCTGGGGACGGTCCAGGCGGAAGCCGACGCCGTTGGTGTCCGGGGCGTCGTCCGTGAGCAGCGCGTCGGGGACGAAGACGACCGCGTGTGGTGCCGCCGTACGGGGAAGGCTGGAGGGACACCCGGACGTTCTGCCGCTGGGCGAGCCGGCTGACGACGAACAGGCCGAGCCGGTCGGTGTCGGACAGCTCGAACTCCGGTGTCTCCGGCGAGCCGCAGGTTGGCGTCGAGGAGGGCGTCGGCCGCCATGCCGAGGCCGCGGTCGTGGATCTCCAGGGTGAAACCGTTGGCGACGCGCTCGCCCATGACCTGCACGGCGGTGTGCGGCGGCGAGAACACCGTGGCGTTCTCCAGGAGTTCGGCCACGAGGTGGGTGAGGTCGGCGACGGCCGGTCCGGTGACGGCGATGCGGGGCAGCCGGCGGACCTCGATGCGCTCGTAGTCCTCGACCTCCGCGACGGCGGCCCGGACCACGTCCATGAGCTGGACGGGCTTGCGCCACGCCGCCTGGACGGGGCGGCTCCGGAGAGGATGACCAGGCCCTCCGCGTGCCGGCGCATGCGGGTGGTCAGATGGTCGAGGCGGAACAGGTCGGCCAGTTCCTCGGTGTCCTCGGTGCGGCGCTCCATGGTGTCGAGCAGGGTGAGCTGCTCGTGCAGCAGCACCTGGCTGCGGCGGGCGAGGTTGACGAACACCTCGGAGACGCCGGCACGGAGTTCGGCCTGCTTGACGGCGGCTTCCACGGCGGCACGCTGGAGGGTGTTCAGCGCTCTGGCCGACCTCGCCCATCTCGTTCTTGTCGTACTCCAGGCGCGGCACCTCGGTCTCCACGTCCACCTGTTCGCCCGCCGAGAGGCGGCGCATCACGCTGGGCAGGCGGACACCGGACGCCTCGTGGGCGTCCAGGCGCAGTTGCCTGAGATCGCGGATGAGGGAGCGGCCGACGCGTACGGACAGGAAGAGCGAGAACAGCAGGGCGATCAGGCCGAGAGCGCCGGCCACGACCACCTTGGCGATGGTGTTCATGGCGACCGGGTCGACCCGGTCCTGGTAGCGGTCGGCGGCGTGGTCGTCCAGGGCGCCGAGTTCGTCGAGCACGCTGCCGGCGGCGGTGTCCCAGCTCTTGGCGGTGACGCCGGCGGGCGGGCCGGCCTCACCGGCGACGGCCGCCTCCTCGGCGACGCGCAGGGGCGCGGAGGCGGCGTTCTTCCAGAAGCGCTGGTACCGCCCGCGTTCGGCGGCGGGCAGCAGCGGGAGGTTGATGTCGTACATCATGGTGCGCTGGGCCACGAGGTCGGAGACGTCGCGTATCTCACCGCGGGTGAGCCGGCCGGTGACCAGGGCGGAGCCGAGGAGGGCGTCCTCGCGGAGAGCAGCTCGCGGGCGCGGAGACGTTGACGAGGGCGCGGTACTGCTTGTCCAGGCTCACGTCGTCGACGACGTGGAGGTTGGCGAGCAGCTCGTGACAGGGTCGACCAGGCGGTTGTAGAGGCCGAGCGCCTGCGCGCGGTCGACGGTGCCGTCCTCGACGCTGCGGCGCAGCGAGCCGATGCCGTCGAAGGCGTCCAGGACGGCGGTGAGCCGCTCCTCCTCGGCCTGGCCCAGCGCGTCGCGTACATCCGCGTTCGCGGCGTTGCCGCGGATCTCGGCAATGGCCTCGTCGGTGGCGGTGCGGCTGCGCTGCAGGGCGGAGAGCCCGTCGGAGGCGCGCGGGTCGGCGAGGTGGACGAGGGTCTGGCGGCGTTCCTGCTGGAGGACACGGACGGTGTCCTCGACCGGGTAGCCGATCTCCTCGACGACCGTCGAGACGCTGAACAGCCGGCCCGCCTCGCGTCCCGTCAGGACCGTGGCGAAGGCCCAGATCGCGGTCAGGGACACCAGCGGCACGAGGAGCAGCGCCACGATCTTCCGGCGGATCGACTTCCCGCGAAAGCGCATGGCTCTCCCCCAGCTCGACCCCCACTGACAAGGGGTACACATGTACGTCAACAAACGGCGCGAGCCTACTACCGACGGACAGGTAACTCGAAGACCCGTCCGGAGGCGGAACCTCCGCACCGGGGTCCGGTGATGGCCAGTTGTCCGGTCATTGGGGAGATTCCCCTCCCGGGATCCGGCGGCGGGCGGGACCGAGCACCCCTTCCGGTCTGGCGGGCGGATTGGCCGAAATTTTTCGACTGTGCGGGATTCCCGGGAATCTTGAGGGCTGGTCGTTCGTCATTCACTACGGGAAATGGAGGCGGAATCGGCCACAGTGAGCCGCATCCCGCCCCCGGGCGGCGTAAAGCAGCGCAAGCCGGGCAGCCAGAGGGGAGCCGTGTCTTCGGACACGGACGAGCTGTCTGCTGGCGGTGGGGAGTGACATGTTGATGGGCACGGCGGAGCGGCGCAGGGCGCCCGAGGACGGCGGTGCGGCCGAATCGGCGGCCCGTTCGGTTGCCGAGGCGCCGGAGCGCGACATTCCGGCGGCCGGGCCGGACACGCCGGCACGTAAACGTCCGGAACGGTCGGAGGGACGGGAGGCGCGGGAAACGCCGGGAGCGCGGGAGCAGTCGCCCTACCGGCCGTTGTGGACGGAGGAGCCCGCGCGGCGACGCCGTCTGCCGGATCCGGTGCGTACGGCGGCCGTGCGCGCGGTACTCGTCGTCGCCGTGACGCTGATAATGGCGATGGTGGCCTTCCTGTGCACGATGGCGGGGTCCTGGCTGGCGTTCCCCATGGTGATCGGCAGCGTGGCGGGCACGGTTGTGGCCACGTGGGGCGTGCTGGACGTCTGGGTGACGCGGCAGGTCTGGAATCAGCGGCACGGCGTGGTGTCGATGCCGAGCAGCACCGCGCGGGCCATGCGCCGCGAGCGCCGGCGGGCCAGGCGGCAGGCCCGGTCCGCGGAGCGGGTCCAGGAGCGGATACGCCGACGGGGTGGCGCGGGGCAGTTGTCGCACCCCTGAGCGGCCGGGTGAAGGGGCCGGGTTCCGACAGTGGCCACCCTTCACAACGCCGCCGACCGAGTTCGGCCACCCGTCGGCTGTACCCCTTGTCCGTCGGCTGCGCCTGACCGCCCGTCGGCTGCTCCGCTCGGCGCGGACCAGTTCGCGGCCGGCCCGCATGAAGGGGCGTGGGCGGTCCACGGAGAGCACCGCGGTCGTACGGCCGTCTCGTTCGTACAGGGCGAGGAAGCCGTCGTCGGCCGGGGCGCCGTCGGCGACCACGCCCTCGACGATGCGGACGGTGTCTCCTCCCGGCGCCGGCCGGCGAACTGGAGGCGGGCCCGTACTGGTCGGACCAGAAGGGGCGACCGCCGTCGCGCACTCCACGGTGCGTCCGGCGAGCAGGCTGGCCACGGCCACCCGGGCTGCTCCGTGGCGGAGGTCCAGTGTTCCGCGCGCGTGCCCCCGACACGGGCCACGTCGCCGACGGCGACCACCCGCGGTAGCGACGTCACACAGCCGTCGTCGCAGAGGACGCCGTCGTTCAGCACCAGCGCCGAACCCGCCAGCCAGGCGGTGTTGGGTGTGGCGCCGATGCCGACGATCACGACGTCGGCGGGCAGGTCCCGGCCGTCGGAGAGTGCCACCGAGGTCACCGCGACCGTGCCGCGCAGTGCGGCCACGGAGGCGCCGGGGACGAGTTCGACACCTCGCGGCGGTGCAGCGTGGCACACACGGCCGCCATCTCGGCGCCGAGTTGGGGCACCAGCGGGAGCGGGGCGGCCTCGACGACGGTGACGGTGTGACCGAGGGCGGCACACGGGGAGGCGGTCTCCGCGCCGATGAAGCCGCCGCCGATCACGACGACCCTGCGCGGGCCGGCGGTGAGTTCCGCACGCAGGGCGCGGGCGTCGTCCAGGGTACGCAGGGTGTGGACGCCGGCGAGGCCGTCCCCCGGAAGACGCCGGGCCGAGGCGCCGGTGGCGACGACGACGCCGTCGGTGGACACGGTGCGGCCGTCGTCGAGCAGCACGGTTCGGCTGCTGGCGTCCAGGCCGGCGGGCCCGGACGCCGAGCAGCCACTCGGCGTCCAGCTCGGCGGTCTCCCCGGCGTCGGTGAGCGCGAGTTGGTCCTCGTCGGCCCGCCCGGTGAGGAAGTCCTTGGAGAGGGGCGGCCGGTCGAGGGGCGGTGGGGTTCGTCGCCGACGATCACCAGCCGGCCGTCGAACCCCTGGCGCGCAGTTCCCGGGCGGCATGGAGGCCGGCCAGCGAGGCGCCGACGACGGTCACGGTCCTCATGCGGCGCTCCTCCTCCGCGGCAAGATCGACGTGTACGACACCCTCGTGGATGGTGACCCGGTGGGTCCGGACGGGCCTGCGGGCCGGGAGGCAGGTCGGCCGGCCCGTGCGGAGATCGAAGGACGCGGCGTGCAGCGGGCATTCGATCAGGCAGCCCTCCAGCCAGCCCTCGGAGAGGGAGGCGTCCTGGTGGCTGCACGTGTCGTCGATGGCGTAGAGATCACCGTCGTCGGTGTGGAAGACGGCGATCGGCGGACTCGTCCCGACCCGGGCGGACCCGCCCTTGGGGAGGTCCTCGAGGCGGCAGACGGGAATCATGGGCTCCCCTCTCGGTCCGGAACCCGTGTACCGACGGGTGCGGGGACGCGTACCCTTCCGGGATCCGGACGCTTCGGTAACATGATGTTTCACATGGCGCACTGGAGAGCGCTATGCGCAACAGAATCCGGGGCGGGCGCCCGTGGCGTCAAGGGCTTCCCGCAGATGCGGTCCGGACGGGGCCGCCAGGTGGTGAGAGTTGAGCCATGACCCGCACACAGAAGCAGCCCGACCATGGTGAGGACCGCGTGGAGAACAAGCAGGTGGGCAGAGGGGCGGCGAGCAGCGTGCAGTCGGTGGACCGCGCCGTGAGGCGTGCTGGAGATCCTCGCCCGGCACGGCGAGGCGGGCGTCACGGAGATCGCCGACGAGCTGGACGTGCACAAGTCCACCGCCTTCCGGCTGCTCGGCGTGCTGGAGAACTGGCGGCCTGGTGGCCCAGGAGAAGGAGCGGGCAAGTACCTGGGTGCCGGCGTACTGCGGCCTCGCGGGGCGGCGGCAGTGCGCCTGGACATCTCGCAGGAGGGCGTGCCCGTCTGCCGCGAACTCGCCGACGAACTCGGCGAGACGTCGAACATCGCCGTGCTGGACGACGACGCGGCGGTCAACGTCATGCAGGCCCGCGGCACCGCCTCCGTGACGGCACAGAACTGGCTCGGCCGGCGCACCCCGCTGCACGCCACCGCCAGCGGCAAGGTGCTCCTGGCCCACCTGCCGACCACGCTGCGCGAGGGCCTGCTGGCCCGCCCGCTGCACCGGTTCACCGAGCACACGGTCACCGGCGCGGCGGTGCTGCGCGGCGAGTTGGACACCGTGACCGAGCAGGGCTACGCGATCACACAGGAGGAGCTGGAGATCGGGCTCGCTGCCGTGGCGGCGCCCGTCCGTTCCCACGACGGCAAGGTGATCGCCTCGATCAGCGTCTCGGGTCCGGTGTACCGGCTGACGCCGGAGCGGCTCCCCGACCTGGCGAAGCGCACGCTGGCGGCGGGCGTCGAGCTGTCCCGCCGTATGGGCTACGGCTGCTGACCCGAACCCGACGCGCGACGGCGGGACCGGAGGAATCCAGTCGGATTCCTCCGGTCCCGCGCCGTCGCGCGTCGGGCTGATTTCGGCCCCGTGCCTCCCTCGCTCCTTTTGCCAAGGGTTGGCCCGTGCCTCTTGACGGCCGCTCGGCGGCGTTCTCACTATGTTCCTCATAGCGCAACCCATCGTGCAATGCGCAACAGCAGAGGAGCTTGTCGTGCCACACGAGGTCCGTGCCGTAGTCGCTGTGAAGAAGGGCGCACCGGTCGAGGTGCAGACGATCGTCGTCCCGCACCCGGGGCCGGGCGAGGTTCTCGTCGCGGTACAGGCCTGCGGGGTCTGCCACACGGATCTGCACTACCGCGAGGGCGCGATCACGGACGACTTCCTTTCGTGCTCGGCCATGAGGCGGCCGGCACCATCGAGGCGGTCGGCGAGGAGTCACCGATCTTCAGCAGGGCGACTACGTGGTGCTGGCCTGGCGGGCGCCCTGTGGCGGCTGCCGTTCCTGCCGACGCGGCCGCCCCTGGTACTGCTTCGACTCCCGCAACGCCGCACAGCCGATGACACTGCTGGACGGCACCCCGCTGACCAGCGCGCTCGGCATCGGCGCCTTCGCCGAGAAGACGCTGGTCGCGGCAGGCCAGGCGGTGAAGGTCGATCCGGCCGCGCGCCCCGAGGCGGCCGGCCTGATCGGCTGCGGCGTGATGGCCGGCTACGGCGCCGCCGTCAACACCGGGAACGTGGGCCGTGGCGACTCGGTCGCCGTCATCGGCTGCGGCGGCGTCGGCAACGCGGCGATCGCGGGCGCCGCCCTCAATGGCGCCATGAAGATCATCGCGGTCGACGTGGACGGCCGGAACTGGACCGGGCGGAGGCGGTTCGGCGCCACGCACACCGTCGACTCCCGTGGCACGGACCCCGTCGAGGCGGTCCGCGCCCTCACCGACGGCCACGGCGTGGACATCGCGATCGACGCGGTGGGGCACCCGGAAACCTTCCGTCAGGCCTTCTACATGCGCGACCACGCGGGCGTGCTGGTCCAGGTCGGCGTGCCCACGCCGGAGACGGCGGTCGAACTGCCGCTCATCGACGTGTTCTCGCGCGGCGGCGCGATCAAGTCCTCCTGGTACGGCGACTGCCTGCCGAGCCGCGACTTCCCGTTCCTCATCGACCAGTACCTGTACGGGCTGCTGGACCTGGGGGCCTTCGTCTCGGAGACAACCTCGCTGGACCGGGTGGAGGAGGCGTTCGCCAAGATGCACCGCGGCGAGGTACTGCGCTCGGTGGTGGTCCTGTGAGCGCCCCCGGCAGCCGCCCCTCCCCCGCGTGGTCGTCATCGGCGCCGGCATCGTCGGCTGCTCGCTCGCCGACGAACTGACCGCCCGCGGCTGGAACGACGTCACCGTCCTCGAACAGGGCCCGCTGCCCGCCCCCGGCGGCTCGACCTCGCACGCGCCCGGCCTCGTCTTCCGGACCAGCCCGTCCAAGACGCTCACGGCGTTCGCCCAGTACACCGTCGAGAAGTTCACCTCCTCGAATCGGACGGCGTGTCCTGCTTCCAGCAGGTCGGCGGCCTCGAGCTGGCCACCACCCCGGAACGCCTCGCCGACCTGCACCGCAGGGCCGGTTACGCCGCGGCATGGGGTGTGCGCGGCGAGATCGTCGACGCCGCCCGGTGCCAGGAACTCTGGCCGCTCCTCGACGCCTCGGTGGTGCTCGGCGGCTTCCACACCCCCGGGGACGGCCTGGCCCGCGCCCTGCACGCGTGCCGGGCCCAGCTGGACCGCGCCACCGCACGGGGCGCCCGCTTCCTGGACCGGCACACGGTCACCGGCATCGAGCGGCGGGACGGCAGGGTCACGGGAGTCGTCACGGACCGGGGCGTCTTCCCCGCCGACCACGTCGTCTCGGCGGCCGGCTTCTGGGGCCCGGTCGTCGGCCGCATGGCCGGTGTCGACGTCCCCCTGCAACCGCTCGCCCACCAGTACGCGCGGACCGGACCACTCCCGGATCTGAGCGGCGCCACCCAGCGGAGGCCTCGAAGCCGATCCTCCGCTTCCAGGACCGCGACCTGTACTTCCGGGAGCACACCGACCACCTGGGCATCGGCTCCTACGCCCACCGTCCGCTGCCCGTGGACCCGTTCGCCGTCCCCGCCTACGACGAGGCCCGCGACCGGAACATGGAGATGCCCTCGTCCTACCCCTTCACCCCGGACGACTGGGCGCCGAGCTGGGAGGACTGCCGCCGGCTGATGCCCGCCCTGCGCGAGGCGGAGATCGAGTCGGGCTTCAACGGGGTCTTCTCCTTCACCCCGGACGGCATGCCCGTCCTCGGCGAGTCCCGCGCGCTGCGGGGCTTCTGGCTGGCGGAGGCCGTCTGGGTCACCCACTCGGCCGGGGTCGCCAAGGCCGTCGCCGAGTGGATGGTCAACGGGCGGCCGACGCTCGACGTCCACGAGTGCGACCTCACGCGTTTCGAGGAGGCGCAGCGTTCACCGGCGTACGTTCGTGAGCGCGGCTCGCAGCAGTTCGTCGAGGTGTACGACGTCCTCCACCCCCTTCAGCCGATGGAGCGCCCTCGCCCGCTCAGGGTCAGCCCCTTCCACTCACGGCAGGAACGGCTCGGCGCGTACTTCCTGGAGGGTGGCGGCTGGGAACGCCCGCACTGGTACGAGGCCAACTCCGAACTCGTCAGGAGCGTGACGCTTCCCGACCGCGACGACTGGTCGGCCCGCCACTGGTCCCCGATCGCGGCCGCCGAGGCGCGGGCGACGCGCGAGAAGGTCGCCCTGTACGACATGACCCCGCTGCGCCGCCTGGAGGTCACCGGCCCCGGAGCCCTCGACTTCCTCGACCGCATGACCACCAACAACCTCCGCAAGAAGCCGGGTGCGGTCACCTACACGCTCCTCCTCGACGACACCGGAGGCATCCGCTCCGACCTCACCGTCGCCCGCCTCGCCCCCGACCGCTTCCAGGTCGGCGCCAACTCCCCCGCCGACCTCGACCACCTCCTGCGCCACGCGCCCGACGGAGTGCACGTCCGGGACATCACCTCCGGCACCTGCTGCGTCGGCGTCTGGGGCCCGCTCGCCCGCGACCTCGTCCAGCCGCTGACCCCGGACGACTTCTCGCACGAGGCGTTCGGCTACTTCCGCGCTAGGGAGACGTACGTCGGCCATGTCCCGGTCACGGCCATGCGCCTGAGCTACGTCGGTGAACTCGGCTGGGAGCTGTACACCACCGCCGACCTGGGGCTGAGGCTCTGGGACACGCTCTGGGAGGCGGGCCGGGAACTCGGCGTGGTCGCGGCCGGGCGTTCCGCCTTCAACTCCCTGCGCCTGGAGAAGGGTTACCGGGCCTGGGGCACCGACATGACCGACGAGCACGACCCGTACGAGGCGGGCGTCGGCTTCGCGGTCCGCATGGACAAGGCGGACTTCGTCGGCAGGGGCCGCGCTGGAACGCGCGGGCGAACCGGCCCGGCGCCTCACGCCCCTCCTCCTCGACGACCCGGCCGCCGTGGTCCTCGGCAGGGAACCGGTCCACGTGGACGGCACACCCGCCGGTTACGTGACCAGCGCCGCGTACGGCTACACGCTCGGCCGCTGCGTCGCGTACGCCTGGCTCCCGGCCGGTCTGACCGCCGGCACCGGCGTGCACGTGGAGTACTTCGGCGAGAAGGTGCCCGCCACCGGTCGCCGACGAGCCGCTGTTCGACCCGAAGATGACCCGCATCCGCCGCTAGGACGGCCCCAGGAGGTTCCCGATGTCCCCCACCTACGACGTGATCGTCATCGGCCTCGGCGGCATGGGCAGCGCCGCCGCGCACCACCTCTCGCGCGGGGCGCCCGTGTGCTGGGCCTGGAGAAGTTCGGCCCGGTGCACAACCGGGGCTCCAGCCACGGCGGTTCCCGGGTCACCCGGCAGTCGTACTTCGAGGATCCGGCGTACGTACCCCTCCTCCTGCGCGCCTACGAGCTGTACGAGGACCTGGAGCGGGCCACCGGCCGGGACATCGCCGTGCTGTGCGGCGGGGTGATGGTGGTGGCCGGCCCGACTCGTGGACCGTCTCGGGCTCGCTGCGCTCGGCACGCGAGTGGGACCTGCCGCACGAGATGCTGGACGCCCGGGAGATCCGCCGCCGTTTCCCGACACTCTCCCCGGCGGACGACGAGGTCGCGCTGTACGAGGCCAAGGCCGGTCTCCTGCGCCCCGAGAACACCGTCGCCGCCCACCTCCAGCTCGCCACCCGGCAGGGCGCCGACCTGCACTTCGACGAGCCGATGACGCGCTGGGAACCGTACCGGGACGGCGTCCGGGTGCACACCGCCGAGAACACCTACACCGCCTCCCGGCTGGTGATCTGCCCGGGCGCCTGGGCACCGCGACTGCTGGCGGACCTGGGCGTGCCTTTCACGGTCGAGCGGCAGGTCATGTACTGGTTCCAGCCGAAGCACGGCTACCCGTCCCTTCCTCCCCGCCAAGCAGCCGATCTACGTCTGGGAGGACGCGTCCGGCGTCCAGGTGTACGGCTTTCCGGCCATCGACGGCCCCGACATGGGTGCCAAGGTCGCCTTCTTCCGCAAGGGGCGCGCCACCACCCCGGAAACCATCGACCGGACGGTGTACGACCACGAGGTCGAGGCGATGGCCGACCACATGTCCGACCGCATCCCGGATCTGCCCGGGACCTTCCTCAAGGCCGCGACCTGCATGTACACCACCACAGCGGACGAACACTTCGTCATCGCCCGGCACCCCGCGCAACCCGACTCGGTCACTGTGGCCTGCGGTTTCTCCGGGCACGGTTTCAGTTCGTGCCCGTCGTCGGCGAGATCCTCGCCGACCTGGCCCTGACCGGCAGCACCGCCCACCCCATCGGTCTCTTCGACCCCGCCCGACTCGCCGCCGCCGCGCCCGTCTCAGGAGCACTCACGTGACGACGACTCCCCTGTCCCCCGCGTCCCCCAGCCTCATCGCGACCCTGCCGGGCCACTACTACACCGACCCGGAGGTCTTCCGCCAGGAGCAGCGGCACGTCTTCGAGGCGATGTGGTTCTGCGCCGTCCGCGGCGCCGACCTGGACCGGCCCGGCGCCTTCCGCACCGTTCAGGTCGGCCGGGGAGAGCGTCCTCGTCACCCGTACCCGCGCGGGCGAGCTGCGGGCCTTCCTCAACATCTGCCGGCATCGCGGGGCCCGGCTGTGCACGCAGGAGTCCGGGCAGGTGCGCCGCGGCTCCAGTGTCCGTACCACGCGTGGACGTACGACCTCGACGGCAGGCTGGTCGCCGCGCCCAACCTGACGAAGATGCCGGACGTGGACCGTTCCGCGTACGGCCTGGTCGCGGTCGCCCTGCGCGAGTGGCTCGGCTACGCCTGGGTGTGCCTGGCCGACACGCCGCCCTCCTTCGAGGAGACCGTGATGGGGGCGGCCGTCGAACGGCTCGGCGACGCGGCCGCGATCGAACGGTACGGGACGGAGCGGCTGGCGCTGGGCCGGCGAATGACCTACGACGTGCGCGCCAACTGGAAGCTGATCGTCGAGAACTTCATGGAGTGCTACCACTGCGCGACCATCCATCCCGAACTCACGGACGTGCTCCCGGAGTTCGCCGACGGCTACGCCGCCCAGTACTACGTGGGCCACGGCGCCGAGTTCGGCGAGGAGGTGAAGGGCTTCACGGTCGACGGCAGCGAGGGCTTCGGCAGGCTGCCCGAAGTGGCGAACGACCAGGACCGCCGCTACTACGCCGTCACGATCAAGCCGACGGTCTTCGTCAACCTCGTACCGGACCATGTGATCCTGCACCGCATGTTCCCGTTCGCCGAGGACCGCACGGTCGTCGAGTGCGACTGGCTGTATGCCCCCGAGGTCGTGGCGTCCGGGGCCGATGTGTCGAAGTCGGTCGAGCTGTTCCACCGGGTGAACACACAGGACTTGGAGGCCTGCGAGCGCACCCAGCCGGCGATGGCGTCGCGCGCCTACCGCTCGGGCGGCGTGCTGGTACCGACCGAGCACCACATCGGGATCTTCCACGAGTGGCTGCTGGAGCGGCTCGGCGGCCGGGACGACCGGGACCTGTCCCCTAGGCGGGTGACTGTGCGGGGCGCTGGTACATGCGCGTCGCCGTGATCTCGCTGTGCACCGCCTCTCCTTCGCCCTCACCGGCCGGGACCGGCTGGGGCAGTCCCGGCCGCAGGTGTTCCTCCACGCTGATGTACTTGAGGCCGGCCCTGAGATCGGCGTCGTTGCGCAGCCGGATGACCAGCGGGAACTCGGCGAGTGCGGTCGTGTCGAACAGGCCGGTGGTGTACAGCAGCTGGACGCCGAGCGCATGGGACACGGCCCGCTGGAGCTCCAGCAGGTAGGTGGCGTTCGCGCGCCCGATGGGGTTGTCGAGGAACAGGGTGCCGGCGTGGCGGTGCCGGTCGCGGCCCCGGTCGTTGCTGCAGAGCGCGGCCATCGTGCAGTACAGGGCGATGGCCGCGGTGAGCAGCTGGCCGCCGGAGAAGACGTCGCCCATCTGGCCGACGGGGACGCGCTCGGCGCGCAGTACGGCGTCGGGCTTGGGATCTCGACGGCGACGCCCTTGGGCGTCAGGGCGGCGGCGACGCCGCGCAGCAGCAGGGACATGCCGTCGCGGCGCAGGTCGGAGTTCTTCTTGACGGCCGCTCGGGTGGCCTCGTCGACGACCTCGCCGAGCCGCTCGGTGAGCGTGGCCTGGTCGGGTTCCTCGAAGCGGATGCGCAGGAACTCCCTGCCCGGACCACTCGCCGAGTCCCTCCGGGAGCCGGGAGAGCCGCTGGGCGGAGCGCAGGGTGGCGAGGGCCGACTCGACGAGGCCGCGCAGGCGGTCCACGATCGAGTCGCGGTTGCGCTCCAGCTGGGCCAGTTCGTCGGTCAGGACGCGCAGGCGGGGCGCGAAGGCGTCCGCCCACTTGCCCGCGTGCTCGGGCAGCGCGGAGGCGGGCAGCTCGCGGATCTGCTGGCGGGCGGGGGTGCGGACCTGCTCGTAGCGGGTGGAGTTGGCGTGCCGGACGAGGATGTCGCTCGCCTCGCGCACGGCGGCCTCGGCGGCGGACAGGTCGGCGGCGCAGCCGCGCAGGGAGCGGCGGGCCTCGGCGGCGGACTGGCGGGCCTCCTCCAGACTGCCCGGGTAGGGCTCGGGCTCCTCCTGCTCGTCCTCGGGGGCGTGCTCGCGCAGCAGGTCGCGGAGCATGGCGGCGATCTCGTCGAAGCCGCCGGCCGCGTCCTCGGCGGCGCGGTGCGTGTCGAGCAGTTCGGCGTGGGCCTCGCGGGCCTGGGTCAGTGCCTCGGTGCGCGAGGGCGAGTTCGGCGGTCGCCGTGCGCAGCAGGGTCTGGGCGTGTTCGGCGTCGCGCGGAAGGAGTTCCTCGGGAGTTCGGTGTGGGCGTCGCCGTCCTCGGGTGCGAGCCGTTCGGCCTCGCCGCGCAGCCGGCCGAGCTGTTCGCTCGCGCTCGACATGCGGGTCTCCAGGAGCTGCACCAGTTCCTCGGCGCGGGCGGTGGCGGCCTGCCGGGACGGCCCGTCGGAGCCGTCGGGCGACTCCAGCAGCTGCCCCGGCCCGAGTGCGGACCTTGTTGCTGAGCCGGTCCAGGTCGGCGCGGGCCGCGCTCTCGTCGCTCTCGGCGCGGGCCTGCTCGGCGCGCAGGTCGGCGCCGACGCCGACCTTCTCGTAGAGCTGGGAGGCGGCGCGGTAGGCCTCGCGGAGGGCGGGCAGGGACGCCTTCGGCGCGTCCGTGCCGTCGTCCGGTGCGTCCTGCGACGCCTCCTGCGGTACGTCGTCGGGGCGCCGGCGATCTCGGAGCGCTCGGCGCGCAGCGTGCGGGCGGTGCGGCGGGCGTCGCCGGCGGCCCGCCGGGCGGCGCGGCGGTCCTCGTCGGCGGCGCGGGCGCGCTCCAGGCAGGCCTGGGCGCGGGCCTCGGCCTCGGCGCCCTCGTCGGCCAGTTCGCGGAGCCTGGCCTGCCAGCCGGCGCGCTCGCGCAGCCGGAAGGCGAGTCCGGCGAGGGCGTCGGCGGCGCGGCGGGCCTTCTGCGCGGCCTCCCGCCGCTCGTCCCGCATCCGTACGGCCTCGGCGGCACTCTCGTCGGCCTCGGCCCGCGCGGTTCGCGCCTCGGTCAGCTCGGCCCCGGTCTCCTCGGCGAAGGCACGCGCCTCCTCGGCGGTCCGTGCCAGCTCGGCGAGGCGTCCGGGCTGGGGCAGCCGGTGCGCCAGGAGGCGAGCCGGGCCGCCAGCTCCCGGTCCCTTGCCGAGCCGGGCGGCGAGGGGAGCGGACTCCTCGTCCCGCTCCGTCGCCCGTGCGCGCAGCGCGTGCCGCTCCTCGTCGGCGGCGTGCTCGTCGTGCATGGCGGGGTTCGGCGGTACGAGGAATACATCGCCGGTGCCGGTGTCGGAGTCCGGCGCCGGGGCGGGCGCGAGCAGGGCGGCGGCCGTGCCGACGGCGACGGCGGAGCGCGGCAAGCAGGGCCGCGTCGCCGAGGAGTCCCGGGCGCGGGTGTGCGAGTCGGGGTCGGTGATGATCACACCGTCGACCAGTTCGGGACGGGCGGCCAGCACGCGCGCGTGGTCGGCGGGGTCGACGGCCTGCGCGAGGTAGCGCCAGCCGGGCAGGGCGGGGATGCCGTGCTCGCCGAGGAACTCCACGGTGGCCAGTACGTCCGGGCCGGGCGGCAGCAGCCCGCCGTCGCCGAGGGCGCCGAGGATGCGGGAGTCGTCGGCGGCGGCGGTGCGCAGCTCGAACAGCTGGCGTTCGGCGGAGGAGACGGTGCCGTCGAGCAACTCGCGCAGCTCGTCGGCGAAGCGGTCGAGCTCCTCGGGCGTCAGCGCCCCTTCCGAGGGCCTGGGGGCGGTGGTCCGGTCGCCACGGTCCGCGTCCTGGCGGGGCTGGGGGATGCCCCCGGCGGGTGTCGGCGGCCAGACCGAGCAGTTCGGCGAGCCGTTCCTCGGCCGTCAGGGCCTCGGCCGTGCGGGTACTCGGCCTGGTGGGCGCGCTCGGCCGCGGTGGCCGCGTCCGCCGCGCGGGCCGCCGTCAGTTCGGCGCGGCTCTCGCGGCGGCCGCCTCGCGCGCGTGCTCCGTGGCCCGGCGTGCCGCCTCGCGGGCGGTGTCCCAGGCCGCGACGGTCGTCTTCTCGGCGTCGCTGGCGGCGAGGGCGGCGCGGGCGGGGTCGGCGTCGGGCGTGCTGTCGTCGAGCCAGCCGGCGCGGACCGCCTCGGCGGTCTCCTGCTCGACCTCGGTGAGGCGCTGGCGCAGGTGCCCGGCCTCGCTGCGGGCGCGCTGCGCCTCGGTGGCGGCGGTGGTGGAATCCCGGTGGGCGGCGTCGCTGACCTCCTGGGGGAGGCGGACCGCTCCTCCTCCTCGTTGGCGTGGTGCTCGGCCTTCCCGGCCGCCGCGTGCAGGGCGCGGACGAGTTCGGCGGCGGCCTTGGCGCGGGCGGCGAGCGCGGGGGCCGCGTCCCGCTCGGCCTCCTGGATGGCGGCGGACACGCGGGCTACGCGGTCGGCGGCGGCGCGGTGGCGCAGCACGGCCTCGGCGGCCTGCCAGGCGGAGTGCAGGGTGCGCGCGTCGGCGAGTTCACGCTTCTGCGCGGCGGCCGACTTCTCGGCTCCGGTCAGGGCCAGTGAGGCGTGCCGGTAGGCGAGTTCGGCGGCGATGAGGGAGCTGCGGTCCCGGGCCGACTCCGCGTGCGTGACGGCGTAGGCGGCGGCGGTGACCCGCTGGGCGAGGTCGCCGGCCCGGACCCGCTCCCGGGTGCCGCGGGCGGAGAGCCGGCGGGCCAGGGTCCTGGTCCGGCGTTCGGCGGCGGTGTGGATGTCCCGCGTGCGGGTGCGGGCGTCGGTGGCCTCGACGATCCGGCCGAGGAGGTCGACGGACCCGGCGGTGAAGTCGCGTTCGGCGATCAGCTCGGCGCGCCGGCCGAGCTTGTTGCCGAACCCGCTGACCAGGTCGGCGAGTCCGTCGGTGTCGCGGGTGTCGGTGACGGCGCGCAGCAGCAGGTCGGTGAAGTCGGAGTCCTTCTTGACCGCGAACAGGCCGGCTGCCTCGCCCTCGTCGGCGTTCATCTCGCGCTGGTAGCGGAAGAGTTCGGGGTCGAGACCGAGGTCGCCGAGGTGCTCGATCCAGCGGTCGTGGATCTCCTCCCAGTGCACCTCCAGGTGCGGGTAGGCCTTGCCGGCCTCGGTGATGGCGTCCCGGAAGCCCTTCATGGTGCGGCGCCGGCCCTGCGCGCCGGAGACGCCCTCGACGGGCGGGCGTACCGCGGTGGCCTCGGCGACGGGCAGGTTGTCCAGGGTCATTCCGGGGCCCGGCCGGAAGGAGTACCAGGCCTCGGCGAACTTCGCGGGTCGCCCGAGACCTGGCGACCGCGCCACTCGCTGGCCTTGCCGACGACGACGCACTCGCCGGTCTGCACGTGCTGCCACTCCAGCGCCACGTGTCCGCAGTCGTCGGCGAGCAGGAACTTGCGCAGCACGCCGGAGCTGGCGCCGCCCAGGGTGTTGCGGTGGCCCGGCAGCATCACCGAGAAGATCAGCTTGAGCAGGACGGACTTGCCGCCGCCGTTCTCCAGGAAGAGCACGCCGGCCGGCGCGGGCCGGCGTGGCGGGCCGACGGGCTCCTCCTTGAAGAACTCCGCCTGCGCGGGCGCGGGATCGGGCACGGGCTCGCCCACACCGCGCAGGTCAAGCACGGTGTCGGCGTAGCGGCGCACCGGCGGGTCCGATGGAGTAGAGGCGGACCCGGGACAGCTCGTACATGGCGGACTCTCGTAAGTCTTCGTGAAAGCGGGGGTGCGGGGAGGGGCGTAAGCGGTTGTCAGGAGGAGTGGAACGGCAGGCCGGCGTCGGCGACCAGGTTCCAGGTCCTCCGTCTCGTCGGCGGGCAGCAGGGTCGCCGTGCCGTCGGTCACCGGGACGACGCCCAGGTCCAGCAGCTCGGCCATGGCGGCGCTGCCCGCCATGTCGCGCACCTGGAGCTGGTAGCGGGCCGTCGTGCGGTAGGTGCCGCCGTTGTCGTCGCCGGTGCGCTGGAGGAAGCCGGACTCGGTGAGGAAGGCGGCGGCCTTGCCGACGATGCCGGTGGTGGAGGCCGGGGGAGTCTGCGCGCGCGTCCTTGGTGGCGCCGGTCGCACTGCGTCTGACCCAGATCCGCCAGGCCGACTCGAGGCCCGGGGCGTCGGTGGCCGGGTCGGTGTTCTCGCCCTGTTCCTCGGCCCGCTCCTCCAGTCGTCGGCAGGCCTGGCGGACGAAGGCGTCCACCTCCGTTGACGGTGACGCGGCCACGACGTAGCCGTCGTCGGCGAGGTCCTCGGGGCGCGGGTAGGCCATGGCGGCTACGGCGAGGTGGGCCAGTCCGTGCAGGAAGCGGTCGCCGGCGTCGGTGGCGGCACGGCGCGCGTAGTCGCCCATGCGGACGGCGAACACCGAGTCCTCGGCGGCGGTCACGGCCATCTCGCGCGCGGGGACACTTCCAGGACGATCAGCCCGAGGCCGGCCGCCACGGCGTCGGCGAGGCGGGCGAAGGGCGGGTCCTCACGGTAGCGGCGCAGCAGGTCGGCGTACTCCTGGTCGCGCGCGGGCAGCAGCTTGGGCTGGAGGCCGAAGGCGACGAGCCGCGCCGCGTCGGCGGCGTCGGCGGGCGTGACGGCGCGCGTGGCCGGTGCGGCACCCGCCTCCGGTTCGCTCCGGTCGACGTGCTCGGTCACGGTCGGTACTCCTTGCTGTGCTGGTGCTGTTGCTGCTGGTACTCGGGGGTGAGGCCGTGGGAACCGGTCATGCCGCCTCCGTGCGGTCCGCCGCCATCCCGGCCGCGTCCAGCAGTGCCGTGCCGACGATGAGGTCGGCGCCGCCGAACTCGGGGTCGTCCAGTTCGGTGCCGTCGTCCACGGCGAACAGGAGCTTCGGTTCACCCTGGCGGTATGCGGTGCCGACGGGCGGGCTGGCCGCGTGGACGGCGAGCAGCGCGACGAGGTACGGCAGCTCGGGGTCCCGGGCGCGGGCGTCGGCCAGCAGCCCGGACAGCCGGCGCGGGACGTCGTGCGGCAGGTCGAGCAGCTCCATGGCCGCCGCGAGCTGCTCCTCGCTGAAGCGGCTGTCGTCCGGGGTGGCGATCAGGTCGGGTTCCGGCATCTCGGCGCCCAGGTGCTCCCGCTCCACGGGCGGGGTCAGGAGTATGTCGATGAGGTCGCCGACCCGGACGGAGACGGGCGTGCGCATACGCGGTGCCGCGGGCGAAGAAGGCGTCGGTGACGCGGAGCGCCCGCTCCAGGGGCAACGGCAGGACGGGGGCGACGAGATGGCCGTACAGGTCCAGGCCCGAGGTGGTCAGGGGGGTGGCGAAGGCCTGCCGGTCCTGTTCGGCGCGGAAGAGCGGGCCTGCCTCCAGGAGGCGGGACTGGAGCTGGGTGTGGCGGCGGATGCAGTCCTTGACGATGTCGACGAGCTCGGCCGCGCGGCGCTGGTGCTCGGGGTCCTCGGACTCGTCGCGCGCCTTGCGGATGTTGGTGAGGATCGCGTTCTCGTGGCGGTACCGGTCGGCGACGTGGTCGAGGGCCTCGGCGATCATGTCGGGGACGGCGCTCAGCCAGTCCACCGCGCGGACGTTGCGCCGGGTGGCGTCGAGGGCCCTGCGGAGGGTCTCCGAGTACTGCACGGTCCGGTACCGGGCCTGTTCGGCGGCGAGCTGGGCGTCGGCGAGCCGGCCAGCGGCTGATCAGCACCTCCAGCTTGACCTCGGCGGCGATCTGGGCGCTGGTGACGTCGGTGTCCAGGGCGCCGACGAGGACGTTGACCGCCTCGTCGGTGGTGCGGAGGTAGACGGTGCCGCCGGGGCCCGGGACCTCCTCCAGGAGCTTGAAGTCGTAGTCACGGCGCACATAGGTGCCGTCCGGCCCGAAGGTGCCGTACACCGCGCGGCAAGCCGCGGTCGACGCTGCCGACGTTGATCAGGTTCTCCAGGACCCAGCGGGCCACCCGCTCGTGCTCGGCGGCGGGCCGCGCCGGGGCCTGGGCGGCGACGCGTGGGATCAGCCGGGCGACTATCTGGTCGTGGTCGGCGCCCGTGTCGAAGTCCATGTTCAGCGTGACCAGGTCGATGGCGGAGAGGGCGACCTCCGCCATGCCGTACACCGAGTACTCGCCCGCGAGGTTGGCCTTGCGTGCGTCGAGGTCGTGCAGCGGCGCCGTGCAGGCGAGCGCGCGCAGCCGCCGCGCCAGCCCCCGTCGGCGGCCAGGCCCGGGCGGGGCGCGGCCCCGCGCTGAGCTGGGGCGGAACGCTGTCCGTCGATGCAGGCGAAGTCACGGTGCACAGACTAGGTCCTCGGTCTGACAACGACCCAAACGACGCAGATGGGCCCCGACGCGACAGGCTTCAGCGGGCGGCCCGCCCCGCTTTCGCGGTCCCGCCCGCGGTGGTCCAGGGGTGTCGTTCGGATCTTGCCGGGGTCGCGGGGCCTGACACGCCCATTTGCGGCGTTGTAGTCGGTTGCCAGGGCTCCGCCCTGTCGCCCTCCTCCGCCTTGCAGCTGCACGCACCCGGACCCCGCGCGGGTCAGGTCGCAGAGAGCACCGCTGCCCGGAGCGGCCTGATCCAAACGACACCCCTATCCCTCGTCGCTGACCGCGCCGCAGGTAGACCTCCACGACACGCTTCAGCGAGTTCTCGAGGTAGACCGCGAGCAGCCGCTCGGCCGTCTCCCGCTCGCTGGTCTCCAGGGCCGCGAGGATCTCCGCGTTCCGTGCGATGTACGGCTCGTGCAGGCGCCTCGGGTCGTCCACGACGTGGAAGGCGAGGCGCAGTTCGGTGAACACGCTGCGCATCAGCTCGTCGGTGCGTTCGCTGCCGGCGAGGGCCACCAGTTCCCGGTGGAAGTGGATGTTGGCCGTACCCACAGCTTCCAGTCACCTTCGCGGGCCGCCCGGCGCCCCGTCCTCGACGGCCCCGGCGAGTCCCTCCAGGCCGGCCGTACGGCGGCTCCCGAGGCCCCGGACGACGGCGCATTCGACGAGGGCGCGGGTGCGGTAGATGTCCTCGACGTCCTCGACGGTCAGGACCCGGACGAAGACGCCGCGGTTCAGCTCGTGGATGAGCAGGCGTTCGTGGGTGAGCAGCCGGAACGACTCGCGCAGTGTGTTCCGGGGAGACGCCGAGCGCGCCGCCGATGCTGTCCTCCGACAGGCGGGTCCCGGGCGGGAAGTAACCCTCGTGATCCGGCTCCTGAGAATGTCCGAGACCCCGCTCGGCGGTGCTGGTCCGCCCAAGAAGGGCGCGGTCGTCGGCCAGTCCCGTCAACTGCTCTGCCATGCCCGGAATTCAATCGCAGATACCAGAACGAAACAACACGGGTATTGAGGGATCGTTGAACGATCCTCTACGGTGCCATGAAGTGAAGACACGGCGCCCGCTCCCCCACCCGCGCCGCCGCACCGACCGGCTCACTCTCGACAAGCACCCTCCGTCCTCCCCACTGCGAGTGCCCACGAGCACAACCTCCACCGCAGGCCCTGTCCGCGGAGACCCGTCCCACCGACGCGGGTGAACAGGCCTCGGACAACGGCCCGTTCGGCTGGCTGCGCGCCCTCGGCCACGCGGGGCCGCCGCGCTTTCGGCGGCGCGTTCGGCGGCTACGCGCCTCGACTCGTACGACTACTTCCACGCTGCCGCTGACCATGCGGTCGCGCTGGCCGCGTACTTCTCGGCCTGGACAGCGGTCAGACCGGTCTGCTCACGACGGTCACGCTGGTCGTCTCGGCGATCGGCGGCGCCCTCGCGGGCGTCTGGCGGACCGCGTCGGCCGGGTCAAGGCCCTGCTGCTCACCGTGATCACCCTACGCCGTTTTTCACGGTGGCCTGCGGTTTCGCGCCCAACTACGAGACGCTGCTGGTCTTCCGCGCCCTCCAGGGCCCGGGCTTCGGCGGCGAGTGGGCGGTCGGCGCGATCCTGGTCGCCGAGTACGCGAGCGCCAAGTACCGGGGCCGTACCCTCGGCGCGATCCAGAGCTCCTGGGCCGTGGGCTGGGCGCTCGCCGTGGTCGTGTACACGCTGGTGTTCTCGCTGGTCGGCGATGATCTGGCGTGGCGCGTGATGTTCTGGACCGGCGCGCTGCCCGCGCTGCTCGTGGTCTGGGTGCGGCGCAGTAGTCCACGACGCGCCCAAGGCCGCCGAGGCCCGCGGGAAGGGCGCGGGGAAGGGCTCGTTCGCGGCGATCTTCGGCCGGGTACGGCCGACTCGCCGGGCCTGCTGCGCGTCACGCTCTGGGCGAGCCTGCTCTCCACCGGCGTCCAGGGCGGCTACTACACCCTCGCCACCTGGGTGCCGACGTATCTGAAGGACGAGCGCGACCTGTCGGTCGTCGGCACCGGCGGCTACCTGACCTTCCTCATCTCGGGCGCCTTCATCGGCTATCTCACCGGCGGCTACCTCACCGACCGGCTGGGCCGCAAGCGCAACATCTGGCTCTTCGCGCTGCTGTCGGCGCTGTGCATCCTGGCGTACGCGAACATCCCCAGCGGCGCCAACACCCTGCTCCTGGTGCTCGGATTCCCGCTCGGCTTCTGCATGTCGGCGATCTTCAGCGGCTTCGGTTCGTACCTGAGCGAGCTGTACCCGACGGCCGTACGCGGCGCCGGCCAGGGCTTCACCTACAACACCGGGCGCGCCGTAGGCGCCGTGTTCCCGACCACGGTCGGCTCCCCGGCCGACAGCTGGGGCGTGGGCGGCGCGCTGGTCTTCGGCGCCATCGGCTACGGCATCGCGGCGCTGGCTCTGCTGGGGCTGCCCGAGACGCGCGGAAGGGAACTGGCATGAAGCACTCGCACCACGTGCCGGGGACCGGCCGATCGCCCTCGTCAACGCGACACGCGCGCGCGTGGAGCGCGAAAGCGGCGCGCTCCCGCTTCCGGGAAGGGCTCACCGGCCCCACGGCCGGAGTCGCGGCCGGCCACACCCAGGCCAACCTGATCTCGGTGCCCGCCGACTGGGCGTACGACATGCTGCTGTTCTGCACCCGCAACCCGAAGCCCTGCCCGGTGCTCGACGTCACGGACGCCGGGTCCTGGACCACCGCGCTCGCCGAGGGCGCCGACCTGCGCACCGATCTGCCGCGCTACCGGGCGTGGCGGGACGGCGAACTGGTGGACGAACCGACGGACGTGCGCGCGCACTGGCGGGACGACCTGGTGTCGTTCCTGATCGGCTGCAGCTTCACCTTCGAGTGGGGCGCTGACCGCGCCGGCGTCCCGATCCGCCACGTCGAGCAGGGGCGCAACGTCCCGATGTACGTCACCGGTCGGCAGTGCCGTCCGGCCGGGCGGCTGCCGCGGGCCGATGGTGGTGTCCATGCGCCCGGTGCCGCCCGCCCACCTCTCGGCGGCGATCCGCGAGACCAGTCTGCTGCCCGCCGTGCACGGCAGCCCGGTGCACTGCGGGGACCCGTCGGCGCTCGGCATCGACGACCTGGGCCGGCCGGACTTCGGCGACCCGGTGGACGCCGGGCCGGACGACATCCCGGTGTTCTGGGCGTGCGGGGTGACCCCGCAGGCGGCGGTCATGGCCTCGCGGCCGCCCTCCGCCCCTCACCCACGCGCCGGGGCAGATGTTCCTCACCGACGCACGGGACGAGCAGTACCGCGTGGCCTGATGCCGGGATGTCCCGACACAGACCGGAAACCGGAGACACTGGAGACATGACCTCGATCGACCTCAACGCCGACCTCGGCGAGGGTTTCGGCCGCTGGCGGCTCACCGACGACGCGGGCCTGCTCTCGGTCGTCACCAGCGCCAACGTGGCCTGCGGCTTCCACGCCGGGGATCCGGTCACCATGCGGCGGGTGTGCGAGCTGGCGGCCGAGCGGGGCGTGACGATCGGCGCCCAGGTCTCCTACCGGGACCTGGCCGGTTTCGGGCGGCGCGCGATGGACGTGCCGCCCGCCGAGCTGGCGGCCGAGGTCGCCTACCAGGTCGGCGCCCTGGAGGTGTTCCGCACGCGCGGCCGGCACCCGCGTGGCGTACGTCAAGCCGCACGGCGCGCTGTACAACCGGGTGGTGCGGGACGCGGAGCAGGCCGCGGCGGTCGTCCACGGTGTGCTCCTCGCGGGTGGCGCGCTGCCCGTGCTCGGGCCTGCCCGGCTCGCGCGTCCTGGAGCTGGCGGGCCGGGCCGGGCTGCCGGCCGTCACGGAGGCGTTCGCCGACCGCGCGTACACCGACGAGGGCACGCTCGTGCCGCGCGGGCAGGAGGGCGCCGTGGTCACCGATCCGGACGCCGTCGTGGAGCGCCTCGGTGGGCCTGGCCGTCTCCGGCACGGTCACCGCCCGCCCGGGGCACGTGTCGAGGTCCGGGCCCCGCTCCCTGTGCGTGCACGGCGACACGCCCGGCGCGGTGGAACTGGCCCGCCGGGTCCGGCAGCGGCTGGAGGCGTCGGGCGTCCGTGTGGAGGCCTTCGCGTGAACGTCCTGCCGGTCGGCGACGACGCCCTGCTCGTCGAGGTCTCCTCGGGCGAGGAGGCGGAGGCGCTGCACGCGGAGCTGCTGCGGCGCCGCGCGGAGGGCACTCTCGCGGCCCGGGAGATCGTCCCCGCGGCCCGCACCGTCCTCCTCGACGGCCTCACCGACCCGGCCCGGCTGGCGTCCGAACTCGCCGCCGCCGAGGTGCCGTCCGCTCCCCGCGCGCGGGGCACGTGGTCGAGATCCCGGTCCGCTACGACGGTCCGGACCTGGCCGACGTCGCCGCGCACTGGGGTGTGGCGGAGGAGGAGGTGGGCCGCATCCACGCGGGTACCGAGTTCCACGTCGCCTCTGCGGGTTCGCCCCCGGGTTCGCTACCTCACCGGTCTGCCGCGCGCTACGACGTCCCGCGCCGCGACACTCCGCGCACGACCGTCCCGGCCGGTTCGGTGGCGCTGGCGGGTCCGTACACCGGCGTGTATCCGCGTTCGTCGCCGGGCGGCTGGCAGTTGATCGGCACCACGGACGCCGTGCTGTGGGACCACACGCGCGTGCCCAGCGGCGCTGCTGTCGCCGGGCACGCGCGTGCGGTTCGTCGCCCGTGGACACCTGCCCGAGCGTCAGGGGGGTTCATGACGGACCGTGCGCTCGCCGTCGTCCGGGCCGGGGGCCCTGACCACCGTGCAGGACCGGGGGCGCCCCGGACACGCGCACCTCGGCGTCCCCCGCTCCGGGGCGCTCGACGCGCCCGCGGCTGCGCTGGTGCTCCGGCTGGTCGGCTGCCCGCCCGACGCCGCCGTCCTGGAGACCACGCTCACCGGCTGTGCCGTGCGTCCGCGTTGCGCGGTGACGGTGGCGGTCGGCGGCGCCCCTGCCCGGTGACGGTGGACGGACGGCCGGTGCCCTGGGGTGCGCCGGTCGACGTGCCGGCCGGTGCGCTGCTGAACGTCGGAGCGGCCGACTCCGGTGTCCGCAGTTACGTGGCCGTCTCCGGCGGCGTCCTGGTCGAGCCGGTCCTCGGCAGCCGCTCCACCGACCTGCTGTCCGGCCCTCGGGCCGCCGCCCCTCACGGACGGCACGGTGCTGCCCCTGGGGCGGCCGCGCGGGCAGCACGCGCGCGTGGACGTCGCCCCGCAGCCGGCGCCCCCTCGGAGCTGGTCCTGCGGGTGACGCCGGGCCCGCGCGCCGACTGGTTCACGCCGGAGGCGGTACGGACGTTCACCTCGCGCGCGTACCGGGTGTCGCCCGCGAGCAACCGCATCGGACTGCGCATGGACGGACCGGCGCTGCAACGCGCCCGCCCTGGCGAACTCCCCAGTGAGGGCATGGGTGCTGGGCGCGGTCCAGGTACCGCCCGACGGCAGGCCGGTCGTGTTCCTGGCCGACCATCCGACGACCGGCGGCTACCCGGTGATCGGCGTCGTCCGCACCGCCGACCTCCCGGCGGCGGCGGCCCAGACACCACCGGGGGACTCCGGTGCGCTTCGTCGCCGTCCACCGACACTGACACGGCGACTGCACGGTACCGCGGCACCGCCCTCGGGCGCTCCGGGGCCCGACGCCGGTGCTGCCGGTCCGCGTGCTGCCGTGCGCGGGCACCGACGCCGTACGACTACGACGAGACGCCCGCGCGGGGGGTACGTCTGTGGTCCGCGTTCCGGGCCGCTTCTGCGGTCCGCGCTCCGGGGCACCGCCGTGGGTCCGCGCGGCGCCGCGCGGACCGTACCGGCATGCGCCGGGGCGCCGCCGGTCACGCCGCCTCCGGCCGCTCCGTCGTCGACAGCGCCGCGAGCGCGGCGGAGACCGCGGGCGGACGTGCGCAGGTCGAGCCGGGCGCTCGTCCCGCGCGCGTGGTGGCGCAGTTCATCGGCGGCCAGCGTCAGCAGTTGGGGCAGCAGGTCCGTACAGCGCCGGGCCACCCAGCCGGTACCGGCCGTGGCCAGCCACCACAGGCTCGCCGACCTGGTGGGAGCGGGGAACTCGTTCTCGGGCGAGGGCGCGGGCCCGGTGGCGTGGCCGCGCTCGGCGAGCAGGGCGTGGAAACGCAGGGCCAGCTGCCGGTGGCCCCGCTCGCCGGGGTGCAGCCGGTCCGCGCTCCACATCGCGCGGTCCGTGGTCCAGTCGCCCTCGCTCGCGTGCAGGTGGACGGCCCCGTACCGGTCGGACAGGGCGTGCACGACGGCGTTGACCGCCCGTTGCCGCCGGGCCAGCGGGCGGGCCAGCGCTCCCGGCAGCCCGAGCATCGCCCCTGGGTCCGGCAGGCACGCCGTGAGCAGCAGCGCGCCCTGTCCGGTGAAGGCGGCGTACACCGTGTCGAGCCGGGCGGCGACGGCTCCGAGGTCGAAGGAGCGAGCGCAGGGTGTCGTTGACGCCGACGACGACGGACGCGACGTCGGGGCGCAGGGCGAGGCCCGCGGGCAGTTGCCGCTCGGCGACGTCCCGGCCTGCGCCCCGCTGAGGGCGAGGTTGGTGAACTCCGCGGGCTCCTCGGCGAGCCCGGCGGCGAGCAGCGCGGCCCAACCGCGCCACCCGTCGCGGACCGGGTCCCCACGCCCTCGGTCAACGAGTCCCCGAGGGCCACGAACCGGACGCGTCTCATGACACGGCCTCCGGCAGCACGGAAGCGCGGGGGCCGTCGCGTCGTGCGCGGCCAGGAACGCCCCGACCGCCGCGTCCCAGCCGAAACACTCCGCACGCGCGCGTGCCGCCTCCTCGCCGGTCCGCCTCCCGGCGTCCGAGGAGCAGCTCCACGGCGTCCGCGATGCCTCCCCGGCGGTCGGCGGCGACGGCCCCGGCGGAGCCGATCACCTCCGGCAGCGCCGAGGACGCGCTGGCCACCACGGGCGTGCCGCACGCCATCGCCTCCAGCGCGGCGAGCCCGAAGGTCTCGGCCGGTCCGGGAGCCAGGCACACGTCGGCGGACGCCTGAGCGCGCCGAGCAGCCCGCGGTCGGCGACGTGGCCGAGGAAGGTCACCGGCAGCCTGCGCTCCGCGCCCGCTGTTCGAGCCGCGGGCGCAACGGCCCGTCCCCGGCGACCACGAGCACCGCCCGCTCGCCGCGCCGAAGCAGCGCCGCCAGCGCGTCGAGCGCCGTGCCCGGCCGCTTCTCCACGGACAGCCGGGAGCACATCACCAGCAGCGTCTCGTCCACGCGCGCGTGCCGGGCGCGCAGCCCGGGATCGCGCAGCGCCGGGTGGCGCCCGGCCAGGTCGACGCCCAGCGGAGCCCGTACGACGTTGCGGGCCCCGATGCGGACGAACCCCGCTCGGCGAACTCCGTGGTGCACACCACGCGCGCGTAGGTGTGCGCCGTGCGGATGTTCAGGGCGTCGGCGGTGCGCCGGGCCGCCTCTTCGGGCAGGCCCCAGGTGCGCAGCACCGTCGGTGGTCTCGTGGGAGACCATCACGGCGGGGATCCTGGCCCGCCGTGCCCACTCCGCCGGTCCAGCGCAGCGTGGTCCGGTCGGAGACCTCCAGCCGGTCGGGTGCCAGCTCCTCCAGCAGCGCGGCTACTCGCCGCCTGCCGGTCAGGACGCGATACGCCGCCGGTGCCCGGCAGCAGCGGTCCCGGGAGGGTGATCACCCGGCCCTGTTCGGTCTCCCGGTCGTCGGCGTGCTCGCCGGGGACGACGAGGACGGGTCGTGTCCGGCCGCGCGGGAAGCGCCTTGCCCAGCTCGCGCAGCGCGGTGCGCAGGCCGCCGGACGCGGGCGCGACGAAGTTGGCGAGCCGGGACGATCCGCAGTGCGCCGCTCATGCTGCCAGCACCGCCTTCCGTGTGGCGAGTACGTCCGTGTAGTGGCCGATCAGCCGGTCGCCGACGGCCGCCCAGGTACGCCCCCTCGACGGCAGCCCCGCCCGGCCGCCCCGTACGCGGTCCGCAGCGCGGGGTCGGCGGCGAGCGACCACACCGCGTCCCGTACCGCTGCCGCGTCGCGCGGCGGCACGAGCAGTCCGGTGCGCCCATGGGCGACGAGGTCCAGCGGCCCGCCCGCGGCGGGCGCGACGACGGGCACGCCGCTCGCCACTGGCCTCCTGCACGGTCTGGCAGAACGTCTCGAAGGGGCCGGTGTGCGCGAAGACGTCCAGCGAGGCGAAGAGCCGGGCGAGATCGTCGCCGGTACGGCGGCCGAGGAAGAGCGCGCCCGGCAGCGCCTGCTCCAGGCCGGGCCGGCTGGGCTCGTCGCCGACGACCACGACGCGCACGCCGTCCAGGCCGCAGACGCCGGCCAGCAGCTCCACCTGCTTCTCGGGGGCGAGCCGGCCGACGTACCCGACGATCAGCTCACCGTTGGGAGCCAGTTCGCGGCGCAGCGCCTCGTCGCGCCGGTCGGGCCGGAGCGGACGGTGTCCACCCCCCGCGGCCTGAGCGAGACCCGGGGCACACCGTGCGCCCGGAGGTCGCGCAGTGCCGCGCCGGACGGGGCGAGGGTGCGGTCGGCGGCGGAGTGCACGGGCGGATGCGCCGCCAGGCGGCCGCCTCGCCCGCCCCCATGTACGTGCACGGGCGTATCCGGCGAGGTCGGTCTGGTGGACGGCCACGGCCGGGACACCGAGCCGGGCGGCGGCGGCCATGCCCGGACGCCGAGGACGAAGGGGCTGGCCAGGTGGACGAGGTCGGCGCGGTGCTCGGTGATCGCGGCGGCCACGCGCCGGCTGGGGAGGGCGACGCGGACCTGGGGGTAGCCGGGGAGCGGGAGGGAGGGGATCCGGACGAGGGGCACGCGGCGGAGGTGTCCGCCTCCGGTGCCCGGAGCGGTGGCCGGGGCGACGACGACGCAGTCGTGGCCGCGGGTCGACGAGGTGCCGGGCGGTCTGGAGCGCGCAGTGGGCGACGCCGTTTACATCGGGGGGAAGGATTCGGTCACGATGACGACACGCATACCGGTGTTGTCGCCGGACTGGACGTGCTCGCGTCAACGTCGATCTTTCCGGCCGAGGAACGTCCCATGAGCGTTGCCCTGCTCACCCGGGCAGGCCGGCCCGCGGCCACACCCGACGTACCCGCGGGCCATCCGTCGTTCACACGGATGGGCTGCCGCCCGGGGCACGCGGGGTGCCGCCCGGGGCACGCGGGGTGACGCCCGGTGGCACGCGGGCTGCGCCCCGCGTGGCCTGCGGGGCCGATCCCCGCCGAACATGGGGCTGCCGCCCGGTGGCACGCGGGCTGCGACCCGGTGGCCTGCGGGGCCGATCCCCGCCGAACATGGGAGCTGCCGCGCGGGCGGCACCCGGGGGCGATGCCCGCCGAACATGGGGCTGCCGCCCGACGGCACGCGGGCTGCGACCCGGGTGGCCTGCGGGGCCGATCCCCGCCGAACATGGGCCGCTACCGCGCGGCGGCACCCGGGGGCGATGCCCGCCGAACATGGGGCTGCCGCCCGACGGCACGCGGGGGGCGGCGCCCGGGGCGGGCCGCGTCGGTGCGGAAGGACGGCCGCAGGCCAGGCGCGCGCAGGCCGATCCGTCCGCTCACGCCGAGCCGCCTCGGGCCGGCGCGCCCCGCTCACACGGCCGGCGCGTCCGGTCCGAAGCGGCTGCGTACGGCCGTCTGGACCTCGTCCTCCTCGGCCGGATCGGCGGCCAGCCTGCGCAGCCGTTCGACGACGCGGTTGTCGCCGGTCTCGGCGTGGCGGGCGGCGATTTCGCGGGTGGTCCTCGC
This sequence comes from Streptomyces thinghirensis, assembly GCA_021502835.1. The sequence continues at coordinate 45,546 of JAKFGP010000020.1, forward strand.
AGTCCCACAGGCACTCGATGGCGAACCCGGCGGCGAAGGACGGGTCGGTGGCGGCCAGCGCTCGGGCGGCCCGGCCGCGCAGGTGGGAAGAGGCGGTCTCGCGGTAGATGTGGCGCAGCACGGGCGCGGCGCAGGCGATGCCGAGCCGTCCGGTGCCGTCGACGAGAGTCCACAGGGTCGGCGCGTCGGGGCCTTCACCGCGTACCGCCTCACGCAGTGCGGCGAGGACGAGGTCGCGGTCCTGGGCTCCGCCCCGGCAGGCGAGTACCCGCCCGGCGGCGGCGCCCAGGGGCGTCGGGTCGGTGCACCCAGCGGCGCGCCAGGTCGACGGCGGCGAGGCTGCGCATGCGCTCGAAGGCGGCGACGGCGGCCTCCACGACCGGCGTCGAGCCGTTGGTCACGGCGCCCTCGATCAGGTCGAGGGCGTCCGGATCGTTGCCGTCGGCGAGATAGCGCAGGGCGGTGCAGCGGGCACCCTCGTCGCCGGACCGCGCGGCCTCGACGATCTCGGGCCGGTCCTCGGGACCGGCGACGGCCGTGAGACACCGGGCGGCCGGCACATGGAGCGCGGCGCCGCGCTCTACGCCCTGCTGGGCCCACTCGAAGACGGCCCGCACGCTCCAGCCCGGACGCGGTCCGGTGGGGCTCATCTGCCGCTGCCAGCGGTCGAAGCAGCCCGTCTCATGGGCGGCACGCACGCGCGTGGCGATCGATTCGCGCGGATCGTCGGCCCACAGCCGCCAGGGACGGGGCTCGAAGGCGTCCCGCACGGCTACGGCCAGCTCGGCATCGCCCTCTGCATCGTGCGGGAAGCGTGCCAGCACGGGCGCGGCGAGCGAGCGCAGACCGGAGTCGTCGTCGCGCAGCGCCAGCTCGTCCAGGGCCCACGCCCAGTTGACGCCGTTGGCGGCGTACCTGCGCAACAGCTGGAGCGCGTCCAGCCTGCCGTAGGAGGCCAGGGTGCCCGAGGACGGCGAGGGCCAGCCCGGTGCGTGACTCGTCGGCCTCGAGGATGTCCTCGGGATCGAAGAGGTGGGCCTCGATCGCGTCCAGCTCGCCGTTGAGGTCGAGGTAGAGGCGGGCGTAGTAGAGGGAGCGGTTCTCGACCTGCCAGTCGTGGCGGGGTCGTGCAGCACGCAGTGGTTCAGTGCCGCGAGCGCTTCGGCGCGCGGAGCGGTGAGCGCATGCAGCGTGCCGTCGCCGCGACCCCGCTGAAGCAGGCCGAGCAGCGTACCGCTGGGCGCTATGACCGGATCGAACATGGGAAACAGCCTCACATCAAGCGTCGACGCAACCGGGGGAGCACGCGTTACCTGGCCGTGCGCCAACACGTCGGAGCGCCCGCCGTCTCTTGCTTGCTGAAGACCATGTTCCTCTGCCTCTCGTCGGTGGCCCTTGCGGGCCGTGTCACGGCCCGCGCGGTGCGGCAACATCTGCCCAGCCATCACGTCCGTGAACCACGTCGTCATGATGACCCGGCGGTCACATCTGCCGCGACCGAAATTTCGGCGGCCCCGTACCGCCTCCCCGTTATTCGTATTTTCCCTGGTCAGAAAGAGTGGAGCAGACCCGGAGCAGTACCGGATCGGCTTCCGGTCACTGAGCGCCGAACAGCTCCAGCAGCTCTGTCCGGGCGAACATGCGCGCCGTGTCGACGGCCGACGGAGTGCCGCGCGACGGATCCGCGCCGGCCTCCAGAAGCGCCCTGGTCACTTCCGTCTCACCCTTGAAGGCGGCACCGGCGAGCGGGGTCTGACCTGGTCGTTGACGCGGTCGGCCTCGGCGCCACGGGCCAGCAGCGCGCGCACCGCGTCGGCGTGGCCGTGATAAGCGGCGAGCATGACGAGGGAGTCGCCGCGTCGTTGGTGAGATTGGCGGGAACGCCGGCATCCACATAGGCCACCAGTTCCTCGGTCCGGCCCTGCCGGGCCAGATCGAAGATCTTCGTCGCCAGCTCCACGACCTCCGGGTCGGGGGCTTCACTCATCGGCCGGACCACCTCTCACTGCGCATGCCGGGGACTGAGCGCACGGCCGCGAGCGGTGCGGCCGTGCGAGTGAATCGCCAGGGTACTGGCTCGCGCCGCACATGAGCCGTAGTGCCCGAGGTAAAGATCAGCACGGACCCGGCAGAGCGCAACAGCGCTGCTCAACCGGCCCAAGGACTACTCCGCCACCTGGGCCAATTTCGAAAATTTCCCCATTTGCACCTTTTATCGTATGGATACATGCTGTGAGCCTGGAAGGTACTCATGGTGACGTGTCCCCGCGAACTGGGAGAACTCACATGATCCTCCTCGATCTCAGGCGTGGTCCTGCTCGGCATCGTCGTCTTCATCTTCTTCCGCAAGGACGGCCTCAGGCCTCGCACGCGCTGGTCGCGGTCCTGTTCCGGTTCTACCTGGCGAGTACGGCCATCGCCCCGAGCATCAAGGCGGCCAGAGCCTGGCGGGCCTCCTCGGCGGAATCAAGTTCTGACGCCCCTCTCCCCCGCCCGACATCCGCACGTACGCACTTCCAGGAGGCAGCAGGGCCCGGCGGCCCCTCCCCGCATTCCCAGCAACGGCGGCGCACAGCTCGCCCGGAGCCGGGAGCTGGCCCGAGACGGCGGCCGACAGCGCCACCGGACGTCCTCCAGCCGCTGATCACCATTGCCCGCGGTCTGCGCCGCCTGGCCGCGCCGCGCGGCGCAGATGGACCGAGACCCCCAAGGACCGGCGCGGCGCGCTGCTGTACCCTGGTGGCCCCGGTGGTCCTGGTCGTGGCACTGGTCCCGTACGGCCCGCTACTGGCCGTCATCGCCCTGATGGCGGCGGCGGTGCCTGGCAGGGCAGGGACCGCACCCCGTCGGAGCCGGACGGCCCCGACGACTCCCAGACCAAGCGCCTCCAGTCGCTCTACGAGGCGCTCGTCCCGTACTTCTCCTCGCCGAGGACCCCGATCCCCCTGTACTCCCACGGGGGCGCGTGGAGAAGGCGTTCCCCGCGTTCGAGTTCGACGACAGCGGCCGCTTCGCCCACCTGGTGATCCCGCTACCCCGCCTACTTCACCGACGGGGAGGCCGAGGCCCGCGCCCGGATCGAGCACCTGCTCACCGCCAGGTCCGGGCGGGGCCGGGAGTACCGCTTCACGTGGACGAGGAGGTCAACCACCTCGCCGTCGACGCATCGCGGCGCTGCCCACCGACATCGCCGCCCAGCGCTTCGTGACGGCGCCCGGCGGACCGTCCTCGGCTTCACCGACTGACCGGGGTCCAGCGCACCCTCCCGCTCACCCACGGCGAGGAGCGGCGCGACGTGCCCCCGGTCGTCTGGCGTACCGGCGTCCGCTCGACCGAGCCCCACCTGCTGGTCCTGGGGCAGCCCGGCACCGGCACGTCCACCCTGCTGCGCTCGGTCGCGCTGCAGGCCCTGCACCACGGCGACCTGCTGATCGTCGACGGCGGCGGCACCGGCGAGTACGCCTGCCTGGTCGGCCGGGACGGCGTCCTGGCCGTCGAGTGCGGCCTCACCGGAGCGCTGACCAGCCTGGAGTGGGCCGCCTCCGAGACGGAACGCCGGCTGGATCTCCCTCAACCGGGCCCGTCAGGAGGGCCGGCCTCACCCGACGACACCAAGCGGCCGCTGTGGGTCGCCATGGACCGGCCGAGCGCGTTCCCGCACCTGGCCGCCGCGACGGCCGCAAGGACCTCAGTCCCCGCCCCAGGTCCCCCTGCGGCACGGCCGCGCCGCGAATGTGACGGTGGTCGTCGCCGACCAACTGGACTCCCTGGACAGCCTCAGCGACGCCGTACGGCAGCACACGCCGCGCGCGTCGTCCTCGGCCCGGCCACGCCGGACGAGCTGGCGACGGTGCTCGGCGCTCCCCCGCACACCACGCCCGTGGACCAGGTTCCGCCCGGCCGGGGATACGCCCCGCCTGGGCAACGGACCGGTACACCGCCTCCAGGTCCCGGCCACGCCGGACCCCTACGACGACGCGACGAGCGACGCCCACCGGCAGGCGGTGCTCGACCTGCTGCCCCCGCGCACGACCCCGGCTGACGGTGAGCAGGTGCCCGTGGACGAGGACGCGGCCGAGAAGAAGATCTCCATCGAGAAGAAGACCGTCACGCGGAAAGCCGTCACGGACGAACCCGAACCCGAGAGGCCGGAAAGGCCGGAGGCCGACGCCGAGCCGGCGCCGGTCGCCGAGCCGACGCCCGTCGCGGTGGAGGCGGTGGCCCAGGAGGCGACCGCGGTCGAGCCGGCCACGCCGGAGCCGGTTCCCGCCAAGGCGGTGGCGGCCGAGAACCTCCTGACGGACGCCGGGGCCGACCACGGCCCCGGCGCGCGTCCCCCGCCCCACCGACGCCGAGACGGCCCGGGGCCCGCCACGATCCGGCGCCCGGGCCGCCTTCCGTGTCCCGAAGCCACCCGCCACCGAGACGTCGAGCTTCAGGGACGCCGCCCTTGGGGAACGGAAGGGCCGCGCCCCCTCCTCCGTCTACGCCACGAACGTCCGCCGCGCCTCACCACCCCCGACTCCTCCGTTCTCCACCAGCCAGGGGGCAGCCGCGCTAGTCGCACCGCCGCCTCCTCGGCCACCGCGCCGCCGACGGTGAACGGCAGCCGGACGTAGCCTCTCGAAGGCCCCGTCGACCCTGAAGCGCGGGCCGGACGGGACCCGGACGCCCACCCGCTCCCCCGCCCGGCGAGCCGAGAGCCCGAGAGGCCCCCGGTCCGCACCCACAGCGTCAGCCCGCCCTGGGCGGCACCTCGAACTCCCAGTCGGGCAGTTCCCGAGCACCGCGGCCACCAGCTCGTCCCGGTTCCGGCGGGCCTGATCGCGCTGCACCTGGGACGGCCTGCTCCCAGCCGCCGGTGCTGAACAGCCAGTGCACGGCTAGCTGCTCGAGTACCGGCGTACCCAGGTCGGCGTACGCGCGCGCGGCGACCAGGCTGCGGATCACGTCGGGCGCGGCGCGGACCCAGCCGATGCGCATCCCGGCCCAGAAGGCCTTGCTCGCTGAGCCGACGGTGACGACCGTGGACCCGGCCGGGTCGAAGGCGCACACGGGGCGCGGCATCTCGACCCCGTCGTCCAGCCACAGCTCGCTCATCGTCTCGTCGGCCACGAGCACCGTCCCCGCCGACCGGGCGGCCTCCACCAGCCGGCGCCGCTGGTCGTCGTCGGCGAGCGCGCCGGTGGGGTTGTGGAAGTCGGCGACGACGTAGGCGATGCGGGGCGCGGCCTCGCGCAGCACCTGGCGCCAGTGGTCCACGTCCCAGCCGGTGAGCCCTCGGCCATCGCGACCGGGACTAGCCGGGCCCCGGCCTCGCGCATCAGCTGGAGGATGTTGGCGTACGAGGGCGACTCCACGGCGATGCGCTCGCCGCGCCCCCGAAGAGGTGGCAGATGGCGTCGATGGCGCCCATCGCCCCCGTGGTCACCATGATCTGTTCGGGCATGGTCGGGATCCCGCGCGCGGTGTAGCGCTCGGCGATCATCGCGCGCAGCGCGGCAGCCCGGCCGGATAGTCGCCATGGGTGTGCGCGTAGGGGAAGCTCCTCCAGGGCGCCCTGCACGGCCCGGGTGAGCCAGGGCTCGGGCGCGGGGAGCGCCGCGCAGCCCAGGTCGATCAGCGAGCCGAGGGCCTCGGGCGGCAGCGGCTCCAGGCCGCGCGCCGGCAAGGGGTTCCCGGCCGGTACGGCGGTCCAGCTGCCCGCGCCGCGCCGGGACTCCAGGAAGCCCTCGGCGCGCAGCGCCTCGTAGGCGGCGGCGACGGTGGTGCGGCTGACGGTCAGGGCCAGGGCCAGCTCTCGTTCGGCGGGCAGCCGGGCGGCGACCGGGACGCGCCCTTCGAGGACCAGCAGCCGGATGCCGTCGGCGAGCGCACGGTAGGCGGGGCGGGCGGTGGTGCCGGGCCCGGCCGGGCGGTCCTGCTGGGAGCCGAGCAGCCGGGCGAGCTGCCCCCGCCCCCACGGCCGAGGTCCACTGCGCCATGGAAATCAGTCCACCTTCCCCGAATTGGCCATGGTTGGCTCACCTTCAAGCCACAGGGTGTCATGCAGCAGGCCACTACCACCACACAGGGGGCACCTCTTGTCCAGGCAGCGATCCGGGCAGCGGCATCTCGCACGGCGACTGACACAGCTCTACGGCGGTCTCGTGCTGTACGGCGCGAGTTCGGCACTCCCTGGTCAGGTCGGGCCTCGGCCTGGAACCCTGGAACGTGCTGCACCAGGGCCTCGCGGAGCGCACCGGCCTGTCCATGGGCGTCGTGCTGACCCTCCTGGGCGCGGCGGTGCTGCTGCTGTGGATCCCTCTGCGCCAGCGACCGGGCCTCGGCACGATCTCGAACGTGCTGGTGATCGGCGCCGCGATGGACGCCGCGCTGGCCGTCGTGCCCGACGCCCACGGCTGGACGCCGCGCATCGCCATGATGGTGGCGGGGATCGTCCTGAACGGCGCGGCGACCGGGCTGTACATCGCCCGCGCGGTTCGGTCCCGGCCCACGGGACGGCCTGATGACCGGGCTGAACCAGCGCACGGGACTCTCGGCGCGCCTGGTGCGCACGGCCGTCGAGATCACCGTCGTGGTGACGGGTTTCGCCCTCGGCGGCACGGTCGGTGCCGGCACCCTGCTGTACGCCGTGACGATCGGCCCGCTCGCCCAGGTGTTCCTGCGCGTATTCGCCGTCCCGTCGGCATCCGACGGCAGCATGGTGGTTGCCACCGGTCCACCCCGGCGCGCGATACTGCGTCGGTGACCACCCCGATACGCCACCCCCGCCACCCCTACCTGGATTACCCCGGCCCTATCGCGTTCCGCCCACCGGGGCGGTACGGCGGACGGTCTGGAGAACACGCTGCGGCAGTTCCGGCGCGCGGTCGAGGCGGGTTACCGGTACATCGAGACCGACCTCCACGCCACGCGGGACGGGAAGCTCGTCGCCTTCCACGACGCGACGCTGGACCGGGTGACGGACGGGGGCCGGCCGGATCGCCGACCTCTCGTGGGAGAAGGTGCGCCGCGCGCGTGGCGGGCGAGGAACCGGTGCCGCTCTTCGAGGAGCTCCTGGAGACCTTCCCCGAGGTGCGCTGGAACATCGACGTGAAGGCGGAGCCCGCGCTGCTGCCGCTCCTGGAGCTGATCGAGCGGACGAACACCTGGGACCGCGTCTGCGTCGGCTCGTTCTCCGAGGCGCGGGGTGGTCCGCGCCCAGCGCCTGGCCGGTCCGCGACTGGCCACCTCGTACGGCACCCGGGGCGTCCTCAACCTGCGGCTGCGCTCCTGGGGCGTGCCGGCCGCGCTGCGCCGCTCGGCGGTGGCCGCGCAGGTGCCCGAGGTCCAGTCGGCATCCAGGTGGTCGACCACCGCTTCGTGCACGCCGCCCACGCGCGCGGGCTGCAGGTGCACGTCTGGACGGTCAACGACCCCGACCGCATGCACCGGCTCCTGGACCTGGGAGTGGATGGCATCATGACCGATCACATCGACACACTGCGCAAGGTCGCCGAGGACCGCGTGCGTCTGGGTCTGAGACGGTCCGGGACCGTCCGAGGTCCGCGGCCGAACCCTCGGGACGTCGCGCGTTCACGGGGAAGCGAGGGCACGGTGGGCACTGACACCCTGCGGACGGACGCGGCCGACGAGGCCGCCGACCGGCGGCGCGAGCAGCACGGCTGGTACTTCTACGACTGGGCGTGCTCCGGTCTACTCGACGAGCGTGCTCACCGTGTTCCTGGGCCCTCATTCGACGTCGGTCGCCGAGTCGGCGGCCGACGCGGACGGGCTACGTCCATCCGCTCGGCATACCCGTGCGGGCCGGGTCCGTTCTTCGCGTACTCGGTGTCGCTGTCGGTGATCGTGGCGGTGCTCGTGATTGCCCCTGGTGGGCGCCGCCGCCGACCGCTCGGGCCGCAAGAAGCCGTTGCTGGCCGCCGCCGCGTACACCGGGGCCGCGGCAACTACCTGCATGTTCTTCCTCGACGGCGACCGCTATCCGCTGGGGCGGACTGCTCCCTGGTCGTCGCCAACGCCGCGCAGTCCGTGGCGATGATGCTCTGCAACTCCTACCTGCCCCAGATCGCCCCGCCCGAGGAACGCGACGCGGTCTCCTCGCGCGGCTGGGCGTTCGGCTACGCGGCCGGGGCGCTGGTCCTGGTCGCGAACCTGACCTCTACACGGCCCACGACTCCTTTGGGCTGAGCGAGAGCGCGGCGGTCCGCGTCTCGCCTGGCGTCGGCCGGCCTGTGGTGGGGCGCCTTCGCGCTCATCCCGCTGAGGCGGCTGCGCGACCGCCGCACACCCGCGCGAGGGACACGAGAGCGCGCGGAAGGCCACCCTGCCCCGGGTTCCGGCAGCTCGCGGCGACCGTCCGCGACATGCGACGCCACCCGCTGACCCTAGCCTTCCTGCTGGCGTACCTCGTCTACAACGACGGCATCCAGACGGTGATCTCCCAGGCCTCGGTCTACGGCTCCGAGGAACTGGGTCTCGGGCAGTCCACGTTCATCGTGGCCGTCCTGCTGGTCCAGCTGCTGGCGGTGGCGGGCGCGCTGGCGCTGGGCAGGCTGGCCCGGACGTACGGGGTGAAGCGCACGATCCTCGGGTCGCTGGTCGCGTGGACGGTCACGCTCGCGGCCGGGTACTTCTCCCGGCCGGGAGCCGGTGTGGTTCTTCGTGCTGGCCGCCGGGATCGGACTCGTCCTGGGCGGCAGCCAGGCGCTGTCCCGCTCCCTGTTCTCCCATCTGGTCCCGCCCGGCAAGGAGGCCGAGTACTTCGGCGTACGAGCTGAGCGACCAGCGCGGATGAGCTGGCTCGGGCCGCTGCTGTTCGGGCTCACCTACCAGCTGACGGGGAGCTACCGGACGCGATCATCTCGCTGGTGGCGTTCTTCGTCCTCGGTTTCCTGCTGCTCGCGCGGGTCCCGGTGCGGCGGGCGATCGGCGACGCGGGCAACCCCGTACCCGAAAGGATTTAGCACTCGGCGCGAAAGGGCTGTAGTGTACGCGTTTGGCCTGCCAGGCGTACCGTTGCTGCGCGTCAAAGGTGCCGAAACGCTATGTCACACATCTGCTAGCAGAGGTGACAAACCGGACGTCGGCGGGTACTGCACTGGTTGCAAGGCTGCGACTGCGACGGCGACGCAGACGCCCGGAACGGGAGTCGGGACGGGAATCTTACCGCCGCCCGGACGTTGACCGGATGACGACGACAGGGACACCTGTCCTGTGGGCGACAAGCCCGGGGAGGCACGATTCATGAGTGAGCGAGCTCTTCGCGGCACGCGCCTCGTGGTGACCAGCTACGAGACGGGACGCGCATCGACCTGGCCCCGCGCCAGGCCGTGGAGTACGCATGGCGAGAAGGGGCATCGATCGAGGATGTCCTTCTCGGTCGAGGCGGAGATCCCGCCGGAGTGGGAGTGCAAGGTCTGGCGGGGCCCAGGCACTCCTTGTGGACGGCGACGGCCCCGAGGAAAAGAAGGCCAAGCCTCGCGCGTACGCACTGGGGACATGCTGATGGAGCGACGCACCCGCGAGGAACTCGAAGAGGACCTCGAGGAGCGGCTGGCAGTTCTGCGCTCCGGCGCGATGAACATCGCGGTGCACCCCGCGACAGCCGCAAGAGTGCGTAGCGGGAAACCGTGTAGAGCAAACCGAACACCGCGGGTGCCGTACGTGAGCTTCACGTGCGGCACCCGCGGTTTTGGTGTGTCCCCTTGCCCGGGGCCGGGCCCTGTCCGGTGCCGGGCCTGCGGACCGCTCAGTGCGCCAGCGGAGGACGCGGGGCCTCCGCGGTGCGTCGTCGGGGTCGTCCCGTGGCGACCTCGCCCTGCACGACCTTGCCGTCCGGCTGGTGCATGCGGGCCTGGCGGAAGGCGTCGCCCAGGGTGCCCGGGCCGGTCTCCCGAGCTTGCGCTCCACCGTCCGCTCCGCGTAGGCGGCTCACGGCCTCTGGACCGGGGGCAGCAGCATGAGCAGGCCCAGCGCGTCCGAGATCGGGCCGGGGAGGATCAGGAGCAGTCCGCCCAGCATCATCAGGCCGTTGCCCTCGCTGTTCGGGCGAGTCTCGGGCATGACGCCCGCCTGCTGCTGTTGCAGCGTCTCCGTGAGGTTCCGGAAGGCCCGGCGGCCCGCGCTCTTGATCACCACGGACCTGGAGGACGATACCGGCCACCAGCAGCAGGAAGACCACGAAGCCGCTGGAGGCGCCCGCGACCACGGTCAGCAGCCAGACCTCCAGCACGAGCCATGCGGCGATGCCGAGCGGCGGGAACGTCCGCAGCCTGGGAACGCGGCGGCCGGGCGGGGGAACTGGGGGTCTGAGCGCCAGTCGTCATACCCCCAGTGTGCCTGGCCCCGGCTCAGCGCGGCATAAGGGGACGATCAGGCGTTCTTGTCGGTCGCCTGTGTCGACTTGTCGCCCGACTCGGGCGGCTGCTTCGTCACCCGACTCGGCCGGCTGCGCGGTCGGCTCGGCGTCCGCCCGCTTCGCGACCGGTCCGTCCGCCGCCCTGTCGGGCTGCCTGTCACGGCCCAGGACCTTGCCGACCCGCTCCCCCCACACCCCACGTGGTGACCCGCCACAGCGCCTCCACGAGGATGTCGCGGCTCATCTTGAGTCGCCGAGTTCCCGCTCGACGAACGTGATCGGCACCTCGACGACGTGGTAGCCCGCCTTGATCGCACGGCGGGCGAGGTCGACCTGGAAGCAGTAGCCCTGGGAGGAGACCTTCCAGGCCGAGCCCTCCAGGGTCTCGGCGGCGGAAGCCGCGCGGTAGCCGCCCGTGATGTCATGCGCAGCGGCAGGTCCAGCGCGAGCCGCGAGTACATGCTGCCCCCGCGGGAGATGAACTCGCGGGACTTGGGGCCAGTTCACCACTCCCGCCCCCGGGCACCCAGCGGGATCCGAGCACCAGGTCGGCGCCCTTGAGGGCGGTCAGCAGGGCGGGGCAGTTCCTCGGGCTGGTGGGAGCCGTCGGCGTCCATCTCGATCAGCACGCCGTAGCCGTGCTCCAGGCCCCAGCGGAAGCCCGCGAGGAGGCGGCGCCCAGGCCCTCCTTGCCCTTGTGGTGCAGGACCTGGACGTGGTCGTCCTCGGCGGCCAGTTCGTCGGCGAGCTTGCCGGTGCCGTCGGGGCTGCTGTCGTCGGCGACCAGTACGTGCGCCTCGGGGACCGCCTCGCGCACGCGGCGCGACGATCGCCTTGATGGTTCTCCACCTCGTTGTAGGTCGGGATGATCACCAAGGCCGTGCCCAGGGGGCCGAACCGCCTCTCCCGTCGCGACCGCGGGCGTCCCGTCGCCGTCGTTCACCGCTGCCCCTTCATGTCCGTACGCAGAGGACCACCATAATGGCCGCGCCTGCGGCGACGTGACAGGACGCCCGTACGGTGGTGTCGTTTCCCGGGACCGGGGTAGGGATGGCTGATTAGGGACCGTTTGCACGGCGGATGGGGCCCGGCGCCCTCGGGCCGACCTGGGACCCGCCGGCTGCGGGTCGACCTAAGCCGTTGTCTACTGAGCGCCCGGGGCCCCACCCGGGTCACACCTCCCGGACCGGCCGGAACGTTCCTCGTCGCGGCGCGAGCGCTGAGCCTGGCTCCCAGTGGCGGTGCCCCGGTGCGGCACACCGTCCCTGACCCAGCGGCGCCGCGACGCGTGCGCGGAAGATTCCCCGGTCGGACGTCCGGTGGTGGACTCGGCCGAACCTACCGGCCCCCCGCCGTCGCCTGTCAACAGTCGTTCGACCTGCGGCTTCCTTGTCAAAGCCCAGGTCAGCGCGGAGGACGCGCAGGTCGTACCCGGGAGAAGATCATCGCCCCGTCGGCCGTGTGGATCACTCGCCCGGCCGTACGAAGACCGTGCGGCCGCCCACCACGGTGCGCAGGCAGACGGGCAGGTCCCGGCCCGGAGTCAGATCGGGCAGGCCGGGGGTGCCGGAGCGCGGGTCGGTCGACCAGCGCGCCACCCGGTCGTCGGGGGCCTGGACCACGAGCTCGCCGGTACGCCACACGGCGTAGTCCGCGGGCGCGCCCGGCACCAGGGACACCCGCGTCGTCGCGTCCGATCGCCCGCCAGCCGCCGCGCGTGTGCGCCGTGAACGCCGCGCGGACGGAGACGCGGTGTTCGGCCGTGCGGTGGAAGGCGGCGGCCCGGACGGTGCCCCACGGGTCGAGGGGCGTGACCGGGGCTGTCGGAGCCGAAGGCGAGCGGGACACCGGCGCGCAGCAGGGCGGCGAAGGGGTTGAGGGTGCGGGCTCGCTCGGCGCCCAGGCGCTGGGCGTACATCCCGTCCTCGCCGCCCCACAGCGCGTCGAAGGCGGGCTGGACGGAAGCGGTCAGCCCCAGTTCGGCGAAGGCCGCGACGGTCTCGGGGGTGAGCATCTCGGCGTGCTCGACGCGGTGCCGGGCGGCGCGGATCCGGGCGAGGCCGACCTTCTCGGCGGCGGCGCGCACGCCCTCCACGACGGCGGTCACGGCGGCGTCGCCGATGGCGTGGAAGCCCGCCTGGAGGCCGGCCTCGGTGCAGGCGACGACGTGGGCGGCGACCGCGCGGCGTCCAGGTAGGCGGTGCCGGTGTGGTCGGCGTCGGCGTACGGCTGGTGCAGGCAGGCGGTGTGGGAGCCGAGGGCGCCGTCCACGAAGAGGTCGCCGGCGGCGCCGATCGCGCCCAGCTCGCGCGCCTTGTCGACGTCCCAGTCCGGCCCAGTAGCTGATCACCCGCGGACCGGGCTCCTCGGCCGACAGGCGCAGCAGTCCGGTGAGGTCGTCCTCGGAGGAGATCTCCGGTCCTGCGCACTCGTGAACGGTTCCGATGCCGAGGGAGACGGCGTGCGCGAGGGCGGCGCGCTGGGCCTCGGCGCGCTGGGCGGGGGCGACGGCCCCGAGGGCGGCGGCGCGTACGGCGTGGTGGGCACCGGCGGTGAGCGGGCCGTCCCGCGCGGGCCACGTCACCGGGGACGAGGTCGAGCAGGGCGGTGGTGACGACGGCCGAGTGGACGTCGATACGGCTGAGGTAGAGGGGCCGCCCGCCGGTGGCCGCGTCCAGCTCGCGCGCGCGTCGGCGGCAGTCCGTCGGGCCAGCGGGAGGCGTCCCAGCCGTGGCCGAGGAGGACCCGGTCGTCCGGGCGGGCCGCGGCGAAGTCCCGTATGAGGGCGAGGGCCGCCCCACGGGTAGGGGCGCCGGAGAGATCGAGGCCGGTGAGGGCGAGACCGGTGGACGTGGTGTGCATCGTGTGCGTCGGTGAACGCCGGGGTGACCAGGGCGCCGTCCAGGTCGACCACCTCGTCCACTCCGTCCGCGAAGGCGTCCGCGGCGCCCTCGGAGCCGACCCAGGCGACCTGGCCGCGTTCGACGACCATCGCCGTCGCGAAGGGGTCGGCGGGGACTGCTGGACCTCGCCGCGGCGCAGCAGGACGGTCGTGGACGGGGTGGTGGACTCACTCATGAGCACCAGTCTCGCCCCTCGCGCGTACGGCTCCGCATCGCAGGTCGCCGCCGCGCGGGGCGTGGGCGCCCCGGACGGCCGGATCCGCGGGCAGGCCGCGCGGCCGCCGGTCAGATCCGCGGCGGCCGGGCCTCGTACGGCGTCGACAGCACCACGGTGGTCCGTGTCGACACCCCCGCCAGGGAACGCACCCGGGCGAGCAGTTCCTCCAGTCCGTGCGGGGTCGACACGCGCACCTTGAGGATGTAGTTCTCGTCGCCCGGCCACGCTGTGGCAGGCCTCGAGTTCGGGGACGCCGGCCAGGCGGTCCGCGATGTCGTCGGGGGGCGCTGGGGTCGAACGGTTTCACCGAGATGAAGGCGGTGATCGGCAGCCCGACGGCCTCCGGGTCGACGACCGCGGCGTAACCGCGGATGACGCCACGCTGTTCCAGCCGCCGCACCCGCTGGTGCATCGGCCGACGTGGACAGGCCCGGTGGCCTTGCCCAGGTCTGTGTAGCCCATCCGCCCGTCCTTGACGAGCAGCTGCACGATCTGTCGGTCCAGCTCCTCCATGGCGCAAGAACCTACAGTGCGGTTGATCTCCTCGGATACCTGAGCAACCCAGGTCATGCCCGGTTCGTGATGTGACGGGGAGTCGGCCGGCGGGCCGAGTGGGGACAAACCCGCCGCACGGGGCACCTGCGAGCGGCATGTGACGAAGACCACACCCTTCGGACAGTCTCCGTGATGTTCTCGTGATTACCCCGTAGGGGGACGGGAAGTGCTTGCTGTGGTCGAGGCCGCAGTGCCGTCACGGCCCAGCCCGAGGGGGAGAATCCCATGCAGAGTCTTAAGCGCCCTGGTCGTACCCGCGCCCAAGCGGCAGCAGCCGGTCGTCGAGCCTGTATCGGAGGGCGTCGAACCCGACGCCTTCGACGACGAGGAACTCGACACCTACGACACCTTCGAGATGTACCGGGTGATCTGCCCGGACTGCGCCCAGCCCATCGCCCTGCTGGCGGACGAGGAGGTGCTGCCGGAGCACGCCCTGTGCGCCTCACCGTGGAACCCGTTCGGGCTCTCGGTCTGCGCCGGCACCGGCCGCCGGGCCACCGAGGCCCGGCCCGCCGACGAGTCGTTCAAGCCCCACGAGCAGGACACCGCCCTGCTGTTGACGCTCCCCAGGGCCTCGACTGGCGGACCCAGCCGTCCTCCCATCGCCGGCGGCCTGGGCTCGCGCCCGATGTGGGTGCCGACGATGCGGCACGAGGCGGCCTGAGCACCCACGGTCCCGGGGGATACCCGATTCCGCCGACCTCACCCGCGCCACGGCTCACAACAGGCCGCCGGGTGCGGGCCGGTGCGTTCCTGGCCGGTCGGGCCGGTGTGGGGGCGACGGACGTCAGGACCGTTTCGGCAACGGTGACCCGACGGCGGACGCCCGCGAACTCACGCTCGATTCAGCGGGCCGGGTGACCTGTCCGCCTTGCCGCGTTGCCCGGGTATGACCCCTCACGTACTCGGCGACCGGACATCGGCGCCGTGTGTTCGTCCCGGTGCCCGCGGACCGGTTCCGCCCGGCTCCGCAACTCCCGGACCCGCCGATCTACCGTGAGCTGATGCGGACCTGGGCCGACCGTGGCCGCATCCTCGCCGGGGCGCCACGACCCGGAGTGGGTCCGCCTGCGGCGCCTCCACGCGGCCTCGGGGACTTCTCCACCACCGGGGACCTGTTCACCACCGGCGACTTCCGCGTCGCCGGCACCTTCAGCGTCCCCTCTGGACCCGCGAGGTGACGGGCGATGACCATCCGCTGGATCTGGCTGGTGCCCTCGACGATCTGCAGCACCTTGGCCTCGCGCATGTACCGCTCGGCCGGGAAGTCCGCGGTGTAGCCGTACCCGCCGAGGATCTGCACGGCGTCGGTGGTGGCCCGCATCGCCGTGTCGGTGCAGTGCAGCTTGGCCATGGCCGCCTGCTTGGCGAACGGCAGTCCGGCGTCGCGCAGCCGTGCCGCGGTCAGGTACAGCGCGCGGCCGGCCTTCGATCTGGGTCGCCAGTGTCGGCGAGCATGAAGCGCAGTCCCTGGAAGTCGGAGATCGGCTTGCCGAACTGCCGCCGGTCGGCCGCGTACGACACCGCCTCGTCCAGCGCCGCCTGGGCCACACCGATGGCGCAGGCGGCGATGCCCAGCCGCCCGGAGTCGAGTGCGGACAGGGCGATCGCGAAGCCCTGACCCTCGTCTCCGAGGCGCCGGGCGTCGGGGGACCCGCACGCCGTCGAGGTGGACCTGCGCGGTGGGCGAGCCCTTCAGCCCCATCTTCTTCTCGGGCACCGCGGCGCTCAGCCCCTCGGCGTCGCCGGGGACGAGGAAGGCGGTGATCCCGCGCGGCCCCCTCCCCGTGCGCGCCATGACGGTGTAGAAGTCGGCGATGCCGCCGTGCGTGATCCACGCCTTGGTACCGGTGAGCACCCAGTCGTCGCCGTCGCGTACGGCCTTGGTGCGCAGTGAGGCGGCGTCCGGAGCCGGAGGCGGGTTCGAGAGGCAGTAGGCGCCGAGCAGGCCGCCGCCGAGCATCGCGGGCAGGTGCTCGATCTGCTGTTCCTTGGTGCCGTAGGCGGCGAGCGCGTAGGAGGCGAGCGTGTGCACGCTGACGCCGAGACCGACGGTGAGCCGGGCCGCGGCGAGCTCTTCGAGGACCTGGAGGTAGACTCGTATGGCCGCGCCGCCGCCGCCGTACTCGGCGTCGTAGGGCAGGCCGAGCAGGCCGGGAGTCGGAGAGCAGAGTGAAGACCTCGCGCGGGAAGCGTCCGGCGTCCTCCTCCTCGGCCGCGCTCGGGGCGATCTCACGCTGCGGCGATGTCGCGGACGAGCGAGATCAGATCCCGTGCCTCGTCCGTGGGCAGTTGCCGGTCCACCGGCTGCGGGGCGCGGTCGGGCATGGCGACGCTCTCCTCCCTGTCGGGCACATCGGCGGATGCGCGCCTTGGGTGGAGGCGGCCGCCGGGTCGTACGGGCCTGGCCGATGCTCGCACTCCCGGGTCGCGGAAGCGGCTGGACCAGCGGCTGTGCGCTGTGAGTATGCCCTGATCGGAGGCATGGAGTCACCAGTTAACGACCGCTTACTTCAAGAAATGTGCACAGCGGGAAATGATCCGCACCATTGACCCCACTGGTCTAGTCCTTCTACGGTGACGGCCCGAACGCCTTACCGCGTTCATGCCAATCGGCGCGCGTTCCCTCTTCCCCCACGAGGAGACACCCGATGCACGTCCCGCACCTCCCCCGCGTCCGTCCCGTCCGGGCGCTCCTCTCCGCGTTGTGCTCCGTCGCCCCTCGGCGCCGGGCTGCTGGCCGGCGCCGGCGCGACCACGGCCACGGCCGCCCCGGAGGCACCCGCCGCCGGAGCCGCGGCCGGTTCGAAGGTCGTCGGCTACTTCACCGAATGGGGGCACCTACGACCGCGAGTACCACGCCAAGAACATCGAGACGTCCGGTTCGGGCGCCGAACTCACCCACATCAACTACGCCTTCGGCAACGTCACCGGCGGCAAGTGCGCCATGGGCGACGCCTACGCGGCGACCGACCGGGCGTACACCGCGGCCGAGTCCGTCGACGGGGTCGCCGATACCTGGGACCAGGTAGCTGCGCGGCAACTTCAACCAGCTGCTCAAGCTGAAGAAGAAGCACCCGGACCTCAAGATCCTCTGGTCCTTCGGCGGCTGGACCTGGTCCGGCGGCTTCGGCGGAGGCCGCGAGGAACCCGGCCGCCTTCGCCCGGTCCTGCCACGACCTGGTCGAGAACCCGCGGGCCGACGTCTTCGACGGCATCGACATCGACTGGGAGTACCCGAACGCCTGCGGTCTGAGCTGCGACACCAGCGGCCGGGACGCGTTCCCGAGACTGATGAGCGCGCTGCGTGCCGAGTTCGGCCCGGACTACCTGGTCACCGCGGCGATCACGGCCGACGCGACACCCGGCGGCAAGATCGACGCGGCCGACTACGCGGGCGCGGCCCAGTACGTCGACTGGTACAACCCCATGACGTACGACTTCTTCGGCGCCTGGGACGCCACCGGCCCGACCGCTCCGCACTCGCCGCTGAACTCGTACTCCGGCATTCCGAAGGCGGGTTACCACACCTCGGCGACGATCGCGAAGCTCAAGGGCCTCGGCATCCCGTCGTCGAAGCTGCTGCTCGGCATCGGCTTCTACGGCCGTGCTGGACCGGCGTCACCCAGTCCGCACCCGGCGGCACCGCGACCGGCCCGGCGAAGGGGACGTACGAGAACGGCATCGAGGACTACAAGGTGCTCAGGTCCACGTGCCCGGCGACCGGCACGGTGGCCGGCACCGCGTACGCCAAGTGCGGGAGCGACTGGTGGAGTTACGACACTCCGCGGACCATCGCGACCAAGATGACGTACAAGGACCAGCAGGGCCTGGGCGGCACGTTCTTCTGGGAGCTGAGTGGTGACACGGCCGACGGTGAGCTGATCAAGGCGATCGACTGACCGGACCCACGGGGGGGGCGGAGGGGCGGAGGCCGGCTCGGGTCTCCGCCCCTCCGCCGCGACTGTCAGGGGTCCCGGCGGGCGGGGGCCGGGGCCGGGTAGGCGGGGTCCAGTTCCTCGACGGCGCGCAGGGTGCCGCCGAGCGACTTCACCAGCAGGTCGCGCATGGTCTCGCGGGGCAGTCCGGGACGGCCGATCCAGTCCAGGGTGGCGCCCTCGACGCTGCACACCCAGGAGAGCAGTCCCATGCGGGCCAGCGGTCCGACGTCGGAGCGGCCGTACGCCCCTTCGGCGATGGTGGCGACGATCGCCTCGCGGACACCGTCCCGGATGGCGTGCACCTCGGCGTCGAAGCCGACTCCACCGCTGACGATCGTGCGGTAGGCGGCCTGGCTGTGCTCGGCGTAGCGCAGATAGCCGTCGATGGTGCGGTGGACGCGGTCCACCTGGGGCAGTTCGGTGCCGCGCGCGGCGGTGGTGACCTGGTCGGCTACGGAGTCCTCGATGATGGCCAGGTAGTAGCCCCGCTTGGACTGGAAGTAGTAGTAGATCAGCCCCTTGGCGACATGCGCCTGGCGGGCGATGTCGTCCATCGAGAGCGCGTCGTACGACGTGTCGGCGAACAACTTCCGCCCGATGGCGATGAGTTCGGCGCGGCGTGCCACCGAGCGCTCCGTGCCGCGCGCCCGGGGACGGGCGTCGGCGCGCTGTTGACTAATATTCAATTTCGACCCTGGTCTCCTACGGGCGGCGGGACCTCCGCAGTATGGCAGGTCGGATCGTGGGGCAGGTCACACGAGGGTCACGTCACAGCAGTCCCAGCTGCACCACGAGCATCGCGAACACCACGACGAGGGTCCAGCCCATGACGTGCTCGACAATCTTCGGACCGTCGTCCTTGGGGCCGCCGGTACGGACACGGGCGGCGGTGGCGGTGTGTGCGGTCATGGCTTCTCGCTGATCTCGACGTTCGGTGGACTCCCCCGGCCCCCCAGCGGTTGACCCTGTCCACCTTGCCACCGTGAGCGGCTTTTGCGGCGGAGACCTGGTCACAGCGGACGGCCCCCGGCGGTGCTTCCGGTGTGCCGGGGCCGTCGTCGCGGTGCGGGTCAGCGCACGCCCACCGCCGCGAGGGCCTTGCGCTGGCGCGGGCTCGGGTGGGCCGGGAAGTACAGGTAGCAGACGCCGCCGGTGCCGGAGGCGACCTTTGCCGGCGGCGTTGTACCGCTTCGTCCTGAGCCAGATGTTCTCCCACTCGCGCCGTTTGTAGACACGGCGCACGGACTCGTTGTCGTCCGAGGCCGGGTCGTTGGCGATCAGCGTCGCCGTCGGCGGTGAAGCCGATCACGGTCATCAGGTGCCCCGACGTGCCGTACCCGGCCCCCGTCAGCTCCTTCCTCCAGGAAGGACTGGGACGTTATGGCCGGGATGCCGGCCGCGATCAGCGTCTCCAGGTCGGTGAGGGAGCCGAGGCGGGGGACCACGCCCTGGAGGCCCTTGAAGGTGGCCGCGTAGGCGGCGTTGAAGGGCCAGTTGCCGCAGCCGGCGTACTGGTAGTCGTACGTGTACCTGGCCGCGTGGCAGACCTGCGGGTCGGCGTAGGAGGGGTCGACCCAGGCGAGCTGCTCCTCGGTGAGGCGGCCGCCCCAGTACTCGATGATCATCTGTGAGGAGGTGGGGCTGCACCAGGCCTCGCCGCCGTTGTCGTACTCGGGGTACTGGCCCTTGTGGATCTCCTGGGAGTAGCGCGGAACGCGCAGCTCCTGGGCGAGGCCGGGGGGTGGAGGCGGGGGACGGTGAAGCGGTCGGGGACGTCGGAGCCCATCGCGCCGAGCCGCCATACGGTGGGCGTGCTCCTCGTGCCGGGGCGGCGGTAAAGGGTGAGCCTGAGCCGGTAGGAGGCCAGGCGCAGCCCCGTCGAGGCGTCGTCGACGGCGAACGTGTCCGTCCAGACACTGCTCCTGCCGTCGCCCTGGTCGTCGACCGAGGTGCGCCGGGATGTCCTGGTCACCGTCGCCGGCCGCCCAGCGGCCCATCACGTACCAGGGGGTGTCCGTGCCGTCGGAGTAGGTGCCCTTGAGCTCGACCTGGAGCCAGGTGCCGCTCGGGGTGTGCGCGTTCCAGGAGGCGATGACCTCGGTCGAGGGCACGGCGAGCCGGTGGACGGGCGAGGTCCAGGTCGCGTACTCCCAGGCAGTGGTCCTGCCGGTGTGCGGGTCGGCGTAGTCGGCGGTGCCGGCCGGGGCGCCGATCACGACGCCGGGCCGGGCACCCGCGACGGGGCGGGGTGCCCTGCGCGGTTCCGCACCGCCAGTCGCGGAACGTGGTCCAGGCGCGGTAGTCGACCTGTCGGCCGGTGGCGCGGTCGGGGTCCGCGCCACCGGTGCCCGTGCCGGGCGTGGCTTCGGCGGTGGCCGGGATCGCGCCGCCCGCCACGGCGGCGGCGACGGCTGCGGCCAGGACGGTTCTGCGGGACGGCTGTTCGGCTCTGCTCATGGGTGGAAGACCCCCAGGTGTCCGAGTCGGGCGGGTCCGTTGCACGGATGTGCGCCAACTATGGCCGCAGGCGTCCACTCCTGCCAGCACTTCTGCGCACGCCACGCCACGAATATTGGTGTCGACCAGTGGCGTGGAGGGTGGGGAGGCGGGAGGAGGAGGAGCGGCGGGACGGAAGAGGTGGGGGTAGGGGTGGAGGCGGTGTCGCGCGGTGAGTCGGGGCCGCACGGGGGAGGGCCGGGGGCGCACGGATAAGGTGCGGGGCGAACGATGTCCGCCCCGACACGCAGCCCAGGACCCGCCATCCACGACCTCGCAGCCCGGCTCCGCCGGCTCCCCCTTCCTGCGGGCCCGTGCGCCTGATCGGCGTCGACGGTACGCCGGCTCCGGGAAGTCCACGTTCGCCGGGCGGTTGGCCGGCGAGCTGGGCGGCGTGCCGGTGCTGCACCCTCGACGACATCGCCAGCCACGACGAACTGTTCGAATGGACCGGACGCCTGCTGAGCCAGGTGATCGAGCCCTTGCGACGCGGCGACACCGCGCACTACGCCCCCTACGACTGGCGGGCCCGGTCCTTCGGTGCGTGGCGTCCCCTGCCGCCGGCCCCGGTGGTCCTGGTGGAGGGCGTCGGTGCCGGCCGCGAGGCACTGCGTCCGCACCTGGCCCATCTCCTCTGGATGGAGTTGCCGCGCGAGGAGGCGTGGACCGGCGGGCGGGCGCGCGATTGAGCGGAGCAGCGGGCGTTCTGGGACGGGTGGATCCCGGCGGAGCGCCGGCACTTCGCCGACGACCCCTCGCGCCCCTTCGCGCATCTTCTGGTGCGGCAGATGCAGAAGGGGTACGAGGTGCTTCCGGGGCCCGCGGAACCACCACCGAGCCCTACTTCCTCACTCAGGGTGACGGGCCCTCCGCAGTGTGCTGAACTCGTGAAGATCGCTGCCCGGCAACTCGCCGGAGTGCCCCAACTCCGCTTGACCCGGGGGCCGTACAGGTCTTACGTTCTGAATGTGCGGCCATTCGGAGCCGCCCGCAGACGCGAAGCTCCCTGGTTGTTCCCCTCGGATCGGGGGCTTTGTTCTGCCCTGAGCGCGTTTTTCGGCTGCTCCGTGGCGCGATCCGCTCACCCACCGTCACCACCCTGCGCGCTCCCCCATCCGCTCCCACTTCGCGCAACGGCCTGTCCCGGCACTCTTCGGAGGAAAGACCGCCGCGGGTACGATGCCATCGGTGCGACCTACGGGCGGGTTGCCGCGCGCACCTTGCAACCTGGTCCGGGCGGCACAGCCGTTGACCTAGGCGGTCGGCGGGCGACGGCTCGGCGGCATACCGACGGGGGCACGGTACGTGGGGGACGGGATGGACTTCGGCACGCAGGGCTCACAGGCCCCGGCCGACCTCGCCTTCGGCTGCGCGGCGTGGACGCCCACACCATGGGGGCTCATCCGCAGGCGGAGGAGGAGTTCCGGCCGCGGTGCGCATCGACCCCACGATGGCCGACGGCTGGCTGGGACTGCACGCGCTGCGCGTCGACACCACCAACGCGCTGCTGAGGATGTACCGGCACCGGGAGCGCTTCGGCGAGCAGCGCGCCCGCCACCGCCGCACACTCAACTCCTGGTACTGGCTGGGCTGGTGGGTGCAACCCGTGCTGGAGAACCCCGCGATCTGCTGCTGGCGCACGCCTCCCACTGGCTCGACGGCCGCCACGTCCCGGAACTGACCGGGCCCTGGCCGGGCTGCCGCCCGTGGACGCCGACCCCAGGTCCGCTTCCTGCACGCCTGCCGCGCCTACCTCGTCAAGGACTGGGAACAACTCGTCCGGCACACCGACCCTCTGCTCGGCGATCCCCTGCTGGGCATCGAGGCCGGCCTGTTCAGCGGCATGGCCCGGGTGCGCCTGGAGATGCGGCCGGGCAGGCCGAACCGCTGCTGTCGGCGGCCCTCATGCGGTGCCGCAGCGAGCAGCCGCAGCGCAAGGAGCTGCGCTACTGGCTGGCACGGGCCCACGAGGGCACGGGCCGCAGCGCCGCGTGCGCTGCCGCTGTACCGGGCCGCGCACCGCGTCGACCCCGCCTTCATGGGACACCTCGGCCCGGCTGGCGGCGATCGCCGAAGGCGACGGCTACGACGACTCCACCGACCCTCGCGGGGCTCGCCCAGGCCGGTCTGGGACCGGAGTGCCCGGACGGTCTCGACCCCCTCTTCGGCACCGAGGAGCGCGACCTCGAAGGTCTCCGCGCGCCGACCCCTCGCCGGCCGGCCCACGCGCCGCTGCCCCCGCTGAGTGGTCCATCGGCAAGCGAGAAGCCCGACGGACCGGACCCGTCCCTGCCCACCGGGCCCACCGACCCCGCGTTACTGGAGGAGGCGCTCGCCGAGCTGGAACGCATGGTGGGGCTGGAGCCGGTGAAGCGTCAGGTGAAGGCTCTGTCCGCGCAGCTGAACATGGCGCGGCTGCGGGCCGGGCAGGGTCTGCCGGTCCAACCACCCAAACGGCACTTCGTCTTCTCCGGCCCCTCCGGCACCGGCAAGACCACCGTGGCCCGCATCCTGGGCCGTGTCTCCTACGCCCTCGGACTGCTCGGCGGCGACCACCTGGTGGAGGCGCAGCGGGCCGACCTGGTCGGCGAGTACCTCGGCCAGACCGCCTGAAGGCCAACGAACTGATCGACTCCGCGCTCGGCGGCGTCCCTCGTCGACGAGGCGTACTCCCTGTCCAACTCCGGTTACGGCAAGGGCGACGCGTACGGCGACGAGGCGTTGCAGGTGCTGCTGAAGCGGGCCGAGGACAACCGGGACCACCTGGTGGTGATCCTGGCCGGCTACCCCGGAGGGCATGGACTGGCTGCTGACGGCCAACCCCGGCTGTCCTCCCGCTTCACGACGCGGGTCGACTTCCGTCGTACCGGCCGCTGGAGCTGACCTCGATCGGTGAGGTGCTCGCGGCCGAGAACGGGGACGTGTGGGACGAGGAGGCGCTCGACGAGCTGCGCTCGATCGCCGGGCACGTGGTGGACCAGGGATGGATCGACGAGTTGGGGAACGGGCGGTTCCTGCGGACGCTTTACGAGAAGAGTTGTGCGTATCGGGATCTGCGGTTGTCGGTGTATCCGGGGTGTTGAGCCGGGATGATCTGGCGACGTTGCGGTTGCCGGATCTGGATGCAGGCCTATGGGGGGAGGTGCTGTCGGGGCGGGGCCGCAGGACCCTCCGGGGTTGTGAGGCGACCGGTGACGGTGTGGGCCGGGGTGGGTGTCGCGGCCCGGCGTGGCGGGGTGCCTCCCCCACTCTCGACTCCGCTCGAGCGGGAGGTGCCCCCACCGCCCACCCGTGCCGCCCCTGGGGGTACCTCCCAGGCCGTTCAGGCACTGGGGAGGCACGACTGCCCGCAGATGGGGCGGCGTAGCCGCCCGCAGATGGGGCGGCGTAGCTGCCCGCAGCTGCGGCTGGGGCGGCTAGGTCGCCAGGGTCACCTCTCTGTGGGCCGGGTCGCGTACCTCTCTCCCACCAGTAGCTCCAGTACGTCCTCCAGGGCGACCAGGCCCAGGGCCCTGCCCGACGCGTCCGTCACCTGGGCCAGGTGGGTCGCCGCCCGGCGCATCACGCTGAGGGCGTCGTCGAGGGGCAGTTCGGGGCGGAGGGTCGTCATCGGGCGCCAGAGTTGCTGCGGACGGCCCGGTCGGAGTCCTCGGCGTCCAGGACCAGGTCGAGGACGTCCTGGACGTGGAGGTACCCCATGAAGGTGCCTTCTCCGCCGCGACCGGGAAGCGCGAGTACCCGGTGCGGGCGGTGAGCGCGACGATCTCCCCGGCGTGACCGAGGGGCTGACCGTGATCAGGGACTCGCGCCCGAGCAGTACGTCGGTGACCGGGCGGGAGCCGAGTTCCAGGGCGTCCTCCAGCCGTTCCTGCTCCTCCGGGTCGAGCAGGCCCGCCTGGCCGGCGTCCTCCACCAGCCGGCTGGAGCTGCTCGCTGGTGAAGACCGCCTCGACCTCGTCCTTGGGCTCGACGTGGAAGAGCCGCAGGATGCCCATGGGCGCAGGCGCCGAGCGCGGCGGTGATGGGCCCGCAGTGAGGCGGGCGAAGGCGACGAGGCCGGGGCTGAGCCACAGCGCGGCCTTCTCGGGGGCGGGCCATCGCGAGGTTCTTCGGCACCATCTCGCTGATGACGAGGTGGCAGAAGACCACCGCGGCCAGCGCGAGCACGTAACCGAGCGGGTGGATCACGCCGGTGCGGCAGGTGGATCCACTCGAAGACCGGCTCCAGGAGATGGGCGACCGTCGGTTCGGCGACCGCGCCGAGGGTGAGTGAGCAGACGGTGATGCCGAACTGGGCGGCGGCCATCATCTGCGGCAGCCGCTCCAGGCCGTACAGCACCTGGCGGGCGCGGGCGGTGCCGAGCGGTTCGATCTGGCTGCGCCGTACCGGAGACGAGCGCCGAACTCGGCGCCCACGAAGAAGCCGTTGGCGAGCACGAGCAGCGCCGCGGAAGAGGGAGTTGCAGGACGCTTATCGGGCGGCCTCCAGCACGGGACACCGGCGCCGTTCGCACCAGCCGTATCCGTTCGGCGCGGTAGTGGCCGACCTGCCGGACGGCGAGCCGCCAGCCGGGCAGTTCCGCCCGGTCGCCGACGGCCGGGATGCGGCCGAGCAGGTCGGCGACGAGCCCGGCCACGGTCTCGTACGGTCCCTCGGGGGCGTCGAGGTCGATGCGCCGCAGGGCGTCGGACGCGGCAGCTGCCGTCGACGTCCCAGGCGGGGCGGCCGTCCCCGGGCGGGGCGGGTGCGAGTTCGGGTATGTCGAGACCGTCGTGCTCGTCGCGGACCTCTCCGACGATCTCCTCCACGATGTCCTCCAGGGTGACGACGCCGGCGGTGCCGCCGTATCTCGTCGATGACGACCGCGATGGGCTGCCGCTGCGCAGGCGGGTGAGCAGCGGTCGTACGGGGGAGGGTCTCGGGGACGAGCAGCGCCGGGCGGGCGATCCGGCCGGTGGGGGTGCGGAGCCGGTCGTGCGCGGGTACCGCGAGGGCGTCCTTGAGGTGGACCATGCCGACGATCTCGTCGATCTTCTCCCGGTAGACGGGGAAGCGGGACAGGCCGGTGGCGCGGGTCAGGTTGACCACGTCCTCGGCGGTGGCCGAGGACTGCAGGGCGCTGACCTTCACGCGCGGGGTCATGACGTGCTGCGCGGTCAGTTCGCCCAGCGACAGGGTCCGCACGAAGAGGTCGGCCGTGTCCCAGTCCAGCGCGCCGGCCCGGGCGGAGTGCCGGGCCAGCGAGACCAGTTCGCCGGGGGGTGCGCGCGGAGGCCAGCTCTTCGGCCGGTTCGCAGCCGAGGGCGCGGACCAGGCGGTTGGCCACGGCGTTCAGCGCGGCGATCACCGGGTGGAAACAGCCGGGCGAAGGCGTGTTGCGGGCCCGCGACGAAGCGCGCGACCTGCAAGGGCTTGGACACCGCCCAGTTCTTGGGCACCAGCTCGCCGATCACCATCTGGACGGCCGAGGCCAGCAGCATGCCGGACGACGACGGAGACGCCCGGTACGGCGCCTTCGGGGATGCCGGTCGCGGTGAACGGGCCGTCCAGGAGCTGGCGAGCGCCGGTTCGGGCGAGCATGCCGACGACGAGCGAGGTGATGGTGATGCCGAGTTGGGTGCCGGAGAGCTGAAGGACAGCTCCTGGAGGACTCGACGACCCGGCGGGCACGCCGGTCTCCGTCGGCGGCGCCTGCTCGGCGTCGGGGCGTTCGACGGTCACCAGGCCGAACTCCGCGGTGCGACGAAGAAGCCGTTGGCGAGGATCAGCAGGAAGGGCGGCTGCCAGGAGCAGCAGGGGGTGGTGGTCATGATGCCGCCGCCTGTGGGAGCCACAGCAGGGGCGGCGCAGGTACTGCAGGACGATCCGTCCATCGCCGGAGGGAGTCACCCCTCGGGTAGAGCGGGAACTCCAGCGCGCACCGGGCGGAGCGACAGGGGCGAGGACGCGACGGCCGCGTCCTCGTTCCCCAGATTAATCACGAAAAGGGTGCCCGCGTAGGGTCGCCGCTCCGCGTCAGCCGCGGGAGCGTCGGGGTGGCGGCGGAACGGCCGCGACGAGGGCGCGCAGAGCGCGCGCGTCCTGGATGGCGCGCTGCCGTGCGATGCCCGGCTGGATGCCGAGCGCGGGCAGGCTGGTGCCGTCGCTGAGGTCGAGGAAGGCCCAGGGATCGCCGTCGCGGAGGTTGACCTGGAGGATCTCGGCCCAGGCGAGGCGCCGCTTGTTGGTGAGGTTGACGATGGTGACGCCCGCCTCGTCGGCGGTGACCCGGGGCCGGGCCAGCAGGAACAGGACCCCGGCGAGGAGGAGGGCGGTCAGCACGAAGCTGAGGCGCTCCCCGCGCCGAGGCCGTCCAGCAGCATGCCGACCGCCGTGATGGCCGCGAACGTGGCGACGGCGAGGACGACCAGGACCGCACGGGTACGCCCCGGCCGGAAGGTCACGGGCAGTGCGGGCAGGTCCGGCGTGGTGTCCGGCGTGGTGTCGGGCATGGCGTCGCTCCGGGTCGCGCTCAGAGACGGCAGGCGTGGATGGCCGTGGTCAGGGATGGCCCGGGCACCGATCTCGTACAGGTCGTCCATGATCCGCTGGGCTTCCTTGGCCGGGACCATCGCGCGGACGGCGACCCAGCCCCTCGTTGTGCAGCGGGGAGACGGTCGGGGACTCCAGGCCGGGGGTGAGCGCGACGGCCTTCTCCAGCTGCTCCACGCGGCAGTCGTAGTCCATCATCACGTACGTCCGGGCCACCAGGACGCCCTGGAGGCGGCGCAGGAACTGCTGTACCTTGGGCTCGGTCGTCTCGTCGGGCCCCGCGCCGGAGCGGCGGATGACGATGGCCTCGACTTCATGATGGGCTCGCCGAAGACCTCCAGGCCCGCGTTGCGCAGGGGAGGTCCCGGTCTCGACGACGTCCGGCGATGACCCCGGCGAATACCGAGCTGATGGCGGTCTCGACGGCGCCGTCGAGGTGGACGACTGGAGGCGTCGACGCCCCGGTCGGCCAGGGTGGGCCGCGACGATGCCCTCGTAGGAGGTGGCCACGGTCGCTTCTTGAGGTCCTCGACGCCGTTCGCGGTGCCCGGCTTGCCGGCGAAGCGGAAGGTCGAGCGGGCGAAGCGGGAGGATCTCCTCGGCGTCGGCGCCGGAGTCGATCCAGCAGGTCACGGCCGGTATGCGCGTGTCGAGCTTGCCGGACGAGGCGTAGATCGCGATGTCGCGGGGGCGGAGGTAGAAGAACTCGACCTCACGTTCGTCGGTCCTGACGATCCGCAGTTCCTTGGACTCTTCGCGGCGCTGCTGGTAGCCGACCTCATGCAGCATCTCCCCCGCGGGGCCTGACAGGGAACCCTTGTTGGGGGACGGCGATGCGCAGCATGAGGTCGGCTTCCTTTGCGTGAGAAGGGGTGAGAAAAAAGTGGGGCTTGGCTTTACAGGTGGGCGTAGACGTCGTCCAGGGAGATCCGCGCGGCGACTATCATCACCTGGACCGTGGTACAGCAGCTCGGGAGTCTCCTCGGCCGCCGCCTCCGCTGCCCTCGCACTCGGCGGCCATCCAGACCTCGGCGGCCTCCTCGACGACCTTCTTGCCGATGGCATGGACCCCCTTGTCCACCAGCTCGGCGGTGCGGGAGGTGGCGGGTCGCCGTTCGCGGCCTTGTGCTGGAGCTCGGTGAAGAGCTCCTCGAAAGTCTTCTTGGACATGGTGGCGCCCACTTTACGCGTAGAAGCCGACCGGCCTAACGCCACGGTTCGGATACTGAGCGGAGGGTGGCCGCCGTGGCCACCGCCGGTCACCGCCTCGTGGCCCGCCGTTCTCGCTGGGCCCCCGATGCCGGCCCGGTCCAGGGCCTGCTCCTCGGTGTCGCAGGTGAGGACGCCGGAGCCGATGGGGACGCCGGTCTCCACGGAGACCTGGACGAGGCCCTGGGTCACGCCCTGGCACACGTAGTCGAAGTGGGGGGTGCCGCCGCGGATGACGACGCCGAGGGCGACGATCGCGTCGTAGCCGCGGCCCGCGAGAACCTTGCGACCACCGGCAGCTCGAAGCTGCCGGGGACCCTGGATGAGGGTCGGCTCGTCGATGCCCAGCTCGTGCAGGGCGCGCAGGGCGCCGTCCACCAGTCCGTCCATCACCTTGTCCGTGCCACTGTGCCGCGACGACGGCGACCTGCAGGTCCCCCACGTTGCGTACGGACAGCTCCGGTGCACCTCTGCCGCTCACGTGTCTCCTCGTGTTCCTTGCCCACTGGTTGCCGCAGGTGGACACGGGGGGTCGTGTCCAGCAGGGGCAGGTCGTGCCCCATCCGGTCCCGCTTGGTGCGCAGGTAGCGGAGGTTGTGCTCGCCGGCCTGACGGGCATCGGCTCATGGCCGGTGACCTCGATCCCGTGCGCGGACGAGGGCGTCGCTCTTGTCCGGGTTGTTGGTCATCAGGCGCACGGCGCACGCCGAGGTCGGTGAGGGATCTGGGCGCCGGCGCCGTAGTCGCGGGCGTCGGCGGGCAGGCCGAGTTCCAGGTCGGCGTCGAGCGTGTCCCGGCCCCGCTCCCGGAGCTCGTGGCGCGCAGCTTGGACATCAGGCCGATGCCGCGCCCCTCGTGGCCGCGCAGGTGACGACCACACCCCGGCCCTCGGCCTGGATGCGGTCCAGGGAGGCGTCCAGCTGGGGGCCGCAGTCGCAGCGCTGGGAGCCGAAGACGTCGCCGGTGAGGCACTCGGAGTGGATGCGGACCAGGACGTCCTTCCCGTCGCCGATGTCGCCGTGGACGAGCGCGACGTGCTCGGACGCCGTCGACGGTGGAGCGGTAGCCGTACGCCGTGAACCTCGCCGTGCCGGGTGGGCAGCCGGACCTCGGCATTCCGGCGGACGGTGGGCTCCTCGCTGCGGCGGTAGGAGATGAGGTCCTCGATGGAGATGATCGTCAGCCCGTGCTTGCGGGCGAACGGGATCAGCCTCGGGCAGCCGCAGCATTGTCCCCGCCGGCGATCTCGGATGCGGATGGCGCCGGCCGGGCGCAAGCCCGCGAGGCGGGCGAGGGTCGACGGCGGCCTCGGTGTGGCCGTTGCGGACGGAGTACGCCGGCCGGAGCGGGGCGCGCAGCGGGAAGATGTAAGCCGGGGCGGACCAGGTCGGTCGGCTCGGCGGTGCCGCTCGCCAGGAGCTGGAGGGTGGTAGGCGCGGTCGAGGCCGAGATGCCGGTGCTCACGCCGTGCGCGGCGGTGGCGTCCACGGAGACGGTGAAGGCGGTCTTCATCGACTCGGTGTTGTCGTCGACCATCTGCGGCGAGGCGGGAGCCGGTCCAAGTTCGTCGCCCCTCCATGGGGGCGCAGATCAGGCCGCGGCACTCGCTCATCATGAAGGCGACGATCTCCTCGGTCGCCTTCTCCGGCGGCGACGACGAGTCGCCCTCGTTCTCGCGGTTCTCGTCGTCGACGACCACGACCGGGCGGCCGGCGGCGATGTCGGCGACAGCCTGTTCGACGGGGTCGAGGGCGAGGTCCTCGTAGCCGTCCGTGCTGTAGAGGATGGGTGCGCGATGCTCATGCGGGCGCTCCGCGCTCCCGGGACGGGCCGCGCGGGCGCGGTACGGGAGCGCAGCCACCAGTCGCGCAGGCCCCACAGGACGAGCGCGCCGTAGATGACGTAGACGAAGCCGGAGAAGGCGAAGCCGTTGGCGAAGTTCAGCGGGACGCCGACCAGGTCGACCAGCAGCCAGGGCGAACCAGAACTCGACCATGCCGCGTGCCTGGGCGTACATGGCGACGACGGTGCCGACGAAGATGTAGGCGTCCGGCCAAGGGTCCCAGGACAGGGTCGGGTAGGCGGTGAACAGGCCGCCCACCGCGAGGGTGCCGACGGCGGCCGCGGCGAGCAGGGCGCCGCGCTCGCGCCAGGTGGCGAACCGGACGGCGATGGAGCCGTCCTGCGTCTGCTGCCGGCCGCGGTTCCACTGCCAGAAGCCCCAGGCGGCGACGACCATGACGACGATCTGCTTCAGCCGGCGCTGCCGGAGAGGTGGGCGGTGGCGAAGGCCGTGAAGAGGATGAGCCCGGAGACGAACTGCACGGGCCAGGTCCAGATGGAGCGCCGCCAGCCGAGCGCGAGGCCGAGCAGACCGATCACGTTGCCGATCATGTCCGACCACTTGATGTGCTGGGTCGAAGAGCGTGAACGCCTCGGAGTTGAGCCAGTTCACTTGGTGTCTCCCTGGGCGGCCCGGGCGCCGAGCAGGCGCTCGACGTACTTGGCGATGACGTCCACCTCGAGATTGACCGGGTCGCCGGGCTGCTTCCAGACCCAGCGTGGTCAGGGCGAGGGTGGTGGGGATGAGGCTGACGGTGAAGAAGTCGGGGGCCGGCGTCGACGACGGTGAGGCTGATGCCGTCGACGGTGATGGAGCCCTTCTCCACGACGTAGCGGGCGAGGTCCGCGGGCAGGGAGATCTTCACGAGCTCCCAGTGCTCGGAGAGGGCTTGCGCTCCAGGGATTTCGTTGGGCTGCCGTCGACGTGGCCCCTGCACGATGTGCCCGCCGAGGCCGGGCGCCGACGGCGGTGGGAGCGCTCCAGATTTGGCCGGAGCCGGTGGTGAGGACGCCCAGGCTGGAGCGGTTGAGGGTCTCCGCCATCACGTCGGCGGTGAACTCGTCGCCCTCGTGGTCGACGACGGTGAGGCAGACGCCGTTGACGGCGATGGAGTCGCCGTGCTGTACCCCTTCGGTGACCAAGGGGCCGCGCAGGCAGGCGACGAGGCGTCGTCGAGCGTCTCGACGGCGATACTCGCCCAGCTCTTCGACGATTCCGGTGAACACTTCCCCTTGGGTCCTCCCTGCCTCTTCGGGCACGGGACTCCGGGGCTGTCGGGAACGACAGAGATCACGAGCAGGCACCGGGAACGACGCCGGACGGAAGCCCGCCCGGCGCAACGGGCGAGCCCAGAAGGTCGGCGGCGCGCACGTATGCTCGCCCGCCGCGCACTGCGCCATCGGACTTTAACCGTCGGTCCAGGAATTTCACCTGGTCAACCGGTCGCTGGAGGCGACCGGGTCGCAGACTGTAACCGCCGGTTCGGACTTTCACCGACCCCAGGTGCGCTGCTTCTGGTACAGGGCCGGTGTGCCACGCCTGATCGCCGTCCATGCGGACGGAGTGTGTGGGGTGGCTCACAGAGCGCTCCCTCCGTACGGCGGCCGCGTCACGGCGGTCCCAACTGGACCGCCGTCGCCCAGCTGCTGAGATTGGTCCATACCTATTGACTCACTGGTCTAGTCCTCTCTAGGGTCTGCGCAACTTCCGTGGAGAGGAACCGACGCGCCCGTCACGCTCCAGATCCGCCACAGAGCGGGGCCGCCCTGTTCGCGGCGGTCGCCGCCGTCGCCGGCCTGCCACTCGCCGGCCTCCACGGCCGCATCGCAGGCCGCCGACCAGGAGACCTGTCGCCCCGACGGCCTCTACCGCACCCCCGGCGTCGACGTCCCTACTGCTCGGTCCACGACTCCGCGGGCGCGAAGATGGGCGCCGACCACCGCGCCGCGTGATCGGCTGCCACGAGCTGGCGCACCGGCAAGGACGGCAAGCCCGCCTATCTCGCCTCCGAAACATCCCGTCGGGACAAGAGCACCCACATCGACTACGCCTTCGCGCACGTGGACGGCGGCAACGAGCTCTCCGTGGCCAGACAGCGCAGGAGCCCGGCACCGGCGCTGACGTGGCCCGGGCGAGGCACCGCCGTGGACCGGACCTCCCCTACAAGGGCCACTTCAACCAGCTGACCAAGTTCAAGCAGCACCCGGACGTCAAGACGATGATCTCGGTGGGCGGCTGGGCCCTGGAACCGGGCGGCTACCTCGCCTGCGACGACGGCAGCCGCGTGGACTCGGGCGGCTTCTACTCGATGGCCACGCAACGCCGACGGCTCGGTCCAGCCAGGCCGGCATCGACACCTTCGCGGACTCGCGGTCGACTTCGTGCGGAAGTACGGCTTCAGCGGCGTGGTTATCGACTGCGAGTACCCGACGACGATGAAGGACGCCGGACAGCCCGCTCGACGGGTCCTTTACGCCAGCGGCCGCCAGGCCGGGCTGGTCAAAGGAGCTACGCGGCCCTGATGAAGACGCTGCGCGAAGCTCGACCACGCGGGCGCCGCGGACGGCAGGCACTACCTCCTCTCCGTCGCCGCGCCGTCACTCCGGTTACCTGCTGCGCGGCATGGAGACCTTCCGGGTCCAGGAGTACCTGGACTACGTCAACATCATGTCGTACGACCTGCACGGTGCCTGGAACGAACACATTGGGCCCGAGGCGCCTCCCTCTTCGACGACGGCGAGGACTCGAGCTCGCCGCCGCGGGCATTTACACCACCTCCCAGTACGGCGGCATCGACTCCTCAACACCGACTGGGCCTACCACTACTTCCGCGGCCGATGCCCGGCCGACCCGCATCAACATCGGCCTGCCGTACTACACGCGCGGCTTGAAGAGCGTCACCGGCGGCACCGGTGACGGCGCCGGGGCAGGCACCTCCACGGACTGCCGACGGCTTCCCGGTCTGACCAAGTGCGGCGACGGGGCGGTGGGCATCGACAACCTGTGGCACGACCTGGACACAAACGGCGAGGTCGCCGCGGGTTCCAACCCGATGTGGCACGCGAAGAACCTGGAGAAGGGCGTCGTCGGCGACGTCACCGACGCGGTTTCCCCGGCCGACACCGAGCTGACCGGGACGTACGCCCGCAAGTACGACTCCACGCTGGTCGCGCCCTGGCTGCGGGGCGCCGAGAAGAAGGTCTTCGTCCACCCAGTCGGTCCAGGCTGGGCAGGACTACGTCGTCGACCGCGCGGCATCGGCGGCACGATGGTGTGGGAGCTCGCGGGCATTACGCCTGGGACGCGGGCAAGGGCAGTGGTGCCGGGCTCGACGCTGACTCGACACGATGACGACACGTTCAAGAACGCCCTCCCCATAGGGTGCCGAGCGCGCCACGATCGACCTGCCGGCCGAGGCGCCTTCGACGATCGACGTGGAGTTCGGGCAGTTCCGCTCGGCGACTCCAACTACCCGATCCCAGCCCCAAGCTGAAGATCACCAACTACTACGAAGCCGGCCCCTGCCCGGCGGTACGGAGTTCCGGTTCGACTACGCCACCTCCGCGCCCGGCAAGGAACGCCAAGGACCAGTCCGGCTGGGGGCACTTCGGTGATCCGCAGCGACCACACGGGCGGCAACGTGGGCGGCCTGAAGGGCGACTACCACCGGGTGTCAGCTGAAGCTGCCGCCCGCTTTAGCGGTCGCTGAGCGCCGGGGGCGTCCACCGAGGTGGACTTCGTGTACTACCTGCCGGTGTCGACGCCGTCGAACTGGACGGTCTCCTTCGGTGGGAAGACGTACGCCTGGCGGGTGATCTGCCCCGGGAACGACCGTGGTGGAGCCCGGCACGGAGACGCCGACCCCGACGCCCACGCCCACGGGGACCGGGTCAGCCGAGCCTGAGTCCGAGGCCGACGGACGGCACCGGGCAGCCACGACCCCGGCCTGGGACGCGGCCACGCCGTGCGGCGGCAGGCATCACGGTGTCCCACGAGGGGCACGTGAAGTCCGGAGTGGTGGACGAAGGGCGAGGGCCCCGGCACCACCGGTGAGTGGGGCGGTCTGGCAGGACCTCGGCGCCTGCTGACCCCGGCGAGACCGGCCCGGCGGCGGTGACGAAGGCCCTTGCTCGCCGCCGGTCTCCAACGCCTCGCCGGGTCGCCCGAGGCGCCCGCCGGGCTTCTGGCATGGTGAGACGCAGCTGACGACCGCGACCGCCGAGGAGTTCGAGCGCCACCGGCCCCGTCTGTTCGGCCTGGCCTACCGCATGCTGGGCTCGGCCGACGAGGCGGAGGACACGGTCCAGGACGCTTACCTGCGCTTCAGCGGGGCCGACCGGGCGGGCATCGAGCAGCCGGCGGCCTGGCTGGCCAAGGTCGTCACCAACCTGTGCCTCGACCGTCTCACCTCGGCCCGCGCCCGGCGCGAGACCTACGTCGGCGCCTGAGCTGCCGGAGCCGGTCCTGACCTCCGACGGCACCCTCGGCCCGCTGGAGTCGGCCGAGCGGCGCGACGCCGTGTCGACGGCGATGCTCGTCCTGCTGGAGCGGCCGACGCCGACCGAGCGGGCGGTGTACGTGCTGCGCGAGGCGTTCGCGTACGGGCACCGCGAGATCGCCGAGGCGCTGGATCTGACCGAGGCGAACTGCCGTCAGCTCTACCGGCGGGCCGTGGCACGGATCGGTGAGCGGGGACGCGTTCCTGCCCTCGCCCGGGCGGCAGGAGGAGCTGGTCGAGGATCGTTCCTCACGGCGGCCCGTGACGGCGACCTGGCCGGGCTGGAAAGCTGCTCGCCGAGGACGTGGTCTGGTGGAGCGACGGCGGGCGGCGAAGGTCACCAGCGGCGCGGCGCCCGATCGAGGGCCGCACGAAGGTCGTCCGCTTCGTGCTGGGCGGGCTCCCGAAGTTCACGGCCGGCTGGGACGTCTCCATCACCGAGGTCAACGGCGCCGGCGCGCTGGTCGCCCGGGTCGGCGACACGGTCGTGGCTGTCCTGTCCTTCGAAGTGCGCGACGGGTCCATCACGCAGGTGCAGGTCATGGTGAACCCGGACAAAGCTGGACTTCGTACGCCGTCAGCTCGGGCAGCCCTGACATTCCCTCGCCGGAAGTGTCACATCCGGCACCGGCCACGCCGTCCCAGCTGACGACAGGGCGCTCCGTCCGGGAGCGTCCGCCGTGGCGAAGGGGCTGGAACAGAATGACCACGATCCTGGTGACCGGCGGCACCGGCACGCTCGGACGGCTCGTCACCGAGCGGCTGCGCGCGGACGGGCACGAGGTGCGGGGTGCTCAGCCGGCACGCCCAGCCGTACGCCGTCGACCTGCGGGCCGGCGGCAGTGCCTGGACGTCGCGCTCGGCGGTGTGGACACCGTCGTGCACTGCGCGACCAGCCCGCGCGGCGGCGACGAACAGGCGGCCACCAACCTGATCGCTGCGGCACGGCGGGCCGGGGTGGGGGCACCTGGTGTACATCTCGACGTCGGCGTGGACCGGGTGCCGCTCGGCTACTACCGGTCCCAAGCTCGCCGTCGAGCGGCTGGTGCAGGAGTCCGGGACTCGGCTGGACCGTGCTGCGGGCGACCCAGTTCCACGACCTGGTGGTGCAGGTGCTCCGGCGCTGGCCAAGCCGCCGGTCGTGCTGCTGCCGGCCCGCGTCTGCGACCAGCCGGTGGAGGTGGCGGAGGTCGCGGGGCGGCTCGCCGAGCTGGCCGCCGGCGCGCCCGCCGGGCGGGTGGCGGACCTGGGCGGGCCCGAGGTGCGGACCTTCGAGTCGCTGGCCCGCGCCTATCTGGGCGCGACGGGGCGCCGGCGGGCCGTGGTGAAAGGTGCCGCTGGCGGGGAAGGCTTACCGGGGGTTCCGCGCGGGCGGGCACCTCGCGCCCAGCGGGCGGTGGGCAAGGGGACGTTCGAGAGTACCTGGCGGGGGCGGTTCGGCGGCGGGACGGACGGGCGCGGCGCGGTTGAGCGGACGGGACCGGACGAGCGGACGGCGGTGATGAGCGGACAGGCGCGGATGAGCGGACGGCGCGGATGAGCGGGCGGGCGCGGACTGGCAGGCGGCGCGGATGAGCAGGCGGCGCGGATGAGCGGAACGGGCGCCGATGAGCAGGCGGCGCGGACGACCGGACGGGCGCCGATGAGCAGGCGGCGCGGACGGCGGACGGGCGCGGACTGGCAGGCGGCGCGGATGAGAGCAGACGGCGCCGATGAGCAGGCGGCGCGGATGAGCGGACAGGCTGGGGCTGCGGGCGGGGCTGGGGCTGCTCGCCGGCGCGCAGGTGGTGCTGGGGCTGTGGATCCTGCTGCTGCCCGAGCTGTTCTGAGTGGCCCTGGGTGTCGCACCTGCCGCCCTACAACGAACACCTGCTGCGGGACTTCGGCGGGGGCGAGCGTCGCGCTCGCGGTGGTGCTGTGCTCGGCGGTGGCAGCGATGGAACGGCGGCTCGTGATCACGGCGCTGGTGGCCCATCTGGTGTCCTCCGTGGCTCACCTCCTCTTCCACGCCCAGCACCTGGGGCGCCCTGTCGCGCGAGCGGTGCAGGTTCATGGCGCTGCTGGGAGTGGCGGTGCTGCTGGCGGCGGCACTGCTGTGGCTGGCGACGGACAAGGCGGCCTTCCGGGAGCCCGAGCCGCGCGGGCGCTCCCGTGCTCTGAGCGTCCCGCTCGGGTCAGGGCCGTCCGGGCGGCGCGAACAGCTCGTCCTGGGCGCGGTCGCGGGCGGTCAGCAGGGCTCCGCGCAGTACGGCGCCGCCGCCCAGTGTGCTGGACCGCACCTCGGTGGCGAGCGGCGACATCCGGGGTGAGGCGGTGCTGGACGCGCGCGGCGAGGGCGTCGGCGCCGGCCCGGCCGACCTCACCGGCCAGCACCAGACAGCCGGGGTCCAGGACGGAGACGACGGCGGCTGCGCCGAGGGCGACCCGGTCGGCGAGCGCGTCGAGGAACCGCTCGGCGGCCGGGTCCGGGTGGTGGTCCCGACCCGTTCCCGACCGGCTGACCGCCTCCCGTACCAGCGCGGCGGCGTGCGGCTCGGGTCCGACGGGCGTCGCCGTCACGCCGTGCCGCGCCGCCAGGGCGGACACCGCCGCCGCCCCCGGCCACGGAGTGGAAGCAGCCGTCGCAGTCGGTGGCCGACGGCAAGCCCGAGGTGCCGGGCACCGGCATGAAGCCGACCTCGCCCGCGCCGCCGGAGACGCCCCGCCGCAGCGTGCCGTCGAGGACGACCGCGGCACCGATGCCCAGGCCGAGCCGGATGCGAGGACGAACGTGTCCCGGCCCGGGCGGCCCCGTCGCGCTGCTCGGGCCAGGGCGGCGAGGTTGGTCCTCGTTCTCCCACGCCGACCCGCGCCTCGGGGAACTCCTCCGCAACGCGGCCATCAGCCGCCGGTGCCACTCGGGCAGACCGGTGGAGTCGCGCAGTTCGCCGCTCGCCGGGTCGATCAGGCCGGGTGCGCCGATGCCGACGGTGTGCAGCCGGTCGGCCCCGGCCTCCTTCGCCGCCCGCTCGACCAGACTCACCGCCCGCTCCACCGCGGACCGGTGCCGGTGTCGTCGCCGATCGGCACGGACCCCTCGGCCAGCACCCGGCCGAGCAGATCGGAGACCAGCACGGCGACGCCCTCGGTGCGTACGTCGAGGGCGGC
Source organism: Streptomyces thinghirensis (assembly GCA_021502835.1). Next base: position 83,250 of record JAKFGP010000020.1, read on the forward strand.
GAGGTGGGCGCGCTCGGCGACGATGCCGTAGAGCTTGGCGTTCGGCGCCCCGGCGCTGCTCGCCCGACTCCCCCGCCACCTCGATGAGGCCGGAGGCGGTGAGGCGTTCGACGAGGTCGGCCACGGTGGGGCGGGACAGGCCGGTCAGCTGCTTCAACTGCCCTCTGCCGTCAACGGACCCTCCTGCTGGAGCAGGCGCAGGGCGAGGCGGTCGTTGATGGCCCGGGCGGTGCTCGGGGATGCGGGCATGCCGGGATCCTTCCAGATCGGCGGCGCGGGGGCCCACGCCGATAATCCCCTATCTATCAGGCAGGGTTCCTGGATAGTTTACGCGGCGCGGTGACGCCAGGCGGCCGAGCCGGCGGCGCAGACCCGAGGGAGGGGCCCGAGAATGAGCGCAGTGGTCTACGAGCAGCGCACGGTGCGGCGCGCCCGGTATGCCGTGGCGGCCGTGTTCGCCGTGCACGGTGCCGTCACCGGCTCGTTCGCCACCCGCGTGCCGTGGATCCAGGGACCACGCCGGGGTGAGCGCGGGTCAGTTGGGTCTGGCGCTCGCGTTCCCGGCGCTCGGCGCGTCGGTCGCCATGCCGCTGGCCGGCAGCGTCAGTCACCGCTTCGGCGCCCGCACCGCCCTGCGCGGCCTGCTCGCCCTGTGGACGCTGGCGCTGGTCCTGCCCGCCCTCGCGCCGAACCTGCTCACCCTGTGCCTCGCCCTGTTCGTCTACGGCGCCACGGCGGGCATGTCGGACGTGGCGATGAACGCGCTCGGCGTCGAGATCGAGAACCGTCTAGACAAGTCGATCATGTCGGGCCTGCACGGCATGTGGAGCGCGGGTGCCCTGATCGGTTCAGCGGCCGGCACGCTCGCCGCCCACCTGGGCTCCGACGCCCGGCTGCATCGTACTGGCCGCCTCCGTGCTGACCGTCGCGGGCCCGGTCGCCTGCACCTGGGTGCTCGACCTCCAGCCCGCCGAGGACGAAGGACCCGCCCCCGAGGTTCGCGCTGCCGCCCAGGTCGGCGCTGCTGATCGGCGCGGTCGGGTTCTGCGCGGTGTTCGCGGAGGGCGCGAGTCTGGACTGGTCGGCGGTCTATCTGCGGGACCAGTTGGAGGCCTCGGCCGGTCTGGCGGCGGCGTGCACGACGGGCTTCACCCTCACCATGGCCCTGGCCCGGTTCGCCGGCGACAAGGTGGTGGACCGGTCCGGCGCGGTGCGCACGGTCCGGGTGAGCGGTGTGCTGGCCACCCTCGGCGGCCTGCTCATCGTCGTCGGGGGCCATCCCGCGGTGGCGATGGCCGGCTTCGCGCTGATGGGCCTCGGGATCGCCGTGGTCGTCCCGCTGTGCTTCGCGGCGGCCGGCCGGGCCGGCTCCAACCCCAGCCTGGCCATCGCGGGCGTCGCCACCATCACGTACACCTCCGGCCTGGTCGCGCCCAGCGCGATCGGCGGCCTGGCCCAGGCGACCAGCCTGGTGGTGTCGTTCGGTCTGGTGACCGCGCTGGCGTGCTGTCTGGTGGTGTTCGCGAAGGTGCTGCGCGCCGGGGACCGGGACCGCCCGAAGATCAGTCCGTCGAACGCAGGAGTGCCCGACCGGCAGTCCTGAAGGTGTCGCTCCACGGCGCCGGGCGCAGCGTCCCGGAGTCCAGCCGGACCAGCACCCGGGTGCCGTGGGCGTACGTGGTGGCGCCGTCCGCCGAGCAGAAGCGGAAGCCGTAGGTCAGCCCGGTCGTGCCGAGCCGGTCCAGCCAGAGGTGGACGGCGTAGGCGCCCGGCCGGGTGACCGGCGCCTCGTAGGTGATGGTGAGTTCCTTGACCGCGTTGCAGGCGTCGCCGGCCGCCGCCCAGTCGCCCTCGAAGCGAAAGCCGTGCTCGGTCCACAGCTCGGCCCAGGCCCGCTCGACCATCACCGGATAGCGGGCGTTGTGCAGCAGGCCGAGCGCGTCCAGGTCGTCGAAGTGGACGGTGACGGGGACGAGCCGGCCATAGGAGAGAAGGGGCGCGGCAGGGGCTTCGGCGGTCACGGGCGGGGCTCCTGGTCTTGCTCGGCTGTGCTCACGTACGGCCGACCGAACTTGCTCACGTACGGCGGCTCCTTCCATCTAAGCGGACGCTCAGCGGCGGTCGCCGGGAAGGTGCTGGTCAGCGGGGGGCGCGGGACGTGGGGCCGTCCGGTACCCCCGACAATGGTGCGGACAGTCCTCACGTACAGAGAAAGCGAAACCTCACCATGGACCTCGGCGTGCGCTGGAAGCTGCACGGTGACGGGCGCACGCCCGCACCCGGAGCGGTGGTCCGCCCCGACGAACGGCTCTCGTGGCCCCGCACGGCCGGGCTCGGCGCCCAGCACGTGGTGGCCATGTTCGGGGGCGTCCTTCGTGGCTCCGGTCCTGATGGGCCTGGACCCCAACCTCGCGATCATGATGTCGGGCGTGGCGACCGTCATCTTCCTGCTCGCCACCCGCGGCCGGGTGCCCAGCTACCTCGGCTGCTCGCTCTCCTTCGTCGGCGTCGCCGCGGTGATCCGCGCCCAGGGCGGCACCAGCGCCACCGTGACCGGCGCGGTACTGGTGGTCGGCGCCGCGCTGTTCCTGGTGGGGCTCGCCGTCCAGCGGTTCGGGGCGCGGATCATCCACGCCGCGATGCCGCCCGTCGTCACCGGCGCGGTGGTCATGCTGATCGGCTTCAACCTGGCCCCGGTCACCGCGTCCACCTACTGGCCGCAGGACCAGTGGACGGCGCTGCTGGTGATGCTGTTCACCGGTCTGGCCGTGGTCTGCCTGCGCGGTTTCTGGTCCCGGATCGCGATCTTCCTGGGGCTGGTCTTCGGTTACGTGCTCTCCTGGGCCCTCGACCGGATCGTCGGCAGGATCCACTCGGTGGACGGCAGCGGCAAGCTCACCGACCACTGGCGGCTGGACTTCTCCGCCGTGGGCCAGGCCGACTGGATCGGACTGCCGTCCTTCCACGGGCCGAGCTTCGAGTGGTCGGCGATCCTGGTGGCCCTGCCGGTCGTCATCGCGCTGGTCGCGGAGAACGCCGGGCACGTCAAGGCGGTCGGTGAGATGACCGGCGACAACCTCGACGACAAGCTCGGCACGGCGATCTCCGCGGACGGCGTCGGTTCGATGCTGTCCACCGCGGTCGGCGGCCCGCCCAACACGACGTACTCCGAGAACATCGGCGTGATGGCGGCGACCCGCGTCTACTCGACGGCGGCGTACTGGGCCGCCGCGGGCTTCGCCCTCCTCTTCGGCATCTGCCCGAAGTTCGGCGCGGTCGTGGCCGCGATCCCCGGCGGGGTCCTCGGCGGCATCACGGTCATCCTCTACGGCATGATCGGGCTGCTCGGCGCGCAGATCTGGATCAACGCCAAGGTGGACCTGCGCAATCCGCTGAACCTGGTGCCGGCCGCCGCGGGCATCATCATCGGCGTCGGCAACGTCAGCATGGAGTTCACCGACACCTTCTCCCTCAGCGGCATCGCGCGCTCGGCACCGTGGTCGTCATCACCGGCTACCACGCGCTGCGGGCCCTTCGCCCCGGCCCACCTCAAGACGCAAGCGCCGCTGCTGGACGAGGGCACGTCGTCGTACGACGAGAAGACCGGGGACAACGGTGCCGGCGGCGACGGGTCCGGCGGCGGGTCTCAGCGCGCCAAGTCGTAGGCGTAGGACGGCGTGAACGTGCCCGGCTCGCCCTTGCAGCCGTCCGACTCCCGGGCAGCTTGACCCACAGGTAGGCGTCGACGCGCCCCATGCCGGTGCTCAGCGTCGGTGCGCGGCCGAGCTTGCGGCCGTCCGGGTCGCACCACTCGCCGTCGGAGGGGCGCCGTTGCCGTTGCGGCTGGTGTCGATGACGGCGCCCAGACTCGCGGGGCCGCCGAGGGCGTCGAGGACCGCGCGGTCGTAGGCGACCTCGTCGGCGGTGGCGTGGAAGTTGGAGACGTTGCTGAAGATGCCGTCGGAGGAGGCGGCCGAGGCGGCGCCCGCCTGCTTGAGCCAGCCCGCCTGCTTGGCGGGCGCGTGCCAGCCGGAGTGCCCCGCGTCGAAGTAGACCCGGGCGTTCGGGTTGGCGTCCTTCAGCACGCGCCCCGCTCGGGCCAGCGAGGCGAAGCGGTCTCCACGCTCACCGGCGGACATGCACTCCGCCTGGCGACCGAGTCGGGCTCCAGTACGACGATGACGTCGCCGGAGCCGAGCCCGGCGGCGAAGCGGTCGATCCAGTCGTCGTAGGCGTCGAGGTCGGGCGCGCCGCCCTGGGAGTGGCCGCCGCAGTCGCGGTCGGGTATCGCGTACGGACGACGACCGGCACCCGGCCCGCCTCGGCACCGCCCGAGGTGACGGCGCGGACCCGGGAGGTGATGGTCGCGGGCGTGTAGTCGGCGAACCACACGGCGGCCGGGTGGTCGGCTATCCGGGACCGGATGACGTCCTCGCGCGGGTCGCCGGGGTGGGTCCGGACCCAGTCGAGGACCTGGGACTCGGGGTGCCGGTAGAGCCGGGTGGAGGCCGCGGCGGCCCGGGGCTTCTCCTTCCCGGCCTTCTCGACTTCTTCTTCGGTGAGGGACTGGGACTCGCCCTGCTCGCCGACGGGGAGGGGCGAGGCGGAGGCCGACGAAGTCGCCGACGGGGACGGTGGGCGACGGGCAGGGACTGCAGCCGTGTGACCGCGTCACCTCCGGGCGGGCCTCGTCCGCCCCGCCGCCGTCGTCGCCGAGCGCGGACAGCATGCCGGTCGCGGTGCCTTACCGCGACCACGACGGGACGCCGCCGCGACCATCGCGCGTCCGGCGGGCGGCACGTCCGCGCTCGACCCTGCGAGCGGCCAGTGCGCCGGGCACGAAGGCCCGACACGTATGGTTCCCCCCTCCCCTGCACGGCGGGCGCGTTCCCCCGTTCTGGGAAGCGTCGGGCCCGCCGGGCACTCCCGCTAGCCTGAAGCCGCGAACCCGCCGCCATGGCGCACTGCGAACAAGTCCCGGCGGCCGTCCGACGGTGGACACGGTCCTCCGCCGGATGCGCGCCCTCGACACGACGCTGCCCGCGCGGGACGGGGGTGGCCGTCTTCAACCGCGTCTACCTGGCCGTCACGGAGGCGGTCGACCGGCACATCGACACCGGTCGCTTCCCGGACGCCCGGGCCGCGACCGCGCTGGACGTGCGGTTCGCGGAGCGTTACCTGGCCGCCCTCGACGCGCTGGAGGACGGACACCGGCCGCCCGCTTGCTGGCGGCCCCCTGTTCCAGTTCCGCCGCCATCCCGGCGTACGGCCGCTGCAGTTCGCGCTGGCGGGCATCAATGCGCACATCGGCCACGATCTCGCGCTGGCGGTGGTGGACACCTCGTCGTACGCTCGGCTGCGAACCCGTCGAGCTGGAGGACGAGTTCGACCGGGTGGGGTGATCTCCTCGTGTCGCTGGAGGAGCGCATCCGCGACGAGCTGATGCCGGGTCCCGACCTCCCTGCAGATCGTTGACCCGCTGACCCATCTGCTCGGCTCCTGGAGCCTGGAGCGCGCCCGCGACGCCACCTGGGCGGCGGCCCGCGCGCTGCGGGCGCTGCGTCGGCTGCCCGACGTCGCCGGGGAGTTCACCGAACGGCTGGACGCGGCGGTGGGCTTCGCGGGCCGCATGCTGCTCACCCCGCTGCCGGACTGATCCGTCCGGCGCTCCCGGTGCGCTGTCCTCCCGGAACTCCCGTGCGATCGCTGTACGTTGAACCCTTGGGCACCATGCCATCGCACTTTGACTGCGAAGGAGCACCCAGGCATGACGACCCGGCCTCGACCTCGGCCTCCCCCAGATGCGGAAGTACGACCTCGGCGAAGGACGTCCCAGGCGCGTGACCCCGCACGGCGGAACGAGCTGGGCTGCAAAGCCTGTGGGTCTTCAGAGCGGGCCCCCTGTTTTCGAGCCTGACACCCCAGGGGCTGCTACGGCATCGAGGGCCTCCCTGGCCCGGACGGAGTACCGGAACGTGGCGGAGCCGCTGGTCACCCTGACTTCCTCGCCGCCGCCGCCGCCATCGAGCGGGCGGAATTGCGGCTCCAGCGTCTGGTCGCCCCGCCGCACATCCGTTCCAGCTGGCGGAGGCGCGGCCTCGCTGGACGCGGCGAGCGACGGCGGCCGGGTCGTCGCCGGCTTCGGCAACGGGCTGGTCCGACGGACGAGTACGCGGCGGCGTCCGTGCGGCCCCTTCGCCGAGCGCGGGCGAGCCCTGGACGAGCTGATCAATGTGGCGCCGCGCGGTCTGGGGCCGGACCCCGTGGTGTACGACGGCGAGTTCACGAGAGATCGCGTCCGCCGTGAGTCGGCCCCGGTGCGCCCGCCTCGGTGATCCCGGTCTGCTGGCGGCGGAGGCAGCGGCAGGGCCTCGGCGCCGGCTGGTCAGACCACGCCGACGGCTGAGCTGCCGAACGCGCCCTCCGGCGCCGAGCCGGCTCTTGAGCGGTGGCGGCGGCTGCGGGACCTGAGCGCCGGAGCGCGGCCGCACGCAGCCCGATCCGGACGGTGCTGCGAGTAAACGCCCGCTACCGGAAGGCGCCCCGGGGACCCCTCCGGCCGACGCCCCTTCCACGGTGACGTCGACCAGATCGTCGAGGACCTCGCCCGCACGCCGAGATCGGCCTGGACGAGATCCTCCTCGACTTCCAGAGCACGGCACGGGACGCCGAGAGCTGAAGCGACATCGCCGCCGAGGTGTACGAGAAGGCGCGGGCAAACGGGATCTAGCCGGCTACGACTAGTCCTCTCGGGGAGCTCGACCGGCGCGATCTCGTCGTAGACGTCACCCGGGCCCGGGTTGGTCGAGTCGGATCCTCTGCGCCGAAGTGGTGCATGACGCCCCAGACCGCGTTCAGCCGGTGCCGGACGGCGCCCTCGGCCCAGCCGGCCGTCCAGGAGATGTCGTCGCCGGCGAGGAAGATGCCCCGCTTGTCCTCCAGGGCAGCTCCTCCTGCACCAAGTGCGTGAAGAGGGCCGCTGGTAGCGGTAGTGCCCGGGCAGGTTGGCCTTGAACGCGCCCATGAAGTAGGGCTCGTTCTCCCAGGGACCGTCACGCGGGTTTGCCGATGATGTGCTTCCCTGATGTCGACCTTCGGGTAGATCTCTGCCGAGCGACTTGAGCATGACCTCCATCCGCTCGTTCGCGGACAGCGGGAGACACTTCCAGACTGTCGTCGCACCAGGTGTAGGAGAGGCAGATGACGGCGGGCTTGTCGGGTCCGTCGTCGAGGAGGTAGGTGCCGCGGGTCATACGGTCGGTGAGCGTCATCGACATGACGTCCCGGCCCGTGACCTCGTCCTTGTCCAGCCAGAAGGGCCGGTCGGCCGGCTTTGAAGAGCTTGCTGGACTCCATGTAGTGGGTTGCGCTCGATCGCCGTCCAGTGGTCGATCGGGAACAGCGAGTCGTCGCAGGCGATCTTCGACAGCAGCATCCCGGACTGGGCGGTGAAGATCGCCGCCTGGTAGGTGCGGATGTCGCCGTCGGCGTCGGTCACGGTGATGCGGTTGCCGGCGGTGCGGGTGAGGCCGGGTTGCACCGCTCGGGCGCGGGTCGCCCGTCCAGGTGCAGGGATCTTCAGCCAGGTGCCGTGGGGCCAGTGGACGATCTTCTCCGGTTCGCGCTCCCAGAGCCGCAGCGGCAGTTGCTGGGAGCCGCCGACGATGCATGATGGTGGTCGTCGGCCTCGGTGTAGACGACGCGGAGGATCTCCAGGATGGAGTTGGGAAGTCGGTGTCCCGCCGCCGGTGCCGGCCGACCTGGCCGAAGATCTCGCGGTGGCGGAAGGACTTGAAGGCCTCCGAGTCGCAGAGGAAGCCGTAGAAGGTCTGGTTGTCGAACTTCGACCAGCTTCGCCCAGATCTCGCGGATGCGCGGGACGTCGCGCCGCGCAGGGCGCGGTTCATGTCGGAGAAGTCGGCGCCCTCTTCGAGGCACTTCGCCCAGGCGTCGGCGACGTCACGGTAGACCTGGGGCAGGTCGTCCAGCGTCTCGGCGTAGTGCGACTCGCCCCCAGGTCGACGGACGGTCGAGGGCGTCGCCTCGGCGAGGGGGTTGGGGAACGACCGGGTCTCCAGTCCCACCAGGTCGATGTAGTGCTGGAGGGCGGTGGAGGACGGCGGGAAGCGCATCGCGCCCATCTCGGCGGTCAGGGCGGGGTCGCACCCGTCGAACCCTACGGTCCGCAGTCGCCCGCCGATCTGCGTCGGCCTCGTACATGACGGGCTTGAGGCCCATCTTCATCAGCTCGTAGGCGGCCACGATGCCGGACAGCCCGCCGCCGATGACCGCGACCTCGGTGCCGTGCTCGGTCGCGGGTATCTGGCCGAGACCCGCCGGGTGGGCGAGGAAGTTGTCGTACGCGTACGGGAAGTCCGGCCTGAACATGGTGATCGGCGGCTGCTGCTCGTCCTGCGTGCTCGATCGCGTTGGGCACGGTGGACGTCATGGGGTACGGGCTCCTTGCACAGGTGGAACGGGGGTGGGGGCTCGGGGCCGGGACTCAGACGAGGGGCCCGTAGAGGCCGGGGCGGCGGTCCTTCAGGTACGGGTTGGCCTCGCGGGACGCGGCGAGGAGGACCGGGTCGACGTCGCCGAGGACCAGCTCCTCGGCGCGCCCGGCCCGGGCACGGGCGGTCCCGTCGGGTCCGGCGAGTACGGACGACCCCGACGAACTCGAACTCGCCCTCCCGGCCGACGCGGTTGACGTACGCCACGTACATCTGGTTCTCGAAGGCCCGCACCGGCTTGACGGACTCGGCGACGAACTGGAACGGGTGCATCTGCGCGGTCGGGACGAGCAGCAGGTCGTGCCGGCCGAGGGCGTGGGCGCGGACGTTCTCCGGGAACTCCACGTCGTGGCAGATCATCAGGCCGACGGTCACCCCGTCCAGCTCGGCCTGGACGACGGGCTGCTCGCCGGGCGTGAAGTGGTCGCGCTCGAAGCAGCCGAAGAGGTAGGGTCTTGCGGTAGTTCGCCACTCGGTGCCGTCGGCGGAGATCAGCTGGACGGAGTTGAAGCAGTCCCGCCCGCGCGCTCCGGGTAGCCGTACGCGACGGCGAGACCGTGGCGTCCGGCGATCTCCGCCACGGCGTCGGCGGAATCGCCGTCGGCCGGCTCGGCGAGGACGGCGACGTCGTCACCGATCGCGTACCCGGTCAGGAACAGTTCGGCGGTGACCAGCAGCCCCGCCCCCGCGGCGACGGCCCGGCCCGCGGCTCGTCGAGGACCTTGAGGTTCTCGGCGGTGGAGCCGGGCCGGGCCCGAGCTCTGGAGCAGGGCGGTGCGCATGCGCGATCCTCACCGGTGGGAGGGGGGTCGGGGGCCAGATAGACGGTACGGTCGGCGGGCTCGGCCGGACAAGAAGGACCTGTTGCGCGCCGGTGAGCGGATCGTTGCGGCCTGCGGGGCACCCCACGGCGATTCGTTGTGCGCCCCGCACAGCCGGGCGGCCTGGACCACCGCCGCGTGCTCACGCCCGCCGGCTGCCGGGCCCGCGGCTCCTTCCTGAGAGGCAGATCGTGCCCTTCCTCCCCGCCGCGCGGCGGAGGGCGTTCCCGCCCTGAGCGCGATGGGCGGGAGCGCGGCACCGGAACAGTGGTGGGCATCCAGATCGCCATGTTCCGCCCTGTGGAGGGGACCGCCATGTGAAACGCCGTACGATGACCGCCGCACTCTGTGCCGCCCTGCTGCTCACCGCCGTCACGACGGGCGCCGCGGTCGCCTCCGGCCTCACGAGGAGCGGCCGTCGAGGGGAGGCCGCCGCGCTCACCGGCACCGCCGAGCTGTACCGGTCGGCCGGGGACGACATCACCTTCTCCTTCGACGCGCATCTGGCGGCCGTGGACAACGACGATCCGCTCAAGGCCACCGGGACGTTCGAGTTCAGCCACTACCTGAACGGCGAGGGCGCCCGGGCGAAGGCCGAAGTCGACTGCCTGCTGACCGGTGGTGACGTGGCCGTCGTCTCCGGTGTGATCACCGACCTCGACCTGCCCGGGTGCGAGGGCAGGGCGGGTCGGCGTCACAGTCCACGACCTCGGCCGCCACGACCGCCTCGGCTACAGCTGGGCCGCGACGGGCAGCTCCTTGAGGGCGCGAGCCGCGGGTGCGTGTCCTCGGCGCCCTTCGAGAAGGTCAGGAAGGGGAACCGGCGACTTCGAGGGTCGTGCCCTGGCAGCCGCGGCTGTAGTGCGGGCGGCGGTGGCCGCAGCAGCGCCGTCAGCAGATACGGCACCAGGACAGGGCGAACGCGGCCGTGCCCGTCGCCGTGGCGGCCACCGCGTACGCCCCGTAGGTCGCGAGGGTGCCTGGCTCGGTGCCGGGGCCGGCGACCGAGGTCAGGGTGGCCCGGCCGGTGTCCTCGATGCGCTCCTGGAGACGGGCGTCGGCCAGCACGGTCGCCAGCTGGAAGCCGCCGAAGGCCAGCGCGACCAGGACCAGGGCCACCGCCTGCGGCTGCGGCGCCCACGGCCAGGGCCAGCGCCGAGCCGGTGAGCAAGGCGGCGAACCCGGTCGTGGTCAGGCGTTCGGCGGCACCGGCCAGCAGGCTGCCGGCCGTGGCACCGGCCCAGATCACCAGCAGCAGCCAGGGGACGGTCTCCTGCGCCACGCCGGTGTCGCGTGCCAGCAGCGGCGTGTACTCGTCGAGCGCGCCCCACACCGCGGTCACGGCCGGGACGAGGAGCAGCGCGCGCGCATGGACCGGTCGGTGCGGGCCTCCGCGAGTCCGGCGCGCAGGGTCGCGGACCATCGGTCGCCGTCGGTGGAGGGCTTGCGGGTGCTCGGGGAAGCGTGTCGCCACGACCGCCCCGGCCAGGCAGACCAGTACGCTCGCCGCGCCCACCGCCTCGTAGCCGCCCCAGGCGAAGACCGGTCCGGCCAGGCCCATCGCGGTCATCGTCGCGGTGACGCCGACCGCCCGGGCCCGGCCCATGACGCGGGCGTGCCGGTCGGCGGCGCCGGCCCGGTCCAGTTCGTCGTAGACCAGCGCCTCCAGCGCCCCGAGCCGAGCGCTCCCCGGCGCCCCACAGCACGAAGCCGAGCGCGAAGGTGCCGTAGGAGGGCACGAGCACCCACAGGGCGAACCCGGCGGCGGTGAGCAGCGGGCCCAGCACCAGCAGCAGCCGCCGGGAGACGGCGTCGGCCCAGGCGCCGAGGGCACTTCCAGAACCACGCTGGTCAGCGACCACACGGCGAACAGGGAGGACATCTGCCAGACGGACAGGCCGGTGTCGCTGAACAGCAGCGCGTACACCGGGTACAGCAGGGACGAACTCGTCGCAGAACGCGGAACCGTACAGCGTGCGCGTCAGCCGCCGGCTACCGGCGGTGGCGGGGGCACGCTCGGGTGAGGAGTCATGAGGCCTTCCCGAGGGGGCGGATCGGACACCGGAGATACGGCGTCCGAGGCGGCCCTCGGGAGGAGGCGCTGCTGGTGGATCAATGTCGCCAGGTCAGGACACCGATGCTAGACGGACACGGCCCGCTGCCCACCGATTACCCGGGCCCACCGACTGCCCGTGCCCACCGACTACGTGGGGTGACCCCGACGAGAAGCGCCGCAGCAGCGGCGACAGCACCAGCACGGACCGGGTCCGCTCCACGAACGGCTCCCCGGCGATCCGCTCCAGTACCCGTTCGAAGTGCCGCATGTCGGAGGCGAAGACCTGGGCGACCGCGTCCGCGTCCCCGGTGACGGTGGACGCGGCCACGACCTCCTGGTAGCGCTCCAGGCCCCGCTGGATGGTCTCCGGCGAGGTGTTGCGGCGGCAGAAGATCTCGACGAATCCTCGGTCTCCCAGCCGAGCGCGGCGGGGTCGACCCGTACGGTGAATCCGGTGATGGCTCCGGTGGCGCGCAGCCGGTCCACGCGCCGTTTCACGGCGGGCGCGGACAGGCCGACCGACTGCCCGATGTCCGCGTAGGAGCGGCGGGCGTCCTCGGCGAGGGCGTGCACGATGCGTTCGTCGAGATCGTTCAGCACTGCGGGTGGTTCACTTCGTTTCTGGAGCTGCTGGAGCTACTGCTGCTTCTGGGCTTCCGAGGTGTCCGGCGTGGCGAGCCGGGAACGACGATGGCCGTACACGAAGTAGAACACGAGCCCGACGGCCATCCAGACACCGAAGACCACCCAGGTGACGGTGGACAGGCTGCCCATCATCCAGACGCAGAAGGCGAAGCCCAGCGCCGGCAGGACCGGTGCCAGCGGCACCCGGAAGGTGCGGTGCATGTCCGGACGGGTCCGGCGCAGCACCACGACGGCCACGTTGACCAGGGCGAGAAGGCGAAGAGGGTGCCGATGCTGGTGGCGTCGGCGAGCTGCCCGAGCGGGATCGCGGCGGCCAGGACGCCGCAGAACAGGGAGACGATCAGCGTGTTGGCCTGGGGCGCACCGCTCTTCGGGTGGACGCGGGAGAACACCTTGGGCACGAGTCCGTCGCGGGACATGGCGAACAGGACGCGGGTCTGGCCGTAGAGACACGGTCAGGACGACGCTGGCGATGGCGACGACCGCGCAGAACGCCAGCAGGGTGCCCTGAAACTCCTGCCCGGTGACGTCGGTCATGATCTGGGCGAGGGAGGCCTCGGAGTCGGTGAAGGTCCGCCAGGGCCTGGCGCCGACGGCGACGGCCGCGACGAGGACGTACAGCACCGTGACGATGATCAGGACAGCATGATCGCCCGGGGCAGGTCGCGCTGGGCGTTCTTGGCCCTCCTCACCGGCGGTGGAGGCGGCGTCGAAGCCGATGTACGAGAAGAAGAGCGTCGCGCCGGCCGCGCTGACGCCGGCCATGCCGAGCGGCATGAAGTTCTCGTAGTTGCCGGAACGGAAGCCCTGCACGCTGATCGCGCAGAACAGCACCAGCGCGGCGATCTTGACGACAACCATGATCGTGTTGGCCCGGGCGGACTCGCGGGCACCGCCCAGCAGGAAGGTCATGGCGAGGAGCACGACGATCAGCGCGGGCAGGTTGAAGATGCCGCCGTCAGGCCGGGCGGGGCCGACAGCGCGGCCGGGATGGTGACGCCGATGGTGCCGTCGAGGAGTTCGTTGAGGTACTCGCCCCAGCCGACGGCGACGGCGGCGACCGACACGCCGTACTCCAGGACCAGGCACCAGCCGCAGATCCAGGCGACCAGCTCACCCATGGTGGCGTAGGCGTACGAGTACGAGGAGCCGGCGACCGGGATGGTGCCGGCTAGCTCGGCGTAGGACAGCGCCGAGAAGAGTGCCGTGAGACCGGCGATGACGAAGGAGAGGGTGACGGCCGGGCCGGCCTTCGGGACGGCTTCGCCGAGGACGACGAAGATGCCGGTGCCGAGGGTGGCGCCGATGCTGATCATCGTGAGCTGCCACAGGCCGAGGAGCGGCGGAGGGTGCCGCCCCTCGCCCTGGCCGCCCTCGGCGACCAGCCGTTCCACGGGCTTGCGGCGGCATGAGGCGCGCGGCCAGGCCCGGGGACGAGGGGGTGGCCGGTCCGTCGTGGTGCGGGGGTGCGCCTTGGTCGAGCACGCGTTGACTCCTTTGTCGCTGCCGGTCGCGCCCGTCGGTGTGAGCGGACGGGCTCGCGGTGGGCTCTGGAGCGGCGGGGGACCGGCGGGCACGCTCGTGAAGAGCGGGAACCCACCGAGCGGAGTCCCCGCCACGCCACGTACAGCGCAGAACACTACGAGGGGTGCGGGCCCCTGGTAATGCAGCAACCTTGCGCATCTCCGCACGATCGTTGCGTTTCACCGGGGGCGGGGCGCGTGTTCGTTGCGCGGAGGCTGTCAAGCGTTGCGTACGGGGGTCGGTGGGCGGGGGATCGGCCCTGGTCAGCGGCCGTCCGGCTCGCCCGCGGTCGCCCGTGCCTCAGCCGCGTCCGCCGCGTCGAACCCGATCTTCCGGGCCGGCCGCACGCGGCCTCCTGGGCGTCGATCCAGCGCAGGTGCGCCTCCCAGGCGGCCTGCTTGCTGGTGCCCAGCGCGGCCCCGATCTGCGACCAGGAGGCGCCGGCCTCCCGGGCCGACCGGGACGGTGAGGTGGCGCCCGTAGGCCGCCTTGCGGGCCACCACCTCGCTCAGCGCGAGCAGTTCGAGGAGCTGGGTGCGGTCGAGAGCCTCTTCGTCGCACGCCGTCGCCGGCCAGGGACTCACGCGTGCGCAGCTCGTCGAGACGGGCCACGGCGGTCAGCAGGGTGTACTGCGGCTCGATGCTCTGCGGTGTCGTCATGCGCCCAGCGTCGCGTCAGGGTGGCTTGACGTCAAGCCACCCTGACAATATCCGGACTCAGGCGCGCTCAGCTCCAGCTGGCGTGCAGCGGCTTGCCCTCGGCGTAGCCCGCGGCGCTCTGGATGCCGACGACGGCCCTCTCGGCGAACTCCTCCAGGGAGGCGGCGCCGGCGTAGGTGCAGGAGGAGCGGACGCCCGCGATGATCGAGTCGATCAGGTCCTCGACGCCCGGGCGGGTCGGGTCGAGGAACATCCGGGAGGTGGAGATGCCCTCCTCGAACAGCGCCTTGCGGGCCCGGTCGTAGGCCGACTCCTCGGAGGTAGCGGTTGCGCACCGCGCGGGCGGAGGCCATGCCGAACGACTCCTTGTAGGGGCGGCCGTTGGCGTCGTGCTGGAGGTCGCCCGGGGACTCGTACGTACCCGCGAACCAGGAGCCGACCATGACGTTGGACGCACCGGCCGCGAGGGCCATCGCCACGTCGCGCGGGTGCCGGATACCGCCGTCGGCCCACACGTGCTTGCCGTACTTCCTGGCCTCGGCGGCGCACTCCAGGACGGCGGAGAACTGCGGCCGGCCGACGCCGGTCATCATGCGGGTGGTGCACATGGCACCGGGTCCGGACGCCGACCTTGATGATGTCGGCGCCCGCCTCGATCAGGTCGCGCACGCCCTCGGCGGAGACGATGTTGCCCGCGACGATCGGGACCCGCTCGAGTCGAGGTCGCGCACCACCTTGACGGCGCCGATCATTCGACTCCCTGGTGGCCGTGCGCGGTGTCGATGACGAGGGTGTCCACGCCCGCGTCGAGGAGCTGCTGGCCTTGCCCGCCACGTCGCCGTTGATGCCGACGGCGGCGGCGATGCGGAGCCTGCCGTTCGCGTCGGTCGCCGGGGTGTACAGCGTGGCGCGCAGGGCGCCCTTGCGGGTCAGGATGCCGGCGAGGCGGCCGTCCTTGTCGACGGCGGGCGCGTAGCGGCGGTTGGCGGTGTCGAGGGTGTTGAAGGCCTCGCGCGGGTCCATGTCCGCGTCGATGAGGATCAGGTCCTTGGACATGACCTCTTCGAGCTGGGTGAAGCGGTCCACGCCGGTCAGGTCGGTGTCGGTGACCACGCCGATCGGCTTGTGGTCCGCGTCGACGACGACACCGGCGTTGTGCGCGCGCTTGGGCAGCAGGGGACAGCGCGTCGGCGATGGTCTGGTGCGGGGGCCAGCACGATCGGGGTGTCCAGGACGTGGTGGCGGCTCTTCACCAGGAGACGACGTCGGTGACGACCTCGATCGGGATGTCCTGCGGGATGACCACCAGGCCGCCGCGCTGGCCATGTCTCGGGCTACGTGGCGCCCCGCGATGGCGGTCATGTTGGCGACGACGAGCGGGATGGTGGTGCCCGTGCCGTCCGGGGAGCCGAGGTCCACGCCCGCCGGGAGCCCACGGCGGAGCGGCTCGGCACCATGAACACGTCGTCGTACGTCAGGTCGTACGAGGGCTGGATGTCATTCAGGAAACGCACGGCTGCACATCCCAGTCGATCAGAGGTGGCCCCCGGACAGGTCAGCCAGGGGAAAGAGCACGTACCTCATTCTCCCATGACTGATGGCCGATAACCCCCGGGCAGATCATCCAGGCTGGTCAAGCGACCTCCTGGAGGATCCTCCAGGACCGAGGGTCAAAAAAATGCGCTGGCGGTCGGTCTCGTACCGTGCCTCTGGCGAAAACCTCCTCGGCGACGGACCCTACCCGTCTGGCCGCGCCTCGGCGTACCCCGCCAGGCCCCGCACGACGGGGACCCGGCCCTCGCTCCGCCGCCTCCCTCGGCCAGACGGAGGGGTCGGCGAGGAGTCGGCGAGGAAAGCGCGTCCCAGTTCCGGCCGAACCAGCCGGCAGCGCCAGGTCACGGGCGCAGCGGTCCATCAGGCCCGCCTTGTCCGTGACCCCGGCGAGGTCAGCGTGACCACGAGCCGTCCCGCTGAATCCTCGCCAGCTGTCGCCCCTTCTCCCCTCTGCTGATCGCCGATCGCCTTGATCGCCGTCAGATGCCGTCCGGGTCCGTCCGGTTGAGCGTCGACTTCGGCGCCGAGCCCACCGTCATCAGGTAGTCCGCCGGCCGACGTCGCTCCGTCTACCAGGCTGGTGACAGCCCGGAGCGCAGTACCGCGTCGATGGCCGCCTGCCTTGCGCTGCGCGCCCGCGATCGCCACGACCTCGGGGATACGGCGGAGCTGGTCGGCCTCGACCGCGACGTTACCGCCCCCCAGGTTCCGGCCAGGCCCGGCGCCCCTCGGCGTCGAGAAGGTGCCCGCGGACATCTCCGGCGACACCCAGCAGGCGTAGCGTGCGCGCGCTCCTCGTCGCTGAGCATGTCGAGCACCGTCGAGATGCCCGGCTCCCAGGAGCTTGATGGAGACGGCGGCGACCGTGACCTTGTCGAAGTACTGGGAGGCTGGGCGATCCCGGTCTGGTGGCCGCAGCGCCTGTGCGGTCGCCGCGTCCGGCAGCAGCATCGGCGCGTAGACGGGGTGGGCGTCGCTGCCCGACACCTGGGCGGCGCGGCGCACGGTCTCGACCGAGCCGCGCTCGGCGGTCCCGGCGACGCTGTCAACGCTCCGTCAGTTGCACCACCGTGCACGGCGCGCGCAGCCGGTCGAGCGCCGCCGCCACGCGGATCGTGGACCTGCCCCAGGGCCATGCCCAGCACGTCACCCTCGTTGACCAGCTCACCGAGCAAGGTCGGCGGCCACCTCTCCCAGGTTCTCCGGGTCGGGCGTCTCCTCGGCGTCGGCCGGGGACTTCCACCACGACGGCGTGCCTGAGCCTCGCAGCGGGCCCGCAGCGCGTCCGAGGCGCTCCGCGTCCAGCTCGGCCGGCACCCGGATCTCGATTCGTACAAGGTCCGCCCGAGAGCGGTCTCGAGGACCCTGGCCTACCCGGGGCGGCTGACGCCAGAACTCCTCCGCGATCTGTGGATCTTGCCGAGCTCCTCAAGGTAGAAGCGGCGGGCCACGCGCCCGCCGCCTGGTTCAGCTCAGCGGAGTCCCATCCGCATGGCTGAACGGCCCGCCGACATACCCGACACGGCGATCTCCCTCACTGCTGTTCACACTCGGATACGCCGTTCATCCTTGCAGATTCGGCGCACTTGATCAGCCCTGATGGGAGCCGTTCACGTTCTGTTCCTCAGTGGTGCGCACGCCGAGGACCTTGCTCAGCGGCGGTCGCCGCCTCGGCCTCGCGTGCGCAATGCACGTACCGCTTCGGCCGGGTCGGACGCCCCGTACACGGCGGAACCCGCGACGAAGAGCGTCGCCGGCGTCGGCGCACCGCTCGATCGTCGATGCCGACACCCTGCCGTCGACCTGGAGCTACAGCTCGAGACCGTTGCTTCTGATCAACTCGGGTGCGCCGGATCTGCCAGGGCATGATGTCGAGGAACGCCTGCCCGCCGAAGCCCGGTTCAACCGTCATGATCAGCAGCATGTCGAGTTCCGGGAGCAGATCCTCGTACGGCTCGATGGGCGTCGCGGGCTTCAGCGCCAGCGAGGCGCGGGCGCCCTTGGCCGGATCTCCCGCGCAGGCGCACTGGCGCAGCGGCCGCCTCTCGACGTGGAAGGTGACGGAACCGGCCCCCGCCTCCACGTACTGGGGCGCCCAGCGGTCGGGGGCCTCGATCATCAGGTGACAGTCCAGCGGGGTGTCCGTCGCCTGGCCAGGACTCGACCGGCACGCCGAGCGTGAGGTTGGGGTACGAAATGGTTGTCCATGACGTCGACGATGGAGCCAGTCGGGTGCCCCGGACCGCCTCGGCCTCGTCCGCAGGCGGGCGAAGTCGGCGGACAGGATGCTGGGGTTGATCTGCGCGGCCTGCCCCAAGACTGCCATGCCCTCCGGGGTGGGGCGGGACGGGTCCCCGGGGGGATGCGGTTGTGTCAGCAGTGCGGGTTGTTTGTGGTTGCTCGCGCGAGTTCCCGCGCCCCTTTGGGGCGCGTTGCGCTCGTGTGGCGGATCAGAGCGAGGTACATGGCGTCCGTGCCGTGGAGGTGAGCCGGACAGCTGTACGTCGGGGCCCTCGCCGAGGTCGAGGACGTCCGGGAGAAGGGGGCGGGCGTCGAAGAGTTCCGCGGTCGGGGAACTGCTTGAGGACGTTCGCGACGATGGCCCGGTCTCGGCGAGGTGGGAAGCGGCGCACGTCGCGGTAGCCGACGGCCGCCACCCGCACCCGCTTCCAGGGCGCTGCTGCGCGCCGCGCTGGGGCGGGGCGAACCGTCCAGATCCTCGGGACGGCACCGCCAGCACGCCTCGAGGCGCGCGGCGACAGGGCGCCGAGGGCGGTGCACGGCACGTCGGCCAGGACGCGGTCGAAGCCGCCCGGCCGCCACGCCGGGCGGGTCCCGTCGGCCGCGATCCCCAGTTCGCGCCCCACGGTTCCCGTCCAGTGCCTTGGCCACCAAGACCGGCCCGGTGCGGCTGCTTCTCGAGAGCCCGAGCGGTGAAGGCACCGCGCTCGGCGGCCCGGGGCGCGAGCGGCGCGGCGCTTGCTGCCCGGCCCGGCACATCCGTCCAGCCAGCGCCGGTCCGGCCCGTCAGGGGCTGCGGTGGCCAGCACGAGCGCGACGAGCTGGCTGCCCTCGTCCTTCACGCCCGTGCCCGGTTCTTCCATCGCGTCGACGGCTTCCGGGCTCGCCGCACCTCGCTCAGCCGCCACCGCGTGCGGCGACCAGCGCCCCGGTACGGCGGCCTCTCTCGCCCAGCGCAGCTTATCGGCCGTAGCCGGCGGCCGGGGCGGGCGGCGAGGGTGACCTCGGAGCCGCTCGTTGTCCGCGGCCAACAGCTCCTCTACGCCGGACTGGCGCCGCGCCGGCCGGTCCCACAGCGCGGAGACGACCCAGCGCGGATGCGAGTGCGCGGCGCAGCGAGGTGGTCCTCGGGTCCTCGATCGTGGGGCGGGGCGACCCTCTCCAGCCACACCGTCGAGATCGTCCCGCGACGCAGCCTTGCGCAGCACGGCGTTGACCGAACTTGTACGCACCGTAGCCGAGCACGACCCGCGCCAAAGCTCCACAGTAGCGGACACGGCGGCGTGGCTCGGGATCCTGTCGTCGAGCAGCTGGTGGACTCCGAGGCCGAGCACGTCCGGCACCGGCGGGTCGACCTCCCAGCTGGGCCGAAGATCGACGCAGTCGGCGTATTCATCGTTTGTCCCGTCCCCCGCCGGCGCAGCGTACGATCGCTTCCGAACTCGGTAGCGAGGGCTGTTACGTCCAGGAGTCGAAGTCGTCACCGCGTTCCACGCCTTGCGCAGCTTAGCGGCGGAAGCTTACGAGGTTGGCGTACGCGTCCCGCTCGTCGACGGCCGCAGCCAGCGCCTCGAAGAGCGAGGATGCGGACGAGGATCCTTCTGGGGCCTGCGGTACGGCTTACCGGCTTCCCGGACGGCAGGCTGCTCGCTCACGAAGAGGTGCTCGGAGTGTGCGGGATGAAGTGCGCTCACCAGCGGTACGCCGGGCCGGTGAGACGGTGCTGCGGAGGCGCAGGTCAGCCGCCGAGCGACTCTCGGCCTCGGTGATCCGCACACCGCGCGCCCAGTCCGCGGCCCGCATCGGCTTCTTGCCCTGGGCCTGCACCCACAGCAGCTCGACGGCGGCTGGGAGCAGGTGCCGAGCGTGCACGTGTTCTTGCCGGCGGCAGGCTGCCCCGGGGCGAGGTCCGATCCGGTCGGGCGCGAGACAGTTGCCTGCGAGCTTCGAGCCGCTCGCGCCCGGAACGTGGTCCAGAGCGCCGGGGGCCGGGGTGCAGCCGCGCACCACCGCGGTCGGGCGCAGCGCCGGGGCGGTCCAGTCGACCCGGGCGTGCCTCGACGGTGATCTTCCAGGGCGAGGATTGACGCCGTCGGCCGGCTGCGGTACAACGCTAGGACTGCCGTCCTCGATGCCGTCCATGGGTGGCGGCGAGCAGCCCGGGGCCGGCGAAGGCGAGCCGGGTCAGCAGGTCGCCGCTGGTGTCGGTGGGGCGGATGGATCTAACCATGACCGTCCCGTGACGAGGGACTGTCAAGCCCCTCCTCGATCAGGAAGGTGGACGCGCCCGTGATCTCGTCGCCCGCCATCAGCGCGTGCTGCACGGGAGCGGCGCCGCGCCAGGGCGGAGCGGCAGCGAGAGGCGAGGTTGACCCAGCCGCGGGCGGGCACGTCGAGGGCCGCGGGGCGGCAACGCTTGCACCGTAGGCGACGACGGGGCAGCAGTCCCGTGTGATCTCGCGCAGCCGCTACAGAACTCCGGATCGCGCGGCTTCGCGAGCGAAGCGCCTGATGCTGGCCTACTCCGCACGCTCGGCCACGGGAAGGCGACCAGCCGGCGCCCTCGCCCGGCCGGAGCGTCGAGGCCGCGTGACGACGGCGGCCACCTCGTGGCGCCCGGAGGCGATCAGGGATCCAGGGCGGGAACGGCGACGCCTCAAGGTACCGGCGGAGACGAGCTTCATCGGGTGGGACGGGCCTCCTCGGGCGGTAGCGGATGCGGGGCGACTTTTTAGTCTTACAGAGCTCCGGAGACTACGAGCACCCGCCCCACGCGCTGACGCACCCCCCCGGCACACCCCAGCCTCTCGACCGACTGGAAACGGGTGGTGCGCGGGTGGGAGAGAACACCGCCCAGCCGAAGGCCGGGCGACACCCGCGAACCAGGCGCACGCATGCGCCGCCCGCCCCACCCCGTGACCACCGGAGCGCCCACGCGTTGGTCAAGGAAGAGTTGACCACCGGACCGCCCGCGCGGCCCGATCCCTTTCAACGCCAGTTCGAAGGCTTGTTCGCGGCCGACCACACAACCCACGACGCCTGCGGCTCGGGCCAGCCTGCGCTTGCTGGTGCGGGACATCGAGCGGGTCCGCCGGCAGGTGGACGCACTGCGCACCCCTCACCGCCCAGTTGGGCAACGTCTACCGCCCGCGCCGCTCCGGCCCCTCCACGGGCTTCGTCGTCTACGGGCGGGCCCCCGCCCCGACGGTCCGTCTCGCCCAGGAGCTGCGGGACAGCGTCGAGACCCTGGTCACGGCCGCCGGACTTCGACCGTTCGCTCGGCTTCTCGTGGGACGCGGTGGGCTCCGCACTCGGCGCATCTAAGCAGGGGGTGCACCGCCGCTACGGCTCCCGCCGCGCCGCGACCCAGGCGGCTCCGCCGAGAACCCCGAGCACGCACCGGAACCGACGGGCACCCACCCGGTCAACGTGGGCCCCGGCCTCCCCACCGTGCCCACGGTCCCGGCCGCCCGGTCCATGCCGACCCAGCCGACGGCGGGCAGTCCGGCCCTGCGCGACGACGTCCGGCCGACGGCCTTCCCCGGCCCGCAACGGCGTGAGCCGCCAACAGCTCAGCCGCGACGGTGGAGCCGCGACGGCCCACCAGCCCGCTGTCCGCCCCGTTCACGCGGGAGGACGGCGGGCTGCCAGCTGTATCCCCGCCTCCGCGCTCGCCCTCACCCCACGATCGGGCGGGTCGATCCCGCACCACACCACCGCGTCGCTCCCCGCGCCAACCGCGCCGCCTGCAGGCGGCCTTCAGCGCACCGGCCAGCGCCGCCCCGCGCCCCGGCGGCACCCGGACCAGCGCCCGCACCCAGTGCTCTCCGGGCGGTGGCCCACCCACCACCCGCGACGCCCCCCGGGCCGTGATCGCGCGCGGCACCGGACCCAGCACCTCCGCCTCGCGCGGCAGCTCGACCGCGCCGAGGAAGTCGGCCACCGCCTCCGCCGGTCCCGCCACGGCCGCCATCCGCGACACCGGCGGAAAGTCCAGCTCGGCCCGCTCGGGCCAGTTCCCGCACCGCGTGACCGACCGGGTCCCAGCGCACAGCGCCTGCACCGGCCGCAGGGTCGGCTCGGCGACCCGCGACGACGGTGCCCCCGGCGCTCTGCGGGCGCACCAGCGCGGAGGCGGCCAGCCAGCGCCGCAGCGCGTCCTCACCGGCGCGCAGGTCCGGCCGCCCGAGCATCGCCCAGCCGTCGAGCAGCAGGGCCGCCGCATGGCCGCCCTCGGCGACGGGTTCGGCCCCCGGGGTGCTCACGACTCTGGCGCGCGGGCGTCTCCGGCACGGTGTCCAGCACCTGCTCGCCCCCGAGGTGCGCACCGGCACCGCCGGGAACGCCCGCCCCAGTTCCTCGGCGGTGCGGCGCGCCCCCATGATCTGGGCGCGCAACCGGAACGCCCCGCCTCCGGGCAGTGCCACCCGCCCCTCCTCGCGCCCGCACCAGCCGCACCGCAGCGCGGCCCCGACTCTGCCCCTCCAGCGGCCCCGAGCAGTGCCGGCAGCGCGCGGGCGTCCGGCACGCGGCGCACGCCATCCGCCGGTACATAGCCCCGCCGGGGCACCTGCACGAGCACCGGTCCGTGCCGCAGCCTCGTCCCTGACGGCCTGCCAGGCGAGGGTCGGCAGCCGTGCGGCGCGGGCGGCCTCGTCCCGGGCGAGGTCCTGGTCCCCCACCGTCCGCACCAGCGGGGCGGCGGCCCGCACCTGCCCGCGCGGCGACCAGTGGCCGGGCCCAGCGGGTCTCCACGAGCTGGGCGGCCTCCACGGTGCAGTTCCAGCCGCCCAGCAGGAAGGCGCACCTGTCCTGGGCGGCGCGCAGCAGCAGCACCTCGCGCGCGTGCGGCTGCGGGGCGTGCGGCTCGCTGTGGCTGTCGTCGCCGTCGTCCCAGAGGGCGACCAGCCCCCAGGTCCCGCACCGGCGCCAACATGGCGGCGCGGGTCCCGACGACGGCCCGTACGGCCCCTCGGCGCACCGCGAGCCACTGCGCGTACCGCTTCTGGGTCCGGCGTCGGCGGTGAGCACCGCGTGCCGTCCCCTCGCCCAGCAGCGCGGTCAGCGCGGCGTCGGCGCGGGCGACGGCCCTCCCGTCGGGCAGGACGACGAGCGCGCCCGCGGCCGGAGGCCAGCGTCGCCGCCACGGCCCGGCCAGCTCCTCGCTCCACCGCGGACCGGGCAGCGCGTTCCACGGCGCGTGGCGTGCCTCCCGAGGCGAGGGCCGCCCACGAACGCGGGCCCCTGCTCGTACCCGCGTCCAGGACCCCGGCTCGGGCACCGGCGGCGGGGGCAGCGGCTCGGGTGACGTCCGCTTCTCCGCGCGCGCGTTCCGCGGCGGGTACGGCGAGCTGCAGCACGTCGGCGAGGCTGCCCGCGTACTGGTCGGCGACCGCGCGCGAGCCCCAGCAACTCCCTGCCGAGCATCGGCTCGGGCGAGACGACCTGGGCCAGCGCGGCGAGGGGGCCCGAGTAGTCGGACTCGGCGGGAGCCGCTCGACGAGGAAGCCGTCGATGAGCCCCCGCCCTCGCGCCGTCCGTCCCGCACCCGGTGCCGCCCGGCCCGAACCGCACCCGCACCCGCACGCCGGGCTGGGCGTCGGCGTCGAGCCCTCGGGCACGGCGTAGTCGAAGTACTCCTGTCGAGGTGGAGTACGCCCTTGTCGACGAGGACCCGGGCGACGGGCGAATTCCCGGCGAGCGCGGCTCCACGCCAGGTCCGCGGGCTTGGCCGCGGAGCCTTGCCTCGCGCAACGCTCTCCCGGATGAGCGCGAGCTGCTCGGGCGGCGCGTCCCGAGCGCCACCGCCCGCCGGTTCGTTCTCGCCCTCACGCCTGCATTCCTACCAAAGATCACTGACAAACGACGGCACTGACAAACGACGGTGCCCGGACGCTTACCGCCGCCCCACGTGCCCGCCCCGCCCATGCGCACGGGCGCCGAGGCCCGGCGTCCCCACCGGGGACACCGGGCCTCGCGACGTGCCGTCGGGCGGGACGCGTCGGGCGCCTTACAGCCCCGCTGCCTGCCGCAGCGCCTCCACGCGGTCCGTGCGCTCCCAGGTGAAGTCGGGAAGCTCGCGGCCGAAGTGGCCGTACGCCGCTGGTCTGGGCGTAGATCGGGCGAGCAGGTCGAGGTCACGGATGATGGCGGCCGGACGGAGGTCGAAGACCTCGTCGATCGCCTTCTCGATCTTCTCGGTGTCGATCTTGGCGGTGCCGAAGGTCTCCACGAAGAGACCGACCGGCCCGGCCTTGCCGATGGCGTACGCGACCTGGACCTCGCAGCGGGCGGCGAGGCCCGTGGCGACGACGTTCTTGGCGACCCAGCGCATCGCGTACGCGGCGGAGCGGTCGACCTTGGACGGGTCCTTGCCCGAGAAGGCGCCGCCGCCGTGGCGGGCCATGCCGCCGTAGGTGTCCACGATGATCTTGCGGCCGGTCAGGCCGGCGTCGCCCATCGGGCCGCCGATCTCGAAGCGGCCGGTGGGGGCTGACCAGAGGCGGTAGTTCTCCGTGTCGAGCTTGATGCCGTCGTCCAGCAGCGCCTTGAGTCGGGCTCGACGACGAATTCCTTGATGTCGGGGGCGAGCAGCGACTCCAGGTCGATGTCGCTCGCGTGCTGGGAGGAGACGACGACCGTGTCGAGCCGGACGGCCTTGTCGCCGTCGTACTCGATGGTGACCTGCGTCTTGCCGTCCGGGCGCAGGTAGGGGATCGTGCCGTTCTTGCGGACCTCGGACAGGCGCTTGGACAGGCGGTGCGCCAGGAAGACCGGGAGCGGCATCAGGGTCGGCGTCTCGTCGGGACGCACAGTCGAACATGAGGCCCTGGTCACCGGCGCCCTGCCGGTCCAGCTCGTCCTCGTCGCCCCTCGACCCTGTTCTCGTACGCCGTGTCGACGCCCTGCGCGATGTCCGGGGACTGGGCACCGATCGAGACCGAGGACGCCGCAGGAGGCGCCGTCGAAGCCCTTCTTCGAGGGAGTCGTAACCGATCTCCAGGATCTTGCCGCGACGAGGTTGGCGATGTCCGCGTAGGCCTCGGTGGTGACCTCTCCGGCCACGTGCACCAGACCGGTGGTGATCAGGGTTTCGACGGCGACCCGAGAGGTCGGGTCCCTCACGCAGTAGCGTCGAGAATCGTGTCGCTGATCTGGTCAGCGATCTTGTCGGGGTGACCTTCGGTCACGGACTCCAGGGTGAACAGGCGACGGGACACAACGCCCCTGGGGTTGCAGCGGCTGCTGGCTGATCATTGGTGGACGGCACGGGGGAGCTGCACCCGGCGACGTTCGAGAACAGTTTATCGGTCGCACTCCACCACGGGCCCACCCGTCTCGCCTCTCGGAAGGGCTGTGACCTGCGGCACGAGCATTCTGCCTGGAACGATGCACCCTTGGCCAGGGCTACGCTCGAATGCGGCGGGGTTCGCGAGCCGGGTGGAGTGAATGAGTCATTCAGCCGAGCCGTTCCGCCACGAGGTCCCACCACATCTTCGGCCAGGGCTTCCTTGGGGCCGTGCGCCACCGGGGTCTCGCTGCCGTCGGCGCCGAGGATCACGGCCTCGTTCTCCCCGGATCCGACAGGTCTTGCGCTCCCCACCTCGTTGACCACGAGGAGGTCGCAGCCCTTGCGCTTCAGCTTCGCCCGGCCGTTGGCGAGGACGTCGTCGGTCTCGGCGGCGAAGCCGACGACCACCTGTCCGGAGCGGGCCCGTCCGCGGAGATCTCCGCGAGGATGTCCGGGTTGCGCACCAGGGTGATCGGCGCGGGGTTCTGGTCGTCCTTCTTCTTGATCTTCCCGGCGGCGTACGTCGCCGGCCGGAAGTCCGCGACCGCCGCGGCCATGACGACGGTGTCGGCGTCCGCCGCGGCGCGCAGCATCGCCTCGCGCAGTTCCACGGCCGTGCCCACCCGGACCACGTCCACGCCGGCCGGGTCCGCGCTGACGGGTTGGCCGCGACCAGCGTGACGCGGGCGCCCCGGGCGGCGGCGGTGCGGGCGAGGGCGTAGCCCTGCTTGCCGGAGGAGCGGTTGCCGAGGAATCGGACCGGGTCGAGGCTCCCGGGTGCCGCCCGCGCTGACGACGACGTGCCGTCCGGCGAGGTCCGGCTCGCGCACACCGCGGGCGAGCACCCGGCGGCAGACCTCGAAGATCTCGCCGGGTCGGGCAGCCGGCCCTTGCCGGTGTCGACGCCGGTGAGGCGGCCGACGGCCGGTTCGATCAGGCGCCAAGGCGCGTGCCGGCGGAGGCGTCGCCACGTTCTCCTGGGTGGCCGGGTGCTCCCACATCCTCGGTAGTGCATGGCGGGGGCGAAGACGACCGGGCAGCGGGCGGTGAGCAGTGTGTTGGTGAGGAGGTCGTCGGCGAGGCCGTGGGCGGCCTTGGCGAGCATGTCGGCGGTGGCCGGGGCGGACGACGACCAGGTCGGCGTGCTGGCCGATGCGCACGTGCGGGACCTGGTGGACGTCGTCCCACACTCGTCGACACGGGGCTGCCGGACAGCGCGGACCAGGTGGCGGCGCCGATGAAGTGGAGCGCGGAGGCGGTGGGGGGCGACCCGGACCCGTGCCCCGACTCCGTGAACCTGCGCAGCAGCTCACAGGCCTTGTACGCGGCGATGCCGCCGCTGACCCCCAACGACCTTGGGTCCACCGTCTCCCCGTCTCCCCGGCTCGGATGTCGCGTACGACCCCAACACACCACAGGCCCGACAGTCGGACTGCCGGGCCTGTGGAAAAGTCAGCGTGAGGCTGAAAACAATACCGCCGGTGTTACTGCGCCGGACCCTCGATGGCCTCGGAGGTCAGCAGCCCCGCGTTGATCTCGCGCAGGGCGATCGAGACGGCTTCTCGTGAACGTGGGTGTCCACGAGGGGACCGACGTACTGGAGGAGGCCCCGCGCCGAGCTGCAGTGTACGCGTTGATCTGGCGGCCCGCTTCGGCCGCGTAGATCACGAGGCTGTACTTCGAGTCCGTGGCCCCGAGGAGCTCGTCGATCGGCGGGTTGATGATGCCCTCGGGCGCGGAGATGGAAGAGGACACGCTCTACCTTCCGATGGATGGAAAGATTCGGCACGGGATGACCACAGGGTGACCAGTGGCGATCACACGACGTTCGTCAAGGCTAGCAGCTCGCGCGCCACGTCCTCGACGGAGGTGTTGACCAGGGTCTGGTCGAACTCCGGCTCGGCCGCCAGCTCGACCTTGGCCGCGGCGAGGCGGCGCTCGATCACTTCCGGCGGCTCGGTGCCCCGGCCGGTCGAGCCTGCGCACCAGCTCCTCCCAGGAGGGCGGGGCCAGGAACACCAGCTGGGCCTGGGGCATGGACTCGCGGACCTGCCGCGCGCCCTGGAGGTCGATTTCCAGGAGCACCGGCTCACCGGCCTTGCGGCGCCCAGTACGGCCGCACGCGGTGTGCCGTAGCGGTTGCCGGCGAACTCGGCCCACCCAGCAGTTTCCATCGTTGGCGATCAGTTTGTCCATCCCTCGTCGGTGACGAAGAAGTAGTGGACACCGTGCTGCTCGCCGGGGCGGGGCCTGCGGGTCGTCGCCGAGACCGACAGCCAGACCTCGGGGTGTTCCTGCGCATATAGGACGACTGGTCGCCGACCCCGAGGGGCCGGAGAGCACGGTCAGCCGCGGACGTGCGTCCGGGGGTACGGGGGACGTCCCCCGGGGTGTTGCAGCCATGCAGCGATTATTCCAGCAATCCCGGAGTGGTCCGGACTCAGCTGCCGGTGCAGCTCGAACTCGCGCTCCAGGGAGGCGATCTGGTTGGAACCGGAGCCCGCGCACGCGGCGGCTCTCGGAGATGCCCAGTCGCTCCATGATCTGCTTGGCGCGGACCTTGCCCACGCCCGGCAGGGACTCTAGGAGGGCGGAGACCTTCATCTTGCCGATGACGTCGTTCTCCTGGCCCTGCTTGATGACCTCGTGGAGGAGGCGCCGGAGTGCTTGAGTCGACTTGACCTCGGCCCGCTCCCGGCGAGCCGCGGCGGCCTTTTCGGCGCGGCTGCGCGCTGTTCAGGGGTAGGGGGCGGAAGAGCCACGCCTACGTCACCTCGGATGTCGAACTGTCGGATACGGACCGGTGAGGAACCTAGTCGCCCCACACCTGGGAGCCACGAGCAACACGCTTGCCCGCGGACTCTCGTCGGAGACTAGCGGTCAAGTCCGCCGGAGTCAGCGAGAACAGCGGAAAAGTCCTGGTCAGCCTCCGCCAGGACGGACATTTAGGACATATTGCCTCGGATTTGGAGGATGTATCCAGAGTCAGGACGTCGTGACCGCGTCCTGATCTCCTCCGCGAAACGGTCCGCGGCCTTCCGCAACGCGGCCACATCGGGACTGTGACGCAGAACACCCCGGCTGACGTTCGGAACGACGTTGCGCACCGCTGCAGCCGAAGACCCGCGGCAGATCCGCGGGTGGCGCCCTGGGCGCCGATGCCGGCGCGGGAGGAGCGGGCCGTTGATGCCCAGGTCGTACGACGACAGGTCGCCGAGGGTGCGCCGACCACCGCGCCGAAGGACCCGAGGGGCTCCTCCCGGCGTTCTCGGCGGCCAGGTGCGCCAGGGACCGGCCGCCCCGACGCCGCGCCCGTCGTCCCGGACCGCGTGCTGGACCTCGGCGCCCTCCGGTCCGGAGGTCAGCGCCAGCACGAACAGGCCCGCACCGCTCTCGCGCGCCAGTGTCGCCGGCCGGCTTCAGGGACCCGTAGCAGCCGAGGTACGGCGAGACGGTCAGCGCGTCCGGAACAGCGGGGCGTCCTGCGCAGGAACGACTCGGCGGCGGCGGCCATGGTCGAGCCGATGTCGCCGCGCTTGGCGTCCATGACGACCAGGGCGCCGGCCGCCCGCGCCTCCTCGACCGACTTCTCCAGTACGGCGATCGCCGCGCGAGCCGAAGCGCTCGAAGAAGGCGCCTGCGGCTTGAGCACGGCGACCCGGCTGGCCACCGCCCCGCACGACGGTGCGGCGGAAGCGCTCCAGACCGGCCACGTCGTCGTTCACTAGACCTCAATCGGCGAGCAGGGAGGCGTGCGGGTCGATGCCGACGGCACAGCGGCCCGCGCTCCTCCATCGCGCGGCGCAGCCGGGCGCCGAGCGGCTTGAGTACCCGTCATGCGTTCTCTCCGGACGTGGCGCCGACCGCGTCGGCGAGGGGTGGGCGTAAGGGCCTGCCGCAGAGCGCGCGGCGAGCCTCCCGTGGATGGCTCGGGCCCCCAGATGGGACCTCTAGATGAACGCGCTGTGAAGCCCTGGACCAGCGTGGCCCCGGCTAGGATGCGCCAGCCGGCGTCCTCGCGCGGTCTCGACGCTACCGACGCCCACCAGGGTGATCCGGGTCGCCCACGCGCGCGTAGAGCGCCACCTCCAGGAGCGCTCCCTTGAGCGGTGCGCCGGCTGGACAGCTGCCGGTCTCCCGACGAGCACCGGCGAGGACGTGAGGCCGAGTCCCCTCGCGCGATGGTGTGCTGGTGGCGATGTGATCCCGTCCAGGCCCAACTCCACGGCCAGGTCGGCGACCCGCGCCGACGTCCCCGCTGGCGAGGTCGCGCGGCGCTGATCAGGAGCGGGACGCGCCGCGCGGCGCGGCGCTGTCGGCGGCCTCGGGACGGCGGTCAGGAGGGGACGCAGTCTCCGTGGCCTGGAGGTTGCGCAGTCCGGGCGTGTTCGGGGAGGAGACGGACGACGAGTGAGTCGGCGTGCGCGAGGGCCTGCGCCAGTGACTTCACGTAGTTCGCCGACGGCCTCCTCCTCCGGGGACGACCTTCGTCTTGCCGATGTTGACGCCGACGACGGTCCGCAGGACGGGGCGTGCGGGCGGCTAGGCGGCGACGGCCAGCGAGCTGTCGTTGTTGGAAGCCCATGTGGTTGATCGCGCCCGGTCGCCTCATCAGATGGAACAGCCGCTCTTGGGATTGCGGGCTGCGGCTCCCCCGTCACGGTGCCGATCCTCGACGTGGTCTGAAGCCGAGCATCGCCATGCCGTCGATGGCGACCACAGTTCGCACAAGCCGGCGGCCGGCCCAAGGCCAGGATGCGCAGGCCGAAGGCCTCGGTGCGCAGCTCCTAGCGGGGCGCTAGCACGGCCGCGACAAAGGTGCAGGACGGGGACGCATTATCGGCGAGGCGGATCCAGCGGAAGGCGAGGTGGTGCGCCCGCCCGGTCCATCCGCCGGAAGACGAGGGAAGGAAGCGGCCTTTACATGGTGTCTCCGATGAAGCAGGTGTACCGTTCCTGCGTCCCCCGCTGCCAGGGGGCGCCGCCTGATCTGCCGTCGCGGTGCCTGGCACGCACATCTGCGCCAGCGTCGTCGCCGCCGCTGTGAGCACCGCCCCGGCCGCCCTCCTCCGCCTCGCAGCTGCACGCACCAGGACTCCCGCTCGGCTCCGCCAGCAGGGCACCGCCGTCGCTGAAGCCGGCTCGCTGATCCGCACAACACCCCCTAGTCGCGGGCGGCGGTCAGGAATTCCGCGAGTCCTGAGTGACCTCACCCCACGGTCGCGTGCCGAGGGCGTCGATGCCCCGGACCGCCGCGGCGAGCGCCTGGACCGTCGTCAGGCACGGCACGGAGCGGGCCAGCCGGCCGCCGTACGGATGTCGTAGCCGTCGAGGCGGGCCGGGCCGGTGCCGTACGGGGTGTTGACGAGGAGGTCGACCCCCGCCGTCGGGACGAGCTGACGATGATCTTCCACCGTTCGGGGCCGGTGTCCCCGGACAGCTTGGCCACGACTTGCGCGTTGACGTTGCTGCGTTTGAGCACCTCGGCGGTGCGCCGGAGTGGCAGCAGCCTAGCCGCGGGCGACCAGCCTGCGGGCCTAAAGACTATCGAACGCTTGTCGCGGTTGGCGACCGAGATGAACGCCCGTCCCTGGTCTGCAGCGTCCTGCAGGGCCCGCCTGCGACTTGGCGCGTACGCCAGCCGAAGACGGAGTCGATGCCCACGACCTCGCCGGTGGAGCGTATCTCCGGCCGAGGACCGTGTCGACGCCGCGCCGTGGGATGTCCCGGAAGCGGGACCACGGCATCACGGCCTCCTTCACGGAGATCGGCGCGTCCAGGGCAGCTCGCCGCCGTCACCGGTGGCCGGGAGCAAACCCTCGGCGCGCAGCTCGGCCATGCGTGGCGCCAGAGCGAGATGCGGGCGGCGGTCCTGGCCAGCGGCACCAGCAGCGCCTGGAGGGAAGGGGACGGTGCGCGCGGTGCGGTCGGCCTCCCAGGGACGTGAGGATGTCGCCCGCCAGCGCGAACTGGATGCCGATCAAGCCGCGCACGCCGACGCCCTGGCGATGCCCTCGGTGGAGGCGCGCAGCCGCTTGATGTCAAGAAGCCGCCCACAGTGATCGGGGGCAGGGCGCACGCCGAGTCGCGCGGAGTGGATGCCGGCCTCTCGATGCGCTCCATGACGCCGCCGAGGTCAGCTCCTCGCCCGTCGTGGACAGGGCGTCGACGTCGATCCCTGATCGCGTCGTCCAGGAAACGGTCGACCAGGACCGGGCGGGACGGACTGATCTCGGTCGACTCCGGCGATGTAGGCCTCCAGGCGGGTCCCGCCAGACGATCTCCATGCCGCGTCCGCCGAGGACGTAGGGGAGGGCCGGCACCAGGACCGGGTAGCCGATCCGCCGGCGATGGCCTGGCGCCGGCGAAGGTGTGGCGGTGCCGTGCTTGGGGGCGGCAGGCCCGCCTCGGCGAGCACCTGGCCGAAGGCGCCGCGTCCTCGGCGGCGTGGATGGCCTCGGCGGTGCCGACGACCGGCACGCCGTTGTCCTTGAGCGCCTGCGACAGGCCCAGCTGGGGTCTGGCTGCCGAGCTGCACGATCACGCCCGCGATCGGGCCGGCCTGCTGCTCCGCGTGGACGACCTCGAGCACGTCCTCCAGGGTGAGCGGCTCGGAAGTACAGCCGGTCGGAGGTGTCGTAGGCTCGGTGGAGACGGTCTCCGTCGTGCTGACCATCACGGTCTCGTACTCCGGCGTCGCTGAGCGCGAAGGAGGCGTGGACGCAGGAGTAGTCGAACTCGATGCCCTGGCCGATGCGGTTCGGGCCGGAGCCCAGGACGATGACGGCCGGCCTCGCGGCGCGCGCGACCTCGGCTTCCTCGTCGCAGGAGGAGTAGAAGCACGGCGCCTCGCGGCGAACTCGGCGGCGCAGGTGTCGACCGTCTTGTAGACCGGGCGGATGCCGAGCGCGTGCCTCACCTCGCGGACGACGTCCTCGCGCAGGCCGCGGATCTCGCCGATCTGCTGGTCGGAGAAGCCGTGCCGCTTGGCGTCGGCGAGCAGCTCTACGGTCAGCTCGGGGCCCCGGCCAGCTCGTCGGCGATCTCCTTGATGAGGAAGAGCTGGTCGACGAACCAGGGGTCGATCTTCGTGTACTCGAAGACCTCCTCGGGCGTGGCGCCCGCGCGGATGGCCTGCATGACGGCGTTGATCCGGCCGTCGGTGGGCCGCACGGCCTCGCGCAGCAGCTCGCCCTTGTCACCGGGCTCGCCGACGAACGTGAACTGGCTGCCCTTCTCTCCAGCGAGCGCAGCGCCTTCTGGAAGGCCTCGGTGAAGTTGCGGCCGATGGCCATGGCCTCGCCGACCGACTTCATGGTGGTGGTCAGCGTGGAGTCCGCGCTCGGGAACTTCTCGAAGGCGAAGCGCGGGGCCCTGACGACCACGTAGTCGAGGGTCGGCCTCGAAGGAGGCCGGGGTCTCCCGGGTGATGTCGTTCGGGATCTCGTCCAGCGTGTAGCCGACGGCGCTTGGCCGCGATCTTGGCGATCGGGGAAGCCGGTCGCCTGGAGGCGAGCGCCGAGGAGCGCGACACGCGCGGGTTCATCTCGATGACGATCACGCGGCCGTCGGCGGGGTTCACCGCGAACTGGATGTTGCAGCCGCCGGTGTCGACGCCGACCTCGCGGATGATCGCGATGCCGACGTCGCGCAGCACCTGGTACTCGCGGTCGGTCAGCGTCATCGCGGGCGCGACGGTGATCGAGGTCTCCGGTGTGGACGCCCATGGGGTCGAAGTTCTCGATGGAGCAGACGACCACGACGTTGTCGTTCTTGTCGCGCATCAGCTCCAGCTCGTACTCCCTTCCAGCTGAGGATGGACTCCTCCAGGAGCACCTCGGTGGTCGGCGAGAGGGTGAGGCCCCGCCGGCGATGCGGCGCAGCTCCTCCTCGTCGTGGGCGAAGCCGAGCCGGCGCCGCCCATGGTGAAGGAGGGGCGGACGACGACCGGGTAGCCGCCGAGCTCCTCGACGCCCCGAGGACGTCGTCCATGGAGTGGCAGATGTAGGAGCGGGCCGACTCGCCGTGGCCGATCTTCTTGCGGACTCCTCCTCCACGACGTCCTTGAACAGGTCGCGGTCCCTCGCCCTTGTTGATGGCCTCCACATTGGCGCCGATCAGCTCGACGCCGTACTTCTCCAGGACGCCGTTACCGTGCAGCGAGATGGCGGTGTTCAGGGCCGTCTGGCTGCCCAGGGTGGGCAGGAGCGCGCCGGGCCGCTCCTTGGCGATGATCTTCTCGACGAACTCGGGGGTGATCGGCTCGACGTAGGTGGCGTCGGCGATCTCCGGGTCGGTCATGATCGTCGCCGGGTTGGAGTTCACCAGGACGACGCGCAGGCCCTCGGCCTTGAGCACGCGGCACGCCTGGGTGCCGGAGTAGTCGAACTCGGCGGCCTCGGCCGATGACGATCGGGCCGGAGCCGATGACCAGGACGGACTGGATATCGGTGCGCTTGGGCACGCTGGCCCTCCGCGAGCTTCACGAAGCGGTCGAACAGGTAGGCGGCGTCGTGCGGGCCGGCCGCCGCTTCGGGGTGGTACTGGACGCTGAAGGCCGGCTTGCCGAGGAGTTGGAGACCCTCCACCACGTTGTCGTTGAGGCAGACGTGGGAGACCTCGGCGCGGCCGTAGGGGGTGTCGGAGACCTTGTCGAGCGGGGCGTCGACGGCGAAGCCGTGGTTGTGCGCGGTGACCTCGACCTTGCCGGTCGTACGGTCCTGCACCGGCTGGTTGATGCCGCGTGGCCGTACTTCAGCTTGAAGGTGCCGAAGCCGAGCGCGCGGCCCAGGATCTGGTTGCCGAAGCAGATGCCGAACAGTGGGGTGTCGCGCTCCAGGACACCCCGCATCACGGAGACGGGGTGGTCGGCGGTGGACGGGTCGCCGGGGCCGTTGGAGAAGAAGACGCCGTCCGGGTTGACGGCGTAGACGTCGTCGACGGTGGCCGTGGCGGGCAGGACGTGCACCTCGATGCCTCGCTCGGCCATGCGGTGCGGGGTCATGCCCTTGATGCCGAGGTCGACGGCGGCGACGGTGAACTTCTTCTCGCCGATCGCCGGGACGACGTACGCCCTCGGTGGTGGCGACCTCGGCGGAGAGGTCGGCGCCGGTCATCTCGGGGGCTTCCTGGACGCGGGCCAGCAGTGCGGCGTCGTCCTGGATCGCGTCACCGCTGAAGATGCCGACGGCATGGCGCCGCGCTCGCGCAGGTGGCGGGTGAGGGCGCGGGTGTCGATGCCCGAGACGCCGACGACGCCCTGGGCGGCCAGTTCCTCGTCCAGCGTGCGCGTGAGCGCCAGTTGGAGGGCACGCGCGCGGGGTCGCGCACGACGTAGCCGGAGACCCAGATCTTCTTGGACTCCATGTCCTCGTCGTTGATACCGGTGTTGCCCACGTGCGGCGCGGTCATGACCACGACCTGGCGGTGGTACGACGGGTCGGTGAGGGTTTCCTGGTAGCCGGTCATGCCGGTGGAGAACACGGCTTCGCCGAACGTGGCCCCCACGGCCCCGTAGGCACGGCCGCGAAGATCCGGCCGTCCTCCAGGACGAGTACGGCGGGAGCCTTGCCGGCTCCCCTGGTGGAGGTCGTCATCGTGCGCCTTCCGTTTCCGTCTTGTTGATCATGCTCGTTCAGGGTCTCGACCCACCTGCTGTGCTCGGCCGCGTGGTCCGAGCGGGAGCCGGAGTCGATCATCTTGTCGCCGTGCTCCCAGGTGACGACCAGCAGTCCGCCCTCGGTGAGCACCCTTGCCGGCGATGCCCTTGTCGAGCCGGGCCTCGCGCAGTGCGGCGACGGGGACGCAGAAGTCGTTCGCGCCGGGGCGTACTGACGTCCAGTTCCCGCGTCCGTCAGTGTCAGCTCGACCCGGCTGCGGGTGCCCAGGCCGTGCGCCACGATGCGGTCCAGCCACTGTCCGGCGGTGGTGGAGCCGTGGTAGCGGCCGCTCATCGTCAGTTTCGCCGGACCGGGCTCGTGCGGCGCGGTGGGCAGCTCCGGCAGGTCGCCCTGGAGGGTGCTGCGCCACTTCCAGCCCTCGCGCATCAGCCAGTAGACGAGCGCGACGAACAGGCCGAGGCCGACCACCCAGCCGACGCGGGCGGCCCAGTCGGTCACTTCCGCCGATTCCTCTCGGCGGCCAGCAGGATTACAGGTGTCACGTGAGCTTCCCGTCGACGAGCGTGGCCTTGCCCCGCAGCCACGTGTGCGTCACACGGCCCGGCAGCTCGCGACCCTCGTACGGGGTGTTGCGGCTGCGCGAGGCGAAGCCCGCGGGGTCCACCTGGCCACGGTATGCCGTGTCGACGAGGGTGAGGTTGGCGGGCTCACCAGCCGAGACGGGGCGGCCGTGCCCGGTGGCCTGTCCGATCCGCGCGGGCTTGAAGGACATGCGGTCGGCCACGCCGGCCCAGTCCAGCAGGCCCGTGTCCACCATGGTCTCCTGGACCACCGACAGCGCGGGTCTCCAGGCCCACCATGCCCATGGCGGCGGCGGCCCACTCGCAGTCCGGTCCTCGTGCGGGTGCGGGGCGTGGTCGGTGGCGACGACGTCGATCGTGCCGTCGGCGAGCGCCCGCGCAGCGCCATCACGTCACGCTCGCGCAGCGGCGGGTTGACCTGTAGACCGGGGCTGTACGACCGGACCAGCCGTCGGTGAGGAGCAGGTGGTGCGGGGTGACCTCGGCGGTGACGTCGATGCCGCGGGACTCGGCCCAGCGGACGATCTCGACGCTGCCGGCCGTCGACAGGTGGCAGATGTGGACGCGGGAGCCGACGTGCTCGGCGAGCAGCACGTCCCGGGCGATGACCGACCTCGGCGACAGCCGGCCAGCCGCCGAGCTCCAGCTCGGCGAGACGACGCCTCAGCCATCTGCGCCTCGGTGAGCCGGGGCCCGGGCGCTGGGCGACGACGCCGTTGAAGGCCTTCACGTACCCAGGGCGCGGCGCATGATCATGGCGTCGTGAACGCACTTGCCGTCGTCGGAGAAGACGGTGACGCCGGCCGCGGACTCGTGCATGGCGCCCAGCTCGGCGAGCTTGCTGCCCTCCAGGCCGACGGTGACGGCGCCGATGGGCTGCACGTCGCAGTAGCCGGACTCTGCCGAGCCGCCAGATTCCAGCTCGACGACGCCGGCGGTGTCGGCGACCGGGAAGGTGCTGCTGGCCATGGCGAAGACGTTGGGTAGCCGCCGTCAGCTCGGGGCTGCGCGGGTGCCGGTGAGGACGGTCTCGGAGTCCTCGCGGCCGGGTTCGGGTGCAGGTGGGTGTGGAGGTCGACCAGGCCGGGCAGCAGCATCCTTGCCCTCGGCCTCGACGACCTCGGCGCCCTCGGCGCTCAGCCTGACGCTCACCTCCTCCGCGACGGTCCCGCCGTCGATCAGCACGTCCTGCGGCTCGCCGCCGAGCACCTTCGCACCGGCGGATCAGGGTCTGCTCATGCTCTTACCTCCCCGGTGGTGGGCGTGGGTGACGGCGGGTTCAGGTCGCCGAGCAGCAGGTACAGGACGGCCAACTGATGGAGACACCGTTGGTGACCTGCTCGACGACGGTGCAGCGGTCGGAGTCGGCGACCTCGCGGTGGTCTCCATGCCGCGGACCATCGGGTTGGTGCATCACGATGGCGTGGTCGGGCATCCGCGCCATGCGGTCGCCGTCGAGACCGTAGCGGCGGGAGTACTCGCGCTCGGTCGGGGAAGAACGCGGCGTTCATACGCTCGCGCTGGACGCGCAGCAGCATCACCGTGTCGGACTTGGTCAGCGTCGAGCCGAGGCTGCGGCACCCTGCAGGCCAGGCCCCGACGCCGACCGGCAGCAGGGCGGGGCGGGGCGAGGGGTGACCCGGCGCCGAGGGTGTGCAGCAGGTCGACGTTGGAGCGGGCGACCCGGCTGCAGGATGTCGCCGACGAGCGTGATGCGGCGTCCGTCCAGGTCCTGCCGAGGCCGGCGTCGCGGCCGACCAGGCGGCGGCGCATGGTGAAGGCGTCCAGCAGGCCTGCGGTGCTGGTGGGTGCTGTCGCCGGCGTTGACGACGTGCGCGTCGATCCAGGCCGGAGGTGGCTGGCGGTACGGGGCGCCGGAGGCGCTGTGCCGGATGACGACGGCGTCGACGCTCATGGCTCCAGCGTCTGGGCGGTGTCCTTGGAGGGACCTGCCCTGGAGACGCTGGAGCCCTTGGCGGTGAAGTTGATGACGTCCGCGACAGGCGCTTCTCGGCGGCCTCGAAGGAGATCCGGGTCCTCGTCGAGTCCTCGAAGAAGAGGTTGACGACGGTACGCCGCGCAGGGTCGGCAGCTCTCTTGATCGGCCGGTCGGCGACCCGGGCCATCTCTCGGCGGTGTCGAGGATCAGGATGGCGTCGTCGCGGGTGAGGTCGGCGGCCGAGATGAGATGACGCTGCATCTGTGAGGCTCCGTAAGGCGATTCATGCGGAAGAGCGGGATAATTCGGGCGGCCGGGTACGCGTGCGCGCGCCGAGCGGGCGTGGCCGGCACGGCTGGACGCGTACGCGAGGTGCTAAGGGTGGGCGCCCGGGGTGGCTGCTTGGCACCGAGCAGCACGTGGTGTCTCGACCGTCCTCCTCGGCGAGCTGGACCTTGACCGTCTCCCGCAGCGACGTGGAGGGTTCTGCCGACGTGCAGTCGGCGCGGATGGGCAGTTCGCGGCCGCGGCCGACGAGGACGGCGAGCTGCACCGAGGCGCGGGCGGCTCGATGTCGTTCAGCGCGTCGAGGGCGGCGCGGATGGTGCGGCCGGAGAGCACGTCGTCGACGAGGACGACCAGGCGGCCGTCGATGCCGTCGCCGGGGATCTCGGTGCTGGGCCAGCGCGCGGCGGATGCATGCGCAGGTCGTCGCGGTATATGGTGATGTCGAGCGAGCTGACCGGAATCTTGCGCTCGGTGATCTGCTCGAGCCATCGGCGAGCCGCCGGGCGAGGAAGACGCGCCCCGGGTCAGATGAGGAGCACCACGTCGTCGGCGCCCTTGGCGCGTTCGACGATCTCGTGGGCGATGCGGGTGGAGGGACCCGTGCGATGTCGGGCCTTCGGAGAACGGCCGTGCTTCTGTTGCTTGTCCATAAGAAACGGACCTCCTTCTCCGCCTCACGGGACGGACCTTAAAGGACGCCGGATATGCGCCACCTACGGTATCAGGCTCAGAGTCGTCCTGCGGGCCCCCCCCTGACACTCCCCCCGTCACCTCCTTTGCCGCACGCGCGTCACCCCGCTCGGCGTAACGGATCGCGGATACCACGGAAGAAAGCCGGTGCGGACCATTCGGCTTGACGCAGGAGAGCAACGCCAACCTCACAGTGAGTTACCAGCCGCGCGGCTCGCAACACAGCAGGCCGCGTCGACACCTTGTCCGGGGAGCCATATGTCCAGCGAATACGCCAAACAGCTCGGGGCCAAGCCCGCCACACCCAGCAGGGCCTTTCCCTCCACGGTGTCGAGGAGAAGTCCCAGGGCCGCTGGAAGGCCGTCGTGGTCGGTTCGTACGAGCGCGACGACGCCGTGCCGTGACCGTGCAGCGCCTCGCCGAGCTGGCGGACTTCTACGGCGTTCCCGCTGGTGAGCTGCTCCCGGGCACCACCCCGAGGCGGTGCAGCCGAGCCGCCGCCGAAGCTGGTCCTGGACCTGGAGCGGCTGGCCACGGTGCCGGCCAGAGAAGGCGGGCCCCGCTCCAGCGGTACGCGGCCCACGATCCAGTCGCAGCGCGGTGACTACAACGGCAAGGTGCTCTCGATCCGCCAGGGACGACCTGCGCACACTTCCTCGCCGTCATCTACGACCAGTCGCCCTCGGTCCTCACCGAGCAGCTGATCAGCTGGGGCGTCCTGGACGCGGACGTCGCGCGGTGGCGTCCCACGAGGACCTCTGAGCCGCAGCCGCCTCGCAGAAACGTAGCCGCCGGGGTGGCCGGAACCGCTTAATTCCGGCCACCCCTGCCGGCTCCTTGCCTCGTGTGCTGTGCCTCGGCTTCGTGCCTCGGGCGTCGGGTGGTGGTACGACCACGCCGGAGGGGGCCGCAGGCGCCTTCGCTGCGGGGCCTCCGGCGTGGTTGGATTCCTCCCCCGGGGCCCTGGGGATTCCTGTCAGCTCTCGTCGCGACGCAGCGAGGACTTGAGGTCGCCTTCAACCGGCCGAGCAGGCCGTTGACGAACGCGGGCGACTCGTCCGTAGAATTCCTTCGCCAGCGCAGCCATCTCGTCCAGGACGACGGCGTCCGGGGTCGCGTCGACCTAGATCAGCTCGTACGCGCCCAGACGCAGGATGTTGCGGTCGACGAACCGGCATGCGGTCGAGCGTCCAGCCGACCGAGTACTGGGCGATGAGTTTCCGTCGATGCGCTTCGCGCGCTCGGCATAGCCCTCGACCAGCTTCACATCGTGTACTCGCTCACCGGCGGCTGCCGGGTGTCGGACCGGGCGTGCCGGTCCAGGTAGGCGAGGACCGTCAGACGTCGGCGCCGCGCCAGCTGATCGCCCGCGAAGAGGATCTGGAAGGCGCACAGGGCCGTGTTGCGGGCAGCCACGGTTAGCTGTTCACCTGGGCCGGCGGTAGTCGCTGGAGCGGGTGTCGACCTTGATCTTCTCACCGGTGGTGATGAAGAGCGTGGGACGTTGATCTGGTGACCGACCGGTCTCCAGGATGGGGGGCTTGGTGCCGCCGGTGGAGTGTCGCCCTGGACGCCCGCTCGGTCTCCTGGATGGTGAGCTCGACGGCGGCGGGCAGCTCGATCGAAGAGCACCTCGCCCTCGTGTTGCGCGACGGTGGCGGTGAAGCCCCTCCACCAGGGGAAGTTGGCGGCGTCGCCGACGGCCTTGCGGTCGACGTGCAGTTGGTCGTAGGTCTCCATGTCCATGAAGACGGAAGTAGTCGCCGTCCATGTACGAGAACTCATGTCACGCTTGTCGAAGTGGCCGTCTCGACCTTGACGCCGGCGTTGGAAGCGGTCTTGCCGACGACCTTGCCGGAAAGCACGTTCTTGAGCTTGGTGCGCACGAAGGCG
The DNA here is from genome assembly GCA_021502835.1 of Streptomyces thinghirensis. Next base: position 123,563 of record JAKFGP010000020.1, read on the forward strand.
GGGCCCTCGCCGGGCTTGGACGCTGGAACTCGACGAGACGGACCAGAGCTGGCCGCCTTCGAGCTTGAGCACCGCGCTGTTCTTGAGGTCGTTCGTGGAAGCTACGGTTGCGGAATCCTGGACTGGACTGACGTGGACGACCCCGGTGCAGGCCCGCGCACAGGCGAAGGCTAGAGCGCGAGCAGCTCCTTGGTCGTGATGGTGAGTAGTTTCCGGGTCCGCCGTCCGCCTCGGGGCGCACGACGAGCGTGTGTCATCGATCCGGACCCTCGCCCCCGGCCCGGGAGGTGAACCCCCGGTTCGACGGTGACCGGCACACAAGCGTCCAGTTTACCCATGGCCGCGGGGGCCAACTGCGGGTCCTCGTCGATTTCGAGTCCCACACCGCTGACCGGTGAGCGTCGGAAGGTTCTCCTCGCGTACCCCGCCGAGTTCAGTGCCTGGCGGGCGGCGCGGTCCACGTCGCGGCAGGCGGCGCCGGTGCGAGGGCCTCCTGCCGGCCTGTTGGGCCGCGAAGGACGAGGTCGTATAGCTCGATCTGCTGTCGGCCGGCGAGGTGCCGATGACGAACGTACGGCCGATCTCGCAGCGGTAGCCGCGTAGGTCGCGCCCAGGCAGACGGAGAGGAAGTCGCCCTCCTCCACGCGCCGGTCGGTGGCCGGTGGCCGCGCGTCCCGAGTTCGGGCCGGTGCCGACGGAGGGGGAAGGCGGGGCCCGTCGGCGCCGTGGTCGACCAGGCGGCGCTCCAGTTCCAGGGCGAGGTGCCGTTCGGTGCGGCCGACCAGGATGGACTCCAGGGAGTTCGCCGAGGGCCTGTCGGCGATCTCGGCGCCGATGCGCAGACAGGAGATCTCTCCCGTCCTTGACCACCTGGAGCTGCTCGACCGCCTGGCCGAGGTTGGTCAGGCGCAGCCGGGGCGCGACCGAGCGCATGGCGCGGTGCCGGACCACGGTGAGGTGGTGGGTCCTCCGTGGCAAGGACCTGGCGCCGGCAGCCGCGGCGAGGCCGGTGGCCGCGACGGCTGGTCGCTGCCGGGTCCGGGCAGCGCGCGTACCGGCAGGCCCTCGTCGGGCCGGCCCAGTGCCGACCGGTCGTCCGGCGGCCGGGAGCAGACCAGGAGATCCTCGGTCTAATCGCAGCAGTACGGCACCGGTGCGGGGCGGCGCCCGCGAGATAGCGCGCACGCTGGCGGGCCGGGAGACGAGTGCCGCTGCGCTGCCGCCCGCGTTGCAGCAGCCTCGTAGGCGCGTCCGGCGGGCCGCGTACCACCTCTGACATGAGCCGAGCGTGCGAGCTGCGCTGCCGTGGCGCCGCTTGGGAGAGGCCGAGTGGGGAGGTGTTAATTGCCGGGCACGGGGAGCGACCGACCGTTGTTCGCCGTCTGACCGCCGGTGGGCTTGCCGGGCAGTTCCCCGCGCCCTGGCAGGCGAGGGTCCTGCTCCTACCAGCTGGGCGGGCTCGCTACCGAGCGGGACAGGACCTCGTCCAGGACCTGGGCCGTTCCGGTACGTCGAGTGCGTTGAGCGTCGATGATCGGGAGCCCCGAGCCGTACCAGCCGGCCATCCGGCCGTGGATGCGGGCCACCTCCGTCGGTGAGGCGCCGGCTGCCGCTGCGTTCGGCGTTGCGCCCAGGACGATGTCCAGGCTCGCAGGAGGACGACCGGGGAGCAGGCCGGGTCCACGTGCCGCTTCCAGCCGCCGAGGCCGACGACCGGGCAGATCCGGGAAGACCGGGCGTCGTCGAGGGGATGCACCGAGATGCCGTTGGCGAGGAAGTTGGGGTGTGGAGAAGCCGCAGGTGCGGGCGGGCGAGGCGGTACTGGGCCTCGAGCGCTCGTTCCACCCGGTCTGGGGGTCGGCGAAGCCGGAGCGGACCCATCGGTGGACGTCGTCGAGGCTGATGTGGGCGGTGGGGGACCCGGCGGTGGTCCGCCCAGTACTTGGCGACGCTGGTCTTGCCGGTAACGCCCGCGGGCCGATGAGCAAGTACCGCGAGGGTGGTCGTGGTGGGGTTTGGCGCGGCGGCCGTGGCAGGGGGCACGGTCTGGCATGGTCACTGGGGCCGCCGGGCGGCAGCGGTACGTGGCCGGTGCCTTCCGCGGAGGGCGGACGGGGGCAGGCTGGTGCGGACCCGGATCCCGGAACTGACCCCGGGAGCCAGTTGCGGTCCCGGGGGCATACGGTCCTGTGCCTGCTGCGGTCCCGGAGCCGGGACCTGATGGGGAGCCACCGGGTGCGGGGCCGCACGGGATAACCCGGCGCGAGGCGGAGGAACGGGGGGCGGAACCCCGGTGCGGGCCCAGTGGTGTGCGGCCGGGGACCAGCCGACGGCCGATCCGTGCCCCCGGCCGGTGGGGCGGCGGCAGTGGAGAACCTGGACTGCGTGCTGCATCCGGTGCCACCGTGCCCTGTAGCAGGCGATGGGCGCCGACAGCGGGAGGGGGCCCGCTTGTTACCTGAATGGTGCCCTCGCCCCCGGCCGTCGTTTGCGAACGGCCGGGGGCGGTCTGAAGCTGCCCGTCCCGCAAGGCGAATCGGACGGAAGGTACTCCGTACTATTGCCCACCTCGCCGTAGGCGCAGGAGGAGGCCGGGTACGGGGCCCTCCAGGACGGTGGGCTTGGCGAGGCCGTCCAGGACGATGAAGCGCAGCAGGTCGCCGCGGACTTCTTGTCGACCTTCATGTTCTCGACCAGCTTGGGCCACTGGTCGTGGCGGTAGTGCAGCGGGAGGCCGACCGCTTCGAGGATGGTGCGGTGACGGTCGGCGGTCGCGTCGTCCAGGTGGCCTGGCGAGGCGGCCCAGTTCGGCGGCGAAGTGCATGCCGACCGAGACCGCGGTGCCGTGGCGCCACTTGTAGCGCTCGTTCTTCTCGATGGCGTGGCCGAGCGTGTGACCCAGGAGGTTGAGGATCTCCCGCAGGCCCGCCTCCTTCAGGTCGGAGGAGACGACCTCCGCCTTGACCCTGATCGAACGCACGATCAGCTCGGAGGTGTGCGTCCGGGCTGGGTGCGCGCGGCCTGGGGGTCGGACTCGATCAGGTCCAGGATCACCGGGTCGGCGATGAAGCCGGCCTTGATGACCTCGGCGAGCCCGAGACGTAGTCGTTGACCGGAAGGGAGTCCAGCGCGGCCAGGTCGCACAGGACACCGGCCGGCGGATGGAAGGAGCCGACGAGGTTCTTGCCCTCGGCGGTGTTGATGCCTGTCTTGCCGCCGACGGCCGCGTCCACCATGGCCAGGACGGTGGTGGGGACGGCGATCCGCGCACACCGCGCAACCAGGTCGCGGCCACGAACCCGGCCAGGTCGGTGCTGGCCCTGCCGCCGACGCCGACGATCACGTCGGTGCGGGTGAAGCCGGACTGGCCTGAGCGCTTCCAGCAGTAGGCGGCGACCCGGCGGTCTTCGCCTCCTCGCGTTGGGCACCTGGATGGCGATCGCCCCGTAGCCCTGCCCGGCGAGGTCGGCGCGCAGCGCGTCGCCGGCTCTCCGCGAGGGCCTCCGGGTGGATCACGGCGACCTCTGGCCCTCGGGCCGATCAGACCACCGAGCTCGCCCAGGAGCTGACGGCCCACCAGGACCTCTAGGGGTCGGATCCCGCGGTGCCGCCGACCTGGATCCGGGTGACGCCTCCGCCCATGCTTCTTTCAACCCAGTGCGTCGAGGGCGGCTCGGGTGACTTTCCGGCGTACGCCCATCGGTGGCCACGACGACCGTGGCGACCTCCTCGTACAGGTGGCGGCGGGCCTCCATCAGCTCACGCCACTGTCTGCGCGGGTTGACCGCCAGCAGGCCGCGCGGCGTTCAGGCCGGTGCGCTTGACGGCCTCCTCGACGTCCATCGAGAGGTGGAGATTGCGCTGCGCGGCGAGCAGACCGCGCGTGTCCGCGTCCAGGATCGCGCCGCCGCCGAGGGCGAGGACGCCGTCGTGCTCGGCGAGCCCGGTGCACGGTCTGCTTCTCCAGGGCCCGAAGGCCGCCTCGCCCCTCGTCGACGAAGATGTCGGCGACGGTGCGCCCCGCCCGGTGACGATGTCCTCGTCCGTGTCCTGTAGTCGACGCCGAGCTGCTCGGCGAGGAGCTGTCCGACGGTGGACTGCTGACGCCCATCGGGCCGACGAGGACGATCAGCGGGGCCGCGGTCACCGGATGGCCAGGTTGTCGAGGTACGAGGTGACGTTGCGGTGGGGTCTCGGTGACGCTGTCGCCGCCGACCTTCTCCGCCACCGCGTCCGCCAGCACAAGGGCGACCATCGCCTCGGCGACGATGCCGGCGGCGGGCACCGCGCACACGTCGGAGCTGGTGGTGGGCCCAGCGCGGCCTGCCGCGCGACGTCCACCGTCTGCAGGGCCATGCACGGCGTCGCGATCGGCTTCATGGCCGCCTTCACGCGCAGCAGTTCGCCGGTGGTGAGACCACCCTCGGTGCCGCCGGAGCGGCCGGACGCCCGCTTGATGCCGTCGGGGCCGGTGAGGATCTCGTCGTGCGCCCGGGAACCGGGCACCCGGGCCTGTCCGAAGCCGTCAAAGCCGACCTCGACGCCCTTGATGGCCTGGATGCCCATGAGGGCGGCGGCCAGCCGGGGCGTCCAGCCGGCGGTCCCAGTGCACGTGCGAGCCGAGCCCGACCGGGGACGTCGTAGGCCAGCACCCTCGACCACGCCGCCGAGGGTGTCGCCGTCCTTGTGTGCCTGGTCGATCTCCTCGACCATCGCCTTCGAGGCGTCCGCGTCCAGGCAGCGCACCGGGTCGGGCGTCCAGCTTCCGACGTCCGCCGGCGTCGGGTACACGCCGTAGGGAGTCCTTGGCGGCGGCCAGCCCGACGACGTGGCTGACGACCTCGATGCCGGCCGTCTCCCTTCAGGTACGACCGGGCCACCGCGCCCAGCGCCACCCGGGCGGCGGTCTCCGGCGCGGAGGCGCGCTCCAGGATCGGCCGGGCCTCGTCGAAGCCGTACTTCTGCATGCCCGCGAGGTCGGCGTGGCCGGACGGGGCGGGTCAGCGGGTGTTGCGCGCCAGACCGGCCAGCACCTCCGGATCCACCGGGTCGGCCGACATGACCTGTTCCCACTTGGGCCACTCGGTGTTGCCCACCATGACCGCGACCGGGGAACCGAGGGTGAGCCGTGCCGGACGCCGCCGAGGAAGGTGACCTCGTCCCGCTCGAACTTCCATCCGCGCACCGCGACCGTAGCCGAGCCGCCGCCTCGCCAGGTGGTCCGCGACCATGTCCGTGGTGATCGGCACGCCGGCGGGCAGACCCTCCAGCGTCGCGACGAGTGCGGGACCGTGGGACTCCCCCGCGTCAGCCAGCGCAACCTGCTCAACGGTGCTCCTCAGTGCTCGCGCCCCGGTTATGCCCTGCGTACGCGCGTCTTCTCCGCGTACGGCGACGGCGTGTCCGGGTGCGCGGGCCCCGGTCCGCCACCTCCGGATCCTCCCACGTCCGGGCCGCCCGGCCCGGCCGCCGGTCCATCTGGCGGACGGGTGCGCGGACGCCGGGCGACGCCGCGGCCCGCCTGCGGGCACGCTTGCGGGCGGAGGGACGCTAACGGTCCGCGAGGGCGCGCTCTCCGCGCGGCGCATGGCGGCGAGCGGGGCCGGGGCGCGGCCCGTGATCTGCTCCACCCGGAGCACCGCCCGGTGGAGCAGCAGGTCGAGTCCGCTGACGACGGCCCCGCCGTACGCCGACTAGCGGGCCGCGAGTGGGTCGGCCACGGGTCGTAGAGCACGTCGAAGAGGGTCGCGGGCATCTCGGGACGGCGGCGGCGAGGGCGTCGGTGGCGCCGGCCGGGGTGGTGGCCACCACCAGCGGCACGCAGCGCCTCCTCGGCGTCCGCCCAGTCGGCGATGCGCACGGTGACGTCCAGCCGCTCGGCCCAGCCCCGGCATCTCGGCGGCGCGCGCGCCTGGCTGCGGACGTAGACAGCGACCTCGCCGGTGCAGATCCGGGCCAGCGCGGCCAGTGCGGAGGAGGCGGTGGCACCGGCGCCGAGAACCGCCGCGTCTCGACCTTCTCGATGCCGTGTTCGCGCAGGGCGGCGACGATGCCGGGGATGTCGGTGCTGTCGCCGGTCTTCCGGCCGTCCCCGGTGAGGACCACGGTGTTCACCGCGTCCACGGAGGCCGCGGTCTCGGTGATCTCGTCGAGCAGCGGGATGACCGCCCGCTTGAGCGGCATGGTCAGCGACAGCCCCGCCCATTCGGGGCCCAGCTGCTCGAAGAAGCCCGGCAGCGCCTCCTCGTCCACGTCGAAACGGTCGTACGTCCAGCCCTCCAGGCCAGCTCGGCTAGGCGCGCGGTGCAGTGCCGGGGAGAGGGAGTGGGCGATCGTGGAGTCGAGTACGGCTGCTCGGCGACGGTCAGCCGCCTGAGCTGGCATCGAACTTTTCCTTCAGCTCCAGGAACTCATCGTGCGTCTTGGCGAACTCGGTCTTGCTCACGCCGTCGGTGGCCACCAGTACATCCAGCCGTCCTTCGTGGGTTCGAGCGCCGCCCGCAGTGCCTCTGCGCCGGGGTTGCCGATGGGTCCGGGCGGCAGGCCCTGTTGGTGTAGGTGTTGTACGGGTCCGGGTTGCTGTTGATCTCGGACTCGCTGATGCGGATCTTGCTCTGGCCCTTCAGGTAGTTGAAGGTCGAGTCGAACTGGAGCTCCTGGTTGGTCTCCGTGTTGGTGGGCTTGAGCCGGTTGTAGATGACCTCGGACATCCTGCGGAAGTCGTCGTGGGTCTTGCCCTCCGCCGCACCCACCAGGCTCGCGACGGTGAGCAGCTGCCAGGGCCCGTCGAGGCCGAGGGCCCTCCGCCTTCTCCGCGAGTCCGATCTTCTCGTACTGCTCGGTGGCCCGCGCCACCATCTGCTTCAGTACTTCCTGGCTTCTCCCCTAGCCGCCGAATAGCTGGACGGGTAGAGGAATCCTTCCAGCGGATCCTTCACGTTCTTGTGGTTCATCGCCCAGTCGGGCAGGCCGAGACGTCTTCCACTCGGTCTTGGCGACGCCGGCCGTGGTGCCCTCGTCCACCCCGAGCTGTTTGTCGATCATCTTGTAGACGTCGACGTTGCGCTTGCCCTCGGCGATGATCAGGTTGCTGCGGCTCTTGGGGTTGAGCAGGAGTTCGACCGCGCTCTCGGCCGACATCTCCTTCTCCAGCGTGTGACGCGCCGTCCTGGATGCTCTTGCCACGGGGTTGCTCTGCTGGGCGGCGATGAAGGCGTCGACGCTCTTCACCACGCCCTTCCGCTTCAGCTCCTGGCCGATGGTCGAGCCGCCCGCGCCCTCGGGGATGGAGACTGGTCACCTGCTCGCCGTTGCCGTCGCCCGCGTAGTCCGGGGCCGCGCCGAAACGATCCTGGGCGAGAACTGGTGGCCGAAATATCCGACTCCCCGCCACGCCGCCGCCCAGGACCAGGCAGACCACGAGAGGCACGCGACTGCGGCCCTGTCTTGCGAAGCACCGCCCCGGCCGCCCCCTATTCCTGCGGTCACCGCGCCCGCGGCCGCCGAGAGTCGTCGGCGTCTCCCCGATCCGCGTCCCCGCCCGCGAAGAAGGCGTGCTCGCCCTCGTCGGGACCGGGGGTCGAGTCGGCGAATGCGCTCGGGGTCGGGATCGGTGCGCCGGCGGCCGGGCGGTTCCGGCGGCGAGTTACGCCTCCGGGGTGCCGTAGAAGTCGGGCTGTTCGCGCCGGGCGCGCGGACTGCTGTGGGCCGAAGGGGTCCGACGGGTCGGCGGGGAATTACCGCGCGTGGGGATCGCGCCGGTGCCCCAGCCGCCGTTGCCGTAGCCGTGCTGGGGCTTACCCCTGGGAGCCGTACTGCTGGTCGCCTACTGCTGCTGGTCGTACCGCGGCGGCTAATCGTAAGCTGGTCGTACTGCGGCTCGGGGCTGCGTTGCCGACCGTACTGGTCGTACCGCGGCTGCTGACCGAATGCGGACGGCCGCCATCGCCCCAGCGCCGCCGTACTACTGCTGCGACTTCTGCTGCTCCGGATACTGCTGTGGCTGGCCGCCGTAGGGGGACTGCTGACCCGTTGCTCTGCTGTCCGCCCCATCCGCCGTCCCCGTACAACCGGGTCCTCCGGATCCACGGTTCGAGCCGCGGGCCCCGGCCATACTCAGTCATCGATCCCCTAGAGCCGCCGAGGCGGCGGGGCACGCCGCGCCTGTCTTGGAGGGCCGGCTTCCCGTTCCGTCCTCTTGCTGTGCGGTGGCTGTTCAGATACCTCGCATCCGGCGCGGAGCGATACCGTATCGCGATCAGATGACCACTTCCCTCTCCGACGCCCCCCCCCCTCGCCGGGAAAAAAAAAAAAAAAAGCTCCCCCCCCGCGCCACCCGTTCGGATTCAGCGCCTGCTGAAGGATGATCACAGCGGCGGCCTGGTCGATGACGGACCGGCCGTTCCGACTTCCCACTCCGAGGCGCGCCAGTCCCTGGACGGCGGTCACCGTGGTCATCCGCTCGTCGACGAGCCTGATCGGGGACCGGAGTGATGCCGCGGCCAGCTCCTGCGCGAAGCGCTCGACCTTGGCGCGGCCGGGCCCTCGCCCCCTGAGGGAGCGAGGGAGACCGACGACGACCTCGATCCGGTTCGTACTCCTCGACCAGTTGCCGCAGGCAGCAGTAGGCGGCGGGGACGTCGCGTCCGGGGGACGGTCTCCCACCGGCGTGGCGAGGATTCCGGTCGGGGTCGCACGAGGCGACCCCGATACGAGCGTCTCCGATCGCTTACGGCCAGGCGGCGACCGCGGCGCATGACCGGGCCCTCCGCCGGCGCGTCAGCCGGCTCGTCCATCCGGCCGCCGCTCGGGCCGTTCGCCGAGCCGCTCACTCGGCGCGCTGTCCGCCACGAGGCGCCCGACGGCGTCGACGGCGTCACCGATGGCGGCCGGGTTCTGGCCGCCGCCCTGGGCCACGTCCGGCTTGCCGCCACCACCGCCGCCGAGGGTCTTGGCTGCGGTGCGCACCAGATCTGCAGCCGGCCTTGAGACCGCGCTCGCGGGCGGCCTCGTTGGTGGCGATGACCGTCAGGGCTTGCCGTTGACGGTCGTGAACAGGGCCACGACCGCGGCCTGGCCGCCTGGATGCGGCCGCGCACGTCGAGGACCAGCGCGCGCAGGTCGTCGGTGGCGGTGCCGTCCGGGACCTGCCCGGTCACCAGGGCGACACCGCGCACGTCCCTGGCGGAGTCGGCGAGCGAGCCGGCGGCCTGGAGGACCTTCTCCGCGCGGAACTCTCGACTCCTTCTCGGCGTCCTTGAGCTTGCCGAGCATGGCGGAGACCTTCTCCGGGAGCTCCTCCGGGCGGCCCTTGATCAGCTCCTGGAGCTGGGCGACGACCGTGTGCTCACGGGCGAGGAAGTTGTAGGCGTCCACGCCGACCAGGGCCTCGATACGGCGCACGCCGGAGCCGATGGAGGACTCGCCGAGCAGCTTGACCAGGCCGAGCTGGGCGGTGTTGTGCACGTGGGTGCCGCCGCACAGCTCCTTGGAGAAGTCGCCGATGGTCACGACGCGCACGCGCTCGCCGTACTCCTCGCCGAACTCGGCGATGGCGCCCTGCTTCTTGGCCTCGTCGATGCCCATGACGTCGGCACGCACGTCGAGGTCGCGGGCGAGCACCTCGTTGATCTTCTGCTCGACGTCGGTCATCACGGCCGTCGGAACGGCGGCGGGCGAGCCGAAGTCGAAGCGGAAGCGGCCGGGCTGGTTCTCGGAACCGGCCTGGGCGGCCGTCGGGCCGAGGGCGTCGCGCAGCGCCTGGTGGGTGAGGTGGGTGGCCGAGTGGGCGCGGGCGATGGCCTTGCGGCGGCGGTCGTCGATGGAGGCCTGGGCCTTGGCACCGACGGTCACCTCGCCGACCTGGACGACGCCCTTGTGGACGTACACGCCCGGGACCGGCTTCTGGCAGTCGCGGATCTCGATGACGGCGCCGGTGTCGACCTTGATCCGGCCGGTGTCACCGATCTGGCCGCCGCCCTCGGCGTAGAAGGGGTGCGGTCGAGGACGATCTCGACCTCGTCGCCCTCGGTGGCGGCCGGGGAGGAGGCGCCGTCGACGAGGATGCCGACGATCGTGGACTCGCTCTCGGTGTCGCTGTAGCCGACGAAGTCGGTGGCGCCGGCCTTGTCGGCGATCTCGCGGTAGGCGCCGGTGCCGGCGTGGCCGGTCTTCTTGGCCTGGGCGTCGGCCTTGGCGCGCTCCCGCTGCTCCTTCATGAGGCGGCGGGAATCCGTCCTCGTCCACGGAGAGCCCCTGCTCGGCGGCCATCTCCAGGGTGAGGTCGATCGGGAAGCCCCAGGTGTCGTGGAGCAGGAACGCCTTGTCGCCGGCGAGGACGGTGCCGCCGGTGGCCTTGGTGTCGCTGACGGCGGTGTCGAGGATGCTGGTGCCGGCCTTCAGGGTCTTCCAGGAAGGCGTTCTCCTCGGCGAGGGCGACCTTCCTCGATCCGCTCGCGGTCGGTGATCAGCTCGGGGTACTGCTGCCCCATCATCCCGATGACGACGTCGATCAGGTCCTTGACGACCGGACCGGTGGCGCCGAGCAGGCGCATGTTGCGGATGGCGCGGCGCATGATGCGGCGCAGCACGTAGCCGCGGCCCTCGTTGCCGGGGGGTGACGCCGTCGCCGATGAGCATGACGGAGGTGCGCATGTGGTCGGTGACCACGCGCAGGAGAGACGTCCGAGGCGTGGGGCGTCGCCGTAGGCGACACCGGTCAGCTCGGTGGCTTCTTGATGACGGCCATGGAGGTGTCGATCTCGTACATGTTCTGCACGCCCTGCAGAATCATGGCGAGCCGCTCCAGGCCGAGCCCGGTGTCGATGTTCTGGCTCGGCAGGTCCCCGAGGATTCTCGAAGTCCTCCTTGCCGATGCCCTCGCCCCGCCTCGTACTGCATGAAGACGAGGTTCCAGATCTCCACGTACCGCTCGTCGTTGACGGCGGGGCCGCCCTCGGCGCCGAACTCGGGGCCGCGGTCGTAGTTGATCTCGGAGCAGGGGCCGCAGGGGCCGGGGACGCCCATGGACCAGTAGTTGTCCTTCTTGCCGAGGCGCTGGATGCGCTCGGAGGGGGACGCCGACGACGTCGTGCCAGATGCGCTCGGCCTCGTCGTCGTCCTCGGAGACGGTGATCCACAAGCGTCGGGGTCGAGGCCGAACCGCCCTTGTCCTGGGCGCTGGTGAGCAGCTCCCAGGCGTACTTGATGGCGCCTTCCTTAAGTAGTCGCCGAAGGAGAAGTTGCCGCACATCTGGAAGAAGGTGCCGTGGCGGGTGGTCTTGCCGACCTCTTCGATGTCCGGCGTGCGCACGCACCTGCACGCTGGTGGCGCGGTCGAAGGGGCGGCTTGACCTCACCCAGGGTAGAACTGAAGGGCACCATGCCGGCCGGGACCAGCAGCAGAGTCGGGTCGTCCGCGATGAGCGACGCCGAAGGGACGACGGTGCTGACCGCGCTCCTCGAAGAAGCTCAACCAGCGGCGACGAATCTCGGCCGACTCCATCGGTGGTCCTCATTCCGGTTGTACGAGTACGTCGCCCTGACGTCGACGACGGACTTCGGGTTGTTGCGGTTCTCGATGGCGTTGTAGCGCCGGGGTTCGGGGAGTTCGCGGTCGACGGGGGCGTTCCAGCCCGAGCGCGTCGTCCAGTTCGGCCTCCCGCTGGGCCATGTTCTCGCGGACGTCGAGTGCAGGAGCCCGCCGCGCGGTCCCCGAGCCGGGTGCCCGCGTCGAGCGCCTCGCCTTCGCCGCGGGGTCGCGGCGAGGCTTCGGGGGTCAGCTGCTTGAGCTTCCGGTTGACCTTGGTGGTGGCCCACACGCCGGCGGCGGACGCCGGTGCCGAACCAGAACGTACGGCGGAACATCGCTGGATCAGTCCTTCTTCCGCCGCGTCCGCCGCGCCGCCGGGATCGTACGGCTCGACGATCACCGGTGCGCCGCGGCTCCTGCGCCGGGCCGCGCGAGCACGTCCTCCTTGCGACCGCCGAGTGCCCGGCGCACGCCGTAATCCGAACGCGGCGACCTTGACCAGGGGGCCGCCGAACGTGGAGGCCACCGTGGTGGACAGCGCGGAGGCGTTCGACGTGACCTCCCTGGACGTCGGAGGCGATCGCGTCGACCCGGTCGATCTGGGTCTGCGCGGAGCGCACCGCCGACGGAGGCGTCGGACAGCAGCGCGGGACGGCTGGTCGGTCACGTCCGCCACGAGCTTGGTGGTCGCCCTGAGCGTCTGGGCCAGCCTCGCCAGTGCGACGGCGAGGAAGGAGACCAGGATCGCCCAGAAGACGGCCACCAGGATCCCGGCCACCTCGCCACCGGACACCGTGTGCACCCGCTCCCGAAAAGACGTGCCTGAACATCGGGAAAGTCGTTCACCGAGCCTATCGCGCCGGGCGCGGGCTCCGTACCGGATTGCCGTCCGCGCGCGGCACGGGGCGATGGAATCGCGAGAAGCGATTGTACGGAGTGAATTCGGTTCAGTACGCTCCGTGTTTCATGCGAGACCTCGGCGCGACGGCATCCCGCACGGCAATCTACCGCTGGAACTCGACGCCTTCGTGGGGAGAGCGGCGGAACTCGCGGAGCTGGCCGGGGCGCCGGCTCCGGACGGCTGGTGACCGTGACCGGGACCGGCGGGGTCGGGAAGTCGCGGCTGGCGGCGCGGGCGGCCGCGGGGTGCGCACCCCGGGACGGGGTGGCGGGTGGAACTGGCGCCGGTGCGCGACGAGGAGTTCGTCGACTACGCGGTCGTGGAGGCGCTGGAGCTGACCGACCACACCACCCGGCTGCCGCGCGAGGCGCTGCCTCGCGCACCTTGCCGAGCGGGAGTTGCTCCCGGTCCTCGACGGGGTCGAGCACCTGGTGGACGCCTGTGCCGCGCTGACGACCGACCTGCTGGGCCGCGCTCCGGGGCTGCGGGTCCTGGCGGTGGGGCGCAGGCCGCTGGGCGTGGCCGGGGAACGGCAGGTTCCGCTGGCGCCGTTGAGTCCGGAGGAGGCGGTGGAGCTGCTGACGGTCCGGGCGGGGCAGCGGCACCTGGCGTACGGTACGACGCCGACCGCGAGGACGGCCACGGGGACGTGCGCGAACTGTGCCGGCGCCTGGACGGGATCCCGCTGGTGATCGAACTGGCGGCGGGGCTGGCTGGACGCGCTGTCACCGGGACAGGTGCTGCAACGGCTGGACGACCGCTTCCGCCTGCTGACCGGCGGGGACCGCACCTCGCTGCCCCGGCACCGCACGCTGCGCACGGCGATCGGCTGGAGCCACGAGCTGTGCACACCGGCGGAGCGGCTGCTGTGGGCGCGGCTGTCGGTGTTCGCGGGACCGTTCGACCTGGAGGCCGCCGAGTACGTGTGCAGCGGCGAGGGGCTGCCCGCCGACGACGTGCTCGACGTGCTCTCCGCGCTGCTCGCGCAGTCCGTGCCGACCCGCGAGGAGGCCTCGGCCGGGGTGCGCTACCGGATGCTCGACACGGTGCGGGCGTACGGCGCCGACTGGCTGGAGGCGACGGGTGACGCGACGCGCGCTGCGGCGGCGGCACCGGGACTGGTTATGGGCCTGGCGACCTGGTGCGAGCTGGAGTGGTGCCTCGCCGCGCCAGCGTGAGGTCGCCGCGCGGTGGACGGAGCTGCCCAATCTGCGCAGCGCCCCGGAGTACTGCCCGACCGAGCCGGACGAGGCTCATCTGGGCCAGTATCTGGCGGGCGCGCTGTGGTTCCACTGGGTCGGCTGCGGACGGCTGTCGGAGGGGCGGCGCTGGCTGGAGCAGGCGGTGCGGCTGGACGTGGAGGGGACGGCGGGCGAGCAGTCCCGGCTGAAGGCGCTGTGGGTGCTCGGCTACGTGGCGATCCTCCAGGGCGACACGGTGCCCGCGCTGGCGGCGCTCCAGGAGTGCCGGAGGAGGCCGAGCGGTCGGCGAATCCCACGGCGGTGGCCTACGCGAGCACCGCACCGGGTGTCTGGCCCTGGTTACGGACGACATGCCGCGTGCGGAGACGCTGCTGCGGTCCGCGCTGCGGCGGTACCGAAATCGGCGAACTCAACAGCAACGTCCTGATGGGCCAGGTGGAGCTGGCGATGACGCGGGCGTTCCAGGGCGATCTGCCGGAAGCGGTGCGGTTGTGCGAGGACGTGCGCCAGGTGTGCGAGGACCACGGCGAGCGCTGGGCCCGGGGCTACGCCCTGTACGTGCTGGCCTACGCGGCGTGGAGCGACGGGGAACCGGGGCGTGCCCGCGAGCTGCTGGCCGACTGCCTGGCCGGTGCGCACCGGTTCCGGGACCAGCTCGGCTCGGTGCTGGCCGGTGGAACTGCTGGCCCTGGTCACCGTGGCGGACGGAACGCGGCGGGAGGCGGCGGTGCTGCAGGGCGCGGCGGGGCGGATGTGGCCGTCGGTGGGCCTGCCGTTGTTCGGCTCGGCGCTACTACAACGCGCCGCACGAGCTGTGCGAGGCGGCGGCGCGGGAGCAGCTGGGCGACGAGCGGCACGAGGAGTGCGTGCGGCACGGGGCGCGGCTCGGCCGCCGGGAGGCGGTGTCGCGGGCGCTGCGGCGGCCCGGGGCGCCGGCCTCGCTGCCGGCGCCGCGCGGGAGCGGGCGGCGTGCCGCGGCGGGCGCGCGGACGGCGAAACCCGCCGCCTCGCCCACCCGGAAGAGCGGGGAGACGGCGGGCTGAGGTACCGCTGGTGGTACTGCGGCCTGCTCGTTCAGCGATGTCGCTGGATCAGCGGGCGTAGTACTCGACGACGAGCTGCTCGTCGCAGATCACCGGGATCTCCTTGCGGTTCGGCTCGCGGTCCAGGCGGAACGCCAGGCCTTGAGGTTCACCTGGAGGTAGCGCGGGGTCTCGCCGTCGGGGGCGAAGCCACCTTCACGGGCGATCGTGAAGAGCGTCTTCTCCTTGGAGCGCTCGCGCACCTGCACGACGTCGTCGGGCGGACGCGGAAGGACGGCTTGTCGACCTTCTGGCCGTTGACCTGGATGTGGCCGTGCACGACCATCTGGCGGGCCTGGTAGATCGTGCGGGCGATGCCCGAACGCAGGACCAGCGCGTCGAGGCGGCGCTCCAGCTCGATGACCAGGGCCTCGCCGGTCTTCATGTTGGTCTTGGAGGCGCGCTCGTAGGCGCGGACGAGCTGACGCTCGCTGAGGTCGTACTGCGCGCGCAGACGCTGCTTCTCGAGCAGACGGACCTTGTAGTCCGAGTTCTGCTTGCAGGCCGCGGCCGTGCTCGCCCGGCGGGTAGGGGCGGGCCTCGAAGTACTTGACGGCCTTCGGGGTCAGCGCGATGCCGAGGGCACGCGACTTCTTGACCTGGGGACGGGGCTGGTTCGCCACTGTCTGTGTCTCTTTCCTGGATTCCGGCTTGTCGGGGTTGAGGAGGTCGCAATCCGCAGCCGGGGAAACCCGCCTGGTCCGCGTGGGACCTGCCGGGCAGCCGCTCCCCTGGTCTGGGCACATACGTGCAGCACGCGAGTGGCCCACCGACCTCTTCCGGAACTCCGGGTGGTGGTGGGCTGCCCGCGACACCTATCGACGGTGCGCGACGCTCCTGGAACCCGCTGGGGGTTCCGGCCGGGTGTTCCGTTCTGACTGCACGGGACTCGGCGCTCCGGGTGATTCTACAGGCTGCTCAGGACCGCTTGCGACCGAGGTGCCCGCGGGTCCACCCACCGCGTCCGCGTACCGGGCCTCGGCGCCGTGCCGGGTCGGGGTGTAGTACGTGCGGTCCTTCAGTTCGTCCGGCGCGTACTGCTGGGCGGCGATGCCCTCCGGCAGGTCGTGCGGGTACACGTACCCCTGCCCGTGTCCGAGCTTGCCCGCGCCCTTGTAGTGGCTGTCGCGCAGGTGCGCGGGGACCGGTCCGGCATGTCCCTTGCGTACGTCGTCCAGGGCGGCGCCGATGGCGGTGGTCGCGGCGTTGGACTTGGGGGCGAGGGCCAGGGCGATGGTGGCGTGGCTGAGGGTGAGGCCGGCCTCGGGGAAGCCGATCATGGCGACGGCCTGGGCGGCGGCGACGGCGATCGGCAGCGCGTTCGGATCGGCCAGGCCGATGTCCTCGCTGGCGGAGATTCATCAGACGCCGCGCGATGAAGCGGGGGTCCTCACCGGCCTCGATCATCCGGGCCAGGTAGTGCAGGGCGGCGTCCACGTCGGAGCCGCGGATGGACTTGATCAGGGCACTGGCGACGTCGTAGTGCTGGTCGCCGTCGCGGTCGTACTTCACCGCGGCCCGGTCGACCGTCTCCTCCAGCGTGGTCAGGCCGATCTCCGTCTCGCCCTTGTCCAGCGCGGCCCCGGCGGCGGCCTCCAGCGCCGTCAGGGCACGGCGGGCGTCACCGCCTGCGATGCGCAGCAGGTGCTCCTCGGTGTCCTCGGGGAGACCGACGGCCTCCTTCAGGCCGCGCGCGTCGGTCAGGGCCCGCCGGACCAGGTCCCGGACGTCGTCGTCGGTGAGGGGTTCGAGGGTGAGGAGGAGGAGCGGGAGAGCAGGGGGAGATCACCGAGAAGTCCGGGTTCTCGGTGGTGGCGGCGATCAGGGTGACCCAGCGGTTCTCGACGGCCGGGAGCAGGGAGTCCTGCTGGGCCTTGCTGAAGCGGTGGATCTCGTCGAGGAAGAGGACGGTCTCCTTGCCGTACCCCCGACCGCGCGGCGGGCGCCGTCGATGACCGCGCGGACCTCCTTGACGCCCGCGGTGATCGCCGACAGCTCCACGAAGCGCTTGTTGGTGGCCTTGGAGACGACGTACGCCAGGGTGGTCTTGCCGGTGCCCGGCGGGCCCCAGAGGATGACCGAGGACGGCCCCGCGGGCCGGAGCCGCCCTCGCCGACCAGTCGGCGCAGGGGGGATCCGGGCTTGAGCAGGTGCTGCTGGCCGACGACCTCGTCGAGGGTGCGCGGGCGCATCCGCACGGCGAGGGGGGCTGCCGGTCGGGTCCTTCTCCTGGCGTTCTTCTGCTGCGGCGGTGAACAGGTCGGGCTCCACGTTCTGAACCCTAGATGACGGCGCTGACAACGCGGCGGGCGCGGTGTGCGGAGGGCGACCGCCGGCCCGTCAGCTGGTCCAGAAGTCCCACCAGCGGGTCAGGATCATCATGCCGATGATGCCGGTGTGCAGTACCGGCAGGACCCAGGTGAACTCGCCGAAGAAGCCCTCGAGCCAGTTCGGCGCGGGCAGGAAGCCCTTGCGGACGTTGAAGGACGTCACGTACCAGAACATCACGATCGTCGCGACCCAGGCCAGGCAGCACCACAGGCACAGCGCGTTGATCCGGTACAGCGACTGGAACTGCAGCCAGGTGCAGAACCCGACGCCGAAGAGGGTGCCCGCGTTGAAGGTGAGCCAGTACCAGCGCGGAAACGCGCTCGCGCCAGCAGGCTCATGCCGACACAGACGACGATGCCGTAGGTGACCAGGCCGAGCATCGGGTTGGGGAAGCCGAAGACGGCCGCCTGGTCGCTCTCCATGACGCTGCCGCAGGAGGACGACGGGGTTGAGGCTGCACCCGGGGGTGAACGTCGTGCCCGCGACCTTGGCCTCGAGGAGCTTGAACTTGTCGAGCGTGATGACCCAGGCGGCGAGCACCCGGCCGCGCCCGTGATCACCAGCAGCAGGGCGAGGGCACGGCTGCCGCCCTCGGCGCGCGGTGCTCCGGCGGTGGGTTCCGGCGCGGGCTCTGCCACGGTGGAGACGTCCTTCACTGTCGTCTTGCTCATCACGCCGATTCCGTCACTTGAGTCGGACCTGCTTCGGGCAGGGCCATTGTGCCGCACGGACCTGTAAGGCCACGGTTCGATGAACATAAGAACGCACGGGTGATCGCCCTGGAGCGGCATATTCCGGCCGATGTCCGTTCCCCGGGGGCACACGCGAGCGAACGCGCGCGCCCCTGGGGGACGACGGGACGCCGCAGAGCTGCTAGCCGAGCCTCGACTCCAGCTCGGCGACGATCTCGTTCACGCCGATCGCCGCCTGCTCGCCGGACTCCATGTCCTTGAGCTGGACGACGCCCTCGGCGAGGTCGCGCTCGCCCAGGACGAGGGCGTAGCGCGCGCCCGAGCGGTTGGCCGCCTTCATCGCGGCCTTCAGGCCCTTGCCGCCGTAGGAGGAAGTCGGCGGCGACGCCGTTCCTGCGCAGCTCGGTGACCTTGGCGAAGAGGATCCGGCGGGCCTCCTCGCCGAGCGGTACCGCGAAGACGGAGGTGACCGACGGGATGTCCAGTTCGATGCCCTCCGCCTCCAGGGCGAGGACGGTGCGGTCGACGCCGAGGGCCCAGCCCACGGACGGCAGGGACGGGCCGCCGATCATCTCGGACAGTCCGTCGTAGCGGCCGCCGCCGCCCACCGCGGACTGGGAGCCCAGCCCGTCGTGGACGAACTCGAAGGTCGTGCGGGTGTAGTAGTCGAGCCCGCGCACCAGCTTCGGGTCGTCCTCAAGACCACGCCCGCCGCGGTGATCAGCTCGCGCACCTCCTCGTGGTACGCCTTGCAGGCGTCGCACAGGTAGTCGCGCAGCAGCGGGGCGTCGGTCAGCTGCTTCTGCACGTCCGGACGCTTGTCG
The DNA here is from genome assembly GCA_021502835.1 of Streptomyces thinghirensis. The sequence goes on from JAKFGP010000020.1 coordinate 142,125, forward strand.
TCCAGGACGCGCAGCGGGTTGATGTCCGCGCGGCGCAGCGTCTCCTCGTCCAGGTCCAGGCCGCGCAGGAAGTCCTGGAGCGCGGCGCGGTAGACCGGGCGGCACTCCTGGTCGCCGAGGGAGTTGAGCAGGATGCGGAAGCCCTGCAGGCCCAGCGAGCGGTACGACTGGTCGGCGAGGATGATCAGTTCGGCGTCCAGCGCCGGGTCCTCGGCTCCGATCGCCTCGGCGCCGACCTGCGAGAAGTGGCGGTAACGGCCCTTCTGCGGACGCTCGTAGCGGTACTGCGAGCCCGAGTACCAGACCTTCACCGGCAGGTTGCCCGCCTTGTGCAGGTTGGCCTCCAGGACCGCGCGCAGCACGGGGGCCGTCGTCTCCGGGCGCAGGGCGAGCCGGTCGCCGCCCTTGGTCTCGAAGACGTACATCTCCTTGGTCACGATGTCGGTGGACTCGCCGACACCGCGCGCGAAGAGCTCGACGTTCTCGAAACCGGGCGTCTCTGATGTAGCCGTAGCCGGAGTTGCGCAGCGGGGCGGCGATCGCCTCGCGGACCGCCAGGTACTTGGCGGAGTCCGGCGGCAGCAGGTCGTACGTGCCCCTGGGGGCCTGGAAGGTGCTCACGGAAGGTCTCTCGTCACATTCCTCGTCGGGGAGCCCGGGAGCTCCCTGGCCCGCCGCCACCTGCCGCAGATACGGGTTGGTGGCGCGCTCCTGGCCGATGGTCGTCTGGGGGCCGTGTCCGGACAGCACCACGGTCGAGTCGTCGAGCGGCAGGTACACGCGTGCCAGCGATTCGAGCATGTCGTCCATGGAGCCACCGGGGAAGTCGGTGCGTCCGATGGAGCCGGCGAACAGCAGGTCGCCCGAGAACATGACCGGCGGGATGTCCGCCGCCTCGGGCAGGCCGAAGGTCACCGACCCCTTGGTATGGCCCGGCGCGTGCGCGACGGTCAGCTCCATGCCGGCCAGCTCCAGCTTCGCGCCGTCGGTCAGTTCCCTGACGTCGTCCGGTTCCCCGACGGTCAGCTCGCCCATGAGCGGCATGCCGATGGTGCGGCCGATCCCCTTCTCGGGGTCGCTCATCATGAAGCGGTCGTCGGGGTGGATCCAGGCCGGCACGTCGTGCGCGCCGCAGACCGGGACGACCGAGGCCACATGGTCGATGTGACCGTGGGTGAGGACGACGGCGACGGGCTTGAGCCGATGCTTCCTGATCGCTTCCTCGACTCCCGGGGCCGCCTGATGGCCAGGGTCGATGATCACGCACTCCTCACCGGCGGCGGGGGCGACGAGATAGCAGTTCGTCCCCCAGGCCCCGGCGGGGAACCCGGCAATGAGCACGATCGTCCTTCGTTTGTGTCGGTACGGGTGGGCTTGCGAACGGACCGCGCCCATGGTCAGAGCCTACCGGCGGTGCCGATTCCTCAGCGAACCCATATACGGTACGGGGCTACACGCCCACGGTCGGCTCATCGCACCCACGCGTACCGGTCGGCACACGAAGACGCATGAGGAGAGAACCCGGTGGTCACCCAGGAGCAGCGGCGGCGTCAGCTCGCCCGGGAGAAGTTCTTGCGGCAGCAGCAGCGACGCACCTCGGCGCGACGCAAGGCGCGCATGCGCAACGCCGCGATCGCGTCGGTGCTCGGCGTGATTCTGATCGGCAGTGTCGCGCTGTACACGACCGGGGTGGTCCTGGACGACGGCGACAGCAAGACGAACGCGAACGCGGAGGTCACCCCGAGCGCCTCGGCGAGCAGTGAGCCGCCGAAGGACCCGTGCGACAAGCCGGCGGAGGGCAAGGTCAAGACGCAGACCTGGAAGAAGGAACCTGCGATGACCATCGACAAGTCCGCGAAGTACACGATGAAACTGGCGACGACCTGCGGCGACATAGACATCGCGCTGAAGACGTCGGCGGCGCCGCACACCGTCAACTCGTTCAACTTCCTGGCCGGCAAGGGCTTCTTCGACCACACGCCCTGCCACCGGCTGACCACCAACGGGATCTACGTGCTCCAGTGCGGCGACCCGACGGGCCAGGGCAACGGCGGTCCGGGCTACAACATCCCGGACGAGAACCTGAAGGACAAGAGCCTGAAGGAGAACACGTACCCGGCGGGCACGGTGGCGATGGCCAACACCAGTCAGCCGAACACCGGCGGCAGCCAGTTCTTCCTCGTCTACCAGAACAGCCCGCTGCCCCCCAGTTACACGCCGTTCGGCACCATCTCGGACGAGGGGATGACGGTGTTGAAGAAGATCGCCGCCGCGGGTGAGAGCACCGGCGCGGGCGACGGGGCACCCAACGCGACGGTCGTGATCGACAAGGCCACCGTCACGAAATCCTGACCCTCATCAGCGAAAGTTCGGTCGCGCGGGATGCGGACAGGCCACCCGCCGGTCGCCTATGTTGGCCGTGACGAAACTGTGGACGATGCCCGGGGGTAGCGAAGCCCTCCGCAGGCATCATGTGGAGGAGGCGCTGTGAGCAGCGACCCGTGGGGCCGCGTCGATGAGACGGGGACCGTGTACGTGCGTACGGCCGACGGCGAGCAGGTCGTCGGTTCCTGGCAGGCGGGCTCCCCCGAGGAGGCCCTGGCCTACTTTGAACGCAAGTACGAAGGCCTGGTTGTCGAGATCGGCCTCCTCGAGAAGCGAGTGAAGACCACCGACCTGTCGGCGAAGGACGCCCAGACCGCCGTCGACCACCTGCGGGAACAGGTCGACGCGCACCACGCGGTGGGCGACCTGGACGCGCTGCGGGCCCGGCTGGACAAGCTCGTCGCACTGGTGGAGACGCGCCGCGAGGAGCGCAAGGCGCAGCGGGCGAAGCAGTCCGACGAGGCGCGCGGCGCCAGGGAGGCGCTGGTCGCCGAGGCCGAGGAGCTGGCGCAGTCCGACCAGTGGCGGGCGGCCGGTGAGCGGCTGCGGTCCCTGGTGGACACCTGGAAGGGCCTGCCGCGTCTGGACCGCAAGTCCGACGACGAGCTGTGGCACCGCTTCTCGCACGCGCGCTCGGCGTTCTCCAAGCGCCGCAAGCAGCACTTCGCGCAGCTGGACGCGCAGCGCGAGGAGGCCCGCCGGACCAAGGAACGGCTGGTCGGTGAGGCCGAGGCACTGTCGAACTCGACGGACTGGGGGCCGACGGCCGCGCGCTACCGCGACCTGATGTCCGAGTGGAAGGCCGCGGGCCGTGCCCAGCGCGAGCACGAGGACGACCTGTGGAACCGCTTCCGCGGCGCCCAGGACGTGTTCTTTCGCCGCCCGCAGCTCGGTCTTCGCCGAGCGGGACGCCGAGCAGACGGAGAACCTCAAGCTCAAGGAGGAGCTGGCCGGGGAGGCCGAGAAGCTCCTGCCGATCACCGACCTGAAGGCGGCCCGGGCCGCCTTCCGCGCGGTGAACGAGCGCTGGGAGGCCATCGGTCACGTGCCGCGCGACGCCCGTCCGAAGGTCGAGGGACGGATGCACGCGGTCGAGCGGGCGCTCCAGGAGGCCGAGGAGACCGAGTGGCGCCGGACCAACCCGGAGGCACGCGCGCGTGCCGAGGGTCTCACCGGTCAGCTCCAGGCCGCCGTGGACAAGCTGCGCTCGCAGATCGAGCAGGCCCGTGCCCAGGGCAACAACGCGAAGGCCGACAAGCTGGAGCGTGAGCTGGAGGGCCGGCAGGCGCTGCTGGACCAGGCCCTGAAGGGTCTGCACGAGTTCGGCGGCTGACACCCGCGCACACAGGCGGAGGGGCTCCCGTACACGCCGTACGGGAGCCCCTCCGCCTGTGTAACGGCCGCTACGACGGCCTGCGCGCCGACGTCACCCGGTACACGTCGTAGACGCCCTCGACGCCCCGTACGGCCTTCAGGACGTGCCCGAGGTGCTTCGGGTCGCCCATCTCGAAGGTGAAGCGGGAGGTGGCGACGCGGTCGCGGGAGGTCTGGACGGCCGCCGAGAGGATGTTGACGTGCTGGTCGGACAGCACGCGCGTGACGTCCGACAGCAGCCGGGAGCGGTCCAGGGCCTCGACCTGAATGGCGACCAGGAAGACGGAGGACTGGCTGGGGCCCACTCGACCTCCAGGATGCGCTCGGGCTCCCGGGACAGCGAATCCACGTTCACGCAGTCGCTGCGGTGAACGGATACGCCGCTGCCGCGGGTGACGAAGCCGATGATCGGGTCACCGGGGACGGGTGTGCAGCAGCGTGCCAGCTTGATCCACACGTCCTCGACGCCCTTGACCACGACGCCCGGGTCGGCGTTGGTCCGGCGTTTGCGGCCGCGACCGCGGGCCGGCGGTACCGACTCGTCGATCTCCTCGGTGGCGGCCTCCTCGCCGCCGAGCGCCTGCACCAATTTCTGCACGATGTTCTGCGCGGAGACATGGCCCTCGCCGATCGCCGCGTACAGCGCGGAGATGTCCGAGTAGCGCATCTCGTGGGCGAGCGTGACCAGGGAGTCGCCGGTCAGGATCCGCTGGATCGGCAGGTTCTGCTTGCGCATGGCGCGGACGATGGAGTCCTTGCCCTGCTCGATCGCCTCGTCGCGGCGCTCCTTGGAGAACCAGGCGCGGATCTTGTTGCGGGCGCGCGGCGACTTGACGAAGCCGAGCCAGTCGCGGGAGGGGCCCGCGCCGGCCGCCTTGGAGGTGAAGACCTCCACCAGGTCGCCGTTGTCCAGGGTGGACTCCAGCGGCACGAGGCGGCCGTTGACCCGCGCCCCTATGGTGCGGTGGCCGACCTCGGTGTGCACCGCGTACGCGAAGTCCACGGGGGTGGCACTCGCGGGCAGCGCTATGACGTCGCCCTTGGGGGTGAAGACGAAGACCTCGTTGCGGGAGAGGTCGAAGCGCAGGGACTCCAGGAACTCGCCGGGGTCCTCGGTCTCCTTCTGCCAGTCGAGGAGCTGGCGCAACCACGCCATGTCGTTGAGGTGGTCGTCCTTGCCCTTGCCGGACGACTTCGGCGCGTCGGTGCGGACCTTGGAGGCGCCGGCGACGGCCTCTGCTCGCACTTCCAGTGCGCGGCGATGCCGTACTCGGCGCGGCGGTGCATGTCGAAGGTGCGGATCTGCAGCTCGACCGGCTTGCCGTTGGGCCCGATGACCGTCGTGTGCAGCGACTGGTACATGTTGAACTTGGGCATCGCGATGTAGTCCTTGAACCGGCCGGGGACCGGGTTCCATCGCGCGTGCACGGTGCCGAGCGCCGCGTAGCAGTCGCGGACGGTGTCCACGAGCACGCGGATGCCCACCAGGTCGTAGATCTCCGCGAAGTCACGGCCGCGGACGATCATCTTCTGGTAGACGCTGTAGTAGTGCTTGGGGCGGCCGGTGACGGTCGCCTTGATGCGGGCCGCGCGCAGGTCCTGCTGGACCTCGTCGGTGACGATGGCGAGGTACTCGTCGCGCTTGGGGGCGCGCTCGGCGACCAGGCGGACGATCTCGTCGTACATCTTGGGGTAGAGGATCGCGAAGGCGAGGTCCTCCAGTTCCCACTTGATGGTGTTCATGCCCAGCCGGTGGGCGAGCGGCGCGTAGATCTCCAGGGTCTCGCGCGCCTTCTTCTCCTGCTTCTCGCGCTTGAGGTAGCGCATGGTGCGCATGTTGTGCAGGCGGTCGGCGAGCTTGATGACCAGGACGCGCGGGTCCTTGGCCATGGCGACGACCATCTTGCGCACGGTCTCGGCCTGCGCGGCCTCGCCGAACTTGACCTTGTCCAGCTTGGTGACGCCGTCGACGAGCAGGGTGACCACGTCGCCGAAGTCGCGGCGCAGGTCCTCGAGGCCGTACTCGGTGTCCTCGACGGTGTCGTGCAGGAGACCGGCCATCAGCGTGGCCGGGTCCATGCCCAGCTCGGCGAGGATGGTGGTGACGGCGAGCGGATGCGTGATGTACGGGTCGCCGCTCTTGCGCTTCTGGCCGCGGTGCCAGCGTTCGGCGACCTGGTAGGCGCGCTCGATCTGGCGCAGGGTCGCCGTCTCGATCTTGGGGTCGTTGCTGCGCACTATCCGCAGCAGCGGCTCCAGAACCGGGTTGTACGGGTTGGCGCGCTGCACGCCGAGGCGGGCGAGGCGGGCGCGGACGCGGTTGGAGGAGCCGGAGCGGGCGGGCTGCCCGGAGGGGGCGCGGACCACGGGCGCGTTCCGTTCGCGCTCGGGCGGGATCGGCTTGGGACGCGGCTGCTGATCGGCCGGCTTGTCGACGGGCGCGGCCGGGGCGTGCTGGATCGGCCCGCGGGTGTCGTTCTTCGCCTGTGGCGAACTGGGCGCGGGCTTCGCCGCGGGCGCCGAGGCGGACTCGGGCTTTGCGGCGGTCAGTGGCTGGGCCTCGTCTGGCAAGAGGACTCCTCGTGCGCGATCCGGGTCCCCCGGTCAGGCTCCGGAAACCCCATGGTAGCGATCCTGCACTCCGGGATCGCCTTCCGGCCACTGTGAGGGCCGTCAACCCGAGAAACGCATGAGGCGGGCGCCGGATTCCTCCGGGCCCGCCTCGCTGCGCGGCTAGGGGGTGTCAGACCGTGAGCAGCGCCCGCAGCGGTGCCCCGGCGAGGGCCGGCTCCAGGCGGGCCCGCCCGCCGAGGAAGCCCAGCTCCATCAGGACGGCGAGACCCGCGACCCGCGCGCCCGCCCGGCGGATGAGCTCCAGCGAGGCCTCGGCGGTGCCGCCGGTGGCGAGGACGTCGTCGACGACCAGCACCCGGTCACCGGCGGCCAGGTCCTCGGCGTGCACCTCGATCTCGGCCGAGCCGTACTCCAGCTCGTACGCCTGGCTGAGGGTGGCTCCGGGGAGCTTGCCCGCCTTGCGTACGGGGATGAAGCCGAGGCCGGCCCGCAGCGCCACCGGGGCGCCGAGGATGAAGCCGCGGGCCTCCAGGCCGACGACCTTGGTGGCGCCGGTGTGCTGGCGACCTCCGCGAGCGCGTCGGTCAGTGCGGTGAACGCGGCCGGGTCGGCCAGGAGCGGGGTGATGTCCTTGAACACCACGCCCGGTTCCGGGTAGTCCGCCACATCCCGGATACGGCTGAGCAGCAGCTCCGTGATGCCGGTCGTCCCGGTCATCGGCGCTTCCCCGAGGGTCGGCCACGGCCCCTGTTGCGGGGACGCCGGCTGGTTGCGGGGGCCGACGACCGCAGGCGCCGCGTCCTCGGGTTCGTCGACGGCGTCGTCATCGTCGTCGGCGTAGCGCTCCTCGTCGACGGCGTTCTCCGCGGGCTCGCCCTTGGCCGCGGCCTGGGCGCGCTTGGCGAGGACGCGCTTCTTGAGCGCCTTCATCTGCGGCTCGGCCTCCTTGAGGTCGGCGACCAGCGGCGTGGCGATGAAGATCGACGAGTACGCGCCCGCGGCGAGGCCGACGAACAGCGACAGCGAGATGTCGTTGAGCATGCCGGCGCCGAGGACACCGCCACCGATGAACAGCAGACCGCCCACCGGCAGCAGCGCGACCACCGTGGTGTTGATGGAGCGGACCAGGGTGCTGTTGATCGAACGGTTGGCGATCTCGGCGTAGGTCCAGCGGGTCTGTTTGGTGATGTCTCTCGTCTGTTCCTTGAGACTGTCGAAGACCACGACCGTGTCGTAGAGCGAGTAACCGAGGATCGTGAGCAGACCGATCACCGTGCCCGGTGTGACCTCGAACCCGACGAGGGCGTAGATGCCCACCGTGATGGTGATGTCGTGGATCAGCGCGACGAACGCGGCGAGCGCCATGCGCCACTCGAACGCGATCGCAAGATAGATCACCACCAGGACCATGAAGATCCCAAGGCCCTGCCAGTCCCTGTTGGCGATCTGATCACCCCAACTGGGCCCGACCAGGTCGGCGTTGATCCTCTCCGCCGGGACGTCCAGGTCCTTGGAGAGCTCCTCCTTGATCTGGTCGGACGCCTCGGTGTCGGTGCCCGCGATCTGGATGCGGAGGCTGCCGTCGCCGAGCTTCTGGACGATCGCGTCGTGGCCGGAGGCCTCTTCCGCGTAGGTCTCGGCCTGGGAGACCGAGGCGCTCATGTTCTTCGGGGTGGTGAAGACCGCGCCGCCCTGGAACTCGATGCCCATGTGCAGGCCGCGCACCGCCAGGCCGACGATGGCCGTGATGGTGATGAGGATGGAGATGCCGTACCAGAGCTTGCGGTTCTTGACGAAGTCGTAACCGATCTCACCGTGGTGCAGTCGGGCGCCGAGGTTGCCGAGCTTTCCCATCTCACGCCTCCTTCGGGTCGACGTGGCCGGCGGGACGGGCGGGGCGGCGGGTGCGGCGCAGCGGCGGCTTGGCACCCAGGCTCTTCGGGTCGAGGCCGGACCACTTGTGGCCGCTCGCGAAGAACCTGCGCCGGGCCATCAGCGTCAGCAGCGGCTTGGTGAAGAGGAACACCACCACCACGTCGAGCAGCGTGGTCAGACCCAGGGTGAACGCGAAGCCCCTGCACCTTGCCGACAGTGACGACGAAGAGCACCGCGGCGGCGAGGAACGACACGAAGTCGGAGACCAGGATGGTGCGCCGGGCACGCGGCCAGGCCCGCTCCACGGCGGGTCGCAGCGAGCGTCCTTCCCGGATCTCGTCACGGACGCGTTCGAAGTACACGATGAACGAGTCCGCCGTGATGCCGATCGCGACGATGGCACCGCACACGGCCGGCAGGTTCAGCGCGAAGCCGATGGCCGGGCCGAGCAGCGACATGATCACGTACGTGAGACCGGCGGAGACCAGCAGCGAGGCGACGGCGATGAACGACAGGCCCCGGTAGTACACCAGCAGGTAGAGGATGACCAGGGCGAGACCGATCGCGCCGGCGATCAGACCGGCTTCGAGCTGCTCACCGCCGAGCGCGGCGGTGACGGTGGTGACGCTGTCCTCCTTGAAGGTCAGCGGCAGAGCGCCGTAGGACAGCATGTTGGCGAGGCCCTTGGCCTCCTCCTGGTCGAAGTTGCCGGAGATCTCCGCGCTGCCACCGGTGAGCGCCTGGCTGACGTACGGGTCGGAGACGACCTCGTTGTCCAGGACGATGGCGAACTGGTTCTGCGGGGACTGGTTCTGCGCCAGCTTGCCGGTGATGTCGGCGAACTTCTTGCCGCCCTCGTCCGTGAACTTCATGGTCACGGTCCAGCCGGCGCCGGTCTGCGTGTTGAGGACGGCCTCGGACTTGTCGACGTCGGTGCCGTCGACCGCCGCGGGCCGAGGACGTACTTCTGCCACTGGCCCTGCGAGTTCTGACCGCAGGCCACCATGGAGTCGCCGGGCTTGGAGCCGTCGCCGGCCTTGGCGCGGGCACCCGCGTCGGTGCAGTCGAGCTTCGCGTACTCGGCCTGGAGCTTGGCGGCGGCGTCGTCGCCGGAGGCGCTGGCGCTCGGGGACGGAGAGGCGCCGTCGGAGGTCTTGGCGGACGGGCTGGGGTCGGCCTTCAGGGCGTCGCTCGCGGCGCGGCCCTGGGTGGTGGCGCTCGCCGAGGCGGAGTCGGACGGCGAGCCGCTCGACTTGTCCCCGTCGGTGGCCTTGTCCTTGTCGGCCGCGCCGTCCGTGGCCTTGTCAGTGGCCTTGTCGGTCGCCTTGTCCGAGGCGCCGCCGGTCTCGCTCGGCGAGGGGCTGCCGGTCGCGTTCGCGCCGGAGAGCTCGGTGGCGAGGACCGGGCGGAAGTAGAGCTTGGCGGTGGTGCCGACCTGCTCCCGGGCTTCCTTCGAGTTCGTCCCCTTGGGGATGTTGACGATGATGTTCCGGTCGCCCTGGGTCTGGACCTCGGCCTCGGAAACACCCAGACCATTGACACGGCGGTTCATGATCTCGACCGCGGTGTCCATGTTGGTCTTGTTGATCGCGGACTCCTGGCCCTCTTCCGGTACGGCCCGGAGCGTGATGCTCGTGCCGCCGGCCAGGTCGATACCGAGACGCGGAGTCGTGTGTCCGGAGGCGAACATGCCTCCGGTGAGCGCCACGATGGCGATCAGAATCAGGGCCAGCGAGCGCCCGGGCCTACTCTGAGCGCTCGCATTCTTTCCCTTTTAGGTGCTACCACCTTTGCGTACTCCCCTCTCGGGCCGCTTCGCGCCGGGTAGGCGTCACCGGCGGCCATCACATGGTGTCCGGATCCGTGCGAGCCGCGCGACACACGGGGCACGCGGGAACGACCCGCGCACCCCGGGGCACGGCTACTTCGCCTCGGAACCGCCGTCGGTCTTCTTCGGCTGCTCGTCGGTCTTCGCCTCGGCGGGCGCGGCGTCGACGGTCGGCTCGGCCGACTCGTCGTCCGCGTCCTTCTTGCCGAGGTCGACGGGCTTGTCGTCGGAGGCGGCGGCAGCGTCGTCGGCGGAGACATCGGTCTCGGTGAGGGAGGAGGCGTCGTCCGGCACGACATCGGCGTCGGACTTCAGGTCGTGCTCGATGCCGTGGACGATGCGGTTGTACTCGTCGTCGGTGAGGACGGCACCGATGGAGTTCTTGGCGAAGAGCAGCTCGACGCCCGGGCCGGCGTCGAGGAGGACCGTGTCCTCGTTGACCTCCTTGACCGTGCCGTACATGCCCCCGATGGTGCGGACTCCGGAACCGGGCTGCATCTGGTTCCGCATGTCGGCGGCCTGCTGCTGCTTCTTCTTCGCCGACCGGGTCATCAGGAACATGGCCCCGATGAGCACGATGAACGGGAGGAGGGTCACGAGACTCACGGGTCGGTACTTCCTTCACACGACCGCGATGGTGAGCGGCCTGATGGTTGGGGGTGTGTAGCGCCGCCGACAAGGGGCGGCATCGGCGGAGTCTAAGCGGAGTCCGCGCGCATGGAACAACGCTCAGCATGGCACCGGGGTTCCTGCTCCGGCGAATGTCCTCTTCGTGACGGTGTCGTCACGCCCCGAACAAGTCCTGTTGTCCGTTTCCCGAACTCTGCGAACGCGGCGGGGTGAGGCCGAGGTGCGCCCATGCGGCCGGGGTCGCCACGCGTCCGCGCGGGGTGCGGGCGAGCAGACCCCTCCCTCACGAGGAAGGGTTCGGCGACCTCTTCCACTGTCTCACGCTCCTCCCCACGGCGACGGCGAGCGTGGACAGGCCGACGGGACCGCCGCCGAACAGCTTGAGCAGGGCCTCCAGCACACCCCGGTCCAGCCGGTCCAGGCCCCGGGCGTCGACCTCGTAGACCGCGAGGGCGGCCGCGGCGATCTCCTGGGTGATCCGGCCGTCGGCCTTGACCTGGGCGTAGTCCCGGACGCGGCGCAGCAGGCGGTTGGCGATGCGGGGGTGCCGCGGAGCGGCCGGCGATCTCCGCGGCGCCAGCGGTGTCGATCTCGACGTCGAGCAGGCCCGCCGAGCGGTGGATGACGCGTTCCAGTTCGGCCGGTCCGTAGAACTCCATGTGCGCGGTGAAGCCGAAGCGGTCGCGCAACGGGGCGGCAGCAGCCCCGCGCGCGTGGTGGCGCCGACCAGGGTGAAGGGCGGCAGCTCCAGGGGGATGGCGGTGGCGCCCGGGCCCTTGCCGACGATGACGTCGACGCGGAAGTCCTCCATCGCCATGTAGAGCATCTCCCTCGGCGGGCCTCGACATGCGGTGGATCTCGTCGAGGAAGAGGACCTCGCCCTCCTGGAGGGGAGGAGAGGATCGCCGCGAGGTCGCCGGCGTGCTGGATGGCCGGGCCGGAGGTGATGCGGATAGGGGCGCCCATCTCGGCCGCGATGATCATCGAGAGGGTGGTCTTGCCGAGGCCGGGGGCGCCGGAGAGCAGCACGTGGTCGGCGGTCGCCCCGCGCGCGTGCGGCGCGCAGCACGAGGTCGAGCTGCTCGCGGACCTTCTCCTGGCCGATGAACTCGCCCAGGTCCTTGGGGCGCAGGGCGGCCTCCACGGCCTGGTCCTCGCCGTCGGCGGACGCACCCACCAGCCGTTCGCCCGCGGCGTCCGTGTCGGTCGTGTCGTCCCAGTTCATGTGGTGTGCCTCGGCTCTCGAATACGGGCTATCGGGCGCGGTTCAGGGTCTGCAGGGCCGCCTTCAGAAGCTGGCCCACCTGGGGCGCTCCCCGGCGGCTTCCGCCTGGGGCGCCACGGCGGAGACGGCCTCGTCGGCCTCGCGGGTCGCGTACCCGAGGCCGATGAGGGCCGCGTGCAGCTGGTCGCGCCAGCCGGTGCTGACCGGCGCGCCGACGGCGGGGGCCCCGATGGGCTCGCCGAGCCGGTCCTTCAGTTCCAGGAGCAGCTTCTGCGCGCCCTTCTTGCCGATACCGGGGACGGCGGTGAGCGCCTTCTCGTCGCCGGTGGAGACGGCTCTGCGCAGGGCGTCGGGGCTGTGCACGGCGAGCATCGCCTGGGCCAGCCGGGGGCCGACACCGCTGGCCGTCTGGAGCAGCACGAAGACCTGGCGCTCGTCGTCGTCGGCGAAGCCGGTACAGGGTGAGCGAGTCCTCGCGGACGACGAGCGAGGTGGCGAGTTTGGCGGGCTTGCCGAGGCGGAGGGTGGAGAGCGTGTTCGGCGTGCACTGGACGGCCATGCCGACGCCGCCGACCTCGACCACCGCGGCGTCGGGGGCGAGGGCGGCGACCGTGCCGCTGACGAAGGCGATCATGTCGTACGGCCTTTCGGTGCGGTCGGGGCTTTCCGGTTCTCGGGGCTTTCGACGCGTGCAGGGCCACTGCCTGCTGGAGCCGGTTCTGTGCGGGAGCGCGCCAGATGTGGCAGATGGCGAGCGCGAGGGCGTCGGCGGCGTCGGCGGGCTTGGGCGGTTCGGCGAGCCGCAGCAGCCGGGTGACCATGGCACCGACCTGCGCCTTGTCGGCGCGTCCGCTGCCGGTGACGGCGGCCTTGACCTCGCTGGGGGTGTGCAGGGCGACGGGGATGCCGCGACGGGAGGCGCACAGGATGGCGACGGCGCTGGCCTGGGCAGTGCCCATGACCGTGCGGACGTTGTGCTGGCTGAAGACGCGCTCCACCGCCACGTACTCGGGCCGGTGCTCGTCCAGCCACTGCTCGATGCCCTGCTCGACGGCGACCAGGCGGTGGCCGAGTTCAGCGTTCGCGGGTGTACGGACCACTCCGACGCCGAGCATGGTGAGCGGCCGCCCCGCGACGCCCTCCACGACACCGATCCCGCAGCGGGTCAGCCCCGGGTCCACCCCAGTACGCGCAACGTACGGCTCCTCTACATCGATCGCCTGTTTGTGCGGGCTATCGGGTCGCCACCGACGAACGGCGGCGGGCCGGGGACGTGTCCCCGGCCCGCCGGAGCTCGTCGTGCGCGCGGCGGTGCTACGCGTCGACCTTCTCCATGACCTCGTCGCTCACGTCGAAGTTGGCGAAGACGTTCTGCACGTCGTCGCTGTCCTCCAGGGCGTCGATCAGCCTGGAAGATCTTCCGGGCGCCCTCCTCGTCCAGCTGGACCTGCACGGTTCGGAACCAGGTTGGCGATCGGCGGACTCGTAGTCGATGCCGGCGTCCTGGAGGGCGGTGCGGACCGCGACCGGGTCGGTGGCCTCGCTGAGTACCCTCGAAGGTCTCGCCGAGGTCGTTGACCTCCTCGGCGCCCGCGTCCAGGACGGTTGCAGGACGTCGTCCTCGCCCGGCTCGCCCTTGGGGACGATCACGACGCCCTTGCGGTTGAACAGGTACGACACCGGGCCCGGGTCGGCCATGGAGCCGCCGTTGCGGGTCATGGCGACGCGGACGTCGGGAGCGGCGCGGTTTGCGGTTGTCGGTGAGGCACTCGATGAGTACCGCGACACCGTTCGGGCCGTAACCCTCGTACATGATCGTCTCGTAGTCCGGCGCCGCCGGCCTCGAGGCCACCGCCACGCTTGACCGCGGAGTCGATGTTCTTGTTCGGGACCGACTGCTTCTTCGCCTTCTGGATGGCGTCGTAGAGCGTCGGGTTGCCCTCGATGTCCACGCCCCCCATCCGGGCCGCGACCTCGATGTTCTTGATCAGCTTCGCGAAGAGCTTGCCGCGCTTGGCACCGATGACGGCCTTCTTGTGCTTCATGCGTGGCCCATTTAGAGTGGCCGGACATCTGCCTGTCTCCTTCGCGTAACCCGTCTTTGAACGAACGCAGGAATCCTCTGGGACTCCGCCGCGCCCGGTTCGCGCGCACCATGTCGGCGAAGAGGCGGTGCACGCGGTGGTCGCCGGTCAGCTCCGGGTGGAACGACGTGGCCAGGGCGTTGCCCCTGGCGGACCAGCGACGATATGGCCCTCGTGCTGGGCGAGCTACCTCGGCCGTGGCGCCCACGGACTCCACCCAGGGGGCGCGGATGAAGACGCCTCCACAGGATCGCCCTCGACGCCCTTGAGGTCGACGGCCGCCTCGAAGGACTCGTTCTGCCGTCCGAGGCGTTGCGCCGCACGATCATGTCGATGCCGCCGACCGTCTCCTGCCCGGAGCGCGGGTCGAGGATCTTGTCGGCCAGCAGGATCATGCCGGCGCAGGTGCCGTAGACGGGCAGGCCGTCCCGCACGCGCGCGCGGGAGGGGCTCCATCACTCCGAAGAGGGACGGCCAGTTTGGAGATGGTGGTGGACTCGCCGCCGGGCAGGACCAGGCCGTCGACCTCGGCGAGTTCTTCGGGGCGCCTGACCGGCCTGGCCACGGCGTCGGCCGTGGCCAGGGCGATGAGGTGCTCCGGTACGTCGCCCTGGAGGGCCAGGACGCCGATGACGGGGGTGTCGCTCATGGATCCGGTGTCCTCGTCCTACCAGCCGCGGTTCGCGTAGCGCTCGGTCTCGGGGAGGGGTGTCGCAGTTGATGCCGACCATGGCCTCGCCCAGGTTGCGGGACGCCTCCGCGATGATCTTCGGGTCGTCGTAGAAGGTGGTCGCCTTCACGATGGCGGCGGCGCGCTTGGCCGGGTCGCCGGACTTGAAGATTCCGGAGCCGACGAAGACGCCCTCGGCGCCGAGCTGGCGCATGAGCGCGGCGTCGGCCGGGGGTGGCGACACCGCCGGCGGAGAAGAGGACCACGGGGAGCTTGCCCAGCTCGGCGACCTCCCGGACCAGCTCGTACGGGGGCGCGCAGTTCCTTGGCGGCGGCGTGCAGCTCGTTGTTGTCGTAGCCGCGCAGCCGGGCGATCTCGTTCTTGATCTGGCGCAGGTGGCGGACGGCCTCGACGACGTTGCCGGTGCCGGCCTCGCCCCTGGAGCGGATCATCGCGGCGCCCTCGGCGATGCGGCGCAGGGCCTCACCGAGGTTGGTGGCGCCGCAGACGAAGGGGGTGGTGAAGGCGAACTTGTCGCTGTGGTTGACCTCGTCGGCCGGGGTGAGGACCTCGGACTCGTCGATGTAGTCGACGCCGAGGGACTGCAGGACCTGGGCCTCGACGAAGTGGCCGATGCGGGACTTGGCCATCACGGGGATGGAAACCGCGCCGATGATGCCCTCGATCATGTCCGGGTCGGACATACGGGCCACGCCGCCGTCCTTGCGGATGTCGGCCGGGACCCGCTCCAGGGCCACGACGGCGACGGCGCCCGCGTCCTCGGCGATCTTCGCCTGCTCCGGCGTGACGACGTCCATGATCACGCCGCCCCTTGAGCTGCTCGGCCATGCCGCGCTTCACGCGGGCGGTGCCGGTCTCGGGGGTCTGGTTCTCGGAGAGCGTGCTGGACACGGGTACCTCGCTGAAGTGAAGGGGGTTTGTGCAGCTCCGAGGAAACGTGAAGGGAGCAGGCCACAGCAAGGGCCAATGGGTAGCTGGTGGATCCTTTTCGGGTGCGGGCCCGGGCGGGGGCCGCTACGCCGCCCTGTCTCACCAGGGCCGCCGGCGACTCGTCGTCCATCTCGAAGGCCAGCGGGAAGGGAGCGTGTCCGGCGAGGCGGAACCAGCGGACCTTGCGGTGCTCGCGCAGCCTGCGCGCGGCTCCCACCGCGTCGTTGTGGAACCGCCGGGCCATCGGGACGCGCCGGGTACGGCCTCGGCCAGCTCGTGGATCGCCTCCTCTCCCCGGGCGCCTCGCGCAGGACGTCCACCTGCGGCGGGTCGGCGAACACCGCCCGCAGTGCCTGGCTCAGCCGCTCTCGGCGACCTCCCGGTGCTCCTCCTCGGCCTGCCGGGCGTGCGCGGCCTCGTACAGGACGATGGAGGCGGCCGGGTCGAGCACGCCGGAGGTGGCGAGTTCCTGGGCCACGGACGCCCTGCGCAGCAGCTGCGCGTCGAGTGAGGTGCGGCGCGGGCGGCGTCGATCCGGCGTGCAGCCGGTCCAGCCGCCCCGCCGTCGAGCTCAGGTACAGGCCGATCGCCACGAGGACGACCAGGATCCAGATGAGGGTTGCGGGTCATGGGGCGCAACCCGTACGAGCGCTCCGCCGGGTTGGCGGGGTACCTCACACGGTGACGTAGGCTGGGGTTGCCGCCCCCAGACCCCGCTTCGGCCTGGACGGCCTCGTCCTCAAACGCCGGACAGGCTTGAGAATGCCCAACGTCGCTGCGAAGTCCGCCCCTCAGTCCGCGCCGGAGCCGCGAAGCGTGCGCCTCAGCCCGTCGCCTGGACCGGTCCGCCGCCGTCCTGCACTGCCATCACCACCGTGACCAGTATCGTCCAGACCGACAGAGATGTCGCAGCTCCGACGGTGACCAGCTCAGCGCCGTACAGCTGGGCGCTGCGCGCAACCTGCTCCCGCAGGGCGGTTGCGGCGCTCCAAGTCCGCGAGGAGCCGTACGCACGCGTCGGCCGGGGCGGCGGCGTCTTCGTTCGGGAACAGCTCACCGGCCGCCCCCTGGTCGAGGACCTGGGGCGAAGGCGTCCAGGTCCGAAGCGCGAGTACCGGGGCGCCGGCCGACATGGCCTCGACCAGGATGATCCCGAAGCTCGCCGCCGGTGTTGGGCGCCACGCTGCAGGTCGACGCTGCGCAGGAACAGGCCTTGTCCTCGTCGCTGACCATGCCGAGGAACTCCACCTCGGGAGCGCGCATCGGCGGGCAGGGGAGCACGGCCTCCTTCTCTCGTGCGCGCGCCCGGCGACCAGCAGCCGGGCCCCCGGGGGCGGGTGGCGAGGATCTTCGGCAGCGCCCGCATGCACCGGCAGGCCCTTGCGGGGTTCGTCGATACGCCCTATGAAGCCGATCGTGTCGCCCTGCCACTCGGGCTTCGGCTCGGCGCCCGCGAAGAAGTCGACGTCGACGCCGTTGGGGATGACGACCGCGTCCCCCGCCGAGGTGCTCGACGAGGGCTGCGGCGGGCGTGCTCGCTCACCGCGATGCGGGCGCTGATCTTCTCCAGGGCGGCCTGGAGGATCGAGTACGCGGCGATCATCGAGCGGAGCGCGGGTTGGTCGTGTGGAAGGTCGCCACGATCGGGGCCCTGCGCCGCCCAGCAGGTCAGCAGGCCGAGCGAGGGCGAGGTCGGGTCTGTGGGGATGTGGATGACGTCGAAAGGCGCGGGTCAGTGCAGCCGGCGCCGCACCCGCGCCGCCGCCTGGGAAACCGAAGAGGTTGAGAGGGCCACCGAGCCGCTTACGGGACCGGCGCCGCGCAGCCCGGCTGAGACGACGTACGGCGGCAGCGGGGTGGATCGGTCGTCGGCGGGGGCGAGACGGAGACCTCGTGGCCGAGCCGGATGAAGGATACTCGGCCAGGTCCCGGATGTGGAACTGGACGCCGCCCGGCACGTCCCAGGAGTACGGGGCAGACGATGCCGATCCTCACGAGGCGCCCTGCCCGTCGACGCGGCGGGGGCCTTGGGGGGTCGAGAGGTCCTTCAGCCAAACGCTGGAGCATGTGCCAGTCCTCCGGGTGGTCGGCGATCCCCGTGGCGAAGGCATCGGCCAGCGCCTGTGTCACGGTACAGACGTCTTCTCGGCCCGGGTGCCTGACTCGGGGACCTCGACCGGCGGATGTGCACCCGGCCCCTCATGACCCGGGCGACTCGTCGTACCAGAGCGTCACCGCAGCAGCCGTGTGCGCCGGTCTGCAGCGCCAGCAGGGCATGCCGGTCCCGCGGGCATCCGGGCCGTCTCGCCGAAAGAAGTCGACCTCCACGCCGGAGGCGGACAGGTCGCGGTCGGCGACCAGGCAGAACCAGGCCGCCGTTCGCGCGCAGCCGCCGGGCCAGCGTGCCGAACGCCGTGCCGCCGCGTGCGGCAGGACCTCCATGCCGAGGCCCTCGCGGTAGGCGACAAGCGGTCGTAGAGGGTCTCCGGCCCCGAGGCGATCGGCGACCGTGGTGAAGGGGGATGCCGAGTTCGGTGGTGACCCAGGCGCCCGCCAGGTCCCAGTTGGCCAGGGTGCGGGAGGGCGAGGACACGCCCTTGCCGGCGTCCATGCCGTCGGTGGTGGTGCAGGTCCCTGACGGTCAAGCCGGTCTGATCCGCTCGCCGCTCCACGCCGGGAAGCCGGAAGGGACTCCATCCAGTAAGCGCAGGTAGGGCGCATGCCCGCACGCGAGGTAGGGCGGCGAGCCGTTCCGGGCCCGCGTCCGGCACCACGCGCGCAGTAGTTGTTTCACAGGCGCCGTACGCCCGCGCCGCGCTGTTTCCAGGCGACGTCCGCGACGGTGCGGCCGGGAGCCGCACGGCGACCGGCTCGGGGAGCTTCTTCACGGTGCTCCAACCGGCGCCGACGCAGGCCGCTGGTCAGCCGGTCCCGCCGCTCACTCGGCCGCCTCGGTGTCCTGGCTCTCCTGGGCGGCGGCGCGTCCGCCTCGGCGGCCTCCCGGCGGACCGTGACGACCCGCTGGATCAGCGTGACGAGAGCTGCCGACGGCGACGATCCGCAGCGGCGATCGGCAGGAGGTGTTCGATGCCCGGCACGCCGAACGTGCGTGCAGCCCCGCAGGCCGGGCGGCGACCAGCGAAACTGACCAGTCGCTCGGCGCTCGACCAGTCCGTTGACGGCGACCGGCAGGCCGATCGACTCCTGCCGCGCGCGCCTTGGTGTGCGACACCACCTGGCCGCTGGCCAGGCAGAAGATCGACACGGCGCACAGCACGATGTCGTCACCACCGCCCGCGTACCAGAGGGCGAGCGCCGAAGATCGCGCCGATCGGCGACCCGGTCGCAGTGGGTCCAGGGCGCCCCAGCGGCTGGAGCGTAGCGGCCGCGAGCTGGCGGTTATGTTGCCGTCGACGAGGTCGGAGAAGACGAAAAGCGGATCACGACCGTGCCCCAGAAGAACTCACCCATGGGGTAGAGAAGACCAGCGCGCACCCGCGACCACACCGGCGGTGCCGATCAGCGTGACCGTGTCGGGCTGACGCCCCGGCGGTGGATGAGAAACGCGGCGAACGGTGTGAGGACACGCGTAAAAAATGCACGCGTACTTGTTCAGCATGGCCTTCCCGACGGTCGGTGTGGCCGCGGCCCCTGCTGGCCACCGGCTGGCCCATCGTAGCCACGCGCGCGCGTGGGGCGACGGACGGCACCCTGAGCCCCTGGTGGGCGGCCGGTGGGCGGCGGGATCGGGTCCGTCGTATGGACGCGGCGTGACGGGAGTGGAAAGCTCGAAGGACCGCGGGCGTCGCCGGAGCCGCCAGTGCACGCGGTCCCGCGTGTCCGCGCCCCACAGTGACCTCACCGCGCACGGGAGGCAAGGACATGGGCGACAAGGCGCACACCATCCCGGAGCCGCCGGAAGGGCTACGGCGGCCGACCACCCCACGTCCGTACGGAATGTGGTGCTGGTCGGCCACTCCGGATCGGGCAAGACGACTCTGGTGGAAGCTCTCGCGCTGACGGCGGGAGCACTGAACCGGGCGGGCCGCGTGGAGGACGGCGGCTGCGTCTCGGACTACGACGAGATGGAGCACCGGCAGCAGCGCCCGTACAGCTCTCCCTGGTGCCGGTCGAATGGGACGGCATCAAGATCAATCTCCTGGACACTCCCGGGTACGCCGACTTCGTCGGTGAGCTGAGGGCCGGTCTGCGGGCGGCGGACGCGGCCCTCTTCGTCGTCTCGGCCTCCGACGGGGTGGACGGCTCGACCTGCGTGCGTGGGAGGAGTGCTGCGCCGCCTGCCGTCGGCATGCCGCGCGCCATCGTGATCACGCACCTGGAGGCCGCCCGCGCGGACTTCGAGGAGATGACGCGGGATCTGCGCGGAGGGGAGGCCTTCGGCGGGGACGACCTCGACGCCGGCCGCGCCAGCAGCTGCCGCCTGCTCACCTGCCGCTGCACGGGCCGCAGGCGCCCGGACGGGCACGCACCCGTGACCCGGGACTCGTCGGGCTGCTGTCGCGGAAGCTGCTTCGACTACGCGTCCGGCGAGCGCGAGAGTCCGGAGCCGGGCGAGGAACAAGTTGCCGTCGCTCGACGGAGGCCCGCCTCCATGCTGATCGAGGGGATCATCTCGAGAGCGAGGACGAGACCCTCATGGAGCGCTTAACTCTCCGGCGGCAAACAGGTGGACGTCAAGACGCTCATCGAGGAGGATCTGGACGGGCGGTGGGCGCGCTCGGGTGTTTTCTCGCGGTGGCAGCAGCCTCCCGCGTCGAGGGCGCCCGGCAGGGCTCGGCTTTTGATCGACTGCTGGAGCTGGTCACGCGGCTTCGACCCTTGGGCGCTTGGCCGAAGAGGCGTGCCCCGGGTCTACGCCCGCCCGACGCGGCCGCGCGAGCTGCGGATGTGCGATCCCGACGAGTTTGCTGGTCGCGGAGGTCGTCAGACGTCTCCGACCCGTACGTCGGCCGGATCTCGGCTGGTCCGCGATGTTCTCCGGCACCCTGCGCGCCGACCAGAGCGGTGCACGTCTCCGGGCACGGGCTGGCCGACCCGCGGCCACGAGGACCCACGACGTCGACGAGCGGATCGGCGCCCCTGACGACGCCGTTCGGCAAGCAGCAGCGGCCGGTCTCGCACGTGATCGCGGGCGACCTGGCGTGCGTGGCCAAGCTGAGCCGCGCGGAGACCGGGGACACGCTCTCGGCTAAGGACGACCCGCTGCTGATGGCCCCGTGGGAGATGCCGGACCCGCTGCTGCCGCTCGCCATCCAGGCGCACAGCAAGCCCGACGAGGACAAGCTCTCCCAGGGGCTCTCGCGGCTGGTCGCCGAGGACCCGACGATGCGCCTTCCGGAGCAGAACCAGGACACGCACCAGGTGGTCCTGTGGTGCCTGGGCGAGGCCCACGCCGACGTGGCGCTGGGAGCGGCTGCGCAGCCGCTACGGGGTCCAGGTCGACGTCGTTCCCACCGGGTCTCCCTGCGGGAGACGTTCGGGGACGCGGCCGGGCGCGGGCGCGGCACGTGAAACAGTCGGCGGGCACGGTCAGTACGCCATCTGCGAGATCGAGGTGGAGCCGCTGCCGGGCGGTTCGGGCATCGAGTTCGTGGACGAGGTGGTCGGCGGCGCGTGCCCCGGCAGTTCATCCCGTCCGTCGAGAAGCGGCGTCCGCGCACAGGCCGCCAAGGGCGTCGCCGCCGGCCATCCGCTGATCGACGTGCGGGTCACGCTGCGGGACGGCAAGGCGCACCCGGTGGACTTCCTCCGACGCCGCCTTCCAGACGGCCGGCGCGCTGGCGCTGCGGGAGGCCGCGCCCAGGCGAGGATCCATCTGCTGGAGCCGGTGGCCGAGGTGAGCGTGCTGGTCGGCGACGACTACGTGGGCGCCGTGATGAGCGACCTGTCCGGACGGCGCGGCAAGGTGCTCGGCACCGAGCAGACGAGCGGCGGGCGGACCCTCATCCGGGCCGAGGTACCGGAGATCGAGATCGGCCGGTACGCGGTGGACCTGCGCTCCCTGACGCACTGGCACCGCGCGCTTCGGCCGCCGTTACGCGCGGCACGAACCGATGCCGCCGCAGATCGCGGAACGCCTCCGGGAGGAGCTGCGGGCGGCGTCCCAGGGGTACGCGGCAGAGGGCCGGCGCGGACTTCCTCCGTGCCGGTCGCGCGTTCGACTCCCCGCCGGGAAGAGGCCCGTTAACGATCTGCCCGGGTGCGGGCGCACGACGGCGCGACACCGGGGCGAACCGCGCGCGCGGGGCGCCTTTCGCCGTCCGGTGCCGCATGTCGGTGTCGGCGGATACGCTGATGACCTGATCAACAGGTGTGCCGGGCACGGAAGTCGGGAAGGCCGCAGGAGCGACAGTGGTGGCGATCGGGGGCGGAAATGACCGTTGACGGCGGTTACGCGGACTTCTTCGACCGCAGGTGCCGCGCACGGACGACGGAGGCCAGACAGCCACGTTCGCGCTGGCCTCGGCGGCCTACCGGGACAGCGAGCTGGCGGACATCAAGAAGGCCGACAACGAGTGGCACCAGACGACCCTCAACGCGGGCCGGTCCTGGGCCACGATCTTCCGACCCAACCTCGGCGAGGCCTTCTCCCGCGCGGTGGCCGACCGGATGCTGGGCAGCGGCCGGAAGCCCTCATCCAGTCCTTCGGTGCCGAGCCGCAGGTGGTCGTCGAGCACTGCCTGGCGGCCAACGGCATCCGCAAGGCGCGCGACGCCCGGCTGTCCACGGTGATCGTGCTGTGCGGTCTGCTGTTCCTGCCCGGCATGCTGGTCTGGCTGCTCGGCTTCCAGATCCGCACCACCGTCGCCAAGGCGGAGAACAAACAGGCCGGGGCGCTGGGCACCGCGGTGCTCGTGGCGATCGCCGCGCTGGCCGTGCTGTTCGTCAAGATGCCCTTCTCCGGCTTCCGGGCCTGGTACGCGCGCGCCGCGGGTCGTCCTGCCGGTCGTCGGCTGGTTCTGGGCCAAGCGGATCTGCGAGGGCACGGCGAGGGACCTGCGGAAGCGCTGGGACGGCCTCCTGTCGGGCAGCGGCGTCGGCGCCAAGGTCCCCGAGGCGGTCCCCAGCAACCCGGGCGAGACCGCGGCCGAGCAGCTGCGCCAGTCCCTGGCCAAGCTCGGCGCCGAGCAGCAGTCCAACTCGGTCTTCTACGCCGGCCCCAAGGGCATGCTCGGCATGGGCACCCGCTGGGGCAGCTGGCAGCTCGCCGAGAACCTGGTGCCGGCCGACCCGACCCGGGAGATCCACCCTTCCGCAGCTGGGACGTCGTCCGGGCCATCCACGACCAGCTGCGCATGCTGGAGCGCGGCCCGCTGAACACCGGCGGCCTCACGAAGCCGTCCATACGGCACTGGGTCGTGACGCCCATCGGGGAGAACGCCAAGGCGGTGTCCCGTCCGGAGGGCACGGACGTCGAGGCGTACCAGGTCAAGTCGCACGCGATACAGGACATCTCGCAACAAGCAGCAGTTCGGCGCCGGTGACCGGCACTGCCCGGGTGTCCAGTGGACCCTGTGGGACGGCCAGCTGGTCATCACCATGCTGATCACGGTGACCGTGCTGCACGAGACGCTGCGCATCGGGGTCACCGGTCACGCCCTGGGCCCGGTGAACCCGCTGCTCACCACCAGCCGAGGCTCCTCCCAGGAGGTCGCCAAGTCGTTCGGCCGTGGGAGACGCGCAAGGTGATGCTCCCGCTGGTCACCGCGAACGAGGTGGTACGGCTCGCCGTCCGCGCCCCACTCACCTGGTACCCGCCGCTGCTGAACTGGCTCGGCGGCACGATCGGCCTGCCGGAGCCGTTCGGGCTGCGGCACGCGTGGGCGGACCAGCCGTGGCGCCACCGCTTCATGGCCGACGACGCGTTGCGGGCGGCGGCGCCGGTGCTGCGGGTGGTGCACTCGTCGGCGATCAGGGTGCTGGAGGAGAACGGCGTGGACACCGAGAAGTTCGGGACACGGTCGGCGTTCCTCAGTACGGCGGTGCAGGATCCGACGCCGGGTAAGGCGGACCTGTACAACGCGTAGGCCTGTCTTCAGGTGCCCGGGGCTGCGGCTCAGGATGGGACGCGCGGCCCGGCGCTGACGGGGGTGCCTCCCCCACTTCCGGCTTCTCCCCCACGCTCGGCTCGCTCGCGCGGGGGACCCCATGAGCGGGAGGTGCCCCCCACCGCCCACCCGTGCCGCCCTCGGGGGTACCTCCCAGGCCGTTCAGGCGCTGGGGGAGGCACGACCGCCCGCAGCTATGCGGCGGGCCACGCCTCCGCCAGCATCTCGCGAATGTCCCCCAGCAGCTGCGGCAGTACCTTCTGTGGCCGACGACCGGCATGAAGTTGCGTGCGCCGCCCCAGCGGGCACGACGTGCTGGTGGAGATGGGCGGCGCATTCCCGCGCCGGCCACGGTAGCCCTGATTCATGCCGATGTTGAAGCCGTGGGCGCCCGACGCGGTGCGCAGGGGCCGTCATCGCCTGCTTGGTCAACTCGGCGAGCTCCGCGTCTCCACGCCGGTCAGCTCGGTGTCGGCTACGTGCCGGTACGGCACGGTCATCAGGTGGCCGCCGTTGTACGGGTACAGGTTGAGCACCGCGTACACGTGCTCGCCGCGCGGACGACCAGCCCGTCCTCGTCGGACTTGGCGGGATCGAGCAGAAGGGGCAGCCGTCGTCGGCGCCGGGGCCGCTCGGCTTGTTCTCGCCCTGGATGACCATCCGGTGGGGCGTCCACAGGCGCTGGAACGCGTCCTGGGTCCCCACTCCCAACTGCTGCTCCAGGCTCACTCGTCATGCGTGCAGCATATGGCGTCGTGCGCGGCGACCGGGAAGCCCCCCGGATCTCCCGGGGCCCCTGGAATCCTCGGCGGATCAGACCTGCGCCCGCTCCTCGACGACCTGCGCGATCTTCGCGATGCTTCGTCGACGGGGATGCCCTTTCCTGAGAGCCGTCGCGGTAGCGGAAGGAGACGGCGCTGTTCGTCATGTCCTCGTCGCCCGCGATGACCACAGGGCACTTCTGCTTCTGGGCGTTGCGGATCTTCTTCTGCATGCGGTCGGAGGAGAGTCGACCTCGACGCAGCCCCTTGCCGAGGCCGCTTGCGGCCAACCTCCAGGTGCTCGACGTGCGCGTTCCGATCGGGATGCCGATCGCCTGGACGGGGGCCAGCCACACCGGAAGGCGCCCGCGTAGTGCTCCAGGAGCACCGCGAAGCAGCGCTCGAGTGGGCCGAACAGCGCGCGATGGATCATGACCGGGCGCTTTGCTTGGCACCGTCCGCGCCGGTGTACTCCAGGTCGAAGCGCTCCGGCAGGTTGAAGTCGAGCTGATGGTCGACATCTGCCAGGTGCGGCCGATGGCGTCCTTGGTCGGGACGGAGATCTTCGGGCCGTAGAAGGCGGCGCCGCCCGGGTCGGGGACCAGGGGCAGGCCCTGCTCTGGCGACCTGGCGGAGCGTCTCGGTGGCCTCTTCCCAGGCTTCGTCGGAGCCGACGAACTTCTCCGGGTCCTTGGTGGACAGCTCCAGGTAGAAGTCGGTCAGACCGTAGTCGCGCAGCAGGTTCAGCACGAAGGTGAGCGTCTTGTCGAGCTCCTCCCGACATCTGCTCGCGGGTGCAGTAGATGTGCGCGTCGTCCTGGGTGAAGCCGCGGGCCGGTCAGGCCGTGCACGACGCCCGACTTCTCGTACCGGTACACGGTCCCGAACTCGAAGAGGCGCAGCGGCAGTTCACGGTACGAGCGGCCGGCGCGCGTCGAAGATCAGGTTGTGCATCGGGCAGTTCATGGGCTTGAGGTAGTAGTCCACGCCCTCGTCGAGCTGCATGGGCGGGTACATGCCGTCGGCGTACCAGTCCAGGTGGCCCGAGGTCTCGAAGAGCTTCCCCTTCGTCGCGTGCGGGGTGTAAACGAACTCGGTCCCCTCCTCCTCGTGGCGGCGCCGCGAGTAGTCCTCCATGACCCTGCGGACCACGCCGCCCTTGGGGTGGAAGACCGCGAGGCCGGAGCCGATCTGCTCCGGGACGGAGAACAGGTCCAGCTCGCTGCCGAGCTTGCGGTGGTCGCGCTTCTCGGCCTCGGCCAGGAACTCAGGTGCGCCTTCAGCTCGTCCTTGGACGGCCAGGCCGTGCCGTAGATGCGCTGGAGCATCGGGTTCTTCTCACTGCCGCGCCAGTAGGCGGCGGCGTTGCGCATCAGCTTGAACGCCGGGATGCCGGTGGTGGGCAGGTGGGGACCGCGGCAGAGGTCCTTCCAGCACAGCTCGCCGGTCTTGGCGTCCAGGTTGTCGTAGATCGTCAGTTTTCGCCGGCGCCGACCTCGACGTCCGCGCCGTCGTCGTGCGACGCGGAGCCCTTGAGGCCGATCAGCTCCAGCTTGTCCGGCTCGTCGGCGAGCTCCTCGCGGGCGGCGTCGTCGGGGACGACGCGGCGCGAGAAGCGCTGGCCGCGCTTCTGGATCTCCTGCATCTTCTTCTCGATGGCCTTGAGGTCATCGGGGTGGAAGGGCTTCTCGACGTCGAAGTCGTAGTAGAAGCCGTCCTTGACGGGCGGGCCGATGCAGAGCGGGCCTCGAGAACAGCTCCTGCACGGCCTGCAGCCATGACGTGCGCGGTGGAGTGGCGCAGGATGTTCAGACCGTCCTCGGAGGGAGATCTCGACACCCTCGACGGTCTCAGCCGTCCTGGACCTCGTAGGCGAGGTCCTTCAGCTCACCGGACACGCGGGCGGCGACGATCGAGCGCTCGCCGGCGAAGAGCTCGGCGGCCGTCGTGCCCGTAGTCACCACGCGTTCTTCCCGCTCGAATCGCGTTGATGATCACACGGACGTCTGACACCGGTCTCTCCTGACTGAAGTGGGGCTGCGGCGCCAGCACCAAAGCGCACGCATGAGGGCGATCGTACCGACCCCGGCCCGCTCACCGCGAAATCAGTCCCCGCGTCGCCGTCGTCCTCGCCGTCCCCGCCGCAGGTCTCCTCGAAGAAGGCCGCCACCTCCACGTGCTCCTGGACCGCCTTCAGCAGCCGGTCCCGCCCGCGTCGTCGACCTGCACGGGGGCGATCTCGCAGGCGCCGGTGAGCCGGCGGAATCCGCCCCGGCTCTCCAGCCGGCCGAGCACCCGCACCGGCAACCCGACGAGATGGGCGTGCCCCGCGATCCGGTAGGCCTCCTCGTCCAGGGTGATCCGTACGTGCGGGACGTCCGCGCCCGGCCAGCACCTGAGCCGTACGGTGCCCGCGCCGCGCGGCCCGGGACGGCTGCAGGACGACGGTGCCGGTGATCCGGACCGGTACGGAGGGCTCGGCGCGCAGGTAGCGGGCGGCGGCCTCGCGCAGGGCGGGCAGGTCGCCGGGTGAGAACTCGACGGGTTCGGCGTAGGCGGCGCAGCCTCGGGGGACCCGGCGGCCGGCGCCCGGTCGACGGCGATCCGGGCGCCCCACTCCGTGCCGCGGACCAGGGGCGACGGCTCTCGGTGAGCTCATGGCTGACCGCGAAAGCGACAGCCGTGGTCGAAACCTCCATGCCGCCGGTGGTCCGCCGGTAGTCGACGGCCTCGCGGGCGGCGTAGGCGCGTGGTCGGAGGCGTACGGCGAGGGGCGGCCGTGGTGACCGGCACGAACGCGGTGAGCGCCGGCGGCTCTCCAGGGGCGGACCGACCAGGACGTTCTCCAGGACCTCGGCGGCGGCGCGCTGGTGCCCTGGCGTCGCCGTAGTAGCCCGCACGCGCGCGTAGCGAGAGCGCTCCCGGCGAGCAGCATCCGGCGGGCGGCGGAGCGCAACTGTTCCTCGCGGCGTCCCGGAGGCGGTCGTCGCCGGGCCCGGTCGGTACGTCGCGCCCCCAGCGGATCTCGTCGCTGGGCACGGCGAGGAGGGGAGGATCTGTAGCGGGCGGCCGGGCGTGCCGCTGCGGGACAGGGCAGGCAGGCCTCGCCGAGCAGGTCGTCGCTGTCGGGGAAAGCGCAGGCTGGCCAGGCAGCCAGCAGGCTGGCTGGCACCACCGGCGGCCGGGCCGGGCGAAGCCAGCGGCCGTAGCGGCCGCGGGGCGCCGCCGCGGCGCTCACCACCCGTGCCGGTGGAGCAGGGCGGTCAGCGACACGGCCGGGTCGACGGCGCCGGACTCAGGCAGGCGGCCGTCGTCCCAGGCGGGGGGCACCGGCGATTCGTCGGCGGAGTGCAGCCGCACGGCCTGCAGGAGTTCGCCGGTCGGGCGGTGCGTCATGGTTTCCTCCCGTCCCGACCCGCCGTCATGATCTCGCACAGCGCCCGGTCGTCGAAGACCCGCGCAGTCGGTATCCGCACGGTCGTGCGCCTGCCGGCCGGTGCCCGCGGTTCCGGCGGGACATTCGCTCCACGGTAGCAGCGGTGCCGCGAGGATCGAGCCGGTCGTCGCCAACCCCGCGGCCACTGGTCCCGGGACCGGGGGACGATCATCACGACGAGGATCTTGTGCACCGAGACCGGGGTGCGGGCGAGCTTCGCCAGGTGGTCGTTGTCGAGCGTGAAGGAGAAGAAGCGGCCGGGCGGGTTGGGCGGACCTGGTACGTCGCCTTGAGCTGCACCTTGATGGTGACCTCGTCGTCGACCGTGTACCCGGGGCGCTGTGGCTGACGTGCCAGTCGATGCCGTTGTCCGGGAAGGGCTGGGAGAGCGAGCAGCCCGCCGCCGCGGCGACCGCATGGAGGTAGCCGACCTGCAAGGTCTCCATGCAGGCGGTGGTGGCGAGAGAGCCGCGGAGGGTGCCGTGCGCTCGGGCAGCAGCCCGCCCCGTTCGGGCTGCGCTATGGCCATGGCCAACGAAGCCTTCCAGAACTGGTGTGTCCCCACTGCGGGTCGCTGAACTGCGAGGACCCGTGTGCACTCTGTTGTATTCCTTCCGGCGTACGCCTGAAGCAGCCCGAGCATCTCCACCGAATCAGGACAGAAGACGGCGCGTCAGCTGCCGTACGCGGACGAGGAGTTGAGTGCCCTATGACGGGCTAGTTCGAGGAGCCGCTGGCCGCCTTCGACACGGAGACGACGGGTGTGGACGTCGAGACCGACCGGATCGTGTCGGCGGCCCTCGTCGTGCAGGACGCGCCAGGGCTGAAACCGCGCGCGTCACCCGGTGGCTGGTGAACCCGGGCGTGCCGGTGCCGAGGGCGGCGGCCGGCGGTGCACGGGCTGACGGAAGAGCATCCGCAGCGCCAGCGGCCGCTGGCCGGCGCCGGTGATGTACGAGATAGCGGAGGCACTGGCCGAGCAGGCCAGCGCCGGTCGTCCGCTCGTGGTGATGAACGCGCCGTTCGACCTGACGCTGCTGGACCGGGAGTTGCGCCGGCACCGCGCCTCCTCCCTCGGCCGCTGGGTGGAGCGGACATCGCTGCACGTCCTCGACCCGCGCGTGCTCGACAACCACCTGGACCGGTACCGCAAGGGCCGCCGCACCCTCACCGACCTGTGCGCGCACTACGGCGTGGAGCTGGCGGACGCGCACGGCCGCGGCGGCCGATCGCAGGCCGCTGGAGGTCGTACGGGCGGTGGGGCGCCGCTTCCCTGGGCGGCTGGAGCGCCTGTCCGCCGCCCGGAGCTGCACACGCTCCAGGCCGTCTGGCACGCGGGACAAGCCCAGGGGCTGCAGGCGTGGTTCGCGCTCAAGCGCACCGAGGAGGCCGGTGGACCCGGCCTGGCCGCTGCGGCCGGACCTGCCGGCGACGGCGTGGCGGAACCACCCCGGCCGCAGGAACGCCGGGCACGGGGTGTGGGTGGCGGAGCCCCACGTCGCGCAACGAAGCCGCGCGAAGGCGACGAGAACGACGCGTTGCGCGACATGGCTCGCGGACAGCGTCGCTCTCGCAGGCGCATCAGGCGATACTGGGTTCGAACCGGTGACCTCTTCGGTGTAGACGAAGCGCTCTCCCGCTGGAGCTAATCGCCCGGGAACGCACTGAACAATGCAGGGCCCGGCGCGTTTCCTTCAAACCGGCGAGCGACCGCCTTCCGGGTGGGCGGCCAGTCCGCGCCGTCCCGCCGCATCGTCAGGCGGTGGTTGGCCCCGAAACGAGGGGGCGAATCCGGCACGGCGAGGCGCCGCAACAGCGGCTTGCGTACGTCGACCTCCTGGTCGCTGGCGGACGAGGGCGCCGGCCCCGCGCGGGGCGACCGTCCAGCGCGCCCAGCCCTCCATGTCGCCGGTCATGGCGACCTCCAGCACCCCCGCCCGCATCGCGCCGGCCCTCGCGCAGGGTCGCGGTCAGGTCGTACGGGAGGAGAGAGCGGGACCGGACGACCCCACTGGTGTCGTCGAGCCGGGTGACCTGGCGCACCTGGGGCCCCCGGCGGGGATAGTCCTCGATCCGTTCCAGCGCGCGGTAGACGGCCGGGACGGAGGCGCGGGCGAACCCACAGGCTGCGGAATCGGTAATGGTTCCAGTCCACCTGTGAAGGTGTGCCCGGGCCGCGCTCCCTCACGTGCCGGTTACGGCATCCTGTCGCCCAAGAAGTGCCCGAGTCTCGATGGCGGCGAGGCCGTAGAGCGCGGTGTCGTTGGTGGACACCCAGCTCGCCTCACTGCCCAGCACCAGCGTGACCAGGCCGCTCAGCTTCTCCGTCTTCCAGAGAGCCGACTCCTTGTAGCCGTCGGAGTCGTAGGAGCTTCTGCCACGCGCGCGTGGCGAGCTTCTCGTCCCCGGTCTGTACGGCCGCGCGTAGGCGTCGAGGCGCGGGTAGCCCTGAAGAGGATCAGGCTGCCGAAGGTGCTGCCGTACCAGGCCGCCTGTTCGGCCGTGGAGGCGTTGAAGTAGCGGCGGTAGTCATCGTACGCCTCGTTGAACTCCCATGTCGACGAGGTCGATCAGCTCGGCGCACAGTTCGTTCCGGGCCGGGAGACGGCCGACAGGTGGAACACCTCGACCTTCGGGGTGTCGGCGACGGCGAACTTCC
Organism: Streptomyces thinghirensis; assembly: GCA_021502835.1. The sequence continues at coordinate 172,647 of JAKFGP010000020.1, forward strand.
CGGTGTCCAGGTCGTTCACAGGCCGCTGCCCCGGACGAAGCCGTTGGGCTGGGCGGCGATGGTCTCCATGGTGGACAGGACGCGAGCCTCGGCCTTCTCCCCACTTGGGGCCGCTTCCGCGGTTCCACTCGGTCAGCCACGCCGAGACCAGGTCGCTCCAGTCGGTGCGAAGCCGACCGACAGGGCGTGGCGGTCGGGGGTGTACGGCTCGGTGCGGATCTTGCAGGTGAGGTCAAGGGCGAGGAAGGCTCGTCGGAGTCGTCGTTGGCGTGCATGAAGTCGCCGACGCGTTCGTCGCGGTGAGGAAGTAGTAGTAGCGCCGGTAGGTGGTGTTGGCGATGCGCTGCTGCTTGGCGCGCTGTCGGCGTAGTGCTGGACTCCGTGCCGGGTGCCGAGGCCGGCCCATTCCTCGAGGTGGTAGACGTCGACCTCGCCGGTGTCCGCGGATCGCTGGCCTCGGCGAAGCGGAAGATGTCGGCGCGGCCGGAGCGCAGGTAGGCGTACAGAGCCACGGGTCCGGGGAGAGTTCGGGTTGTCCCGGGCGTAGCCGCCGATGTCGTAGCGCCATTGGTGTCGGGCGGTGTCGTAGGTGTGCATGATGTCGCCGTAGTACCAGAAGCGTACCAGCGGCGCTGCTCACCTGGTCCTTGTAGTAGGTGAAGAGGGAAGTCGGGGTGATCCTCGATCTTCGCCTTGGCGGGTGTGGCGCGGTCGGGCTCGGAGTAGAGCCGAGGCCGAGGCTGTGGACTTGATGAGCTGCGCCGGCGGGCGGCCGAGGCTGGGGCAGTACGCGTACGGCCTCGACCTGTTCGGCGGGTGTCTCAGCGCTCGGGGTGGTAGCGTTGGCCCAGAACAGCGGTTCCCGGTACGGGCAGTCGCCGTAGAGGGGTGCCGAAGCCGGGCTCGTAGTCCTCGTAGGTGATGTTGAGGCCTTCGAGCTGCTCCGGGAAGGTGTCCTGGCCCTATGCCGTCGTGGTAGAAGCGCAGGTCCATGGGCTGGGCCTCGGGCGAACACAACCGGAGGGTAGCCTCCGGCGCCTCGTCGGTCTACGGGCGTCGCGGATGTCGAGCTGGGCGGGGTGCTTCTCCCGAAGTCGCTTGGAGGGGGGGGGGGGCCGAGGAGGAATCCGCCGCTCGTCCCGCCGACGTAGCCGAAGCCCCCGGCGCGCCGGCTCCGCCCGCGGCCCGCCGATCCGGCCGTGGCCCTCTTGGTGCGCAGGCGAGGGAGGAAGCCGTCGGCGGAGAGCTGGAGAGGGTGTAGTCACCCCACTCCGGGATGTACTTCGGGCGGGTGGTGACGCCCCGCTGGTCCCAGGTGGCGGGGTCGGCGCAGCTTCTTCCCCGCCAGGGGACGCCCAGCGGGGCGTCACCACCCGCCTGAAGTACATCCCGGAGTGGGGCGACTACACCCTCTCCCAGCTCTCCGCCGGCAACTGCCTCCCTGCGCAAGCGCACCAAGAAGAACCACGGCTGGATCGGCGCGGTCGCGGTTTGGCCGGCGCGCCTCCGGCTTCGGCTACGTCAGCGGAGACGAGCGGCGGACTCCTCTTTACGGTTTTTTACCTGCAGGCGACTTCTGGGCCCCGCCCCGCCCAGCTCGACATCCGCGACGCCAAGGAATGAAGCAGGGAGCCAGGGTCACCCTCTGGCTCTGGTCGCCCGAAGCCCAGCCCATGGACCTGCGCCCTCCGACGGCATGGAGGCCAGGACACCTTCCCCGGAGCAGCTCGAAGGCCTCAGCAGCTCTTCACGAGGACTACGAGCCCCGGCTTCTCCAACACCTCTACAGCTATTCGCCCGTACCTCGGAACTGCTGTTCTGGGCCAACGCCACCACCCCGAGCGCCGAGACACTCGCCGAACAGGTGGAGGCCGTACGCGTACTGCCCCAGTCTCGGCCGCCCCGCCGGCCTCGCATTTCATCCAAGTGCACAGGTCTTCGGCCCCGGCCTCTGCTCCGAGCCCGACCGCTCCACACCCGCCAAGGCGAAGATCGAGGACTACCTCGACTTCCCTCTTCACCTACTACAAGGACCAGGTGGAGCAGCGCCGCTGGTACG
>JAKFGP010000021.1 GCA_021502835.1 Streptomyces thinghirensis
CGGCGCACTGGCCCCGGCCGGCTGGATCCTCCAGATGCTGGGCATCTTCTTCCTGGTCGGCGGCTACCTCGTACCTCTCCTACCGGCGCCGCAAGGGCTCGGCCCGCGAGTGGATCACCGGCCGGCTCATTCGGCTGGGGCGCCCGGTCCTCGGTGTCACCGCCGCATGGCGCTGCTGCTCCCCACCCTCCATTACGGCCTCGGCGTTCCGACTGCCACCCTGCACACCGCGTCGACGCTGGTCGTCCAGCCCTCAGGGTTCGTCGGCGTCTACGCCGTGATCACGGCCCTCACGCCGTACTGCCTCCGCGCGTCGCGGCGTCTCGGCTTCTGGTCCGCGGCCCCACTGCTCGGCTCGGTCGCGGTGGTCGACTTCCTGCGTTACGGGCCGTACGCGGACGCGATGCCGACCTGGTTGAGTCTGCTCAATCTGCTTCCGGGCTGGATGTTCGCCTACCAGCTGGGCGTGTCCTGGGCGGACAAGCGGCTGGGCCGCCGCGAGGCGTGGCTGCTGTTCGCGGGCGGCGCGGCCCTGTTCGCCACCCTGCTGCTCGCCTTCCACTACCCGGCGTCGATGGTGGCGTGCCCGGCGCGTCCCGCACCAACTCCCACCCGCCCTCCCTGCTGGTCCGCGCTCGCCGCCGCCCAGTCCGGTGCGGCGATCCTGCCGTGCGACCGGCTGGCCCGGCTGCTCCGGCGCCCGCCCTGTGGGCCTCGGTCGTGATCATCAACCTGTCCGCGATGACGATCCTGTGCTGGCACCAGACGGCCCTGCTCGCCGGCGGCGGTCCCCGCCTCGTACTTCGGCGAGATCCCCGGCCTGACCACCGCGCCGGACACGGCCGGATGGATCCTCGCGCGGACGGCCTGGATGCCCCTCTTCGCGGGACTGCTCGTGGCGATCGCGAAGTTCGCCCGGCCCCTGGAGACCCCGTGGCACCGCACCGGCGGGACCCGCCGCGCGGCGCGGGCGTGCTCGCGGCGGGCTTCGCCTACTTCGCGCTCGCCGCGTGAGTGATGTACGGGCACCGCCGACCACCGTGGCCGGTGACGGCTCCATGACCCGCCGACACGCCGGGCCCGTACCGTCCGTCCCCGGCCGGACCGACGAACCACCCGCCCCATTCGACACCACCCACCGAACACCGGAGTACACCCATGTCCTTGGCTGGCGAAACCGCTCCGCCCCCACCCCGAGAAGGCCACCGCGAGTCAATCCCCACCGGACCCGGGCAGCGAGTTCACACCCTGCTGCGCGCTGTCAAGGGACAGCAGCTGCTCGAACGGCGCCCCGGCTGGTACGCACGCACCATAGTGACCAACGCGCTCGGCCTGGCCGCCGTCGTCACCGGCATGGCACTCATCGGCGCTTCGTGGTGGGTACTCGCTCTCGCTCCCGTCCTCGCCGTCCTGGAGCGCCCGCACGGCGTTCATCGGCCACGACGCGGGCCATGCGCAGATCAGCGGCAACCGCGCCACGAACCGCCGCATCGGACTCATCCACGGCAACCTGCTGCTCGGCATGAGCTACGCGTGGTGGAACGTACAAGCACAACCGCCATCACGCCAACCCCAACCACATCGACAAGGACCCCGACGTCGCCGCCGACGTCCTCGTCTTCACCAGCGAGCAGGCCGCCGCGCTCACCGGCTTCCGCGGTCGGCTCACCCGCCACCAGGCATGGCTCTTCTTCCCCTCACCCTCCTCGAAGGCCTGGCCCTCAAGGTCTCCGGCTTCCAGGACCTGCGCCGTCAGACCGGCCGCGAGCGCCTGGTCGAGGGCGCGCTCCTCGTCGCCCACATCGCCGGGTACGTCACCCTGCTCCTGACGACCATGCCGCTCGCGCACGCGCTCGTCTTCGCCGCGCTCCATCAAGCCCTGTTCGGAGCTGCACCCGGGCATGGCCTTCGCGCCCAATCACAAGGGGATGGACATGCCCGACCCCGACGGCGCGAAAGTGGGGGCACCTGCGACGCCAGGTCCTCACGTCCTCCGCAACATCAGGGGCACCGTCTCACCGACTGGTCCTCGGCGGCCTCAACCACCAGATCGAGCACCACCTGTTCCCCAGCATGCCCTGCCCCCACTTGAGGCTCGCCCAGTCCATGGTGAAGGCCTACTGCCGCGACCTCGGCATCCCCTACGCGGAGACCGGTCTCATCGACTCCTACCGTCAGGCCCTGCGACACATGCACGAAGTGGGGAACCGCTGCGTGCCGACATCTGACGATCCGCCGAGTCCGCCCGCAAGCTGTGTGTCTCCTGATGCCGCCCCGCCGCACCTAAGCTGGGGCCCATGACCTCAGTGGAGGAGGAACGCCCCCGCGCGCTGCTCGCGGGGGCTTCGCGGCGGTAGGTGCGGCTGCTGCCGTGGGGCGTGGCGTTCATGCTGTGCGTCGCCCTCGCTGCCCACCACCATCCAAGTACTCAGCGTCGACTACGGGTTGCACGGCGGCATCGCGAGCGGGCTGGCCATCGCGCAGTCGGCACCGCCTGCTGCTCGCGGTCGTCCGCCCGCTGCAGGCCTGGTACGTGATCTTCGTCGCGGACGTGGCCGGGGCCCTCGCCCTGCTCACCGTCGACCTCGGAGCGGCAGGTGTGGCCGTTCCCGCCCATGGAGATCGTCGGGTACATCGGCCTCTGCCTCGCCCCCGGGCTGCGCGAGCGGCGCCGGACGCCTGCTGGTGTGGCTGGCGACGGCGGCCGCGAACGTCGGCCTGGGTTCGCCGCGCCCCACGACACGACGGCCGGGAGCGCACTGCTCACCATCCTCAGCGGCATCGCACTCGTCCTCGCCGGCGCGCTCCGCGAGCGGTACGAGGTGCAGCGCAGGCGGGCCGAGCAGGAGACGATCAGCGAGGCCGAGCGCGGCCGGCGGACGCTGCTGGAGGAACGCGCCCGCATCGCGCGCGAGCTGCACGACGTGGTGGCCCACCACATGTCCGTCATCACGGTGCAGGCGGACACCGCGGCGTACCGCATCGACGGGCTGCCACCGGACGTGCAGAGGAGTTCACGTCCATCGCGGCGACCGCTCGCGAGTCGCTCGGCGAGATGCGACGGCTCCTCGGCGTACTGCGGAACGAGGAGGCGCACGGCGAGCTCGCTCCCAGCCGGGCCTGACGCGGATCGGGCAGATGGTGGAGGCGACGGTGAGAGCGGGCGGACCGGTGGAGTTCGCCCCCTGCGACGCCGGACGTGCCCGAGGGCGGTGGGCCTCTCCGCGTACCGCATCGTCCAGGAAGCCCTCGGCCAACGTTGTCCGGCACGCGCCGGGCGCTCGCGACGCGGGTGTCGGTGTCGGTGTCGAGCCCGGTTCGCAGGACGGGCGCGACTACCGTTCTCGTCGTCAACGGGGCCGCCGCCCGAGCCGCCCGCCGCGCCGCTCGAAAGGGCGGCACCGGGCACGGACTCGTCGGCATGCAGAACGGGTGCGGATCGCCGGCGGCACCCTCGACGCGGGACCACTAAGCCGGACGGCGGCTTCCGGGTCGCCGCCCAACTACCCCGACCGAAAAGGACATCACGTGACAACGCGCGTCATCGTCGTCGACGACCAGGCCATGGTGCGGGCCGGTTTCGCCGCGCTGCTGGCCGCCCAGAGCGACATCGACGTGGTGGGCGAGGCACCCGACGGTGCGCAGGGCATCGGGCGAGCTGGCGCACCCACCCGGACGTCGTGTGATGGACGTCCGCATGCCCGAGATGGACGGCCTCGAGGCCGCGCGCCGCCTCCTCACGCCCCCGCCCGGCGTCACCCACCGGCCGCGCGTCTGATGCTCACCACGTTCGACGTCGACGACTACGTCTACGAGGCGCTGCGGGCGGGCGCGAGCGGCTTCCCTGCTGAAGGACGCGCCGCCGGCCAGACCTCATCGCGCGGTACGCGTCGTGGCCTCGGGCGACGCGCGCTGCTCGCCCCTCCGTGACGCGCCGCCTCATCGCGGATTCGCCCGGCAACGTCCCGCCGCCCGGGGCAAGCCCACGCTGCGGCTCAAGGCCCCTGACGGAACGCGAGACCGAGGTGCTCACCCTGGTGGCCCGTGGCCGGTCCAACACGGAGATCGCCGAGGATCTGGTGCTGGCCGAGCAGACGGTGAAGACACGCGTGAGCCGCGTCCTCACCTGCGCTCGACCTGCGCGACCGCGTACAGGCGGTGGTCTGCGTACGAATCGGGGCTGGTGGCCCCGGGCGAGTAGACGGCCCCGCGGCCGAGGCCGCGCGCCGCCTCCTCACGCCCCCCGCCCGCGCTCCACCGGCCAGGCGAAGCCCCGCGCACGCCGGACCGGCGGCAGCACCCGGGCGGAAGGCAGGTCCCCTGCCCCTCCTCCACCCCCTACCGCGGTAGCACCTCCGCTTTGGCTCCCGAGGTGACGCCCGGCGCACACACGTTGTCCTCGCACACTTCCCGTCGTCGGAACGAGAGTCGTGAGGGGCGCAACAGCGAGGCTACGCAGCAACAGGCGGCAGAAGACGGACGACTTGACCGGAGGCCCCGGCCGCGACACCCGGCCTCGCCGTCGAACTGCGCGGTGTGCGACGGCGGTACGGCCCGCGGCGTGGGCGCCGTGCACGCCCCTCGCGGGCGTCGACCTCGCCCTCCCGCGCGGCAGTTCACCGCGGTCATGGGCCCGTCCGGGTCCGGCAAGTCCACGTTCCTGCAGTGCGCCGCCGGCCTCGACCGGCCGTCGGAGGGATCCGTGCGCCTCCGGCGGTACGGAGATCACCGGTATGAGCGAGGACAAGCTCACCGAGCTCCGCCGCAGTCGACTCGGCTTCGTCTTCCAGGCGTTCAACCTGCTGCCGTCACTCGACCGTGGAGCAGAACGTGCTGCTGCCCATGCGGTCTCGCCGGGCAGCGCCAGGACCGCCGCCGTGCGGCCGCGATAGTCGCGCGGGTCGGGCTCGCCGACAAGGCGCGGCGCCGGCCCGGCGAGCTGTCCGGCGGCCAGCAGCAGCGCGTGGCCGTCGCCCGCGCCCTGGTCACCAGCCCCGACGTGGTCTTCGCGGACGAGCCCACCGGCGCCCTCGACACCGGCACCGCCACCGAGGTCCTCGGCCTGCTCCGGGACGCGGTGGACACCCTCGGCGCCACCGTCGTCATGGTCACCCACGACCCGGCCGCGGCCGCCTGGGCCGACCGTGTGCTGTTCCTCGCCGACGGCACCTTCGCCGGCGGCCTGGAGCGCGGTTCGGCGGAGCAGATCGGGGCACGAATGACGATGCTGGCCGGCCGTACGGGCGCGATGGCAGGGGCCGCGGCATGAGGAGCTTGCCCCGAACGGCCTCGCTCGCGCGGCCGTACGCTTCAAACCCGCCTCGTTCGCGGGCACGTTCGTCGCGCTGATGATGTCCGCGCTGATCGTCGCGGCCTGCGGCATCCTGCTGGAGTCAGGCATCCGCGCCTCGGTGCCGGCGGAGCGGTACGCGAAGGCGCCGGTCGTCGCGGCGGCCGACCAGTCCGCGCGACTCGTCTCCGACACCATCGACGGTCCCGAGGAAACCGCGTATCCGCTGCCGGGACACCGCCCGCGTGGACGCAGGCTCAGGGCGAGGGCCGCCCGGGCGCCGGGCGTCGCGGCCGCGGTGCCGGACTTCACGTTCCCGGTGCGGCAGGGAGACGGAGCGCTCACCGGCCACGCAGCTCGCACGCCTTCACCGGCACCGCGCTGTCCGCCGGTTCCGCGCCGCGCGCGGGCGAGGTCGTGCTGAACGCCGCCGCCGTTCGTGCGGCAGGCCGACGTCGGCGACACCGTCACGCTCGAAACGGCCGTCGGCCACACGGACTTCCGCCTGTCCGGACTGGCCAGGGCCGGGGCCGGTGACATCCCGGCGGCGGACGCGGCGGCCGGCGGCAGGGCCACGGCATGGTTCGCCGACGCCGAGGCGGCCACTGGCCGGGCACCCCGGCAAGGCCGACGCCATCGCCGTACTGGCCGCGGACGGCACCGACACCGACGCCCTCGCCACCGCGGTCGAGAAGTCCCTCGCCGGCTCCGGCGCGCAGGTGCTCACCGGCGACGACCGCGGCGAAGTCGAGGAGCGGGCCTGGCGTACGCCAGGGAGACACTCACCGCACTCGGCGGCTTCGGCGGGATCGCCACCCTGGTCGCCGTCTTCACCGCGGCCGGCACGGTGGCCCTGTCCGTCGGCCAGCGCATGCGCGAGTTCGCGCTGCTGCGCCGTCGGCGCCACCCGCGACAGATCCGCCGCGCGGTCGCCGCGGAGGCGCTGCTCGTCGCGCCCGTCGCCGGGCTGATCGGCTGCCTGCCGGGGATCGCGCTGGCGAGTTGGTGGTTCGGGCAGCTGAAGGACCGCGGTGCCGTCCCGGAGGCGGTCGATCTGCACGTCTCGTGGATCCCGCCGCTCATCGCCGTCGGGACCGGACTCCCTCACGGCGCTCGGCGCCGGCTGGATGGCCGGACGCAGGCCCGCGAAGATCAAGCCGGGGCAGGCGCCGGCCGAAGCCTCGGTGGAGCGGCTGCGGCCAGGCATCGTCCGTACCGTCCTCGGAGTGGGCGCCCTCGTCGGCGGTACGGTCCTCGCCGGCGTCGCCGCCTCCGCCGCCGGTGCCGACGCCGCCAACGCCTCCCTCGGCGTCGTCAGCTGCCTCCATGCTCGCCGTCGGCCTGCTCGGCCCGTTGGTGCTCGGCTGTGCGCGGCGCGCTCGGCCTGGTGCTGCGCGGCGGCGGCGCCTCGAGCGTCGCTGGCCGCCGCCAATTCTCGGACCAACGCACGCCGGTTGGCCTCCGCGATCACCCCCATCGTGCTGGCGATGGCCTTCGGCCGACGCTCGTCTTCATGCACACGAGCGAGAGCCATGTCGCCGTCGACAACAGCTCCTGCCAGACGGCATCACGGCGGACCATGTGTGACCAACCTGGCGGGCCTGCCTCCGGCGGCGCTGACCGGGCTGCGTCTGCAGTCCCCGGCGTCGACGCGGCCGTGAGCCTGCTCGACACGCAGGTCCTGCAGCCCGTCGACCTGGCGGCGAGACGTCGCTGCAGGGGCGGCCCAGGGCATCTCGGGCTCCGGCGCCTAGCTGCCGAGGTGCAGGACCTTACGTACAGCTGCGGCAGGTAGCCTGGACTGCGTGGGTGAGGGGCGTATCGCCATCGACAAGACACCTCGCCACCGCTGCGAAGGTCGAGGTCGGCGACGAGCTGCCGCTCCGCCTCCCCGACGGCATCGAGGCCCGCTCGAAGGTCGTCGCGTCTACGGCCGCGACTGGGCTTGGCGGCGGTGACCAGGACCGCGCCTCCCCGCCGGCCACGTCACGTCGGGCTTCGACAGCACCCTGCTGGTGGCCGCGGCGGCGACGCGAAGCTTGTCGCCGCACTTCGGCGCATGCACCGACGCCTCGTAGGGCGCCGTCGAGCAGAACGTGGACCGCGAACTCGGCGCCTGGGCCAACTACGTGATGGCCGTTGTCCCGGGGCTTCGCCGCCGTCGCCGCGTCAACACCCCGGTGATGACGGTCCTGGACCGCCGCCGCGAACTGGCCGAGCGCCTGCCTCGTCGGCTCCACCCGCCGCCTGTGCGCTGCGTGATGCTCCGCTGGGAGAGCCTGGGCGAGGTCTCGGCGGCGGCGTGGCTCCCGGGCACAGCCATCGCCCTGATCACACCGACCCCAGATGGTGCGCGGCCTGACGGGAGAGCTTCCGCACGTACCCCCACTACGCTGCTGTTCGCCGCGACTGCGTGGCCCTCGGTCTGTCAGCCGTGACCCCTCCCCCGCGCGAGTCGCAGCGACCGGGGAGACCTGGAGACCGCGTCAGACCCTGCCGGCACCGTCGCGCGCCCGTAGACCCTGTAGTGAAGGAGACCTCGATGCAGCAGAGCAGGACCGGAAGCACAGACGTCGGACCGCACATCGAGATGGAACGGGCGGCTCATCGGCCTGCAGGCCGTCCTGTCCTTGGTGAACTTGTGGTGGTCGACTCGGCCATCACCGCGCCGCTGCTCGTCCTCCCGGAGATGCTCGACCACTTCGGCACCGATCAGGCGGCGTGGCTCAACGCCACCGCGATGCTGGCGGGAGTGATGTGGGCACCCTGCTCGGCAAGAGTGCCGACATCTACGGCAAGCGCAGGGTGCTCGTGGTGACGTTGCTACTCAGCTGCGCGGGCGCCCTGTTGTGTGCCGTGGCCCCCAGCATCTGGGTGTTCGTGCCAGGTCGCATGCTTCAGGGCGCGTCTCTGGCCGCCGTGTTCCTCTTCGTCGCGATCGTTCGAGGTGTCTGCGCACCCCGCATCGCGATGATCACCGTGCATCGTCACCTCCAGCCCGCGGTGCTCAACATCGCGTCCGCTCCTCATCGAGAAACTGGCCGTGGAGTTCGGCTTCCAGATCCTGTTCGTCCTGTCGGCCTTCGTCGCGGCCGCGATGGCGATCTGCGTGCACAAGGTCATCCCCGAATCCCTGGTCAAGGCACCGGGCAGGATCGACGTCGGCGGCGCCCTCCTCCTCGGCGGAGGTCTCGCCGGAGTGCTCAGGCTACGTCGGTCTGGGCGCGGACCTCGGCTGGCTCACCGCCGGCCCGCTGGCTCTCCTCGTCGGGGGCGTCGTGGCACTGGCCAGGTGGTTCCTGGTCTCGAGTCGAAAGTCCGACCGCTGATCGACGTCAGAAGCCTCGACGGGCCCCTGGTACTCATGCTCCTCGTCGTCTTCCTCGGGAGCCGGTTCGTACCAGAGCATGCTCCAGCTCATCCCTCTCATCGGTGACGTCTCGGCGGATCAGCAACTCGGGTACGGACTGGCAGACCAGGGGTCGGTGGCACTGTTGCTCGCGGCGCCGGGACTCGGAGTCATGCTCGGGGGTCCGGTGGCCGGATGGTTCGCGGCATCGCTTCGGGCCGGCCTCGACGTTGGCCGGGGCGGTCATGCTCGGAACGGTGGTGACCATCGGGATGTTCCTGGGCGCTTCCCAGCTTCCCCGCCGCCCTCTGCTTCGCCTTCCTGCTGGGTGTCACGGGTAGGGAGCGCTCGGGACGTCCGGCTCAACATGGCGGGCGCCTTGGCGTCCGCCGAACGGCAGGGCATCGTGTCCAGCCTGGTCATGGTCATGGTCTCGATCGATTCGGTGGTGCTGAACTTCGTGGGCGCGGCCGTGCTCAAGTCGACCGCCGTGGTCGTCGACGGCGAGACGACGAATTCGGCCACGGGCGTGTTCAGCTACATCGCCATTGCTTCCGGCGCCTTCGCGATAGCCGCCGTACTGGTCGTCATGCTCGTGCGAAGTACCCGCCCCAGCAGCAAATCGCCGTCGCCCGACCTCGAGCGGGACCCGGTGCGATGAACCTCTGACGATTTCCGAATTCCGAACAAAAGAATGGGGAGTTGGCGAATGGGCATGAGAAATGCATCGAAGGGCACGGTCCTGATTTCCGGCGCGAGCATCGCGGGTCCCGCCGTGGCGTTCTGGCTGCACCGGTACGGATTCACGGTGACGGTGGTGGAGGTCCAGCGGACTACGAGGCGGTGGGTACCCGATCGACGTGCGTGGCACCGCGGTGGAGGTGGCGCGCCGGATGGGAATCCTGCCCCAGCTCCAGCAAGCGCATATCGATTCGCGCCGGGTGACCTTCCTCGATGCCGATGGCAGTGAGGCGGCGGTGGTTCATCCACAGGCGGTGGTCGGCGGCGTCGAGGGGTGGGACGTCGAGGTGCCTCGCGGGGACCTCGGCGCAAGTCCTTTGCGGAGCCGTCCGTGACGACGTGAGTTCCTGTTCGACGACTCCATGGACGCGCTCACGGAACACGAGCACGGAGTCGACGTCACCTTCCGCAGCGGTGGCCGGCGCACCTTCGACCTGGTCCTGGGTGCGGACGGGCTGCGTATCGCGTACCCGGAGCTCGTGTTCGGCCCCCGAGCAGCAGTTCCACCGCTATCTGGGGTACTGCTTCTCCATCTTCACCATGCCCAACACCTTCGAACTCTCCCACGGGGGGTGCATCTGGAACACCCCGGCCGGCGCCGGCGGCACGCGGTCGGAGACAGCGACGAACTGCACGCGTTCCTCAACTACCGCTCACCCCGAACCACCGGGCAGGAGTCCTCCGCCCCCCCGAGGCACAACGCGAACTCGTCACGCGCCACCTTCGCGGACGACGGCTGGGAAATCCCGGCCATGGTCGCCGCCATGCGCCACGCGAACGATCCCCTTCTTCGACACCGTGAGCCAAGTCCACCTGACCGCGCTGGTCCAGCGGCCGGGTCGCCGGCACCTCCTCGGCGACGCCGCCTACGCCCCGTCGTTCCTGACCGGGCGAGGGTCCAGCCTCGCCCTCGTCGGCGCCTACATGCTCGCCGGCTCGCTGACCCGACCATCGCGACCACGCGGCCGCCGCCTACGGGCGACACCGGATTCGTCGAACTGAACCAGGCACAGGTCGGTGCAGGCGACGCAGCACTCTTCCCCACCACCGCTGAAGCCCTGGAAAAGCGCAACAGGAGGCTTCGCAGTCTCACCGCCCCTGCCACCGAAAACAGGGCGCCCGGCCCACGGCCCTCCTGCCCGAACACACCGAGGACAAGCCGGGAACGGTCAATGGAGGGTGGGTCGATAAACGAGCTCCTGAATGTGACCGTCGAGCGTCCGACTCTCGACCAGTTCAGGTCGAAGTCGGCCGCATCCCGGAAGACCGGGTCCGGCCCGGTCCGGCCGGTGATGACCGGGAAAATCACCTGCAAACGGTCGACCAGACCGGCGGCCATCAGCGCCAGTTCAACGACAGGCTTCCGTGCGAGCGCAGCGGCACCTCGGACTCCTCCTTGAGCCGGGCGACAACGTCGACGGCGTTTCCGCTCACGACAGTCGCGTTCGGCCAAGTCGAGGGAGCCTTCCAGTGTCGTCGACACCACCGTCGCCGGCAGGCTCCTCATCCGAGTCACCCATGGGTCACGCACTTCGGACTCCTCGGTGCTCGAAGCCATCATCCGCGCGAACGCCCGGTACGTGTTGGCGAACACCATCCGCTGCTCCGCGCTGTACAGGGCGAAGGCGGTGGTCGAGCAACTCGGGGCGCGCTTCCAGTAGCCGGTCCAGTCGGCGCCGGCGGCTCCCGTAGCCGTCGAGGCTGGAAAAGATGTCGAAGTTGTAGATAGCGGTCATGTCGTGTTCCTCGCGTCCGGTTGATCGCTGTGGGGGTACAGACCGGCGGTCCTCTCCGGGTGCGCTTCGGCGACCGTCACATCCATAGACCCGGCACGCTTCCGAAACTCATCGTTGTGCCGACCACGGGCGGCGCTGACCACTCGATTGGCAGGTGGTCAACGAGCGATGGCGCGAGGCGGAGCCGCCAGCGCCCGCGCCTCGCCGGAGAACTCCGCTCTTGACACCCGCGCCGACAGCCATCACATACTGACGGCCAAATCGATTTCGCCAAATCGATTGGCTCTCTCGTCCAGGGAGCCTGATCGCTGCTTCACCCGAGCGTGCTGTGGTCCCGAACGGAGTCCATCGTGTCCAGTGCCCACCAGAGCCGGCCGCCGCAGGCCGGCGGTACCGACCAACCCCGTCGCCCGGTCACGCCGAGCGCGCGAGGCCGGCCCACCGGGTCCGCCGACCCTCCCACCAGTGCACCACCCCGGCGAGCCTCACCACCTCGCCGGAGTCAAACACCGGCAGTACCGGCTCCACAGCCGGAGACGGCGAACGCCGCGCGTCCACCCCGTGGACGAGACGCATCCTCCTGCATCGTGCTCTTCGGTGTCCAACACGTTCTCGTGATGGGCCGCCACGCCGATATCCGCGATCTTCCTGATGAGCGCCACCCTGAGGGCTCGACCCCGGCCTCACCGTCGACCTCTGTCGGCGACGCTTCGTCCTCTCCCGGCGTCGGCTCGCTCATCCAGTCCGCTCGACCCCCTGGAAGTTCGGGCGGCGGCTGCCGTTCATGATGCTACGGGGCGGGGCCCCGCTGATCCTCTTCCTCGCGATCCGCCGAACAGCACGGCCTCGCGCACGGCCGGCGGTGCCAGTGATCCTGACGGCGGCGTTCTGCTTCGTCGTGCAATGCTCGGTGTTTCTCTCGCCTGCTCCAGGTTCTTCCCCGCCCTCGTCATCGGCACGATGATCGTCATCGTGGGCGTCAACCTGGTGAAAGTCGGCGCGGTCCTCGCTCACCGGACCCCCGGCCTCGCCGAGCTTCGCCGATCCGGGCAACCTCGGTCTCGGCATGGCGACCGATCGGATTCACCATCGCCTTCTACCTGCTCTTCACCGGCGTTCTGCGCCAACTGGCCGTGATGCTCGGCCTGCTGGCCAACACCGCGCTCGCCGCGGTGACCGGCGCGATCGACCCCGGCCGTCTCGCCGACGGACAGGTGGTGAACCTTCCGCAACCGTGATGCCTTCGGCACGCCGGGAGTTCAACCTGGTCGCCGCGCTGCCCTGATGCTCTACAGCCTGGCCTCGATGGCCGAAGCTACCGGCCAGACCGTCATCAACGCCGAGGCCGTGGGCAAGAAGATCGACAAGCGCACCGACGTGCCGAAGACCGTCCGGGGCGACGGTTTCACCTCGCTCGCGGGACATCCTTCGTCGGCCTGCCGCTCATGGTCACCAGCGGCGAGAACATCGGCATCGTGCGCGTCACCGGCGTCCGCAGCCGATTGTCACCGGCGGGTGGCCGGGATCGTACTCAGTCGTCATCGGACTCCTGGCGCCCGTCACCCGTGCGATCAGTGTGATTCCCTCCGCGGTCGTCGGCGGCACCGCCATGGTCGTCTTCGCCGTCATCACCGTGCTCGGCATTCAGATGCTCGGCCGCTCGGACCTCGACCGGCACACCAGCACCTTCGTCGTCGCCGTAGCGCTCGCCGCCCGGGCTGCTGCCCATCCTGGTGCCCGGCGTCTACGGCGGTTCCCGCCCAACGTCCGCATCCTCCTCGAAAGCGGCGTCGCCGTCGGCTGCCGCGTCGCGGCCGTCCTCAACGTCCTCTTTCCACCACGTCAGGCCGGGCATCGCCGCGCGGCTGACCTCCACTCGTACAGAAAGCGACCGATGAACCAGAATCGACCGCGACGCACTCGCCGCCCCGGAGCCGCCCTGCTCGCGCCCGACACCGTCCTGCTGCCCGAAGGCCCGGTCGGCGGGGTGGGCCGTACTGGTGGACGGCGGACTCTTCGAGGCCCTCGGACGGTGGACGAACTCGAGGCCCGATACCCGGAGTCGCGGACCGTGGGGCTGCCCGGTCATGTGCTGATGCGGGATTTGTCGATGCCCACCACCACCTCACCCAGAGCTTCGGCGCCGCCCCTCGCCTTCGGTGAACCCTCGGAGATCTTCCGCCGGGTCTGGGTGCCGCTGGAAGGGGCGCTGGACGAGGAATCGGCCTACACGGCGGCAAACTGGCGGCGCTCGAAGCCCTGCGCGGAGGGTTCACCACCGTCACCGACGCCGGAACGCGCGCCGACGTCGACGTGGACGTGGTCGCGTCGGCCGCGCGGGACGCGGGGAATCCGCTGCGTACTCGGTCTCGTCTGCAACGACGCCGATGGGGAGACGAAGCAGATCACCGGGCCGTACTCGAGAACGCCGAGAAACACCTCGCCCGCTACGACGGCGTATCCGCTCGTCCACCCCTCCTCGCCGTCTCCATCCCGAGGCGGCCCACCGAGCGAACCCTGCACGACACCGCCCGCCTGGCCGCCGAGGCCAGGGGCGGTCGTGCAGATCCACGTCAACGAACACCTGGCCGGCGTGGAGCGTTCCCTGGTACGCCACGGGCTGCGGCCCCTCGAACACCTGCACCGCGTCGGCGCCCTCGGCCCTCAGCTGCTCGCCGCGCACGCCACGCCCTCACCCCGCGCGAGCTGTCCCTCCTCGCCGACACCGGGGCCGCCGTCAGTTACAACCCGGTCGCCAGCGCGTGGAAGACAGCGGTCGCGCCGGCGACCGACATGACGAGCGCGGCATCCGCGTCGGGCTCGGTACCGACGGCGCCCGGGGCGACGGTTTCCGTCTCACGGAGGCCGCCGAGTTTGCCCAGCGGCTGGCGTACGGCCTGGTCACCGGCGACTCGTCGTGCGGCGCCGGCTGGACCTGGCTGGAACACGCCACGGGCGGGGGAGCGGACGCCGTCGGGCTCGGCACCCGCACCGGTAGCCCGTCGCACCGGGCAGAGCCGCCGACTTCCTCCTCGTCGACGTCGACACGCCCGAACTCGCGCTCTCCTGGGACCTGCCGTGGGAACTCGTCGGCGCGGCAACCGCGACCAGATCACCGCCGTCTTTCGTCGCCGGCCGCCTACGCATGTGGCACGGCCGCCCCACCGACTGGGACGGTGACGCGCTGGTGCGGCGCGCGACGGAACTGGCCCGCACCGCCGTCGCCGAGGCGGGCATCGTCCGGGCGCATCCCACCTCCACAGCGGCACGGGCGCTGCGCCGGTACACGAGCGGAACGTGATCCGGGTGAGCTGGCAGCCATTGATCGTCCTTGCCCTGACGGTGGCCGTCGCCGCGTTCGTCCAGGGGCAGCGGGCTCGGTTCGCGCTGATCGTCGCGCCCGTGGCCGGCATCCTCGCCCCGGGCCTGGTACAGTCTTCGTCCTGGCGTCGATGATCCCGCTCAACCTGTACGTCGCCTGGCGCGAAGGACCTCGCTCGACCTGCGCAGGGCGGGCTGGATCATCGGGGCCTCGCCTCGCCGCCACCCCCGCCGGGCTGGCACTGCTCTGGCTGATCCCGGAGCGCAGCCTCGGCGTGTTCGTGGGCGTCGCGGCCGTGCTCGCGGCCGTCGTGAGCCTGTGCCGCGCCGTGTTCCACCGGGGCGGGCCGCCTACGTCGGCGCGGGCGCGGTGACCGAGCCTGACGGAGACGGCGACCGGCGTCGGCCGGGCCACCGCTCGCCCTGGCTACCGGCACCGGTCGCCCGCCGAACTGCGCTCCCACCGTCGCCGCCTGCTTCCTCGTCGGCGAGGTCCCTCTCTGGCGCTGCTGTTCGCAGCCGGGAAGGCGGAGGTCTCGGAGCTCGGCTGGGCGGTCGCACCACTACCGGCGCTCCGCGGTGGGCGCCGATGACTCAACCGTCTGGTGCACCACCGTCTGGACGCCCGCAGGATGCGCCTGTGCGTGCTGGTGTTCGCCCTGGTCTCCGGGATCGTCCTGATGCTCGGATTCTGAACGGCGCCGGGCGAGGCGTCAGCCCGCAGAAGCCCGTACCGACGAGGCACGGGCGATCACTCGCGGCTCCGGGGACACCGCCACCGACGGCGTGGCGGTGTTCCCGCGCAGCCGCCCCAGCAGCAACTCCACCGCGTCGGACGCCGCCCGCTCCAGATGCAGGTGGACCGCGGTCAGGGGCGGTTCTGCAGGTGCGGGCGCGCAGGCCGTCGTAGCGGGTGACGACCATGACGTCGTCCGGTACGGAACGCCCTTGTCGCGGATCGCCCGGACCAGCGCCCACGGCGAAGGCGTCGACCAGCGCGCACACCGCGTCGATGCCCGGATGCCCGGCGAGCAGCGCGGCGCAGGCCTCGTAACCGGCCTGCTCACCACCCGACTCGGCGACCCGTGCCACGACCGGCGTCCAGCCGTGCTCCCGCGCCATGCGCTCATAGGCGGCGAGCGCGTCGACGGACGAGTGCCGCGAACCGGACCCCACGATCAGCGCCGGTCGAGTCGCGCCCTGCTCGTGCAGGTGCCGCAGCAGCAGCTCCGCCACCCGCCCGCCGCGCAGGTCCACGTACGGGACGTCCTCGTCGGGCGGCATCGGCTGCCGAGGACGCCACGTACGGCAGGCCGCGCTCGCTGACTGCGCCGCCGCCGCGTCCGCCGCGTCCGGTTCGATGCGATGGCCCCGTCGATGTCCAACGGATACAGCGCCAACCCGATTGCACGGGCGGAACGAGCACGAGGGCGAAGCCGTGCGACAGGGCACTCGCGCGCCGCGCCGCAACCTCCACGTAGAACCCGAGCGGGGACGGTCCGCCCGCCACGGCGAACGGCATCGAGGACGCGAGCGCGATCGCCTTCGCCTGTCCGCGGCGCAGTCGCTGCGCCCGGAGATTGGGCCGGTACCCGAGCTCTGTCGCGGCCTGCCTGGCCGCGTTCCCGGGTCCGGGGGGTCGACCTTGCCGAGTCCGTTGAGGGGCGTGGACACGGTCGTTCGTGACACCCCCGGCGACGCGAGCCAGGTCGGCGATCGTCGGCTGTTTCGACCGGGAGCGGAGCGGCCATCCGCGCGGACTCTCCTCGCTGGCGGGAAAGAGTGGACTCGACCATCTTCCCGACCCGACCCCGCCGGCGCGCACCGGCGCCGGGGACAGGACTCCCGAGCCGCCCGACGCCGCAGTCCTCCGCCGCCGACCGGGCAGCCCGGACCGGGAGCGTGCGGAGCCTCCCAGGCGGATGCTTTCGAGGGACCCCGGACGGCCTGCCGGGAGTCCTGATCGAGGTGGACTGTGGCCGACATGGCGAAGGCCCATGTCGTCCAGTCGCCGGCAGGACGGGTGGCTCATGTCGTCGGAGAGATGCGGGAAAGGCAGACCGGTGTTGTGGGCCCGAGCCAGGAGGGCGTCGGGTCGGTGGCGGTCCCGAGCGCCAGCGGCGGCGGGGCACAGGAGCGCGGACAGGGAGCGCCTCCCGGCTCTGACCGGGGAGGCGCCTCCCTCGGGCTCGGCCACATGCGGCCGGACGGCCCGGGTCAGGCCCGTTGCAGTCTCCAGATCTGAGGCTGCAGACCATTGACGTCCACTGCTGCACGTTGCCGCCAGGTTCCCGCGAACCCTCCGCCACGTCCAGGCACTGGCCGCTGGAGCGGGGCGATCAGCCGGTAGTAACCCCGGCCCACGTTCTCCAGCCTCCAGTCCTGCGCGGAGGAACCGTTGCAGTACCACTGCCGGACGTTCGTACCCGGCACCGCTGAGCCGTTCGCCACGTCCAGGCGGTGACCGCTGTTACGGCCGGTCAGCGTGGAGTGGCCGCCGTCACGGGCGCGCAGCCTCCAGTCCTGCGGACCCATGCCGTTGCAACTCCACTGCTGGACATTCCCGCCGGCGGGGCGAGAGTCGCCGGCGACGTCGAGGCAGTGCCCGCTGTTGGCGTTCACCAGTCGGTAGAGAGCGCGCCGTCGATTATTCCGGCCGCGTCTCCGCTGCCGGTGAGCCCGCCGGTCCCGTAGTAGGCCCGGCACGTCGTGCCGTCGAAGTCGGTGGCGATCTGGAGGACCCGGCGGCCGTCGGCCGACGGGGAGCAGCGGCGACTGTAGTTCTGGCAGTAGTTCACTCCCGGGTTCGGCACGGCCACCGGTGAGTCGATCTCGTACCACGGACCGCTGCCGTTCTCCGTGTTGACGAGGATCGTCCGGCCGCTGTCCGCCGCCGGAGTGCCAGTCGCGGTTGAGAAGCCGTTGCCCGATCAGGAGCAGCCGTCCGTTCGGAGCGACGCCGTCCGGCGACGGTGCCCGGCGATGGTCGGTGCGGCGCGGAAGTACTTGCCGTCGACGGTCTCCGGGCGGAACCCGAGCGACGCGGGATCCCCCAGTCCCAGCCGTCGGCGGAGGTCCGGAAGTGCACCACGCATTGGTACTCGGCCGCCGGGGCTGCAGATCTCGTAGCTCATGAAGTACGTGCCGTTCGGCAGCTTCCGCACCACCGGCATACCGGGGCGGTCGGCCGACCAGCCACTCGCCACGGTGTTGTGGTGTCCCTCCCCGGTGCACCCCGTCGTAGCTCCGCGCCGCGGCAAGGTTCTGGCTGTGTCCGGGGTCCGTCTCATCGGCGTAGTGGCAGACCAGCGCGCCGTCCTCGGCCACCGAGAACTCCGGTTCCCACAGGCCGCCCGTGCCGTTCGCGACGGCGCACGGGGACAGGTAGGAGCGGGTGCGTCCAGCGTCTTCGCTGCGCCAGACCCGCAGCGCCATCCGCCGGTCCTGTTCGTCCTGGCCGGCGGAGGAGAGCCCAGAGCAGGGTGCCGGCCGGCATCGAACCCACCTGCCGCGGCAACTCGAACGGCGTGGCGCAGCGAGGGCCACTTGGCCTGCGGCGGACTATGCGGGATCGGAAAACACCCTGCCCACCTCGCGGAAGGACGCCCCGGAATCGGTGCTCTCGTGAATGGCGCCGACGCCGTTGTCGCCGTCGAAGAAGTGACGACACTTGCCAAGGACGCGTCCGTTCGCCGTACCACTGTGTGCGAGCCGGATAGCACGCAGGTACAACCCCGTACCGTCGCGCAAGGGTATCGCCCGTGGCCGCGGGGGAGGCTGTCGGATTCGCAGCGGTGGCCGGTGGAGCGCTCGCAGCCGCCGGCACGGTGAGCCCCAGGGTGAACAGGCCGGTCAGGGTCAGAAGCAGTACGACTCGTGCGCGAGAGCCCTCGACGTCTGGGGAGTGTGACAGGCGGAGGGAACATCGCGGTCTTCCTTCCTGCGGGAACAAATCCGCGCCAGGCTAGAGCGGCAGTACATCGATGTAAATCGGAGTGGGGAGTACATCGATGTAAACCGCTCCGCCGAGCGCGGCACGATGACCCGGCGACGACTGGAGGGAGGCCGGGTGCCGCTGGAGCACCGGACGATGGTCGAGCAGCGCGCAAGGACGCAGCGGCTGTCGGGTCACGAGGAATGTGAGGACGTGTGCGATGAGTTTCGGTGTCTTCGGCAGTCTGTAAGAAGAAAGCCGAAAACGAAAGCAGGAACTGAAAGCGTCTCGATCCATGACGGGAGTAGGAAGCAGGTGGATTCCATGGACGTCACGCGCGTGCTGATGGTCGCGCCGGTCGGGGACGTCGACGTAGCGGTGGCTTGGTACGAACGGCTGCTGCGCCGTCCGGCAGACGCTCGCCCCATGCCGTCGTTGGCCGGTGGCACCTCACCTCGGGCGTCGCTGGCTTCGGGTCTTCGAGGACCCCGAGCAGGCCTATCGAGCCTGCTGAACCTGGAGGTGCCGATCTGGACGCAGGCTCTGGCCGGACTCGTCGGAGCGCGGTCTGACGGCAGGGCCGGTACAGACCGGCGGGGAGCGAACCCGCTTCGCGCTGCGCTCGACGACCCCGACGGCAATCAGGATCACCTTGTTGGAGAACCCGGTGGTCTGGACCGGGCAGGCCCTCACCCGGTTCCGCCGCCGGGCGCTGCACCAGCCGGCGCCTGTCCGCCCTCACCGAGCGCCGCCGGGCCCAGGCTACGTAGCCTTGAACACAGGAAGAGGAGAAGGAGCTCTGGCATGACGCCGAAGGAGCCCGCGGCCGGACAGGAACGCCCGCTACAGCGCCGCGCTCAACCCACGCGCCCCGGCGCGGAGGGCGTCACCGCCACCGACTGGGGGAGGCCCAGCGCCGGCTGCAGGCCGCCGAGGTCTTCTGCGATCACCACCGTCCGGGCCGGACGGAGCCACAACGGCACGTCACGCCACTGATTCGCCCGCCTGGCACGAGGCGAGTAGCGCTGCACTCCAGCACCGCCGACCGGGGGAGCAGAAGGCGGAAGAACCTGGCGGGCAACGCCAGTTTGCAGTCCTCACCACAGGAAGGCGCAACGTCTTCACTCAACCAGAAGATCCTCGACATCGTGGTTTCGTAGGGCACAAGGGCGGACGGGATATAACGAGGACCCGGCACGGCAGAACAGAGATAGTCATCGCCGCGTTTGGAGACGCAGTACGAAGGGAGATCACATTCGTGCTCGCCGGAGGAGCAACTTCTACGGCTTCGGCGACAGCATCCAACAAGCGGCAACGACCTGCTGTTCTTAAAGGGAGGTGGCACCCGGCAAACGGCGTACGGCTTCGGCGCACGACGGCTCGGGTGTTTCAGCCAACACCCGCTACACCTTCTGCTTACCCTCGAAAGCAGTCAAAAGTTGATCATGTGACTGCTCGACCAGACCGACGGCGACACCGAAACCCCCCCGGACGCGGAGCCGGTGACGTGGAGACCGCCGTAGCCACCGCGGGCGCGGGCGGTCTGCGGGATTCCCGCTGAGCATGCGTACCTCGATGGCGTAGACGGCGCCGCGGGCGTGCAGGCGTTCCTGTCCGGCCGGGTCCGGTTCACGGGCAGGCGCCCCGTGTTCGGCGGACACCGGCCGGGTAAACCATTCCTCCTTAAGGTGGCGCAGGACGACGTTGGCGGACTGCGGGGCACGACAGGTCCGGTCGAAGGAGTGGGCAGTCCGCACCTGACTTGATCCTACGGCGTCCAGCAGTGATGAGCGGCGTGGAAGTCAGTCCAAACCGGTCGCCCAGCCGTCAGTGCGGAGAGGTCGTTGTTGGCGAGCCGCGACGAAGTCGACTCGGTGCACTGGGACGGGACCGTCGTGGTGTTCCATCACCCGGGCGCGATCGGCCTCGCCTTCGATGACCTCGTCGTCGATCGAAGCGAACGCACGGCCTTTCGCCCACGCGACGATCCTCGGGCGTCTTCCAGAACCCCACCGCCGGGCTGAACCAGCGGCGGGCGCGAGGAATGAAGGGCAGTGGAGCCATGCCGGGACTGGCCGCCACAAGAGATGGCTTCGTCGTTCGGGCGGGCTGAGCAGTCAGTTGTTCAGCGGGCGGTAGGTGGCGCCGCCGGAGCTGGACACCGCCCTCCCATGTTGTCTGCTTGGCTCAAGGAGTCTCAAATCCTCGCCGCAATAGGCGTGTTCGTGTCCAGTGAGGGCAGCCGAGTCTGCAGGCCGGCCTCACTGAATGACGAACCGGTAATCGTTGAAGTGGGGATCTGTATGCGCAGCAGGGGGATGAAGGTCGGCGCGATCGCGGTCGCCGCGGTCATCGGGAGCGTTGTTCTCGCGGGGTGCGGGGACGACGGTAGAACCGGGGCCAAGGGGGCCGGTGCCTCGGCGAGCGCGAGCAACTGGCGGCGGCGGCGGTGGTCAGGAGCGGGGTACGTCGGCGGTGCGTGCGGCCTATGACATGTAGAGACGGCTGAAGCCAGAGTCGGCACGGATGACGATAAAGATGAAGCTTGCCGCGGAGGGCAGGGCGATCCCTTCCGACGGCAAGGGTGTCATCGACGACCTGGCCGGGGGCGACAGCGTCATGACCATCACGGCGCAGGACAAGGCAGCATCGAGCAGCGGGGTGGTCGACCAGGTCCTGTACCAGGAAGGTTCCCGGCCAGGAAGGCTCGCGGGCAGCGACGCCCTGGATCAAGATCGACCTGAAGAGGTCGCCGCGCAGCAGGGCGCATGAGCAACCAGCAGATCGGGACGACCCGGCCCGACCGCAGCCTACGCCCAAGGCGATCACCGACAAAGGACGTCACCAAGGTCGGCACCGAGAAGATCGACGGAGCCAGCACCAGCACTACAAGGTCTCCGTGGACGTCTCGGAAGCTGCCGGGCGGCGAGCAGAGATAGAGCGAAGCAGCTCGGCCCGACGCTGCCGATGCAAGGTCTGCGCTCGACGACGGGGGCCGGATGCCCGCCGCCAGCGGATCGACGCCGACCGTCAAGGCCCCGGCCTCCGCCAAGCCGGACAACAGCGCGTCCCCCCAGCAGCTCAAGATGAGCACGGTGATGCGATTTCTCGGACTTCGGCACCGAGAGTCAACGCCGAGGCCCCGCCGGCCGACCAGGTTGCCGACACGACCGACGAGGCGCTCCAGGGCGGCCAGCAGCAGAGCTGGCTGGCACTATTAGAGCGGCGCCCTTCGTTCACCCGAGGAGTCGCGGCGTCGGCTCTGAGTGGTGCCGACGCCGGCGTTTCTCTTCTGCGTGGCTGCGAGTCCTGCCAGGTGATGTAGATCGTGACGGGGCTGTGGGTGCCGTTAGCGTTGGTGGCGGGATGGGCGGTATGGATGTACGCCGCAGGAACAATGTCGTAGTGACCGGCCGTGCGGATGGCCCGGTGGTGGTGCTGGCGCACGGATTCGGATGCGGCCGGGAACATGGCGTCTGACCGTGCCCGGCCCTGGCCGATCGCTACCAGGTCGTGCTGTTCGGCCACGTCGGTTCGGGAACCCAAGTCCGACCTGTCGGCGTGGAGCGAGGGCGGTATTCGACTCTCGCGGGCTATGCCCAGGACGTGGTCGACATCTGCGAAGAGCTGGACCTGCGGCGGGTGACGTTCGTGGGGCATTCGGTCAGTGCTGATGATCGGCATGCTGGCTGCTGCAGGCGGCGCCGGAGCCCGGATCGGGTCGTTGGTGATGGTGGCGCCCTCTCCCTGCTACATCGATTCCGACGGCTACCGGGGCGGTTTCGGCGCGGAGGACATCGACGAGCTGCTGGCGTCGCTGGAGTCCAACTATCTGGGCTGGTCCGCGGCGATGGCTCCACGTGATCATGGGGAATCCGGAGCGGCCGGAACTGGGGGAGGGAGCTGGCGAACAGTTTCTGCGCCACCGACCCCGACATCGCCCGCGTCTTCGCCCGCACCACGTTCCTCACGGACTCCCGAGAGGATCTGGAGTCCGTGTCCGTTCGGACCCTGATCCTCGAGTGCTCCAACGACGCCATCGCGCCCCGCGAGGCTCGGTTGCCTACGTGCATGCCCGGATCGCGGGTTCCACGTTGAGTGACGCTGCCGGCCACGGGCACTGCCCGCGGCTGTCCGCGCCGCGAGTGCCACCGGTGCCGCGATCCTGGACTTTCTGGAGCCCTCAGCGGTGATGTGAGCTGCACCGGCGAGGACCCGGAACCTGTCGAGGGGGAGAGCAGGAGGCATCCCCGGATGCGGCGTTTTCCCGCGCTGCTGGAGGACAGCGCCGAGGAGCTCTACGAGTCGGCGCCCTGCGGGTGCCTGTCGTCGCTGATGGACGGCACCGTCGCCAAGATCAACGCCACGTTGCTGGGCTGGCTCGGTCTGGAACGCGATGCCGTGGTGGGCCGCATGCGGTTCGCCGACCTGCTCACCGTCGGGGGCAAGCTCTACCACGAGACGCACTTCGCGCCGCTCTTGCTAGATGAAGGGCGAGATCAGCGGCATCGCCCTGGAGATCAAGACCGCCGGTGGTGGCCGGTTGCCGGTCTTGGTGTCCTCGGTCGTCAAATACAGCAGTGAGAATGAGCCGCTGCTCATCCGCACCACCGTCTTCGACGCCTCCGACCGGCGCTCCTACGAGCAGGAACTGCTGCGCCGTAAGCAGGGAAGCCGAAGAGGCCCGCCGCCAGGCCGAGGAGAGGCACGCAAGCAGGCGGAAGCCGACCGCGCCCGGCTGCAGGGAGGCCCTCGCGGTGCTCCAGCAGTCGCTCCTGCCCGCTTCACTGCCGACAGTGCCCGGTGTCCGAGACGGCCGTGTACTACCACACCGCATCCCCGGACCAGCTCGGCGGCGACTTCACCACGACCTGTTCCCCCTCGACGGCGAACGTTGGGCGTTCTTCCTCGGCGACGTGTGCGGCAAGGGACCCCCAAGCCGCCGCCGTCACCTCCCTGACCCGGTACACCCTGCGCACCGCCGCCCTGCACGACGCCGACCCCACCACCGCGCTCGCCACCTTGAACACCGTGCTGTACGAGCGCTACTCCGGTGGCGATCCCCGCTACTGCACCGCCATCTTCGGTGTCCTCGAACCCGATCCCGGCAGAGGTCAGACCCGTGTGCGCCTGCGCCTCCGGCGGCCACCCGTCCGCTCTCATCGCCCGCGCCGACGGCACAGCCGATTTCCTCCCGACCCCCGGCGGTTTCCTCGTCGGCGCTTTGTCGCACGCCCGTTTCACCTCGGCCACCACCGTCCTCGGCTTGCGGGGACACCCTGCTGCTGTACACCGACGGACTCACCGAAGCCCGCACCGGGCCCCCCCCCCCCCCCCCCCCCCCCCCCCCCCCCCCCCCCCCCCCCCCCCCCCCCCCCCCCCCCCCCCCCCCCCCCCGACCGCACCAGCCTGTACGGGGAGGAGGCGCTGCGCGCCTTCGTCGCTCAGCATGCCGGCGCCCCGCCGAAGAAGATGATGGAAGCGCTGGACAGGCTTGCTGGACAGCATGAGCGAGGGCGTCGACGACGACACCGCGCTCCTTGCTCTCGGCGTCCCTTCCCACCCGTCCGTACTCCGCCCGGCAACGAATCACCTGAGATGAAGCCGCTGCATATCACTACCCGAGACGCCGCCACAGGACCCGTCCTCGAAGTCATCGGCGATCTCGAATACGCCACCGCACATCAACTGCGCGAACACGTCAGCGCCCTCATCCTGCGACCGGGCCAGCGCCTGGTCCTGATCTGGGACGTCTGGATTTCTGCGACTCCAGCGGTATCACCGCCTTGATCGCCGCCCACAACTGCGCCACCGCCGCCGAGGCCGAGCTCGCCCTGGCCGCAGTCCCCGACAACACCTTGCGCATCCTGCGCATCGTCGGCCTCGACCAGGTCTTCCCTTCTTCGCCGACACCGATACGGCAACCACCACCACCTGATCCACTGCCCTGGCGGTTCTGGCACCCGACGCAGGCCGACCCGCCCTGCGTCGGCGGGCAATGTCATCGACGGCAGTGCGCCGGTGGGCCGGATTGGCGTCCAACGGCTACGACTCCTCTTCTCTGGACGCAGCGATCAACGGCAGCGAGGACGGTGAATCGGCCCTGGCCGACTTCATCGGGACCGAAGACGCAGCGCGCGCCATGGTCGATGACTTCCACCGCCTCCTGACCCGCCTGCGGGGACGGCATGCTCGCCACGAACCGAACCCGGCCCCTGCCCCGCTGCCGTTCTGCGGAGATCGGCGGCATGCGCCCCGACACGGCGACGCGGAAGTGGTCTACCGTCTACGGGGACTTGAACTATCAGTCTGAGCTGGGCCCGCCGCGTCAACAGCAACGCAGCGGGTACACGCGACAGCACAGGGCCGGGTTTGCAGCGGGTAGGGGGCACAGTGGACGAATCGTCGATGCGGGCAGTGGGCTGGGCACGCTCGCTGCCCATGGGCGCCAGTCCGAAGTTGGCCCGCGACTGGGCACGCGCGCCTGGAGACCCTCGGCTGGACTCAGAGCTACCCGCAGACGGTGGACGATGTGCTGCTGACCGTGTCAGAACTGGTCACAAACGCCCACGTCCACGCCCACTCCACCGCCAGGCTCGTGATGACCTGGGACGGCCGATGCTTGCACGTCACCGTGCACGACGACGACGCCGTCCCGCCCACCACGCGCACCCAGCCGTGACCGTCTCGGCGGGCGGGGGCATGCTCCTGATCGACGCACTGGCCGACGGCTGGGAAGCCCGCCCCTGCCCCCTACGGCAAGTCGGTCACCGCCTGCTTTCGCCCACCGAGCACGACCGGAACCGCCCCCTGACACATGCGGGCCCACTGGAGACGAAACGGCCACCACTTGATACCGAAACAGCATGTCTCACCAGGGGAAAGCTGGGTATCTGCGAGAGCGGACCACAGCCACCGAAGGTAAGGACAGACACTGTGTCATCCACTGACGTCGTCGAACTCATTCTGAAGGATCACCGCCGTATGGAAGACCTGTTCCGTACGATGCGCAATGTCGAAGCCGACCGCGCCGCCGCTCTCGACGAGTTCGCGAACCTCCTCATTGCGCATGCCTCAGCGGAAGAAGACAAGGTCTACCCCGCCCTGCGCCGATACAAGAACGTGGACGGCGACGACGTGGAACACAGCGTCCATGAGCACCACGAAGCCAACGAGGCGCTGCTCGCCCTGCTGCAGGTGGAGGACACAGCTTCCGAGGAGTGGGGCGAAAAGCTGGAGGAACTCGTCACGGCGGTCAATCATCACGCGGACGAGGAAGAACGGACTCTCCTCAATGACGCACGGGAGAACGTCAGCGACGAACGCCGCGCCGAATTGGGCCAGACGTTCCGCGAGGCACGCGCACAATACCTGGACTCCGCATGCGGCAGCATCGAGAACGTACGCAAACTGGTGGCCGCAGCCAACGACTGATGCCCTTCGGTCGTCCTTCCGAAAAGCGCGGCCGACCGCCAGCGTGGCAGTATCGAACCTCCGCCTTTCCGCTTACGCCACTGCGGCAACGGCGGAATAGCAGTCACTCAGCGTGTCCCTAGGTATACGTGCCGACACTGGGATATTGGTCTGCCGACACCTGCCCAGACGGTCACCAATACGCGGCCCGCTCAGCAGTACCACCCGGAGTCGTCGAGCCAGTAGGCGCCCGGCAACTCGGCAAAGATCACATCGCTTGTCGCGCCCTCGCCGAGTACGCAGCCATCTATGCGCTTGCTGGTCTCGTAGTCGCAGCGGTCCATCAGCGTCGCGTGTGTGGCCAGTCGGCAAGCCCCTCCGAGCTGGGAGGTTGCGCGGTGGCCTGCTCGGCGGAGTCGTGGAACGAGTACACGGGGCGCAGGCCGCCGAGCGTGAAGACGCGCAGGAGCCGATTGTCGGCGCAGGCGATCCGCAGCGACCCGTGGCGGGCCTGGATGCGTTTGGTAACGGCGACGATCATGCCGAGCCCCGTGGAGTCCAGGAACGGGGCGCCGCACAGATCCATAACGAAGTGCCGTTGGCCCTCGGCCAGGAGCCGGACCACTGCCTCTCGCACGAGGGGGAGAAGGCGACGTCGATCTCGCCGTTCGCCTCGACGACCGTCCAGCCGTTCATCACGTGGCAACCGACCACCCCGTGCGGTCCCGCGACGTCCTGATCACACACGCTCTGCTCCCTTGCACGCTGACCGATTTAGACCGTTTCATCCATAGAACGGGCTGCGGCTGGAACGGCGCAAGGACCTGCTTTTCAGATGGTGAGCGAGAGTCTCCGGGATACCCGCTCCGCGGTCGTGACCAGCGTCGTCACCGCGCTTTCGAGACCGGCGGTGCGGTCGGCGCGCAAAGAGATACCGAGCGCACCGATGGTGTCCCCCCTGGCGGACGGGCACGGCGATGCACGCGGTGCCAAGGGCGTACTCCTCGACATCGGTGACGGCGGGGCCGTGGAAGGCGGCGTCGAGGCGCCGCAGCAGTTCGGCACGGTGGGTGATGGTGCGAGGAGTGAGATCGTTCAACGGTGGCGAGAGAGGTAGTCGGCGCGGGCCTCACCGTCCAGCTCGCGCAGAACGCACTTCCCGAGCGCCGTGGCATGCCCTGCGTCCTCGAAGCCGACCCACAGATCGACGCGGGAGCCTTCGGACCGTCCACGATCTCCGCGACCCCGGATCTCGCCATCTCGTAGAAGGTCAGGTAGGCCGCCGCCGACAGACCATCCCGCAGCTCCGTGAGCGTGGGACGGATCCTGCTGAGCGCCGCCTGATCGCGGCTTCCTCCGTGCAGCGCGCCCAGCTTCTCCCCGAGGACGAACGTGCCGTCGTCGAGTTTGCGCACGTAGCCGTCGTGCACCATCGTGCGCAGCAGGTGGTAGGTCGTGGCCAGGGCCAGCCCGGTCTCGCGCGCCAGCTGCTTGGCCGGCGCGCCGCTCGTGCGCGCCCACGGCCTCCATCAACCGGAAAGCTCGCTGCACCGACGAGATGAGCGTGGGTCCGTCCTTGCCACCCATGCCTCTACCTTGCTTCGCGCGTACACGTCCGGGCAAGTCGGACAAGACGCCCGATGCACCGGCCTTCGTTCGCAGCGCGAAGTCGGCGACAAAGATCCAGTGGAAAGGAGCTGCGTTCGGGGAGGCGGGCGGGCCGTGCGCCGTCGGCGGAGAGCATGAGGCGCCAGGAGGCGCCCGGTGGCGTGGTAGTCGACGGCGGCGGGCTCGTGCGGCCACGCACTCGTCGTTGCACAGCGGGTACCGGTGGTCCGGCGACTGTGACGTGTCCCAGCGATTTTCGCAGCCGACGCGGCAAGCGCGCGGCCCGGGCCACGCGACACGGGTGACGCGGTGTTCTCATGCCGAAGCGATCAGTCAGCAGGAGAGGCGGCGAGTTACCTCCAGTTCACGTGGAGGTGCCAGAGGTGTTCCGCCTCCTCCTCGCACATGAACTGGAGAGATGGAGCAGCGACCGAACAGCCCGACCGGAAGGAGTGAAACGCGGCCCCTGATGATGAAGGATGTCGAAGCCATGGATCACGAACAGGGGTCGCGTTCGCGTACCCCTCGAGGAGCCCGGCGAGATGCTGCGCGGACTCGCGGTCGATGGTCGGTCGGGGCACTGCGCCACGTCAGCGACGACTTCATGCACACTGCCCTGAGCAAGAGCCCGGCCTGTGCGTTCGACGGCGTCTGATGAGGAAGGACCGACATGGACGAAGCAGTCAGGAGCCGAGGTTCTGGCGGAACTCGACACCCTGCGGCGCGCGAGCGGTGTCGCCGCCGGCCACACCGACCTGGTGCGTGAGTACTCGGCGGACGGCTCGGAGTGCCGGATCGTCTTCGCCGACCTGGCGGACGGCGAGGTCGGCGGAAATCGTCCGCGGAGAGCGGAACTCGCCCGGTCCGGCGGCTACACCCCTGGAGTGGAAGGTCTACGGCCACGACAGGCAGCGGGGTTTGGCTGCCGGGCTCGAAGCAGCGGGCTTCGAGCCCGACGAGGAGGAGCAGGTGCTGGTGCTCCCGGTCGCCGAGGCGTCATCGGCCCTCTTCGACACCTCGGGCTACGACGTGCGGCAGGTGACCGATGCCGCCGAGCTCGACGACTACGCCGAGATCTCCCGCCAGATCGGTCGGCACAACCCGGACGAGGAGCGTCGGCAGCTGGCTCGGCTGCTCGAAGAGCAGCCTGACGTGATGAGCGTGCACATCGCCTATGCCCAGGGCGAGCCGGTCTCCTGCGGACGGGTCCACTTCCAGGCCGGCAGCCCGTTCGCCGAGCTGGCGGGCGCCCGGACAAAGACGACCCACCGTCGGCAGGGCTTCTTCACGGCGAGATGGCTCCCGGCTGCGGCAGGCCGGGGAGCGCGGCTGCGCCCTGCTGGTCACCGATGCGCTGCCCACCTCCGAACCGATCCTGCGCAAGCGCGGCTTCGAGGTGGTCACCTTCACCCGGCCGTACCTCTTCGAGCCGGAGGTACTGCCTTCTTGAAGCGATTGAATCCCGTGACGGCCACATTACGCCCGGTCAGTCAGCCGTGAGCCTCTGGCGTCTGCCCCGCTCGCCCCCGACGTCGCTCCTTCACAGGACGCGAACGCCGCCCAGGGTGCGGCACCGGGTTCCGCCTCCCCGACCCCGCGGCGGGAAGATGGGATCATGACCGAGATCCGTACTCCTCGTCTTGTCCTGCGTCGCTGGCTGGACGATGACCTTGTCCCCCTGTCCGAGATTCACGCTGATCCGGCGGTGATGCAGAGCATCGGCGACGGCCGGCCGCGCTCCCTGGAGCAGACGGCCGAGGACATGAGGCGTGGGAGGAGGAATGGGACGAGGAAGGGTTCGGGATGTTCGCGGTCGAGCTCCTGGGCTCCGGTGAGGTGGTGGGCGCCGTTGGCCTCTCCGTCGCCGACGCTCCGACCGAGGTCGCTGGTCAGGTGATGATCAGCTGGCGGCTCGGGCGGGTGTTCTGGGGGCAGGGATACGCCTCGAAGCAGCGCAGGCAACACTGGAATTCGCCGTGCAGGATCGTCACCTCGACCGTGTGGTCGCCGTCTGCCGGACGGGCGACCGGGCTTCCATGAACGTACTCGACAAGCTCGGCATGCAGTCGGAAGGGACGGCACAGCACCCCGTCCACGGCTACGACGTTGCGATGTTCGGCATCGACCCTGACGCAGTACCAGGAGTAGCACCTGGACCGAACCACTGACTTACGAGCGTCGGGATGCCGAACTCCTTGAGCATCCGGATGAGAAGAAGACATCCGTCGTCCGCTCCGGGGGCACTTGGCGGTTACGGCAACTCCCCGGAACCAGACAAGAGATGAGCGTGACGACGTGTCCTTCCCGGAACATCCCGCAACACCGAACGGAACCTCACAGACGCCTCACGACACCGGCATCAAGCGGAGTAACGGGCTGGCCATAGCCGCGCTGGTTCTCGGCATTCTGGCTGTCCTGCTCTTCTGGACCGTCGTCGGCGTTGTGGTGCTCGGGCTCCTGGCCCTGATACTCGGCATCGTCGGAGCTCGCAGGGCACGAGGCGGAAGAGCACCACACGGTAAGATGTCCGTCGTCGGCGCGGTGCTCGGTGTGCTGGGAGTGATCGCGTCCGCCGTGATCATCGCGATCGGTGCATCGATCCTCAACTCGGACGAGTTCAAGGACTTCGACGACTGCGTCCAGCACGCCGACACGCAGAGCGAACGTGACGCGTGTGCCGAAGACTTCAACCAGGACGTCAACAACTGACCGGAGACCTATTTCCAGGACGGCGGCCGTCGTGCCGGCTCCTTGGAAGAGGTGCGCTTCACCGACATCGAACACATCGAGTTCGACCTGTAGCGGACGCACCCCGAGCAGCCCGACCGCTGTCGTCCTGAGCCGAAGCAGGGCAGTTGTCACCAAGGCAGGCTAGTTGTCACCAAGATCTCCGACGTGTGGGTCAGAACTTCACGGCGCCAGGATCCGGTCTCGTCGCCGCGCGCATCGATGGGGCGGGCCGTGCGCGTCAAGGTTGCGTCGGGCAGCGGGCAACGAGGTCGAGGCCACCACTTGGGGTGGACTGCGATCAACTCACGCAGGACGGGGCTGGATGCCAGCGTAGTTCGGCAGTAGTCGTCCCAGGGGGCGGCGCTGGTGCTCTGAGGGTTGGTTTCGTGGGTGACGATTCCCTGGTTCATGACGTCCGCCAGCAGTTCGCCTACCGTAACCACCTCCGCACATAGTGGATCGTTCTCCGGGCACGATTTGCCGCCGTAGAAATAGAGCCGGAGCGCAGGCCGCTCGATCATCAGCAGGTGTATCTCGCGAAGTGCGCCCAGCACCGCTTCGATTGGCCGCGACGGCGGCCTGTTGGTGGGCTGTCTTCGCCTGCTCCACCGCAGCTTTCGTCTGCTGGGCCAGATAGAAAATGGAGCCAGACGTGAGCACCAGCGTCACCAGAACACCGAACAACGCGACTAACGCTTCATCCGACATGCGCCCTCCTGATGTGATGGTGAGGAGAAGCTAGCGCAACGCCCTGCTGTCGGTCCTTTGTTCCCATCGGTGAGCGGTGGGAGCGGTGAGCGGTGGGAGCTAGGGCAAGGTCAACAGACAACTGCGGTGCGACGGGACAGGTCGAGTCCATCGCGAGGTCAGAAACTCCCACGGCGGCCGGAGGCGGTGACAAAAAGCCTGCAAACTCGGCGTCGGTGACAACAGTGCTGCCTCTTTAGGGATCAGGCGAATCCGCGACCGGAGGATCCGGGCCCAGGGCGAGCGGGCAGAGGTTTGACCAGAACCTCGAGGTAGAGTGCAGCCGAGCGGTCACGGTGATCTGAATGGTGCCGACCGACTTGCTGTAGCGCTTGTGCTCCGCTCCGAGGCCGTCGGGATCATGCATGATGAAGTCGAACTCTTTGAGTAGCTCTTCCCGTGGCAGAGCGACCCACACGGCGGGACCGACCACATGCCGGTGCGCAGCCAGATCTCGGCCCACACCGGGTGATAGACGAGGTACGTCTCCCGGCCCACGAGCGGCGTCAGTTGTCGTGCCGGAACGCCGCAGACGTCCAGCTGGGGGTTGTCGTCGATCAGCGTGAGGTCCAGCCGGTGCGCAGGGCCCCCGATGCCGACGAGGCGAACGGGGTAGACACGACGCGCCACGGACCGGACCAGACGGGCATTTCCGTCGAGCCCGTCTCTCCGCAGCGTCGCGCGGCTGACCTGCATGCAGGGGCCCCACCTTCGCCTGACAAACACCACGATGACGATCACACTGACCAGAGCGGCAAGGCCCAGCCAAACCATGGATCCCCCTCCAAGCAATGTTCCGTGGCGGCCCGATACAGCCGGGCCGGGTGTGCCAGCTGCTCAAGTCGCAGCATGCACGCTGCCCTTCAGGCAATCAAGGCTCGGCCGAGCGGCCGCCCGTGAGAGGTCAGCACCCTGCTGGGACCTCCGGGGCGAAGAGCGCGATCGTCAAGTACGGAGGTGCCGCCGCGTCGCGCCGGGGATGCATGGCGCCGCCCGGCCGGTGGGGCAACGGCGGGCGGACAGCGCGTAGCATGCACCTACTCGACAGTAACCTTATCTGTTCCGGCCGGAGGCAGGGCAGTGGCTCGTAAATTCACCGTGAGCGGCAGCATCGTCATCGACGTCCCGCCAGACGCCGCCTACCTGGCCGTGAGCCGCCCCGGAGACATGGGCCGCTGGAGCCCGGAGAATCTGGGCACGACGACCGGCTCGGCGGACGGGAGCGCCGCCTTGGGTGCGAGCTTCGTCCGGGCGCAACAAGCGCGGCGCGTTCGGAGTGGGTCACGCGGTTGCACGGTCACCGCGGCAGAGCCGGGGCAGCGCTTCGCTTTCCGCGTCCACGCGATCGGGCTGAGCCGCCCGCGCCTGCCCGGCCCGATCGCCACCTGGGAGTACCGCTTCGAGCCGGTGGGTGACGGCACGCGCGTGACGGAGACGTGGACCGACGACCGGCGCACGTGGCCCGCGTTCGCGGCGAACGCCTTCGACCGGCTCGTCACCTCGGGTAAGACGTTCGCCGAGTTCCAGGTCCGCAACATCGAGACGACCCTGCGCAACCTCAAGCGTGAGCTGGAGCAGGCCCGTACCCCGTGACTGACCTCCTTCAGTGGGCGATCGCCTTGACGGTGGTCAACTCCTCGCCGGTCAGTTCCGCGACGCGGTGGCGCCGGCACGCCCGCCGCGAGGGCACGGGTCAGGAGCGCCTCACGGCCGTCCGCACGGGAACGGTAGTCCAAGCAACTCCCTCCTCCATTCGCGCGACGCTCTCCGGCGCGACACCGTGGCGTACGCGGCTGGAGTTCCTCCTCGCTCAGGGGAACGGGCAGACGCTCGGCGTCCTCCGGGATGCCTGACGTCTCCTCGGGCGGCAGCAGGCGCAGACCGGGAGACGACGCGGTAACACCCTGGGCGTCGAGCCACGCACGGACCGCAGGAGTGTCCATGCAGGCCACGTCCCCGACGGCCGCGGGCGGTGTGCCGAGCGTCGTGGGCGTGGCGGTCAGCAGGACGAGATAGGCATCGTCGGTCATCCTCGGTTCCTCACAGGAGAAGTCCGGTGTCCTGGCGGCCTCCCTATACCCGTCACCGCCCGTCTCACCTCTCTGGCACGCGCGAGCCGCTGCCGTGTGCCCGGGACGCGAGGACCGATCGGGAAAGGCACCGCGCGTGCACCGTCCATCAGGGGGCACGAGGAAGGCACGGACAGCAGCCCCGAGGCCCGAAATCAGGAGACATCACATGGTCATCGCAGGCATCATCGTCCTCTGCGTCGTACTGGCGGTACTCGCCTTCCTGCTGCCCCGACTGTCGCGCCACCCGCAGAACGGTGCTCAGCGCACCATGGGTGTCGGTTCCCGGGCCGGCTCGAAGGCCCCCGGCCCGCTGGGACGGTTGTTCAGCAAGCCCCTTCCGCTCCAGCTCGCGCGCTCTGGGGCGCAGCGGTTCCGCAGGCCGTCGGGCCAGGGGACGCATGCCGTTCTGAGTCCGGCGCACGAGAAAGCAACCCGGGCCGGCGCCGGCGTCAGCAGCGCATCGTCGGCCCCGACGAACCGGCGGCGCACGGTGCGCCGCCGGTTCGGCGCGGACGGCGCGTTGCGCGGGGCGTGGGCGCGCCGTGGCAACGACCCTTTCGTCACTCCGCGCGCCCTGCCGATGCCCGGCACCCACGGAAATGATGTGCGGACCGCACGTGAGCCAGGCGAATCCGCACATCTGCCCTCGGCAGGTGGACAGGCAGGGGAAGGATTCCACCTTGTTGCTTCTCATCTCCCGACGGTGTCGACGAGGCCCTCGACTGCGCGAAGGCGGCCGAGCACCTCGACATCGTCGACGTCAAAGCCCGACGAGGGCTCCCTCGGCGCGAACTTCCCTGGGTCATCAGGAGATCCGTACGGCGGTGCCGGCGGACAAACCGGTCTCCGCCACCGTGGGGACGTGCCGTACAAGCCGGCACGGTGGCCCAGGCGGCGCTCGGCGCGGCCGTCTCCGGAGCCACCTACATCAAGGTCGGCCTCTACGGGTGCACGACACCCGAATAGGCCGTCGACGTCATGGGGTCGTCCGCGCGGTGAAGGACTACCGGGCGGACGCGCTCGTCGTCGCCTCCGGCTACGCCGACGCTCACCGCATCGGCTGCGTCAACCCACTCGCGCTGCCCGCCATCGCGCGCCGTTCCGGCTGCGACGCCGCCATGCTCGACACCGCGGTCAAGGACGGCACCCGGCTCTTCGACCACCTTCCGCCCGACGTATGCGAGCAGTTCGTGCGGCGTGCCCACGATGTCGGACTCCTCGCCGCGCTGGCGGGCAGCGTCAAGGTCGGCGACCTGGGAGAACTCGCCCGTATCGAGACGGACATCGTACGGGGTGCGCGGTGCCGTCTGCGAGGGCGGCGACCGCAACGCCGGCCGGATCCAGCCGCACCTGGTGGCGGCGTTCCGGGCGGAGATGGACCGGCACGTCCGGGAGCACGCGGCCGCCTCCACGGCGAGCTGACCCCCGCCGTGGTGACAGGACATTCCCTGCATTCCCCCGCAACGGCCCAGTGGCCAGGGCCGGGGCGGGGGCCTGACCGTCGTCGATCCGGCGACGGGCGAGGCCTTCGACGAGGCTCCCGATCGCCGGCCGGACGAGCTGGACGCGCTCGTCAACCGGGCCCAGGCGGCCTGGCGCGGCTGGCGGGCCGACCCAGGCGCCCGCGGAACCGCGTTGCTCGCGGCGGCGGACGCCGTTGAGGCGGCGGCGGCCGATCTCGCCCCCTGCTCACCCGTGAACAGGGCAAACCGTTGACCGAGTCGTACGCGGAGGTGGGCCCGTACCGCCGCCCGGCTCCGCTACTTCGCCGAGCTGGACGCCGGGCCCCAGCCGATCACGGACGGCCGCCCCGTACGCAGCGAGCTCCGGTGGAGACCGCTCGGGCCCGTCGCCGCCATCGTCCCGTGGAACTTCCCCCTGCAGCTCGCGTCGGCGAAGTTCGCGCCGGCGCTCGCCGCGGGCAACACCATGCTGCTCAAGCCCTCCCCGTTCACACCCCTCGCCACCCGGCTGCTGGGGTCCGTCCTCTCCGGCGTCCTGCCCGAGGGGGTACTGACGATCGTCACCGGGCGTGAGCCACTCGGCGCCCGGCTCGCATCGCACCCGGGGATCCGTCACGTCAGCTTCACCGGTTCGACGGCCACGGGCCGGGCCGTCGCCGCGAGCGCGGCGGCCTCGCTCGCACGGGTCACCCTGGAGCTCGGTGGCAACGACGCCGCCATCCTGCTGGACGACGTCGATGTGGAGGCGAGCGCGGACCGGCTGTTCTGGGCGGCGTTCCGCAACTGCGGGCAGGTCTGCATGGCGGTCAAGCGCGTCTACGCCCCGGCCCGTCTCCACGCACGGGTGGTGGAGGCGCTGGCGGACCGGGCGAAGACGGCCGTCGTCGGGCCCGGCCTCGACCCCCACTCGCGGCTCGGACCGGTCAGCAACGCCCTCAACTGGCCCGCGTCGAGTACTACACGGCCCGGGCCCTGGCCGACGGCGCCCGTGCCGCCGCCGGTGGGCACCGCTTGGACCGGCCGGGGTACTTCTTCTCCCCGACGATCCTCGCCGACGTACCGGCCGACAGCCCGGTGGTGACGCAGGAGCAGTTCGGCCCCGTCCTGCCGGTGCTGTCGTACGGAACCCTCGACGAGGCCGTCGAGGCCGCCAACGGCACCGGTTTCGGGTTGGGCGGCTCAGTGTGGGGGACCGACCTCGACCTGGCCGCGACGGTGGCCGACCGCCTGGAGTGCGGAACCGCGTGGATCAACCACCACGCCGAACTGTCCCTCGCACAGCCCTTCGCCGGTGTCGGGGAGAGCGGTGTCGGCGTCGCGGGCGGACCGTGGGGTCTCTACGGAAACCTCAGCCCGTTCGTCGTGCACCGGCCCGAGGCGGCGTCCCGAGGAGGCGTGACGTGAAGTTCGGTGCGGCGGTACTGCGCTCGTACGAGGACCCGTTCACCGTCGAGGAGGTGATGCTGAAGGAGGGGCCGGCCGAGGGCGAGATCCTGGTCCGGATCGCGGGCTGCGGGATGTGCCGGACCGACCTCGCGGTCCGTGGTTCGGCGGGCCGCTCACCGCTCCCGGCCGTGCTCGGTCACGAGGGGTCCGGGATCGTCGTGGAGACGGGCGGCACCCGCACCGGTCTGAACGTCGGCGACCACGTCGTACTGAGCTTCGACTCCTGCGGCCACTGCCACAACTGCATGGGCGCGGCCCCCGCCTACTGCGACTCCTTCGCCTCGCTGAACCTCTTCGGAGGGCGCAAGGAGAAGGCCGGCCGGTTCACCGACGCCGGCGGCACGGAGATGGCTCCTCGGTGGTTCGGCCAGTCCTCGTTCGCCGAGTACGCGTTGGTCCCGGCCCGCAATGCCGTTCGGGTCGATCCCGCACTGCCCCTCGAACTGCTCGGACCACTGGGCTGCGGCTTCCTCACCGGAGCCGGAGCGGTCCTCAACTCCTTCGGCGTCGGGCCGGGTGACACTCTCGCGGTCTTCGGCGCGGGAGCGGTGGGCTGGCAGCGGTGATGGCGGCGCACGCCGCCGGCGCGGTGACCGTGGCCGTCGACCGGCACCCCGAACGGCTGGCCCTTGCCGAGCGCTTCCACGCCCTTCCGCTGCACGCCGCGTCGGCCGGACTTCCCGACCGTATCCAGCGGCTGACCGGCGGGGGAGCGCGCGTACGCGCTGGACACCACGGGCTCCGCGAAACTGATCAACGACGCGCTCCGGTCGCTGCGTCCGAACGGGCACCTCGGTCTGGTGGCACGGCTCCACACCGCGCTGCCGCTGGAACCGGGAACACTGGACCGCGGCCGCAGGATCTCCCACATCTGCGAGGGTGACGCGGTCCCCGGACTGCTGATCCGCGGCTGACCGCCCTCTGGCAGGCCGAACGGTTTCCCTTCGACCGACTGATCCGTACCTATCCGCTCGCCGGTATCAACGAGGCCGAACACGACTGTGAGACGGGCCGCGTCGTCAAACCCGTCCTGATTCCGGAAGGGCGGGAGCGGTGAACCAGGCCTCGCACGACGCGTCCGACCTGAGCTGCCGTCCCCTTCAGACGCCGGCCTCCACTCGTACCACTCGCACCAGGGGAGAACGCATGGCCGATACGGCACATCGCAGCACCGGCGCGGAGGGCATGGGCGGCGTGGACGGCGTGGCGGGAGGGGTCGGTCTCACCGCCCTCCTGGTCGCCGCCGCGCGGGCGATCGAGACCCACCGCCCCGACAGCCTCGCCCAGGACGTCTACGCGGAGCACTTCGTGCTCTCCGCACCGGCGTCCGCACACTGGCCGGTCCGCCTGCACCAGGCGCCGGACGGGGACGCGAGCCCGCTGTGGGGGCGCTTCGCCCGCTATTTCGGGCTGCGGACCCGCGTGCTCGACGACTTCGTCCTCCGGTCGGTCCGGGCCGGTGGCGCCCGCCAGGTGGTCCTGCTCGGGGCGGGGCTGGACACCCGGGCCTTCCGGCTCGACTGGCCACCCGACTGTGTGATCTTCGAAATCGACAGGGGACGGTGTCCTCGCGTTCAAGCACGAGGTGCTGGGTGCGCTGTCGGCGGCACCGGTGACGACGCGCGTACCGGTCGCCGTCGATCTGCGCGCCGACTGGGTCGGCGCGCTGACGGCAGCCGGCTTCGACCCGGCGGCGCCCACCGTGTGGCTGGCCGAGGCCTGCTGTTCTACCTGCCCAACGCGGCGGAGACCTACCTGATCAGCACGGTGGACCGGCTGAGTGCGGCGGGCAGCGCGCTGGCGTTCGAGGTCAAGCTCGAGAAGGACTTGATGGAGTACCGCGACAGTCCGCTGTACAGGTCGACGCACCAGGAACTCGGTATCGACCTGCTGCACCTGTTCAGCAGAGAGCCGAGGCCCGACTCCGCGCCCATCTGACGAACAGCGGCTGGTCCACATCGGTCCGTACCCCTTCGACTTCACCCACCGGCACGGCCGCGCCCCTCTGCCCGAGGAGAACGACGCCCTCGCGGGCAACCGGTGGGTCTTCGCCGGACAAGCCGCGCTCGGCGCGCTAGCGGCGCGCCGCTCGCGCAGGTCCAAGCCGCGTCCGACGCGTTGCCGGAGCGTCCTCGACCCGCGTGGCGGCGTGTGCGTCGGCGACGTACGGGTGAGCATATGGCGACCGCTTCCTCCTCCCGCACCGAGGCCATGCGATGCCCGACCACGCCCAGCACTTCCAGCCCGAGGGAACCGTACCGACGGGAGGCCTCGCGCCCCGCCTGGCGGAGCGGTTGCTGTTCAGGGGCATCTACGGCCTGGTGCTGGCCAGCACCATGGTGGCCGCGCTGGACGTGCCGGGCGAGGAGGCCGACCCCCGGTCCGGACGCGCTGTGGGTTCTCCTCACGCGCGCTGGCATCGGGTGCCGCCCACGGGTACGCGCATGTCATCGCCCGGCGCGCGTCCGGCGAGGGGACGGCCACACCCAGCAGACTGCGGGCGGTGCTCGCCGAATGGCCGTTGCCGGCTGCCGTGCTGCCCACCGTGCTGCTTCTGCTGGGCGCCGTCGCGGAGTGGTGGACGGAGGACACGGCGGTCGAGGTGGCTCTGCTGTTCAACACCGTCGGCCTGTTCGGTCTGGGAGTCTCGGCAGCCCGTACGGCGGGGCTCGGTTGGCTGTCCTCCTGCCGCGCAGGGGCCGTGGACATGTTGATCGGGCTCGTGGTCATCGCCGCGGACGCGCTGATCGAGTAGAACCGGCCGCTCACCCAGGGGCGGGTGCGGGCCCGGTACCTCCCGCGGGGGCTGGTGTACGCCGGGCGCCGCGGTCAGGACCGCGCCGTCAGGTTGCGCCGCAGACCGCCGGGGGCCCGTAGCGCCTTCTCGATGCTCTCGAGCGACCTGTTGCGTGTCTCGGGAACCTTGAACACCACGAAGACCACGCACAGCACGTTCATCGCGGCGTATATGAAGAACGTCCCCGACCGTCCGACGGCGTTGATCGTGCTCAGCGCGGTCACCGCGATCAGCAGGTCGAACCCCCAGACCGTGAGGGTGGCCAGACTCGTCGCGGGGCCGCGCACGCTCAGCGGGAGGATCTCCGGAGCGATGAGCCAGACGACCGACTGCATGCCGATCCCGTTGAAGAGGATGTAGGCGAACAGCGCGGCGATCACGGTCCAGCGCTGGGCGGGGGGAGTCGTCCATCAGGAAGGCGGCTCCCAGTACCGTCATGGCCAGCCCGGACAGCGGTACGAAGCAGAGCATCGTGCGGCGCCGGCCGAGCGCGTCCACGGCGATCGCACCGGTGAGACCCGCGATGACGAGCATCGTGCCGATGCCGATGCCGGTGAGAAGCGCGATCGAGTCGCCGAACCCGGCGTCCGAGAGCATCGTCGGGGGCGTAGTAGACGACCGCGTTGATCCCGGTCAGCTGGGAGAAGGCGGCCACGCCCAGGGCGACGACCAGGGCCGGCCGGACCCAGGGGCCGGGTGAGCGCACGGCGGTCGGCGCGGGGAGAGGCGACGGAGACCTCGCGGATACTGCTGATCTCGGCCGCGACATCCGCGTCACGCGGACGAAGGCGTCGCAGGACGGCCTTCGCCACGTCCTCGTGACCGTGCTCGACGAGCCACCGAGGGCTCTCCGGCAGTCTGAGCATGCCGACCGCCAGCACCACCGCCGGGATGACGGCGAGCCCGAACATGATCCGCCACCCGCCGCTGCCGGCGAACAGCCAACCGCAGAGGTACGCGATCAACTGGCCGATGGCCACCATCAGTTGGAACAAGACCATGAGGCGGCCGCGGATGGCCGCGGGAGCCAGCTCGGCTATGTAGACGGGAACCATGTTGGACGCTCCGCCCACGGCCAGGCCGAGTACGAAGCGAGCGGCGATCAGGGTCCCGGTCCCCGGCGCGAGGGCGGCTCCCAGCGCGCCCGCGCCGAAGACCGCCGCCACCCAGAGGATCACCCGGCGTCGTCCGAAACGTCCGGCGAGACGGCCGGAGCACAGGGCCCCGACCATCGCACCGACCAGGATCACGCTGACCACGATCTCCTGGCCCCGGGAGGACAGCCCCAGGTCCTCGCGGAGATAGAGCAGGGCACCCGAGATGATGCCCGTGTCGTAGCCGAAGAGCAGGCCACCCAGAGCGGACACCGCCGCGACCGCGTAGACCTGGGCCGGCTGCCGGCCGGGCGACCCCTTGCCGGTGGTCGCGGGGTGGCCGCGAGGGTCTCAGGCATCGCCCATGACCAGACCCTCGATGGTGTGCTTCTGCGTCACCGGCGTCAGCTCGTCCACGATCGGGCAGTCCAGGTGGCGCCGCACCCGGTCCGGCAGCGCCTCCCAGTAGGCCCGGGTGACCGCCGTGTCGTGCCGGTCGCCGTTCGTCGCCTCCGGCCCGTCGACGCCCAGGACCAGCACCGGCCTGGGCTTCGCGGAGTGATTGGTGGTGCCTCGATGAACGGTCAGGGCCGTGCGCGCAGAAATGTCACCGCGCTTCGGTACTTGCGCACCGCCCGCTCCGCGTAGCGGTCGTAGTGGGACCGGGGCGGGAACATGCCGTGCTCGAACTCCTCACTGTCGTCCCACTGGGTGCCGGGAGCGATCTCGAAGGGGCCCATGTCCTCCTCGGTGTCGACGGTGGTCACGTTGAAGGCCAGGGAGGTGAAGGCGCCGTTCGCGGCGGGTCTCCTCGGGCATGGGGAAGTCGCGGTGCCAGGGCTGGTTCACGGCGCCCTCCAGCGGGACGTCGAAGCCGAGCTCCACGATGCGGTAGTCCGGTCCGAGCGTCGCGGTGCACAGGGAACGCACCCAGGGATGGTCGACGAGGTCCACGAAGCCTCGGATCTGCTCGGGGTGGATCTCGACGTAGTAGCGGTTCGGCCCGCGGCCTACCGCGCCGCCGGGGCGGGAGCGGGCCCCCTCGAACGCCCTGTCGACGTCCTCGCCGAGCTGGTCGGCCCACTGCTGGAGTGAAGGCGCCCTTACGCGCGGTGATGCCGTCCGTGTACAGGGATTCCACGTCCCCGGACACGTCGAGGTCCAGGTCGACGACGTCGATGCCGGGGAAAACAGGCACGTTCATGATGCGCCTCCTTGCGCTGTGCGGAGTGCGACCATGTTGCGACGTTGAATGCGACGTTGCAATAGGTAGCCCGAAGAATCTGGTGACCGTTACCGCGACGTGCGAGGATGTCGGCTGTGAGTAGTCGTCTGAAGGATGTCGCCGCCCTGGCGGGGGTCTCCACCCGCACCGTGTCCAACGTCGTGAGCGGCTCGGCTTCGGTGGCGGAGGAAACACGGGCCCGGGTCCAGGCCGCCCTGGACGAGCTGGGCTACCGGCCGAACGTGGCCGCCCGCAATCTGCGCGCAGGACGCACCGGCCTGATCGGCCTGGCCATCCCGGAACTCTACTCACCGTACTTCGGTGAACTCGCCAGCCTCATCGTCCATGCCGCCCAGGACCGCTCCTGGACCGTCGTCATCGACCAGACGTTCGGGGACCCGGAGGCGGAGCAGCGGCTCCTGGACGGGGCCGGCGGCCGTCTGGTCGACGGCCTATCATCAGCCCCTGGGCCCTCGGACCGGAGGAACTGACCGACCGTTCCCGTGACGTGCCCGTCGTCCTCCTGGGCGAGCGGCAGCCGCACGGGCTCGCCGATCGTGTCGCCGTCGACAACGTACTGGCGGCCGACGAGGCCACGACCCACCTGCTCGAGTCGGGGCGCAGGCGCATCGCGGCGATCGGTCCGCAGCCGCATCTGCGCAACGAGACGGCCCGGCAGCGCCTGGAGGGGATACCGCAGGGCCATCGAGCGCGCCGGGCTGCGGCCCGACCCCGCCCTGGAGCAGCCCGTGACGACCCTGCACCGCAAGGACGGAGCGGAAGCGATGACCGCCCTGCTGGACGCGGCGGCCCGGACGGACGACGCGGACGCCCGGCCGGACGCGGTCTTCGCGTTCACCGACGAACTCGCCCTGGGCGCACTGCACATCGCTCACGCGCGTGGTCTGAGCGTCCCGGGGGAGCTGGCCGTCGTGGGCTTCGACGGCATCGAGGACGGGCAGTACGCCAACCCGCCGCTGACGACCGTGGTGCCGGACAAGCGACAGATCGCCGAGCGGGCCCTGCAGTGCCTCGCCGATCGCATATACAGCCCGGCCTCCAATGTGGCGCCCCTCGACATCGTGATCCCGCACCACCTCGAAGTACGCGCGAGCAGCGGCCGCGGCACCGGCTGAAGACGCCGCCTCACACCGTCTCGGCCGCCCGGTCTTGCGGTCGGGCCCACCGCCGCGTGGCCGCCGCACCGCTGACGGCTCACTCGTTCCATGCCTTGCGCGCGAACGCGGCCGGCCCGGTCACCAGGGTGTTGGGGGGAACGTCCTTCGTGACGACGGCTCCGGCGCCGACCACGGCACCGCGTCCGATCGTGACGCCGGGGAGCACCGTCACCGCCGCGCCTAGCCATGCGTCGGTTTCGATGGTGATGGGCGACCGGGTGATGAATTCGCTTCGATCGGACGCCGAGAGAGGGTGGTCGGAGGAGATGAGATTGGTCTTGGGACCGATCAGAACGCCGTTGCCCAGGTGGATGCCGCCCTGGTCCAGGAAGGTGCAGCCCTGATTGACGAAGACGTGTTCGCCGAAGTCGATCCCGAGCCCGTGGTCGGTGTAGAAGGGCGGGTACACGGTGACGGAGTCGGGGACCCGCTCGCCGACGATCTCGGACAACAGGCTTGCGCGGGAGGCCTTGTCGTCGAAGGGCAGGACGTTGAACCGTGATGTGAGCGTGGTGACGTACTCGATCCGCTCGGCCACCCGCGCGAACTCGGGCGTGCGAACGTAGAGACGGTCTTGATCAGGCATGAGGATTCCTCACGATGGGGCGCTCGGGCCGTGGCCCGGCGGACGGTACCCGCCGAAGAGCGGCGGTCGGCCAACCGGAAGTCGACCGCAGTCATGAAAGCGACCGGAGCGCGC
Organism: Streptomyces thinghirensis; assembly: GCA_021502835.1. The sequence goes on from JAKFGP010000021.1 coordinate 42,845, forward strand.
CGGAATCAAACAACGATCGGGCGGTCAGGATCAACGCCTGGTTGTCCGCGCAGGTGTCCTGCGCAGATGTCCCGCTGGGCGTCCCGCCTGAGTGTCATGGCCGGCGGTGATGTCCAGACCCGCCCCGCTTCATGCGCGGATGAGGGGAGTCCCCTCGTTCGTGTGCGAAGTGCCGGTCTTTCCTACCGGAGTGGTCGAAGTTCCTGGAGAGTGAGTCAGCCGCCGGGGCCGGGCCCCGGCGAGCAACTCGCCGAAGACGTCTCATCAGGAAAGGCAGGGGTGCACCATGACGCCCACCACCGAGGCGACCGACCGTATCGAGCTGGTCTTCTCCCTCTTCGACGCCGACGGGAACGGATACCTGGAGCTCTCCGACTTCGACTTGATGAGCGATCGAGTCGTGGCCGCGGTACCGGATGCCCACGAGGCGACCGCGGACCGGCTCGCCGGTGCCTTCCGTCGCTACGGGGAAACGCTGCTGAACGAGTTGGACGCGAATGGTGACGGCCGGGTCAGCCCGGAGGAGTTCACCTCCGTCGTCCTCAATCCGCAACGGTTCGACGCCACCGTGGACGAGTTCGCGGAAGCGCTCGCCGCGATGGGCGATCCGGACGGAGACGGGTTCGTCGCCCGCCCCGAGTTCGTCTCGCTGATGATCGCGATCGGGTTCCAACGGCCCAACATCGAGACGCTCTTCCAGGCCTTCGGCCGGACGCGGAGGACCGCATCCGGGTGTCCACCTGGGCGGAAGGGATCAGGGACTACTACCGCCCGGAGAAGTCCGGTATCCCTGGCGACCACCTGGTCCCGGCCGAGACCCGGTAACGCCGAGACATGCATGGGTGCCTCTTCGGCCGTCAGCCCCAGTCGCCGTTGATCCATGCCAGTAGGCGGGCGCGCTTCTTGCAGGAGCAGGTCGTGTAAGAGGTCCTAACAAAGGCGTTGGACGTGGCGGTGGGTGATCAGGCAGACAGCGAGGCCGAGGAATGCCTCGTGGATGTCGTCGCGCCGTTCCCAGCGAGTGCGCAGGCGGCGGAAGCCGTGCAGCCAGGCGATCGTGCGCTCGACGACGTAGCGGAAGGTACCCAGGCCGGTGCCGTGGGGCTCGCCCCGTCTGGCGATCACGGGCCGGATGCCGCGCTGCCAGAGCAGGCGCCGGTAGATGTCGTGGTCGTAGCCACGGTCGGCCAGCAGAGCGTCCGGCCGCCGACGGGGCCTGCCGGTCCGGCCCGCGACGGGTGGGATCTTGTCGAGGAGGGGCAGCAACTGGGTGACATCGTTGCGGTTGCCGCCGGTCAGCGACACCGCGAGCGGGATGCCCTGGCCGTCGACGACGAGGTGGTGCTTGCTGCCCGGCCGTGCACGGTCGACCGGGCTCGGCCCGCTTTTGGGCCCCGCCGGGCAGCCCGCACGTGCGAGGAGTCGATCACCGCCCGCTCCCAGTCCAGCTGGTTCTTCGACCGCAGCTCGTTCAGCAGCAGCTGGTGGAGCTGGTCCCAGACGCCGGCCTCGTTCCAGGACGCAAGACGCCGCCAGCACGTCATCCCCGAGCCGAAGCCCAGCTCCTGGGGCAGGTACTCCCACTGGATACCGGTGTGCAGGACGAAAAGAATCCCGCACAGCGCCTGCCGGTCCGGCACCCGCGGCCGGCCCTCGGCCTTCTTCGGACCCGGCTTCGGCAGCAACGGCTCGACCAGCGACCACAGTTCATCCGACACGATCCACGGCCGCGACTGACGATTCCCCATACCCAGACATACGAACAGAGAGGCCGACAGCCTCATGATCAGCAGCTTTTGTTAGAGCCAGTAAGTCGCCCCGGACGCGACGTGCGCTTCGAGTTCGCCCTGCAGGTCGTGTCCGTAGTCGCTGGGGCCGTACTCGCCGTCGCGGTAGCCGTCCAAGTCGTCTGCCCAGTCGAGGAGTCCGAAGTCGAGGTCTAGGCTCGCGAGGTACCGGGCGGGGTCGGCCGGCTCCACGGACGCGGGACGACCGTCCGCGCCGACGGCGGCCCCGTCCTCGAGGCAGCCGTCGGAGCGAACGGGCTGGCCCAGCCACCACCCGGCCAGGAACACGGCGTACAGAGTGGTGGCGGCGCCGAGACGGCGCAGGGTTATCCAGGCAGGCACCCGGGGAGTGTCCCACGACACGAGGCCGTCGCCCGCGTCGGCGGACACACCGGGCCACGCCACCTCATTACCACCAGTGGCCCTCGAACCACCCCTGAAGACGGGGCGTTCGCTCGTATCGTTGACGCAGGCGACGGCGTAGGAGCCCTGAGCGTCACGGACAGCGTGTCGTCGGCGACCCTGGGCAGGTCGTGGAACGGCTCCGGCGTCGGGTCGCGCGGGACGCGGGTCTCCGAGTCGTACTGTGGCGGGAACGCCGTCCGCGTCGGTGTGGGCGTGGGAGTTGGCCCGGTTTCGTACTCCTCGGTGATCCGGTCGAGGGCGGCCTGGTCGACGCGGCATTCGGGGGTCACAGGCTGCCCCAGGTACCAGCCCGAGACGAACACGCCGTAGATCGCGGCGGCGGCGCCGAGACGGCGGGGGGTGACCCAGCGGGGGTGTTCACCGGCGGCCCCGATCCAGGACACGGGCAGCCTCCCGCAGCGCCTCGAGGACGGCGCGGAGGCTGACCGGGCGTATGCCGGGAGGTGTTGTGCGCATGCCGAAGGACCCTACCCGCATGCGGACCTCTCCCGGCCCGTCCCAACCCAACGCCGATGCGCGGCGCCACGAGTGCGGCAGTACGTGTGGAGTCAGGGCGCGCGCCACACGTTGTCGTAGGCATCCTGTTCGATCTGGCGTCGCTGACGTTCGGCCTCGAGCTCCATCAGCGCGTCGCTCACCACAGCGAGAATGAGCCCGACGTCGTCGGCCTGATCGGCCGTGGTCGTGCCGGTGCGTTCGGTGGGATCGGTGCGTTCGGTGGGTTGCGGCGGCGTCGCTTCCCCGATTCCGGAGTGCCCGCGAACGCGGCCAGAACGGAGTCGTCCAGTCCCTGATGAGGGTCTGTGGCTTCGTGGCGGGGCCGGACGGAGGGCTCCTGGGAGCGGTTGGGAGCGAAGTGGCGCAGGAACCGCGGCAGGAGACCACCGCGGGCGTCGCCTGCAGTCTGCGAGGCGAGGTCATCGGCGTAGGAACCGGCCAGCCCGCGGCCCCGCCGCCAGAGCCATTGCTCCACCGTCTCGTACGGCGGCTCCATGACGAGTTGGGCGGAGGCCTGCGCCGTGAGGGCGTCCGTGCCGTCGGGGTGATCGTCGAGGGGGACGATGCGGTCGCCGTCCAGGCGCAGGACGTGCGCGTCGCGGAGATCGACGAGTTCGGCGCCCGCGAGGACCAAGGAGACGTCGCCTTGCGCGATCGGTCGGCTGGACGGCACTTCCAGGGTGATGACGAACAGATCCCGAGCAGTGTTCATGCTCGCCATTGTGCTGCTCGAACCGGGCGGCCGTGTCCCGCCACGACTCACCGGTCAGCAGACACGTCGCCACGGCCACCACGGCCTGCCCAAGTGCTGACCGGACGTTATACGGCTGATCTGCGGGTACTCGCTTCGGCGTGCCGGGACCGCGGGCCGGTCGCCGGCGCCGGATGCGACGAATTCAGTAGAGAGGAAGGTTGTCAGATGAGCACGGTCAAGGAAACGGTGGAAGTCGACGTTCCTGTGCACACCGCCTACAACCAGTGGACCCAGTTCGAGAAGTTCCCGCAGTTCATGGAGGGCGTGGAGGAAGTCAGGCAGGTCGATGAGCGCCGCAACCACTGGACCACCAACGTCAGCGGAGTGAAGCGCGAGTTCGACACCGAGATCGTCGACCAGCTCCCCGACGAGCGCATCACGTGGCGCACGACCACGGGTGACAGCAAGCAGAAGGGCACGGTCCGCTTCCAGCGCCTGGACGACACGCACACTCGGGTCGAACTCGTCATGGAGGTCGAGCCCACCGGCGTCGCGGAGAAGACCGGTGACATGCTCGGAGTGATCGACCGGCGGGTGAAGGGCGACATGCAGCGTTTCAAGGAGTACATCGAGGGCGCGGCGGCGAGTCCGGAGCCTGGCGCGGGCGCATCAGGCCGGGTGAGTGACCCCTGTCCTGCCCCTGAAGCGCAGCGCTGCCGGCGTCGGCGACCGCATGGCGCCGCCGCGCCGGCGCCGGCCCGCCGTGACGGTCGCGGGCGCCGCCGTGACTGCGTCGCGGGCACAGTCGCCGACCCCGGCGCACAGCAGATGAGCCTCTGAGGGCGCGCCGCACAGTTACCGGCATGAGACCTCGAATCGCCGTTGTCGGAAGCGGTCCCGCCGGCCTCGCCTTCGCCCGCGTCATGCACCGCCACGATCGCCCCGTGACCGTCCTCGAACGCGATCCCGCCCCCTGACGCCCGCCCCCGGGTGGCACGCTGGACCTGCATGAAGGGCTGGGCCAGCTCGCGCTGGACAAGGCGGGGCTGCCGGCGGACTTCCAGGCGTTGTCCCGTCCCAGTCGGGAATCTGGCGATGCTGGAAGGCGCCGAACTCGCCGAGTCGATCGCCACCGGCCCCGGAGAGTCGACGAGGCCGTCCGCGCCTTCGAAGAACGGATGTGGGCGCGGGCCGGCACGTGGGCGGAGATCACGACGGCCGGTCTGGAACGCCTCGTGAGCCAGAACCCCGCCGAAGCCCTCGCCCTCTTCGACGGAGTCCAGGCATCCTGACCGCCGAGCGCCGGCCGCCGAGCGCTAGCGCGCCGTGTCGGCCCGCGTCGTGGTCCGTCCCCGCTCGCTGCCGGTCACTGCCGCATCCTCGGGTCCTCGGTGGGGTCGGCATACATGGTCGGGCAGCCGTCGTCGATCGCTTCGGGGCGCAGTTCGTAGTGCCAGGGCTCGTTGCGGTAGATCTGGCACAGCCCGTACTCGGCGCCGTGCTCGGACAGCCAGTCCGTCGCATCGGACGGGCCGAGGTCGACCGCGTCCCCCGACACGTGAGGAGAGGTGTCCGCGGTGGCCACCCAGCGGACAGCCTCGTCCTCGGACCCGTACCCGGAGACCGCCTCACGAAGAAGCCGCTCCTGGTACGCAGGGGAACGCCAGCCGCTGTTGACGTAGAACGTGACGTCGTCGTCCGCGGCGGCTGTCGCGGCCTGGCGGAGGGCATCGAGGAGATCGGGGTGGAGCCTGGCCACCGCGGGAAGCTCGTCATCGAGGACGGTCACGCCGTCGGGGACGACACCGTCGGCCTCGGACGCGGACGGCGGGGAGGATGCGGCGGGAAACCCGGCGGCCGGGGGCTTTTGTTGTGGGGAGCCGCATGCGAGTGGCGATCGCTGCCGTGACGGCTGTCAGGCCGACGGCAAGGAGTCGGCGTATTCGGCGGGCCTTGGTTCGTGCTGAAGGTGTGGGGCGAGGCATGCCGCCAGTCAAGGCAGCGCGGTGTTGCCGGCCCGTATGCGCATCTCGATACGAGGACGATATATGCCGATTCGTAGCATCGACAGCAGGCGTGTGCCGATCGTCGAGGGCAGACGTCCCGGGCCGTCCCGTGACGAGATCGCCGCACGCGGCTCGTCTTCCGCGGTGAGGGCTTCCGGGACGGCTGCCTCGTGGCGCTCAGCCGACCGGGCAGGCGTCCGGGCCGGAGCCGGTCAGCGCGGTGAGGTCGCAGTAGGCCGTCCCTCGGGTAGAGGTCGCCCATCACCTCGGCGGTGTGGGCAGGTTCGCTGCCGACGGGGACTCGCTGGATCGCCTCCACGAAGCCCGGGGCGGCCAGCATGTTGCGGAGGATCAGCAGATGCTTGTCGGTCGGTGTCGCCAGCGGACAGCGGCAGGAAGGTGACGCCCGGAACGCTCTCGACGGTCGCGCGCTGTTCCTCCGTGCCGACGACGTACGTGTATGTGCCGTCGGCGGCGAGACGGGTGTCGTGGTCGGTGCGGCAGCCGGTGTCCACCGTGCCGTCGGGCAGGGGGTTGGCGACGACCTCGCCGGGGCCCCACCACAGGTTGTTGCACATCGACCAGTACCGCACCTGGTCCTCGGGGCGGGCCAGGGCGCGCGCACGGTCGCCGGTCGTCCCGCGCGGCGCCTTGCCGCGTACGACGAGGACCTGCCCCGGCGGCGGGGCGTCGAAGCCGGTGGCCACGTACGCGTTGTCGGGGTTGGGGTACAGTCCTGAGCCGCCCAGGCGGGAGAAGGCCGGCCGGGGCGGCTCGCTCGCGGTGGCGGGCGGTACGGGGCGCGGGGGCCGGTCCCCCCTCGGCACCTCGCGCGGTGCCCCTCGACGGCGCGGCGACGCCGGGTGGTCAGTGCGTCGTCGCAGGCCGCGACGCGTACCCGGTGGCCGTCGCGGAGGAAGGCGACCTTCGGCAGCCGGATCTCGCCGTGCGGCAGGTAGACGCGGTAGACCACCGTCCCCTCGGCGCCCTCGGGCGTTCCGGGTGGGAGCGAGCGGCAGGGTGTTGCGTCGGTCGCCGGCCCGGTCGGTGACCGACACGCTGAACTTGCCCCCGGGGCGGCTGTGCTCCCGGTAGGGGTTGTGACTGCCCCGGTCCGGCGCGATCCGGTGGTCGGTCAGGACGGAGGGGCGCCGTCGGGGCCGGTGAAGCTTGTCGCGGGACGCGTCGTAGGAGGCGAACGAGGCGTAGCGGGCGTCGGGGTAACGGCCGTCGAGTTCGATGGTGAGGCCCTTCTGCACGGTGTAGTGCAGCAGCCAGTACTGGGAGTTGGTGTCCGGGTAGGCCACATTGGACGACCGGTAACCCAGTGGTTGCCAGGCGCAGTCGGGCACGGCGGGTGCGGCGGGCGCTTCGCGTCCCCGGACCTCCGGTCTGCGCGGCGGTGGCGGGCGCGGCCGTCGACAGGGCGAGCGCGGCGGCGAGCACGAGGGTTTCCAGTGCGTCATCGGGCTGTCCTTTCAGAGGAGTTGGCGGTCGCGGGCGGGGTCAGCCACTCCCCGGCGCTGGTTGAAGGTGGCGGGACCCCGGCGGCCAGGGCGTGGGGTGCGGAGGTGCGTAGCGCGGGGAGTGGTTCATGACCGTGCCCGGCGGGAGCGCTCCGCGTTCCAGGGCGGCGACGGCCTCGGCATCAAGTCGCGGGGTCGGCGCCGCCGAAGTGGTACATGACCGACGGGCAGCCGGCGGCCGTCGCGAAGCGGCCAGAAGTCCTCGCTGGCCGAGAGGAGCGGGCGGGACGTGGCCGAGCGTGCCGCCGGCCTCCAGGGCCATTGGGACGCGTTCGGTGGCGTCCGCGTCGTTGACCGTGAGCGGGGAAGAGTCGTACATCTGGATGTCCGGCGGCGCGGGGGCGTCCTTTTCGCCTCGCCTCCGCGCGGATGATGCGCGAGGCCGGCGAGCCTTGCCTCACCTCACGAGGTCTGCTCGTCAGAACGTCCTGAGATTGCAGAGCAGTTCCGCCGTGTGCGGGATGACGTTCGGGACGGTGCCCGGCGTACAGGGCGCCGACCGTGAGGAGGAGCGACGGAATCGGCGGCGCGACCCGCGCGCGGACAGCGTCTGCAGCCGCGTACCACGGCCGCCGCCATCACCACCGGATCAACGGCGAGATGGGGTGTGGGGGCGTGGGCGCCCGCTCCGTGCAGGGTGACGCGGACGCTGTCGGCGCGGCCGACGGTCCCGAGGCCTGGTGATCACGAGGCCCGCGGGCAGCGGTCCACGTGCTGGCCGAGGACCACCTCGGGGCGGGGGGGACCGGTCGAGGACACCGTCGTCCAGCATCGCCTGCGCGCGCGGCCACCTCCTCGGCGGGCTGGAAGACGGCCACCACGGTCCCCTGCCAGGCTTCTGGATGCGCCGCCAACTGCCGGCAGGCCCCCAGCAGGGCGGCCACGTGCACGTCGTGACCGCAGGCGTGCATGACACCCGCCTCGGTGGAGGCGTAGGGGAGGCCGGTCGCCTCGTGTACGGGCAGGGCGTCCATGTCCGCCCTGAGCCACGACACCGGTCCGTCACCGTTGCGCAGCACCGGCCACCACGCCCATTGCCCCCGCCCTGCCCGGTCACGTCCCAGCCTGCGAGGCGGGACAGCTCGTGCAGGACGGTGGCCGCGGTGCGGTGTTCCTCGGAAGGCGAGTTCGGGGTGGGCGTGCAGCTCGCGGTAGACCTCCTCCCAGTGCGGGAGGTGGGCCGCCAGACCGGCGGCCAGGCCGGTGTCAGGCGGGTGGGGAGCCGTGGACGCATCGCTGTCGTCCTCCTTCGTGTGCATGTCGCCGACGACGGCGCGAAGACGCGCCAGGAAACGGTGGGAGGTCTGGGGCAGGCAGAGCACGGCCGCGATCGCGAGGACGGGCCCAGGGCCAGCGACCAGAAGGCGAGTCGGTAGGACCACGTCGACCACATGGCCGAACAGGGTGGGCACCACGATCCCGGAGAGCTGCCCGCCGAAGAGGATGATGCCCGACGCGGCACCCGCCAGGTCGGGGGAAGACTGCGCAGGGGCACCGAGAAGCAGGGCATGGCACAGGCCGATCACCGCGCTGATGAGCGTGCCCACCACCACGAACCCGCCCAGCGAGGTGGTGAGCGGCAGTACGACCCAGCAGCACGGCGGCGGCGGACATGGCCGGGGCACGACGATGCGACGCGGCCGGCCCTCGAACCGGTCGGACAGCCGCCCGCCGACGACGGCGGCGACCGCCGCGCAGAGCGTCGGCCCCAGCGACTACGAGCCCGGCGTCGCTGACGCGCAGACCGCGCTCCTCCATCAGGTAGGAGGCGCTCCAGCTGTTGAGGCCCAGACCACGGTGTCGTACGCGAAGAACATCACCGCGAAACCCCAGATGACCGGGGACCGCAGCAGGGCGGAGGCGCCTTGCCGCCGGCCGGGCAGGACGGACCGGTCCGTTCCCGCCGGAAGCGGGGCGAGCATCCAGCGGCGGATCGCGACCACGACCACGAGGCCGAGTACGGAGACGGCGACGAACATCACGCGCCAGTCCCCAGTGCGCCAGCAGCAGCCCGCCCAGCACGGCGGCCAGCAGACCACCGACCGCGTTGGAACTCTGTACCCAGCCATTGGCCGTGAGCCGCTGCTCGCGGGACGCTGCGGCGGCTGAGCGCCTGAGGGCGGCCGCCGGGAACAGGCCCTGGGCCACACCGAAGAGGCAGCGGAAGACCAGCAGAGCGGCGAAGGACCAGGCGATCGCCGTGAGCCCGGTGAACAACGACCACAGGGCGAGGCGCCAGGCACATCACCCGGACCCCGCCGAAGCGGCCGGCGATCAGCCCGCCGGGTATCTGCGTGAGCGCGTAGGTGACGAAAAACGCGGAGAGGATCATGCCCCTGCTCGCCGTGGGTGAGACCGAAGGTGTCTCCGATCGACGGCAGGGCCAGGTTGATGACCTGTCGGTCTATGTAGTCCACGGCCCAGGCGACGAAGAGCAGGACCGCGGTGGTTCGAGTGGTTCGGTGCACGGGTGTCCTCCCGCTGGGCGGAGCCGACGCTTGGCGGAAACCCTGCACCGTCCGCCGTTCAGCGCCCCCGTATCGCAGGAATCCGGCACGCGTGCCCATTCACTGCCGGAAAACCGCCAAGTCCTGCCCGTCGGCACTGACAGGATGAGACGCGTGCACCCCACCGACACCGCCCACCGCCACCCGCCACGCCCGGGCCCACCGGCCTCGCCCACGACGACATCACGCGAACTCAGCTTGAGATCGGCCTGGAATGCTCGAGGCCCTACCAACTGAACCCCCGGGCGCCCTGGTCGCGGTTCGCCGCGGTCATCGGCATCGACGCGCCACCACACGCGGCCCGCCGATGGCGCCGTCTCTCCGAACAGCGGCGTGGCCTGGATCACGGCCTATCCCGCGCGGCACGCCTCGTGGTCGGCTACGTGGACCTCTCCTGCGAGGCGGCGGCGGTGGACTCCTGACCACCCGCCTGCGGTCCTGGGACCCGGTGTTCGGCCTCGAGCGCACCACGGGAGAACATCGGTTGTTCCTGGGTGTCGCCGCCCGTGACCTGCCACTCCCTCGACAGACTTCGTGACCCGGCAGCTGGGCGGCCTGGACACGGTGCTCCGTTCCGGTGCGGCTGAGTATCTGCACCGCCGCCGTCCACCGGGAGGGCAGCGGATGGCTGGCTGCACACGCTCAACGAGCGGCGCAGCGCGCGGATCTGCGCGGCGGTAGAGCCATGGCCGTACGGGCCGGGCACCGGTCCCTACGAGAGCGATCACCGGCTCCTGGTCGCCCTCGGCGCGGACGCGCGTCGTGGCCACGCCCGAACTGGCGCGTGAATGCGGACTCAGCGACACGACGGTACGCGCCGACGGCTGCGGGCGGATGATCTGGGTGGCAGGGGTTTACTTCCGGTGCGACCTGGCCAGCGGCTGGCCGGCTGGCCTGCGTCATCGCGAACTTCCGGATCCGCAGCGCCGGGCCCCGGCGTGGAAGACCCGTCACGCAGTCGCTGGCCGGCCTGCCCGAGACCCGGCTGTGCGCGTCCGTCACGGGCCGCGACAACCTGCTGCTGCCGGTGTGGCTCCATTCCCCCGGCGACTGCGCGCGCCTGGAGGAGCGGATACTGCGCCGCCAACCCGGCGGAACTGCGGATCGGCGAACGCGGCATCACCACTCCACACCGCCAAACGCATGGGTCGGCTGCTGGACAGCCGCGACGGGCGGGGCGGCGCGCACGCAGCCGATCACAGCGTGGCGGCCTGTCCCGCCTGAGCAGTCGATCCGGCAGCGAACACCCACGAGGCAGCAGGGCGGGTCACGACTTGACCGCGACACCGCACGCGGAGACGTCCGGCCGTGTCCCTCCGCCGGCCTGGTCGGCGGCCGGGCGCCAGGTGGCCGCGGACACTACCCCCGGCTCCGACTGACTTCGTCCAGGGAGATTCATGGGGATACTTCACACGGTCGGTCGTTGGCATAAGCACGGCCGGTGAGGCCGCCGGCCTTCGGGGCCGCCGGTCGGGATTCACTGCGGAGGCGGATTGGGCGCGGTGTGGTCCAGCAGCATCTCCAGAGCGGTCGGGTAGGCGCTGTGCGGCATCCGCCGGGTCAGGGAGCCGGGCGGTGGCGGCGATGTGGGGGATGTGACGTCGCCGGCAGCCTTGCGTAGGTGGTGCCCCATCTCCTCGACGTCGGCCGTGCGGGTCTCCTCCGCCAGGGCAGAGCGCCAACGTCGAGAGTCGGCGGCGAAGGCCAGGCTCTGGTCGATGAAAGGCGTGGTGTCCCGACGCGGACGGCGGTCTCGTCCGGAAGGCCGACCGCGCCGCGCAGGATGCCGAGGATCGCCTCGATCACCGCGATCTCCGCGGGCGCGGTGACCCGGCTCGCGGTGAGCACGGCGGCCTGCGGATGAGCGAGGTAGGCCGAAGTGGATGGCGGCGGGCACGCAGATCCGGCCGCCGGTGACCGGTCGTCGTCCCATCCGCCAGGGCCCGGCCCATCAACTCGTCCCACGATGGCCAGGATCAGATCGTCCCATGCCCGCGAAGTACCGGTACAGGGTGCTCCCGGGTCCGCTCCCAGCGCGGGGCCCAGGCGCCGGGCGGTCAGTCCGGTGCTGCCGTGCTCCACCCAGCAGCCGCGGCGCCGTGTGTGCACGATGGAATTAATCTCGGTCAGCACCGTGCCCCTGCCGGGTCGGCCGCCGCCTGCGGCGCGCCTCTTCCCGTACCCACCTGCTTAGCCATCGCACCTCCTCCCCTAGCACCACCGCGACCGGGTGGCTCTCGTACACCACGCGTTTGCCGATCCTTATGCCAACGCGGTTGACCTTATCCCTCGCCGTCCCGTTCCATCAGCGGCACTTTTTCCGGGGAGGCACTCGCCCGTTATCTTCTTCGCGGTCCTGCAAAGAGGGCCGCTGGCCCCTCCAGGCCCGGCATGACTGTTACTTGCCCCCTGTCGAAGGGATGACCTGGGGGTGGTGTCACCGGGCCCCAAGGGTGCTCGTGGGAGACGCTGATCAGAAGGTGTTACCACGCGCCTGGCCGGGGCACAATGCCCCAGCTGCTCGGGGCGGCAGGTCTGCATAACGTGGCTACGCGAGGACGGCTCCGAGCCTCGGGGCCGGCCACGTCACACCTGTGGGGGCACGGTGGTGATCGGCATCGACGGGGTGGGCGTCTTCCTGGGCTTGGACGTCGGCAAGCAGACCCATCATGGACACGGACTGACTCCAGCCGGGAGGACGGGTGCTTCGATAAGCCGCTGCCGAACAGCGAACCGAAGCTCGGGCGGTCGCTTCGACCAGAGCCAGAAGGCCGTTCGGCGCAATCCTGGTGGTCGTGGACCAGCCCGCCTCCATCGGCACACCGGCCGCTGTCCATCCCCGGATCGCCAGACTGTCCAGGTCGCCCTTCCCTGCCAGGCCTGGCGACGCTTGGGGATCATAGACGGACCTCCACCCGGGCGGAAGCCAAGGACCAAACGCAGAAGGACGCCGCCGTCATCGCTTGGACCTGCCGCCCGCACCATGCCCCGCCCTCGCACGCTCAGACCCTTACCGACGAAGTCACCGCCGAGGCTGAGGCATGCTCGTCGGCTTCGACCAGGACTTTAAGCCAGAGGCGGAGGCCAGCCGCACCTCCAACCGCATGGCCGGCCTACTCCCAGTTCCACCCCGGCCTCAGGACGCGTCCAAGGCCCGCGCCTGGACCACGCAGCCATCACCTGGCTCCTCGAGGCGATGCAGGATCCTGCAGGCACTCTCGCCAAGGCAGGCCGCCGCAGGCTAGTCGAAGGTCATCGCCTGAGGGCACCGCGCATGGCCGAGCGGCTGGTCAGAGACATCTTCACCGCGCTGGTGAGCAGGCCGTAAATAGTCCTACGGCACCGGCACCCTCGACGTTGATCCTGTGCCGTCGCTGGCAGAGTCTCTGAGCCGCCCGTTCCCACAGAACAACGCCGGGCCTGGGGCCAGAATCGAGGCCCTGCTGGGCTCACCCTTCTTTCCCAGGTCCCGACCTCGATGCCCGGCATCGGCGTCAGGACCGCGCAGTCCTCCTGTCCACCGTCGGCGACGGCAGCTCCCTTTCCCACCGCCGCCCACCTGGCCTCATACGCCGGCCCCGCCCCGACAGCCCGGCGGTCCGAACCTCGATCCACGGCGAACACGCCCCCAGAGGCGGCAACCGCCAGCTCAAACGGGCGACGTCTCCTGTCCGCGTTCGCCGCCCTGCATGATCCCGCCTCCCGGACCTACTACGACCGCTGCCGAACCCGCGGGAAGACCCACACCCAGGCACTTCTCCGCCTCGCCCGCCAGCGGATCAGCGTGCTGTTCGCGATGCTCCGCGACGGAACCTTCTACGAAGCCAGAACCCACGCCTCGCTTGACGAACGACATAGAGGCACCCCCGCAAGGAGCACGAAGGTGCCCGACATGCGTGTACTTCTCGTCGGCGCCGGGCGGTGTCGGCACCGCCGTCACCCGGATCGCTGCCCGCAGGAAGTTCCTGACCCACATGGTCGTCGGCCGACTACGACCTCACCCGTGCCGAGGCCGCCGTCGCCGGGCTGCTGGGGGAGCAGGGCGACCGGTTCGACTGCACAGCGGCTGGACGCCTCGGACGGTGGGGCCGTGCGCCGGATGCTCGCCGAGTACCACTGCGACGTCCCGCTCAACGCGACCGACCCGCGCTTCGTGATGCCCCTGTTCAAGCGGCGCTCGCCGCGGGCGCCCACTACCTGGACATGGCGATAATCACTGTCCGCCCCGCACGCCGACCGCCCCACGAGGAGTGCGGTGTGAAGCTCGGCGACGAGCAGTTCGGCCTGGCGGGCCGCTGGGAGGGGTCCGGGCGGCTGGCCCTGGTCGGCATGGGTGTGGAGCCCGGCCTGTCCGGACGTCTTCGCCCGGTACGCCGCCGACGAACTCTTCGACGACATCGAGGAGATCGGCGTGCGTGACGGCGCCGACCTCACCGTGGAGGGCCACGACTTGGCGCCGTCGTTCAGTATCTGGACGACGATCGAGGATGCCTCAATCCGCCGGTGGTCTTCGAGAAGGACCGCGGCTGGTTCACCACCGCTCCTTCAGCGAGCCGGAGACCTTCGATTTCCCCGGGGCATCGACCGGTGGAATGCGTGAACGTCGAGCACGAGGAGGTGCTCCTGATCCCCCGCTGGGTCGACGCGCGCCGAGTGACGTTCAAGTACGGCCTCGGTGAGGACTTCTATCACCAAGCTGCGCACCCTGCACGAGCTCGGCCTCGACTCCACCGCCAAGGTGACGGTGCCCGGCGCGAACGGGCCGATCGCCGTCTCCCCCCGCCGACGTGGTGGCCGCCTGCTGCCTGCCCGACCCGGCGACCCTGGGCGTCCGGATGACCGGCAAGACCTGCGCCGGCACCTGGGTCGAGGGGCACCAGGGACGGGAAGGAGCGCGAGGTGTACCTGTATACCACGTGGTCGACAACGAGTGGTCGATGCGTGAGTACGGTTCACGGGCCGTCGTCTGGCAGACCGCGATCAACCCGGTCGTCGCCCTCCGAACTCCTCGCCACTGGAGCCTGGGAGGGCAGGGGTCCTCGGTCCCGAGGCCTTCCCTGCCCGGCCCTTCCTCGACCTGCTCATCGAGTACGGGTCCCCCTGGGGCCTGCGCGAGGAGGGCGGCGGCCTGGCCGGTCACGTCGCCTCCACGGGGGAGCCATCCAGCCCCCGGGGCCGGCTGCCCGTCACCGTCCCCCGCACCGACGGCACAGGCGCCCTGGGCCCCTACGGGCACGGCCACACCCATTGAAGCGGGCTCCGGCGTCCCCGCCCCGGAGACTGGCGGTCACGCGGTGCCGCCCGTGGGGTGGTGCCGGCCCGGACCGTAAGGGCAGGGTCCACTTCTGGTTGGGCCCGGTGTGGCGGAGTCCACAGGTGGGACCCGGGGTGCCGTCGTTCCAGGTGCCGCCGGAGGCGTCGGGAGCACTTGTCCGACTGCGGGTTGCGCACCGTGCTATCGGCCTGGGGGCAGCCGGGTCTTGCCCCGCTGCCGTTGCAGAGTCCTAGCTGGATCCTCGATTGCCGTCGGCAGTGCCGCCGCCCGACACGTCAGCACTTGCCCAGGGCGCGTACGGTTCCGTCGCCGGGCGGCGTCCACTGCTGGGCGCCGGTGCCGTCGCAGGTCCACACCTGGACCTCGGTGCCGTCGGCGGTCTGGGGTTGTCGACGTCGAGGCACTTGCCGTTGACGCCCTTCCTCACCCGTTCCGGATGCTCCGCCCGGCAGCTTGAGCGTGTACCGGGCTTCGGTGCTCCCAGCGCTTCGCCGTCGGCCGAGCTGAAGGGACGGGGCGAGCAGACGTGGACCACGCGGTCGGCCTTCAGGCCAGGGCGGCGAGGTGACGGTCTTGCGGTCGGCAGACAGTGGCCGACTGCGCGGTGATGTCTCCTCGTCGACCTTGGGGCCGCCGTAGTCGGCCGGATCGGCACCGTACCGCCACTGGCGATCCTGCTTGGCGTTGGCGGCCAGTTCGTTCACCGTGTCGGTCGACGAAATTGGTGTACTCCAGCTCGAGCCGCGGTACGGCGCGCATGGCACGCGGATGTCGAAGGCGCCGGTGCGTTGAGTCCCTTCTGCAGGCCGTGGGTGAGCTTGCCCTCCTGGCCCAGTTGCCGCCCGCTTGCAGACCACCCGCGTGAGCGCCCGTCCGAGTCCGACGCTGATCCGGGTGACGCCGGCCTCCAGCCCCCTGGGTGAGACGAACCGCCCTGGTACTCGCCACCGACCTTCTCCAAATACCCCGCGCTGGATCCGCCGTAAGGCAGGTCACGTCGCGGAGCGGCATCTGGCCGGCGAAGGGTCCGATCCTTCAACTGCAACGGCGTACTCGGCGGAGTTGGCGATCTCGTTCTGCTGCGGCAGCCACAGCACCGGCTTGGTCACCGGCTGGGAGTCGAGGGCCCGTCCGGGTTGGTGTAGTGGTTGAAGAAGCGGTCCTGCTTGACGTGCACGGAAGGCTTGGACGAGGGCAGCCCAGCCGCCCTTAGGTTGTCGGTAGACGAAGAGGTCGCCCTCGGGCCCTTAGCCGATGCCGTTCGGGGTGCGCAGTCCGCCGGCGACGTAGGAGACCTCGCCCGTGGCCTTGTTCACCTTGCTGGTGGTACCGCGGTCCTCGGCGGGCTACAGGGTCCGTGGTGGCGCCGCCGTAGTTGATGGAGACCGACAGGTTCAGATAGAAGAACCCGTCCTGGTACAGCAGGCGACGGCGAACTCGTGGAAGTTGCCGCCGAACGGCCAGGTTGCCACCGCGCCGGTACTGGTCGGTGACCTCGTCGCCGTCGGTGTCGTTCAGGTCGGTCAGTTCGTGCTTCTGCGAGACGTAGAGCTTGCCGTCGACGTGCTTGATGCCCATCGGCTCTTTCAAACCGGAGGCGACCTTCTTAGCCGTCACGCGTCCGGCCCGGTGGCGCCGGTGACGTTGCTCAGCAGGTAGACCTCGCCCGCGTGCTGTTGCTGCCGCCCCAGGTGGCGACGGCCAGACGGCCCGTCCGGGAGCTGAGTCCGTCGCGGAGACCTGCGGTTCGAACCACGTCCGGCCGGAGGTTGGTGAGGGTGTAGTTCGAATTGGACACCGGTGAGCGGCAGGCCGTCTCCCGCGTGAGTCCGTACCTCCCTCGCACTCCTTGCGGCCGGGCGCCGTCACGCGTACGACGTCGGCGTGGTGCTGAGCACCGAGTTCGGCACGACTACTGTAAACCCGGGGCGCCCGGCGGACGCCAGGCCAGGGTGAGCTGCTGACCGCCGTCGCAGCTCGAAGTGCTCGATGCGCGAGGAGTATGTAGCTTGACCGTCGGGGTCGACCGTCGCGTCCTTGGGCTCCCGGTCGTGCAGGCCGTCGTGGTTGACGACCAGTTGGTCATCGATCAGAGACGGGAGCCGCCGTCGCGCTGGTGACCCGGAAGGTTTGGCGCGCCCGCCTGGGCGGCGTCCAGGTTGCCGAGGACGTGGGTGACGAAGTTGGTCTCCAGACCGAAGTCCTCGGCCGAGGACCAGTCGACCACGGGGCATCAGCTTGTCGACGTTCGGGGTCTAGCCCGCTTTCCAGCTCGGATCTCGCTCAACGCAAGGGCTTGCACGTCGAAGAGGGCGCAGCGTGACGCCCTGTTCCTGCGGGGAGATCCGCGCGGCCGGGGTGCCCGCGGAGACGGGGACGACGACAGGCCGACGGTCAGTGGGAAGCGATGAGCGTTCCGGCCAGGCGTCTGCCGAGCCGGCGGGGTACAGCCGTGGATCACGTGACCTCTCGACGGTCCCTCGGCACGAGGAACTCGATCGGGTAAGCGAGATCCACCGCTGCGGGGCGCGCCGTCGTCCCGGATACGGAGGGGGCGTACGCGTGGGCCATGGGGCGCTCCAGCGTCCCAGCGGACTACAGTAGGGACTTCTTGCCAGGGCCGTCCATGCTTTGTCACGGAGTGAGGAGAAGTAAGTCGTTCGGATGTGAGTGTTCCTGGCGAAGGGCCAGGAACATCCACCACCTGCCTCCTCACCCCGAGGGCGCCGGTTCCGGCGGTCACGCTGACTCAGATGCCGCGAGGTGGGAGCCGAACAGTACGGTGACGGGTCGAAGGCCACGTGGGTGTGGTCGTTGTGGCCGGGGTAGCCCGGGCCGAGGATCTCCGAGAAGCCGTGGGCCCTGGACTGCTGGGCGAGCCGGCACAGGGCTCGGCGAGCCGACGAGGTCGGCGGCGTCGCCGTACAGATGACGGCTGGTGGCGATCCGCCGACCGCGTTGTTGCAGGCGCGGGAGCGGAAGCCGCTGGAGATGTTGATCGGCACGTCACCGAGGCGTGCCGCATCGCCTCCAGTCTGCCACATGGTCTTGAGCGCGTTCGACTTGGCGGTGGCCGCGGAGACCGCGCCGCCGGACCAGTCGGAGTTGCACTTGTTGAGCTCGGCGTAGCTGAAGTGGACGGGCGTGCAGTCCGGCGTCCTGGAGGCGTAGATCTCGCTGAAGGTAGCGGGTCCGGCGACACCGTCCGCGCTCAGTCCGTACGCGGCCTGGAACTTTTGACGGCGGCGGCGGTCCGTGCGCCGTACTGGCCCGTCGTAGGAGAGCCGCTCGCCGGAGGTCACCCAGCCGGCGACCCGGATCTGCAGCTGGGTCACGTCGCCGCCGGAGGACCCCTGGGAGAGGGTGCGGTTCCAGGTGTAGCAGGAGTCGGCGTGTGCGGCACCGGCGGTGGCGCCGACCCCGACCACCGCACCAGCCATGAGCATGACAAGCGAGAGAAGCAGACGTGACACGTCTGGAACATCCCGGCCTCCCGACCGTGAATCGATAACATCCGACGCCTCAGCGTGCGGCAACGGGCTACGCGCGTCAATGGCGCCCTGGGCAGGGCGAGTCGCCCTGCGCGTCGGTGCGTCCCCTCGCGACGTCCGCCTGGAGACAGCCGTCGACCTCACGGCGGAGACGGGTGCTGGTTGCACCTCGTCCTGGCGTCGCTATTCGGTCTTGACCACGACTTTCTGGGTGGCGCCCGCCTCGCTCGTGAGATCGCCGAAGGTGAGGGTCAGGTCGCGGCCGGGTACGGCCCGCCGGACCGTGCCGGGCCGCAGGGACGACCGCGGTGACCCGGGTGCCGCCACGTCGCGGTGAGCGTCGTGAGGGTACGGGTCGGGTCGGAGACGCAGACGGCCGCGTCCCGTCGCGCCGGCGCCGGATCAGTACCGAGCAGGGCGTCGGCGGTGAGGTCGCCGACCGTCCCGGCCGTCCAGAAGTTCACGGCGGTGAAGCCGAGGAGGGTACGTGGATGCCCCTGAGCCTGTGGCGTGTTGGCGAGCGTTCTGAGCAGGCCCTGTACGCTCGCGGCACCGGCGGCGGTGCGGGCGGCGCCGGCGCCGGGCAACACCACGTAGGCGTAGGCGCCGCCGACCGGATCGGTGCCGTGGCCGACGTACAGGGTGAGATAGCGGTCGGTGAGCGGGGTGGTGGAGGAGCCGGTCCTGATGTCGTTCATCGGCCGGTGCGTCCTCGCGCAGTGCCGTGACGCGGCCGCCCGCCGGGAAGACGTAGCCACCGTGGCCGGCGATGCGCCCAGCTCGGGTCGGTCAGCGTCTCGGTCCAGTCCGTCGAGGCGGGCTTGCGGTGGCCGTCCACGGTGAGGGCGTTGGTGCCGGTGGGGCCGAGGCGGCGGTTGTCGATCACGGGTGTCGACCGCCTCGCCGTCCGAAGCGGTGATGCCGGCGCCCAGACAGACGATCCCCTCGTCCAGGAAGAACCAGGACTTGCGCGCTTCCAGCGTCGAGGCCAGGCCCTTCAGATGCTGGCCCGCCGCGGCGTACGTGCCGTCGGTGATTTGCCAGCCGACCCACTTCACCGCGGGCGTTCTGGCCTCACTGGCCCGCCTGGCCGTCGGCGAGCCTCTTCTGGAGGCGGTGATGCCAGGCAGTCGGTTGGGTCCACGGTGGCCCAAGGTCTGTGGTGGCCTGCTCGTTGGCGGTAGTCGTCCCCCCACCAGGAGAGCCAGCCGGCGCCGGTGTGGTAGCCGCGGAGGGTTCTCAAGTTGCCCTACTCGTAGTGCGGGGTGATGTGCGATCGGGGCGCCATGGACAGAGGCCAGGCCGCCCTACCACGGCGGCGGTGCACCGCCCGGTCCCTGGGAGGAAGAGGCGGTGCTCTCGACCGGCTCGGGCAGGGGCTTCGCCCGGGGTCGTCCACGACGCTGTGGAGCTGGGCGAGTTCGTGGACACTGAGCATCGGGTTAGTGTGCGGAGGGCTGAAGTGGGCCCGCTGGATCCATCCCTTCGCCAGGGCACGCCAGCCCCGCGTTCTGCTCGGTGCTCGCTGCCCCGCCCAGGGCCACGATGGAGGCGATGATCAGTGGCCGCAGGTGGTCGTCGTTGGCGCCCTTCGGATCACCCTGGGGGGCAGGCCTCGCGAGATGGCGCGACCGGAGACGGCGACCATGCAGACCGTTGTAGAGGAGAGGGGGTGCCCAGGCCCGTTCGACGGCGTCGAAGTAGTTCTGCCGGGCGGGGTCGGTGACCTCCCAGGGGAGCCGGCGAGTAGCGCGCGGAGCAGGCTGAGGCCGGTGAACAGTCCGCGCCGTACGACCCGGCGTAGGGCACCGTGTGCTGGACGAAGGTGCCGTCACGATAGAGGGCCGTCCCCGGAGGTCACATAGGGGAAGACGGGGAGAGGGCCCCGGCCGCGACGGCGAGCCGGTCGGCGTCCTCGCCGACCAGGCCCTAGGCGCGATCGTCCAGCACAGGTCGACGCGGTTGGCACCGGTGGAGGTGCCCGTGTAGGACGCCACCGCGCTGTCCCGGCACGAAGCTGCGGACGGCTTCCGTGATCGTGGCGATCAGCTCGGCGTCCAGGTGGTCGTAGAGGATGATCGCCGTGTCCAGCAGCGCCTGGGGCCCGCCGATCTGCCAGTTGTACCAGTTGCCGTAGCGGGCCCGGCCCGCGTGGTAGACGTCGCTGACCGTATGCCGGATGCCGGTCACGACGTCCTGCGCGGACGTCGTCGCCGGTCAGGCCGGTGCCGGGCTGGGCGTAGGCCTCGGCCGTGGAGCGCAGCCGCTGGAAGGTGAGCTGGATCTGTGCGGAGTAGGCGTACGACTCGGTGTCCGTGTCGGGCTCCGGGTCCAGCCACACCATGTCCGGCCACAGGAGCCCGGCGCGGGCCACATCGTGCTCCTCCAGCCGGCACTCCTGCCCAACCGCGCGGTTTGGAGGCGAAGGAGGCTCCGCGGTCGGGCTGAAGCCGGAGCTGATACCAGCCGCGCCAGGTGGCTCCTGAGGTTCTCGAACTCGGCGGGCGCGGCGTGGGCGGGACTGGTCGGGACCGTCGCCGAGGCGGTTCCAGCGGCGCAGACGCGGCGGCGGCACCGCCCGTCGCCTTGACGAATCCGCGCGCGGGACCAGGGTGTCGGCATGATGTCTCCAGGCTAGGGAGGGAGGGGGAGGGGGAGGGGAGGGGAGAGGGACCTCGCCCCGAGGGGTGAATGGGTTTCTAGCACGATATTGTGCGAGATGCTCTCAACACGTAGCCTCGTAGATTCGATCAGGAGAGTACGGTGGTACGCGCAGCAATCGGGGGTTCACCGGGAGGACGACGGATGCGGTCTCATGTCAATCAGCGCCACGAACGGGTGCTGGAGATCGATGCGCAGGACGGGGCAGTCTCCGGGTCACGGAGCTGGCGGGGGAACTGGGGTTCTCCGCCGTCACCGTGCGGCGCGATGTCGAGGCGCTGGCCGAGCAGGGCCGGCTGACCGAGACTGCACGGCTCGGTCTCGTGGCCCGAGCGGCCGCGCCGGTCGGGCACGGCCAGAACCGACGGCCTCCGGCACGAAGCGCCCACCGCCGGCGTCCGCCGCGGTCGTCCTGGGCATGGTCGTGCCCAGCATGGAGCACTACTTCGCGGGTTGGTCAGGGCGCCCGGGACGCCATGGCGGCGCGGGTGGCTGGCTGGTGCTCGGGATCGCGCACTGGCGGTCCGAGGAGACACCGCGCAGATCAGGCGGATGCTCGACGGTGGCGTCGACGGCCTGCTGCTCCAGCCCAGTTAAGAACGCGGGGGTGCCCAGTACGGCGGAGGAACAGCTGCTGGCGCTGGGGGGTCCCGGCCGTCCTGGTGGACCGTCGCGTCCCTCTCGGGGGCCGGCTGGCCGGTCTGGACAGTGTGCGTTCCGACCATGTGCTCGGTAGCGCCGCCGCCGTCCACCATCTCGCCGGGCTGGGGCACGACAGGATAGCCCTGCTCGCCCAGGACAACCCGACGTCGCCGCAGGTCCGCGAGGGAAGTACGAGGCCGCCGTGGCGGCCCGTGGCTGTCGGCGCGCCGATCGTGTCGAGTCGACCGGAGGACCCGGCCGCCCTGGAGGCCGCGGCTCGGGCTGCTGTACTAGTCGGTGGCGGACGACGGGGTCACCGCTGGCGGCGATCGTCACAACGACCAGACCGCCATCGGCGTCGTGCAACGGCTGCGCGAATGGGGTCTCTCCCTCCCTGGCCGACGTGTCCGCTCCGTGGCGTACGAGGACGAGATGGCGGCGCTGGCCGATGTGCCGCTGACCGCCGTGGCCTCCGCCCCGGTCGGCCGTGGGAGAGGCGGCCGTGAGGATGATGTTCGGGCCGGCTCGGTGCCGGCCCGGGTGCCTCGGCGCCGAGCCGGCACGTCCCGCCGGTAATCCCCGGCTCACGGTGCGGGCATACCTGCGCGCCGCCGCGCTGAGTCTCCGATCCGTCGTCGAGAAGAGCGAGCAGCCGGTCAGAAACAGAACGATCCCCTGGATGATTGTTTTGATCGAGTTGGTCGTTAGTCTTACGGGCGATCGTTCTTGCGCAAATGATGACCGCAATCGCCTCCGGCCTTTGAGGCGCCCGCTCATCGAGGAGCCAGTGCTCGTGAAGCCCGCCCACCGCATACCCCGTCTCGCCCTCAAGCCTCCCTGGGCTGTCTGTCCCTCCCTCGCCACTGCCTGCGGCGGTGAAGGGGCGGCGACATCGTCCGGGGCGTCGGGACGGTGAACCGGTCACCCTCACCATGTGGTCCTGGATGGTCGGCACCGAGGAGGTCGTCGACCAGTTCAACGCCACGCACAAGGACATCAAGGTCGAGTACATCGAGATCGTCGCCGCCGGGACCGACGGCTACTCCAAATCGACAGCGCGATCAAGGCCGGCAGCGCAACTCCGACGTAGTCGGCATGGAGTACGCGATGCCCCCAGTTCGCCAGCCAGGAAACCTCGAGGACCTGATTGAACTACTCCGGGGCAAGCTGGTCAAGTCGTTCCCCGAGCCTGCAGTCGCTGGTGACTCCGGGCGGCCGTACCTGGGGCGTCCCCTTCGACGTCACCCCGCAGCTCCTCTACTACCGGACCGACCTGTTCGAGAGGGCCGGCGTAGAAGCGCCGAGGAACCTGGGCCGAGTTCGAGAAGGCGGCGGAGAAGATCAAGGCCGCGACAAGGGGACACGCATCCCGAACGCCCCCAAGGGCGGCGACATCCCCTTCATCAACGGACTGGCCTGGCAGGCGGGTTCCCAGGGCTTCGGCGTCGAGGGCGACGCCTGGACCGTGGACATCGACGACAAGCCCGCCCAGAAGGTCGCCGGGTTCTGGGACGGCCTGGTGCGCCACGGCCCGGTGCGCAACCATCCCGCGTGGAGTGAGGAGGAGAGCACCGCCAAGAAGAAGAACCAGGTCGCCGCCTTCATCGGCGCCCCCTGGAGCGGAGCCGGTCTGATATCCCAGACACCGGAACAGAAGGGGCAGTGCCGTGGCGCCGCTGCCCACCTGGGACGGCACACCGGCGACCGGAACCTGGGGGCACCTCCTTCGTACCCAAGGGCAGCGAACACACGGAAGCCGCGACGGAGTTCATCGGAGTGGTCTCACCACCGATCCGGCGGCCACGAAGGCCCGGCTTCGCCGACGCCGAGGCACCGAGCAGCGTCCTGCCCGCCGACCCCGGCCTGCAGAAGGTGGCGGCGACCGAGTTCGCCCCAGCCGCCGACGGCTACTTCGCCAACGACCTCTACCAGGTCGCCGCCGACCAGGTGGACACCGTCGTCACCGGTTGACCTGGGGCCCGGTGCAGGGCTCGGTGAACGAGGCGTTCGAGAAGCGCCGTGGCCAAGGGCGGCTGGTCGGCCGGCTTCGAGGCGGCCCAAGCAGGCCGCGCTGAAGGCGCTCGACGACCGCGGACTGAAGACCGCTGGCTGGAGCCCGCGCCCGACGGCCGCCGAACAGCGCCGGCTGAGCCGCGCCTGGCGGCCGCCGAATACCGCCGGCCCCCGGCCTCGACCCGTCCGGCCGCCTCACCGCCCCGACCCGACACTGTTCCGGCCCGCCGTGCCCGGCGCCCCGGTCAGGAGGACTCCATGAGCAGTCCCGGCTCCATCCCCTGCCCGCCCCGTTGCCGGGCGCGCCCAACGCCGCCGCCGCGCGCCTACCTCGTGCCCTTCTTCGTCCTCTTCACGCTCGTCATGGTCGCCCCCATCGGGTACGCGGTCTGGACGAGCCTGTTCCTGCGGAGCGGTCCTCCGGCCTCGGCTTCGGAGGTACCGAGAGCGTCTTCGTCGGCCTCGGCAACTACGCCGACGCACTGGGCGACACGGCCCTGCGCGCCTCCTTCGTCCACGTCATCGGCTATGTGGCGGTCTACATCCCGCTGATGACGTGCGCGGCGCTGCCCTCGCCCTGCTGCTGGACTCGACCGCCGCACGGGCCAGGCGGCTGTTCCAGCTCGCCCTCTTCCTGCCCCACACGGTGCCCACCGTGATCGCCGCCATCATCTGGGTCTACCTGTACTCCCCGAGTCTCAGCCCGGTGATGGACTGGTTCGACTCGGTGGGCTCAGCGTCGACTTCTTCTCCGCGCCCCTCGCCATCCCCTCGGTCGTCAACATCGTGACCTGGCTCTTACGTCGGATACAACATGGTGATCCTCTACGCCGCGCTCCAGGCGATCCCCGGGAGACGCTGGAAGCGGCCACGATGGACGGCGCCGGGGCCATCCGCACCGCGCTCCAGATCAAGGTCCCCCACATCCGGTCCGCCCTCGTCCTCAGCCTCCTGTTCACCTGCGTCGGCGCCATCCAGCTCTTCAACGAGCCCTACATGCTCACCACACAGTCGGAGGCCATCAACCGCGACTGGTCACCGGTGATGTTCGTCCACAAGGCGCCCTTCGTCGACCACCAGCCCGGCCTCGCCTCGCGGCGGCGATCCTGATCGCGTTGACGGCCGGCGCCCTCTCCTACGCAGTCACCAAGCTCGGCAACCGCTGGAAGGCAGCATGACCACCCACACCGTCACCGGGCCTCCCACCCCGCACCGGCGGAAGGGGGAGCGGCCCGAAGACCTGAGGCGGCCACCCGGCCCCCGCCCAGGAGCCCGGAAGCGTGTCCGTCCGAGTGGCTCGTGGACCTCGAAAGCCGTCGTCAACGGCATCCTCGCCTCTTCGCCTGCTACACCCTGATGCCCCTGACCTGGCTCTTCGTCGCCAGCACGAAGTCCCACGGCGATCTCGTCGGCACCGGCGGATTCACCTTCGCCGACTTCGACCTCTTCACCAACCTCGGTGATCTGTTCTCCTACGGCGACGGTGTCTACGGACGCTGGCTGCTCAACAGCGTCCTGTACTTCGGTTTGGGGCTGCCTGGCCTCCACCTTCGTCAGCACAGCCGTCGGTTGCGCCTTCGACAAGTACGAATTCCGGCACAAGAGAAGCTGTTCGGCCTGGTGCTGCTGGGCGTCCTCGTCCCGAGTGCCGTCCTCGTGCTGCTGCAGTACCTGCTGGCCGGCAAGGCGGCCCCGACAACACCTACTGGGCCGTCCTGGTTCCCCCTGCTGGTCAACCCCTTCGGCGTCTACCTCGCCCGGGTGTTCTCCGAGGGTACATTCCCGACGAGGTGATCGAGGCCGCCCGCATGGACGGCGCGGGGAGTGGCGCGTGTTCCGCTCGGTCGGCCTGCCGATGATCGCCCCGGGCTTCGTCACCCTGTTCCTCTTCACCTTCACATCGAGCTGGAACAACTTCGTCCTGCCGCTCTACATGCTGAGCGACGACAAGCTCTACCCGGTCACCTCGGCCTGGCGATCTGGAGTAAGTCCTCCCAGCAGAACCCGGAGTTCTACATGCTGACGATCGTGGGGGCACTGATCTCGGTCCTTCCCCTGATCATCGCCTTCGTCTGCCTCCAGCGCTTCTGGCGTCCGGTATCACCGCGGGCGCGGTGAAGTGACGATGACCGAAAGGCACCACGGCGCCGGCCGCGACCGAACTGCCCCGACTACACCCGGCTTCCGCCCGTGGCGCCCCCCACACCGTCCTCGCGATGTCCCTGGAGACTCGCGACGCCCTGCGCGAGGAGGGCGCCATCGACCTGCTCAGCGAGACGGCCGACCTCTAACCCCGACCTGTTGGTCACCGACTTCGCGGACCCGTCCGCCGCCGAGGCCCTCACCCGGGCGGAGGTCCTGCTCACCACTGGGGCTGCCCACCGCTGACGGAGCGGGCCCTCGCGGCGATGCCCCGGCTGCGAGCGGTCGTCCACGCCGCCGGATCCGTCAAGCACCATGTGACCGACGCCGTGTGGGCCCGGCATCACCGTCTCCAGCGCGGCAGCCGCTAACGCGCTGCCGGTCGCGGAGTACACGGTGGCCACGATCCTGCTCGCAGGCAAGCGGACTCTGGAGAGCGCGCGCCTACCGTGAACAGCGCGCCGCCTATCCACTGCTGCCCTACTTCGCCGGCCACGGCAACTACCGGCGAGTCGTCGGCATCGTCGGCGCCTCGTACCGGCCGCCGCGTGATCGAACTGCTGCGTCCGTTCGACTTCACCGTCTGGTCCACGATCCGTATCTGGACGACGCCGGCGCCGCCCCTCTGGGGCGCGGTCCGTCGGCCTCGACGAATCGACTTGGCGCAGTCATGTCGTCTCCATCCACGCTCCCCAACTGCCCGAGACACACCACATGTTCGACGCCAGGCGGCTGGGCCTGCTGCCCGACGGCGCCACACTGATCAATACCGCACGCGGCTCCCTGGTCGACACGGAAGCACTCATCACCCACCTGACGTCCGGCCGCATCCACGCGGTTCTCGACGTCACCGACCCCGAGGTGCTCCCGGCCGAGTCACCGCTGTACCGGCCGCCCAACGTGCTCCCTGACCCCGCACATCGCAGGGGTCCCTGGACAGCGAGCTCGGCCGCATGGCCGACTACGCCGCAGCCGAGATCTCCCGCCGCCCGGGGGCCTGCCCTTCGCCCACAGTGTGGGACCCCAGGACCTGGCCCGGACGGCGTGAGGCTGCTGTTCCTTTGCACTTTCGCTCCTGTGCAAACACTGTGGCATTGCAGGGACGCACGCAGGGCCGCCGCGCGCACGCTCGTGCGGCCTGGAAGCGAGAAGGCGCAAGGAGAACCACGTGACGAGTCCGGCAGACGCCCACTCCGGCGGAGGGGCGGCCGCGCAGCAGAAGAAGCTGAAGCCGCTCGCGGTGACCGCCTGCCCCACCGGCATCGCGCATACCTACATGGCGGCGGAGAAGCTGCAGCAGGCGGCGGACGCCCCCGGCATCGAGATGAAGGTGGAGACGCAAGGCTCCATCGGGGCCGAGAACGTCCTCACTGACAACGATGTCAAAGGTGCCGACGGCGTCATCATCGCCGCGGACAAGGACGTCGACCGCAGCCGGTTCAAAGGCAAGCGGGTCCTGTCGGTCGGCGTCCGAGGGCATCAGTCACCCCGAGCAGCTCATCGAGCGGGTGCGAAGCGCGCCCGTGCATGGCGGCGGCGACGGCGCTACCCCGCCGCGGCCTCGTCCGGTAGCGGCAAGGAGCGCAGCGCGGCGACTAGGCGCTGATGAACGGCGTGAGCTTCATGATCCCGTTCGTCGTGGTCGGCGGGCTGCTCATCGCGGTGGCGCTGGCGATCGGCGGGCATACGACGCCGGACGGCATCGAGATCCCGAAGGACTCCTTCTGGTACGACATCAACGCCCTGGGCGGCCTGGGCTTCAAGCTGATGCTGCCGATCTTCTCCGGTTACATCGCCTTCGCCCTGGGCGACCGGCCCGCGCTCGTTCCGGGCATGATCGGGGCTTCTCGCCTACGACGGCGTCGGCATCTACGGCGCTGACGCCAACGCCGGCTCCTGGGCGCGATCGCCACCGGTTTCCTCGCGGGCTATGTCGTGCTGTGGATACGTAAGATCAAGGTGCCGAAGTTCGTGCAGCCGATCATGCGATCATCGTGGTTCCCATCGTGTCCACTGATCGTCGGCCTGTTCTTCATCTACGTGATCGGCACACCGATCTCCTGGGTGTTCACACCTCACTAGCTGGCCGAACGGGATGACCGGGTCGAGCGCGATCGTGCTCGGCGCCGTCATCGGTCTGATGATCGCTTTCGACATGGGCGGCCCGGTCAACAAGACGGCGTTCCTGGTGGGGCACCGGTCTGATCGGCACCAACAACGCGGTTATGGGCATGGCCGCGGCGGCGATCCCGGTGATGCCCTGGGACAGGGCCTGGCGACGCTGCTGCGCCGAAAGCTCTACACGCAGCAGGAACGAGACACCGGTATCGCGGCGCTGTTCATGGGCTTCTTCGGAATCTCGGAGGGCGCCATCCCCTTCGGCGGCGGCGCGACCGGCGCAGGTCATCCCGGCGAACATGCTGGGTGGAGCGGTCGCCGGCGCCATCGCGGGCCTCGCGGGGGTCGAGGACTCGGTACCGCACGGCGGGCCGATCGTCGCCGTGTTCACGGCGATCGACGGTGTGGCCATGTTCTTCGTGGCGATCGTCGCGGGCGTGCTCGTCACTGCCCTGGCCACGAACCGCTCCTGAAGCTGAAGGCGAGCCGTCAGTCCGCCAAGCAGGAGAAGCAGGCCGGACCGGTGTCCATGCCGCACCCCGCCACGGCACCTGGGCCCGGAGCCGCCACCGTCGGAGCCAGTGCGGCGGCAAAGGGCTCCGTATCCGCCACTCAGGTCACCGCGTCCGCCCCGGCGCCGACTGCCGCGACGGCCGAACCCGAACCCCAGCCCGAACCCGAACCCGAACCCGAAGTACTCTCCGGGTACCTCACCGAGCAAACCGGTGAAGCGGCAGCTGGACGCGCACGACAAGGAGGCCGCCATCCGTGAGATGGCGATCCTGCTCGCCGCCACCGGCAAGGTCGCCGACGTCGAGGAGCTCGTGCGGACCGCTGCGGCGCGAGGAGCAGGGCACGACCGGGCTCGGCGAGGAGATCGCTATTCCGCATGCTAAGACGGATGCTGTCACGGCACCGGTCGTCGGTTTCGCACGGTTCGCGGAGGGGGATCGAGTGGGGCTCGCTCGACGGGACGGAAGCAAAGCTCGTCTTCATGATCTCTGTGCCGGAGGCTGCCGCCGGTGACGAACATCTTCGATTCTCGCGCTGCTGTCGCGGAAGTTGATGGACCCCGACTTCAGAGCACGGCTGCAGACGGCTGAGGACGAGGCCGCGATTCTGCGCGTGCTGGCCGAGGTTCAGTAGCGCTTCGACCGCGCCATGCGCTGGACGTAGTCCTGTACGAGCGGGCGGGCCCGGCATCGCCGGGCCCGCCCTCGCATTATGGCTGCCGTGACCGTCACGGGCGGGCGGACCGCTCGGTCTGCGTCTGCTTGGCGCTGTCCGCGAGCTTGAGCGAGACGACGCCACCGATGATCATGGTGAGCCAGAGGGCCTTGACCGGGGTGAGGGCCTCATCGAAGAAGACCGGGCCGAGCAGTGCCGCTTTCCGACGGCGCCGATGCCGGCCCCAGACGGCGTAGCCGATGCCTACGTCGATGGTGCGCAGGGCCAGGCTCAGGGAGAACAGCGTCAGCAGGAAAAAGGCCACCGTGATCAGGGACCAGGAGAGCACGGTGAAGCCCTGGCTGCCTCCTACGGCCAAGGCGTAGGCGATCTCGAAGGCTCCGGCGAGGAGGAGGACCAGCCATGCGCGGGCTCGGTCGCTGCGGGCGGTGACGTTCTCGGTGGTGGCGGTGGTGGCGGTGGTGGCGGTGGTGGCGGTGGGGGCAGTGGTGCTGGACATGTGAGTTCCCTCCTCGGGGACGGTCTCGGCTGGGGTGGGGTGGGGTGGGGTTGGTTGGTTTCCGGCGGGGTCAGGCTGCCCCGCTGAGCTGGAGGCCGACGACTCCGACGATGACGGCGGCGATGCCCACGAACTTGCGCCAGTCCAGACGCTGGCCGAAGACGAGGGCGCCGAGCACGACGATTCCGACGCCGGAGACGGCGGTCCAGATCGCGTAGCCGACGCCGACCTTGAAGGTCAGGCAGTGCCTGGCTGAGGAGGTAGGTGGCGATGCCACCGCCGACCAGGGTGGCGGCGGTCCAGCCGGGCCGGGTGAAGCCCTGGGCCTTGCCGGCGGTGAGGGCGACGGCGATCTCGAAGACGACGGCGATGGCGAGGTAGAGCCAGTGCATGACGGTGTCCTTACGTGGTGGTGGGTGACGAGTGGGTGGTGAAGTCGTCGCGGTGCAGGTCGAGGTAGCGGACGAAGGGGGCCAGGCCCCGCTCCACGGGGAGGGGCCGGGCCGTCGCCGCCAGCGGCAGCCGGTCGGTCGCGTCGACGGCGTAGCCGGCCCGGTAGTCGAAGCCCCACGCGGCGGCGGTGTCGCGATCGACGGCGAAGCGGACGGCGGCGATGCCGTGGGCGGCGGCGACGCGGTAGCACAGTGCACACGGTCTCCCGTCGCCAGCAGGGTGGCTCCCTGCAGAGCAGCGCTGGCCGCGGGCCCGGACGGCCTTGCGCAGGGCGACGATCTCCGCGTGGGCGGTGGGGTCGCAGCCGGTCTCGTCGACGAGGTTCACGCCGGGGTCGGAGAACCACCCGTCGTCGGCGACGAGCAGTCCGACGAAGGGAACCCCGCCGGATCTCGACCCGGCGGACGCAGGTCTCCACGGCGTCGGCCATCAGAGCCGTGAGCCGGGACGTGTCCGCGCTCATGCGGCGGCCGCTTCGTGCAGGGCCCGGCGGATCACGCCTTCGGTGGCGACGCCTTCGATGCGCCGGGTGCCGATGATGATGGTGGGCACGACGGTGATGTTCATCCGCGCCGACTCGGCCAGTGCCTGCCGGTGCCGCTCGGCGTACTCCTGCTCGTCGAGGGCCGCCGCGCGTAGGCGGCCGGGTCGAGTCCGGCCTCCTCGGCCAGCCGGACCAGGACCGAGCGGTCCCCGATGTCGAGGCCCTCGCGGAAGAACGCCGTCATCACGCGACGGTGGTAGGCGTGGGCCCGGCCCGCCCCTGCTCCACGGCGTACTGGGCGCCCCGGAAGGCCGGCTCGGTGTAGGGCTGCGGCGAGATGGCCGGCAACCGCATCGGCACCTGATGGTGACGTGCCATCGGGCACACGGCACGCTCCCAGATGTCGGGCAGGTACGGGTCCTCCGGCCGCAGGGTGGGCGTCGGCCGGGAACGCAGCTCGTGAGCGTGGTGGACGACTT
The DNA here is from genome assembly GCA_021502835.1 of Streptomyces thinghirensis. The sequence goes on from JAKFGP010000021.1 coordinate 73,734, forward strand.
CGACATCGGGCCGATCGGTGATCGCGCGCTCAATCAGCTCGTCGGCCATCAGGCAGAACGGGCAGACGTAGTCCGACCACAGATGGATCTGGGCAGTCACGGCGACCTCCGGTTCCCCGAGGCACCCCTGTGGGTGCGACACCCAGATCGTGTAACTTCACGCCGGTGTCAACTTCAAGGAACGGGAGTTGGCGAACGGTTCAGGAGGTCTCATGCGCATCGGTGAGCTGGCGGCTGCCAGCGGCGTCAGCACCCGGTCCCTGCGGTACTACGAGGCACACGGGCTCATCCGCTCCGAGCGCACCCCCTGGCGGCTGGCGCGTACTTCGACAGCTCCATGGTGGAGCGGGTCGTCATGATCCAGCACCTGTTCGCCGCCGGCCTGGGCAGCACCACCGTCGACGAGGTGCTTCCCTGCATGGAGGCCCCGCTCGAAGAGGCGCAACGGTCTCATGGAGCAGTTGTTCGCCCAGGAGGCCGAGCGCCTGGAGGCCAAGCGACGCGACATCGACCGCGAACTCGACACCCTGCAGGCGCTCCGCATCGACACGGCCTTGCCCGGCGAAGCCCCGTGACCAACGGCAGCGCACGCCCTGCCGACCGCGACACCGCCCAGGTGTCCCAGTGGACGAGGCCGTGCCGTGCGTACCCGCTCTCGGGGAGTATTCGAACGCAAATTGCAGTACGCGTAAGGTGATGAGTGTCGGCGGGGATCCTTTGCCGCTTCCGGCCCTCGATCGTCAGCCGGGACGCTTGGCCATGACGACCAGACCCGGACCGCTGTACTCATCGGGAGGCAGCCGAAGTTCGGCGACCGGGCGCAGGCCGGCCTGTTCGATCAGGTCCACAAGTTGTTCCGGCCGCCATTTGTATGTCGTCCAACGCACGGGCACGCCCCCGTAGGCTTCGGTGCGCACCGCGTCTTCGTCTCCGACATGTGTGGCGGTGATGAAGTGTCCGCCCGGCTTCAACGCGCGTGCGAACAGGGCGAGAACCTGGGGGAGGACGTCACGGGGGAGGTTGAACAGTGACCACCATCCGAGCACGCCACCGAGGGACGCTTCGTCAAGGTCGAGGTCGGTGGCCGAAGCGACACTGAAGCGGCACTTCGGATGAAGCCGGCGCGCGTTCTCGATCATGCGAGGAGAGAGATCCACCCCGGACACGTCGAGTCCACGCTCGGCGAGGTAGGCGGTCACCTTCCGGGTCCGCAGCCGACGTCGAGGACAGGCCCGAGCCCGCTCACCATGTCGGCGAAGGCGTCGATCGATGCCTTGAGCCATGGATGGCGGCGGATGTCGCCGACTCCCGTCGTCACCACCATGTGGGCGTAGTTGTCGGCTACGCGGTCATAGGACTCACGCACCACGTCGAGATCGGCCGGGCAGTCGATGGGCTGTGTGCGCATCAGTCAACGATAGGCCCTGAGTAGCGCACTTGGGGCGGGCGGACCGCCTTGGCGGTGGTCACCGGCGTCAGGTGGTGGGGCGTGTGCCGGGGTGTGGCCGAAGGTTCGGTGGAAGACGTCGATGAAGGTGCTGGCGGATGACCAGCCGCATCGGTGGGCGACGGTGGTGACGGGGGTAGTCGGTCGGCCAGGAGGATCCAGGGCGTGGTGGAGCCTGATCTGGGTGCGCCATTGGGGGTAGGTGAGGCCGAGGTCGGCGCGGAGGCGGCGGGAAGGGTGCGGGCGCTGGCGCCGATCCGGCGTCCGAGGTCGTCGAGGGAGCGGTTGTCGGCAGGGTCGGCGCGCAGGACGTCGTGCAGTTCCCGGAGCAGAGGGTCCGTAGGGGTCGGCATGGTGCAGCGGCTGCTCGGGGGAGAGGGCGAGCTGGTCGAGCATGACGGCGCGCAGGCGCAGGCGGGGCGGGCTGTCGTTATCGGGGTCGCAGGTATAGGCGCGACGATGAGTTCGCGCAGGAGCGGGCTGACGGCGAGGACGGCCGGTTTGTCGAGACCGAGGGGGTTCTCGGTGGTGGGCAGGCCGACGAGGTGGAGGTCGAGTTCGCCGTGGGCCTGGTGCTGGTGGACGGTGCCTGCGGGGATCCAGAGCGCGCGGTGGCGGGGGCGACCCAGGAGCCGGCGTTGGTGGTCACCGCGATGGTGCCCTTGCTGGCGTAGGCGATCTGGTGGTCGTCGTGGCGGTGCGCGTCGATCTCGCCGCCGGACGCGAGACGCTGGGTCCGGGTCGGCGCGACGGGGGTGTGGCGGATTTCCTGCATCATCCGTCAATCTACCGAAAGCGCGACAGCGATGCTTCTCCCAGCATGGGAGGCGTGCGAAGGAAAACATCGATCTCCCTGCTGGCCGTGGGGCACGCCTGCGTCGACATCTACCAGGGTGCCGTCGCGGCGCTGATCCCGTTCTTCGTGGCCGAACGTGACTACACCTACGCCGTGGCCTCGGGCATCGTGCTGGCCGCTTCCCTGCTGTCGTCGGTGGCCCAGCCGATGTTCGGTGCGCTCACCGACCGGCGGGCGATGCCCTGGCTGCTGCCGGTCAGCACCCTGCTGGGCGGTGTGGGCATCGCGCTGAGCGGCCTGAGCGGCTCCTACGGGCTTACTCTGCTCTTCGTCGCGGTCTCCGGAGTCGGGGTGGCCGCCTACCACCCGGAATCCGCCCGCGTGGCCCGACTGGCCAGCGAAGGCAGCCACAGCGCGATGGCGTGGTTCTCCCTCGGCGGCAACATCGGCTTCAGCGCTCGCCCCGCTCATGGTGGCGGCCGCGATCGGACACGGCTCCCTGCACTGGACACCCGTACTCGTCATTCCCGCGCTCGCCGGCGCCGCCCTGTGCGTGCCCGTCCTGCGAATGCTCGCCCGACCCCAGGCCGGCACGTCCAGGACGGAGGCGCGCCCCCGGAGCGCGGACGATGTGGCCTCGTTCGTGAGGCTGTCCCTGGCGGTCGTCTTCCGCTCCATCGTCTTCACCGGCCTGAGCACCTTCATCTCCCTCTACGCCCAGCAGCGCATGCAGGGCAGCACCACCGCGGAACCATCGCCCTGTTCCTGCTGTTCTGAGCGGCGCCGTCGGCCTCGGTCCTGGGCGGCTCCCTGGCCAACCGCTACGACCGCGTCCGCGTCTCCCGCTGGTCCTACCTGCTCCGATCGCCGCCGTCACTGGAGTGATCTACACACCGGCCTCGGTCATGTTCCTCGTGGCCCTCACCTCCGCCGGCCTGTACGTCCCCTTCTCCCTCCAAGTCACCCTCGGCCAGGACTACCTGCCCTCCCGCATCGGCACCGCCAGTGGCGTCACCCTCGGCCCTCACCGTCAGCATCGGGGGCCTCATCAGCCCCCTGCTGGGACACCTGGCCGACCCACATCCTCCGCACAGCCCCTCACCCCCTGATCGCCATGCCCGCCCTGAGCTGGCTCCTCTTCCGCACCCTGCCCGAGCCCACCGCCCCCGAGCCCCGAGCCGCCGCACCGGCGCCCGCATCCGCCCGGCAAGACGCCTGACCCTGATTCCGCAAGGGCCCGGCCGGATCCCGCTCCGTCCCACTCGCGCGTGGTCGGTCCTGTGAGTCACGTTCCTGCATCCCGACCGATCCGTTCGCGTGAGTTCGCTAAAAGCAATCGCACGAGTAGCTCTGCTCGGTGACGGCCCGACAGCTGGATCGGGTCGTTCCCGGTGTGCGCCGATGTTCTCGGAGGGCGGCGCCGGGCCCCGTAACGTAATCGATTCCGCATGGCGAGAGCGCTGTCCGTCCGTGTCGACTGAATCCTTAAAACTCCAGCTCAACAGCCATTCAATCACTGTGCGCGATGTAACGGTGTGATTGCGAACGAGGATCGGGTCGACTTTCTCCTCCTGCGCTGTTGACTTCTGTGGGTTCGCGTTATCTCTTGTGCCCACCGCTTCGTCGGAGCGGACATCGGCGCAAGGAGCGACCTCATGGTGATGCCGCTCGCACTTCCTGGCCAGACGCTGCATGCTCGGCGGAGTGGCACTGGACCCTCACCGCGGTGACCGCCTGCGGTGGAGGGAGGTGGCGACGAGACCGACGGCGCGGCCGGCGGGTCGTGCGAGCCCGCCTGCCAGGTCACGCTGGACTACTGGTCCTGGGTCCCCGGCATCCAGCAGGCCATCGACGTGTGGAACAAGGAAAACCCGGATATCCAGGTCAAGTTGAAGACGGTTCCCCGGGCAACGCCGGCACCTACCAGAACCTGTCCAACGCCCTGAAGGCGGACAAGGCCCCCCGACCTCGGCCAGGTCGAGTACGACTCCCTGGCCAGCTTCCGGCTCAAGCAGGGCCTGACCGACATCTCCTCCCTGCCCCGGGGTCAAGGAGGCCGGCGACAAGTTCGTCGACTGGACCTGGTCCCAGGTGGAGTTCGGCGCCGACGGCAAGGACGGCGTCTGGGCCGTGCCCCAGGACACCGGGCCCCATGGCCCTGTTCTACCGCAAGGACATATACGACCAGCTGGGCATGAAGGCCCCCGCCACCTGGAACGAGTACGCGGAGCAGGCCCGCAGGCTCAAGAAGGAGGGGAAGTTCATCACCCACTTCTCCCAGACGGACCCGAACTGGTTCACCGGTCTGCTGTGGCAGAACAAGGCCACCATGTTCGAGCGCGACGGTGACGCCTGGAAGGTCACCGTCGACCGGCCCGAGAGCCGCCAGGTTGCCGACTACTGGCAGAAGATGATCGACGACAAGCCTGGTCGCCACGGACCTCCAGGGCTTCCTCCGGCCCTGTACAAGGCTTGGAACACCGGCGAGGTCGTGACCTGGGTCAGCGCGGCCTGGGGCTACAGCACCATCCGTGACAACGCCAAGTCCACCGACGGCAAGTGGCGGTCGCCCCGATGCCGCAGTGGAAGGCGGGCGACCAGCAGGCCGGCAACTGGGGCGGGTCCACCACCACGGTGATGGGCGGCAGCGAACACCCGGGCTGAGGCCGCGAAGTTCGCCCTGTGGCTGAACACCGACCCCGAGGCACTGGCGATCCTCAACCGTGAGGGCGGGCTCTACCCGGCGGCCAAGGCGGGCCTGGAGCTGCCCGCGCTGCAGCAGCCGGTCGACTCTACGGCAAGCAGAAGATCTTCGACGTCTTCGCGCAAGCCTCCGCCAACGTCGACACCGGCTTCACCTGGGGCCCGACGATGACGGACACCTACCGGTACCTCAGCGACGGACGGCGAACGTGATCGGCGGCAAGACCACCCTGAGCGACGTGCTGAAGGACACCGGCGCGCAGAGCGCGGACTCGCTGCGCAAGCAGTCCCTCGACGTGACCGAGTAGACCGCGTCGTCGGACCCTCCTGCCCTTCCTGCCGCCTCGGGGCGGCAGGAACAGCACCGCAAAGGCTGCCCGTGACTCCCACCACCGCCGCACCGGGCCCCGGCGCGCCGACGCCCGCGCCGGACCGCTCGCCCCGTACGCCTTCCTCGCCCCCTTCCTCATCCCCTTCGTCCTCTTCACCCCTCGTCCCGGTCGGCTACGCCTTCTGGCAGAGCCTGCACAAGACCGTGAGCGGACCGGCGGCACCTTCGGCAAGACGCAGACGGTGTTCGCCGGGTTCATTCCAGTACACGCGGGTCCTGCAGGCGGACTACTTGCCGAGAGCCTGCTGCGCGTCCTCGGATTCGCCCTCGTGCAGATCCGTGATGCTGCTGCTCTCCCTGGTCCTCGCCCTGCTGCTGGACTCCGCCGTGGCACGCGCCAAGAAGTTCTTCCGGCTCGTCTACTTCAGTGCCGTACGGCGGCATCCCCGGTGTCGTGGCGGCCCTGATGTGGGCCTTCCTCTACGACCGCGCGGCTGTCGCCCGTGGTGGACCTGCTGCGGAACGGTCGGCGCCGATGTCGACCTTCGCTCGGTCCCGACGCCATCCTGTGGTCCATAGCCAACGTCGTCACCTGGACGTACACCGGCTACAACATGCTGATCATCTACGCCGCCCTGCAGGCGATGCCCTCCGACATCGGCGAGGCGGCCCGGGTGGACGGGGCGAGCGCCTGGACCATCGCCCTGCGGCATCAAGATCCCGATCATCCGGCCGGCCCTGGTGCTTCACCGGCGTCTTCTCCATCATCGGTTTCGTCTTAGCTCTTCACCGAGCCGCAGGTCTTCCGCTCCATATCCACCAGCGTGACGAGCACCTACACCCCCAACATCGCCGCGGTACTCGCTCGCCTCGGGCGACAGTTACAGCGAGGCCGCCGCCCTCTCCGTGGTCCTCGCCTCGTCACGTTTCGTCCTCTCGTTCGCGTTCTGCGCTTCACCTCCAGGAGGCAGGGATGAGTTTCCTCACCCGCACCGAGGGGCCCACGCTCCCGCACCCACCACGCGCCGACGGCCGCGTATCGGCGTGTCCACCGCCGTCGCCGTCACCTTCATGATCGCGGTCGCCTGCTACATGCTGCTGCCCGTGTACTGGCTACTGGTGTCGTCGACCAAGAGCCAGAGCGACCTCGTCAGCACACCCGGTTTCCTCCCCGCCGAATGGGCACCTGGGCGACAACCTGTCCTCGCTCTTCGCCCAGCAGGACGGTGTCTACGCCCGCTGGCTCCTCAACAGCCTGCTGTGTCCGCGGGCCTGGGCGCGGCCGTCGCCACGCTCCTGGCCGCCGCGGCCGGGTACGCCCTGGCCAAGTACACCTTCCGCGGTCGGGAAGCCGTCTTCTCCGTCGTCCTCGGCGGCGTCCTCGTACCGGCCACCCGCACTCGCCCTGCCGCTCTTCCTGATGTTCTGCCGAGTTCGACGCCACCGACACCTTCTGGTCGGTGTTCCTCCCCAGCATCGTCAGCCCGTTCGGCGTCTACCTCTCCCGCATCTTCGCCGCCGCGTCCGTCCCGGACGAGGTGATGGAGGCCGCCCGCATGGATGGCGCGAGCGAGTTCCGTATCTTCCGCACCGTCGCACTGCAGCCTTATGGCGCCCGCCCTGGTGACTGTCTTCCTGATCCAGTTCGTCAGCCATCTGGAACAACTTCCTGCCGCCCGACCGTGCTGCAGGATTGAGCGTCTGTATCCCGTCACCCTGGGCCTGTTCACCTGGCAGTCGCAGACCAGCCGCCCGCCCGAACTGCAGACCTCTCACCATCGGGGCGCCCCTATCTCCAGCCGTGGCCAATCGTGCTCAACCTTCCTCCTCCTGCAAAGCGCTACTGGCGCGCCGGACCTCGCCGCTGGAGCCGTGAAATCGGTGAACCACCCCCCCACCGACGTGACCCGCACTCTCGGGGGACGCCTACGGCGGCGACTACAACCTGAGCAGTGGCCGCGAGGTCTGGCGGGAGGACGTACGCCCCATGCGTGAGGCGGGCGTCAACCCCGTCAAACCGTCGGCGTGTCCTGGTCCCGCATCCAGCGCGCGCCCCGGCACCTACGACTGGAGCCTGCTGGACGAGGTCCTCGACCTGTTGCACGCACACGGTATCGCCGTGGACCTCGCCACCGCCACCGCCGCCCCACCCCCGTGGTTCACCCGGCAGCACCCCGCGACGCCCGGCCGGTCACCGCTCCGGGCACCCGCCTCGCCCACGGCAGCAGACAGGGTCTTCCCGTCCCCCAGCAGCCCCGCCTACGCCGAAGCCGCGACGCCCTCGTCGGGCCAGCACTGGCGCACGGGTACGGCGACCACCCCGCACCCTGCCGTATGGCATGTGCAGCCACGAGTGGGGGCAATCGTCAAAACGCCCCGTGCTACTGCGGACACCAGCGCGGACGCTTTTCCGCTCCTGGCTGCGGGAGCGATACAAGAACCCGGACGCCCTCAACGACGTCTGGGGCACCGACTTCTGGAGCCAGCGCTACGGCGACCTGGGAAGAGATCGACCCGGCCCCGGGACACCAACGCCGCCTTCCGCAACCCGGGACAGGAACCTCGACCTACCACCGCTTCTGCCCGATCGCCCCCGCTCACCCGGCACCGCGCGGAGACCGCCATCCTGCGCCGAATTACTCCACGCGTGCTCATCACCACCAACGTGATGGGCACGCTGGAGAAGAAGGTCGACGGTTACGCCTTCGCGCCGAGTGCGCATCTTGTCTCGGTCGACCACTACCTCCCGCGCCGACCCCGACGGACACATCGACCTGGCGCTCAACGCAAACACCCGGCCCGGGCATGGCCCGGGGCTTCAGGCCCTGGCGCTGATGGAGCACCGACCTCGGCCGTCAACTGACAAACGGTCAACGTGGCGAAACAGCCGGGAGAGATGCGCCGCAACAGTCTGGCCTCCACCTCGCCCGGGGGCGCGGACGGGCTGATGTTCTTCCAATGGCGGCAGTCCCGCGTCGGCGCCGAGAAAATGGCGACTCCAAGGCGATGCGCCGCACGCCGCACCGAGGGCCGTAATCTGGAAGGAGGCCGAAGCGCTGGGAGCCGAACTGGCCGCGCTGAGGGAGGTGACCGGCAGCCGCGCACGGCGACGTCGCGATGCTCTTCGACTTCGGGCACACCCGGTGGGCCCTGGAACTGCAGGCCCGCCCGTCGGACCAGACCCGCCACTTGGACGCGGTCCCGCGATCAGTACGAGGCGCCAGGACGCCGAACATCACCCGCGACCTCGTACCGCCCGACGCTTCATCTGACTGGCTACCGCGCCGTCGTCGCCCCCAGCCTCACCTGCCGTCCGACCACGATGCCGACAACCCCAGCCGTTACGTGGGACCAGGCGGGCATCCCCGCCGTCGGCTGTCAGCGGGGTCGCCTGACGAGTACGACAGGGTGCACCTCGGCGGAACCTGGCGCGCGCGAAGGCCCGGCCCCGTCGCCGACGAGAGGCCCGCCACAGGCACCCAGGACCACCCCCTCCCGAGGACGGAACACGGGTCCGGCAGGGTGGAACGCGTCGAAACCGCGGCTGCACACCGGTGCTGGCGCTTCGCGACACCACCTACCGCGGCCCCGCGCACGGTGGCCCTGCCGTCACCCGGCACTCCTTCGGCCGGGCACCGCCTGGTACACGGCCACCCAGCCTGCCGGCACGGCATCTGCGCTGAGGTGCTGCGCACCCTTCCGCGCCCAGGCCGGCGCGCACCCTGGCCGTCGACGCCCGCCGGGGCTGAGGCGGTACGCCGCACGGGAGGAGCACGCGGCCTCTTTACGGCGCACGAAAAACGCGGGGAAGCGTTTCACGATAGCCGCGAAAACAAGGGTTACACAAACTCCTGGACAAGGGTTAAAACCACCGGGCCTCCGAGGTTCGAACGGGGCTACTT
>JAKFGP010000022.1 GCA_021502835.1 Streptomyces thinghirensis
ACGTACTTCGTTCCAGGTTACGTATTTCTTGGACGGTCAACGGCTTCACTGCTAGAGGATCGGCCGAAGTGAGCAGGAACCACCACAGGCAAGACCCCGACGGACGCCCCGAAGAACACGCCGAGGACATCCCTACGGCGGGCGAGGAGCAGGAACTCCCGGCGCGCAGCCGGCCGGCTTCTCCCACCGCCCCCAAGGAGGAGGCGCCGGAGCCGCCCCGCCCTCGAGGTCATCGGCTGGGCCCGCTGGTTCACCGGCGGCGGCTCCACCTCGATGCCGGTGGCGCTGCTGCTCTCCTGCTACTGTCGCTGGGCGCGATCCGGGCTCGCTGATCCCGCAGGAGGGCGTCGACGCCCCGAGGGTCGAGACTTCCGCGGAAGCGCGTATCCTCCGGGCCCCTCTACGACGCGCTCGACCTCTTCCACGTCTACAGCTCGGTGTGGTTCTCCGCGATCTACATCCTGCTGTTCGTCTCCCTGCATCGGCTGCATCGGCGCCGCGCACCTGGCAGTTCGTCGGCCAGCTCGCGGGCGCCCGCCCGGCGCCCCCGGCGGCTCACCTCTCCCCGGCGTACAACCACCTGGCGCACCGGGGCCGAGCCCGAGCAGGTCCGCGAGGCCGCGCTCACGCTGCTGAAGAAGCGCCGCTTCCGCGCCCACGCCGTCGGTGACGCCGTCGCCGCCGAGAAGGCTACGCGCGCGAGGTGGGCAACCTGGCCTTCCACATCCGCGCTGATCGTGATGCTCGTGCGCCTTCGCCTGGGGCCAGCTGTTCAAGTACGAGGGCAACAAGCTGATCCTGGAGGGCGACGGCTCTCCAACACCTCACCCAGTACGACGACTTCAAGTCCGGCAACCTCTTCGACCCGGACCACGACCTCGCCCCCTTCAGCTTCTCCCTGAAGAACTTCCGCGGCACCTACGAGGCGACCGGCCCCAACCGGGGCACCCGCGCATCTACGAGGCCAAGGTCGACTACAGCGAAGGCGCCTACGGCGAGGAGAGACGACCACCATCAAGGTCAACGAGCCGCTGGAGATCGACGGCTCCAAGGTCTACCTCGTCAGCCGCGGCTACGCGCCCGTCCTCACCATCAGGGACGCCGAGGGCAACGTCGTCGCCGGACAAGGAGGCGACCGCCCTGCTGCCGCTGGACTCCAACGTCACCTCCTCCGGTGCCGTCACAGGTCAGGGACGGCTACCGCAACGCGGAGGGCGAGAAGGAACAGCTCGGCTTCAACGCCTTCTTCCTGCCCACCTACGGCGGCGAGGCGAGCACGATGCCGTCGACCTTCCCCGCGCTGACCAACCCGATGCTGGCGCTCTCCGCCTACCACGGCGACCTCGGTGTCGACGCGGGCTTCGCGAAGAGCATCTACCAGCTCGACACGAAGAACCTGAAGGGTTCAAGGACTCCGACGGCGAGCTGTTCAAGAAGCAGCTCAAGATCGGCGAGACCATGACGCTCCCGAACGGTGCCGGCACGGTGCCTTCGACGGCGTCCAGGAGTGGGCCGGCTTCCAGGTCACCAGCAGCCCGCCAGGCTGGGCGCACGCCGGCGCGGTCGCCGCCATCTTCGGCCTCGCCGGCTCCCTGTTCATCCAGCGCCGCCGCGTCTGGGTCCGGGCCGTCGAGGGGCGCCGACGGCGTGACGGTCGTCGAGATGGCCGGCCTCGGGCGCAGTGAGTCCGCGAAGGTCCCCGAGGAGCTGGGCGACCTCGCCGCGATCCTGTACGAGCAGGCGCCCGACGCACCAGACACCACCGACGCGCCGACGCACCGAAGAACGACGACGACACCCCCCATTCCCCCGACACCCACGTCGTACCTGCGCCGAAGGGGCTGAGAAGTGACTCTCGCCACCGCAACCCAACTGGCCGCGCGCAACGAGGACCTCGCGAACCTCAGCAACAGCTGATCTACTCCGCGATGGCGGCTACACCCTCGCGTTCTTCGCCCACATCGCCGAGTGGCTCTTCGGCAGCCGCAGCAAGGTCGGCCGCACCGCCGCCGCGCTCACCGCGACCGGCGAGGGGAAGGCGAACGCGAAGGGCGCCCCGGCCGTCACCGTGCAGAAGGCCGGCGGCACCGCCGTGCTGGAGCGACCGAAGGTCGTCGTCCGCGCCGCGGCCGGTACCCGTGACGTGCCCGGCGGGCCCGGCGCGCGGCGGCACCGGAAGGGCGACCTCTACGGCCGTATCGCCATCTCGCTCACCGTGCTCGCCTTCGCCATCGAGGCGGGCGGCGTGCTCACCCGCGCCCTGTCCGTGAAGCGGGCGCCGTGGGGCAACATGTACGAGTTCAACATCACGTTCACGACGGTCGCCGCCGGCGTGTACCTCGTACTGCTCGCCCTGAAGAAGAACGCGTCCGCTGGCTGGGCCTGCCGCTGACCACCACGGTCCTGCTTCGACCTCGGCCTCGCGGTGACGGTCCTCTACACCGCCAGCGACCAGCTGGTCCCGGCCCTGCACTCGTACTGGCTGTACATCCACGTCTCCACGGCGATCTTCTGCGGCGCGGTCTTCTACGTCGGCGCGGTCGGCACGATCCTGTACCTCTTCAAGGACAGCTTCGAGAACAAGCTCGCGAACGGCGGCGAGCCCGGCCGCTTCGCCAGCTCCGTCCTGGACCGGCTGCCCGCCGCCGCCTCCCTCGACAAGTTCTCCTACCGCGTCAACGCCGCCGTCTTCCCGCTGTGCAGGACGTTCACGATCATCGCGGGGCGATCTGGGCGGGCGACGCCTGGGGGCCGCTACTGGGGCTCGGGACCCCAAGGAGGTCTGGTCCTTCATCACCTGGGTCGCCTACGCCTGCTACCTGCACGCCCGCGCCACGGCCGGCTGGAAGGGCCGCAAGGCCGCCTACCTGGCACTGGCCGCCTTCGGCTGCTGGCTGTTCAACTACTACGGCGTCAACATCTTCGTCTCCGGCAAGCACTCGTACGCGGACGTGGGCCTGGGCGCCCTCCAGTCCGTCGGTTTCTCGAACCGGACGGCTCACCCAGGCGGCTCGCCTACGGCTGATGCACCCCGCCGCGGGCGACCGTTCGTACGACGTCCCGCAGCCGCTCCACGTAGAGGCTCAGGTTCTTGTGCGCGACGTCGATGTCCGGGTACCGGGCGGCGAACCACAGGCCCTCCGGGAGCCGGGTGATCCACGCGCACACCTGGTCGCCGTACGACACCCGCAGCAGGGCGTACGCCGACAGATCCGGCCAGCGCCCGGCGCCCGGGACGTCGCGGGCGTCGACGTACGACACGATCGAGTACAGGTCGGGGGAGGTGGGGTGGAAGTCCGTGCCGAGCAGGCGCAGCACCCGGTCGATCGGCATGCGGGACAGCCGTCGGTTGGCCTGTAGTTCGGCGCGTACGGTGCGCAGGGCGCTCGGGAAGTCCTGGGCCCGCGACGCGGGGACCCGATCGGCGCGCCGCCCACGTACCCAGCCCACCGACTCCGACCACCGGGACCGCGACCTGGTGTGGAACGGCACGACGGTGCGGTAGACGGGCTCCCCGCCGATCTCGTGGACCACCAGCGCGGTGGCGGCCAGGACCACCGACCAGACTGCCCCCCGTAGGGACGGCAGTACGCCTCGAACTGCGGCGGCGTCGGCCGCGTCCACCAGTGGCTCGCGCATCAGCTTCTGCTCGGGCAGCGTCCCGCCGGGCTCCACGCCCAGGTCGACGGGGAAGGACGGCAGCCGCCCGTCGCACCGCCGGATGAACTCCCGCCAGGGCGACGACGTCGTGGCCGCCGTCGATCCGGTCCGCGTCCGCCCGCTCGGCTCTTCGCAGAAGTCGACGTAGCTGCCGACCCAGCGGCCGTGCACGGTCCGGCCCTCGACGCCCGCCGTGTACAACTCGTGGATCTCCGGCGGGGATGCGGTAGATGGAGTAGGCGTCGACGTTGCTGTGGTCGAAGGCCATGTACACAAGGACGCCGTCGTCGCACGACGGCCGTGTAGATGAGGTTGGGCCAGCGCGGGCGTCCGCGACGCCGTCGAAGCGGTCCCGGAGGTGGCGGGCCAGTTCGGTCGCGTCCGGGAAGTCGCCGACGTCCTCGCGGTGCAGGGACACGGCGTCCGCCGCCAGCGTGAACCGGCGCATGGCGTCCCCGGTCCCGCCGCTCCAGCGGGAAGCCGCTGGCAGCGTTTCGTGCCGCAGGGTCCAGGCCCGCAGCGCCTCCTGGAGCGCGTCCAGGTCGACCCGTCCCGGGATGTCGAAGGCCGCGCCGAGCCAGGTCGGCACGAACAGGCCGTCGTCGCGGACCGACCGGGCCGTCCGGATGTGTGACTCCTGGATGTACGCCGGTGGCCGCGCGTCCTCGGGCAGCGCTGCCGCGACCTCGACGGTCGCCGGACTGGAGCGTCCACTCGACGAGGCGCCCGGGCCGGATCTCGCAGCGGTGGATGTCGGTCAGTCGCACGAGGGGTCTCCGTTCGCAGATGTACAGACCCGACCAAGGGAATGCCGAGCCCGGCGGCCGCACATGGTGTGTCGGCACGGTTCAACGGGAACGGATGGCCCTCGAACGGCGGTACGCCCCCGCTACCGGGCCGCCGTTTCCTCCAGGTAGGCGTGGAGCGCACCCGCGCCCGCCAGCATCGCCCGGGTCCGCGCGGGTGAGGAAGTGCCCGCGCGCCGCGACCGCCTCCATCAGCGCCTCGCTGCTCCCCTCCCGCCGCAACCCCTCCAGGACGGGCCTGATGTGGTCGAACAGGTAGTGGCTGCGGCGCAGGGTGGCACCACCCGCGCGTCGCGCACGTCGGCGGGCCCTACACGCGGTACCTCGGCCCCGCTCCCGCCCGGGCGCGAGCAGCCCCGCCGCCTCCCCACACCCGCAGCGCCGGACGTCCGTACGCCGATCAGCGCGGCCACTTCACCGATGCGCAGGCCGCCACCGGAACGTGACGGTGCCTCCGGTTCCCTGACCGGCCAGCGCCTCCAGCGCCTCACTCGCGGCCCGCAGCGAGACCCGCTCCTCGTGCAGGGCGGCGTGCGCGGCGTCCACGAGGGCGAGTGCGCCGGGGACGTCTCCTCGTGCACGGCCTCGCATGATCTGCGTCGCGGTCACCGGCCCGTACCCCTTCCGCAGACCTCTGTACGTCAGCAGCGCGAGCCGGTGCGCCTCGCCGAAGACCCGGTAACCGGCCTCGGTCCGCCCCGGCCGGGGGGAGCACGCCGGCGTCCTCGTAGTTGCGGATCTGCTGGGTCGAGAGGCCGGCGAGGCGGGCGAGGTCGACGGTGCGCAGACGGCGGTCGTTCGTCATCGCGTCGAGGGTATGGGGCCGTGGGCGTGACTGGTGATTCACGCGATGCGGAGAAGGCGCCGGGACGCCGACACTGCGGTGACCGTGCCACCCGACCCGTACCCGGAGGTGCCGATGTCCGCTCCGCTCACGAGACGCAAGGCAGGAAGGACGACGCGAGGACCGTCGTCGTGGAGGCGCCGCCTGCGCGGGCGCTGACCGGCGCGCCCTGCTGTCGGCGGCCGGTCTGGTCGCCGCACCCGCCGCCGCGGCGGCGGACGGTACGACCGTCGCCACCTCGGTACGGGCAGGTGCGGGGCGCGACGGGCGAGTCCGCGAACGCCTACCTCGGCATCCCCTACGCCGCGCCGCCGGTCGGGGACAGGCGCGCTGGAAGCCGCCCGCCCCGCCTGGCGCGCTGGGCGGGCGTCCGCGACGCCACGGCCCCTCGGCGATCCCTGCATGCAGGCGAACCCGTCCACCCCCTAGGGCGATCTGGCCGGACCCGGCACCCCCAGTGAGGACTGCCTCTACCTCAACGTCCACACCCTCGCCGAGCGCTCACAGCGCGAGAAGCCCGTGATGGTCTGGATCCACGGCGGCGGCTTCCACCATCGGTTCCCGGGCCTTCTACGACGGCGGTGAACTGGTCGCCCGCGGCGACGTGGTCGTCGTCACCCTCAACTACCGGCCTGGCGCCTTCGGTTACCTCGCCCACCCGGACCTGGCGGGCGAGTCGCCGGAAGGCGTCTCCGGCAACTACGGCCTGCTCGACCAGCAGGCGGCACTGCGCTGGGTGCGGCAGAACATCGCCGCGTTCGGCGGTGACCCGGGCAACGTGACGATCTTCGGCGAGTCGGCGGGCGGCGGCAGCGTCTGCCAGCACCTCGTGTCCCCCGCACGCTCGGCCTGTACGACCGTGCCATCGCCCAGTCGGGCTGCGGCTTCCCCCTGCCCACCCAGGAGTCGCAGCAGCGTACCGGCGCCTCCTGGGCCGACTCGCTGGGCTGCGCGGACGTGGCCTGCCTGCGCGCCGAACCGGCCGGAGAACTGCTCACCGCCTCACTGAATCCCGGCGCCCGCTGGGTCCCCAACGTCGACGGCCGCGTACTGCCGCTCCAGATCCCGGACGCGCTGGAGCAGGGCCGCTTCCACCGAGTCCCCGTCCTCCAGGGCACCACCCGCCGACGAGGGCCGCCTCACCGTGGCGACCACGTACGACCTGGCCGGCCGCCGACTCACCGCCGCCGGATACCCGGTGGCCGTCCGCGCCCTCTACGGCGACCGGTCCGACGCGATCCTCGCCCGCTACCCCCCTGTCGGACCACGGAACCCCGGCCGAGGCCCTCGGCGCGATCCTCACCGACTCCCAGTTCGCCTGCCGCCAGTCCCGCACCGGCGGAGCTGATGGCCGGCCACACCCGCTCCTACCAGTACGAGTTCGCCGACCACCAGGCCATGGACTACCTGAACCTGCCGATCAGCTCCCTCGGCGCCCCGCACGGCCTCCGAGATCCGGTACGTCTTCGGCGGCGTCGCGGGCACCCCCGCCCAGAACGCCCTCGCGGCCAAGATGATGGGCTACTGGACCAACTTCGCGCACACCGGTGTCCCGTACGCGGCCGACGCCCCGCGCTGGAACCAGTACCCGAAGGTGCAGGTGCTCGCCCTGGACGCCATCACACGGTCGACGACCTTCCCCCAGGACCACGAGTGCGACCTGTGGCTCCAGGGAGACCACGGCCGGCCCATGACCGGCTCCAGTACGGCGTAGTCCGCGAAGAGGCGCCGGTAGCGCAGGTGCCGGGTCCCCTGTGTATGCCGGCGCTGCCACTCCTCCACCTCCTCCGGGCCCGGACAAGGCCCGGAGGAGGCACCGCAGTCGGCCTCGTCCCCCGACACGCAGCGCGCCTCGTACTCGGGCAGCGCCGACGGGTCCTGCGCGATCACGAACGGCACGTACCGGAAGACGCGGCGCGTCCGCTCGTGCCCCTGTCGCTGGTGCCGGGCCAGCAGGGGGCCCAAGACGTTCTGCTGGTCCTGGAGCAGCGCGGCCTCGTCGTCTCCGACGACGTGCGCGGACGTATCACGGCCTGCGGTGACCCCGAGGTCCTCCGCCACTGGCTCGCCCGAGCCGTCACGGCGCCCACTGTTGAGTCGGTCTTTGAAGACGAGTGACCCGGCGGGAGCCGGTGGGTCACCCGTAGACCCGCCGCCCGCCCACGAAGGTCTGGGCCACCCGGGTCGCCCGGATCTCCTCCGCGGGCCCCGCGAACGGGTCCCGGTCGAGGACCACGAGGTCGGCGAGGAAGCCGGGGGCGATCGTCCCGGTCTCGGCGTCCAGGTGGTTGGCGTACGCGCTGCCCGCCGTGTACGCGGCGAGTGCGGTGCCGAGGTCGAGCCGCTGCTCGAGCAGGAAGGCCGCGGGCCCGCGGGGGCGTCCGGCAGTACTCGGTTGACGGCTACGTGGATGCCCTGGATCGGGTCGGGGCTGCTCACCGGCCAGTCGCTGCCCGCCGCCAGTGTCGCGCCCGCGCGCAGCAGCGACCCGAACGGGTACTGCGACGCCGCCCGTTCCGGGCCGAGGAAGGGAATGGTCAGCTCGTCCATCTGCGGCTCGTGCGCGGCCCACAGCGGCTGCACGTTGGCGGTCGCGCCCAGCTCCTGGAAGCGGCCGACGTCGTCGGGGTGGACCACCCTGGAGGTGCGCGAGGTGCGGCCGGGTGTCCGTGCGGCCGTTGGTCCGCCGGGCCGCCGCCACCGCGTCCAGGGCCTCGCGCACGGCCCGGTCGCCGAGGGCGTGGAAGTGCACCTGGAAGCCGTGCGCGTCGAGTTCGGTGACGTACTCCTGCAGTTCCTTCGGCGGTATGAAGCTGATGCCGCTGTTGTCGGTGCGGCAGCCGCAGCCGTCCAGGTACGGAGAGGAGCGCGGCCGTGCCGTTCTCGGCGACACCGTCCTGCATGATCTTCACGGTGGTGCAGCGCAGCCGTCCCCGGGTGCCCGCCGTCCGTCGCGCGGAGGAGTTCTCGATCTGCTCGGTACCGCGCGCCCGGTCCCACCACAGGGCGCCCACCACGCGCGCGGTCAGCCGGCCGTCGTCGGCGGTGGCGAGGTACGCCGGGGTGGGGTCGGTGAGGTTGGCGTGCGAGCCGAGCAGCGCGTCCTGCCACGCCGTGACGCCCAGCGAGTGCAGCAGCTCCTGGGCGCGCAGCAGGCCGGTGACCAGCTCGTCCCGGGTGAGCGGCGGGAGCAGCACGCCGACCAGGTTGGCGGCGCCCTCCTGGAGCATGCCCGTGGGTACGCCGTCGGGGCCGCGCTCGATCCGTCCGTCGGCCGGGTCCGGGGTGCGGGCGTCGATGCCGGCGTACTCCAGGGCGCGGGAGTTGACCCAGGCGCCGTGGTGGTCGCGGTTGACCAGGTACACGGGCCGGTCGGGGACCAGCTCGTCGAGGAGGTGCGCGGTCGGCAGGCCGCCGGGGAACGCCTCCATCGCCCAGCCCCCGCCGGTGATCCACTCGATGTCCGGGTGCCGGAGGGCGTACGCGCGGACGCGCTCCCGGTACGCCTCCAGCGTCGTCGCCCCGGACAGGTCGCACTGGCCCAGTTCGACGCCACCGCCCACCGGGTGCACGTGGGCGTCCTGGAACCCGGGGATCAGCAGCTTGCCCCGCAGGTCGACGACCTCGGTCCGGGGCCCGATCAGCTCGCGCACCTCGTCGGCCCACCGCGACGACGCGCGCCTGCCGCGGACCGCGACGGACGTGGCCCGGGTGCGGGCGGGGAGAGGGTGTGGACCGGGCCGCCGGTGAGGACGAGGTCGGCGGGGGTGTCGGACATTTTTGCTCTCCTCGAGGGGTGGTGGGGATGTCAGTGGAGGGGCTCTGTGAGTCGGCCGGCCGCGCTGACACAGCCGCCGCCGACGCCGCGCTCCGCCCGCGTACGAAGTACGGCGAGCGCCGCCCGTACTTGGCCACCGCGCCATGACCAGGCCGGAGACGATCACCGCGGTGGGCACCGTCAGCATGAACCAGCCGTTGTCGGGACTGAGTTCGAAGTGATCGCTCTGCGTCAGGTACGAGTATCCGAGGTAGCCGCCGACGCCGAGCAGCGCGATTCCCGCCAGGTCCGGGAGCCACCACGGCGCGCAGCGCCTGTCCGCGCGGCTGCGCAGCAGCGGGCGGAAGCGGCGGCGCAGGCGAGGGCGGTCAGGCCGTAATAGAGGGCGACGGTCAGGCCGATGGAGTTCTACCGGCGGCCAGGATCATCTCGTTCAGCTTGGGGATGGCCAGGGTGAGCAGGCGCCACGGCGGCGGCGATCGACATGACGAGGACGGTGCCCACGGCGGGTGAGTTGAAGCGGGGCTGACCCGCGTCCACACGGGCCCCATGGTGCGGTCCCTGCCCATGGCGAGCAGCCAGTCCGCGCGCGGTCGGGATCACGGACGACTGCAACGACGCCACCGCCGAGCACATCAGGGCGAGCAGCGCAGGTCGCCCAGGGCTCGTCGGCGAGCATGGCGCCGAGGTGTGAGGCCCTGCGGCCCTCGGCGATCAGCCTCGGGGACGCTCAGTTCGCGCTGGAACGCGATGGCCCTGCACAGGAAGATCGCCGCGCATCGTGAGGAGGCGCGATGAAACCACCGCGCCCACGTCGCGGACGTCCCGGGTCTCCTCGGCGACGGCGAAGGCGGCGTCCCAGCCCCAGAAGAAGAACACCGCGAGGACCAGGCCCTTGGCGAGACGCCGTGCCGTCCCCGACGGCTAACGGTTCAGCCACGCCCAGTCGAAGGAGTGGTCCCCGGTGACCAGGGCCATGCCGCAGAAGCCGAGTAGCACGGCGTACTTCGAAGACGAGCAGCCACGCTGGAACGGGTCGCCTTGCGCACCCCGGTGACGGCCGTGACCGTCACGGCGACCAGGACGACGAGGCCCACCGCCGTGCTCAGCGCCGTCGAGTTGGGGTCGAGCCGCAGCCTCGCTGCCTGGCAGCCCTGCCTTGCCGGCGAACCGCAGGACCACCGAGCTGGTCACCGCGCTGGTGTAGGCCTACGAAGATCACCGTGCCGACCAGCGTGACCCCAGCCGGTCAGGAAGCCCGTTAGGGCCCCAGGGAGCGGCCGACCCAGACGTAGTCGCTGCCCATGTTCGGCTCGTCGCGGCCTGAGCCGGGCGCGTACGCGGCGGCGATGCCCAGGATCGGCAGGAACGCCACGATCAGGATCGCCGGTGCCTGCGCGCCGACCGTCGCGGCCAGGGCGCCCATGCCGATGCCGACGCTGGTCGTGGCGGCCGTGCTGGACGTGGCGAGCGCCACCCCGTCCACCACGCCGAGCGAACGGCGCACGGGGGTGGTGGGGTGGGGGCGTGGTGCGGACCGTACGGGCCATGCGGACGCTCCTGGGCGGGGAAGGGCGGGAGGAGGGTGCGATCAAACAAGCCCTTGCCAGGTTGCGTCAATGGTGTTGTCATAGGTGCTGCCGAGGAGCGGACGGGGGCCGCGCGGCGCGCCGACAGGACGAGGAGAGCCGAGGAGAGCCATGGCAGAGGGGCGGATTCCGGCCGAACGGCGGCGCCGCAGGCCCACCCAAGACGGGCGTGGTGCTCTCCGAGGAGCTGATCGTCGACTGCGCGCTGCGCCTGGTGGGACAGCACGGTCCGGACGCCCTCAGCGTGCGCCGCCTGGGCACGGCGCTCGGCTGCGACCCCAGCGCGCTCTACCGGTACTTCCGGGGCTCCGACGAGGTGCTGCTCGCCGTCACGGACCGGCTGATCGGCGAGGCGATGGCCGGTTTCGCGCCGGGCGACGGCACGGACTGGGCGGCCGGGCTGCGCGAGATGGCCCGCCGGGTGCACCACTGCTTCAGCGCGCACCCGCGTATCGCCGCGCTCGCCGCGTACCGGGTGACGCGTCGCGTGCACGAGTTCCGGGCCGTGGACACCGGCATCGGACTGCTGCGCCGTGCGGGCTTCGACGCGGAGACGGCGGTACGGCACTACGCCGCGTTCATCGACACGGTGCTCGGCCACGCGGCCCTGGACGCCGCCCACTCGGCGCTCGCTCCGGAGCTGCGCCGCGCCGACGACGCCGCCTGGACCCAGGCGTACCAGGACCTGCCGGACGGCCCCTATCCCGAACTGGCGGCTGGTGCGCCCCCACTTGCCGCTGATGGCCACGGGCTCCTTCGCACCCGCGGTGGAACTGTGCTCTCCGCCCTCGCGGCGCAGGCCCGGGAGGCGGCGCAGGCGTCCGGGCGGGGGCCGAGGCCCGCGCCCCGGCAGGGGAGGTACGGGCAGTTCCTAGGGTGTGGGGGCCGGCCGGAAAGCGGACATGCGGTGACCTACACCGCGCCTAGCGTGCGGTCACGTCAGCCCGGCCCCACCGACCAGGAGCAGAACCCATGAACCTCGTCTCGATCCGCATCATCACGGGCGACGTCGCCCCGCCTCGTCGACTTCTACGAGCGCGCCACCGAGTCCGCGCGGACTCGGGCCACGCGAGGACTTCGCCGAACTCCGCACCGGCTCCGGCACGCTCGCGATCGGCAGCACCCGGACGGTGCCGCTCTTCGCCCCCGGCTCCGCCCACCCGGCCGACAACCGCAGCGTCATCATCGAGTTCCGCGTCGACGACGTGGACGGCGTGCACCGGAACCTGACCGGCTTCGTGGGACGACGTCGTCAAGGAGCCCACGACGATGCCCTGGGCAACCGGTCGTTCCTGTTCCGCGACCCCCGACGGCAACCTGGTCAACTTCTTCACTCCGGTGGCCGGCGGCTGACTCCCGTGTCGGCATTCTGACGGCGGAGCGGAGCGGAGCGGACCGAAGGCTCAGGCCTCGTCCCGCTTGTCGCCCCTGCGGTCCTCGTCGTCCTCGGGGCCGCTCCGGCCGGTGTCCCGCGGGCCGTCCTCGCCCCGGTCCTTGTCCGCGTCGCCGGGCTGGTCGCCCAGGGACTTCAAGAACTCCGGATTGTCGTCCGGCGCGACGAACTGTCGCCGCCCGCCGCCCTGCCAGGGCGAGGCGCCGGCCGCCTGCCGCTTCTTGCCGGCGATGAGCCAGGAGATCGAGCCGACCAGCGGGAACAGCAGCACGAGGATCGCCCACAGCGGCTTGGGGGATGTGGCGGATGTCGGCGTCCTTCGTGCGATGCAGTCGATGAACGCGTAGACGCTCAGTGCCAGTGGCACGAGGAACATCAGCACCCGAGCATGGGCCTTCCAGCGGAAGCGGTGGGCTGGGGACGCGTCACGGCCCCCAGGTACAGGGCCAGGGTAGCCGCTCGGGGATACTGGACCGCATGGCTTACGACGATCTTCGCTCGCTGCTCAGGGCGCTGGAGCGCGAGGGCGACCTCAAGCGCATCCAAGGCCGAGGTGGACCCGCACCTGGAGGTCGGGGAGATCGTCGACCGGGTGAACAAGGCCGGCGGCCCCGCCCTCCTCTTCGAGAACGTGAAGGGCTCCGACATGCCCCTCGCGATGAACGTCGCGGCACCGACCGGCGCCTGCTCAAGGCCCTCGGCCTGGAAGTCGTACTCCGACATCTCGGACAAGATCGGCGGCCTGCTCCGCCCCGAGCTGCCCCAGGGCTTCGTCGGCGTGCGCGAGGCCTTCGGGAAGCTCGGCGCGATGACGCACGTACCGCCTAAGAAGGTGAAGCCGGGCAGCGCGCCCGCAGGAGGTCGTCCTCACCGGCGACGACCGTGACCTCGACTGCCTCCCCGCCCTCTTCACGTGGCCGGACGACGGCGGCCTGTTCTTCAACCTGGCCTCACCGACACCAAGTGACCCGGAGACGGGCATCCGCAACCTGGGCCTCTACCGCCTCCAGCGCCACGACAAGCGCACCACGGCATGCACTGGCAGATCCACAAGGACAGCCGGAACCACTACCAGGTGGCCGCCCGGCGCGGCGAGCGCCTGCCGGTCGCCATCGCCTTCGGCTGCCCGCCCGCCGTGACGTACGCCTCCACCGCGCCGCTGCTCCGGCGATATCGACGAGTACCTCTCGCCGGGTCCCTCCCAGGCAAAGCGGATCGAGATATCGATTGCAAGACGGTCCCGCTCCAGGTCCCGGCGCAGGCGGAGGTCGTCATCGAGGGCTGGCTGGAGCCCGGCAGATGTTCCCCGAGGGCCCTCTCGGCGACCACACTGGCTTCTACCCCGCAGACGCCCTTCCCCGCCCTGAAGATCGACTGCGTGACGATGCGGAAGCGCCCGCTGCTCCAGTCGATCGTGGTCGGCCGTCCGCCGACGGAGGACGGCCCGCTGGGGAAAGCCACCGAGCGCTTCTTCCTGCCGCTGTTGAAGATCATCGTCCCGGACATCGTGGACTACCACCTCCCCGAGGCCGGCGCTTCCACAACTGCGCGATCGTCTCGATCGACAAGAAGTTCCCAAGCACGCCCAGAAGGTCGCGCACGCCATCTGGGGCTCCACACGATGTCCCTCACCAAGCTGATCGTGGTCGTCGACCCGATTGCGACGTCCACGACCTGCACGAGGTCGCCTGGCGCGCGCTCGGCAACACCGACTACGGCCGTGACCTCACTGTCGTCGAAGGCCCGGTCGACCTACCCGACCGTGCCTCCTACCAGCAGTTCTGGGCGGCAGGGCGGGCATCGACGCCACGAAGAAGCTGCCCGAGGAGGGGTACACGCGGGACGGGGCTGGCCGGACATGGTGCTGTCCGACCCGGAGACGGCGGCAGAAGGTCGACCGCCGCTGGAAGGAGTACGGACTGTGACGTCGGCTTCCGCCGCGCTGCCGCAGCAGCCGGGGCGCACCAAGGCGTTCCTGCGCCTGGTGATGATCGAGCACTCGGTCTTCGCGCTGCTCTTCGCCTACCATCGCCGCCCTGACCGCGATGCACAGTGGGACGAGAACATCCACTGGGGCCGGCTGCTCCTGGTCACCGTCGCGATGGTCGGCCTGCGCACCTCCGCGATGGCCGTCAACCGGATCATCGACCGGGAGATCGACGCCTGCAACCTGCGCACCGCCCACCGCGAACTGGTCACCGGCGCCATGTCGGTCAAGCACGCCTGGACCGGCGCGCTGATCGCCCTCGTCGTCTTCCTCGGCGCCGCCGCCTGCTCAACCCGCTCTGCCTGGCCCTCGCCCCCCATCGCGGTGATCCCGATGGTGGTCTACCCGTACGGCAAGCGGTTCACGAACTTTCCGCAGGCCATCCTCGGCCTCGCCCAGGCGATGGGCCGATCGGCGGGTGGCTGGCGATCACCGGCGAGTGGTCCTGGAGGCCGTGATCCTCGGCCTCGCGGTCGGCATCTGGATCGGCGGCTTCGACCTGATCTACGCCTGCCAGGACGTCGAGACCGACCGGCAGGTCGGCGTGAGTCGGTCCCGGCCCGCTTCGGCGTCCCGGCCGCGATCTGGGGCGCCCGCGCCTGCCCACACCGTCACCACGGCCCTTTCGTCTGGTACGCCGTCGCCACCGACGCCGGTGTCCTCTTCTGGCTGGGCCTCGCTGATCGTCGCGCGGGCGCGTTCGGCTACGAGCACACCATCGTGCGCCCGACCGACCTGACCCGCCTGAACAGGGCGTTCTTCTCGGTCAACGGCTTCATCGGCATCGCCCTGTTCGTGTGCGCGCTGCTGGACCTGCTGGTGCGGGGCCTCACTGTCCGAAAACCCTGAGCCTGCGACTAGGCTCGGCATCATGAAGCCAGGACAGACGCAGCGCGCGCCTGGATCGTGGGGGTGTCGGGGGCCTCCGGTACGCCGTACGCGGCGGCGGTACTGCGGGCGTTGCTCGCCGCGGGCGAGAGCGTCGACCTGGTGGTCAGCCGGGCCTCGCGGCTCACCCTGCTCGACGAGACCGGCATCTCCTTCCGGGACGCCCACTGGCGGACCGACCTGCACACATGGCTGTCCCGGGGCGCCGACGGCAAGCCCGGCACCTTCGACGTCGACCTGGCAGGCGACCGGGTGCGGCACTGGAGCGCGGGGGACCTCGCGGCCGGGCCGTCCTCGGGGTCGTATCCGGCCAAGGGCATGCTGATCGTGCCCGCGTCGACGGCCTCGGTCGCGGGCGTCGCGCTCGGGCTGTCGAAGGACCTGCTGCAGCGGTCGGCGAGCGTGACCCTGAAGGAGGGGCGCAAGCTGGTCGTGGCCGTGCGGGAGACCCCGCTGGACGGCCGGACGCTGCGGCACCTGTGACACTGGACGACGCGGGCGCGACCGTGGTGCCCGCATCGCCGGCCTTCTACGCGGGGGCGACGCACATCCAGGACCTGGTGGACTTCGTCGCCGGACGCGTCCTCGACGCGGCGGGTGTCGAGCACGACCTCTACCGCCGCTGGCGCGGCGACCTCGGCGGGGCCCGCCCCACCACCTGAGTACCACCTCCCCACACGTTTGTTACCCACATCTTCAGAACTCTTCAGTGGAAGGCTTCGATCGCATGGACGCGGTGGACAGGCAGCTCATCCAGGCTCTCAGGGAGAACGGCCGGGCCTCCTACGCCGAGCTGGGGCGCCTCGTCGGACTGTCGGGACCCAGCGTCACCGACCGCATCAACCGGCTGGAGGCGGCCGGTGTCATCACCGGCTACCGGGCCACCGTGGACGCCGCCTCGCTCGGCCTCGGCGTCACCCCCCTGATCGGCGTCTCGCTCTCCGACGCCGCCGACCACGAGGACGTGGCGCAGCGCCTGCGGGACCTGCGGGAGATCGAGGACTGCTGGTTCATCGCCGGCGACGACTCCTACATGCTCAAGGTGCGCGCGGCCGACGTGGACGGCCTGGAGAGCATCATCCGCCGGCTGTCGGGCACGAAGGGCGTCTCCAGGACCCGTACCACCATCGTGCTCTCCACCAAGTGGGAGAACCGGGTGGGCGAGCTGCCGGAAGAGGTTCAGTAGCAGAGGCGTACGGTTTACGAGTCAGTCTCAGAAAGAGGTATCGCATGGACGCCGGGCTCAAGCGGGAGCTGGAGCAGAAGGTCCGCTCCGGGGAGCGGCTGACCCGCGAGGACGGCATCGCGCTGTACGAGTCGGACGACCTGGCCTGGCTCGGCGGCCTCGCGCACGAGGTGCGGACGCGGAAGAACGGCGACGTCGTCCACTTCAACGTCAACCGCCACCTCAACATGACCAACGTGTGCACCGCCTCCTGCGCGTACTGCTCCTTCCAGCGCAAGCCGGGGAGAAGGACGCGTACACGATGCGCATCGAGGAGGCGGTGAAGCTCGCCAAGTCGATGGAGGGCGAGAACCTCACCGAGCTGCACATCGTCAACGGCCTGCACCCCGAACCTGCCGTGGCGCTACTACCCGCGCTCGCTGCGGGAGCTGAAGGCCGCGCTGCCCGACGTCTCGCTCAAGGCCTTCACGGCCACCGAGATCCACCACTTCGAGACCATCTCCGGGATGTCCGCCTCCGAGATCCTCGACGAGCTGATCGACGCCGGCCTGGAGTCCCTGACCGGCGGCGGCGCCGAGATCTTCGACTGGGATGCGTGCGGCAGCACATCGTCGACCACCGCACGCACTGGGAGGACTGGTCGCGCATCCACCGCCTGGCGCACGAGAAGGGTCTGAAGACCCCGTGCACCATGCTCTACGGCCACATCGAGGAGCCGCGCCACCGCGTGGACCACGTGCTGCGCCTGCGCGAGCTCCAGGACGAGACGGGCGGCTTCCAGGTCTTCATCCCGCTGCGCTACCAGCACGACTTCGTGGACATGCAGGACGGCAAGGTCCGCAACCGGCTCCAGGCCCGCACCCAGATGGCGACCGGCGCGGAGGCCCTCAAGACCTTCGCGGTCTCCCCGGCTGCTCTTCGACAACGTCCCGCACGTCAAGGTCTTCTGGGTCATGCACGGCGTCCAGACGGCCCAGCTGGCCCTCCAGCACGGCGCGGACGACATGGACGGCTCGGTCGTCGAGTACAAGATCACGCACGACGCGGACGACTTCGGCACGCCGAACAAGCTGACCCGCGAGGACCTGCTCGACCTGATCCGCGACGCCGGTTCCGGCCGGTCGAGCGCAACACGCGGTACGAGATCATCCGGGAGTTCGAGGGCCCGACGCGCGGCGTCGGGAGTCGCCGCAGCCGATGCGGGTCTGAATCCCTGCGGTTGTATTCCGGCTGCGGGCCGGTGGGGCTGGTCGCGCAGTTCCCCGCGCCCCTCACGGCACGCACTCACGCCTGCCGAGCAGGTGCCGAGGACTGTGCCGACTCAGGGGCGCGGGGAACTGTGCGGCCAGCCACACACAACCCGCAGCCGACAGGGGTCCGGGCCCCCATGGCGGGTAGTCGGACTACATGACCGGCAGCGTGACTCCAGAGGACGCCTACACGGCAGAGCCCTTCGTGCCGACCCGCGGCGGTCTCCCCGCCCTGCGCAAGGCCGCAGCCGGAGTGCAGGGGCGCCCCTGCACCGGGACGCCACGCAGACAGTCTTCGGCGCCGGCAAGGCGACCGCCCGCGTGATGCTGATCGGCGAGCAGCCCGGCGATCAGGAGGACCGGCAGGGCAAGCCCTTCGTCGGCCCCGCCGGGGTCCTGCTCGACCGGGCGCTGGCGGACGCCGGCATCGACCCGGCGGACGCCTACGTCACCAACGCCGTCAAGCACTTCAAGTTCATGCGGGCAGAGCCCCGCAAGCGCCGTATCCACAAGGCGCCCACCCTGCGCGAGATGACCGCCTGCGGCCCTGGCTGGCCGCCGAGCTGGCCCGCGTGGAACCGGAACTGATCGTGGTGCTCGGCGCCACGGCCGGCAAGGCGCTGCTCGGCTCCTCCTTCCGGGTCACGCAGGTGCGTGGCACGGTGCTGGAGGAGGAGATCCACGGACGCCCGGAGCGGCTGGTGCCGACCGTGCATCCGTCGGCGGTGCTGCGGGCCGAGGACCGGGACGGGGCGTACCGGGTCTGGTCTCGGATCTGAAGGTGGCCGCACAGGAACTCGCGTAATGGTTACCATGGCCACGTGTCCCTTACCTTCACCTTCGATCCGCCCGCCACCCCCGACCTCCGCGACGGCGTACTCGACCTGTGGACCGACGTCTCCAACGCGGGCGGCTCCGTGGGCTTCGTACCGCCGGTGACGCGGGAGGACATCCGCCCCGAACTGGTCAGACACATGGTGGGCATGGCCGAGGGCCGCACCCGCCTGCTCGTCGGCCACGACGAGACGGGGCAAGTGGCCGCCACCGCGTTCCTCGCCCTCAACACGCACCGGCTGATGACCCACTGGCTGTGGTTCTACACGGTGATGGTCCACCCGCGTCACCAGGGCCGGGGATACGGCCGGGACCTGATGGCCGCCGCCGCGTACGCGGCCCGCACCGTCCCGGGCATCGAGGCGATCCGGCTCACCTGCCGGGGGCGGCCTCGGCCTGGAGCGGTTCTACGAGTCCTGCGGCTACAAGGAGGTCGGCCGGGTGCCCGGCGCGATCCGCGTGGCGCCGGGCGACGACCGGGACGACGTCTTCATGCTGCTGCCGCTGACCTGAGCGCGTTCCCGTCGCGGACCGACCCCCGTGAAAGATCGGCGACCCGGCATGTTTCACTGGACAGTGCCTCTTTGTGCCAGAAACGGAAGAGTGGATTGAGATGCTCCGCTACACGCTGATGCGCCTCGGGATCTTCGTGGGCTGCCTCGTCGCGGTCTGGGGGGCTCGTCTACGTCGGCGTGTTCCCGCGCGGCCTCGGTGACTCCAACGGCATGTGGATCATCCTGCTCTCCTGCTGATCTCGGCCCCCATCAGCTACGTCGCGCTGCGCAAGGAGCGGGACCGGGCCTCGGTCCAGGTCGTGAGCCGCGTGGACCGCATGAAGGCCAACCTCGAGGCCAGCCGCGGCCAGGAGGACACCGCCGACGACTCCGCACGGGCGCAGGGTCAGGCCTCGTAACGTCCGTCACGTCACACGCAAGCCCCGGTTTCCGAATTCGCAGGAAACCGGGGCTATCTGCGTTTTACGGGCAATAGACCTCTCCTGCCTCTCAAAGAGAGGCTTTGGGGGTCTCAAAGCACAGGTGTTAAAGTCGTGTGCATGAAGCACGCAGCCGCGCCCCACACCGCCGAGCCTCGCGCTCGTGGCGCGCCTGCACGTGGACCTCTGTCGGTGCGCGTCCGCGAACTGTCGCCCCTGACGTTCCCCCTCATCCGTCGTTCTCCACGTCAGCCCTGCGCGTCCGTCCCCGCGTCCCGTCCCCCTACGGAGCATGTCCGTGTCTTCAGTCACGAGCGTCAAGAAGTACCTCAAGGTGCCCTTCTGGGCCCAGATACTCGCCGGTCTCGTCCTCGGTGTGCTGCTGGGCTGGTTGGCCCGCAGCCAGGACATATCCTGGCTGGTCACCACCCTGGAGAAGGTCGGTGACACCTTCATCGGCCTGCTGAAGCTGGCCGTCGCACCGCTCGTCTTCTTCGCGATCCTGGTGTCGATCACCAACCTGCGGAAGGTCAACAACGCGGCCCGCCTGGCGTCCCGCACCCTCTCTGGTTCATGATCACGTCGCTGATCGCGGTGGCCATCGGCCTCACCATCGGCCTGCTCACCAACCCCGGCGCCGGCACCGGCCTCACCCCGGCCGACGGCGCGAAGCCCGAGAACACCGGGTCCTGGATCGACTCCTGACCGGCATCGTGCCGACCGATGTCATCACGCCGTTCACCGAACTGAACGTCCTCCAGATCGTCTTCATGGCCGCCGTCGCCGGCATCGCCGCCCTCCAGCTCGGCGAGAAGGCCCAGCCGATCCTGAACCTGAGCGAGTCCGTCCTCGCCCTCCTCCAGAAGGCCCTGTGGTGGGTCATCCGCCTCGCCCCGCTCGGCACCGTCGGCCTCATCGGCAACGCCATCGCCACCTACGGCTGGGACCTCATCGGCAAGTACGCCACCTTCACCGCCGACATCTACGTCGGCTGCGCGATCGTGATGTTCGTGGTCTACCCGCTGCTGCTCGCCACCGTCGCCAAGGCCAGCCCCCTGCAGTTCTTCAAGGGCGCCTGGCCCGCGATCCAGCTGGCCTTCGTCTCCCGCTCCTCCGTCGGCACTATGCCGCTGACCCAGAAGGTCACCGAGCGCCTCGGCGTGCCGAAGGAGTACGCGTCCTTCGCCGTGCTGCTCGGCGCGACGACCAAGATGGACGGCTGCGCCGCGATCTACCCGGCGATCGCCGCGATCTTCGTCGCGCAGATCTTCGACATCCAGCTGGGCATCGGCGACTACCTGCTGATCGCCTTCGTCTCGGTGGTCGGCTCCGCCGCCACGGCCGGCCTCACCGGCGCCACGGTCATGCTGACCCTGACCCTGTCCACCCTGGGCCTGCCCATGGAGGGCGTCGGCCTGCTCCTCGCGATCGACCCGATCCTGGACATGATGCGCACGGCGACGAACGTTGCTGGGCAAGTTGTAGCACCGTTGATTGTGTCGGCACGTGAAGGCATCCTCGACCGGGACAAGTTCAACAGCGTGGCCTCGGCGCCCGTTGACGTCGACGAGCAGAAGCCGGTGGCTGTCGCCGCCTGATCGCTGACTCACAGAACAGATGACGCCCCGCACACCTGGTGCGGGGCGTCGGTCTGCGTGGACGCTCGCACCGCTGGGTACGAGGCGAACTTCGGGAGACTGCGGCCCATGGCCGATGAGCCGGTACAGCCGCTTCCTGATTGGCTCTCCGAGATCCTCTGCCGTTGGGTGCCGCCCAAGGACTTCGACCCTCGCATGACGGCTGTCATCGACAGCTACCTTGCCGACCGAGTCAAGCTGGAGACTCCGGCGAGTCCTCATACTCTGCGCCGACCGGCGTGATCTTGATGGACGTAATCTCCGGCGGCTTGCGCCTGCCACGGCCGATGCTGAATACCTCGA
The DNA here is from genome assembly GCA_021502835.1 of Streptomyces thinghirensis. Next base: position 21,090 of record JAKFGP010000022.1, read on the forward strand.
CACGGTCGATCACGGACGCCACGATGGCGCGACGGCGTTCGAGGTTCTCGGGCGCGTCATCCTTCCAGACCGCAAGCACATCGGTTTCGACACGGGATCGACGGATGGTCGCTGTCGCCTCGCGTGTGCGCAATGTCTGAAGCTCTGCGCGCAGGTGGGTCAAGGAGTCGAAGTAGTCTTCGTCCTCCATCTGGCCCTCCTTCCAGCGGCCTCGGAGCGCTCGGATACGGCTCTCCAGCACACTGATCTGGCCCGTGAGATTCTCAGTCTGTGCCTCTTCCTTCTGCGGTATGCGGGACAAGAGCGCAGCCTCAATCACCTCATTGAGCCGCTCCTCGATCCACTCGTACTTGCGGCTCACCTTGCCGCATCCCAGGCGTCCGTTCTGACCTCGCTGGCCCGAGTGACAGAACGTCCGTCGAAACGTTCGTCCCTGGATGGTCGCCCACTGGACGCGCATGGCGGACCCGCAATAGCCGCACCGCAGGAATCCGGAGTACACGTGCTTCCGCTTGCCCGACCCCTGCGCCGCCGGTGTGGCTCGCCCATCGAGCAGAGTCTGAACGTTCTCCCACTGCTCGCGAGTCAGCGGGGAGCCGTAGACGCTGTCCCCGATGTCCTGCCCTTTGTAGGTGACGATCCCCCCGGTCCGCTCCGACCGGTACACACGCTTCACTGACTGGATGGTCCACGCGCCACCGCGTGGCGTCGTTGAGCCCTTGAACTCCAGTACCGGACAACATCACCCGGTGTCTTCGAGTTCCGGTCCATCAGCATGCGATAGCCCTCGCGGATGAGCTCGGTCTCGCCTTCGTCCAGCTGTTGGAAGTGTGCCCCCTCCTTGAAGCCGAATTGCCGCAGCCCGCCGGCATGCGGCTTGCCCTGCTCCCTACGTTGCAAGAGGGAGTTGTTGACGCGCTCCGACATGCGCTCGGTCTCCTGCTGAGCCACCGCTCCTTTGATCGTAAGGATCATGCGGCCGTTAGCTGTCGCCGTATCCTCGCCCTCCGTCGTGGCGAACGCGAACCCGTGTGCCTTCTGCTCTTCGAGGAAGCTCGTCAGCTCGCTGATCCGGCGCGTCAGGCGGTCGATGGAGTAGACGACGATGCCGTCGATGAAGCCATCCCGTGCGTCTCTGAGCATCTCCGTGTACTGAGGGCGGCGACGCTTGCTTGTGGTCGACGCCGAGACGTCGTTCTCCGGGTAGACCTGGAGGACTCCCCACCCCGTGCGTTCGCACAGCTCCCGGCACGCCTTCTCCTGGCGCTGGATGCCGAGCTCCTGACCTTTGCGGTCCTTGTTGATTCGTACGTAGATCCCCACACGCTTTGGCTTGGCCATGTCCCACCCCTGGTCACGTGTCAGATGCCTGCGCTCTCTGCAACGTACATACGCAGGGTACGGTTACGGATGTGACCTGCCAGGTGCTGGTTCCGGTGATCGTCTCGGCCCGCGAGGTTCCGGCCGCAGTCTGACCGAGGTGTTCCAGGTGCCGGCGTCGCGCTGACGTCCTGATCACCGCCGCACGGACCGTACGCTGATTCGCATGGGTGCTGGGAAGACCAAGCGGATGCCGCGTGCGGTCCGTGAGCAGCAGATGCTGGACGCCGCCGTGAGCGTCTTCGGGCAACGCGGGTACATGGCGGCGTCGATGGACGAGATCGCCGAACTGGCGGGTGTTTCCAAGCCGCTGGTGTATCTGTACCTGAACTCGAAGGACGACCTCTTCAGCGCCTGCATCCGCCGCGAGGCCCGCGCCCTCACCGAGGCGGTGCGGGCCGGTGTGCGTCCGGGACTCTCCGCCGACGGGCAACTCTGGTCGGGGCTGCGGGCGTTCTTCACGCACACTGCGCGCAACCCGGACGCCTGGCGGGTGCTGCACCTGCACGCCCGTACCCACGGCGAGCGGTTCGCGGCCGAGGTGGCGGCGATGCGGGAGGAGATCGTCGCGTTCGTGACGCAGCTGATCGCCTTTTTTTTTTTTGCGGCGGCGCGGGACGCGCACCGGGACCCGCACCTGCCCGAGGACGAGGTCGCCGGGCTGGCCGAGGCGCTGGTCGGCGCCGCCGAGTCGCTCGCCGACTGGGCCGGCGCCACGGAGGGCGTCACCGCCAAGCAGGCGGCGGCGACCCTGATGAACTTCGCCTGGGCGGGCCTGGGCGACCTGATGGGGGCCGGCCCTGGTCCCCGCCGGAGGACCCCGGGCCGGAGCCGGTGGCACATGCGGCCCCGGACCAGGCGGTCCCGGACCACGCGGTCCCGGTTCGGGCGACCCCCGGTTCAGGCCGGGTAGGGCCCGACCTCGCCGGACAGGTGCAGCCGCCCCTCGTCGCCGCGCAGCTCGAACCGCCCGTCCCCGGCCCCGTACGTCACCGTGCCCGGCAGCAGCACCGGCGCCCGGAAGTCCGCCCGCACCACGGCCGCGTCCGGCGTCCCGTGCTCGGCGAGGCACCGGGCCACGGTCCACATGCCGTGCGCGATGGCCCGCGGGAAGCCGAACAGGCGGGCGGTGAGCGGGTGCAGGTGGATCGGGTTGCGGTCCCCGGAGGCGGCACCGTAGCGCCGTCCGACGTCACCGGCGAGGCTGCCATTCGGCGCGGGCGGGAGGGCCTCGGGGTGCGCGGCGGACGATTCCCGGGAAGTGTGTCCGGCTGTGCGGTGCCTGGCCAGGTAGGTGCTGCGTGACTCCCACACGAGGTCCGTGCCGGCCCGCAGCTCCGTCACGGTCGTGGCCTCGGTCCCGCGCCGGTGCGGCGCCAGGCCCTCGACGTACGCGGTGAGTTCGTACTCGGCGGTCGCGGGCATGGTGGCCCGCCGGGTGATGCCGATCGACGTGTGGACGAGCCCGGGCAGCGGCAGCGGGAATTCCCGGCCGCTCATCAGCCGCATGGCCATCGGGAAGGCCAGCACGTGCGGGTACGTCACCGGAAGCGCGTCCGCCCCCGTCGGGAACCCGCACACCCTCTCGTAGGCGGCCAGCCGCGCGAGGTCCACGCGCAGGCCGGGCAGCACCAGCCGGGTACGGGGAAGTCCGCGTCCGGACGGGGCCGCTTAGGGGGGACAGCAGGGCGCCGCGAAGGAGAAGCGGCGGGAGGGCGGGGACGCCGGTCAGCGTGTTCGTGGTGCGGGCCGCGGTGGTCATCACGCCCCCAGCAGGCTCTGCCCGCAGACCCGCACGACCTGGCCGTTGACCGCGCCAGAGGCCGGGTGCGCGAGCCAGGCGGTGGTCTCGGCGACGTCGGCCGGCAGGCCGCCCTGGGCGAGGGAGTTCATGCGGCGGCCGGCCTCGCGGATGAACAGGGGGACCGCCGCCGTCATCTTCGTCTCGATGAATCCCGGCGCGACCGCGTTCACCGTCACCCCGTGCTCGGCGAGCGCGCGCGGCGCGAGGGAGCGGACCAGGCCGGCGATCCCTGCCTTGCTCGCGCCGTAGTTGGTCTGGCCCGCGTTGCCCGCGAGGCCCGCGATGGAGGCCGTCGCGACGATCCGGCCGCCCCGGTTCAGCGTGCCGGCCGCGAGCAGCGCGTCCGTGGTGCGCAGGACGCTCGCGAGGTTGACGTCGAGGACGGAACTCCAGCGTTCGGCGTCCATGTTGGCCAGGCGCCGGTCGCGGGTGATGCCCGCGTTGTCGGATCAGGACGTCGAGCCCGCCGGGCAGGGCTGCGGCGATGCGTTCGCCCGCGTCGGCGGCGGTGAATGTCGAGCGCGAGGGCGGAGCCGCCGAGGCGCTCGGCGACCTTTCGCGCCTCCTCCTCGGCCCGGCGGCACGTCGGGGACGACGACGTGGGCGCCCTGCCCGGCCAGCGTCGCGGCGGCCGCCGCGCCGATGCCGCGTGCGGCGCCGGTGACCAGCGCGGTGCGTCCGGCGAGGGGGAGGTCCCAGTCGTCGGGGGTGGTGACCGGGGTGTCGGCCGCTTGGACCTCGATCACCTGGCCGCTGACGTAGGCGGAGGCGGGGAGAGGAGGAAGCGCAGGGTGGACTCGGCGGCGTCGGTGTCGGCGTCGCCGAGCCGGACGAGGTTGACCGTCCTGCCCCTCCGATCTCCTTGCCGAGCGAGCGCGTGAAGCCCTCCAGCGCCTGCTGGGCGGCGGCCTGGTGGTGGTCGGCGGGGTCGAGCGGGGCGCCGAGCACGACCACCCGGCCGCTCGCGGCGACGGACCGTACGACGGGGTGCAGGGCGGCGTGCACCTCGGCGAGCGAGTCGACGTCCCGGACACCGGTGGCGTCGAGGACGACGGCGGCGGGGCGTCCGGCGTCGTCCGGGCCGAGTCCCGTTCGGGTGAGTACGGGGCGAGGTCGAGGTCCGACTTGCCCGCGGTGAGGTGCAGCAGGCCGCCGGTGAGTGAGCGGCGTTCGAGCGGGGCGGGCTGTGGGAGTCCCAGCCGGCGGGTGAGGAAGCGGCCGGGTGCGGTGCCCGTGAAGCTGGAGATAGCGGTCGGCCATGTCCTGTCTCCCCAACGACTCTGTCGTGCCCACGAGTGCCTGCTCTTGCCTGCTCTTGCTTACTCTTGCTTACTCTGGAGTAAGGTTACCGGAGGTAAGCCTATGTCACGGGTGAGGAGCAGGTCGAGATGAACCCTCTGCCGGCGCAGTCGACGCGCCGCGTCGCGGTCATCGCGGGCGCGCGTCCCCTTCGCCCGCTCCGACGGGCCGTACGCCACCGCCTCCAACCAGGAGATGCTCACCGCGGCCCTCGACGGCCTGGTCGAGCGCCACGGACTCCAAGGGCCGGGGAGGTCGGTGAGTTCGTCGCCGGCGCGGTCCTCAAGCACAGCCGCGACTTCAACCTCGCCCGCGAGACGGTCCTCGGCTCGGCCCTGCACCCGTCCACCCCCGCGTACGACATCCAGCAGGCCTGCGGCACCGGCCTCCAGGCCGTGATCGCCGCCGCCAACAAGATCGCTCTCGGTCAGACCGGGTCGGCGATCGCGGGCGGCGCGGACACGGCGAGCGACGCGCCCCTGGGCGTCAACGACCGCCTGCGCCGCATCCTGCTGGAGGCCCGCCGGGCGAAGTCCCTCGGCGGCCGGGCGAAGGCGCTGGCCAAGGTCCGCCCGGGCCATCTGGTCCCCGACATCCCGCGCAACGCCGAACCGCTCACCGGCCTGTCGATGGGCGAGCACGCAGCGGTCACCGCCCGGGCCTGGGGCGTCACGCGCGAGGCCCAGGACGAACTGGCCGCCACGAGCCACCGGCGGCTGGCGGCGGCGTACGAACGCGGCTTCTTCCAGGACCTGGTGGTCCCCTTCCGGGGGCCTGTCCCGCGACCAGAACCTGCGTCCCGGCTCGACGGTGGAGCAACTGGCCGCGCTGAGGCCCGTGTTCGGTCTTTCCGGCCCCGACCCCACGATGACGGCGGGCAACTCGACACCCCTGACGGACGGTGCGGCGACGGTGCTGCTGGCGAGCGAGGAGTGGGCCGAGGCGCGCGGCCTTGAGCCCCTCGCCCACCTCACGGCGTACGAGACGGCGGCCGTGGACTTCGTCGGCGGCGACGTCGCGGGCGGCGAGGACGGGTTGCTGATGGCCCCGGCGTACGCGGTTCCGCGCATGCTGGAGCGCGCCGGGCTCGGGATCGAGGACTTCGACCTGGTCGAGATCCACGAGGCGTTCGCGTCCCAGGTGCTGGCCACGCTGGCGGCCTGGGAGAAGCGGGGCCTGGCCCCGGTGGACCGGGCCCGCCTGAACGTGGCCGGCTCCTCCCTCGCCACCGGACACCCCTTCGCCGCGACCGGCGCCCGCATCGTGCGACGCTGGCCGGGCTGCTCGCCGAGCGGGGCGGTCCCGGGCGCGGCCTGATCTCCGTCTGCGCGGCGGGCGGTCAGGGCGTCACGGCCATACTGGAACGAACGTGACCTACTGGCAGGTAACCCCCGAGGCTGCACACGTCCGGCGCGGGACCATCCCCGAACCCGCACGAACTCCCCACGAGGGCCCCGTACGATCCCGACACTGACCGCCGGTAACCCATGTCCGCGGAACCCGGCGATGAACGCCTCGGCGCGCGAGGCACGTACGTCATGCAGCAGAGCAGCGACAGCCGAGCCAGTGACAGCAGAAGCAGTCTCGCCGCTGCACGTCCCAGGAGCCGCCCGTGTCCACCCCGCTTCCCTCCTTCGCCGCATCCGCCGCCTACGCCGACTCGCCCGGCCCCACCCCTGGTGGCGCCCGAGACGCGGCGGCTGGACGGGGCCGTACGGGAGGCGTACGTACCACCGTTCGCCCCGCCGGCGCGGCGCGGCTCGCTCGCCGACCTGCCCTTCGACAACGCGGTCGCGGCCGGGGACCAGGTGGTCCTCAGCCGCAGATCACCGGACGGGGACTGGTCCGACGTGACGGCGGCCGGGTTCGCCGAACAGGTGCTGGCGGTGGCCAAGGGCATGATCTCCGAGGGCCTGACGCCGGGCGACCGCATCGCGATCATGGCCCGGACGACGTACGAGTGGACGCTGCTCGACTTCGCCGCGTGGGCGGCCGGCCTGGTCACCGTCCCCGTCTACCCGACCTCCTCCTCTTCCAGACGCGCTGGATCCTCCAGGACTCCGGCGCCGTCACCCTGGTCACCGAGGACCACCGCGCAGGCGCGCGCCCTCGGTCCCGAGCTGGACCGCATCCCCGACCTCAAACACCTGTGGATCATGGAGAAGGGGCATGTGGAGCGGCTGGCCGAGCTGGGTGAGCGGGTGCCGGACGCGGAGGTGGAGGTCCGCCGGGCATGCTGAGCCCGAGCACGCTCGCCACCCTCATCTACACCTCGGGCACCACCTGCCGCCCGAAGGGCTGCGCGCTGACCCACGGCAACTTCTTCGCCGAGGTCGACAACGCGATCGAGCTGCTCTACCCCGTCTTCAAGGCCAAGACGGGCGACGACCCTCGGTCCTGCTCTTCCTCCCCATGTCCCACGTCTTCGGCCGCATGGTCGCCGTGGCCTGCGTCCGCGTCCCGGGTCCGCCTCGGCCACGCGCCGAGCCTGAAGCCGGAGGACCTGCTGCCCGACCTGGCGGCCTTCCGCCCGACCTGCCTCCTCACCATCCCTACATGCTGGAGAAGGTCTTCAACAGCGCCAGCGCCGAGGCCGAGTCGGGCGGCCGGGCCTCGGCCTTCGACCGCGCCGTCCCGGTGGCCGAGCGCTACGGCGAGGCCATGGAGGCCCGCCAGGCGGGCACGGGCGGCGGCCCGGGCCGCGCCCTGAAGACCGCCCGCTCCTTCTACGACCCCCTCGTCTACCGGAAGATCCGCAATGCCATGGGCGGCCGGGTCCGGTACGCCATCTGCGGCGGCTCACCGCTCGGCCGCCGCCTGGCCGCCTTCTACGCCGGGGCCGGCATCGAGATCTTCGAGGGCTACGGCCTCACCGAGACGACGGCCGCGGCGACGGTGACGCCCCCGCTGAAGCCGCGCCTCGGCACGGTCGGCTGGCCGCTGCCTCGGCACCCGCATCCGGATCGCCGCCGACGGCGAGATCCTGGTCGCCGGCGACCAGGTCCTGCACGGCTACTGGGACCCGCAGGCGGGCGGCGTCGTCCAGGCCGCGCCCGACGGCTGGTTCGCCACCGGCGACATCGGAAGCCTGGACGACGAGGGATACCTGACGATCACCGGCCGCAAGAAGGAACTGCTGATCACCGCGGGCGGCAAGAGCGTCGCCCCGGCCCCGCTGGAGAACTGGCTGCGCTCCCACCCCTGATCTCCCAGTGCATCGTCCTGGGCGACCGCCGCCCCTATGTGAGCGCCCTGTTCACCCTCGACCCCGACGGCGTCACCCACTGGCGCCGCATGAACGGCAAGCATCCGGTGCCGCCGGAGCTGCTGACCGACGACGAGGAGGTACTGGCGGTGCTCCAGCGCGCGGTCGACGAGGCCAACAAGCTCGTCTCCCGCCCGGAGTCCATCCGCCGCTTCGCCGTCCTGCCGAGGGACTCCACGGAGTGGGAGGGCCATCTGACCCCTCGATGAAGCTCCGGCGCGAGGTGATCATGCGGGACTTCGCGGGGGCGGTGGAGGGGCTGTACGGCGCCCCGTAGGGCCTGTCGTTTGGATCAGGTCGGCTGAGAGAACTTGCGCCTTGCCGCCCCGCGACGTCGGCAAGATCCAAACGACAGGCCCTAGGCCGGTGTGCGCTCAGCGGCGGGCGATCAGGCAGGCCTGCGGGACCTTCGTGGAGGTGTCCTCCTCCTGCACGCACGGTCCGCGACAGCACGGCGAAACCGGCCTTCCAGCAGCTCCGCCATCGGCTCCGGTCGCCGCCGCTCGAAGTCCAGGGCGACCGGATGGCCGAAGGGGCGGTCGAAGTGGTGGGGCTCGTCCCCGACCTGGAAGGCGAGGAGCAGATCCCGCCGGGGGCCAGCACGCGCCGCAGCTCGCCGAAGAGGTCCGGCAGCCGCTCCCACGGAGTGTGGATCGACGAGTACCAGGAGACCGCGCCGGCGAGAGCGCCGTCGGGCAGGTCCAGCTCCAGCATGGAGCCCTGCTCGAACCGCAGGTCCGGGCTCTCGCGGCGCGCGATCGCGACCATCGAGGCGGAGAGGTCGAGGCCGAAGACCCGCAGGCCGAGCGAGGCGAGGTGGGCGGGTGACCCGGCCGGGCCCGCAGCCCAGGTCGGCCACCTGCCCCTCCGGTCCCACCAGCTCGGCGAAGGCGCCCATCAGGCCCTGGTCCAGCGGTGTGCCGGCGCCCGTGGCGCGGAAGCGGTCCGCGTAGTCCTCGGCGATGGCGTCGTAGAAGGTCCGGGTGGTGTCCAGGAAGCCCGTGTCGTGGCGGATGCCGTGTCCGGTGTCGTGGCGGGTGTCGTCGGTCATGGCGGGACCCTAGCGCCCGGTACCGACAGTCGGCCGCCGGAACGAGTTGCGGCCGGAACTCGCCGAGAATTCAGCGAGAATTCAGAAAGAAAGGTCCGGAAGGGCAGGAGCCCCGTCGCCGAAACGGCGCGGGGCTCCTTGGGTACTGCTGTCAATCAGACAGGAGTGACATTCTCCGCCTGCGGGCCCTTCGGACCCCTGCGTGACGTCGAAGGACACCTGCTGGTTCTCCTCGAGGGAACGGAATCCCTGAGCGTTGATCGCGGAGTAGTGGACGAAGACGTCCGGGCCGCCGCCTTCCTGGGCGATGAAACCAAAGCCCTTTTCGGCGTTGAACCACTTCACGGTTCCGGTAGCCATAAGCCCTCCTTGGGCCCAAAGCGGTTGCCCTGCTCCAGAACCAGCAAGTGTGAAGACTGGAATGCTGCACAACTGCATACGTCTGAGAACGACGAGAGCCCGCGGTCGCTATGCTCCGCAGGCTCTGTACTGCAAGGGAAACCAACCGCAACTTGCTGTGAGCCTAGCACGGCAGGCACCCGAGCGCAACAGAGGCCAAGATCACTTCACCCGAATGTTTGAACGCCTCCGCCGTTCGGCTGACGCCGGGGGCGGCGGCGGGCGGATGCCGGGGGAGGGCTAGCCTCGCGATGTGGACAATACTCGCACCCGGCCGCGCGTCGGCCACATCCAGTTCCTGAACTGCCTGCCCCTGTACTGGGGCTCGCGAGAACAGGCACGCTCCTCGACTTCGAGCTCACGAAGGACACCCCGGAGAAGCTCAGCGAGCAGCTGGTGCAGGGCGACCTCGACATCGGTCCCGTCACCCTGGTCGAATTCCTCAAGAACGCCGAAGACCTGGTCGCCTTCCTCGACATCGCCGTCGGCTGCGACGGCCCGGTGATGTCGTGCGTGATCGTCTCGCAGGTCCCGCTGGACCGGCTGGACGGCGCCCGCGTCGCCCTCGGCTCAACCTCGCGCACCTCCGTCCGCCTCGCCCAGCTGCTGCTCGCCGAGCGCTTCGGCGTCCAGCCGGACTACTACTCCTGCCCGCCCGACCTGAGCCTGATGATGCAGGAGGCCGACGCGGCCGTCCTCATCGGCGACGCGGCCCTGCGCGCGAACATGATCGACGGCCCGCGCTACGGCCTCGAAGTGCACGATCTGGGCGCGCTGTGGAAGGAGTGGACGGGCCTGCCGTTCGTCTTCGCGGGTCTGGGCGGCCTGGCGCGACTACGCGGAGCGCGAGCCGGTCATCACCCGCAAGGTGCACGAGGCCTTCCTCGCCTCCCGCAACCTCTCCCTGGAGGAGGTCGGCAGGTCGCCGAGCAGGCGGCCCGCTGGGAGGCCTTCGACGAGGAGACCCTCGCGCGGTACTTCACCACCCTCGACTTCCGCTTCGGCGCGGCGCAGCTGGAGGTGGTCACCGAGTTCGCCCGCCGCGTGGGCCCGACGACCGGCTTCCCGGCGGACGTGAAGGTGGACCTGCTCCAGCCCTGATCGCACCGGTCCCCCGGCACGGCGGGCCCACTACCCTGCTCCCAGGTACTGGCGTACGGGGAGGGGTGGGCGCCATGCAGCCGCTCGATGTCGACGAACTCCACCGCGGTGGGGCCCTACCGGTTGCTCGGCCGGCTGGGCTCCGGCGGCATGGGCCGGGTCTACCTGGGCCGCAGCGCCGGCGGCCGCACCGTCGCCGTGAAGATCGTGCACCCGCACTTCGCGCTCGACGAGGAGTTCCGGGCCCGGTTCCGGCGCGAGGTGGACGCCGCGCGCAGGGTGGGCGGCGCCTGGACCGCGCCCGTACTGGACGCGGACCTCGAGGCGCGCGTGCCGTGGGTCGCCACGGCGTACGCGGCCGGTCCGTCCCTGACGGCGGCCGTCGCGGACGGCGGCCCACTGCCGGCCCACTCGGTACGGGCGCTCGGCGCGGGCCTCGGCGAGGCGCTGGCGGCGGTGCACGAGCTGGGCCTCGTCCACCGTGACGTGAAGCCGTCCAACGTCCTCCTCACCCTCGACGGCCCCCTCCTGATCGACTTCGGCATCGCCCGCGCGACGGACGGCACGGCGTCCCTGACCTCGACGGGCGTCTCGATCGGCTCGCCCGGTTACATGTCCCCCGAGCAGATCCTCGGCAAGGGCGTCACGGGCGCGGCCGACGTGTTCTCGCTGGGCGCCGTCCTCGCCTTCGCGGCGATGGGCGCGCCGCCCTTCCCGGGGGACTCCTCGGCCGCCCTCCTCTACAAGGTCGTCCACGAGGAGCCGCAGCTCGGCGCCCTGGACGGCGGAACGGGCGGGACGCCGGACGCGGAGCTGCGGGACCTGGTGGCGGCGTGCCTGTCCAAGGACCCGGCCGCCCGGCCGACCCCCGGGGAGGTGGCCCGGCGCCTCGCACCCGAGGGCGCCGCCCGCCTGGTGACCGGCGGCTGGCTGCCGGGAGCACTGGTGGAGCGGGTCAGCCGGAGCGCCGTACAGCTGCTGAACCTGGAGGCGGCGGAGTCGTCGTCCGGGCCGGCGTCGGGACCTGTGGGGTTCAGCCGGCCGTCGGTGGGAGCGCCGGGCTCGGTGGGAGCGCCGGGCTCGGTCGGCGGGCGGGCTCGGTCGGCGGGGCGGCGCCCGGCGTCTTCGGGCCCCCGCCGGTGATGCCCGCGCCGACGGCGCCCGCCGCCGACGTACCGTCCCGCGCGAGGGCGGCCGCTCGCCGGGGCAAGCTCGCCTTGTCCGTCGCGGCGACCTCCACCCGGGGCGCCGGTGGCGGCGGCCGGCGGCTGAGCTGCACCGTGGCGCTCGCGGTGGCGGGAGCGTTGGCGGCGGTGACGGTCGGCTCGGTGTTCGTCCTGGACCTGCTGCCGGGCGAGGGCGGCAAGAACAGCCCGTCCGGTCAGGACACCGCCTCCCAGACACCCTCCACGCCCCGCGCCGTCCCCGCCCGCTACGTCGGCACCTGGGAGGGCCAGGCCGCCGCCGTCGAGGGCAACCTGCCCCTGGGCACCTTCCGCCTGACCGTCCGCGAGGCCGAGGTGGGCGAGAAGCTGGGCACCGTGCGCCACACCGACCTCTTCGGCGGCACCTGTGACGACGTACTGACCCTGAAGAAGGTGACGGAGAAGCAGGTCGTCGCCAGCGCCGTGGGAGCCGAGGGCAACCGCGACGTCTGCAACCAGGCCCTCCACACCGTCCGCCTCACGCCCGTCGGCGACGACCTTCAGTACGAGTCCGACAGCAAGGACTCGGGCGGCTCGAAGGCGCGGTTGTCGAAGGTCGAGTAGGCGAGGGCTTCGCCCTCGGGTCAGAACCGCGCCCACAAGGCGAAGCACCGCCCCCGCCGCCCTCCTCCGCCGGTCCGGCCCGAACCGCCGCCGCTCATCCCGGCACCACGACCGTACGCCAGTTCCCCGTCCCGAGGTGCAGCATGCCCTTGCCCGGGGCGATCTGGCCGCCGACCATGCCGCGGAGACGCGCAGGCCGATGAGGTCGCCGCTGGAGGACTCCTGCGGGCAGAGCAGGATGCCGCGGCGGGCCTTCTTGGCGTCGACCTGCCAGCCGGAGAAGCCGCTGCACACGTCCTCCTCGTCACCGGCGATGACGAGGGCGAGACCGCGTTCGGCGCCTCGGGAGACGATCTTCTTCATCTGGCTCTCGGCGTCGCAGTTCTCGAGGATCTCGCCGTCGTCGACGAGGACGGCGATCGGCTCCTCCAGGCTGGCCCGGTCGATGAGTTCCTCGAACTCGTCCTCGTCGATGTCGTCCCCGGTGAAGACCTTCAGCACGCCCTCCGCACCGTCCAGTTGACGCAACGGCGACTGGCGGGGCGCGGCGACGACGAGGCGGGTGCCCTGGACGAGGAAGGAGTTCGCGACGTTCATCAGCACCGTGGAGCGGCCCGACTTGGCCGGCCCCGCGATGACGAACGCCGGGACACCGTCCGCGAGGTCGGGGCCGAAGCCGACGATCTCGTCGCCGCCGATGCCGACCATCGCCCACAGCTTGGAGCGGGACGCCTCCGGGTCGCGCAGCTCCCAAGCCTCGGTGAAGGAGATACGGCTGGGCAGGCTGTCGACGCGGAACGGGCGCCGGGCGCGCGGCACATCCGCGTCCCGGGCCGCGGCCGCCTCGCCGATCGCGGTGATCGCCGCCGCCTGCCCCTGACCGGTGGTGTCCTCGGCGAGCAGCGCGAACTGCGTCTCCGTACCGGCCTCGTTGCGGAAGGCGCGGCCCGGCGGGATCTCCTCGGGCACCTTGCGGGTCGGGATGCCGAGCGAGGAGAAGTCGCTGCGGTCGGCGAGACGCAGGCCGTACTTGTCCTCGGTGAGCGTCGCGATCCGGCCGACCAGCAGCGTGCGGTCACCGGTCAGGACCAGGTGGATGCCGATGCTCGCGCCCTCGCGCATCATCGTCTGCAACGCGTCGGTCAGCGAGCCGTGGTCGACCTCGCCGAGGGTGGGCACCCAGCCCTCCCAACGGTCCAGCAGGACGACGATGTGCGGCAGCCGCTCGTCGTCCTCGACCGCGGCCCGCTGCTCGCCGATGTCGGCGAAGCCTCCTGTCGGCCAGGAGGTTCTGGCGGCGGTCCATCTCCCCTTGAGCCGGTTGACGAGCCGGACCACCCGCTCCGTCTGGTTACGGCTGACGACCGCGCCGCAGTGCGGCAGCCGGGTCAGCGCGTTGAGGGCGCCGTTGCCGCAGTCGATGCCGTACAGGTGCACGTCGGCGGTGGAGTGGGTGCGGGCCAGCGAGCCCGCGATGGTGCGCAGCACCTGGGACCGGCCGCTGCGCGGGCGCCGCCGATCATCAGGTGGCCGAAGCTCGCGAAGTCGACGACGACCGGGCGGCGCGCCTGGTCGGAGGGCAGGTCCTCGATGCCGTACGGGGCGGGCGGCAGCTTGCCCGGGGCGGCGCCGGCGAAGGCCGGCACCTCGATCTCGTCCAGCAGCAGCGTCTCGTCCAGCGCCGGCAGCCAGGGCTGTGCTGGGCGGGGATGCCGAGCGAGCTGTTGGCGTCGCGCACCGCGTCGACGAGCACCCAGGGCCGGTGATCTCGTCGTCCTCGCGGGACTCGGTCTTCGGCTTGGCCAGCGCCGCCCGGCCCAGGTCCTCCCAGCCCAGCGGCCTGACCCAGGGCGCGAGCGCGGCCGGGTCGGCGGCACCGGGCCGACGGCCCCCGACCCGCCCGGACTGGAAGGGAACGAGGGAGGCGTGACCCAGCCGCACGTAGGCGCGGCCCGGTGTGCTCTTGGAGATGTGCCCGGCCTCCGGGGAGTCGATGACGTCGCTCGACTCGCCGCCGTCGGTCACGCGCAGCGCGATACGGAGGTTGGTGTTGGCGCGGATCTCGGGCGAGACGACACCGCTCGGCCGCTGCGTGGCGAGCAGCAGGTGAATGCCGAGGGACCGCCCTCGCTGGGCGATGTTCACGAGCCCGGTCACGAAGTCCGGCAGGTCCCGCACCATGGACGCGAACTCGTCGATGACGATGAGCAGCCGAGGCACGGGAGCGTGCGAGGGGTCTCGTTTGACGAGGTCCTGATAGTCCTCGATGTCCTTGGCGTCGGCGGCGGCGAGGATGTGCTCGCGCCGCTTCAGCTCGGCGCCCAGCGACTCCAGGGCGCGCTCGACGAGGTGCGCGTCGAGGTCGGTGACCATGCCGACGGTGTGCGGCAGCTTCACGCAGTCCTTGAACGCGGACCCGCCCTTGTAGTCGACGAGGACGAAGGTCATGTTCTCGGGCGTGTTCGCGACGGCCAGCGCCGCCACGATGGTCTGCAGCAGCTCCGACTTACCCGAACCGGTCGTACCGGCGATGAGCCCGTGCGGCCCGTCCTTGCGCATGTCGATGCCGAAGGGACCGTCGTACGACTCACCGATGACGGCCATCGTCGACTGCCCGCCCATCCGCCAGCGCGCGCTGATCGCGTCGGCCGTCGGCGGCTCCAGCTGGAGCACGTCGAGGAGCCGGCTGGAGCCGGGCAGCGCGGAGTCCTCGGTCTCGCCGCTGATGTCCCGCAGCGCGGACAGCGAACGCGTGAGCCGCAGACACCAGGCAGGGGTCACGAAGTCGGGCCGCACGTTCGCGATCCGCTCGGCACCCGCCTCCTCCACCCGCAGCCGCAACTTCTCGGTCCGCGCCCGCTGCTCGGGCTGGGCGGCGGCCCCGGTGTGCCAGGCCTGGAAGGACGGGAATCCACCGGCGACTGGCTGCGCCTGCTGCTGCTCGCTCTCCTGCCGCCGCCCCGTCTCCTCGACCTTGGGCTCGGCGACGACGAACGCCTGGCACTCACCGGGCAGGAACCGCTCCTCGGCGTCGAGGCAGAGCGCGTACATGGACACGGCCGGCCCTTCGCGCAGCAGCCGCACCACCCCCGGCAGGGACCGCAACCGCCGCGACCCGTCCCATACGACGACGATGTCCGGGTCGCTGAAGGTCGCCCCGGGCCACCCTTCTGCTGGGCGGCCTTCTTGCGCGCGTCGAGGATCTGCGTCAGCTCACCGATGCGGGCGCCGACGGTCTCGGCGTCGGTGCCGATGAGGATGTTGACGTCCTGGCCGCCGGAGGGCCGGGAGTGCGGCAGCCAGCGGACCCAGTCCCACTCGGTCTGGGCGGAGTTCTCGCTCAGTACGTAGAACTGCACGTCCATGGGGCTGTGCAGCGCGGCGGTCTGCGCGACGGCCCACCGCCCCAGCGACCGGGCGGAGTCCCCGGGCCCCGCGATGCCGATGACACCGAGGCCGCGCAGGGAGAGGGCGACGGGAGCGTCCTCGATCTTCCAGGTGACCTGCCGGCGGTGGTCGTCCTGCTCGGGGTCGTCGAGCACGACCTCGGAGGGCAACTGCCCCGTGCCCACCCTCAGCAGCAGATGGTCCCGGTCCGTCCGCCGCCGCTCCCACAACCGCGTCCGGGGCCCCGTCCCCACCGACAGCACGACCGCCGGATCGGGAATGGCATGCCGCCGGTCGTTCCGCTCGGTGACGAGCGCGTCCTGCGCGTCCTTCTCGATCCGCTCCTTCTGCTCCTCGTACTCCTCGACCTGCTTGGCGTGGGACTTGCGCCCGTGCTTCTTGTCGTTGAAGTAGTTGGCGAAGAGCAGAATGGGACTGAGTCCCGCCATGATCAGGTAGTACCAGCGCCCGAAGATCGCCACGGCCACGACCGCGCCGACGATCGGCGTGAACGCCATCAGCCAGGGCAGCGGCCGGGGTTCGTACTCGCGGGGCGGCGACGGCAGCCGGAAGTTGGTCTGCTGCCCGGCGGACGCAGCCGAGGCGGCCGGTTGTAGTCGAGCCCGACGCCGTCCTCGGACCACTTCAGCGCCGCGTTGGGCGGCGAGTACCGGGCGAGTTCGAGAAGCGAGTTCCCGACCGCTATCTGAGCCCCGAGCGGCCACTCGTCCCGGCCCCGACCCTTGTCCCGTTCCTTGTCCCGGTCCCGGCCCTTGGCGCGATCCCCTGTCCCGGCGCTTGTCGCCTTTGTCCCGGCCCTTGTCCCGGCCCCTTGTCCCCGTCCTTGTCCGGGTCCGTCATGGGCTCGCCGTCGAGGGTGACGCCCTCCTTGTCGGAGTGCACGGCGACCTTGCAGGTGCCGTCGGTGGCCACGGAGAGGGTGAGAGCACGCGCGTCGACTTCCGGATCGTCGATACGGATGTACGACGCCGCCCCGCTGCCGATGTCGTACTTCCCCACGCCGAGCCGGTGCACGAACCCGGCGCCCGGCC
This sequence comes from Streptomyces thinghirensis, assembly GCA_021502835.1. The sequence continues at coordinate 37,597 of JAKFGP010000022.1, forward strand.
CGCCGACGACACGCAACTCGACCAGCCCGCTGGGCTCCCCGGGCAGGCACCCCGACGGATCCTGGAGCGAGACGACCGCGCCTTCGCGAAGCGGCGACCCGATGACCGTGGCCGACGGATCGACGGCATACCCGTCGACGTAGACGAGCGGCGCGTTGCCCGCGCCGCCCTGCCGCTGATGCCCGATGGGAATGACCTGCGCACCCGCGACACCGACCTGCTTGGCCAGCTCCTCGGCGATGTCCCCCACGGTGGACTCCGGGATCGGCATCGAGCACGACGTCGGCGGTGCCCCCGCCGAACGGGTCGACGACGGTCAGGCTCAGTCGCACGCTTGTCCTCCCCAAACGGCCCCTGCGGCCGCTTCCGCAACACGGCTCACAGTCCAAGCGACGATATCCGTTGGGTGTCGCGGTGCGGCAACAGGGAGGTGACCGAACGTTCCCGAAGGCAATGCAGGGATGTGACACCACAAGCCACCCCCGTAAGCTGCTGCCACAAGAGCGGACGATCACACCGGTCGCTACACGCGCCCGGTTTGACCGGTGCGCCGGTTCGATCCGCAAACAAGGAGCCACGGGGGTTGGCCCTGCGGCGTTGTGGAGAGGAAGCGGCTTCATGGCCAAAGACCTTGACATCACATACCAGGACATGCGGGATGCGGCCAAGCATGTCGTGAAGGAGAAGGAAAAGCTCCAGGAAAAGCTCGACGGCCTCCGCAAGTACATCGCCAACCTGGTCGAGTCGGCTACGTCACGAAGTCCTCCTCGAAGGCCTTCGACGAGAACTTCGACGAGTTCACCAAGGGCGCCAAGACCACCCTCGACGGCCTCGACGGCATGGGCGACTACCTGACCATGGCCGCCGACAAGTTCGAGCAGATCGACGAGGAACTGGCGAAGCAGGCGCGGAAGTGACGCTCGCCTGAAGCGTTGTACGACGGTGTGGCGAGGCACGACGCGTGCTTCGCCGCACCGGAGCCGGCACGTCTCAACCGTGAGTCAATCCCGGAAGTCCTCGGGGTGAGCAGAATCTCGCCGGGATCGGGCAGCCAACTCATACGCGACTCAGGGCTTCAGCACCTGCACACCGGCACCGGCAAGTGTGTCGACGATGGACCCCGCCCGCGGAGACCGGAACTCGATCGCCTCTCCTGAGCGGAGGAGGACGTCCACCGAGTCCGCGGCCCACGCCGCGCCGCTGGGGGTAAGGATCACACCTCCACTTCGCCGAGCGAAACGTCGAGAGCCGCCCCGTCCGTACCCCGCAGGCGCAGCGCTCCGCCGTCGACCGCCAGGGCACCCGTACGGGAGGGCCCGGCGTCCCAACTGGACGGCCCGGCAGTGTCGGCTGCCCCGGGCTGCGTCTCCGCCAGTCCGTAGCGCACGGGGTACACAGCGGTCCCTGGAGGGAAGGACGAAGTGAGGGCGCGTGCGGCGACATCGAGTTCGGTCCGCTCACGGCGGCGCATGAGCAAGACCTTGGGCAGCCCCAGTGCCAGCACGGCTGCGGCGAGCGCGGCTGCGACCGCGAGGCCGAGGGCCTCCTCGGGACGTACGACGACGAAGACCAGGGTGACGATGACGGCCGGCGCCAAGAGCGCGGCGTAGAGCAGCGCCGGGTGGACGCCGGGCGGACGCGTCACCGCGCCGCCGGCGGCCGTCGGTGCTTGTCCGAGCCGCGCGCGCTGCTGTTGCCGCCGCCGGGCCCGGACTCGCTCCAGTCGCTCGCGCGTGGACCAGCCATAACGTCCGGCGTACTTCCTGGCAGTACTCCAGGCGAGGAGCCCAGCCATGACAAGGCAGGGCAGAAGGGCGAGGACCTTGGGGTCGGACACGTCGGCGAGGACGGCCACTGAGAGGACGACCACCAGGACGAGCACGACGGCCGCGTAGAAGAAGCGGCCGTGCGGATACCCCTGTACGCCGTACTGGGTGGGGAATTCCGCGTCGTGTCCGCGTTCCACGGCAGCCCACTCCCGCATCAGTGTGAAGCGCCGGCTCGAGCGCCTCCGCAGCCCGCGCAGTACAGCCAAGGCCGGTAGGGCGAGTACGGCAAGCAGTACAAGGCCCAGCACCAGCGACACCGCGACGTCGGTGGTCTCGCTGCCCTCCGCCTCCGCGGCGTCGACGACCATCACCGGCACCACCCCGGCGACGAACGTCACCACGACAGCACAGACGAGGAAGGCGAGAGCCCGAGCACGCGGGAGAGGTCCTCGCGGACCAGAGCGGCGAGGGCTTCCTGCTGCTCTCGCACACGTGAGGCACGATCCGGCCAGTCGGCGACAGCCCGAGGCGCATCCGGCAGTGGGGCGGCCCGGAAGGGTGAGGGCCGGTTCTGCCTTCCCTGTTGACTGTCCGTGGTGTTCGTCATGTCCATTCCCATGTTGTCCGCGCGCGTCACTCAGTACTCGAAGGGGTGAAGACCGAGTGGCCGGCGATGACCGCGACCAGGCCGGCCAGCTCTCGGACCTGATCCGGGTCCAGGCAGGTTCCGATGACAAGGAGGCCTCTGCCGCCGTCGGACGGGCAGGAGAGAACTCCTGCGAGACCTGTCCGCACATCCGAAGCAGACTCGCTCTCCCAGTCGCTCGGTGGCCGTACCGGCGGCTGCGCGATGAAACCGAAGCCGAGGCCCATGTCCGTGGAAAAGCGCTCGACATACGAGGTCGCGCCGGCGAATTGCTCGTCGAACACCTTCGACAACAGCGCGCCGAGATCCAGTTCATCGGGGCGGCCAGGCACGGCCACCACCCCACCGTAGACCTGCCAGACCGCCTGGGCGCCGGTACTGGGGAGAGAGGCGGTGATAACCCCGTACATGATCACACCGTCGGCGAAATAGCGGTCGTAGCAGTAGAGCAGGCCGTCCGTGAATTCTTCCCTGCGCTCGGCCGAAGTGTCCGGATAGGTACGACGGACGAGATCGGCGCACCGCTCCCGTGTGGCGTCCCTGTCCGTTCCGTCGGCCATCAGGTCGAACCAGTCCGGTGGGACGAAGAGCTGGATCTCTCCAGGTTCGATGTCCGGTGTCTCGGTGTCAGTACTCAATTGGAGACCTTGGGCTTCGGAGTCAGAGGACCGAAGTCCCACGAGAAGATCTTGCCGAGCGTTTCGACGCTGTCACCGCTGCCCTCTGCCGTCATGACATTGCCGGTCCACGTGGTGAAGTAGCCGCCCGTTCGCCACAGGAATTCGGTGTGCCCCATGGCGTACGACGTGGAAGCCAACTGGAAATAACCCATCGGCAGTTCCTGTGCCGGACCGATCAACTGAGGCACCATGCGTGTGGGGGCTCCGGAAGCCTTGGCCGCGGCGAGCACGCCTTCACCGATCTTCGCCCCGACCTTGCCCAGCCCGAACCCGACGGCGTCCATGATGACGTCCTTGGTCAGCAGCGCCTCCCGAAGCTGCCTGTCGTGCCTACGGCGGAGAGGTAGTGGGCACCGAGCGCGACACCGGCGAGGACGAGAGACGCCGCGCCGAGGAACTGGAGGCCCGGCACGAGCGCCAGCAGTCCCGTGACCGCGCTCAACAGGCCGGCGATGTCGCCGATGAGGTCCAGGAGCGGAGCCAGCTTGCCCAGCAGCTCGATCGCCTGGTCGTGCAGCCAGGCCGCCGCATCGGCGATGGAGTCGAGCGCGTTCCCGATGGCCTCGCCGAGCTTGTCCCAGAATCCCGGCTCGTTCGGCGCGATGTCGATGGCCTTCTGCAACCGTTTGGCGGCGTTGCGGCCCTCTTCCTCGTAGTCGGAGTGAAGAGTGCGGGCGCGTTTGCGCACGTCTTCGACGGGGTCCGTCTCGTCGGCGCTCCCGGGCGAGGGCTTCTTCTCCGCCTCGGAACCGCCCTTGTCCTTGGACTTGTCCGCAGCGGACTTGGCCTCGGCGGCCTCTCGCTCGAGACTGCGGGCTTTCTTCGCTTGTCCTCCATATAGCTGGACCAGCCCTGGATGACGCCCTTCGCCTTGTCGAAGGAGTCGTAGGCATCCACGACTTTCGGTCGGAAGTCGTCGTCGAGCAGTTCCCGGAAGGCGATGGCGGCCTTTCCACGCCAGTCGCCCTTGGCTGCTCCGTCCAGGACCTTCTTGATCTCGCCGAGTGCTTCTGCCGTGTGGCGAATGGAGTCGGAGACCTTGTCCACGGCGATGTGGTCCCCGGGGCACGGAACGAAACCCAGCGCAGGGAAGTCATCGAGGGTAGGCGCGCTCACTTCTTCTTGGCCGCCTCGGAAAGTGCGTCGGCAAGGTCCAAGTCGAGTTGGGTGAACGTCTTCTCGATCGTGTCGAGAGTCTTGGCAGCGCCCTTGGAGAACTTGCGCAACTGCTTGATTCCGTACTCCCACTCCTCGCCGAACTCCTCCATGCGATGCTCGAGCTGAGAGGCGCCCATCGCCTTCGCGTCGATGTCCGCCATCGCGCGGATCGGCTTGGCGAAGAGGTCGTCGATGTGTCCGAGGTTGTAACGCACCCGGTCCAGCATCTCGCCGTCGATGTACAAGTCACTCATGGAGCCCCGCGGAGATGTCAGCTGCACTGCAGTGCCGCCCTTCTGCTCTCACCGCAAGCACGGGGGCGGGAGGACAGGCGCTGGTGACGGTAGCGCTGACATGCGGTGTTTCGCCACCGCGAAGTACCTTGCAAATCGTGCTCAACTGGTTGATACCCCCGAGTGGGGTGTCATCGAAGTGATCACACGTTGCAGGCCGAGGCGCTCGGTGAACTCCGACTTGCCGCGCAGCCGCAGAACAGTTCGACCAGCGTCTGGATGAACTCGGTGCGCCGCTCAGGTCACGAGGTCGGCCGACGAATCGGTGTCCACACTGCCGGTCATTGCTGAGTGAAACACTGCTGTCCGACTCGGGTCAGTCACGTCGGACCTTCTACGTGACCCAGAACCCGAGGCCGAGGAGATCAGGACTTCGGCCTCTGAAGGTAATGGCCCGCCGTCTCGAACGTTCGCTGACACATCCGGGGCCGTCGAATCCCGCCGTGTTGCCCGGAGGCCACGCCTCCGGCCTTGCAGGTGCTCGTCAACGAGAGCTCCACCACATCCGCAGGGAGTACACCTCCTGCCGCTGCCAACAGGACACCCAGTACGGTGAAGTGTCTCGGCGAGGTGGTCGCCAGAAGCCACCCACCACCGAACAGAGACATGAGTCCTCCGCCAGCCATGAGAAGCCTGTAGCCGGCATCAGGGGATACTCCCTGGTGGGATTCACGGCATGCTCGTCTCACTCTTCTCCGGTACATACTGGACGTGCGTGGCTGAGGCCGGGGTCAGCTCACCGCTTGCATCCGCCCCAGGCGGCGCCGGTCAATGGAGCGCCTCACATGGGGAGCCGAAGCGTTCGCGCGAAGGCGTCCATGGGCTCCATGGCCGCGGCGATCACTTCCGGATCGTCGTGGTGCGTGCGGAGCAGGACGTCGGGGGAGGCCGGGCGACGTGTGCCAGTGGTACGTCACCGAGGTCATCATGATGGCGCTGTCCGCCGGGTAGGAGCGGGTGACGCGGATCCCGTCCGCGCCCAGGTGCGGGGATGCGAAAGCAACACTGCCGGTTCGTTGCTGCCACTCGGGGATGTCCGGGTGCGGCACGGTGAGCGCGGTGAGGCCCTCGCAGGAGGCCGCGTCAGGGGCCTCGCAGTGGAAGCGGGTGGCGTGCATCACCAGGGGCATGTGGGTGAGCGGAACGGGGTGGTAGATGAACGCCTCGTCGACCTGGAGCTTGTCCCGGAGCGTGACGATCGTCTGCTCGTAGAAGGTCTTGTGGAAGCGGCGGAGTCTGCGGGTGAGCTCGATGTCGTGAATGGCGGCCAGGCCGGTCAGGTGAAGGTCCAGCCATTCCTTGAAGTTCTTCTTGTCGATCTGGAGGTGAAGATAGCCCCAGAGGTCTGGGTTGGCATCCGTGTCGACGTGGAGCGGTGCGCCGAGGTCGTCGCTCCACAGAGTGCCCTCGGACATGGGGGCTCGCTCTCTTCGGGGAAACGGCAGAAGGGCGCCTTCAGGCGTGGCTCCAGCGGAATCAGCCCTGATCCTCGGACGCCTTCCGCAGCCGAACGCTCCTGGCGGAGTCGTCGATCGCGTCGAAGGATGCCTCCAGAAGGGCCGGGTCGTCGTAGTGGCCCTTGAGGAGCAGGTCGATGTTGTTGGACGGGTCGTTCCACGCGTAGCTGACGGAGAGCATTAGGTGCCCTTCGGGGGCCGTCCAGCTACGCAGGCAACGCAGGCCGGTGCCGAAGTGCGGGGAGTCGAAGGGCGTCGTCTCCACTCGCTCGCTGGCCTCCGCGGTCCCTGGGTCAGGCTCCGCCAGCATGCTCAGGTGCAGTTCGCTGTGCTCCTCGTCGCAGGCGAACTGCTCGGCGAAGAACACCAGCGGGGCCGCCTGCGGGGGGCATGGGTCCGAAGAGAAACGCCTGGTCGGCCTCGACGCGGTGGCCCAGCATGGCCGCCGAGCCCTCCAGGAACTTCTTCATCTGCCGCTTCTCGCGCCAGGTGAGTTTGCGCTGGTGGAGCAGGCCGGTCGCCTCCAGTTGGAGGTCCAGCCACTCGGCGAACTCCGACTTGCCGAGCCGTAGGGGCATGTGGAACCAGAGTCCCGGGTCCGCGTCGGTGTCGACGAGCATCATGTGTGGCTCCAGCGAAAGGTGGTCATCACGGCGTCGAACAGTTCGACCAGTGTCTCGGTGAACTCAGTGTCCATGTCGGGGACGAGCAGCGTGCTGAAGGAGAACGTCAGCCACTTGGCCGGGGCGCTGTGCGGGATCGGCACGGTGTACTGCACTCGCCAGGAGGGGGACCTCGATGCCCCGGTCCGGGTCGGCGGGCAGCTTGCGCAGGGTGCGGACGGCAGCCGTACCGTCGAGTTCGCGCGCCGAGGCCTCCTCGGCGTCACGCGCGAGATCGACCAGTACTGACTCGTGTTTCGCGCTGCCCGACGGCGAGGCCAGCGGTGCGGAGGCGATGAGCGAGGCCGGAATGAGCATTCCATGCACGCGCTCGACGGGGAGGTACAGCGTCAGTCCGTCGGAGTCGCGGGCCTTGCGGACCGTCTGCTTCAGCTCCTTGACGAGTTGCATCCTGGCCTTGGGGATGTCGTCCTTCGGGAAGCCGACGGGAAGCTGCGCCACGGAGGCGCGCACGATCCGCTGGATCGCCTCCTTCGTGCCGGACTGAAGCGGAATGGTGTCCCAGCCGGGCGGCGGAACGAGGTTGAAGCCGGTCGGGATGCCTACCGAGTCCATTGCGTCTGGGTCGTCCACGGCGTTCTCACGATGCGGCACTGCGGTTCCGGATCCTTTCCGCGACCGACGTCGCACCGACCAGAACGGTGAACAGCGGGGCCCCGATGATGCCTGGCCAGAAGGAGGTGAAGAGGCTCGGCAGCAGCAGGGCCCAGCCCATGGCGAGGTCGCGGGTCAGCAGGGGCGGCCGGGCACTGGGCATCGGGTTCTTGATCAGGATCCAGAGCAGATGTACGAGGCAGCCCGCCAGCATGATCCAGTAGATCCAGAACAGGACGTCCCGGCCGGATTCGGGCAGAAGCAGCGCGATGCCGATCAACGGGACGATCGACACCAGGGCGCCGATGATGGTCACCCGAACCCTGAAGTTCGCGCCTGTACCCAACTGTTCTCTGACCGAGCCTGCCATGTCTCCCCGCTCTTCTTCCTGCCGCGTGCGTCCTGCTGTTCACCGGCGCCCTGTCCGAGCGATCACCAGTGAGTGTCCGGTGCCGGCATCCAGCCGCTCTCCTTCCAGGTGTTGAAGTCCTCGTTGTAGGGCTTGTCCCCGGGAAGTAGATCGTGTTCGGCCAGCCATCCCATCGAATCGCTCTTGCTCAGCGATTTGTCCATGACGTCGACGGCCATGCCACCGTACCCGGCGGTCATGGCGGCCCCGTAGCCAAGGTTTCCGAGTGCGGTGGTGCCGCTCGACACCGCTCCGGGAAGACTCCCTGTTCGCACGGAGCTGACCGTAGAGGCCGGCCGCTTCGTCGTCCCCCAGGTGCGCCCACTTCGAGACCGTCGAGACCGGCGTGGGGCCCTTCGCGACCAGGCCGGCCTCCCTGGAGATCTTCTTCAGTGTGAAGTGCCGCAGGTCGGAGAAGAACTTCCGGGAAACGTCGTCCTGTGCGCCCGCCATGGCCCGGCTCAGGTCGTTCAGCATCCCCTTGTGGGAGCGGAGGCCCGCCTTGAGGCCTGCGGTCCTGCTCGTCTGCGCGGCGGTGGAGGCGGCTTTGTTGGCGCCCTTGAGCGCGTTGATGCCGCCTCGGCCGATGCCCATCAGAAGCAGGCCGCCGACGTCGAAGGCCAGATCGGTCCAGGACGCGTCACCGGAGGCGACCAGCAGGGGATCTGGTCAGGATGGTGAGTACGGCGATACCGAGGACCAATAGGTTCAGTCCGGGAATCCAGATGGCGACGATCCCGGCGATGGTCGCGATCCACCCGAGCCCGTCCAGGACGGTCTTGATCCAGTCCGCGTTGTCGTGCACCCATCCCTTGACGTCGTCCCACCACGAGTCCTCGATCACGTCGTCGATCTCGTCGCGGATCTTGCCCGCGTGGTGGTTGGCGCGTGAGTCCCGGTCGCCGGTGACGGTGTGCAGGCGGGTTCGGTAGGACTGGAGGGGGTCGTCGGCGGGACTGGTGCCGCTGGGCGACGCTTGCGGGACGTCCTTGTCCTCCGAGGCGGACTTCTTGGCCTTCTCGGCCTCGACTTCCTCCTGCTTCTCCTTGGCCTGACGCAGAATCGTGTCGGCGTCGCCCTGGAAGTCCTCCAGCTCGTTCGACCACTTGGTGAGATGGCCGTGCACACGCTCGTACCGTCCGGCCACCTCCCGCATGTGCTTCTCCAGCGTGGAGGACTGCTCCTGCAGAGCCTTTACGTACTTGCCCTTGAGGGTCTCGTCGTCGCTGATCGCCTTGAGGTTCTTGGCCTGGTCCCGGAGCTTCTTGGCTACCGAGATCATGTGCTCGACCTCGGTACGGATCTCCTCCGGGTCACCGGGCACGGGGTCGGAGTCACAGAGCGGCTGCCAGTCCACCGGACGGCGCTTGGAGGTCGGTGTCATGGCGTCACTTCTTCTGCTTCTTCTCGTCCTTCTTGGCCAGCTGCTCGTCGAGATCCTCGAACGCCTTCTTGCTGCCGGCCACGAGCTTGCCGACCGACTCGAGCGATTCGACGAGTTTGGTGCGGTAGTCGTCCCAGTTGTCGACGAAGTCCTCCATGGCCCCGGCTACGGCACCAGAGCCCCAGTGCTCCTTCATGTCGTCCCGGCGGTCCTCGATGTCCTCGAAGGTCTTCTTGAGCTGACCGAGCTTGCGCTCGCAGTCTGCGAGGAACTCGTAGTCGACTGTCAGGTCCGAGTCGCCCATGGCCGGCCCCTTCCCCCGTGTGTGTGCTGATTGTCGTGTGTTCACCGGTTGACGGCCTGGATCTCCTGGACGGCGACCGCCTGGTCGTTGCCAAATGTCCCGTCGGGTAGCTCACCGCCCGCGCCGCCCGTGCCGGTCCAGGCGATTTCCCAGGTGACTGTCGCTTGGAGCTTGAAGGTGCCGTCTCCAGAGGAACGGAGGTACTTGATGCCGCAAGGTGGGGTCTGGTCGGCCTTGCCCTGGGGTAGGGCTCGCCGATCGAGCCGTCATCGTTGATCGCGCATTCGCCGGAAGCCGGGTAGGTTTCCGCGTCTTCCGTGCCCGGCTCCAACTTCAGGGGAAACCGGCGTAGCGGTGGTGGTGGCCTGGATGTTCACAGCGCCCGCGTCAAGTGACGCTGTGACCGACACCTTGTCGAACTTTGCCTTGTCGAGCCAGGCCCAGGTGGGGAGGTTGACCTTGGTGGTCTCGGCAGGGGCGAGGTCGACATCGGTGGTCGGCAGTTGAATGCGGTTGTAGGCCAGTTCGGCGAGTACCTCCGAGTGACCGCGTTCTCGACCGGCGGAGCGGTGCCGTTCTCCGTCCAGAAGGGGTCCTCGTCGCAGACTTGAGCCTCCGGTTCCATCCAACGGTCCTCGTCCCGGACGGCAACCCACCAGTTACCCTCGTCCTTCTGGTCAAGGTTGTAGTTCTTGTACTTACCGTCCTTGTATTTTTCCCGAGTCTTGCCTGCACTCGTCTTGGCGTAGCCGTGCTGTCCAGGGGTATTGACGGTAGTTTTGTACATGTCTTCGATGTATTCAGCGAACTCCTCGGCGGACCGCGGTTCATACCAGCAGGCAGGTGGTGTCCAGTTCCCGATTGGCGCCAGGCCTCCCGAGTCGGAGCTGCTGCCCCCGTTGGTGGAACCGCGGAACGTGATCCGAGACTCCAACGTCCCACCGCTGTTTGAGCCTTCCTGTTCTACCTGGGCGCCTTCATTGCCATCGCCAAGACTCACGTCGGCATACACGGGCGGGACGATGAGGGTGGTGCATGCGATGGCGAGGCCAGCGGCCGGGAAGCCAGCGGACGGTCAGGAGTCACGGTGCGCATGTGCCGTTACCCCTCTCGGAGTTCAGCACGGCGGCCTGCCACACGCCCTTCTCGTTCTTCTCCATGCGAGTGGAGTAGAGGAGGTAAGAGTCGTCGGTGACCGGGGTCTTCTCCGCCTTACCGGTCTTCCGGTCCTTGACGAACGCCTTGCCTTCGAAGGAGCAGTACGTCAGCGTCGCCTTGCCGTCGGCATACACGTCGACGGTCGGCTTGAAGTAGCGGGTCTCACCCGTCATCGACTTCTTGGCCTTCACGAACTCTTGGACCCAGTCAGCAGCGCCCAGCAGGGCGTCCCCCTTGTAGTAGAAGCCGAGCGCGGGCTCGTCCGGCTCCGCCTGGGTGATGGCGTAGGTCAACGCATCGACGCGACGCGATGTGTCGGCCAGGACCGCGTCCGTCGTGGCGTCTCCGGTCTTCCAGCCTTCGAAGACGTTCGTAACGTCCTTCGGCAATGTCACCTTCGGATGCTGAGCCGTGTCGCTGGGGCGCGCGGCCGGCGTAGCCGACTCTTGTTCGCTTCCGGTGTCTGCCCCGGCGATCTCGTCGTTGGCCTTCGAGCTGTCATCCGAACTGCCACAGGCCGTCAGCAGTAGTGCCGCTGTCGCGGCAAGCGCGGCAGCAACGGGCAAAGAGCGGCGCTTCACAGTGGACTCCCCGTGAGACAAAGGTTTAGTCAAGAGCACAGACGCTAGCGGTGGGGTTGCTGGTTTCGCCAGAGCGAACTGTCCCAACGGCTTGGGCATTTCGGGTGTCTGATGACATTTCCACGATGCGCTGTGTCCCTGATCGTGTCCCTGCGGGCAACGGGCCGGCAGCGGCCCCGGGCGCGCTGGGGGAGTGCTGCGTCCGGGGCTGTTGGGGGCCTTTTCTATGGCCGTGCTGTGCACCTCGGGCACGTGCACGGCGGGTTCGTCGGCGGGCAGGAAATCGGTTCGGTGGGTGGTCCGTCGGTTCGGTTGCGGCGGCGGGCGGCGGAGTCCAGTAGTTCCAGCACGTCGGTCATGGGCGGGTAGTGCTCCGCGCACTCAGGGCACGCGTAGACGTTGAAGCCGGGGCCCGTGGCCGCGTGGACCTCGTGGACCAGGACCGGTTCGTCGGTCGTGCGCCGGCAGCGGGCGCACATCCGCCGGGGAGGCCGCCCGGTCATCGGGTCGCCGCCGGGATCCGTACGCCGTGGATGTGCTTCGGGCCGACGTCGATGCCGAGGGTGGCCAGGTGTGCGGCGCGGCGGTGTTCGCGTTGGTGGCGGCGTTCGGCGGGGGCCAGGACGTAGGGGCGTACGAGGCGGGACGCGTTGCCGTCGAGGATCTCGGTGAAGCGGGGCGGGGGTGCCGGGATGAAACGCAGGGGAGGTGTGGTGCCGAGGCGGTGGCGGCCCCGGGGGCTGGGCGTGCAGATGCTCAGCATCCAGGCGAGGAGGCGGGCGGTAAGGTCCAGCATGTTGGCGCTCCTTTGCAGCGTCGGCCATGCCCCGGGACGGCTTGCCTCCGTCGCCGGGGTTTCTGCGCGCAGCGTACATTGCTGCGCATGTCAGTGCATAGCAGTACGCAGCAATGCACCTATTGCTGCAGCTCAGAGCTGTTTTACGGTGACTGGTATGGCAGCAGACACGGGCGACTCGCCGATCGACCCCAACAAGATCGCGTACGTCTATATGCAGGTGGCCGACCACATCGCTGCCCGTATCGCGTCGGGTGAGCTGAGGCCCGGAGCGCGGTTGCCGGGCGAACGAGACCTCGGCGAGGAGTATGAGGTCGCCTACCTCACCGCTCGTCGCGCTGTCCGTGAACTCCGCGAACGCGGCCTCGTCGTCACCCTCCCCGCCAAGGGCACCTTCGTCGCCTACCCGCCGGAAGCCGGTCAGGTGGCGGACGACGACTCTGAGGCGTAGGTCTGCCGGGCGAGTATCTCGCGGGCGTCTGCAGGCTGCGCCGTGCTCGTTAGGGTGGACGCGTGGCAGATGACATATCCGGGGCGGGGGCCGCTGTTCGGCCGGAGCGGGGTGGCGGTACGGGCGTGTGGTGGCGGGCCGATTGGGTTCGGTGGCTGCTGTTCAGCCTGGTGTGCGCCGGCGGTTCGCTGGGGCTCTCCTGGCTGGGGCCCGTGGTGCCGCTCCCGTCTGTACTGCGGGGCGCAGGGTTCCTGCTCGCCGTCCTGGTGCTTCCGCTGGCCTCGCTGCTGGTCCCGTTGCTCGTGCTGCGGCGGGTGCCGCGCAAGAAGAGGAAGCTCGCATGGCAGCTCACCGTGCCCCTGATGGCCGGGATGGCCATGGGAATTTTCGGCACCGACGCCGGTGGTCAGGTCGCGCTGGCGAACCGGGGTGAGTGGACCGACGCAGTGGTCGTACGCATGGATGACAGCAGTACCAACCACTGCGACCTGCGCTCGGTCGACGGGCGGGCGATATCCCCTCGCTGTCGGAGGGCGACGGCTGCGGGGACTGGGTGTCGAAGGGCGACAAGCTGCGCGTGCGCTACGACCCGGAAGGCATCGCCAGTCCGACCGAGGACCGGGACAGCGACTCGAACGGAGTGTTCCTCGCGACGCTCTTCGGGGCGGCCGTCGTGATGGGCACGTGGGGTGGCGTTCGACAGAGCAGGTGGGATCGGGAGTATGACGAGCGGGCGAGCGGGACCCGACGGGCGTGAGGACGCCGCGCGACGATCGGCCTGTGTCGACGAACCCCATGCGTGGCTCCAGCGGAAGGCCGTCGTCTCGGCGTCGGTGCTCAGCGGTCCGTCGGCTCGGCGTCCCGCGACGGCTCACCGAATGTGAGGGTGCGACCTATGTGCGCCAGACGGGCACTGTAGGAATCGAGCAGGAAGACGGACGGTGTGGAGATCGTGACGTACACGCAGTAGCTGTGGGGGCGGGCACGATCAACTGCAGAGCGGCCACCGGGAGGGGCGGCACGCTGATCCCGGCCTCGAGGGCGGGCAGGCGGAGTGTGCGAAGCGACGTCGACATCACGCCCGGACCGCACGGCAGCTTGGTGGCGAGCACCATGTCCTGCGGGCCCTGCAGTCCTTCACCGAGTGGGAAACTGATCTCCTCCAAGCGGTCTTCGGAGACGTTGGAGAAGAACTTCCGCGCGGTCGCCTGGTAGATGCCCTCCGCGGTGAAGAGGCGTTGAGCCGGGCTGTGTTCACTCGGTCGGACGGTGACCGCGAGCAGGCCCATGGACAGGCGCTCACCGCCGTCCACCTCCTCGGTGCCGATGCACATGGCGGTGAGGAGCACGTTCTCCCTGGCGCTCAACAGCGGCAACTGGCGGCGCAGGCCGTCACTGGCCGCTTCCTGGGCCTCCGCGTCGGCCCCGGGCAGCAGCTCGGCCATGGCCTGCCGCCAGCCCTCGGAGGCCGTGGGCTCCGGAAGCCGGACGAACTCGTCGGGGACGTCGTGGTGGAAGGCGTACTGGAAGGGAGCCGCCGCGTTGCGCTCGATCTCGTCGGCCGGTCCATGGGTCACCGTGTTCATGCGGCCACACCCATCTGCGAGGGATCGAGGTGCTTGGTGAAGGTGCTGCCCGAGGAGCTCAGGGCGGTCGGGGCGTCGAACGTGGCGGGGGAAGGGCCGGAGCCACGACTTCGTCCTCGTCGACCGGACCGAAGTAGTCCATGAACGGACCGACCACGGGAATGTCACCGATTTTGAACTCACCGTCCGTCCACCGGCCTTGGTCCCACGTTCCGCTGTGCATGTTGGAACCGATCGCCAAGGCGGCGCCCGCCCACGTGGCCGCCTTGTCGACGGCGGTGCCGGCCGCGACGAACGACCAGCCCTTGCCGGCCATGCCGAGACCGCGTGCGGAATTGGCGACACCACTGGGAAGCCCGCGAAGCCCGTTGAGGAGATTGCCGAACCGAACGTTGCCTAGAGCCTTCATGAAGCCGGACGACAGCCGTAGCTCCCGGCCGGCGGTGACCAGGGCGCGACCGGACTGGGCGAGCCGGGAGCCGGCCAGGCTGAGACCACCGGCGAAGACACCGACGGCGTCCCAGGCGATGGTCTCCCAGGTCACGTCGGCGCCACCGGCCTTGGCGGCCAGGTGGAAGGCGAGCGCGAGTCCGGCAATGATGAAGGCGGCGACACCCAGGCCGGAGAAGAAGAGCGCGAGGACGCCGACCACCATGGCGATGTCCGCAAGGATGTCGCCGATGAGCTTCCAGAAGTTCGGGTCTGTGATGGTGTCCCAGGCATCCGCGAGCAGATCGCCGACCGCGTCCAGCGCTTCGTCGAACCAGCCGGGCTCGGGAGGGGCGTCGTCGGCGGCGCCCTTGACCAGACGCGTGACGTCCGCCGCGGCCTGCTCGTGCTCGTTCTGAAGCGAGTGCGCCCGGCTGCGGACCGCGGACAGCTCGCCGGTGGCGGAGTCCAGGTCGCCCTTCTTCTCCTTGGCTTCCTTCTCGTGCTTCTTTTCGTCCTTCTCCGACATGCCCGAGGTGGACGAAGGCAGGGAGTCCACCGCGCTTCGCGCGGAGTTGACCTTGCGGGCAGCTTCCGCCGCCTCTTCCTCCAATTGCCTTGCCCGCGCCTGGAACCCGTCCAGTTGCCTTTCCCAGCTGCTGAGTGCCCGGTGAGCCGTGTCCAGGGATCCCAGGGCCTTCTTCAGGTAGGGAGGCACAGCCGAGTAGGTGTCCTGGAACGCGGTGGCCGACTTGCCTGCCCAAATGCCGTCCGACGTCCCCATCTTGCTCAGCTCCGTCTCGAGCCGTGTCGCCGCCACTGGTGACGCGGCCCACCGCCTTCACCAGATCTCGTACGGACTCAAGATCACCCGGCGCTGGGTCGAATCCCAGATTCGGGTACTCATCGGAACTCATCGGACTTCTCCCCGTGATTTCTGTGCAGGTTGAGCCGGTAAGTTACCAGCGGCACCTGTATGCCACGATAGGACGCCCGCTCCCGCACGAGCCGAAGGAGGAGGCGGCCATGGACGAACGGCATCTCGTCAACGAACTGATGAAGGCGGTCGCGGAAGAGGCGCGTGAGTTCGCGGTCAGACCGCACTTCCCGGGCTGAAGAAATTCGCGGCCTTCGCCTACGTCGCCGAGAGGTTCGGCTACCGCTATCTGGGGCACGCCCCGGGGAACGCAGCTCTGGAACAACTCCTTACTTTCTCTTTCGTCGCATGCCCGATGCCCGCGAGCGAGCCACCGCTCTCATGGGGGCCGACGCGGCCGCTCCTGTCGGGAACGCGCTGCCGGGTATGCGACCGGGGCTCGGTTTCACCCGATCCCGGCGGCGCGGCCCGAGGTGGAAGTTCTTTATTCGCAGATGGTCGTTGACGCGAGTGGCCGGTACAACCCTCGCGTGCTGAGTAACATTCTGATTCTGCCGATCGTCATGGCGATTTTCCTCATCTTCCCCGGCTACACGGTCGACAAGTACTCATTGCGGCGGGGATCTGGCTGGCCTTCTTCGCGCTCTATCTGGTCGGCCTCTGTGTGTCGCGGTGCCGACGGGCCAAGCACCTCGCACGTCTTACCGCGGCGGGTGTGGAATGGCCTCCCCAAGTGGATGCATGAGTGGTCACTTCTTGTTCTTGGCCCCGGACTTCTTCAGCTCGTCGTAGAGCGTTTGGTCCATCTTGAGGAATTCGTCGGAGGCCTTGTTGGCGAACTTCGAGACGCCTTTGGTCAACTTGGACAGTTGGCCGAAGCCGTAGTCCCAGGAACCGGCGAAGTCGTCACACGCGGACTGGAGTCCGGAGTGGCCGACCTGACTCGAGTCGGCACGTGACATCTCCTTCGACGCGTCCTTCATGCGGCCACCGCTGTTCTCAAGGGTGCGGGCCATCTCCTTCACATCGTCGGCGAAGAACTTCAAGAACGACATGGGTGCCAGCTCCTAACCTGGTCAGCGGTTGATCGACTGAATTTCCTGGACGACGACCTCTTGGTCGTTGCCGAAGGTCCCGTCGGGCAGATCGCCGCCCGCGCCGCCGCTGCCGGTCCAGGCGACCTCCCAGGTGACCGTGGCCTGGAGCTTGAAGCTGCCGTCTCCCGAGGAGCGCAGGTACTTGATGCCGCAGGGCGGATTCTGGTCGGCCTTGCCCTTGGCGTACGGCTCCCCGATCGAACCGTCGTCGTTGATCGTGCACTCGCCGGAGGCGGGGTAGGTCTCGGCGTCCGGTGTGCCCGGCTCCAGCTCGAGCGAGACGGGGGGTGGCGGTGGTGGTGGCCTGGATGTTCACGCCGCCGACGTCGAGCGACGCCGTGACCGACACCTCGTCGAACTCCGCCTTGTCGAGCCAGGCCCAGGTGGGCAGGTTGACCTTGGTCGCGTTCGCCGGGGCGAGAGTGACCGCGGTGTCGGGGGACCTTGATCCTGGCGTAGGCGAGTTGGGCGAGGATCTCCGGAGTGACGGCGTTCTCGACATTCGGCGCTTCGCCGTTCTCGACCCAGAACGTCTGGGTGTCACAGGCGAAGGCCGCCGGGTCGCCCGCTTCGGCGCGCTTCTCGTCCCGAACCGAGTCCCACCAGATTCCTTTCCCCGCCTCCTTCTTGTTGAAGTCCTCGTATGGCTCACCGTTGATGTAGTGATCCTGCGAGAGCCGGTACGCCTCACCCACTCCACTGGCGTGGGTATGTCCCAGCGCTCGCGGAACTCGTCGGCGAACTCGTCCGGAGTCCACTTGGGCTCGTACCAGCAGGCGGGAGGGCTCCAGTCTTCCGCGGGCGTGAATCCACCAGGATGTATCCGTTCCGCCTCCGCCGGTCGAACCGGTGAAGACGATGCGGGATTCGAGTGTCTGGCCCCCGTCCCCGTCGTTGTTGCCCTCGACATCGAACTGGGACCCGCCGGGATCCTTGGCGAGCGCGGTGCCGGACGCGGCGAGCACGCACGTGGCTGCCAAAGCCCCGGCCGCCGTCGCTATGAGCCGGGCTTTCCTCACTGCACGCATGTCTCGCTCCCCCGTACAGAAGTACCGTCGGTCGTCTGCCAGACGCCCCTGTTCCGTCTTCTCCAGCCGAGTGTTGTACAGCACGTAGGAATCGTCAGTGGCCGGAGCCTTGTCGACCTTTCCGGTCTTGCGGTCCTTGTTGTAGGCCTTTGTCTCGTCGGCGCAGAAGGAGACACCCGCGGACTTCTCGTCGAAGAGTTCGACCTTGGGATTGAAGTACCGGGTGGTTCCGGTGTACGTGATTCCGGCATCCAGCCACTTCTGCACCCACTTCACGGAGGTGGTGAGTGCCTTGCCCTCGTAGTAGAAGGTCAGCCCCGGAGTGTCCGTCTTGCCCTGGGTGATGGCATGGTTCATGGCGGTCTGCGCTCGCGCCGCGTCGGACAGGGCGGCGTCCTTGGCCGCGTCACTCGTCTCCCACTTCTCGAAGACGTCCTTGACACCCTTCGGGAGCGTGATCTCCGGGCGGTCGGCGGAGTCCGACGCGGCGCCGCTCGGTGCCGTGGCCGCAGGAGAGCTTTCGGTGTCCGCGCCGGCGATCTTGTCGTTGTCCTGGGACTTGTCGTCCCCGTCTCCACAGGCCGTGAGGAGTAGCGCTGCCGTTGCAGCGAATGCGGTGGCAACGGGCAAAGAACGGCGCTTCACAGTGGGCTCCCCGTGAGACAAAGATTCGGTCAAGAGGTCTGACGGTAGTGCTGGGGTTGTCGGTTTCGCCAGAGCGAACTTCCCTGAAAAGCCTGACAATGCCGGGCGTACCACGCGCTATGTGGGAGCGGTCGTGTCCTGTCCGTGTCCTGATCGGTGACGGTTCAAGACACACGCACTCGGCCCGGTCGTCGGTCGCCCGACGCTCGACCCTCTCGACGTGGGCACTTCCGGCAGGGGCGGGTGCGCCAGGGCTTCCGTCAGCAGAACGGAATGGAGCGATGCCTTTCGGGCCGCGGGGACGTCGGCGGTCAAGTGAACGCTCCCTTGGGCACTTCCACCGTTCGCCACTCCACCCACCGAGCGAGGCGTTCGTCGCGGCCCGCCAGCCACAGCAGGAGATACGGCGCCACCAAGCCCACTGGCACCATGATCCCCGTGGGCAGGAACCAGCCCAGCTGGGCGGTGCCCAGGCAGGCGGCCAGCAAGGACGTGGCCATGCGGGCGAAGGAGGCCGCGACCGCCAGTGTCGCCTGGCGGCTCCCCGGGCTTCGCTGCAGCGCCGCGCTGATCGAGGTGCCCACCGCGGTGCCCGAGAAGAAGCCCCAGAGCAGGCCGCCGGGCAGGAACATGGCGGGTGCGCCCGCGTCCGGGAAGCCGAAGGACAGGCCGCACAGCAGGCCCGCGAAGGCTCCGCCGAAGCCGCAGACGAGGACGGCCGTACCGGCCAGGTGGGCGCGTATCCGCTCGGCCACGGTCAGACCGTCGGCACCGGGCACCATCGGGAAGACGGAGCCCGAGCACACGGCGAACAGGGGGTGGGCTCAGCACGAGGAGCAGAGCCGCGCCGAACAGGCCGTCGGTCTTTCCGGGGCTGTCGGAGGCAGGGAAGATGCCTTCCACTTGCCAGGCTGCCGCCGCCAGCAGCACGGTGATCAGCCACTGGGCTGCCAGCAACACCCAACCCGCACCGATCCTCGCCCGTCGCAGCCACGCCACCGGCGCCTGCAGCAGGCCGGCGAGGGGGCATTGCTACGAGGAACCAGGCGACGATGAACGCCTCCATGCCACGGCCCGTTGTCCGGGCGCGTTCGAAGAGGGCAGGCGAGGAGGACAGCCCGAACCGTTCCGGTGTCGCGACCAGCGCGATGGTAAGGGCGAGTGCTCCCGCGATCGCCGTCGCGCCCGCCGCGATTCGCAGGGCGTTGACCCGGGAGCGCGCGGCGTCGGTCCCCGTGCGTGCGTCAGACGTCCGGCTCACCCCCAGCTTCCCGTTCCCCAGCTTTCCGTTCTGCGCCTTCACCACCGCCGTCGGCAGCTTCGCGTCGCTCGGCTTGGAGTTCGCGATGGCGCTGCCGTCGACCGAGAAGTACACGGCGAGGACGTCGCCGCTGCGCACGGCCTGGGTGTGCACGGTGTGGGTGACGCCACGGAACGTCAGCGTGGAACGGAACCCGAGGGGACTCGTCGCCGGCCGCCGCCACCGGCTTCTCGGCGGTCACCGAGTCGTACGCGCTCGTGTTCTCGTCGGACTTGGCCGTGAAGCCGCCACCGCAGGCGTCCACCGCCTTCGACAGGCCGGACATCGCGGACTCGGCGCCGCCGGACTCGTACGTCGTGAGCGTTACGTACGTGAACGCGCCGATGTTCGCGCCACCGCTGTCGACGACTCGCGTGAGGTCGGCCTGGGGTTCTCCGAGCGGGAGTTGGTTCATGGCCAGGGCCAGCGGGGCGCAGGCGGGCTTGTCCACCGTGACCTCCCTTCGCCGACTTGGCGAACACGAACTCGTCGTCGGGCTCCGTGACCTTCCTGTCGCCGGGGGCGTCCGCCTGCGTGATGGCGAGCTGCTGCAGCCGCTCCTCCGGCGTCGCCTGCTGCTCCTGCTGTTCCTGCGACGCGGTCGCCGCCGGCTTGTCCGCGTCCGAACCGGAGCGGAGTCCCCGCCACAGGCGGTGAGCGCGGCGAGGGAGAGCAGGGAGAGGGCGGAGAGGGCTGCCCTGGTGGGTCGGTTCATGGGGTTCCTTGAGATGTGTGGGGGAGAGGGGGCAGCAAGGAACGGTCCG
Source organism: Streptomyces thinghirensis (assembly GCA_021502835.1). The sequence continues at coordinate 57,686 of JAKFGP010000022.1, forward strand.
GGTCCGGGTCCGGGCGGTGACTGTCAGAGGCCCGAGCTCCCCGCCCCGTGTTGTCCACGTGCTGCCCCGGGTCACGGATCCGAGCGAAGATCATGGCATGGGGATCCGGTCCCCCACGGGCTCTCTCGTGAGTGAATCGTGCAGGCATCATGGCCGCGCCGTGACGAACGGCACCCGAAGGGGTGTCTCGGCGTATTGGTTCGTGATTCGCGAGCGCACAGTCGAGTTGCCCGGTCACGAGGCCGTGCTCAAGGGGGCTCTTGATGTGTGCAGTTGCAGACGGGTAATGGTGGCGGGGCGGTGCTTCAGAGGGCGGGCGCGCCTTGAGGGGGCTTATGTGCTGCTGGTACGGTGCGATGGCTTGACACTCGCCTTCAGCGCTCGGTATTCGCCCAGGTCGGACAGGTACGTCAGGGGGTGTCCCCGGACGTCACCAGTCAGGCAGGCGCGGGTGAAGTGTCTGAATTTGCAGGTTATTCCGCGTACTCGAGCAGTACGTGACAGTCGATTTTCTTGGTTGTACGGGGAGCGGTTGCGTGAAGATCCAGGAGCGTACGGGGGCGGGCGCGGGACGTTCCGCGGCTCCGGCTCAGCCGACGGTCGGCGACCGGCTTCCCCAGCCCTCCTCGCGAGCGCAAACCGGCGCTGGCCGCGCTGGCGGTGCTGCTGATCCTGCTGGGCGCGCTGGGCGCGACGATGCTGGTGCTGCGGGTCGGGGACCGGGTCGAGGTCGTCAAGGTGACGGCGGACATCCAGGCCGGCGAGTCCATCGGCGACAACGCCACATCCGTCATGGTCGCGGCCGACGACAGCATCAACTACGTCGAGTGGACGAAGCTCGAGGCACTCAAGGACCTGAAGGCCAAGTCCACGATCTACAAGGACACGGTCGTGATGGGGCAGATGTTCGCCGCGGGGAGGCGCTTCCCGCAGGCAAGGCGTCCGTGGGCCTCGCCCTCAAGGAGGGCCAGTACCCGACGGGCATCAAGCCGGGTGACATCGTCGCCGCCTACCGCACCGGCGCGAACAACTCCGGCTCCTCCGGTTCCTCGGACTCCTCCGACAGCGACGCGTCGTCCTCCGCCTCGGGTGGGGCCATCGTCACCGATGCCCGCGTGACCGCCGTCAAGGGCGAAGGCGACTCCACCGTCACCACCGGCAACAAGGCCGTCACCGTTCTCGTCGACGAAGGCGACGCCGCCGCTCTCGCCTCGGCGGCCGCCGCCGGCGAGGTCGCCGTCGTACGCGTCCCCGGCAAGTAGAAGGCGACCCCCGCAGCCATGGCCCTCATCGCCCTCGCCGCCGACAAGGGTTCCCCCGGCGTCACCACCGCGGCCGTCGCCCTCGCGGCGGTCTGGCCGCGCCGCGTCCTGCTCGCCGAGACCGATCCGGCGGGCGGCGACCTGGTGTACCGGTCCGCAGCCGCGCACGGCGGTCCGCTCAACCCCAACACCGGCATGCTGTCGATCGCCGCCACCGCGCGGCGCGGCCTCGTGCCCGACCAGCTCTGGGACCACGTACAGCCGCTCAGCGGCGGCCTCGAAGTCCTCGTCGGCCTCGGCAACTCCGAGCAGGCCGCCGGTCTCGCGGGCCTGTGGCCCACCCTCGGCCGGGCCTTCGCCTCCCTCGCCGACTCCCCGAACGCGCCCGCCGACGTCATCGCCGACTGCGGCCGTGTCAGCGGGGACACCCCGGCCGCGGAACTGTTCCCGCACGCCGCGCTCGTACTCCTCATCTCCCGTACCGAGCCGGAGGCCATCGCCCGCGTCCGCGACCGCGCCGCCGCCCTCTCCACCAAGCTGCACGGCGGCCCGCGCGGCGCCGCGAGCCTCGGCATGCCGATGATCGGCGTCGTGCTCGTCGCCGACACGAACAACGCCGCCAAGCTTTCGGGCCAGGTCAACGACATGCTCGTGCACGCGCAGACCGGCGCCCGCGTGGTCGGCACGATCGCCGACGACCCGGCCGGCGCCGACCAGCTGGCCGGACGCAAGCGGGGACGGCTGGAGAAGTCGCTGCTCATCCGCTCCGCCCGCAAGGTCACCTCGGACCTGTACCAGCAGTTCGGCGCCGCCTGGTCCGTGCCCACCGGACCCGCCGGCACCGGCATGACCGGCCACGCGGGGGCCGGCCGATGACCGCTGTCGACCACTCGTTGGTCAAGCGGTTCCGCCAGGACGCCGGCGACCGCATCTCCGAGCAGCGCCGCCAGGACCAGGTCAGCGGCGTCACGCCGATGTCCACCGAGGACGAGCGGCAGTACGCGCGCGCCGTCATCGCGCAGATCCTGGAGGAGTACGCCCGCGCCGAGATCAACGCCGGGCGTACGCCGCTGGACGCGGAGACGGAGGAGCAGTACGCCGCCGCCGTGCACGCCGCGCTGTTCGGCGTCGGGCGGCTCCAGCCGCTCCTCGACGACCCCGAGGTCGAGAACATCGACATCAACGGCTGCGACCACGTCTTCGTCGGCTACTCCGACGGACGCGAGGAGCGCGGCGAGCCGGTCGCCGAGACCGACGAGGAGCTCATCGAGCTGATCCAGATCCTCGGCGCCTACTCGGGTCTGTCGTCCCGCCCCTTCGACTCCGCCAACCCGCAGCTGGACCTCAGACTGCCGGACGGTTCGCGTCTGTCGGCGGTCATGGACGTCGCCCGTCGCCCGGCGCTGTCCATCCGCCGCGCGCGCATGGGCAAGGTCTTCATCTCCGACCTGGTCGGCAACGGCACCCTCGCCCCCGAACTCGGCCACTTCCTGGCCTGCGCCGTCCGCGCCCGCAAGAACATCATGATCGCGGGCGCCACGAACGCCGGCAAGACGACGCTGCTGCGCGCCCTCGCCAACGAGATCCCCCCGCACGAGCGGCTCATCACGGTCGAGCGAGCCCTGGAGCTCGGCCTCGACACCTTCCCCGACCTCCACCCCAACGTGGTGGCGTTCGAGCGAGCGGCTGCCCAACTCCGAGGGCCAGGGCACGATCAGCATGGCGGAACTGGTCCGCCGTTCCCTTGTATGAACCCCTCCCGCGTCATCGTCGGTGAGGTGCTCGGCGACGAGATCGTGACCATGCTGAACGCGATGTCACAGGGCAACGACGGCTCGCTGTCCACGATCCACGCCAACAGCTCGCACGAGGTCTTCAACCGTATTTCGACGTACGCCCTCCAGGCCACGGAGCGGCTGCCGATCGAGGCCAGCCAGATGCTGGTGGCCGGCGCCGTCAACTTCGTCGTCTTCATCCAGCGGCGCAACAACTTCCAGAGCGGCGGACGGCTCCAGCGCATGGTCACCTCGGTCCGCGAGGTGAACGGCGTCGACGGCTGCGTGCTGTCCAGCGAGGTCTTCGCGGAGACGCCCGACGGCCGGGTCGTACCGCACGCCCCCATAGCCTGCCTGGAGGAACTCATCGCCTACGGCTACCGGCCCAACGGAACGTGGGGGTGACGGACATGACGAAGCCCACGACTCTGGCCGCGCTGGACTCGCTCAGCTCCATGGGCGGCCTGTTCTCCACCACGGTCCTGTACGCGCTCGGTTGCGGCGTCGCCGTCGGCGGCGGACTCGCCCTCCTCCTGGTCGCCGTACGCGGACTGCCCGCCAAGCCCGAGCACGAGAAGCGCCAGGCCAGCGAGCGGGCCAACGAACTGATCCGCTGGGCGGGCCGGCGCGGCTCCCTGGCGGCCATCGTCGGCCTCGTCGTCCTGCTCCTCACCCGCTGGGCGGTGCTGGGCATCGCGGCCGGCATCCTCGTCTTCTTCTGGGACCGCCTCTTCGGCGGTGCCGCCGAGGAACGCGCCGCCATGAAGCGGGTGGAGGCCCTCGCCTCCTGGACGGAGTCGCTGCGCGACACCATCGCGGGCGCGGTCGGCCTGGAGCAGGCCATCCCGGCCTCCGCCCGCGCCGCCGCCCCGGTCCTGCGCCCGCACCTGGACGCCCTGGTCGACCGGCTGCGCTCCCGCACGCCGCTGCCGGAGGCACTCCAGCACCTCGCCGACGAGATCGACGACGCTTCCGCCGAATCATCGTCGCGGCGCTGATCCTCAACGCGCGCCTGCGCGGTCCGGGCCTGCGCCAGGTGCTCGGCGCGCTCGCCAAGTCGGCGCGCGAGGAGGTCGACATGCGCCAGCGCGTGATGGCCCAGCGCGCTCGACCCGCCGTTCCGTCCAGATCGTCGTGGCGGTGTCGGTCCTCTTCGTCCTCGGACTGTCCATCTTCAACCGGGACTTCGTCGAGCCGTACGGCTCGCCCGTGGGCCAGCTCGTACTGGCCTGTGTGTGCGGGCTGTTCGCGCTGGGGTTCTGGTGGATGCGTAAGTTGTCGACCATCGAGACGCCCGACCGCTTCCTGGTCCGGGACGGCTCCGACGTGCAGTTCGTGCGTCCCCGCACACCGGGTCGATCGGGCCGGCCCGGTCAGCCGGGTCAGCTCCGCGCAGCGGCTGCCGCAACCGTCCCAGCCGTCGCAGGCGTCTGGGGACGAGGGGGTACGACGATGAACCTGACAATGCCGGTACTGGTCGGCGCCGTCATCGGCCTGGGCGTCTACGCCCTGGTTCGCGCCCCTGATGCCGAGCAGACGGAGCCCGGTCCAGCAGGTCGCACGGATCGACGCGATGCGGGCACGGGGGCGGCGTACGAGTCGACCCGCGTGGCGAAGGACACCAGCCGCCTCGGCTCGCTGCGCGCCCAGGTCGGCGCACGCGTCGCCGAGTTGTACATGCAGCAGGGCTGGGAACTGCGGTCGCTGCGCGCGGACCTGGCGGTGCTGGACCGCAGCTGGGAGAAGTTCCTGGCGACGAAGGCGCTGCTGGCCGTGGGCGGCCTGTTCTTCGGTCCGCTCCTGTTCGCCATCGTCTGGCAGCTGGGCTTCGGCGACAGCCCGATCATCCCGGTCTGGCTGGCCCTGCTCTGCGCGGCGCTCTTCTTCTTCCTCCCCGACCTGGAGGTACGCCGGGACGCCGCCGACAAGCGCCGTGACCTGCGGCGCGTGATCGGCGCGTACCTGGACCTGGTGTCCATGAGCCTGGCCGGCGGACGCGGTCTGCCCGAGGCCCTGATGGCGGCGGCGGAGGTGTCGGACGGCTGGGCGACCCACCGCATCCGCAACGCCCTGTCCGACGCGCGCATCACGGGCACCAGCCAGGGCAGGCGCTGGGGCAGCTGGGCGAGGACCTGGGCGTCGAGGAGCTCAAGGACCTCTCCGCCTCGCTCGCCCTGGTGGCCGACGACGGAGCCAAGGTCCGCGAGTCCACTCGCCTCCCGCGCCGAGACCATGCGGCACCGCGAACTCGCCGAGATCGAGGGCAGCGCGGGTGAGAAGTCCCAGTCGATGCTCGTGGCCAGCTCCTGCTGTGCGCCGGGTTCCTGGTGTTCCTGATCTATCCGGCGGCGATGCGGGTGTTTCAGGTGTGACGCAGCTTCGACGCAGCTTTCTCAGCTTCGCTTCAGCAGCTCCGAGCCGCTTCGCTCCCAGAACTGACACGAGAGGACAACTCACCATGAACGGACGGAACTTCCGCACCGGCATCCCGGCCGTGGACTTCCTGGTCACCTTCCTGCAGGGCCGCGTGGAGCGTGCCCGCTCCGGCGAGCTGGACCGCGAGCGCGTCCGCGGTCGAGTGGGTCATCATCTCGGCGGTCGTCGTCGCGATCGTCGGCGTGGTGGCCGCCATCATCAGCCAGGCGCTGGACAAGGGTGCCACCAAGGTCGGCGAGTGCATCGAGGGCGCCGACGCGAGCGGCACCTGCTGATCGGACTCGGACTCGGATTCGGACGTACGGGGTACACGGGGATGCCGGCAGACGTGCTCAGACGGGTGCGCCGCAGGGTGGAGGCCGCACGTGAAGCGGCGGCCACCCGCGGCGATTCCGGCATGACCGCTATCGAGTTCGTGTTCCTCACGCCGATCCTGTTCTTCATGATCTTCGCGACGGTGCAGTTCGGGTTGTACTTCTTCGCGGACCACGTCGCTCCAGGCCGCCGCCCAGGCGGGCGCGAGAAGGCCCGCGCGACGGCGCACGACCAGCCCGGCGCGTGGCGGGGCGAGGCACGGGACGTGGTGGACAGCTACATCCGCCAACTCGGCCCGCAGCTCGTGGTCGCGCCGGACGTGACCATGCTCCAGCCGGAGCAGGACACGGTCGGCGTGGAGATCACGGCCCGTATCCCGACGGTGTTCCCGGGGCTCGACCTGACGGTGCACGCGCAGTCGGTGGGGCCGGTGGAGCGGTTCGTGCAGGAGGGGAGAACTAGATGGACCTCTCCCGCATCACATCCCGCGTCCGACAGGCCGAGGCAGGCGACCGGGGCCTGTCCACCATCGAGGTGGTGATCCTGGCCCCGGTGATGATCCTCTTCATCCTCGTCCTGGTGGCCTTCGGCCAGTTGGTCGACGGCCGCGGCAGCCTCGACGGCGCGGCCCGGGACGCGGCACGCGCGGGCTCGATCCAGAAGGACCACGGCACGGCGATCGCGGAGGCCAAGAGCGGCGGCGGCGGCCAACCTGGAGGGCGTCTGCTCCGGCCCGGTCTCGGTCGTCCAGAAGAGCGAAGGCTTCGAACCGGACACCCTCTTCACGGTCGAGGTCAGTTGCGAGGTACGCGGCCTGGCGATGATCGGCCTCGACATCCCCACCACCCTCTCGGCGAGCTTCAGCTCCCCGCTGGACCCGTACCGGAGGACGGCGTGAGATCCCTCGCACGCGAGTGGCTCGCGGACCGGCGCGCCCGGCTGGACGACCGCGGCTCGGGTGCCGGCGCGGTCATCATCTTCGCCCTGGTCTTCCTCGCCCTCTCCGCCTTCGTCATCGACGGGGCATGTCCATCTCCAAGCGCGAACGCGCCGCGGACATCGCCGAACAGGCCGCCCGCTACGCCGCCCAGGACATCGACCGCGAGGCCCTCTACGACGACGTGGGCGGCCCCGCCCCCATCAACTACGAGAACTGCGACGCGAGGGTCAAGGCCTTCGCCGCGGAGATGGACATGGCCGGCCAGGACATCGCCGCGACGCACTGCGTGACGGCCGACGCCGAGCAGGTGCAGGTCGAGGTCCGGCTCACCTACTCCCCGGTCTTCACGGGGATGTTCTACGGCGGCGATGTGGTCGTCCACGGTCAGGCGGTGGCGGAGAACGAGGTGGGCTGACCCGACGTCCCCTCGCCTCTGCCCGCTCCCCATCCCCCCACCAACGGAGGTACCACTCCCATGCGCACACGCACGACCACTGCCACCGCTGCGGCTTTGACGACGGCGGTGGCCCTGCTGCTGTCCGGCTGCGGCGGCTCCGAGACCGAGGACTCGGCCAACGACAAGATCGCGGGCGCGGACACGGGGGCTTCGGCGTCCGCGTCGCCGTCACCATCTCCGAGCAAGGACAGTGTCGAGAGGCCGGAGATCAAGCTGCCGTCCGACGTCGAGAACGTCTTTGAGGGCGGTAAGACGGGAGACGCGGTCAAGGACGCTGTGCTGGCGGACAACGAGCGGATGATCAACTCGATCGACGAGGCGATCACGGTGGACGCCAAGGAACACCCGGCGCTGAAGTTCTACAGCAAGGACAACGCCCTGATGGCGGCCGCGTCATACGTCCAGTCCTTCTACGAGGCCGGCACGACCTGGACGGGGTCCACGCGGTACTACGACCGCGAGGTCACCCTGAGCGGGCAGAGCGCGGCCACTGTGACGTACTGCGGTGACGAGACGAAGTCGTACAGCAAGGACCGCAAGACCAAGGAAGTCAAGAAGACGCCGGGCGACTCGGACGACTACGTCTCCTACAGCGCCCGTATGAAGAAGAGCGCCGAGGGTGTCTGGCAGACCACCAATGTGGTGTCGGAGCGGGGAGCGGAGAAGTGCCAGCCGTGAGCCTTACGCGTCAACGGATTTCCATAATCGCCGCTTTTGTCCTTCCGATGGCCCTGGTGCCGACGGCCGCTCAGGCCGGTAGCAAGACGGACGACGGAAGTAGCCTGGGCGACGCCCAGGGGAACCGACAGGGCCGGAACATCACGGTGGAGACCAAGGTCCGCACGACGGTCAAGGGATCTTCCGATTCGGGCAGGACCGGCAACCTCTCCTCGTCCGACGGTAATTGGACGCCCCCGGCGTGCTGGTACGAGCCCGCTTTCTCGCCCAAGGAAATCCAGGCCACCGTGAAGACGTGGCGGGGCATCAGCGGGCTGCCGTTCATCGGCAGTATCGGTGATTTTGTCGGTGACACGCTGGATCAGCGTTACAAGGACGGCAAGCCGTACAAGAACTACAACCTCGACAAGCAGGGCGAGGGCATGTTCTGGGCGGCTGCCGTCAACCCGAATCGGAAGGACGATCCGGAGGCCATGGCGTGTGACAAGCCGCCCTTCTGGGTGGACAACGGAGTCACGCCACCCGAGCCGCTCGCGGTGTCTCCCCAGATCCTCGCCGAGTACGCCTACGACGAACTCCCGGTCCCCGGCACCGAGATCGAGATGAGGCCGACCGAGGCCACGAAGGTGAACCTCCCGACCTGGATCTGGCTGGACAAGGCCAAGTTCAAGAAGATCTCGGTCACCGCCAGCCTCCCCGGCACGGGTCTCTCCGCGACCACCACCGCCGAACCCGTCTCCCTGCACATCGACCCGGGCACGAGCGACGCCCAGACATACCCCGCGTCCGGCGACTGCGAGATCAACGCCGACGGCAGCATCGGCGAGCCGTACACGAAGGGCAAGGCGAACGACACTCCGCCCTGCGGCGTCACTCACCTCCGCGCCTCCGGCTCCGACGGCTCGTACCCCTTGCAGGCCACCGTCACCTGGAAGATCTCGTGGACCAGCACCACGGGCGAGGGCGGCGACCTCCCGGAGGGCACGTTCGGCGCGACGCAGGACGTGACGGTGCAGGAGATCCAGTCGGTCAACCGCTGAGGCATACCGGGTGGCGGGGTTCAGGGCCGGCCCATGGAAATTCCCAGGTCCTGCGTCAGGATCTCGACGAGACGGCTCTCCGGCACCTGCGGGGGCGAATACTCCAGCCCTCGCACGTGCGCGACGAACTCGCGGGGCAGAGCCAGGTGATACCTGGCCACGTAGTACGAGAGATCCTCCCGCCAGAGCCAAATCCCGTCCGTGAAGAGGGAGCCGTTGCCCACGAGTGTCGGCCCGTCGGGATCCAGCACGTCGGTCTGCGCACCCATCTCGGACCAGATCTCGGAGCCACCGCTGCGGAGGTAGTTGACGAGGCGGGTCTCAGTCTCATCGTGGTCCGCCCACGGCCTGACGGCATCGCTGATCGAGCCCTCGGTAGGGAGATCCCCAACCGGGTGTCAGCTCCGCGAAGAACCCGACTGCGCGGACCGTCCGAACACGGTCGCTCTCACCCCCGGCGGCCCTACTTGGCGCCGCCGCCACCCGCCACCCTTCCCGCCCCGCTTGTCCTCCGTCTTCACGGCGTCGTTGACCTGCTTCGTCAGCTCGTCGTCGAGCTTCTTGAACTCGCGGACGACGGCGTCTGACATGTCGCCGAGCGCGTCGAGCTGCTGGGTGATGTCCTCGCGGCCGTCCTCCCAGTTGGACTCGAAGTCGCCGAGGGCGTCGTTGACGCTGCCGTCGCCGATGTCGTCCTTGTACGACTCGAAGAGCTTCTTGGTGTGGTTCAGCCGCGTCTTGAGCGAGCGCAGTCGGCGCCCGTAGTCCTCCAGCTCGGTCAACGGCAGTGCGAGGTCGCTCTTGCCCATGGCTCGGAGTTCCTCTCTGCGGATCAGGTCAGACGAAACGGAAGGTGCTGGTCACAGCATCGAAGATGTCGTGGAATGCCTCCGCGAGGTCCAACACCGGGCTGGCCCCGGAGACGAGCACGACCTGGGCGTTGGTTCCCGGTACGGGGATGTACGTCTGCGTCAGCACCATACGCAGGGTACGACTGTCGCCCTGAGCGACGGGCACGTCCTCGACGCCGTACGTCCGCGCGGCCGTACCGACTTCGGGGACGTCCACGGTCGTGACCTTGCGCCAGGCGTCGCCCTCGCGTCGAGGGGTGATCGTACGGAGGCTCTCGGCGATGGCCCGGGGGTCGGTGGAGAGGGTGACGCCCTGCTTGTTCTTGGCGCCGAGGACGGACACGGTGACGGTCGCGGAGAGCGGAACGCCGTCGAAGTTCTCGGCCATGCAGCCGAGGTAGAGGGCACCGGAGTCGTGGGCGTCCTTGGCCATCCTGCGAAGCATGGCCGATACCTCTGCCCGGTACGGCGCCAGCTCAGGCACATGTCGGATCCGTTCGTTCACGACGGAGCGGATGGCTCCCTCGCGGCCCTCGGAGCGGACATTGAACTCCCACCACGACTCAGGAACGGAGATCGATACACCGAATGGAGCGTCGTGATGCTCAGAGACTGCCGAGTTTTTCTCGCTCATAATTCACATCTTCCAACCTGATCCGATGCCATGGTAGACCGCTCTACTCAGGCAAGGGGAGTCCCTCGGCTTCCGCGATAGCCAGCGCTTCCTCCACGCTGACTTCTGGGGCAGTGAAGTCGAGTGAAGCCGCATGTTCGACAAGTTCGCGTGGCGGCGCTACCCGGTGATATTTGACATAGTCCGACCATGCGAGCTGCCAGACCCACGTTCCATCAGTCATGATCCCGACACGCACGTGCATGTCCGAAGATTCGGAGAACGGGTCGGGAACGGTGCCCGGTGAGAAAAGTACGGGTTCCGCTTCCTCAAGGAAACTGGAAAGGCGATTGGCTAGTTCTTCGTCGAGTGCGCCGGGGGAGAAGTCGTCCTCCACTTGGGCCTCGCCGATTCGGTGAGGTACCGGGAGCTTAGGCATGTGCTACGCGCCTCCGTTGGGATGGAATGTTTCGAATGCGCCGCGAATGGTCGGATGCATGTATGTTCCAGCATCGTTGAAGGGTGCCACGGCTGTCCTGCCGTGAGGCCAAACCCAGAGGAAATCGTTGGGGGCCTCGACTTTCACGCCGAGAGTATTTGCCAAGTTCTGTGCGAATCCGTCTGATTTCATTCCGGTCTGGCAGGAAAGGAGTCTAACAGGTTCTCCGTTCCATCCATGTGTCCGCATGAGTGAAGCTATCTCTCGATGATTGAAGCTGTGCCAGTTCTCGGCCAGATGGGCAGCTCCATCTTTTACTTGGTAACCCACCGAAGTCGGAGCTCCGTGGATTCCTACATCGAATGTGCCGTTGTTTTTCACGCGGTTCATACTCTTGAGTAGAGGATCACCTGGCTTGAATACCAGCATGCCCGGGCGGCCGTCCTTGAAGGATTGCACCTGGAAAGAAAGTGGCTTCTTTCCGCGACCTGGAAGTCCTTTGACGATCGATACGATATTGGCTGATCCTGAGCGGATACCGTTGGCGATCCCTTTGAGGCCGCCACCGATGCCGCCCATGAAACCGGCGCCGAGAGCTTTCAGCCCTCCGGCCTTCCACAGCTTTCCGAGCTTCGCGAGGCTCGTGAAAACCTTTGGTCGCCGGTATGCAGTCCAGCGCCGCCCACAGGAGGTCGCCCCAGCCGGCTTGGCCCTGTAAGACTTTCCTTATCGTGTCGGCCATCACCACAAGCGCCGCCGCGAAGACCAACCACCCCAGCGGTCCACCGACGATCATCACGATGATCCCGGCGATGGCCACGACCCACTTGCAGATGGTGACGATCTCGTCCCAGTGGTCGGAGACCCAGTCGCCGATCTCCTCCCACCAGTGCCGGTTCGGGATACCGGCGTCGGAGGCCTCCTTGAGCTTGGTCACCGTCCGTCGGGCCGCCTCCTCGCGGAGGCCCTTCGCCTGACCGGCCAGCTTCTTCGCAGCCTCCAGGGCGCTCTGCGCGCTCTCGACGTTCCGTTCGGTCGCGGCCTGGCGTGCGTTCGCGTGCTGGGCGTCGCGAGTGGCGCGGCGGACGTCGCCCTCATCCGGTTTCGGGACGTCCTTGCCGCCGTTCTTGGCGGGGTCGTAGGAGTCCACCTTCTCGGTCGCGGTGCGGACCCAGTCGTTGGCTCCCGACAACGCCGTCTGCGCGGTGGTGAGCTCCTCACGGGCCTTGCGGCCGTCGCGCAGCGCCTTGTCGGCCTTCTCCTGTGCGTCCTGGAGATCGGGCCAGAAGGTGGCCAGGGCGTCTCCGGCCAGGCCGTACGACTTCTTCAGCTTGCGCAGCTTCTTCGGGGCGTCCTCGAACTCCTCGGCGAACACGTCCGCCGTCTTGCCCGCCCAGGAGAGGATCTCCTCCTCCTTGGCGATGCCCTTGAGGTCTCGTAGGACGTCGGCCACGTCGTCGGCGAAGTCGTGCAGGGTGCCGGCGAGTTTGCGAATGCGGTCCGGGTCGCCCGGCGTCGGATCCTTCTCCAAGTCCAGTACATGCCAGTCCGTCGGCCTGTGCGACACCGTGCTCTCCCCCGTACACGTGCGATGCCTACCGCTTGGAACGCGCGTACGAACTTATCGCATGTGCTGTCGCACCGTGTGCTGGGTGGGGCGGGATCAGGTGGAGACCGTCTTGAGGCTCTGGACGAGGGCGGTGAAGGATCCGACCGGGACGGTCACCATGCCCTTGGACGGGTCCTTCGAGTCGCGTATCGCGACGCGGGTTCGCAGAGGTGCGACCTCCACGCAGGTGTTGCCGTCGCCCCCCTCCGAGTAGGAGGACTTCTGCCAGCGCTTGGGTCCGGTCACGCTTCTCGCCTCACAGTTCCTTCGCCAAGTGGTGGATGAAGTCCCGCGTCCGGGTGGGGTCGAGTGCCGCATTCTCCACCTTACGGAAGAGCGTTCGGAAGCGCTCCAGTTGGGATTCGGCATCCAGGAACGCTGTGCCGCTGGGGGAGTCGCGGAGCACGGTGTCCAGGCACGGGAGGGGTCCGCCCACATGCATCATGGCGGCGCCGGCGCCGGCGAAATGGTCGGTTTCGAAGGGGACGACCCGTACCGTGACGTGTTCCCTCTCCATCTCGTCCAGGATCCTCCGGAGCTGGGTGAGGGTCACCCGGCGGTCGCCTACGCGGATACGCAGCGCGGCCTCGTGGACGATTGTTTCGTACGGGACCGGCAGGTCACGGTCGATGACTTCCCGGCGCCTCATCCGGTGCTCGACACGCGGAGTCAACTCGCTGTCGGGCAACTCCGGAACCATGTAGCCGAAGACGGCGCGGGCGTAGTCCGGGGTCTGCAGTAGTACCGGCACGTGGGTGATCACGACTTCGTGCAGGAACGTCGCATGATGTTCCAGCTCGGCCACGTCCAGGAACACTGGAGGAAGGACGCCTCGGAACTCCTCCCACCAGCCTTGTGTCCGGTCGGTGGCCATGGCCACCAGAGCATCGACCAAGCCCTCGTCGGCGCAGGCGTAGTGAGCGGCCAACCTGCGCACGCGCTCTTCACTCGCTCCCGCGAAACCGGCCTCGACCTGGCTCATCTGGGCCGAAGTGGAGCTGAGCAGCCCCGCCACCTCGCGGGCTTTGAGCCCGGCGGCTTCCCGCAACCTGCGCAACTCCGTACCCAGACGTACCTGTCGCGCCGTCGGTCGGCTCCTTGGCGCCACGTGTCCCCTCCGGACCTCAACTCATCTGGCGTTGTACCGCTTACGGGGTCAGATTAGGGCAGCGGCTTGCGCGGGCAAAAATTTTTGCTCTACCGTCAGTGACGCAGCGCGCACAGTGCGCTGTGTCTGGTGCGGAAGTGCACCGCATCGTCTCTGTCGCGACGGTTGTGGCGAAGCCACCGGCCAACATCCCTTCACTGAACGGAGCTCACCCATGCCCGAATCCCAGTCGACCGACCCGGCCGCCCCCTGGGAGTACACCCTCTACATCCCGAACGATTTGCGCGCCGTCACCGTCTGCCGCCGCACCCTCCGGCTGATCCTCACGATGCACGGCCTCATCCGCCTCGTGGACACCGCCGAGCTGCTCGCGACCGAGCTGGTCTCCAATGCCGTACGGCACACCAAAGGCCCCGCCGCGCTCCGGGTGCGGTGGGCGGCCGGGGTGCTGCGGGTCGGGGCGTGGGACGCCGATCCGGAACCGCCCGAGCCGCCCGGGAAGCTGGACGTGCTCATGGAGGCGGGAGGAAGGGCGGGGGCTCGCGCTCGTGCGGGCGTGCGCGGACGTGTGGGGGTGGCAGCCGCTGGCCAGGGGCGGGAACCGGGGGCAAGTACGTGTGGTGTGACCTTGTCGCGGCGTAGAGCGTTGACCGCGTCGTACAGGAGGGAGAACCGATGGTCGGCTCGTCGCGCGAGATGCTGCACGCGGTCGCGTATCAGAACGTGCTGCGTGGTCCATTCCCGGAGCCGCGCTTCTACTCGTTCGCGGAGGGGTGGGGGTGTGGTTTGTGCCTAGGAAGATTCGCTACTTCTTCGACAACCCGGTGGCTGAGCAGGTGCGCGAGGAGGGGCCGGGCGGAGGGGCCGGATCGAGGCACGTGCCGCGATGACGCTCCGCATCCTGGAGTGGCGGGACATTCCCGTGTGGCTTCGCTCTCCGGGAGCGCGTGCTCGACTGCTACGACCTCGACCAGCTCGAAGTCCTGGCCCGGCGCGCGATGACGGTGGAGCGGGCCGAGGATCTGTTCAGCGGTTGATGGACTGGATCTCCTGGACTTCCATGTCCTGCGTCGTCTCGAAGGTGCCGTCCGGCAGGTCGCCCGCGGCTCCGCCGTTGCCCTCCCAGGAGATCTCCCAGGTGACCGATGCCTCCAGCTGGTACGGCTCTCCGTTCGACGCGCGGAGGTAGCGGATGCCGCACGGCGGGGTCTCGTCGGCCTTGCCCTTCGTGTACGGCGTGCCGATGGAGCCGTCGGCGTTGATCTCGCAGTCGCCGGAGGCGGGGAAGGTCTCCGCGTCGTCCGTGCCGGGTTCCAGGTGGAGGGCGACGGGCTTCGCGGTCGTCTCGGCCCACAGGCCCGTGTTGGGCAGTTCGGCACGGACCTTGACCTCCTTGAAGGTGCCCTTGTCCAACCAGACCCAGGTGGGGAGGTTGACGGTGGACTTGGCTGCCGGCTTCGCCTCAATCTTGGTCGAAGGGACCTCGACCTTGTCGTAGGCGTACTCGGCGAGGATCTCCGGGGTCGGAGCGTTCGGCACATCGGGGATCTCGCCGGCGTCCTGCCAGAACATGAGCCTGTTGCAGAGGGACGTGTCGTCGAGAGCGGAGAGGCTCGGCGCGACTCCGCGCCAGAAGAATCCCCTTCTCCCCGAGGTTGTAGTCCTTGTAGCCCCTTCACGGACGACGGGGGAGCCGAAGTAGTTGGTGGCGGCCTTGCCGTCCTTGAAGTGGTCGGTCCACAGTTCGGATCCGTACCACCCCTGGCGGAGACTGACGTCACCGCCACCGTCGGTCTCCGCGAAGTCCTTCAGTTGCTCGGGCGTGAATACGGGTTCGTACCAGCAGGGTGGGGGCTCCCAGTTGACGTCGGTCGACGCCAGGTTGCCCCGCCGCCCACCGGTAGGGGCCGCTCACCTGTGTGATCTTGATGCTCGTGTGCTGTGCCGAGGCGGTCAGTTCACTGCCCTCGGCTTCGCCCCTCGTGCCGGAGCCGCCGAAGGCGTGGGCAGGAGCTGAACAGCAGACTGCGGTGACCAGTGACGCTGTGAGCACGGGCAGGCCCCTTGTGACGAGCCCTCACTTCGCGCACTCGCCCCGCTCCGAACGGACGGACGCGTTCTGCCACACGCCTTGGCTGCTCTTCCTGAGCGTGACCAGGTAGTACACCCGGGATCCGCTGTCCGCGGGATTCCCTTCGACCTTGCCGGTCTTCCGGTGCTTGGTGTACGCCTCACTCTCTCGTCCGTGCAGGACCGAGAGACGCCGTCGTGCCGCCGTCGAGCACGGTGACCTTGGGGTTCGAAGACCGGGAGCTTGCCGATCACCGTCACGTTCTTGTCCGTGTACGACTTGATCCACTTCTTGCTCTGCGAGCGGCCGGAGTCGGTGTCGTAGAAGGCAACGGCTTCGCTGTCGGGATCGTTGGCGATGATCGCGGCGTACCCCGCCCGGAGCTCTTCCTTGGCGTCGTTGAGTACGGCTTGTTGCTGAGCGTCGCTGCTCGTCCAGTCTTGGAAGGTCAGTTGAAGCTACTGGGAAGTTCGATCACCGGTCGCTCGACGCCGGGCGGCGTTGCTGAGGATGCCGTAGCCGACGCGCGGAGCTGCCGCCCTCGTCCCCGCCCCCTTGATGTCTCGTCCGACGACGCGTCGTCGCCGCCTCCGCTGCAGGCGGTCAATAGCGCCGCTGTCGCGGTGAAGGTGGCGGCGGTGGTCGAGGGCGCTGCGGGCCACGGTTGGTCCCCCGGGGTACGGCGTGTGCGACAGGGAACGAAGCTATCAGGGCGAGGTGCAGGGGCCCTGGGCGGGTTTCTGGGGATTGTGTGGGGGCGTGAAGGGGTGGCTGGCGTTGTGGGGCAAAGGTCGTAAAGGGGGCGGGGGTGCCAGGGCGTCCCACGGTGAGCCTTCGACGGTGTCGGTGTGAGTCCATAAGATCTCTGTAGGCTCGGACACCCAGCACACCCCTCGTACCGGACGCCCGGCCGGCCTCCGTGTGCGTCCACATGCACCCACATACACCGACACGCGACACACGACACACGACCCGGGAAACCTGCCATGCCTCGACGCCGCACCACCAGCTCGTCAAGCTCGACGGGCTCGACGGGAAGTTCGCCGGCTCCGAGGAACTGGACGCCCCAACCGGTGCGGGTGCGGCGGCGGTCGTTCGGGGACTTCGTCAAGGCCTTCCTCGCCTTCGTGGTGCTGCTCGTGCTGGTCGTCGGGTGCCGCGCTGGCCACACGATCGGCTGGCCCCTGCCGGACGGCATGCCCGGCCTCGACTGGCTGCAGCGTGAGATCACCGTCAGCACCTTCCTGCACATCCTGACCGTCGTCGTCTGGTTCGCGTGGGCGCAGTTCACCGCCTGCGTGCTCGTCGAGGTCAAGGCCGCGCTGTCCGGCGCTCGGGGCCGGGGCGGGTGCCGGGTCCGGGGCCAGTCAGCTGCTCGCCCGGCAGCTCGTCGCCGCCCTCCTGCTCGTCGGCGCGACCAGCGGCGAGCTCCGCCGGGGCTGTCGCAGCTCGGGCAGAGCCTGGAGGGGGCCAGCAGCCAGTCCGTCGCCGCCGCCCAGCAGACGCCGGGACTCTTCGCCCAGCAGCAGGAGCAGGCCGCCAGTACGGCGAACGCCCTCGCCGAGCAGGCGCGGGCAGGCCGCGGCCCGTGCCGACAGCGGCTCCGCCGCGCACGGGGACACGAAGTACTACCGGATCCAGCCGCCCGAGGGACGCCACCACGACTCCTCTGGGAGATCGCCGACCGGCACCTCGGTGACGGGCGCAGGTACAAGGAGATCTTCGAGCTCAACAAGGACCGCGTGCAGCCGGACGGGTCCAAGCTCTCCGAGGCGTCCCTGATCCGGCCCGGGCTGGATCATGGAGATGCCCGGTGACGCCGCGGCGGCGAGCTCGTCGAGCTGCCCGACGAGGCGCCGAGCGTCTCCCGAGCAGGTGCAGCAGCAAATCAGCGACTACGCGCAGACCGGCGACCAGGCGCAGGAAGCGGCGGATCCGGCGCCGGCTCCGGAGGCGGTGCCCAGGGCGCCGGTGACGCCCAGGTCTCCCTGCCCGAGCAGCGGCCCGCGCCCGGCCCCGCCAACCCCGTCACGCCCGCGCCCCCGCGCCCAGCACCGGCCAGGAGCACGCCGCCACCCCCGCGGAGGCCGGGCGCTCCTTCGGCTCCCCGAGGCCCTCCTCGCCGCGCCTCTCCTCGCCGCCGGTCTCTCGGCGCCCTCGGCCGCCGGCGCCGGCAGGCGCTGTGGCAGTCGGCGCTCGGCAGCATCGGCGGACGGCGCGGCATGGAGCCGCCGACGCCGACCGGCGACGCCCAGGACGCGCAGGACGCGCTGCTCGTCGGCGCCGACCCCGAAGGCGTACGCCTGCTGGACCGGTCGCTGCGCGGACTGGCCGCCGCGCTCGCCGCCGAGTCGCGGCCGCTGCCCGTCGTGTACGCGGCCTGGATGAGCAGCAACGGCGACCTGCACCTCCAGCTCGCCCAGCCGGCCGGCAAGCCGCCGACGCCCTGGCAGCTCGGGCAGGACCAGACCTTCTGGATGCTGGCCCGCGCCGACGCCGAGGGGTACGAGGACGCCGACACGGCCGCGCCGTACCCGGGGCTCGTCAGCCTCGGCACCATGGACGACTCGCGGCTGCTGCTCAACCTGGAGGCCGTGCCCGGCCTCGTCTCGCTCAGCGGTACGGAGGCCGACCGGGCCGCCGTGTTCGCGTCGGTCGCCGCCGAACTGGCCACCAACGGCTGGTCGGACCGTATGACCATCACGCTCGTCGGGTTCGGGGACGACCTCACGCCCCTCGCGCCCAACCGGATCCGCCACCTCGACGGGTTCGAGGACCTCTTCGAGACCATGTCCGCCGAGACCCGGCAGCGACGCGGCGCGCTGGGTGCCGCCGGGCACGATTCCGTGCTCACCGGCCGTACCGGGCCCGCCCAGCACACGCGTTGGGCGCCGCACCTCGTCCTGCTCGCCGCCCAGCCGTCCGACGAGGACGCCCTGCGGCTGGCGGAACTCGCCGCCGACGCCAGCCGTCTCGGTATCGGCTACCTCGTCGGCACCGAGGGCACCGATCTGCCCGGCGCCGCCTGGGGAGATGGAGATCACCGGCGAGGGCCGGCTGCTCGCGCCGCTGCTCGGGCTGGAGCTGGAGGCGCAGTTGCTGCCGGCCGCGCAGCAGCGGGCCGTCGTCGAACTGTTCACCGACGCCGACCCCCGGACGCGGGCCCGGCGGACCGGCCAACACCCCGCCGTTCCTCGTCGACGTCAGCGAGCAGGGGCGGCCCGCGGTGTACGCCCGCCTCGTCGGGTCGTACGAGATCATCGGACTGGACGCGCCCGACGGCGACCGCAGCGCCCAGCTCCACGAGGCGCTCGCGCTGCTCCTGCTGCACCGCGAGGGCGTCCATCCGCGCGTGCTGGCCTCCGCGCTGTGGCCTCGCGGCGCGACGGAGGACGTGCGCGACGCGCTGCTGGAGCGGTTGCGGGCCTGGCTGGGCACCGACCCCGACGGCACGCCGAGGCTCGGCACCGACGCCGGCGGACGTCTCACGCTCGCCAAGTCCGTCGTCTCCGACCTCGACGTGCTGCGCTCCCTCTACTACGAGGCCACGCAGGGCCGGGGCGTCGACAGCCGCCAGGTGCGCGGCCGGCTGCTCACCGACGCGCTGGTGCTGGTGCGTGGGCCGCTGCTCGCCGACCGGCCCGAGGGCCGCTACCGCTGGCTCACCCACGAGATCATCGACGCCCAGCTCCCGCTGCTCGTCGCGGACACCGGACTGGCACTCTCCGAGTTCCACCTGGAGAGGAACCGCGCGGAGAAGGCCATCGAGGCGCTGAACGCGGCGCTGCGCACCGCCCCCGCCGACGAGCGGCTGTGGCACAGAACTGCTGCGCGCCACGCCGCCACCGACGACACCGGCCGGCTCCACGCGCTCGCCGCCGACCTCATCGGCCGCAGCGGTGCGCGGCCTGCCGCCGCGCACCGAGGCACTGCTCGACGAGCTGCTGCCGACCTGGCGTGACGGCGTCGCCGCCGCCGGGTGACCATCGATCTCCCGGTGGACACCGATCTCCTGGTCCTTGTGACCGTCCTGGCCGCCGCGCTCTGGGGCGCGGTGGCCGGCGCGCTGCTGCCCCGCGCGGCCTACCGGTTCCTCCGCCCCCTCGGGGGAGGCGTGGCGCGAACGGTGCCCGGACGGCGCGCATCCCGTCCGGGGGCTGGCTCGGGCGAGCGCGGTGCGGGCAGTGCGGGTGCCGGGGGCCGCCCTCCACGGCCCCGGCACCGCCGCACTCGCCACCGTCACCGCCCTCGTCTGCGCCGCCCTCGCCGCCGCCACCGGGACCCGCCCCGAGTTGGCGGTCTGGCTGCTGCTAGCCCCGGCCGGCGTGCTCCTCGCGGTCGTCGACCTCCGGGTACGGCGGCTGCCCGACCCCCCACCCTGCCCCTCGCCGGCGCCGCACTCGGTCCTCCTCGGCCTCACCGCCCTCGTGCCCGAGCACGCCGGAGGAGTGGACCACCGCCCTGCTGGGCGCCCTCGCCCTCGGCGCCGGCTACTTCGTGCTGTTCCTCATCAACCCGGCCGGCATGGGCTTCGGCGACGGTGAAACTGGCCCTCACGGCCGGTGCGGTGCTCGGCTGGTACGGCTGGCCGACGGTGATGCTCGGCACCTTCGCCGGGTTCCTCCTCGGCGCGCTCTACGGCGGCGCCCTCGTCGTCGCCCGGCGGGCGGGGCGCAAGACGGCCATCCCGTTCCGGTCCGTTCCTGATCGCGGGCGCCTTCCTCGGCGTCCTCGCGGGGCCTCCGCGGCCTGAGCACCGACCCGTGAAAGGCCTGGCGTACGCTGGGCAGGTCCGTCCACAACGCCCACGAACTCTGCGAAAGGGACGCCGGTGACCGAGAAGGCCGACCTTCAGCCCATCCTCGACCGCGCCGCCGCCGGTGGGCGGATCACCCCGAGGGAGGCGCTCGTCCTCTACCGCGACGCCCCGCTGCACGCACTGGGCGCCGCCGCCGACGCCGTACGCAGGCGCAGGTACGCCGGTACCGAGCACATCGCCACGCATACATCATCGAGCGCAACATCAACTACACGAACGTGTGCGTCACGGCGTGCAGGTTCTGCGCCTTCTACGCCGCCCCCAAGGACACCGCCAAGGGCTGGACCCGCGACCTCGACGACATCCTGCGCCGCTGCGTGGAGACCGTCGAGCTGGGCGGAACGCAGATCATGTTCCAGGGCGGCCACCACCCGGACTACGGCGTCGAGTACTACGAGAAGCACTTCGCCGCCATCAAGAAGGAGTTCCCGCAGCTCGTCATCCACAGCCTGGGGGCGGCGAGGTCGAGCACATGGCGCGGATCTCGAAGGTGTCGGTCGAGGAGGCGATCCAGCGCATCCACACCGCCGGGCTCGACTCCTTCGCCGGTGCCGGCGCCGAGCTGCTGCCCGAGCGGCCGCGCAAGGCCATCGCGCCGCTGAAGGAGTCCGGCGAGCGCTGGCTGGAGATCATGGAGATCGCGCACCGGCTGGGTGTCGAGTCGACCTCCACCATGCTCATGGGCACCGGCGAGACCAACGCCGAGCGCATCGAGCACCTGCGCATGATCCGGGACGTGCAGGACCGCACCGGCGGCTTCCGCGCCTTCATCCCGTACACCTACCAGCCCGAGAACAACCACCTGAAGGGCCGCACGCAGAGCCACGCTCTTCGAGTACCTGCGGATGATCGCCATCGCCCGGCTGTTCATGGACAACGTCGCCCACATCCAGGGCTCCTGGCTCACGACGGGCAGGAGGTCGGCCAAGCTCCTCCCTGCACTACGGCGCCGACGACCTCGGCTCGATCATGCTGGAGGAGAACGTCGTCGTGTCGTCGGCCGGTGCCAAGCACCGCTCAACCGGCTGGAGATCATCGACCTGATCCGCAGGCGGGACGCGTCCCGGCGCAGCGCGCCACGACGTACGAGCACCTCGTCGTGCACGACGACCCGGCGAACGACCCCGTCGACGAGCGCGTCGTGTCCCACATCTCGTCCACGGCCATCGAGGGCGGCACGGCCCATCCGGAACTGAAGCTGCTCGCCTCCAACTGAGAGCTGTCGCTTCCGTGCTGACGATCCACACCTGCGAAGCCTCGACCGAGACGGCCGTCGTGGTCGACGGTGCGCGTCTCGCCGCCGTCGGCCCGATACGAGGCACTGGCCGCCGACCACCCGCGGGCGCAGGTTGCGCCGGTGGCCCCGGCATCCTGACGCCCGGACTGCTCAACCCGTACGGCCCGGAACTGCTGGAGCAGGCCTACCACCCCGATCCGCGTGAGGCGGACCGGCTGGGCACCGAGCCGATCTTCGGGGAGCGCGCGCTCGCCCTCCTCGGTGCGCACGCGTCCGCGCGGGGGCGCCAGCGCGCGCCCGAGGAGTACAACGCATGCTGGCGCACGGAACGGTCGCCGTCGCCGGAGAGCTGCGAGGCCGAGCGGCCCTGGACGCGGTGCGCGGGCGAGGGCTCGCGCGTGGCGGCGCGTCCGGCCACCTGCCCGGGCCCGCGTCCTTCTCGCCGGTCCCGCTGGTGCTGCTTCCCGCACTCGCCGCCGGGAAGCCCGCCCGGTTCGCGGTGTTCGACGTTTCCGACCGGGCCGCGCTCGTGCGGGACGGCGCGTCCACGTGCGTGGCCACCGTCGTGGGCGGCCGTCTGGTGTACCGGGGGCGCTGAGCGCGCGTTCCCACGGGGCTCGCCCGACGGGCCCTCCGCGCCGAACGCCGCGCCGAACGCCCCGTCCTCCTGCTCCACGCCGCTGCGACGGTGAGCGCGTCGGTGGCCGACGCGTCCTCGGCGCACCGCGTGTCCGGAAGGCGGCCCAGACCGAGACCCACGCGATGCCCCTTCTCCTCGGCGAACACGCGCACGCGTCCGCGAGGGTGGTCTCACCGGCGACGTCGTTGACGCCGAGCATCGAGGTGAAGCGCCCATGCCCCCCGCCAGGCGTCCGCGTCCGAGGGTGCCGAAGACCTCGCGGAACTGCGTGTGCGCGGCCTCGGCAGAGGTGAGGGCGTACTGGCCCATGTCGCCGTCGTAGGACTCCCGTAGTTCATGGTCATGAGGGTTGACCGTGGCGACCTGTACGCCGTGGTCGTTGGCGGACGCGAGCAGCGTCAGGGAGTCGGCGTCCAGGCCCGAGGGCATCACCGGGAGGGTGAAGGAGACCTCCAGGCCGTCGCGTTCCTCCTGGAGCAGCGCGATCGCCTCCGAGCGCAGGACTACGGAGCCCGTGTCGGTCAGCGCGCCGCCCTCGATGTCGAAGTCGGCCCGGGTGGAACCGGCCGCGTCCAGGGCCTCGCCATGCGCCTGCGCCAGGTCGGCCGCGCTGCCGCAGGCCGCCGCCAGTTCCGTCCCGGAGGCTCCGCCGAAGGAGACGCCGGACGTCGGCGCCGGACTTTCCTTCAGCTTCGCGACGCGTGCGGCGACGGAGGTGTCGTCGATGTCCTGGACACCGTTCCAGCGCGGGACGCAGTCGTCGCCGGAGGAAATGACGAACGCCAGGTTGTACGTCGCTGGGGAGCCGCCGGAGTCGGTCGCGGAGGCCGTGGTGGCGCTGACGTAAGGGGGCGTAGGCGGTGACCGGCGCGGACGGCGCTCGGACGGTGCCGTGGTGGCGGCCCTGTCCTCCGTGGCGCCCGCGGCGCCCGTGTCGCCCGCGCCGTCGTCCTGCCCGGCGCAGCACGCGGTGGCCAGGGCGAGCAGCAGGGCGCACCCGGCCGCCGCCTTCCGATATGCCCTCATGTGCGGCACGCTCCGTTCTCGTCGTCGGACGTTCTCGTCGTCGGACGAGTGAACCCTCACGCGTTGCTGGGGCTTTCCTAGCGAAAGGGCGCGGTTTCCCGCTGCATCTCCACAGGGGGCGGACAGGCTGCGCGGCTTTTTTCACCGAGAACTCGCCAACGAGTGAGTGCCAAGTTCTAAGTTAATGAGCTGTGCTGCCGGCGGTCGCCGTCGCAAACGCGGCAACGGGTCCGCGGAAGGGCCCGTGTTCGTCGACAACTCCGGACGCCGGGCCCGGCTGCTGCGCCGGCTGGGACTCCTCGTCGGCGTGGTCTGCGTCGGCTACGCGGCCGTCCTGGGCCGCGCCTTCATGGGCATCGGCACCTCGGTGTCCCCGTCCTCGCTGCTGCCCTTCGGGGGCGGCCAGGACGCCGGCCCGGTCCCGGCGGCGGTGCGGGGCCGCAGGGCGGCCTGATGCCGACGGGCACGCCACCCACCGGCGCGCCACCCCGCCCACGGGCGGACCCAGCGGCGCGCCCGCCGCACCCTCCGGCGCCACCGCCTCGGCCACCCCGAGCACCACCGCTTCCGCCCCCGCCAGTGCCGCCACCTCCGACCGACCGGAACGCCCCCGCCCCCATGACGACGCCTTCACCCACGCCCCCTCCCCGCCCTCGCGGCCGCCGCCGCGCCCCCTCCCGTATCGAGCGGGCCGCAGGCCGGGCCGCCGCGTTCCAGCGGCCGCGGTCCTCCCTCGCCCTGCTGCTCCTGCTCGCGCCGACCTGCGTGCTGCTGCTCGACGGCTATCTGCGCGCGGAGGTCGGCGGCGACCAGCGCGTACGCACCGGCGCCAGCGCGAGCGACGTACCCGACGAGGTCCTCGACGGCGGGCCGATCCTCACCTTCCGCGGCGGACAGGCCACCACCGTCTCCGTCCCGGACAAGACGATCGCCCTGACCTTCGACGACGGCCCGAACCCGACCTGGACGCCGCAGGTGCTGGAGATCCCTCGAGAAGTACGACGTGCCCGGCACGTTCTTCCCTGGTCGGATCGATGGTCTCGCGCTACCCCGACATCGTGGAGGACCTGGTCGAGCAGGGGAACGAGGTGGGCATCCACACTTTCACCCACGTCGACCTCTCCCTGCCAGAGCGACGCCCGCGTCGCGCGAGATCGAGCAGACGCAGCTCGCCCCGCGGGCGCGGCCGGCATCACCACCACGCTGTACCGGGCGCCGTACTCCTCCGAGACGGACGCCATCGACAACTACAGCTGGCCCGTCTACGAGAAGCTCGGGGCGAGGACGGCTACACCAGCGTCTTCGTCGACACGGACAGCGACGACTGAAGCGGCCCGGCGTCTCGACATCGTCCGGCGGGCCACGCCGGAGGACGACGAGGGCGCCTCCGTCCTCTTCCACGACGCCGGTGGCGAGCGTTCGCAGACGATCGAGGCGCTGCCGAAGTACATCGAGAAGATGAAAGCGAAGGGCTACACCTTCACCACCATCAGCGGCGTCATGGCCGAACAGCGGCCCTCCGGCGCGCCCGCGCCTAGGCGTCCGGCCCGGAGGCGGCGAGCGCCAAGCCGCCCACCACCGGGCCACCGGCGCGACCTCTACGAGGGCAAGGCGCTCCTCGCGGCCGTCGCGGTCGCCGAGTGGACGGTCCCCGCGCTGTCCGATCGGCCTCGTGATCGTGGGCGTGGCCGTCATGGGCCGGTTCGGGATGATGCTCATCCTCGCCCGCCGCCACTACCGAAAACGCGACAGACGCCGCTTCAGCTGGGGCCGCCCGTCACCGGGCCGGTGAGCGTGATCGTCCCGGCGTACAACGAGAAGGAGTGCATAGCGGGCACCCTCCGGTCACTGGGGCGCAGCACCCACCCGATCGAGATCATCGTCGTGGACGACGGCTCGACGGACGGCACGGCCGAGATCGCCGCGTCCCTCGGACTGCCCAACGTCCGCGCGTCGTCCGGCTGGCACGCGGGCAAGCCCGCCGCCTCAACAACGGTGTCCGGCACGCCCGGTGGCATCGTCGTGATGATGGGGCGGCATTTCGTCTTCGAGCCGGACACCGTACGGCACCTGGTGCAGCCCTTCGCCGACCCCAGCGTCAGCGCAGTCTCGCGGGCAACGCCAAGGTCGGCAACCGGCGCGCCCCATCGGCGCCCTGGCGGCGCATCCCAGTACGTGATGGGCTTCAACCTCGGCCGGCGCATGTACGACCTGCTGCGCTGCATGCCGACCATCCCCGGCGCGATCGGCGCGATTCGGAGAGGAAGGCCGTGACGCATGAGTCGGCGGCGCATGAGCGACGACACCCTCGCCGAGGACACCGACATCACCATCCCGCCCTGCACCGCGCGGATGGCGGTCGTCCTACCAGGAGCACGCGCGGGCCTGGACGGAGCGCCAGAGCTCACTTAGAACGGCTCTGATCCTGGCGCCCGCCGCCTGGTCCTACGGCACCATGCAGGCGCTCTGGAAGCACCGCCGTTCCCGACGGACAGGGGCCCTCGGGCGCGTTTTCGGGCGGGTCGGCTTTGCCGCTGGTCGTGCTCTTCCAGGTGGTCACGCCCGTCTTCGCCCCGCTCATCGACGTGTTCACCGTCTACCTCGATGATCTTCGTCGACTTCCGGGCGGCACTGCTCGCGTGGCGTGGCGGTCCTCGGCGTCCAGCTCGTGTGCGCGGCCTACGCCTTCCGGCTCGACCGGGAGACGTACCGGTACCCTGCTGATGATGCCGCTCCAGCAGCTGGCGTACCGGCGAGATGATGGCACTCGTCCTCATCCACTCCTGCGTCACCGCCCTCACCGGCGGCCGGCTGCGCTGGCAGAAACTCAAGCGGACGGGCGAGGTGGGGGACGCCGACGAGGGACCACGGGGACCGAGTGATGGGCGCGCACGCAAGGGGCGGCGGTGGTCGTGACCACCACGGACGCAGGCGGACGGGACCACTACTTCGACACCTGCGCGCGCTCACCTCCTCGTCCGGGTCGTCGCCTACCACGCCTCTCTGCTGGCCCTGGGCCGGGCTGGTCTTCCCCTCCATGGGGGTCATGTTCGCCCTGGGCGGCACCCTGATGGCCAAGTCGCTGGAGCGCCCGGCCCGGCGGTGATCCGGGGCCGGCTGCGCCGCCTGCTCCCCGTTCTGGTGCTGGGGTGTCTTCGTGGTGGTCGCGATGCTGCTGCGCGGCTGGATGCCGGGGTGGCAGATCGTCTTCTGGGTGGTGCCGCTCGGCACCCGCCGGGCAGTGCCTGGGGCGAGCAGGCCTGGGAAGATCCTCTGGTACCTGCGGACGTACCTGTGGCTGGTCCCGCCTCTCCCCGCTGCTGCTGCGGGTGTTCCGGCTCGCTCCGTGCCGGTGCTGCTGCTTTCCCTGCCCCGATCGTGGTCCTCCAGTTCGTCCGGCAGCCGCCGGGCAACCGCCTCGGGACCGGACTGGTGGACCTGGCGACGTACCTCTTCTGCTGGGTCCTGGGCTTCGCGCACCGCGACGGCGTACTGGGAGATCGAAGCCAGCCGCGGTCGTCGCCCTGTCGTTCGCCGCGCGCTCTCCTACGGCGGCTGCGTACGCGTTCGCGCACCGGGCCGAGTACGGCACCTACGACCTCGACGACATCCCGCTCGCCCAGGCCCCTTCTGGTCGGCCGGCTTCGTGACGCTGCTGATGTACGCCAAGACCCGGTTCGGCACCGATTCCGCCGGGCTGTCCCGACTGGCCCGGTTGTCCCTGCTGCGGCGGCCGCGGTGGGCACGCGGTGGCCGTCCCGGCTGGTCGGCGTCCTCAACGCGCGAGCCGTCACGGTCTACCTCTGGCACGAGATCGCGCTGGTGGGCCGCCGTTCCGCTGATCGACCGGTTCTGGGAGGTGCCCGCCTTCGAGGCGTACCTGCCGCTGGACAGCCAGTGGTTCCTGCTGGGGGTGGTACTGGGCCCTGATCGCGGTGTTCGTGCTGCTGTTCGGATCGGGTGGAGGACGTCGCCGCTGCGAAGAGGCCGCGCCTGCTGCCCGCGTGAAGCCAGTCCCGCTGCAACAATAGGCCCGTGACCCGCGCTTCCCTGAACAAGCGGCCGCACGGAAGTCGCCTCGATGTTCGACCACGTCGCGGAACGGTACGGCCTGGCGAACGCCGATACTCTCGCTCGGCCAGGACCGGGTGTGGCGCAGGAGGTCGCCAGAGCCGTCGACGCCCGTCCCGCGCAGAAGGTCCTCGACACTCGCGGCCCGGCACCGCGACCTCCTCCCTGCCCTTCGCCCACACCGGCGCCTACGTCGTCCCCTGCGACTCTCCCTCGACACCTCCAGGTCGGCGAAGGGAACGGCGGCACTCCTGGCCTGCCGTTCACGCTGGAGCGACACCGACCCGGCTGCCGTTCCGGGACGACACCTTCGACGCGGTCACCATCTCCTTCGGGCTGCGCAACGTACAGGACACGGATGCCGCGCTGCGCTAGATGTACCGGGTGACGCGGCCCGGCGGCCGGGTCGTCATCTGCGAGTTCTCGCACCCGACCTGGACGCCTTTCCGGACCGTCTACACCGAGTACCTGATGCGCGCCCTGCCGCCGGTGGCCCGCGCGGTGTCGTCCAACCCCGACGCGTACGTCTACCTCGCCGAGTCCATCCGCGCCTCACCCGACCAGCCGGCGCTCACTCAAGCGGCTGGGCAAGGCCGGCTGGTCCAGGGTGGCGTACCGGAACCCGACGGGCGGCGTGGTGGCGTCTGCACCGGGGGTCGGGAGAGCTGAGGACCGCGCGGCGGGGCGGCTCGCCCGGCTCGGCCAGTTCCCGCCGGAGCCGCCCCGGGGCGGACCCGGCACCCGCGGCTCCCGGATGCCCCCGCCGCCCTCGCCCTCCCCGAAGTCGAACCACACGTACACCTGCGACTCAGCGGCAGCGTGCGCGCCCGGCTGCGGGTACTGGCGTACGACGTAGTCGATGACGGCGAGGTGGAGGTCGGGCCGGGCCGGCGCGTGCAGGACAGGCCTGCGCCGGGCCGCCTCCGCGCGTCGACGGCCATCAGGCCGACCAGGCGCGGTACGCGCACATCGGCTCTCTCGGGTACCAGGCGCGCAGGACGTCACCCCCAGCGGTACCGGCAGAGTAGCTCCGCCGGGCACCGCCGGGAAGCGCCAAGTGGCTTACTGTGACAGTCGGTTACTTTCTGTCACGCGCCTTTGCAGGGGAGTCGGTAGCAGTGCCCTGCTGCTGCGAGACCGGGGTCGTGGAAGACCTCGTCGAGCCGCATGCCCAGCCGCTCCATGACCGCGATGGACCGGGTGTTGCGCGCGTTGACCATCGCGACCACCTCCGCCACACCCGCCGCCGCACCCGCTCCAGGGTCTGCCGGGCCGCCGCCGTGACGTGCCCTTGCCCCAGTTGCGCGCAGTCGAGGCGCCAGCCGATCTTGATGTCGCCCTTGGGGCCCCAGTCCTGCGGCCGCGGGCTGGGCGCCGGTGGGCATCCGGTGGCCGGTGTCCTCGTCCCACCATGGTCCTGGGCAGAAGCCGTGCTCGGCGCGTCGTGCCGTTGGCGCTGGCGGGCGGTAGAGTTCCTCGTAGACGGACAGCTCCGCCGGGACCTCCGCCGTTGGAACTCCACGACGTCCAGGTCGTCGAAGATCCGGTGCCAGGCGACGGCGTCCTCGTCCGGTGGGGACGCTCAACCGTACAACCGCAGGAAGCTCGGTTCACTGGGCAGCCCTTCAACCGGGGTGATCGGCGGTGACGCTGGGCTGAGCTGCCTTGTCCAGTGCCCGATCGGCACACCGATTTTCGAACCTAGGAGATCCCGCCGTGACCGAGCCCCTCTCCGGCAACACCGCCGATGTGATCGTGCGTGGGCGCGGGGCCAGCCGGCTCCACGACCGCGTACCACCTGGCCAAGGCCGAGGCTTCGACGTCCTCCTGCTGGAAGACCGCGCGTTCCCCGGGAGAAGGTCTGCGGTGACGAGCCTGACCCCGCGCGCGGTCAAGCAGCTCATCGCCATGGGCATCGACATCTCGAGTAGGCCCGGCTGGCTGCACCTTAAGGGCCTACGCATCGCGTGGCGGCGGCTCCGCCCCCTCCCAGCTAGACTGGCCGGATCTGGCCTCCTTCCCGGACTACGGACTCGTCCGCCAAGCGCGACGACTTCGACGACGTCTCGCCCGGCAGGCCCGGTAGGCGGCGTTCGCCGGTACGAGCGCTGCAACGTCCCGGTCCCGATCTTCAACAACCTTTTCAGCCGCACTCACTGGCGTGCGCCAAGCTGGGCGAGGACAGAGCGTTGAGGTCACCTTCCACGCCCCGCTGGTGGCGTGGCAGCCGACGGCAGCTCCACGCGGCTGTCCCTCGCGATGGGCCCTGACCGCCGCGAGGACCAATCCGATGGGCGTCGCGGTCCCGCACGTACTTCACCTCGCCCCGCCACGGCGACGACTACCTGGAGTCCACGGCTGGAGCTGGCTGGGACCACGCGGCGCCCGGGACGCACCTGCTGCCGGAGCTACGGCTGGGATCTTCGGCATATGGGCGGCTGCACATATCGAACGTCGGCCTGGGCGCTGCCGACCTTCTCAGACTCCTTCAAGGAGATTGAGCTGGCGCGAGATCCGCCAAGGCCTGGTGCGCCTCCATGCCGGAGGACTGGGGCTTACACCCCGGACAGCGCAGGCCCGGCCCGATCGCGCGGCGCCGCCCTGCCCATGGCCTTCAACCGCCAGCCCCACTACACCAAGGGCCTGCTGCTCGTCGGCGACGCCGGCGGCCTAGTGAACCCAGCCTTCAGCGGCGAGGGGCATCGCCTACGCCATGGAGGTCGGCCAGATCGCCGCCGACGTATCGATCCAGGCACACGCGGCCACGCCGTCCCAGCGCGAGATCGCCCTCAAGCGCTACCCGCGCGTCCTGAAGGACACCTACGGCGGCTACTACACGCTGGGCCGCGCCTTCGTGAAGCTCATCGGCGACCCGAAGGTCATGCAGATCGCGACCCAGCGCGGCCTCACCACCCCATCCTGATGAAGTTCACCCTCCAAGATGCTCGCCAACCTGACGGACCCGACGGGCGGCGACGCGATGGACCGCATCATCAACGGACTGAGCAAGGTCGCGCCGAAGGCGCTGACCGGGTCTAACGGCTCCGGTCGGCGCCGGGGCCCGGGGAGGGCGCCGCCGGAGTCCCCGTCGAGTTCGAGGGCCCGGGCGTTGGCGGCCCGCGGCGCGTGAGGATTTTCCTCGCGCCGGGCCGCCGACTGCCCGCAGCGCCGCCCTGCGGTGCGCGCGGAAAGGCCGGTCCAGGTAGGCAGTAGCCCCATCCACGTGGTCGGTCTCGTGGGCGAGGCAGCGCCGCGAAGTAGCCGGTGCCCTCGACGACGAGCGGCTCACCTTCCTTATCCGAGGCTTCCGCGACAGCCCGGTCGGGGCGCGGTACGGCCATGACGGCGCCCGGCACCAGACAGGCATCCCTCACCCTCGTCGAGCAGCCGCCGTGCGGCCCCGGATCGAGGGCTCCAGCACAGGATTGACGATGTGCCCGCACATGTCGGACTCCGTCGTCGTCCGGGGCAGTCGTACACGAACAGGCGCAGATCGGCGCCCACCTGATTCGCCGCCAGCCCGCAGCCGTCAGGAACGTACATCGTGCGGAACATGTCGTCGATGAGCGCGGCGAGGTCGGGCCCGAACTCGACGTCCCGTCACAGCTTGTGCGCACCTCTTCGCCGGTCTCGGTGGCGCGCCGCACCGACCCGCGCCGGGCCTCGGGCGCCGAGCGGGGGGTAGGCGGCGTGCGGGCCGCCCTGTACGAACACACTGGGCATGACGTTCTCTCCTTCGGCTCGTGGACGGGCCAGGTGGGGTTCCGGCCCGTCCACGAGCCATGTCCGAAGGGCGCCGCCGGGGCCACAGCCCCCGAGCGGCTGCGGCCCTGCGTGAGTCGTACCCAGGCTCCGCCAGGCCACGTGCGTGTGTGCGCACGTGGGTTGCGTCCTAGAGCACGCGCACCGCCGCTCGGCAGGTAGTAGTCCAGCGACGCCTTGACGACGCCGGTGGAGGAGTTCTGCGCGCCGACGAACATGCCGTCGCCGACGTAGACGCCCACGTGGTACGCGCTGCCCGCGCACCCCAGTGCAATGTCTGGAGGTTGCTCAGATCCCACCTGGGTGCCGGCGGTCGACTGGGACTGGGAGACGCGCGGCAGGTCGACGCCGACCGACTTGAAGGCGGCCTGCACCAGACCGGAGCAGTCCACGAGAGTTGGGGCCGGTGCCGCCGGAGACGGCGGGCGTCGCCGACCTGAGACTGCACGAAGGCGACGGCCGCGGCGGCCGAACCGGTGGCCAGGGACGTGGACGTGGACGTGCTGCTGCCGGCGCATGCTCCCGAGCTGTCGGAGGACCCGGTGTCCGCCCGAGGCGCTCAGGGTGGCGCGCTCGGCGCTGCGCGAGGCTCGGCCGGCGGCACGCCTTGCGCGCGGCCTACTCTCCTTCTTCTTCTCCTCGGCGGCGCTTCTTCATTGGCCTCGGCGAGGTCGGCCTGGCTTCCTTGGCGGCCGCTTCGCGGCGGCCGCGTCGCTCGGCCTGCAGCTCGTAGCTCGCGGCCGCCTGCTGCGTGACGTCCGCCCGGACTGGGCGACCTGAGCGGCCAGGTCCGTGGCCGTCAGGGTGGGCAGTTCAGGGGTCTGCGTCGCAGGTTCGGCCGCGTTGGCCGAACCAGGCATCGGCCACTGCCAGGGTGCTGAGACGCCACCGGCAACTCCGTTGCA
>JAKFGP010000023.1 GCA_021502835.1 Streptomyces thinghirensis
CACCGCCGCCAGGACCGGCGGCCGCGCCGCCGACGGCCGTCAGCAGCCCCATCCGGGCGATCGAACCCGGGGCCTCCAGCACCAGCAGGGGCAGGGCGATCAGGGCGAAGGAGTCACCGAGGACGGAGAGGGTCTGCGCGGCCCAGAAGACGCCGAAGTCCCGCTCGCCGCCACAGGGGACGCGGTTCTTTCGGGGAACGGCCGGCGGCGCGTCCGGTGTCCCGTGCCCTGTGGGTCATCGGGTCGTCGCCGTCCGTCGTCGCCCCAGCGGCCCCTCGCATGCCGGTCGCTCCCCCCGCCCCGCCCTGTCCGGTCGGCGACCACCTTACGGACGGGTCAGTGGTCCAGCAGCACGGCGTCGGGTCGGGGTCCTCGAACGGCACCAGGGTGCCGCCCGCTGGCGGGCGTGGCGGCCAGGACGAGGCGGCCGTGCTGCCATTGGGGCGGACGTGGTCCCGGGTGACCAGCCGGGCGTCCGGAGCCGGTTCGTCCGGCGTGCCCAGTACCGTCACCCGGTCGATCGCGGAGCGGGCGAGCAGTTCCGCGAGCGTCAGCGTGCCGGTGAGGGCGCCCGCGCCGGGGTAGAGGACGGCGCGGCCGACCTCGTCCGGGGCGCCGTCGCGGACCTCGTACCCCTGGGCGGTGAGCCGGTCCCGGGCGGTGCGCAGGACCGGCTCCCGCCGCCGCGGCCTCCGCCGCGAGCGACAGGGCGACGCGCGGACGGCCGTCCCGCACCAGGTGCGTGCAGCCGAAGACGCCCTGGGGGAGGTCGAGTTCGGCGGCGAGCGCCTGGAGCAGGTGATCGGCCTCGCGCAGCGTCATCGCGTCGGTGTCGATGCCGATGGCGTACGGCGCGGAGGGCGGCGTCACGACGGCAGGATCCACACCGGGTTGGAGTAGAACCACAGGTCGCGCCACGGGTCGGCGTCGCCGACGACGTCGATGGCGGGGCCGCCGGGTCGACCTTGGCGCCCAGGGCGCCGACGGCGGACCGGTTGCCGTCGGTGCCGCGCGTGCGGAGGTAGACGGGGTGGTCGACGCGGCCGAGGTCGTAGGTGAGCCGGACGGTGCCGGTGTCCTTGTTCACCTCGTACGACTTGACCACCCGGGCCGTCGGCGCGGTGAAGAGGTGTCCTGGTCGGCGACCGTGCCGGTCACGTCGCCCTGGATGACGTCGACCCGGGCCAGCTTTCGGGGTGAACCCGGCCCAGTGTAGCCGCCGGCCAGGGCCACGTCCATCGACAGGGTGACCCGCGGCCCTTGCGGACGTGCAGGGCGCCGCCGAGGGTGGCCTAGCGGCCGCCGCCGGAGAGCGCGGACGTCGAGGCCGCTGATGAGCTGCCCGTGGTCGACCCAGATGCGTCCGGCGCGGATGCCGTCCATGACGGCGCCGTAGGAGAAGCCGTCGGAGCCGACGTGGGTCCGGCTGTACTGGCCGGGCCATAAGTCGCCCTGGGTGACGTCGATCTGTCCGGCGTAGACGGGGTCGTCGTAGCGGCCGTTGGCGTTGAAGTCGCCGCCGCCGCTGGCGGCGGTGTCGGCGTACACCTGGTGGGAGTCGGAGTTGGCGGTGATCCACCAGGGGGGCGGCCCTCGGCGATGAGGTTGTCCCACAGGCCGCCGACGGTGGCGGTCATCCAGTCGAAGCCGCCCCAGGTGCGGTAGCTTCGGGGTAGCCGGGGAAGGAGTTGGCGCCGGGGCTGCCGTCGTAGATAGCGCGCGGCGCGGCCCATGCCGAGCGGCTTCGGGAGGCCGGCCGCCTGATGGCCGGGGGCGCCCTCGAAACCGACGGCGATCTGGTGGCGCTCGGGGGTGGCGCGCCGCGCCAGGCGCGGATCTCGTGCGGGGAGTCGATGCCCTTGCGCGCCGGGTGGTTGGCGAGCATCAGGGCGTCCCTGCCCTTGCGCCGCTTGACCTGGTCGGCGAGGAAGGAGAGGCCGGCGACGGCGAGGGCCTCGTTGGCGGGCGTGGAGTCGCCGGCGCCCCGACTGCTGCCGTCGTAGTCGGTCTCGAACTGCCTGAGGACCGAGACCTCGTGGCGGCCAGGGTGGACGAAACGGTGCCGTGCTCGGCGGCCGGGATGTTCCACCCAGTCCCTGGAAGACGAGGGTGTCCTCGTGGGCGTCGCGGGCCGCGCGGATGTCCGGGTTGACCTTCTCCACACCGATCCTGGCGTGGGTGACGCTGCCGTGGTCGGTGATGACCAGCCAGTCCATGCCGTGCCGGGCGCCCTGGCGGACCTGGTCGACGACGCGGTACTTGCCGTCGCTGCTGTACTGGGTGTGGATGTGGTGGTCGCCGGCCAGCCAGAGGAAGCCCCTCTTGCGGCGCGGCCGTTGCCGGCGGCCTGCGCGGGGGCGGCGGTGGCGGTCCCGGTCTGGGCGAGGACGGTGCCGGCGGCGAGTCCGGCGCCGAGCAGGCCTCGCGCGGCGCAGCGGCCGCGCGCACTGCTGTTCGGGGCTCAGGGCCTCGTCGGGGACGCTGGAGCTGTGAAGGCGGCGGGCAGGGGCTGCGCGGCCTCGTGGTCGTGGTCGTGGGTGTGTGCGTGTCCGTGGTGGTGCTGGCCGTGCGCGTGCCCGTGTCCGTGTCCCATGAAGATCCTCCTGGATACCGCCGCGTGCGCGGCTGTGAGGAAAATCGAGGCAGAAGACGCGAACGTTTAATGACTCAGAGGTGAGCCGCGACTGCCGCCCGGCCTGCCCTAGCATGAAACCTAGAGCCCCAGGAAGCCGGGAAGGTGGCCCATGCCCCGTGCGCGGGTCTCTACAACCGACCGCGCGCGCGTCGCGGCCGCAGCCGACCCTCGCCGACGCGACCGGGTTCGAGAGCGTCACCGTCTCCGCGCGCTCGCCCGGCACTTCGGGGTGAAGGACGCCAGCCTCTACACGCACGTCAGGAACCTCCAGGACCTGCGCGTCCGGGTGCGCGCGCTGGCCGGCGGCGAGCTGATCGACGAGATCGCGGCGGCGGTGGCCGGCCGGGCCGGGAAGGAAGCGCTGGCCGCCTTCGCGGGCGCGTACCGGGCGTACGCCCTGCGCCACCCCGGCCGCTACGCCGCGACCCAGATCCGCGTCGACCAGTCCCTCGTCGCGCCGACTCCCCCGCCCTGCGCCGCACCGCCGAGATCACCTACGGCATGCTCCGTGCCTACGGCCTGGCCGAACCCGACCTCACCGACGCGGTACGCCATGCTGCGCAGCACCTTCCACGGCTACTGCGCCCTGGAGGCCGCCGGCGGCTTCGGCGCCCCGCGCGACGTACAGGCGTCCTGGGACAAGGCGGTCGACGCGCTGCACGTGGCGCTGGCGAACTGGCCCCGGGAGCCGGACGGCTCGCGCGGTCACCGGACTCGTACGGCAGCCCGCCGGCGCGCGGGCGCTTGAACCACTGCGCCGCGGCACTCTGATTGAGCAGGACCACGATGGCGATCGCGCCGAACTAGCGGGAGCCCTCCGCCCCTGTTCCCTGGGCGATCCCGCCCAGCGACATCACGATCTGCACGCTCGCCAGCACGATGGACGCGACCCGCACACCGCGTTGCCGCCCGTGCCGTACCTGAAGGCGAGGACGAACAGGACCCATCCCATCAGGTTCGTGGCGAAGAGCCGGCCCGCGTCCTCCGCGCCGACACCGGCTCCCCAGATGACCACGACCAGCATCACCAGCCCCGCCATCACCCAGATCAGGATCTGCGCGGCGCGCACACGCCCGGCATGGTCGGCGGCGGCACGGGGGCGTAGGGGTACGGGGCGCCCGGGTACCCACCGGGAGCGCCGCCGTACGCGCCGGGGCGCCGTAGCCGCCGGGCGCACCGTAGGAGCCCGGGGCGCCGTACCCGGCCGGGGCGGCGTAGCCGGCCTGGCCGCCGGGCCCGCCGGGGGCGGCGTATCCGCCGGGAGCGCCGAATCCTCCCTGCGTGCCGGGGGCGGGCGATGCGGGATGAGCGCCTGGCGGAGTGGCCCCCGGCGGAGGGCCGTACGGGCCGCCCTGGTGCCCGGTGGGCTGCCCGTCGGCGGTGGGCCGCCCGTCGGAACCGGTGCGGCTGGATACTCGTTCGACATGCCCTGACCCTATCCGGGGTCCGCGGGCCCCCCGGTCAGCGCCCGCACCTCGTCGTACGCCGGTGCCGCGCCCCACTTCACGGCCCGCGCCGACGTCGGCCGCCGTCTCCAGGGCCGCGCCCAGTGCCCGCCGGTACAGCAGCGAGCCGAGGCTGACCCGGCCCACGCCGAGGTCGGCGAGGTGCGGGAGGGACGGACCGGTGGGCGAGTACAGGATGTTGAGCGGGACGTCGAAGTGGGCGACGAGGGCCGCGATCCGGCCGGGGTCGGTGGAGGCCGGGGACGAAGACGCCGTCCGCGCCCGCCTCCCGGTAGGCGTCGAGGCGCCGCATCGTCTCGGCGACGCGGCTCTCTCCGTCACCGCCGAGGTCCCCGAGCCAGTACGTGTCCGTACGGGCGTTGACGAACAGGCCGGGAGCCGCCGACCTGACTGCGGCGCGATCTTGGCCGCGTGCCGGCCGGCGGGGCCCAGGGTGTCCTCCAGGTTGATGCCGACGGCTCCGACCGCCGCCAGCTGCCGCGCGAACTCCCCCACCTCGTCGGGGTCGTCGCTGAAGCCGTCCTCCGCGTCGACGGACAACAGGAACGGCCCCGACCCCAGGGGCGAGGGGCCAGCCGCAGCGTCTCGTCGCGGGTCGCCGACGCCCCGTCGGGCAGCCCGCCCGCCGCCGCGACGCCCAGGCTGGTCGTACCGACCGCCCGGAAGCCCTGCCCGGCGAGGGCGAACGCGGAGGCGTGGTCCCAGGCGCAGGGCAGCAAGAGGGGCTCACCGGCACGGTGGAGGTCGGCGAAGGCGGTCACGACAGGTCACCCACCGCGTCGGCGTAGTACACGGACTCCAGTGAGGTGCACGGCGAGTTCGCGGAAGCTCCAGCCCTCGCCGGGCGAGTGGTCGAGCTGCTCGCCGGTGAGCGCGTCGAGGCGGTGGGCCCAGATCCGGGCGAGCCGGGTGAGGCGGCTGCGGGCCTCGTCGAGGTCCTCCTGGGTGAAGGGGCGCGGTCCGCGTCCGTGGTGACCATGGAGGCATGCCAGTGGTCGGGCTGGGTCTCCTCTCCGGCCAACCGCGCCTCCAGCTCCGCGAGATGGTCGACCATGTGGTCGGCGACGCGCCGGATCGCCTTGTGCGGGGTGTAGACGCGGTCGTCGACGTACGCGGGCCGCCCGTCCCAGCGGGTCCAGGTGGCGGCCAGGGCCAGGACGTGGTCGACCATGCCGGTGACGGCGTCGGCGGGCGTGAGGGCGGTGGCAGGGGTGGCCGTGACGGTGTTCGTGTCGCTCATGTCCCGCACGCTACGGGCCGGTGGTTCGGTGCCGGCCGAAGTGTTCCTCGGTCTTCGCGCGGGTACCTGAACGGTCACCCCGGCGTCACCACAGGATCCGCACTGCCCGAGAGGCGGACATGAAGAGACGTGAGCGACCCGACGACTTCTCCGAGCCGAAATGGCGGGACAGACTGTCGGTCATCGGCCTGGTCGCGCACTGGCCGTGGGACTGGTGGTGCGACTGCTCTTCAACGGTGCCGACGCGTGGCCGTCGGCACTCGTCGGTGCCGCCCTGATGAGCGTCTGGATCGTGTCCCTGGTGCGCCGTCGGCGTCGGCACGACGCGCGGGACACCGGTGCGGAGCCGGACGACGTGCCCGCCATGGAACGGCGGATCCTCCAGGGCGGGCCGCCCCCCGAGGATCCGCGACAGCGGCAGACCATGGCGGCGCCGGTCGACTCCGTCAGCGGCGGCTGCGGCGCAACCGCTGGTGGGCGTTCCCGCTCCTGGCTGTCGTCTTCTCCGGTACGTCGGTCGCATGGTTCATCTCCGGCTCCGCCACCGCAGGGAGCTCTGACCCTCGCCCTGGCAGTCGCCTTCCTGGGCTGGCTGACCTGGTTCAACCTCCGCTTCGACCGGCGCCTGTCCCAGATGCGGAGCCGGCTGCAGGGCTGAGTCCCGCCCGTACGGCACCGCGCGGCACCAGGTGCTGGTCGACGAGCCCGTCCCGGACCAGGCCCGCGTAGACGGTGGCGCCGTGCGCGGAGGTGTGGGTGTTGTCCCGCTTCTCGTCGTAGAGGTAGAGGGCCTTGGAGCCCTCCACGCCCAGGGACTCCACGAGCGCCTTCGTCTTCGCGGTCAGGTCGATCAGCGGCACGTCCTCGGCGGCGGCAACCGAGCGGACGACGGCCGGGTGGTCGACGCCGAGACCGTTGACGAGCAGGGCGGTGTCGTTGTTGAGGGTGCCGTCGGCGTTGAACCAGCGGCGCACGACCGGTGTCACGAGCACGGGCCGGCCGCCCTGCTCCCGTACACCCGCCACCAGCGTCTGAAGGTTGGCCCGGTAGGTGGCCTCGTCCGTCGTCTTGTCGTTGTGCGCGAGTTGGACGAGCACCAGGTCACCCGGGTGAATCCGCGACCGGACGGTACCCGAGAGCCGCTGATCGGCCAGGTAACTGACCGTGCTGTCCCCGGAGTCGGCGTGGTTGGCGACGGACAGGCCCTTTGCGGAGGTACCGCGGGCAGTTGCTGGCCCCAGCCGGAGTACGGCTCCCCCCGGCTGGTCGCAGACCGTGGGAGTCCCCGACGAGGATGATCTCGTCGCGCGTGCCAGGCCGGGGTCACCCTGATACCGGCCAGGGCGGGTGCCGACCCGCCGATCGTCAGGTCCAGGCCGGGCTGCCGTCGGGCCCGGTGGGCTCGCCCTCGGGTGTGCGGACGTCCACGGTGAAGCTGCGGGCGATCCGCTCGCCGGCCGCCGTGGCGGTCTCGGGAAGCAGGGCCCGCCTGCTCGCCGCCGATGGCGGTACGGGCGGCGTCCTCGCCGCCGAGCAGCACCTTCACGTCGTACGTACCCGGCGGGACGTCGAAGTGGCAGGCCGCAACCGTGCAGTTGGCCGTCCCGGAGGTCCGGTCCGGTGCCTGGTCCCTGGGCCCGGGCCTGAGCGGGTACGACCGTCAGGGCACCGGCGGCCAGCGTGACGGCCAGCGTGGCGGCGAAGCGTCTCCACGCCCGTCCCCTCGCCGTGTCGGCGACCGGGACGCCGAAGTCCGGGGTGCCGTCCGCCTTCCAGCCGAGCCGCTGGACGCGGGTGTGCCGGTTGGGGTCGTTCAGCGGGTCGCCGTCGATCTCCGCGTACTCGGCGGCGTGGTAGACGAGGACGTCGGTGCGGCCGTCCCGGTCGACGGTGAAGCAGTTGTGGCCGGGACCGTACTGGCCGGTGGTGTCGTTGCTGGTGAAGACAGGGGTCGGCGACTTCGACCAGTTCGCGGGGTCCAGCAGGTCGGCGTCCGCGTCGGCGGTCAGCAGGCCCATGCAGTAGTTGGCGTCGGTGGCGCTGGCCGAGTACGTCATGAACAGGCGGCCGTTGCGGGCGATGACCGACGCGCCCTCGTTGACCTCGAAGCCGACGCACTCCCAGTCGTACTCGGGCGTGGAGAGCCGTATCTGCGGGCCCCTTCAGTGTCCAGGGGTTCCGCCATCTCGGACAGCCACAGGGCGGTGTTGTTGTCCATGCCGGGCTCGTACTGGGCCCAGGCGAGGTAGCGGGTGCCGGCGGTGGGTGAAGGTGGTGGCGTCGAGGGAGAAGGTCTCCCAGGCCGTCTTCACCTGGCCCCGCTCCACCCAGGTGCCCCGGAAGGGGTTGGGGTGGGAGTTCTCCAGGACCCAGATGCGGATGTCCCAGACGCGTTCGGCGGGCGCGGCGGCGAAGTAGACGTACCACTTGCCGCCGACGCGGTGCATCTCCGGCGCCCAGATGTGCGCGCCCACTGTCGCCGGTGGCGTGCTTGCGCCAGATGACGGACTCGGGGGCGGACGCGAGGCCGTTCAGGGTGCGGGAGCGGCGCAGGATGATGCGGTCGTACTCGGGGGCGGTCGCCGTGAAGTAGTAGAAGCCGTCGGTGTGCCGGCGGATGTGCGGGTCGGCGCGGTTGCGGACGAGCGGGTTCACGTACGGGGCCGACCTGCCGGGGGCGGCGGATGCGGCGGAGGCGACGGCGGGGACGGCCGCCAGGGCTCTCAGCGTCGCGCACCTTCAGCAGCAGGCGTCGGCCGGGTGCCGCGGGCTGGGCGGGCTGTACGGGCTGATCGTCGGCGCGGCTCATGCGGGGCCTCTCGACGGGGGTGCGCGACACGATTTGTTCGTGGTGTCGAACACCATCTGTGATTACGAACGTCGAAAAGGTAAGGGTGTGACGTGGAGAGGTCAACGGGTCCGGCACCGCTGCTCTCGCGGCGCGCGCGTCAGGCCACCAGCCCCGTGCCGGTAGGCGTAGACGACGGCCTGGACGCGGTCGCGCAGGTCGAGCTTGGTGGGGATGCGGGAGACGAAGGTCTTGACGGTCTCGGGGCTGATCACGAGGGCGGCGGCGATCTCGCTGTTGGAGAGGCCGTCCGCGATGAGGCGGAGGACCTCCGTCTCCCGGGGGTCAGCGGGATGTCGTTCGGGGTGCCACGGGCGGGCGGATGCGGGCGGCGTACCGGCCCACGAGCCGCCGCGTCACCTCCGGATCCAGCAGTGCCGCGCTCCATGGCCACGGTCCGGATGCCGTGCAGCAGCCGGTCCGGCGGCGCGTCCCTGAGCAGGAACCCGCTCGCTCCCGCGCGCGCAGCGCCTCGTACACGTACTCGTCCAGGTTGAATGTCGTCACCACGAGCACCTTGACGGGGTGCCGCACCCCGGCACCGGCCAGCAGGCGGGTGGCCTCGATGCCGTCGAGCACCGGCATGCGTACGTCCATCACCACGACGTCCGGGCGCAGTTCGCCGGCCAGGTCGACCGCGCCTGCCCGTCCCCGCACTCGCCCGCCACCTCCAGGTCGGGCTGGGCGTCGATGATCGTCGCCAGGCCGGTGCGGATCAGTACCTGGTCGTCGCAGATCAGGACGCGGACCGGTGCGCTCACGACGGGCTCCCCGAAGGTATCCGGGCCCGGACGACGAAACCGCCGCCCGCCCGGCGGTCCGCGTCGAAGTCGCCGCCCAGGACGTCGACCCGCTCGCGCAGCCCTTGCCAGGCCCCGCCCGCTGCCGCCGGGTGACGCGGCCGGCGAACCGGAACCGTCCGTGCCGACCTCCACGGTGATCTCCTTTCGCCATGGTGCACCAGCACCGAGGTGCGGCTGCCGTGGTCGTACTTGAGGGCGTTCGTCAGGGCCTCCTGCACGACCCGGTAGGCCACGAGGTCGGCGCTGCCGGTCGATGCCGCCGGCGTGCCCTCCTCGGTGAACTCCACCGGCTGCCCGGCGCGGCGGGTCTGCTCGACGAGCGTGAGGAGTCTGCCGACGGGCGGCGTCCTGGCCTCGGTGCCGTGGTCGGTGCCGTGATCGCCGCCGTGGTCGTGGCCGGTGCCGTGATCGGGGTTGAGCAGGTCGAGCAGGTGCCGCAGGTCGGTGATGGCCCGCCGGCCGGTGTCGCTGACGGCGGTCAGCGTCTGGTCGAGGCGCTCCGGCGCGGCGGTCAGATACCGTGCCGCCTCGGTCTGCACGACCATCGCCGTCACTATGGTGGGTGACGACGTCGTGCAACTCGCAGGCGATGCGGCCGCGTTCGGCGGCGCGGGCGTCCTCGGCCACGCGGCCGCGTCGTTCGGCCTCCGCCGTCCGGGCGGAGCGCATCCACGCGCCGACGCCCCACGCGAGGGCGACCGCCAGGTAGAACGTCACGAACTCGGCCGGCGGTTCACCCGGACCGCGCCGGTGGAGCGCGACCGCCAGCGGCACGTACGCGGCGGACAGGACGAGCAGGGTGACGCGCCGGTACCGCTCCAGGTAGGACCCCGCGCTCAGCAGCGCGATGGGCAGCGCGGTGCCCGCCACCAGGTGGTAGCCGTTGAGCTGGTCGACGGCGAAGCCGAGGAAGACCAGCGCGAGGCAGAGGGCCGGCCACCGCCGGCGCAGGGGCGAGCGGAAGGCACTGGAGCACGGCCGCCACGCCGCCCAGCGTGTCGACGGGCTGGGTCGGCAGACCGCCGACCTCCGTCCCGTTGCCGCGCAGCCCCGGCAGGAACGACGCGACGAGGAGCAGCACCCCGAACGGGAGGTCCCGGACCGTGACGTCGAGCCGGTGCCACAGGCTCCGGAACCCGCCGACGGTCGATCACCGGGGAAGTGTAACGGTGGAGTTGACACGCACGGCTCGCCCGGAACGGGGGCTTGATGTTGCCGCGCCGGTGGGCCAGCCACAGGAACACGATCGTCAGCAGTGCTCGAAGCCGATCGCGTAGACGCTGCCCTCCGGCCCGAACCCGCCGCCGGTGAGCAGCTCCGGCCCCGACGTCGCGGTGTCGAGCAGCCCTTGGCTGGCGCCGTTGCCGGACACCTCGGTGCTGAAGATACCGGCCGGCGGCGTAGTTCCAGCCGAAGTGCACGCCGATCGGGACCCACAGGTTGCGGGTGGCGGCGTAGGCGGCGGCGAGCATGAAGCCGGCCTCGATGGCGATGGCGATCGCGCCCCAGAGGGTCGCGTTCTCGTTGAACAGGTGCATGAGGCCGAACACGATGCCGGTCAGCACGAGCGCGATGTACGTGCCGGTGCGCTCCTCGATGATCCGGAACAGGACACCGCGGAAGACCACTTCTCCGCCACGGCCGCGCCGGCCATGAAGCCGACCAGTCCCACCGCGCCGGCCGGCGAGCCCAGGCCGTCGATCTCGTAGTGACCGGCGACGTAGAGGTTCGCGATGACGGCACCGAACATGCCGACACCGATCAGTATCCCCCAGCCGGTCTTGACGACGGCGCCTTCCCGGGCCACGTCCGGGGCCGCTCGGTGCTCGGTGCGCCGCACCACCCACGCGTGCACGAGGATCGCGAGCGCGGCCGACGTGAGACCGACGACGAGCGACAGCCAGTCGTTGTCCTTCACCGCGCCGACGGCACTGCCGGTGATGGCGAACACCACCATGACGGCGAGGAACTGCCAGACAAACCTACAGGGAAACTCCTTGATCAGACCGCAGCCGGAGTGCCGCGGACTGCACTGGACGCTACGGATCCGGCGGCCGGAGATCGTCACCTCACGGTGGACACCCGGCCGTAGCTCGCACGGGGGACAAGCCCCCCGCATCCTCGCGCGTACTGGCTAGCCTGGCGGCATGACCAGCGACTTCGCCGACGCCCTCGCCTCCGGCCGCCCGCTCGTGCTCGACGGCGGGCTGTCCAACCAACTGGAGTTGACCTTGGGGCACGACCTGAGCGACGGATTATGGTCGGCCCGGCTGCTCGCCGAGGAGCCGGGCGCGATCGCCGAGGCGCATCTCGCCTACTTCGAGGCGGGTGCGGACGTGGCGATCACCTCCAGCTACCAGGCCACCTTCGAGGGCTTCGCCCGGCGCGGCATCGGGCTGGAGCGGGCCGCCGAACTGCTCGCTCTCAGCGTGGAGCTGGCCCGGGACGCGGCCCGCCGGGCAGGAGCGGCCCGTCCGCTGTGGGTGGCGGCGTCGGCCGGCCTGTACGGGGCGATGCTCGCGGACGGCTCCGAGTACCGCGCCGGTACGGGCTCGGCGCCGGTGAACTGGAGCGCTTCCACCGGCCGCGCCTCGAGGGTCCTGGCCGCCGCACGTCCCGACGTCCTCGCGCTGGAGACGGTCCCCGACACCGACGAGGCGGCGGCACTGCGTGCGGGCGGTGCGCGGACTGGGCGTACCGGCCTGGCTGTCGTACACCGTCGCGGGCGGCCGGACCCGCGCCGGTCAGCCGCTGGAGGACGCCTTCGCCCTGGTGGCGGAGGCGGAGGAGGGTGATCGCGGTGGGCGTGAACTGCTGCGCCCTCGAGGATGTGGCGGGCGCGGTCGAGACCGCGGCCTCGGGTCACCGGCAAGCCGGTCGTCGTCTATCCCAACAGCGGGAGGCGTGGGACGCCCAGGCGCGGGCGTGGCGGGGAGTTCGTCGTTCGCCCCCGAGCGGGTAGGGGACTGGCGGGCGGCCGGGGCCCGGCTGGTCGGCGGGTGCTGCCGGGTGGGCCCTGACACGATCACGTCGATCGCGTCGGCGCTGTCCTCGCCGTGACCGGTGGCCGCGCCCAGGCGGCACCCACCTCGCACCACACGATCTTGCCGGGGCCCCGCTCCCCACGCCCCCACTTGTCCGCCAGCTCCGACACCAGCAGCAGCCCGCGCCCGCCCTCTCCGGGCTCCTGTTCCTCCGCCTGCGGCATCGCCGGTACGCCGTCCCCGCTGTCGTGCACCTCGACGCGGACGCCGTCACCGTCGCCGTACGGCAGCAGACGCAGCAGGAAGCCCCGGCCGGGCGGTACGCCGTGCAGCAGGGCGTTGGTCGCCAGTTCGCTGACGCACAGCACGACGTCGTCCGCATCGCTCGCGCATGCCCCACTCGGCGAGGGCCTCCCGCGCGAACGCCCGCGCGGCGGGGACCGACCGGCGTTCCCGGCGGTAGAGGCGTTCACGTGGGGACGGGGGTTGGAGTTTCCTTGTTCACGTGACGAGGGTCACGCCCGTGGCCAGCGATGAGACAGAGCGCGCTGCCGTACGGCCGGTCTGTACGGGTGCGCGACGGTGAACGGCCGCGCGCGGGTGGGGAGTCCGACCTCATGGGCACGACGACACGGA
Source organism: Streptomyces thinghirensis (assembly GCA_021502835.1). Next base: position 12,613 of record JAKFGP010000023.1, read on the forward strand.
GGAACGCCTCCGCGATGAAGATGGTGGGGGCGCTGCTCGCCCTCTACCGCCAGGCGGCCGGACACACGCAGAGGTCGCTGGGCGAGAGGTTCGTCATCGGCGAGCAGCAGATCGCGTCGATCGAGCAGGGCAGGCGACCACTGAAGCCGGACCTCGCCGAGCAGCTCGACGAACTCCTGGAGACGAAGGGGGCGTTGTCGGTCGCGTTGAGCAGGATGCCGGAGGTGGATCTGGTTCCGTTGTGGGAGGGAGTACATCGACAGGGAGCGGGAGGCCTTCGCGATCTCGTGGTATGAGGGTTTGGCCATTCCCGGTCTGCTGCAAACAGAGGCCTACGCCCAAGCCGTCTTCCGGAGCCGGGTACCGGTCTATGACGACGACTCGATCGCGCAGTTGGTCGCTGGTCGCATCGACCGTCAATCAATTCTTCACCGCAAAGTGCCGCCCACCGTGAGCTTCGTCATCTGGGAGGCCGCGCTGCGAGACCACTTGGGCGGACGCGACGTATACGTCGAGCAGGTGCGGAAGCTGCGGGAGCACGTCGACGTACCTGGAATCACCCTCCAGGTCCTGCCACTCGGCCGAACCTCCCACGCCGGACTCGATGGCCCGTTCATCCTGCTCGAAACACCCGAATACCAGCGGCTCGCCTACATGGAAACTCAGCGGGGCAGCCAGTTGATCGCCGATCCCGATGGGGTGGGGATCCTGACTCAGAAGTATGCGATGCTGCGAACGCAGGCCCTCAACACCGAGGAGACGAGGGCCATGTTGGATCGTCTTCTGGGAGAAGCATGAGCGGCACCGAACTCAAGTGGTTCAAGTCCAGCTGACAGCGGAAGCGAAGGCGGCGCCTGCGTAGAAGTCGCCATCCAACCCACCACCATCCACATCCGCGACTCCAAAACAACCGTCGGCGACACCATCACCGTCGAACCAGCCGCCTGGACCGCATTCCTCGCATGGTGACGTCGGCCTGCCACAGGTCGAACTCGGCGTCGCGCGGCCCGTACGCCGTGTGCGGGGCGCCGTCGCCGAAGACCCGCACGGGATGCGTGGCGTCCCACGCCGTCCACCCCGGGTCCCCGGACTCCGCGAACCGCACCCACGCCCCGTGCATCGCGTCGGCCAGCTCCCCGCGGAGCCCCTCGCCCGCGAGCCTGCGCGAATCGGGCGTGTCCCCGGAGTCGAAGACGAAGCCCAGTTCCAGGGCGTGGCAGGCGCCGAGGTCGGGCAGGCCGGACGGCCAGGCGAACTCGTAGACGTACGACGATCCCGGCCGCGCGTCGGCCAGGCGGTGCATCGGGATGCGGAGCAGGTGGTCGGTGACCAGCCGTCCGACGAGTCTCGGCGGCGCCGGCGTGCACGGCGCGGTAGCCGCGTACGACCTCGTTGCCGCAGTGGACGCGGGCGCGCGCACCGGCGAGGGCGACGGCGCCGAGCCGGTCGACGCGTTCGAGGAGGCCGCCGGGCACCAGCCACAGCCGGTACTCGTCGCGGGTCCAGCCCATCAGCAGGTCGACGCCGGTGCGGCCCCGCCCTCGACGAGCGCCTTCCAGCGGATCGCGGGGAAGCACGTCCCCGTCGACGACGATGCCGAAGGCAGGTCCGCCGAGTACGGGGCCGCTGGAGCCTGCCCACCTCGGCCTGGGCGCGCAGCAGCTGGTCGCGGTCGGCGGCGGCGAAGGCCTCGGCGGTGGCGGGGATCTTGAGGCGGGAGGCCATGCGGCGGACCATCCGCCGCACCTTGTCGCGGTCGGCGGCCTCCGGGGCACCGCCTCGCAGCACGGCCTCGCCGGAAGAGGCCGGCCTCGCGGGCGGCGAGGAGGGCGCCGGTGCTGATGGCTCCGGCGGATCTGCCCGGCGAGGGTGACCCGGTCGGGGTCGCCGCCGAAGGCCGCGATCGACTCGTGCACCCACTTCAGGGCGGCGAGCTGGTCGCGCAGGCCGGCGTTGGCGGGGGCGTCGGGGAACAGCCCTGTAGCCCCGACGCCCAGGCCGGTAGTTGACCGACACGCAGACCACGCCGTCCCGGGCGAAGGTGCGGCCGTCGTAGACGGGTACGGCGGAGGAGCCCTGGCGAGGGCGCCGCCGTGCAGCCAGACGAGGACCGGCAGGCGGGCGCCGGGGCCCGGCTCGGGGGTCCACACGTTGAGGTTGAGGCAGTCGTCGCCGGGGATCGCCGGGTCGGAGAGGTACTGGGCGAAAGCCTCGAGTACGGCGGTTTCGGCGCCGTGGGCCGAAGGAGCCGGCGTCGCGTACTCCGTCCCAGGGTTCGGGCGGCACAGGCGGCCGGAACCGGCGGGGTCCGAAGGGGGCGCCGCGTAGGGATGCCCTCGGAACACGGCGATGCGCGTGCTCGTACTTCTGCCGCGTACGGCCCCGTGCGGCGTACCGACCACAGGGTTCGTCCGGCCTGCCATCACGCGCTCACCAGCCCTTCGCCGCACTGATGCACTGCGCATGTCGTTGGCGGCGCGGCGAGCCGATCGATTCCGGAGATCCGCTCCGCACGTCCCGCTGTGCGCGACTGGAGGACAATGGAGGACACCGCACGCCCGCCATGTGCTGCCGAGGAGGCCGTCGTGACCGTCGACCCTCACCGCCCGAGCCGGTCCGCCCCCGTAAGGGATCGCGGAGGCCGACGGGCAGCACGCCGTGCTGGCCTTCTCCGGCGACCTGGACTTCACGCGCTGCGCGTACTGGAGGAATCCTCCTCGACCACCGTCTGCGGCAGCCGGGCGCGTGGACGCTGGAGATGAGCGACCTGCACCACATCGACCTGGCCTGCGCCCCGCGTTGCTGCGCGCGGTACCCCCAACCCCATCGTCCGCGGGGCCCACCCGCGTTCACCGACCCTCGGCACGCCGTCACGTCGCCACCTTCGAGGAGTAACGTGCCTCGGCCCCCGACTTGCCTTCCAGAAAGTCGAGGATAACTTTCCCAGCGGGAAAGTAGAGTCCGTCATGGGGAGGGGATGGTCGCGGTAGCACGCCGGTGGACGCCGAACAGGCGTGGAGAGACCTGCAGCGCATCCGGGTGCCGCAGGAGCGCGTGTACGACGAGTTCGAGCGGACCACGTCCGGCCGTCCGTGGACCAACTACGTCACGGCCGCGATCATGTGGGTCTTCCTGGCCGTACTGGGCCTGGATCTGCCCCGGTGGGGTGTCTGGCTGGTCCTCGCCGCGTACGTCGGGCTGCTGAGCGCGCTGGCCGTGGTGCACAGCCGCAGGAGCCGGATGCGACTGCACCACTCCCGCTCCAACTGGCGGATGCTCGCCGCGTCCGCCGCGCCGCGGTGGTGACCGCCGGGACCGTCGTGCTGTCCGGCCGCCTGCTCGAACCACTGGACCCGATGTTCGCCGGTCTTCGTCCAGGCCACGGTCTCGGCGGCCGTGTTCCTGGTCTTCGTCGGCCGGCGAACCGCTGGGCGGCGGCTCGCTGCGGGGCAGCGGCGAACGGCGGCCCGCGAGGGGGCCGGACGATGAGCATCCCCGCCGGCTTCGACGAGCTGATCCATCCCGCCACCCGGCTGTCGGTGGTCGCGCTGCTCGCCACCACCGAGTGGGCGGACTTCGCGTTCGTCCGCGACAGCCTCGCTCAGCGACTCGGCGCTCTCCAAACAACTGCACACCCTGGGAGAGGCCGGATACCTGGAGATCCACAAGTGAGGGCGGCGGCCGCAAGCGGCGCACGAAGGTACGGCTGACCGACCGCGGCCGCACCGCCTTCGAGGGGCATGTGGCGGCGCCCGGCGCATCGTCGAGGGCGCCGGGCCCACGACGGCGGCCGAGGAGGCATCACAGCCACAGCGGCAGCACCACTCGGAGGCAGCACGATGACGCGGTCTCGAGCACTCACCCGCCCAACCCGTGATCCGGGTGCGCGATCTGACCATGGCGTACCGGGCCGTCGACGTCCTCCACGGCATCGATCTCGACGTCCACCGCGGCGAGGTCTTCGCCCTGCTCGGACCCAACGGCGCCGGGAAGACCACCACCGTCGAGATCCTGAGGGCTTCCGGCAGCGCTCCGCCGGCGAGGTCCGCGTCCTCGGCGCGGATCCGGAGCGGGGCGACGACACCTGGCGCGGCCGTATCGGCCTGGTCCTGCAGTCCTGGCGCGACCACCCCTGCTGGCGGGTCGCCGAGCTGCTGACGCACTTCGCGACGTACTACCCCGACCCGCGCGACCCGGCCGAACTGCTGGCCCTGGTCGGCCTCACCGACCAGGCCGACCGGCAGGTGAACCGGCTGTCCGGCGGCCAACGCCGACGGCTGGACGTCGCGCTCGGCATCGTCGGCCGCCCCGAACTCTCTTCCTGGACGAGCCGACCACCGGCTTCGACCCCGAGGCACGGCGCGAGTTCCACCTCCTGGTCGAACGGCTGGCCCGCGACGAAGGCGTCACCGTCCTGCTCACCACCCACGACCTGGTGGAGGCCGCAGCGTCTCGCCGACCGGATCGCGATGCTGGTCGGCGGTCGATCCGGCCCTGCGGCACCCCGTCGGGAGCTGGCCCCGTCGGGCTGCCGCCCGGGCCGAGGTCCGCTGGACGGTCGACGACGGGACGCCCCGCCGCGAACGCACCGACGACCCTCACAACTGGTCTGGGAGCTCCACCGGAACGCGGACGGCCCGATCGCCGACCTGGAGGTCCGCCGCCCGACGCTGGAGGACACCTATTCTGCACATGGTGCACCGGGCGGCCGACGGCACGGACGAGGCCGCGACCGGGAGGCACGGGCCGCATGAGGGGGACACACATGACGAACGAGACGAGTACCGGCCGACAAGGCGGAGATGACGGACGAGACGCCCGGAGGGACGAAGCGGCCGGGCCGCCCCGCCCGCCACCACTGGCGGGCCGGCCTCCTCCGCGGCAGCATCGAGCTGCGGCACCTCCTGCGCAACCCCTAGGAGATGTCCGGCCATCTGAGCAACGTGGTCGTCGCACTGCTGATCGCCGCCTACATCAGCGACGACGTGCCCGGCACCCACACTCCGATGGCCCACCTGGTGCTCGCCGGTTTCGCCGCCTACCTGCTGTTCCAGATCGGGCTGATCAACCTCCCGCAGATACCGTGACCGAGCGGGAGGAGGGCGCCCTGCTGCGACTGCGCGCGACGCCCGGCGGAATACCGGCCTACCTCATCGCCAAGTGCCTGCTGGTGGTCGTCGTGGCGGCCGGCACCCTGGCCCTGCTCCTGGCGGGTCGCGCGCTGCTGGTGGACGGGCATTGCCGCCGCGCGGCCGGGCGACCGGCTGACGCTGCTGTGGGTCACCACGCTCGGGCTGCTCGCCGTCGTGCCGCTGGGCGCGGCCATCGGCGCCGTGCTGCCCAACCCGCGCGAGGCGCTGGCGTTGATCATGCTGCCCACGATGGCACTGCTGTTCACCTCCGGAGCGGTCTTCCCGATCACCTCGCTGCCCGTGCCGGTCCAGCAGGTCGCCTCGGTCTTCCCGCTCGGGCGGATGGCGCAGGGGCTTCGTTCGGCGCTGCTGCCGGACTCCGCACCGGCCGCCGAGGTCGCGGGCTCCTGGGAGCTGCCCAGTGGTCGCCCTGGTACTGGCCGCCTGGACGGTCCTCGGGTTCCTGCTCGCCGTACCCCTCTGCGCCGCGCGGCCCGCCGGCGAGTCCGGCTCCCGCCTGACCGCGCGCGCCACCGCAGGCCGCACGGAGCGGGGCGCTGTCCGCCTAGCGGAACCGGGCCGCCCAGTCGATGCCGCCCCGCAGATGGGCGCGGAAGTCCGGGTCGGTGTAGGCGTCGGCGGCGTGGCCGAGGGCCGTGTAGAACACGCGACCCGCGCCCTGGTCGCGGCACCAGACCAGTGGATGGTCATCGCCCATGCCGCCGCCCTCGTACGACGACTCGTCGGCGCGGGCGAGGACCCGACCGCGCCGCGCGGATTGGTACGGAAGTCGTACCACTCGTCCGTGAACTCCCAGACGGCGGGCAGGTCCCGGGTCGCGGAGGTGGTCGCGGTCCTCGACGAGCACCCGGCCCGGCTGGTGGGCGGGGGTGCCGGTCGAAGCGGGCGCCGAGCAGTTCGCCGTAGTACGGCCAGTCGTCCTCGGTGCAGGCCGCCGCGTGGACGCCGACGAAGCCGCCGCCCGCCTCGACGTACTCGGCGAGCCGGGTGCGCCCGGCCGGGGTGAGCACCTCGCCGCTGGTGGAGAGGAATACGACGGCGGCGTAAGGGGCGAGGGGCCCCTCCAGGACCGCCGGGTCCTCGGTGTGGTCGGCCTCGAACTCCCCCAGCGCTCCCACGGCGTCGACCGCGTCCGGGATGGAGTCGTGGCGGTAGGCGGTGGTGCGCGTGTAGAGGAGCACCGGGGAGCCATGGCGCCGACCCTAGACGGCCGGACCGGGCGGTGGGACCGGGTCAGCCGCCCACGTCCACGTTGTTGTCGGGTGCCCCGTCACCGAACGAGGGCAGGTCGCCGCGCTCCACCGGTGCGCTGGGCGCGGGTTCGGCGGAGGGCAGGAGGGCGGCGGCCTCGGAGGCGTCGGGGCGGTGGGCGCCCAGGGCTGCCTCGCGCAGAACGTCGCGCGGTACGGCGTCCGCCTCGGCGGAGACGCGCACGACGTGGCCCTCCGGGCACGGCGTACTCGCGTCGTCCGGCGCCGGTGCGGCTACCAGGCGTCGCCGTCGCGCTCGCATCGTCGCGCTCGCCGGGCATACCCCGACCGGCTGCTCGGGGCAGCCGGCGGCGGTGATCGAGCCCCGGTCGACGGAGAGACGCAGGTGGGCGCCGGTCTCGTGGGAGACCCAGGTGGCGGAGAAGCCGTCGCCGCCGAGTACGCCGACGGACTGCTGGGCCAGGGTGAAACCGGGGGCTCCGGTGACGTAGACCAGCTCGGGCGCCACGCCCAGCGCCTGTGCACGGGCGTCGAGTTCACCCTGGTCGGCGGCCTCGGTCACGCTTGCGGAGGGGCCGGCCGCGGGGTCGGCGTCCGCCTTCTCGGAGCCGCAGGCGGTGAGCAGCAGCGGGGCCAGCAGCAGCACCGGCAGGACGCGCGTGGGACGAATCATGCGGCCATCCTGCCGCACAGGTGTTCCACAGCAGGGCCGGGCCGCCTACGCTCGGCCGCGATGAACGCCCTTCCCGCCCTGCTGGACCACCTGGTCCTGGCGACTCCCGATCTCGCGGCGACCGTCGCCGACTTCACCCGGCGCACCGGTGTCGCCCCCGCGCCCGGCGGTTCGCACCTCGGCTCGGGCACCCGCAACCACCTGGTCGGGCTGGGCGGCACCGGCTACCTGGAGATCATCGGCCCCGACCCGGACCAGTCCCTCGCCGGACGGCCCGCGCCCCTCGTGGCTCGAGCGGCTCACCGCCCCGCTGTTCGTTTCCTGGGCGATCCGCCCGCCCGATCTGGACGCGGCCGTGCTGGCGGCCCGGCGCGCGGCCACGACCCCGGCGCGGTACGCCCGATGAGCCGCCGCCGGCCCGACGGCACGCTCCTGGAGTGGCGCCCGACCGACGGCGTCCACCCTTCCGGCCTGGTGCCCTTCCTCATCGACTGGGGCACCACGCCCCACCCCTCGGCGGGGCTGCCCGTCACTCCCCTGCTGGCCCTCACCGCGACCGCGCCCGACCCTGCCGGGATCCGTGTGAAGCGGCGCACGAAAACGCGAAAGCGTTTCACGATAAATGCGAAAACAAGGCCACACAAACCCCGACAAGGGTTAAACACCTGTACCTCCGACCGAACCAGCGTCACC
>JAKFGP010000024.1 GCA_021502835.1 Streptomyces thinghirensis
GTATGCGCCCGTTCGGTTACGTATTGCTCGGACGCGGAGACCAGCCGCCGTGATGGAGTTGCTGCGGGCAGTCGTACGCCTGATGAGCAGATCACCGCCCTGGTCGCCACCACGACGCCGCCCTGCTGAACCTCGCCGACCGGGTGCCGGAGCTGCGGGACGAGGAGGTGGCCGAACCCTGACGACGCGGACGTCGAGTTCCGTCAAGGCATCCTCATCCGTACATGATTTGTCGGGATTGCTCGCCGTAAGGTCGACGCTGCGCAATCGGCGTTGACCAGGCGCTGGTAGACCATGGGACGCGGCAAGCTTCCGGATCTACCTCGGCGCGGCGCAGGCGTCGGCAAGACGTACGCGATGCTGTCGGGAGCGCACCGCGCCATGCGGGCAGGGCACCGACTGCGTCGTGGCCTTCGTGGAGCACACCACGGCAGTCGGCGCACCGATGCTGCTGCACGACCTGGACAGATTACCGCGCCGGGGAGTTGGAGCACCGCCCGGCGCGCTCTTCACGGAGCTGGACCTGGACGCGGTGCTCGCCCGGAGCCCCAGGGTAGCCCTGGTGGACGAGCTGGCCACACCAACGTCAGTGCCCGCAAGCATGAAAGCGGTGGCAGGACGTCGAGGGAGCTGCTGGCCGCGGGATCGACGTCGTGTCGACCGTCAGCATCCAGCACCTGGAGTCACTCGGCGACGTCGTCGAGTCGATCACCGGGGTGAGACGGCGGAGACCGTGCCGGACGGGGTGGTGCGGCGCGCGGACCAGATCGAACTGGTCGACATGTCACCGCAGGCACTGCGGCGGCGCATGGCCCGGCAACGTCTACCAGCCGGACGAGATCGACGCGGCCTGTCCAACTACTTCCCGCCCAGCAACCTCACCGCCCTGCGCGAGCTCGCGCTGCGGGTGGCGGACAAGATCGACGAGGAGTACCTGCAGCGGTACCGCAGCGAACACCGCGTGTCGAAGATCTGGGGCTCGCGCGGGCGCGTCGTGGTCAGCCTGACCGGCGCCCGAGGGGCGGACGCTGATACGGCAGGCCGCGCGCCTCATGGTGACGGAGGGTGCCGGCGGCGGGGTGCTGGCCATTGGCCACGCCTCGCCACAGCGACGGGCTGACCGCCAACCTCCCCGAAGGAACTCGCGGTGCAGCGCCACCTGGTGGAGGATCTCGGCGGAACCTTCCACCACGTGCTCGGCGAGGACATGCCAGCCGCCCTGCTCGACTTCGCGCGCGGCGTCGCGCCACCCAGATCATCCTCGGCTCCTCGCGCCGCAGGGCTTGGCAGTGCGTCTTCGGCCCCGGCGTGGGCGCCACGGTCGCCGCGAGTCCGGCCCGACCTGGACGTCCACATCGTGACCCACGAGGAGGTCGCCAAGAGACGCGGACTGCCGGTGGCCAGGCGCGGCTCGGCCGCTCCCGGATCGTCTGGGGCTGGTTCGCGGGCCTCGGCGGGCCGTGCTGCTGACGCTGCTGCTGAACGCCGTTCACCTCGGGCTCGCCAACGACGTCCTGCTCTACCTGGCGCTGACCGTGGCCGCCGCCCTGCTGGGCGGGCTGTACCGGCGCTGCCTCGGCGGCGGTCGGATCCACCTCCTGCTGAACTGGTTCTTCCGCCCCCGGTCAGCCGGATCACCATCGCCGATCCCGAGACATGCTCGCGCTCGCCATGTTCGTGGGCGTCGCGCTCTCCGTCGCCTGGTCGTCGACGCCGCGGCCCGCGCACCCACCAGGCGGCCCGGCTGCGCGCCGAGTCCGAGATCCTCTCCTTCCTCGCGGGCAACGTCCTGCAGCCGGCGAGACCAGCCTGAGGCCTCCTGGAACGGGTCCGCGGAGACCTTCGAATAGAGTCGGCCGCCCTGGGCGTTTTTTTTTTTTTCGAGCGGGGCGCGACGTGGCCCTGGACCTTCGCGCCGCCGGGTCGGGGCGGGACTGCCAGTCGAAACGCCCCGAGGACGCGGGCGGTAGGGACATGCCGGTCGGGGGACCACTGCTGGCGCTCGCGCTGTCGGCCGTGTGCTGCCCGCCGGGGACCGCCGGGTGCTGGCCGCCTTCGCCGCCCAGGCCGCCGTCACGTCCTGGACCGGCGGCGGCTGCGCCGAGGAGGCTGACTGGGCCCGCGCGCGCTCGCCGAGGGCGCCCGCATCCGCACGCGCTGCTCGCCGCCGTCGGCCACGACCTCCGTACCCCGCTCGCCGGGATCAAGGCGGCGGTCACCAGCCTGCGGTCCGACGACGTGGCGTGGTCCGAGGAGGACGAGGCGGAACTCCTGGAGGGGCATCAGAGGAGGGCGCCGACCGCCTCGACCACCTCGTCGGCAACCTGCTCGACATGTCCCGCCTCCAGACCGGTACGGTCACGCCGCTGATCCGCGAGATCGACGTCGACGAGGTGGTGCCGATGGCGCTCGGCGGGGTGCCCGAGGGGAGCGCCGAACTGGACATCCCGGAGACGCTGCCCAGGTCCGCCGTCGACGCCGGGCTCCTGGAGCGGTCGATGGCCAACCTGGTGGAGAACGCCGTCAGGTACAGCCCCGCCGGCCGCACCGTCCTGGTCGCCGCCAGCGCCCTCGCGGGCCGCGTCGAGGTGCGGGTCGTCACCGGGGGCCGGGGTGCCGGACGCGGCCCAGGACCGGATCTTCGAGCCCTTCCAGCGCTACGGCGACGCCGCGCGGCGCCGGGGTGGGGGCTCGGCCTGGCCATGGCCCGGGGCCGCCGAGGCGATGGGCGGCACCCTGAACGCCGAGGACAACCCCGGCGGCGGTCTCACCATGGTGCTCACCCCCGCGCGGCGGGCTCCCCGGGCCGCGGCGCAGGGTACGCCGCGAGACCGTACTCCGCGACAGCAGAAAGGCAGGCCGCCCGATGACCCGGGTGCTCGTGATCGACGACGAACCGCAGATCGTGCGTGCCCTCGTGATCAACCTCAAGGCCCGGCACTACAGAGGTCGACGCCGCCCACGACGGTGCCACCGCCGCCCTCCAGCTCGCCGCCGCCCGCCACCCCGACGTCGACGGTGCTGGACCTGGGCCTGCCCGACATGGACGGCGTCGAGGGTGATCAGAGGGCTGCGCGGCCAGGACCCGTACTCGATCCTGGTGCTGTCCGCCGGCACTCCTCCGACGAGAAGGTCGAGGCGCTCGACGCGAGCGCCGACGACTACGTCGCCAGGCCCTTCGGCATGGACGAACTGTTGGCCCGGCTGCGCGTCGCCGTCCGCCGGGCCGAGCCGGTCTCGGGCGGCGAGGACGACGTGGTCGTGGACACCGCGCGGGTTCACCGTCGACCTGGCCGCGAAGAAGGTGGAACGGGGCGGGAGGACTGTACGGCTCCACCCCCACCGAGGTAGCATCTGCTGGAGGTGCTGGTGCGCAACACCGGACGCCTAGTCGGCCAGAAGCAGGCTATTGCAGGAGGTGTGGGGCCGTCGTACGGGCCGGACAAGGACGGACTACCTCCAGGTCTACTATGGCGCAGTTGCGCCGCAAGCTGGAGGCGGACTCGGCACACCCGCGGCACTTCATCACGGAGCCCGGCATGGGATACCGCTTCGAGAAGTGAGCGACAGGTGAGCGCGACAGGCGGGCGAGGTGATCGGGGCGAGCCGAAAGTGAGCCCTGCGCGATACCGGTCCGGAGAGGGTGGTCTGGGCTGTCGGTGCGCCCCGGTACGCCCAGATATAGTGTTGCTCCGCGTTCCGACAAGCCGGTGGGCCGGTTCCGGCGCAGAAGTGTTCGACCGGCTCTCCTCGTCGCAGGAGGACCTGGAGTCGAGGAACTGCGCGAGGACGCCGACACCGCCGGCTGTACCCGTATCTGCGACTGTCAGCGACCGGCAGATCGTGTCGGGTTACCGTGGCCTTGCGCACGATCACCCTGCGACCGCGCAGTGCGTCCCGGCCCTGAGGCCGAGCTGTTCGACGGTTCCGCCGCCCTGGACGTGGTGTGGCTGGGCAGACGCTCCATCGTGGGTATAGAGTGCCGGGGCGCAAGCTCATCGCATCGGGCGGATCTCGATGAGCCGGGGCCGCCGGGTGCTCTTCAACCCGAAATACGAACTGAACCCTCGACGGGAGTAGCCGGTGACGTCGCTCGACAAGCCGACCGAAGACACCGGGGCTACACGGAAGCCGACGACGTCGTGGGCGGTGACGGAGACCGCGCTGTTCGAGGCGTTCGGCGGCGTGCGGGGCATGGTCGAGACGGTGCTGCAGGCCTGCTCTTCGTCACCATCTTCACCCTCAACAACGACGCCGCACATGTCCGCGATCGCGGCGCTCGCCGTGTCGCTGGTGCTGGTCGTGGTCCGGCTGGCGATGAAGGACACCGTCAAGCCACGCCTCCGGCGGGGTCTTCGGCGTCGCCTTCGGCGTGGTCTTCGCGATGATGACCGACAACGCCAAGAACTTCTATCTGCCGAACTGCTCTACACCCTGGGCCTGGCGATGGCGTACATCGTCACCCTGGCTGGCCGGGGTGCCGCTGATCGGCCTGATCCTCGGCCCGGTCTTCAGAGAACCTCTCCTGGCGCACCCGCAACCCGGGCCGCAAGAAGGCGTACACTGCGCCAGCTACGCCTGGGGTCTGGTCCTGCTCGGCAAGAGCGCCATCCTCTTCCCGCTGTACTGGTGGGCGGACACTGAGCAGCTCGGCTGGGTCCGCAGGTCACCCTGAAGATCCCGCCGTTCCTCCTCGCCGTGTTGGCTGACCTGGGTGTTCCTGGCGAAGGCGCCGGCCCCCATCGACGTGTTCGCGGAGATGGAGGCGGCGAGAAGGCCGAGAGGAGGAGAGGGCGGAGCGCGAGAAGGCCGAGCGCGAGGCCCGGGAGGGCGAAGCCGTGGAGTCGTCCGCCGCGGACTCCGCAGGCGGCGGCAGGCACCGCAAGGACTGACGGCGTACGACGGTGGGGCGCCGGAGATCTCCGGGCGCCCCACCGTCGTACGCGGACGGATCCTGCGTCGGCTTCAGCGCGCGGCGTCGGTCCGCCGCGCCGACAGCAGGTCCTCCAGCTGCTCCTCGCGGGCCTGAGCCGCCACGAACAGCAGCTCGTCGCCCGCCTCAGGGAGTCCTCCGTGGACGGCGTCAGTACCAGGTGCCGCGGATGATCGTGACCAGCGAGGTGTCCTCGAGCCCTCCACGTCGCCGACCGGATGCCGGCCAGCGCCGACTCCTCCGGCAGCGTCAGCTCCACCAGGTTGGCGTCGCCGTGGCTGAAGCGCAGCAGCCGGACCAGGTCGCCGACGCTCACCGCCTCCTCGACCAGGGCGGACATCAGCCGCGGGGTGGAGACGGCGACGTCCACGCCCCAGGACTCGTTGAACAGCCACTCGTTCTTCGGGTTGTTCACCCGGGCGACGACGCGCGGAACGCCGTACTCCGTCTTGGCCAGCAGGGAGACGACCAGGTTGACCTTGTCGTCGCCCGTCGCGGCGATGACGACGTTGCAGCGCTGGAGCGCCGCCTCGTCCAGCGACGTGATCTCGCACGCGTCGGCGAGCAGCCACTCCGCCATCGGGACGCGCTCCACCGAGATGGCGGTCGGCGCCTTGTCGATGAGCAGGACCTCGTGGCCGTTCTCCAGCAGCTCGCCCGCGATCGAGCGGCCGACCGCGCCGGCTCCGGCAATGGCGACCCTCATCAGTGACCGCCCTCCTCTTCGGGACCCTTGGCGAACGACGCCTCGACCTTGTGGACCTCGTCGGCGCGCATCATCACGTGCACCAGGTCACCCTCCTGCAACACCGTCTGCGAGGTCGGCAGGATGGCCTCCCCGAGCCGGGTGAGGAACGCCACCCGCACACCGGTCTCCTCCTGGAGCCGGCTGATCTTGTGGCCGACCCAGGACGCCGAGGTGTGCACCTCGGCGAGCTGGACGCCGCCGGTGGGGTCGCGCCACAGCGGCTCGGCGCCCGAGGGGAGCAGCCGGCGCAGCATCTGGTCGGCCGTCCAGCGGACGGTGGCGACCGTGGGGATGCCCAGGCGCTGGTAGACCTCGGCGCGGCGGGGGTCGTAGATACGGGCGGCGACGTTCTCCACGCCGAACATCTCGCGGGCCACGCGGGCGGCGATGATGTTCGAGTTGTCACCGCTGGAGACCGCGGCGAAGGCGCCGGCCTCCTCGACGCCCGCCTCGCGCAGGGTGTCCTGGTCGAAACCGATACCGGTGACCCTGCGGCCGCCGAACGTGGAACCGAGGCGACGGAACGCGGTGGGGTCCTGGTCGATCACGGCGACCGTGTGCCCTTGCTGCTCCAGGGTCTGCGCGAGGGCCGAGCCCACGCGCCCGCAGCCCATGATGACGATGTGCATCGCCTCACACCCCGCTTTCTGCGGGCCCGCCGGCCTCTGTGGATGTCCTGCTCATGTCTCTCTTTCGGCTCGCCTGGCGACACGTCGCGGCCAGTGTGCGGGCCGCAGGGGGAACATCATGCCGGTGAGCACCGACGCTGACGCCTCTCGGGGCCCCGGGAAGCCGGATTCCCCGTCCGGGAAGCCGGGTCCGCCTGTCCGCACCCAACGTATCGGCAAGCCTCCAGGGCCCGCAGCGGCCGTCTCACCCCCGGCCGACGACCCCCGCCGGCCGATGCTGCGGATGCTGGCGAGAGTCAGGATTCCGAGGCCGACGAGCGAGGCGGCGCCGCCGATCAGTTCTGCGCTCAGGTGCATGGGACCTCCAGGGGCGGCAACGGCCGGGAAGCGAACGGCAATCGGACGGTGCTTGTCGTATAGGCATGCCAACCCCGTGGCCTGCGGAATCCGCAGCCGCACCACCCCCGAATTCACCCGTAGAGCAGACGGCGGGCCGATCGGGGGTGGCGGGTGGGCGGGCGCCCGTTCGAACGCTTACGATCCTCTGTTGTGTCCAAACTGACCGACGTGCCCAAGCGGATCCTGATCGGGCGCGCACTGCGCAGTGACCGGCTGGAAACGCTCCTGCCGAAGCGCATCGCCCTCCCCGTCTTCGCCTCCGACCCGCTCTCCTCCGTGGCGTACGCGCCCGGCGAGGTGCTGCTGGTCCTGTCCATCGCGGGCGTGTCGGCGTACCACTTCAGTCCTTGGATCGCGGTCGCGGTCGTCGTGCTGATGTTCACCGTGGTCGCCTCCTACCGGCAGAACGTGCACGCCTACCCGAGCGGCGGCGGCGACTACGAGGTCGCCAACACCAACCTCGGGCCCAAGGCCGGCCTGACGGTGGCGAGCGCTCTGCTGGTGGACTACGTCCTGACCGTCGCCGTCTCCATCTCCTCCGGCATCGAGAACCTCGGCTCCGCGATCCCCTTCGTCGTCGAGCACAAGGTCCTCTGCGCGATCGCCGTGATCCTGCTGCTGACGCTGATGAACCTGCGCGGGGTCAGGGAGTCGGGCACCCTGTTCGCGATTCCGACCTACGTCTTCGTCGCGGGCGTCTTCATCATGATCGCGTGGGGCGCCTTCCGCGGCCTGGTGCTCGACGACACCATGCGCGCCCCGACGGCGGACTACGAGATCAAACCGGAACACGGCGGCCTGGCGGGCTTCGCCCCTGGTCTTCCTCCTCCTGCGCGCCTTCTCCTCCGGCTGCGCCGCCTCACCGGCGTAGAGGCCATCTCCAACGGCGTCCCGGCCTTCCGCAAGCCCAAGTCGAAGAACGCGGGCAACACCCTCGCGCTGATGGGCCTGCTCGCCGTCACCATGTTCTGCGGCATCATCGCGCTGGCCGCCGCGACCGACGTCCGCATGTCGGAGAACCCGGCCACCGACCTCTTCCACAACGGCGTCGCGCTCGGCTCGGACTACGTGCAGCACCCGGTGATCTCGCAGGTCGCCGAGGCGGTCTTCGGCGAGGGCAGCTTCCCTGTTCATCGTGCTGGCCGCCGCCACCGCGCTGGTCCTCTTCCTCGCCGCGAACACCGCGTACAACGGCTTCCCGCTGCTCGGCTCGATCCTCGCCCAGGACCGCTACCTGCCGCGCCAGCTGCACACCCGCGGCGACCGCCTGGCCTTCTCGAACGGCATCGTGCTCCTCGCCGGCGCGGCGATGCTCCTGGTCTTCATCTACGGCGCCGACTCGACCCGCCTCATCCAGCTCTACATCGTCGGCGTGTTCGTGTCCTTCACGCTCAGCCAGATCGGCATGGTCCGCCACTGGAACCGCCACCTGGCCACCGAACGCGACCAGGCCAAGCGCCGCCGCATGCACCGCTCCCGCGCGATCAACGCCTTCGGCGCCTTCTTCACCGGACTCGTCCTGGTCGTCGTACTGGCCACGAAGTTCACGCACGGCGCCTGGGTCGCCCTGCTCGGCATGTGCATCTTCTTCGCCACGATGACGGCGATCCGCAAGCACTACGACCGCGTCGCCGAGGAGATCGCCGCCCCCGAGGACCCCGACGAGGCCCAGACCGACGACATGGTGCGCCCCTCCCGCGTCCACTCGGTCGTCCTGATCTCCAAGATCCACCGCCCCACCCTGCGCGCCCTCGCCTACGCCAAGCTCATGCGCTCCGACACCCTGGAGGCGCTCAGCGTCAACGTCGACCCGGCGGAGACCCAGGCGCTGCGCGACGAGTGGGAGCGGCGCGGCATCGCCGTACCGCTGAAGGTGCTGGACTCGCCGTACCGGGAGATCACCCGCCCGGTCATCGAGTACGTCAAGAGCCTGCGCAAGGAGTCCCCGCGCGACGCGGTCTCGGTCATCATCCCCGAGTACGTCGTCGGCCACTGGTACGAGCACCTGCTCCACAACCAGAGCGCCCTGCGCCTCAAGGGGCGGCTGCTGTTCACCCCCGGTGTCATGGTCACCTCCGTGCCCTACCAGCTCCAGTCCTCCGAGGCCGCCAAGCGCCGGGCCCGCAAGCGGCAGGACTGGAACGCGCCCGGCGCGGTCCGGCGCGGACCGGCCCAGCACGACCGGGCGAAGGAGTCCTCGTCGTCGACGTAGACTGGACGGCTGTTGTCCTTTGTCGTTCGCCTGCCGGCGTCCGTCTCTCGTCGTCCGTTCTCTGGAGTCACCCCGCCATGCAGGCAGAACCGAAGAAATCGCAGGCGGAGTCCCAGGCGGTCTCGCTGGTGGGCCAGGAGTACGAGGTCGAGATCGGCCCCGTCGCCCACGGCGGCCACTGCATCGCCCGTACGTCCGAGGGACAGGTGTTGTTCGTCCGGCACACGCTGCCCGGCGAGCGCGTCGTGGCCCGGGTCACCGAGGGCGAGGAGGGCGCCCGCTTCCTCCGCGCGGACGCGGTCGAGATCCTGGACGCCTCCAAGGACCGCATCGAGGCACCGTGCCCCTTCGCCGGCCCCGGCCGCTGCGGCGGCTGCGACTGGCAGCACGCCAAGCCGGGCGCCCAGCGCCGTCTGAAGGGCGAGGTCGTCACCGAGCAACTCAAGCGCCTCGCGGGCCTCACGCCCGAGGAGGCCGGCTGGGACGGCACGGTGATGCCGGCCGAGGGCGACAAGCTGCCCGCCGGCCAGGTCCCGTCGTGGCGCACGCGCGTGCAGTACGCCGTGGACGCCGAGGGCAACGCGGGCCTGCGCAAGCACCGCTCGCACGAGGTGGAACCGATCGACCACTGCATGATCGCCGCCGAGGGCGTCAGCGAGCTGGGCATCGAGCAGCGCGACTGGATCGGCATGGAGTCGGTCGAGGCGATCGCGGCGAGCGGCTCGCAGGACCGCCAGGTCATCCTGACGCCCCGCCCGGGCGCGAGGCTCCCCCTCGTCGAACTGGACCGCCCGGTCTCCGTCATGCGCGTCGACGAGAAGGACGGCGGCGTCCACCGCGTCCACGGCCGCCCCTTCGTCCGCGAGCGCGCGGACGACCGCACCTACCGGGTGGGCGGCGGCGGCTTCTGGCAGGTCCACCCCAAGGCCGCCGACACGCTCGTCCTCGCGGTCATGCAGGGCCTGCTTCCCCGCAAGGGCGACATGGCCCTCGACCTCTACTGCGGCGTGGGCCTCTTCGCGGGCGCCCCTGGCCGACCGCGTCGGCGACAAGGGCGCGGTCCTCGGCATCGAGTCCGGCAAGCGCGCCGTCGAGGACGCCCGGCACAACCTCGCCGGCTTCGACCGCGTCCGCATCGAACAGGGCAAGGTCGAGGCGGTCCTGCCGCGCACCGGCATCGACGAGGTCGACCTCATCGTCCTCGACCCGCCGCGCGCGGGAGCGGGGCGGAAGACGGTCGAGCACCTGTCGTCGCTGGGGGCACGGAGGATCGCGTACGTGGCATGCGATCCCGCTGCGCTGGCCCGGGATCTGGGGTACTTCCGCGACGGGGGGTATCGGGTGCGGATGTTGCGGGTGTTCGATCTGTTCCCGATGACTTCGCATGTTGAGTGCGTGGCGATTTTGGAGCCCGCGGCGAAGGGTGTCTGACCTGCGTTTTTGCGGTGCGAGTGGGTTGCTCGACGTGTTTCCCCCTGCGCAGCGGTTCGAGGGGGATTGATCTTTACAGCTTGCTGACCTGCGGTTTCGTGAGCGAGGTGCCTGCACGGGCGACGCATATAGAAGGCTGTTCGGAGAATCTTGACGCTCAGACGACGCTCGAAGCGGAAGTCACTGCTGCACCTCCGCCCCCAGCAGCGAGCCACCATCTCCGGCTGCGCGTTGCCAGGGGCTGCGACTCGATCGCGCCACTGTGATACCGGTCGGGTATCATCTGGGTATGGCGATGACACTCCGACTCCCCGACGACCTTGACGCGAAGCTCACCGAGCGGGCCCGTCGGGAGGGCCGCAGCAAGCAGGAGCTTGCCATCGAGGCCATCCGTGACGCTCAGGACCGGGCCGAGTTGAAGGTCGATGACGTCCTGGCCGAGCTAATGGGCAGCGATGCGGAGATCCTGGACTACCTGAAGTGACCGGCGTGCGCTACCTCCAGATCGACGAGATCCTGGCCATCGCCCGCACGGTCAACGGTACCGAGCACAGTGTGCGTGACATGGGACTTCTGGTGTCGGCGATCGAACGGCCCCGGACCAACGTGTTCGGAGCCGAGCTGTATCCCACGCTGCACGAGAAGGCGGCGGCGCTGCTGCACTCCGTCGCCCGCAATCACGCGCTGATCGACGGCAACAAGCGCACTGCCTGGCTTGCCATGCGTGTCTTCCTGCGGTTCAACGGCGTGAGCGCGAGTACCGTCCCGCCGCCCGTTTCCGTGGCCGGCCCGTTCGTCGAGGACGTCGCGCAAGACAACGTCGACGTACAGGTCATCGCCAAGCGCCTGGCAGTCTGGTTCCCCGTTTCCTGACGTTTGACGCCGTGCGGTGGGGAGAGGCTGGAAAGCGGTGCTGGCTCCGTGCTTTCCGCCTTCCTGAGATCTGTTCATTCAGCGGATCGGTGCGTTTGCCGTCGCGAGACCGAGTACTGGTTCCGGTCGGTGGGAAGTGGCGTCGAGAGTGGGATGGCTGACCCGCACCGCGAACCAGAAACCTCGGCTGGCTTTTGACCTAATGGCCTGGCGATCATCAAGGTGTTGCTCTCCGATTTGAGGTGCGTCGGTGCCGTATGCGAATTCATGGAATTCGCGGTGTTATTCCCGGATCAGTACGAAGGGCAGCTGCTGACGGCCTCGGAGGGGCGAGGGCTGGGGTATGGCGGTATTCGGGCAGTGACATGGGCGGCCGGTGAGGGGGGACAGCAGTTGGCAAAGGCTGTCTGACCTGAAGACAGGCCAATTCCCTGGTGGGGCGGGCGGCGTACGCAAACGCGTCGTGGACCTCGATCCCGGATTGCGGACTGCCCTGCTGAGTCTGGTCGAGCCGGACAGACATAGTGATCTGGTGTCGCCGTTGTGGTGGACGACGAAGTCGACCCGCACGCTGGCGGCGGAGATGCCCCATCAGAGGCTCCGGGCATGGGCCGATACCGTCACTGGCCTCCGGCAGGAGGGCTTCCGGCTGCAGGTCAATGCCAAAGCGCTCCAGGCGTAGGGGTTCATCGTGGCGGGGTTGCCGTAGTCGACCGGAGTCGACGGAGATGAACCGGCCTGTTGCGGGGTCGTAGTTGCGGGCGCCGAGGCGGGTCAGGCCCGTGTCCTGGTCGACGGTGCCCCCGACGAAGCCCCGCTGTCCGGGCCAGGAGGAGGGCTGTTGGCCTCGTTCCTCGCCGAAGGGCATCGACTTGCGTCGTGTGACGCGCATGGCGGGGTCGGCCATGTCCACGACTGTGTGGGACGTGCCGTGGTGATCGGAGATCATGAGCTGGCGCTCGCCGCCGGTCGCCCGGACGGTTGTCATGCCGTCGGGGTGGGCGTAAAGCGCTCCGCCGTCTTCGTCATGTTGTCGGCGCTGACGGTGAGTTCCGCATCGCCCAGGTACAGGGTGCGGCTGCCGTCTGCTCCGGTGCGGATGAGGCGTTCGCCGTCCGCGCCGTACAGGTACGACGTGGCCTTCGTGCCGCCGCCTTCGACGGGTTCGGTGACCTTGCGCAGTTCGCCTTCGACGTCCCACTTCAGGGTCTGGGTGGTGCCGCCGTGCTGGCGCTGGGTGGTGTTGCCGGCCTTGTCGTAGGCGAAGGTGTTGAGGCGTTCGCCCTGCGGGCCGACCGACTTGATCTCGGCCAGTGCGCTGGGACCGCCGACGCCTGTCTTGCCGTAGGTGTAGGCGCGGGTGACGTTCTTGGCCGTGTCGCCCGTTGGGTCGTGTTCGACGAGCTTGGTGCGGTTGCCCGCGGCGTCGAACTCGTAGGACTGCCAGTAGGCTTCCGGGCCGCCGACGGTGTCCTTGGACGGTTCGGCCGTGCAGTCGTCCGTCTTCGCCGACCAAGCGGAGGTCATCTGCCGCAGCTGGTCGTAGACGAAGCACTGGTTGTCGGTCTTGCCGGCGTCAGGGGACGCGCCACCAGGAGTGTCGGAGATCTTGGTGATGTTGCCGGCTTCGTCGTAGCCGTACTTGGTCTCGCTGATCCGGACCGGGGCCACCGAACGGTCGAAGGTGGCGGTCTGCAGCCGGCGGGTGAACTCGTCGTAGATGTACGAGCCGTACACCTTCTTGCCGGCCGGTCCGGCGTCGGTGCGGAGGATTTCGCCGAACGCCGAGTACTGCACGTCGGTCAGGTACGGGGCCGAGCCGCCGATGGCGATGGGCAGGTCGTCGGAGTTGTAGACGAAGACGACCGTCTCGTTGACCAGGCCGCCCACGCCCGGTACCTGGACGTAGTCGAGGTTTCCGGTCGGGGTGTAGGCGTACTTGTACGTGTAGGTACCTGCCAGGCCGGTCTCCTCAGTGGGGATGACCGTCTGGCTGGACTTGACGCGATACGCGTTGTCGTACTCCGTGACCTCCTCGCGGTACTCGCGGCCGTTGTCGTAGCGGATGGCCGCGGTGGGCAGGCCCTTGGCGACGGTGTCGTAGGTCCACTCGATGCGCTTGGGACCACGGAAAGGTATGGCGTTCTGTGTCGGGTTTGCGAGGCTGAGCGCCGCCCGCGGCTATCCGCCGAAAGTGAGCAGTACTCAACTTCATTCCCGGAGCGTTCGGGAGAGACACTTTTTCGCGAACTCTGTTTCGTTACTGCCGGTTAGCGCCCTTCTACCGGACAGTAGCTACTTCCTCCGTCGTATCGTGTGCCTGGGGGCAAGCCGTCGAATTCCGATGGCGACAGGGGCACCGCTCCCGCCCGTCTGCGATCTACGGGGATCAAGGGAGCATGGAGAAGCGGCTGGAATTCCGAATCCTGGGACCACCGGAAGTACGCGTCGGGGATGTCCAAGTACCGCTGGGCGGACCACGGCACCGCACGATTCTCACCCTCCTGCTCCTCACTCCCGGCCGGGTCGTCCCGGTCGACGCGCTGATCGACTCGGTGTGGAACGAGCACCCGCCCGCCACCGCGCGCACCCAGGTCGCCATCTGCATCGCGGCGTTGCGCAAGGCGTTCAAGAACGCGGGCTGTGCCGAAGAGGTCATCGTCACGGTCCACCCCGGCTACCTCCTGCGGCTGGACCGTCACACGCTGGACACGGCCGAGTTCACCGAGCTGATCACCCTGGCCGAGACGGCGGTGCGCGAGGATCGGCTGCCGGAGGCGTCCCGGGCCTACGCGGACGCGCTGCGGCTGTGGCGCGGGCGCCCGCTGGCCGGCGTCATCGGACTGCGCGTGGAGGACGAGGCGCAACGGCTGGAGGAGCTGCGCCTCAACGCCTTCGAGGACGCCACCGCGGTACGCCTGCAACTGGGCGACCACCAGCGGGTGCTGCCCGACCTGGCGGCGATGGTCCGGCGCCACCCGCTGCGCGAACGAGCCCGCCATCAGCTGATCACCGCGCAGTACCGTTCCGGCCGGCGGGCCGAGGCGCTGGAGACCTTCCAGGCGGGGGCGACGGTCGCTGATGGAGGAGCTCGGCATCGAACCGGGCCCCGCCCTGACCGAACTGCGCGACGCCATCCTGCAGGACGAACGCTCGCTGTCGGTGCCCGACCCGGACGGCGAGCCGGTACCCCGGCCGGACCCGGTCCGCGATCCGCTGGAGCTTCCGCCCGGTGTGCCGAGGCTGGCGGGCCGCAAGGAGGACATGGCCCTGCTGGGCGAGCTGCTCGACACGGACGGCGCCGCCACGCCCGGCCACCGGACTGATCACCGGCGTCGCCGGGGTCGGCAAGACGGGACTCGCGATCCACTGGGCGCACAGTGTCGCGGACCTCTTCCCCGACGGCCAGCTCTTCGCCGACCTCCACGGCTACGACGAGCAGTTGGAGCCGACCACCGCCGACGAGGTCCTCAGCCGCTTCCTGCGGTCCCTGTCCGTGCCCGCGGGCCGGATACCCGCCGAGCCGGAGGAGCGGGCCGCGCTCTACCGGAGCCTGCTCGCCGACCGCCGGGTACTCGTCGTACTGGACAACGTGCGCAGTTACGCCCAGGTGCGCCCGCTGCTGCCGAGTGGCGCCGGCTGCTGTGTGCTGGTCACGGGACGTGAGCAGCTACCGGAGCTGGTGGCGTGGCCGCCGCGCGCCTGGGTGCGGCTCGGGCCGCTCTCCACCTACGAGGCAGTCGAGCTGCTGGGCGGCATCGTCGGCGAGGAGCGCGTCGCCGCCGAACCGGCTGCCGCCGCCACCCTTGCCGAGCTGTGCGACCTGCTGCCGCTGGCACTGCGCATCGCCGGGGCCCGACTCGCCTCGAAACCGCACTGGACCGTCGAGCACCTGGTGCACAGGCTGAGCGACGAGCGACTGCGGCTGGACGAACTGAGCCAGGGCGAGTCGCAGGTACGGGCCAAGCTTCGCGCTGACCTACCGGGGCCTGGCCGCGCAGACCGCGCGGCTCTACCGAAGACTCGGGCTGCTGGACGTGCCGGACTTCTCCGCCTGGGCGGCCGCCGTCCTGCTCGACACCGACCTCTACACCGGGGAACGGCTCATCGAGGAGCTGGTCGACGCGCAGTTCCTCGACGTGATCGGCCAGGACCTGTCCGGGCACACGCGTTACCGGTTCCAGAACCTGCTGCGGCTGTTCGCGAGGGAGCGCGCGGAGGAGGAGAGCGCCGAGGAGCGGCGTGCCGTGCTGGACCGGGTGTTCCGCACCTACCTGTTCCTCGCGGCCGAGGCCCACCGGCGTTCCTTCGGCGGGGACTTCAGCATCATCCACGGCACCGCCGTCCCGCACCGGCTGCCGCCGGAGCTGACCGACATCCTGCTGGCCCGGCCACTGGACTGGCTGGAGGCCGAGCGGCTCTCGCTGAGCGCGGTCGTCGCCCGGGCGGCCGACGCCGGCCTGGACGAGTTCGCCTGGTACCTCACCCTCTGCGTCCTGGTGCTCTTCGAGACCCGCAACTACCTCGACGACTGGCGCGAGTGCGCGGAGCGCTCCCTGACCGCGGCCCGCGCCGCGGGCAACGCGCGCGGCGAGGCCGCGATGCTGCACGTCCTCGAGCGCTGGAAATGCGCCAGCGCGACTTCACCACGGCGTACGGCCTGTTCAAACGGGCACGGGAGCTGCACGAACGGGCAGGCGAGAGACACGGCGGGGCCCTGGTGCTGCGGAACATGGCGATGATCGACGAGATGCGCGGCGAACTCGACACCGCGATGCGGTACAGCACCGCGGCGCTGGAGGTCTTCCGTGCGGTGGGCGACCGCTCCTCGGAGGCCCACGTCCTGAACAACATGGCGCAGATCTGCCTCGACCGGGACGACGTCGACGAGGCGCTGCGGCTCAGCGAGGAGTCGGTACGGGTCTCCGCCGCGATCGGCGAGGGCGGCGCCCGCAGCCTGGCGCTGGGCACCCACCGGCTGGCCCGGGTGCGTCTGGCTCGCCAGGAGTACGACCTCGCGGAGGAGGCCCTGCTCCGGGTGATCCACATCGTGCGGGGCCAACTGGACATGCTGGGGCTGGCCCATGGGCTGCTGGCGCTCGGTGAGGTCCGGATGGGCGCCGGACGGTGGGAGCAGGCGCGGGTCACGCTGCGGCAGGCGTTGAAGACGGCGGCCCTGGTGGACAGCGCGCTCGTCGAAGGGCGTATCAAACTCGCGCTCGGCACGGCCGGTCGGCAATGCGGCGATTTCCAGGAGGCCCGGCGCAATTACCTCGGGGCGTTGGCCAATTTCGAACCCATCGGTGTGGAGGCGTGGATACGGAGGGCCCGGGCCGCCATCGCCGAACTGCCCGGAGGAGAACCGGCGGACGGGGAAACGGGAAGGGTAATCCGTTCGATAATGAGGGGAAAACCGGATGGATTAGTGTCTGCTTCAGGAATTCGAGCATCACTGTCGGTACATGGGGGGAACAAATGACGGACGTCCGCGTCACTCACCGGCACGCCGCTTCGGTCACCGGCTCCGACGACGAGAGCTGGCACTGAGCCCACGCGGCGGCCCCGCCCGAGCTCGACTCGGGGCGGGGCCGCTGCCGTGGCCGGCTCGTTCACCGGGCGGCCGGCGACCTCGGGCCGGTGCGGGGCGGGGCCGGCGGGCCGGCGGCGAAGAGCAGCACCAGCTCGTGGAAACGGTAGAAGGGCCGGCCCATCAGGTCGACGCCGCACAGGTCGAGCAGCGCACCGTCCACGAGCTGCTCCAGCCCCTGCTCCGCGGTCGCCTCCGTCGTGCCGAGCGCCCCGGCCGCCCGGTGCGCGGGGAAGGGCTCGGCGCCCATGCCGGCCAGCCGTACCAGGGCCGACCGCGCGGGCGACGGCAGGGCGTGCAGCGACGGCAGCAGGGCCGCGCCGACGTCCATGCCGCCGTAGGAGAGCTCCCGCAGCCGGTTCTCCGGGGCCGCCATGCGCTGGGCGAGGCGGGCCACGAGCCAGAACGGGCGGGCGAGGAGGCGGCTCCCGGCGATGCGCAGCGCGGCGGCAGTCCATCGCAGTAGCCGAGCAGTTCGTGCGTGGCGTCGGGTTCCGCGGACAGCCGGGCCCGGCCCGTGACGGCGGCCAGCAGATCGAGGGACGCGGGGGGCGACGAGCGGCGAGAGTGCCGTGGTACGGGCGCCGATGACCTGGGTGAGCCTGGTCCGGCCGGTGATCAGCACCACGACGCCCTGGAGACCCGCCAGCAGCGGGTCGAGGCAGCCTTCCCTCGGCCGCGCCGTCCAGCACCACCAGCAGTTGACGGCCCGCGGTGC
The DNA here is from genome assembly GCA_021502835.1 of Streptomyces thinghirensis. The sequence goes on from JAKFGP010000024.1 coordinate 17,531, forward strand.
GGGCGCGGAGCAGCCGTACGAGGTCCTCGCACCGCCTGCGGCCGTCCTGCTCGGCCGCGTCCGGCGGCGTCGTGTCACTTTCCTCGAGCGGCTCCCCGAGGTCGCGCAGCAGCGTGGCGAGGACGCCACCCCGGCCGGCGGGGACGGCCGTTCGCCTCCGACAGCTCGGCGAAGAGCCGGCCGTCGGGGAAGTCCCGGCCGCCGCGTGCGCGACGTGCACGGCGAGGGCGGTCTTGCCGACGCCGGCCATGCCGGTGACCAGGAGATGGCGCGGGCCCCGCCCGGCTGACCGACTCCGCCAGCTGGGTGCGCAGCGTCCGGATCTCGGCGTCCCGGCCGACGAGCTGCCCGGCGAACGCCGGCAGCGTGGCCGGTGCGACGGGGCCGGCCGGCTCTTGCCGCGCGGGCCGGGTGGCGCCGCCGGGACCCGGCCCCCGAGTGCCCTTGAGGACGGCCGCGTAGGTCGCGCCGAGCGCCTCGCCGGGGTCGATGCCGAGCTGGTCGGCGAGGAGGCCGCGGCTGCATCGAAGCTCTGCAGGGCGTCGCTCTGCCGGCCGCTGCGGTAGAGGGCGGTCATCAGCTGTGCCCGGAGCTTCTCGCGCAGCGGGTGCTGGCGACGAGGCCGGTGAGTTCGGCGGTGAGCTGCTCGTGCCGGCCCAGCGCGAGGTCGGCCTCGATGCGGTTCTCCAAGGTGTGCATCCGGGCCTCCTCCAACTGCGGCAGCTCCGCGTCGGCGAGGTGCTCGGTGACGTTGGCGAGGGCGGTGCCGCGCCAGTGCCCGAGGGCCTCGGCGAGCAGCGCCCCCGCCTCCTGGTGGCGGCGCTGGGCCAGCGCCGCCCGGCCGAGCCGGTCCAGCCGCTCGAACTCCAGCAGATCCACCGCGCTGTCGGGGGCCTGGAGCAGATAGCCCGGTGGTTCGCGCTCGATGCGCACCTCGTCACCGAGGAGCTTGCGCAGCCGTGACATGTACGTGTAGATCTGGGCACCGGACGTGGCCGGCGGTTCCCAGCCCCACAGCAGGAAGTTGAGTCTGCTGTCCGACACGACGCGGCCCTTCGCGAGCAGCAGGGCAGCCAGTACTGTGTGCACCTTGGATCCGGAGAGCGGAATCTGTAATCCGCCCCTGTGTGCTTCCACCGGGCCGAGGACTCGGAAGTCCATGCGACATCCCCGTCTTGCATGTGCGGTCGACGTATCGCCACGAAGCTATGCGGGAGCCCTATCCTCGTGTTATCCGTTCGGTAACACCACCGGCTCGCGACCGTAACGTCCGGGAACGGACGGTCGAGAACCGGCCACCCGTCACCCCGTCACCCGCCACCGGCCACCCGCCACCGGTCAGTCGTCGTCGACCGTCAGCTCACGGCCCAGCGACGCGGCGACCTCCTTGTGCACGTGCTTGCCGCCCTCGCCGTTGGTCAGCACGACGCAGCCGCTGCCGGAACGCAACCGCAGCGACACCAGCGCCTGGAACCCGGCCGTCTGCCCGCCGTGGCCGAACTCCGCCTCTCCCAGGGACCCGTCGACGACCGTGCCCAGACCGTAGAAGCTGCCGGGGAACGCCTCGGTGAGCATCTGCGTGGCGAGCGCCGCCGGCAGCAGGTCGGAGCAGCCCAGGTGGGCCTGGCGGATCTCCGCGGCCAGCTGGGCGATGTCGGCGGCGGTGGACCACAGTCCGCTGCCGGCCCGCACCGGCCGCACTCGGAAGCCGTCGAGCAGCGGCATGCCGTGCTGGTCGTGGCCCGCCGCCCAGTCGTCCCGCGCGGTGAGCCCGTCGGCAGGGGTGTGAAGGAACTGTCCGTCATGGCGAGCGGCGCGAAGACCAGCTCCTGCGCCAGGTCGGCGAAGTCCTGCCCGGTCACGTCGGTGAGGAGCCGTTCGGCGAGCGCCCACTGGCTGCCGGCCTTGCGGAACAGGGTGCCCGGTTCGTGCTCGGCGCTCACGTCGTCGAGCACGGTGTCGAGTTTCGGCATCGGTTCGCCGGGCCGCCACCAGGTGGCGGCGGCACTGGAGAAACCCGCCGTGTTCGACAGCAGGTGGCGCAGGGTCACGGTGGCTCCGGTGGCGGTGCGGGGCACCCGTCGACCGCTCAGATACCGGTCCAGGTCCGTGTCGAGGCCGAGTTCCCCCCGGGCGACGAGACGCAGCGCGGCGAACGCGGTGACCTGTTTGCTGATGGACCCGACCTGGAAGCGGGTACGCAGGGTCACCGGGAGCCCGGTCTCCAGCGGACCGTTCCCCGTACACCTGCACACCCACTAGCCGTCCGTCCCGCAGCAGGGCCACAGCGGCGCCCGGCACCCGGTGCGCGGCCATGGCCCGGGCCGGGTCGACGGGCCCGCCCGCCGGTGCCGACATCATGGCCGATTCCTGCCCCTCTCGTGTCTCGTCCGGTCCGGCCCCCTCGGGCGGGGTGCCGCCGAGGGCCTGCGCCAGGTCCTCGACGGTCTCGCTGTCCAGCAGCATCCGCAGGGTCAGGCCGAGCCCGGCCCGCCGCGCGGCGGCCATCACGTGCACGATCCGCATGGAGTCGGCGCCCAGGTCCTGCAACCGGTCCCGTACGCCGACGTCGCTCACGCCCAGCACCTGCGCGCAGATCTCCACCAGGTGCCGCTCGGTGGCGTCGCGGGGCGCCACGTAGGCGCGGTCCCCGGCGAGCGCGGCACGGCCGGGGACGGGCAGCGCGGCCCGGTCGACCTTGCCGGCCGGATTCAGCGGCAGCGCCGGCAGTGGGACCACGGCCGCGGGCACCATGTACGCGGGCAGCGCGGCGGCCAGCCGGTCCCGCAGCGCCGCCGGGTCCGGCTCCGCGCCGTCCGCCCCGACCACGTACGCCGCCAGCCACTTCTCGCCCTGGTCGTCGTCGCGGGCCACCACGGCGGCGTCGTGTACGTCGGTTCGCGGCGCAGCACCTCCTCGATCTCGCCCAGCTCGATGCGGAAACCACGGATCTTGACCTGGTCGTCGACGCGCCCGAGGCACTCCAGTTGCCCGTCGGACCGGAACCTGGCCAGGTCCCCGGTGCGGTACATGCGGGAGCCGGGCGGGCCGCCGTACGGCTCCGGCAGGAACCGTTCCGCGGTGAGCCCCGGCCGGCCCACGTAGCCACGGGCCACGCCGGCACCCGCGATGTACAGCTCGCCGGTCACCCCGATGGGCGCGGGCCGCAGCCCGAGTCGAGCACATAGGCACGGTAGTTGGGCAGCGGCCGGCCGATCGGCACTGACTCCGCGTCCGGCACCAGATCGGTCCCTGTGCACCAGACGGTCGCCTCGGTGGGCCCGTACAGGTTGCTCAACCGGTCGACCCGGCCCACGAGTCGCCGGGCCAGTCCCGGCGGGCACTCCTCCCCGGTGGTGACCGCGACGACCGGCAGCCGGTCCATCCCCGCGGCCAGCAGCAGCTTCAGCCGGCCGGGGTGGCCTGCACATGGGTGATCCCCGCGCTCTCCACCAGCCGCAGCTGCGCCACCGGGTCGTGGGCCTCCGCGTCGTCGGCGAGCACCACCCGGCCGCCGGTGACCAGAGGGGAGGTACAGCTCGGCGGTGGACACGTCGAAGGCGAGCGAGGTGATGGCCAGCCAGCGGTGCGCCGGCCCCGAACGGTGCCACCGCCGCATCGAGAACAGCATGTTCAGCAGCGCGTACTGGCCGATCTGCACACCCTTGGGGCGGCCCGTGGAGCCGGAGGTGAACAGGGTGTACGCCAGCCGGTGGGTGCGCGCCGGATCGTCCGGGTCGCCGTCTGCGGACCGGTCGGGCGGCGTCGCGGGACAGGCCGCGATCCGCTCGCTCTCCACGTCCAGGTCGACGGTCTCCCCTCCTGCCCGGGGCCGAGCAGCGCGGCGCTCCCGCCGTGCGTCACCGTCAGCCGCGCGCCCGCCGTCTGTCGCATGTGGCGCAGCCGCTCGGCGGGGAGCGCGGTGTCCAACGGCAGATGCGAACCGCCCGCCTTCCAGATGCCGAGCAGCGCCGGCAGGGTGTCGGGGCTCCTCCGCAGCAGCACCCCGACCACCGACTCTGGTCCCACCCCGGCCTCTCGCAGCCGGTGGGCGATCCGGTTGGCCCGCTCGTCGAGCTGCCGGTAGCTGACGGTGTGCCCGCCCACCTGAACGGCGACGGCGTCGGGGGTGGCGCGGCCTGCTCCTCGATCACCTCGTGGACGTAGCGTCTCATTCCCACTCCACCTCGGTGTCGTTGAAGTCGTCCAGTACCTGGGCCAGTTCCGTTGCGGACAGCAGCGAGGCGTGCACGTCGCCGTCCGGGTCGGTGGCCATGGCGTCCAGTACCGCCCGGTACATCCCGGCCACGCGCTCGGCGTTCGCCCGGTCGAGTCCGGTACTCACCGCGCGCAGCACCAACCGGGCGGGCACATTGGCCACGGACAGCGTGAACTCGTTCGAGCTGTCGCTCGCGCCGGCCTGCACGTCGACCGTGCTGCCGGCGGTCTGGTGGAAGTCCTGGTAGCGGTACATCACGTCGAACAACCGCCTCCACCCGCCAGTTGCTGCACGGCGGGCAGCGGATACCGCCGGTGCGGATACACCTCGGCCTCCCGGTCGAAGACCTGGCGCACCAGCTCCCGCCACGTGCGTGCGGTCCGGTCGTGCGCGAAGGGCAGCGTGTTCAGGTACATCCCGAACACCCGCTCGGCGCCTCGGCGCCTCGGGGCGGGCACTGTAGACCACGCCGGTGTGGAGGTGCGTCCTCGCCGGTGACGGTGGCGAGCACCCTCGGGTGGGCGGCGAGCAGGACCGCCTTGAACGAGGGTGTCGGTGAACCGGGCCAGCTCTGCGCAGCGCCGGCTCGATGTCGCGGAAGTCCACGGACAGCTTGAAGTCCTCCCGGGGGAGCGCTGTTCCCTGCGCCCCACTCCTGCGGCAGCCGGCACGGCGCGTACCCGTCGACGACGCCCCGCCAGTACGAGCGGTCCTCGTCGGAGGCGAGGGACTCCTGCTCGGCGGCGACGAAGTCGGCGTACCGTGCGGCCACCGGCTCCGGTTCACCGGGCAGTTCACCTGCCGCGTACGCCTGGTACAGGTCGAGGACCTCCCGCAGCAGCGACTGCTGGCTCCAGCCCTCCGTGATGGCGTGGCGGTGGGTGAAGCCGAGGTGCCATGCCCCGTCCGACTCGACCAACGCGGCGAACCGCAGCAGCGGCGGCCGGTCCAGGTCGAACAGCGCGGCCCGCTCGGCGGCGATGTGCTCCTGCCGTGCGGCGGTGAACCGTTCGGTGTCCGTGCCCCGCAGGTCCCGCACCACGACCCGCGGTTCGGCGGCCGGGTGCACGAGCTGCAACGGCACCGAGAAGCTCTCCAGGTCGAAGGAGGTCCGCAGCATCTCGTGCCGCTCGACCACGGTCCGGGCCGCGCGGTGCAGGGCCTCGGCGTCGAAGAGACGGCCGTCGTTTATCCGGTAGGTGGCCGTGTTGTGGTACTTGTGCAGCCCGTCGCCGGCGAGCATCTCGACCAGCATGCCGAGCTGCACCTTGGCGACCGGGTAGGCGTCGACGAGTCCGTCCGGCAGGTGGTCGCGGTCTTCGTCGCCGATGAGGGCGAACGGTTCGACCGGCTGGTGGGTGTCGGTGGTGTCGCCGCCGTTGGTGAGGGTGGCGGCGAGGTTGGCGACCGTGCGGTGCTGGAAGACGTCGCGTACGGCGGCTTCGAAGCCCTTCGGCGCGCAGGGCGCCGACCAGGGCGATGGCCTTGATGGAGTGTCCGCCGAGGTCGAAGAAGTTGTCCTCGACACCGATTCGTTCGACGCCGAGTACCTTGCTCCAGATCGTGGCGATGTGCTCTTCGGCGGGGGTGCGGGGGCGACGTAGGTGTCGGTGGCGGTCTGGTCCGGGGCGGGCAGGGCGCGGCGGTCGAGTTTGCCGTTGGCGGTGAGGGGGATCGCGTCGACCTGTATGAAGAGGGGAGGGGATCATGTAGTCCGGCAGGGCGTCGGTCAGGTCGGGTGTCTGGCCGACGATGTAGGCGATCAGCCGCTGGTCGCCCTCGGTGACGATGACGGCCGCGTCGGTGATGCCTGGTTGGGCGATGAGTGCGGCTCGTACTTCGCCGAGTTCGATGCGGTAGCCGCGGATCTTGACCTGGTCGTCGATGCGGCCGAGGAACTCGACGGCTCCGTCGTGCCGCCAGCGGGCGAGGTCTCCGGTGCGGTACATGCGGCTGCCCGCCGGGCCGTGTACGTCCGGGAGGAACTTGTCGGCGGTGCGGGCCGGGTCGCCCACGTAGCCGCGGGCCACGCCGGTGCCGCCGACGAAGAGTTCGCCCACGGCGCCGACGGGGACGGGCTGGAGGTGGGCGTCGAGGATACGCACGGTCATGTTGGGCAGGGGGCGGCCGATGGGCACGACGCCCTCGACTGATTCGTGGAGCGGGAAGACGCAGGTGCCGACGGTGGCCTCGGTGGGCCCGTACTCGTTGAGGACCTTTCCGTCGCCGAGGATCTGTCGCCAGCGTTCGACCAGGGCGCCGGGGAGTGCTTCACCGGCGACGACGACCTTGTCGGCGAGTGTGCCGATCTCGTCGTCCGTCAGTTGGCTGGAGAGGACTTCGAGGTGGCCGGGGGTGAGTTTCATGAAGGAGAACGGGCCGGCGGCCGTCAGTGCGGCGCCCAATTCGGTGAGTTCGCCGTCGTACAGCCAGGTGCGTTGTCCGGCGGCCAGGGGGCCCAGACGTTGGGGATGACGAGGTCGAAGGCCACGGAGGAGAAGACGGGTGCGCCGCCGGTGCCGGCCGTGGTGAGGTCGCGTACGGCCCAGTCGATGTGGTTGGCCAGGTTGCGGTGGGAGACCTGTACGCCCTTGGGGCGGCCCGTGGAGCCGGAGGTGAAGACGGTGTAGGCGACCGTGTCCAGGTCCACCGGCACCTCGGGAGGCGACTGGGGCAGATGCGAGAAGTCGTCCTCGACCCGCACCACCGGCACCTCGAAGCGGTCGGCGTACGCGGTGGAGGTGAGCGCCACCTGCACCCGGGCGTCCGTGACCATGTCCGCGATCCGGCCGGCGGGCAGCACGGGGTCCATGGGCACGAATCCGGCGCCCGCGCGCCACACCGCCAGCAGCGCCACCACCAGGTCGACCGACCGGTCCAGGAGCACGGCCACCGACGACTCGGGCGCCACACCGGCCTCACGCAGGCGGTGGGCGAGACGGTTCGCCCGGGCGTCGAGTTCCGCGTACGACACCGCCGTACCGCTCGACTCGACCGCCACCGCGTTCGGGTGCCGTGCGACCTGCTCCGTGATCAACTCGGGTACGGAGAGCGCGCGCGCCGGCACCCGGGAGTCGTTCCAGGTGGTCAGCACCCGTTCGCGTTCGCCGGCCGGGAGGAAGGTCTCGCGGGCGTCGCCGTCCACGTCGGCGGCCATCGACTCCAGCACCGCCCGGTACATCGCCGCCAACCGGTCCACCGCCGCCCGGCCGAGGACCGCTGGGTCCGCGGTGAGCAGCAGTCCGCTGCCTCGGGCGGCGACGGCCAGGCCGAACTCGGTGGCGCCCTCGCCGTCCCCGGAGTCCGCGTCGACGAGCTCGCTGTCGGCCTGGGCGTCGGAGAGATCGAGATAGCTGAAGCGGACGTCGAGAAGGCGCGTACCGTCGCCCAGCTCCCGCTGCATCACCGGCATGGGGAAGCGGCGGTGCGGCTACAGCTCGGTCTCCCGGTCGAAGACCTGGTGGATGAGTTCGGCCCAGGTGCGGGCGCCGCGCCGGTGGGCGAAGGGCACCGTGTTGAGGTACATGCCGTAGACCCGCTCGGCGCCCTCGATCTCGGGCCGGCCGCTGGAGACGAGGCCGGTGCAGAAGGAGTCCTCGGTCGTGAGCTGGCTCATCACCTTGAGGTGGGCCGCGTGCAGGACCGCCTTGAGCGAGGTGCTCGTGGTGCGTGCCGCGGACTGCAGTGCCGTGGTGAGGTCGGCGAGCGGCACCTGCACGGTCACCGCTCGGTCGGCGGGCTCGGCGTCGCCCCAGCCGGCCGGGAGTTCGAACTTGGCGTGGTCGGTGAGGAGGCCGCGCCAGTAGGAGCGGTCCTCCTCGGAGTCGAGTGACGCCTGCTCCGCCGCGACGAAGTCCGCGTACCGGACGCCGGGCACCGTGGTCTCGTGCAAACCCTCGCCGGCGCGCAGGCGCAGGTAGCCCTCGACGATGTCGCTGAGGAGGGTGCGATGACTCCAGCCCTCCGTGATCGGGTGGCACACACTGACCGACAGCCACCACGCCTCGTCGGACTCGACCAGTGCCGAGACGCGGAGCAGCGGGGCCCGGTCGAGCTGGAAGGCGGTGGCCCGCTCGGTGATGATGTGGGCCCGGCGCGCCTCGGCCTGCTGCTCGAAGCTCCTGCCACGGAGGTCGAGCACGGTGACGGAGAGTTCCGCCGTCGCATGGATCAGCTGCAGGGGGCACCGAGAAGGCGTCGAGGTCGAAGGACGCCTCAGCATCTCGTGCCGCTCCACCACGGCCCGACCGGCGCGGCGCAGGGCGTCCACGTCGAACGGGCGGCCGTCCTTGATCCGGAACGTCGTGGTGTTGTGGTACTTGTTCCGCCCGTCGTCGGCGAGCATCTCGACCAGCATGCCGAGCTGGACCTGTGCCAACGGGTAGGCGTCGACGAGTCCGTCCGGGAGGCGGTCGCGGTCTTCGTCGCCGATGAGGGCGAACGGCTGCACTGGCTGGTGGGTGTCGGTGGTGTCGCCGCCGTTGGTGAGGGTGGCGGCGAGGTTGGCGACCGTGCGGTGCTGGAAGACGTCGCGTACGGCGGCTTCGAAGCCTTCGGCGCGCAGGGCGCCGACCAGGGCGATGGCCTTGATGGAGTGTCCGCCGAGGTCGAAGAAGTTGTCCTCGATACCGATTCGTTCGACGCCGAGTACCTTGCTCCAGATCGTGGCGATGTGTTCCTCGGCGGGGGTGCGGGGGGCGACGTAGGTGTCCGCGGGGTCTGGTCCGGGTCGGGCAGGGCGCGGCGGTCGAGTTTGCCGTTGGCGGTGAGGGGGATCGCGTCCATCTCTATGTAGTGGGACGGGATCATGTACTCGGGCAGGGCGTCGGTCAGGTCGGGGGTTTCGCCGACGATGTAGGCGATCAGGCGTTGGTCGTGTTCGGAGACGATGACTGCCGCGTCGGTGATGCCGGGTTGGGCGACGAGTGCGGCTCGTACTTCGCCGAGTTCGATGCGGTAGCCGCGGATCTTGACCTGGTCGTCGATGCGGCCGAGGAACTCGACGGCTCCGTCCGATCGCCACGGGCGAGGTCCCCGGTGCGGTACATCCGGCTGCCCGCCGGGCCGTGTACGTCCGGGAGGAACTTGTCGGCGGTGCGGGCCGGGTCTCCCGCATAGCCGCGGGCCACGCCGGTGCCGCCGACGAAGAGTTCGCCCACGGCGCCTACGGGGACGGGCTGGAGGTGGGGGTGTCCAGGACGCGCATGGCCATGTTGGGCAGCGGTCGGCCGATCGGTACGACGCCGTCGAACGCCTCCACGAGCGGGAAGACGCAGGTGCCGACGGTGGTCTCGGTGGGTCCGTACTCGTTGAGGACCGCTCCGTTGCCGAGGGCCTGGCGCCAGCGTTTGACGAGGGCGCCCGGGAGTGCTTCACCGGCCACGACGACCTTGCCGGCCAGGGCGGAGATCTCGTCGTCCGTCAGCTGGCCGGAGAGGACTTCGAGGTGGCCGGGCGTGAGCTTGATGAAGGAGAAGGGGCCGGCGCCCGTCAGCGCGGAGCCCAGCTCGGTGAGTTCACCGTCGTAGAGCCAGGCGCGCTGTCCGGCCGCGAGGGGTGCCCAGACGTTGGGGACGACGAGGTCGAAGGCCACCGACGAGAAGACGGGTGCGCCGCCGGTGCCGGCCGAGGTCAGTTCCCGTACGGCCCAGTCGACATGATTGACCAGGTTGCGGTGGGAGACCTGCACGCCCTGGGGCGGCCCGTCGAGCCGGAGGTGAACACGGTGTAGGCGACCGTGTCCAGGTCCACGGGCAGGTCGGGGGCCGACTGGGGCAGACGCGAGAAGTCGTCCTCGACCCGTACCACCGGTACCTCGAAGCGGTCGGCGTACGCGGCGGAGGTGACGGCCACCTGCACGCCGGCGTCTGTGACCATGTCGGTGATCCGGCCGGCCGGGAGTACGGGGTCCATGGGCACGTAGCCGGCCCCCGCGCGCCAGACCGCCAGCAGTGCCACGACCAGGTCGGCCGATCGGTCCAGCAGCACCGCCACCGACGACTCGGGCCCCACGCCGGCCCTCCCCGCAGCCGGTGGGCGAGGCGATTCGCCCGGGCGTCCAGCTCCGCGTACGACACCGCCTCCACCGTCCGACTCCACGGCCACCGCGTCCGGGTGCCGCGCCACCTGCTCGGCGATCAACTCCGGCACGGATCGCTGAGCCACCGCCACCGTGGAGTCGTTCCAGGTGGTCAGTACCAGCTCGCGCTCACCTGCCGGCAGGAAGGTCTCGAGGGCGTCGCCGTCCACGTCGGCGGCCATCGACTCCAGCACCGCCCGGTACATCGCCGCCAACCGGTCCACCGCCGCCCGGCCGAAGTGGTGCCGGTGGCCGGTGATCACCATGAAGCCGGCGCGGGTGGAGACGCCGAGCGGGAACTCGGTGGGGCTGTCGTCGATCGTGGCCGGGTAGTCGACGAGGTCCTGGTCGACCTGGCGGAAGTTCTGGTAGCTGAAACGGACGTTGACCAGGCGTTCGCTGCCGGCGAGTTCGCGCTGCATGGCGCCGAGGGGGTATCGGCGGTGCGGCCAGACCTCGATCTCCTGGTCGAAGACCTGGCGCACCAGTTCGCGCCAGGTGCGGGCGCCGCGCCGGTGGGCGAACGGCAGCGGGTTGAGGTACACGCCGTAGACGCGTTCCGCGCCGGCAGCCTCCGGGCGGGCGTTGGTGACGAGGCCGGTGAAGAACGCCTCTTCGGGGGTGAGCTGGCTCATCACCTTGAGGTGCGCGGCGTGCAGCACGCTCTTGATCGGCACCCTGGCCTGGGTGGCGAGGGCGCGCAGGCCTGTCTCCAGGTCGTGGTAGGGGACCCAGGAGCGGTTGAGACCGCGGGGGTGGTGGTCGGATCGTCGCCGAGGCCGGAGGGGATCTCGAAGGGAGTGTGCCCGTCGAGGATGCCCTTCCAGTAGGCGCGGTCCTCGTCGGCGGCGAGGGACTCCAGTTCGGCGGCGACGAAGTCCGCGTACCGGATGTCGGGGGTGTCCGGTCCGGGAGGGGCGCGCCGGCGCGCAGCGCGTGGTAGGTGGTGACGAGTTCCATCAGGAGGGAGTGGTGGCTCCATCCCTCGAGGACGGCATGGCATTCGGTCAGGGTGAGCCACCAGGAGCCGTCGTCGCAGGCGTGCCCGGTGAAGCGGATCACGGGCGCGGGTGAGGTCGAAGAGCTGGGTGCGCTCCTGGGCCATGTAGGCGCGCAGCGACGCTTCGACGGCGTCGGCGTCCAGTCCGGTGAGGTCCCGCGCGGCGACGGGGGAGGTCACGTCGGCGGCGGGGTGCACGAGCTGGAGCGGGACGGAGTAGCCCTCGACGGCGAAACTGGACCGGAGGATCTCGTGGCGGGCCAGGACGGTGTCGACGGCCCGCTGGAGGACGTCCGGGTCGAGGGGGCGTTCGTCGAGGATTCGGAAGCAGGTGGAATTGTGGTAGTGATTGCGGCCGTCGTCGGCGAGCATCTCCACGACCATGCCGAGCTGCACCTGAGCCAGCGGGTAGGCGTCCACCAGCCCTTCGGGGAGCCGGCCTCGGTCGTCCTCGCCGAGCAGGGCGAAGGCTGCGACGGGCGGCCGGGGGGCTGCGGGCGCGGGGCGGCCGGTGACGAAGGCGACGAGTTCGCCGGGGGTGCGGTGCTCGAAGACGTCGCGGACGGTGACGTCGTACTCGCTGCCCCGCAGCGCCCCGACCAGGGCGACGGCGCTGCAGGGAGTCGCCGCCGAGGTCGAAGAAGTTGTCCTCGACGCCGACGGTCTCTACCCCGAGGACCTCCGCCAGACGGCGACCATCTCCTCCTCGGCGGGTGTGCGCGGTGCCACGTGCACGGCGTCGACGCCGAGGGCGCTGCGGTCGGGGGCGGGCAGGGCGGCCTGGTCGAGCTTGCCGTTGACGGTGAGCGGGATGCGGCCGACGACGAGGAACGCGGCCGGGATCATGTAGTCGGGCAGGGTGCGGGCGAGCAGGGCGCGCAGCTCGCTGGGCGCGGCGACGGCGTCGCCGGTGGGCATGACGTAGGCGATGAGGCGGCGGTCGCCGGGGGTGTCCTCGCGGGCGACGACCACGGCGTCGCGGACCCGCGGATGGGTGGTGAGCGCGGCCTTGATCTCGCCGAGTTCGATGCGGTGACCGCGAATCTTGACCTGGTGGTCGATGCGGCCCAGGTAGTCGAGGCTGCCGTCGGGACGCCGGGAGGCGAGGTCGCCGCTGCGGTAGAGGCGGGTGCCGGGGGTGCCGTAGGGTCGGGCACGAATCGTTCAGCGGTGAGGGCGGGGCGACCCAGGTACATGAGGGCGACGCCGGGACCGCCGACGTGGATCTCGCCGGGCACGCCGACGGGCACGAGTTCGCCGTGCGGGCCGAGCAGGTGGACCTGGAGGTCGCGCAGCGGCACGCCGACCGGGTTGCCGGTCCCGGCGTCCACGTCGGCCTCGGTGACGAGGTGAAACGTGGTGTGCACGCATGTCTCGGTGATGCCGTACAGGTTGGCGATGGCGGTGACGTCGAGGGCCGCGGCGCTCCACCCAGGGGCGCAGGGCGGGGATGTCGAGCCGCTCGCCGCCGAACGAGACGACGCGCAGCGCGAGTTCGCCGATCAGGGGGTGGTCCTCGGCGGCCACGGAGACCAGGCTGCGGAACGCGGACGGGGTCTGGTTGAGGACGGTGACCTTCTGGTCGGCGAGCAGGCGCAGGAAGTCCTCCGGGGACCGGGAGACGTCCGGCGGTACGACGACGAGCCGGCCGCCGTGGACGAGGGCGCCCCAGATCTCCCACACCGACATGTCGAAGGCGTACGAGTGGAACAGCGTCCACACGTCGTGCTCGTCGAAGCCGAAGTGCTCCTCGGCGGCCGTGAACAGGCGCAGCACGTTGGTGTGGCTGAGGCCGACGCCCCTGGGCCGGCCGGTGGAGCCGGAGGTGTAGATCGTGTAGATCAGGTCGCCGGGGGTGGCGCCGGATTCCGGGTCGTGTCCGGGGGCGGCGGCCAGCGCGGCGGCCTCCTCGGGGTCGTCGAGGACGACGAGCCGGCCCTCGGCGGCGTCGCGCAGGTGGGCGGTGTGCTCCCGTGGAGGTGACGACGAGGTCGGCGCCCGCGTCGCGGAGGGGTGTAGGCGATGCGGTCGGCGGGGTGCTCGGGGTCCAGGGGCAGGTAGCCGGCACCGGACGGAGGACGCCGAGCAGGGCGGGCACCAGGTGCGGGCCGCGGTCGAGGGCGACGGCGACGAGGCGGCCGGGGGGCGGCGCCGAGGGAGCGCAGGTGGTGTGTGAGGCGGTTGGCGCTGGTGTTCAGCTCGGCGTAGGTGAGGCTTTCGGTGCCGCAGACCACGGCGACGGCGTCGGGGGGTGGCGGCGGCGCAGTTCCTCGACGAGTTGGTGGACGCAGCGGGTGGGCGCGTCGAAGGTGCGGACCTCGGGCAGCAGCACGGCGAGGTCGGCGTCGTCGAGCATGCCCAGGCGGGACAGGGGCCGGTCGGGGTCGGCCGCCGGCGGACGCCAGCAGCCGCTCCAGGTGCCGGGCCATACGCTCGACGGTGGTCCGGTCGTAGAGGGCGGTGCTGTACTCCAGGGTGCCGGTGACGGAGCCGTCGCCGGCCTCGCGGAGCTGGAGGGTGAGGTCGAAGCGGGAGACCCGTGAGGTCGCGGTCAGGGTCTCGGTGTCTACGCCGGGCAGGGCGAAGCCGGTGGTGCGTTCGCGGTGCATGGTGAACGCGACCTGGCACAGCGGGGTGCGGGACATGTCCCGTGCCGGGGCCAGCTCGTCCGCGAGCCGGGCGAAGGGGAACTCCCTGGTGGTCGAAGGCGTCCAGGACGGTCTCCCGGGCACCGGTGAGGAGCTGCCGGAAGGTCGGGTCGCCCTGCCACCGGCCGCGCAGGACCAGAGTGTTGATCCCGTAGCCGATGAGCCCTTCCAGCTCGGGCCGGTCGCGGCCGGAGACCACGGTGCCCACGGCGACGTCGTCGCGGCCGGTGTAGCGGGGGAGAGCAGGCCCTGGTAGCCGGCGAGGAGGGTGTGGAAGAGGGTGGCCCCGTGCGCGGCGCCCAGGCCGCGCAGCGTGCCGGCCAGCGGGGCCGGCAGGTGGACGGGGACCGCGTCTCCGGCGTAGGACCGGGTGGCGGGGCGCCGGCGGTCGGTCGGCACCTCAGCGGGGTGAGGCCGGCGAGCCGTTCCCGCCAGTGGTCGAGCTGCCGGTCGAGTTCCCCGGAGTCGAGGCGGCGGCGCTGCCAGGCCGCGTAGTCGGCGTACTGCACGGGGAGCGGGGCCAGGGGAGAGGGTTCGTCGCGGCCGAACGCCTGGTACAGCACGGCCAGTTCCCCCAGGAAGAGGCCCACGGACCACTCGTCGCACGCCACGTGGTGGAAGACGACGACCAGCAGGTGGTCGTCCTCCGCGACGCGGATCAGCCGGGCCCGCAGCGGGGCGCCGCCGGCCAGGTCGAACGGGCGGCCCGGTTCGGCCTCGGCCAGCAGGCGGGCCCGCTCCTCGCGCGCGGTGGGGGTGCCGGTGCCGGTGAGATCGTCGACGGGGAGGTCGAACCGGCCGGGAGGGTCGATCAGCTGGACCGGATCGGTGCCGTCGAGGCCGTAGCGGGTGCGCAGGATCTCGTGTCGGGCCACCAGCTCCTCGAAGCCCCGGCGCAGCGGCTCGGTGGAGAGCCGCCCGCGCAGCCGCAGCGCCACGGGGACGCTGTACTCCCAGCTGTCCGGGTCGAGCCGGCTGAGGAACCACATCTGCTGCTGCCCGTGGGAGAGGGGCGAGCCCCCGTCGCGGTCGACGGGGGCGATGGCGGCTCGCCGGCCGCCGCGACCCCCGGCGAGCCTGGCCCGCACCAGCTCCTCACGCCTGCTGCCGACCGATCCGCCGTCTCCGGCCGTTCCAGTGCCATCGACCTGTCCGCTCGTGCGGACTTCGCCCGTGGTCATGCTGAGCGCCCCTCCCGACCTTCGTTCCGTACGACGTGTCTCGTGTGGTGTCCGCGTGGTGCTGGTACTGCGCGGTGTGGTGCCGCCGGGCACCGCGGGCCATGCGGCGCGGTCAGGCGTCGGCCTGCTCCATGCGCCGGCGCAGACTGGCCGGCCGCAGGTCCGTCCAGACCTCCTCGATCCGCCGGAGGCAGTCCTGCCGAGAGCCCTCGGTGCCCTCGGCGTGCCAGCCGTCCGGCAGTTCCCGGCCCGCGTCCCAGATCGAGTACTGCTCCTCGTCGTTCAGGACGACCCGGTAGGTGCGGTGGTCGGTCTGCTCGTCAGCCATGACGGTGTCCCTTCGGTGGTCGGATGCTCGCCCAGCGTCCGACGCCGACCTATACCGGGGCTCTTATCGGCTCTCTTTTGTCCCGGCGGGCGGAACGGCCCGAGCCGAGGGAAGACAGCACACGGCCCGGTCCCGACGGGGTTCGGGACCGGGCCGTGTGGTCCGGGGTGGTGCGGGGCGTACCGGGGCGGGTATCGGCACGTACCGGGTGTCCTACTCCGCGGGCTCCGATCAGCTGCACGGCGCGGGCCCGCAGCGCCGCGCCGACCGGCAGGACGGTGCCGAGCAGCGCCAGCAGGGTGGAGACCACCGCGACGCCCGCGACGACCGCGTACGGAACGACTATCGGGGGTCGTGCCGAAGAGCTGGAACAGGGCTCCCCACAGCCCCGCCAGATTGACGGCGGTGGCGGCTAGCGCCAGCACCACGCCGATCGCGGACACGAGGAGCGACTCGGCGACGAAGAACCGCAGTACCTGCCTAGGCGTGGCGCCCGCGGTCCGCAGGACCGCGAGGTCGCGCCGGCGGTCCGCGGTGGCCATCAGCAGCGTGTTGAGGATCGCGATGAAGCAGAACATCATGATGATCACCGCGGTGGGAGCGCTGCCGGACCTCGTTCAGGTGCCGGGCGTATGCGGCCTCGGAGGCGACCAGTTCGTCCCGGGACATGAAGGTGGCGCCGCTGCCCCTCGACCGCTTCGCGGATGGCGGCGGTCGCGGCCTGCCGGTCGGTGCCCTCGTCCAGGGTGATGTACGCGCGGCGGGCCAGCCCGTCGCGCGCGTACAGCGCCGTGTCGGCGAACCGCGGCGGCAGGTAGGCCACATCCTCACCGCGCAGCGCCTCGTACACGGCGGCCACCTTCAGCGTCTGGGTGCTGCCGTCGGCCATCAGCACGGTCTGGGTGGAGCCGACGTCCATGTGCCACAGGTCGGCGACGGCCATGCTGTTCCCGTCCAGGTCGTCGAGGGAGCCCTCGACGACCTTGAGGTCCATGGTCCGCTTCAGCGCCTCCGGGTCGACGACCAGGCCGTCGTTCTCGTCGTAGCGGTCCTCGTCCTTCCAGTAGACCGTGGTGAGCAGCGGCGCGGCGATCTTACACCGGGCACCTCGGCGACCCGGTCGACCACCTCGATGCTGATGCCGGGGGTGTCGTCGGGGGCGAGGGCGTAGTCGGAGACGATCCGGTTCTGCAGACCGCTGTCCCGGGCCGCGCCCAGCGAGTCGGTGGCGGCGAGCAGGGAGAACGCGAGGCCCACGGTGAGCAGCACCGGCGCGGCGGTCGCCGCGGTACGGCGGCGGGCGGTCAGCGCGCTCTGCCGGACCAGCATCGCGGTGGGGCCGTTCGCGCGCCGCCACGGCCACATCAGCAGCCGGGCCAGCGGGCCCACGGCCAGCGGGGCGAGGACGGCCGCCGCCAGCACCGGCACCATCAGCGAGACCACGTACACCGTGGGCGAGAGCACCGTCACCGGGGAGCCGGTGGCGATCCAGGCGGTCCAGCCGACGCCGCCGAGCAGGGCCACGGCGCCGAGCAGGGCGCGGCCCGGGGTGACGCCCGTGTCGTCCACGGCGGCTTCCCGCAGCGCTTCGACGGGCTGGATGGAGCCGGCGCGGCGGGCCGCCGCGGCCGCACCGCCCACCGACACCAGCAGCCCGACCAGGAAGGCGGCGGCGAGCGGCGCGAGCACGGTCCAGTGCAGGGACGGGGTGACGGTGAACCAGTCCGGCGACACGCCCATGGAGATCAGCATGTCGGCGAGGAGCTGCGCCCCGAACAGGCCGAGGACGGTGCCCACGGCCGCGGCGAGGCCGCCCACCAGGAGAGCCTCGTTGCGGACCATCTTCCGCACCTGCTTGGGGGTCGCGCCGACCGCCCGGAGCAGGGCGACCTCCCTGCGGCGCTGGACGACCGCGAAGGCGAAGGTGGACGCCACCACGAAGACGGCGGTGGTCCCGGCGACGCTCGCCATCACCGGTACCAGCGTGATCGTGTTGTCCAGGGTCTCGCGGTCCTCGGCCTCGCTGGCGTCGGCCTTGTGCCGGTCCTGGCCGGTGAGGACCTCGGCCCGGTCGCCGACGGCGGCCCGACCGCGTCCGCCGGGCCGAGAGCGACCAGCGAGTCGATCCGCGGGGAGAGCCGCGCGGCCTCCGCCTCGGAGAAGAAGACGGCGTCCTCGAAGCCGACGGGGGCGACGGTGCCGCTCACGGTGTACTTCCGCACGGTGGACGCCGTCAGTACGGTCACCTCGTCGCCGGTGCGGGCCCGGTCGGAGGGGACCACGACCTGCCCGTCCGACGCCGGCGCGGCACCGTCGGTGAGGCGGTAGCCGCCGAAGCGGGCCACCGGCCAGGGGTGCCCGACCTGGTCCTCGGGGCCGCCGCGCAGCTGTGCGTAGAAGGCGCGGTCGACGACCGTCTCGCCGGTCGCGGCGACCCGGTCGCGCAGTTCGGAGCTCGAGGCCGCGGGCCGCCTCGGGGGGAGCGGACGCCCAGGTCATGGTGGGCCGGGTTCCAGCCGTCCGACTGCGGGCGTACGACGGTGCCGGCGCCGGCGAAGCGCTCCACCGGCCGGTCGGGCAGGTCGAACGCCGTCGTCACCAGCAGCCCCATGGCCGCGACCTGCGCCACGCCGAGGACCAGGGCGACCACCGTGCCGAGGAAGGAGACCCAGCGCGCCCGCAGGGTCTGGAAAGCCACCCCGGATCACGACGACACCGCCAGGTGCGTCATGCGCGCGGCGACGTCCTCGGCGGTCGGCTGGAGCAGTTCGCCGACGAGGCCGCCGTCGGCGAGGAACAGCACCCGGTCCGCGTAGGCGGCGACGTTCGGGTCGTGGGTGACCATCACGATGGTGGTCGTCACCCGGTCCGCGGTGCCGGGGGCGCCGGGCGTGCCGTCGCCCGGCCCGCCAACGCGCGGAGCGTGACAAAGGAGTTCACGTCCCGTGGACAGGTCGAGGGCGCCGGTCGGCTCGTCCGCGAAGAGCACGGCGGGGCGGGCCACCAGGGCACGGGCGATGGCCACCCGCTGCTGCTGTCCGCCGGACAGCTGGCTGGGCCGGCTGCCGGCCTTCTTCTCCAGGCCGACCTGCGCGAGCGCCTGCCGGACCGCACCGCGCGAGGGCCTGCGCCCCGCCAGCCGCATCGGCAGCGCCACGTTCTGCTCGGCCGTGAGCGAGGGCAGCAGGTTGAAGGACTGGAAGATGAACCCGGTGGAAGCGCGGCGGAGTTCGGTCAGCCGGGTCTCGTTCAGCCCCGAGGTGTCCTGGCCGTCGATGAACACCCGGCCCGAGGTGGGCCGGTCGAGCCCGGCCGCGCACTGCAGCAGGGTGGACTTGCCGGACCCCGAGGGTCCCATGATCGCGGTGAAGCTGCCCCGGGGAAAGGACAGGCTGGTCTCGCGCGAGGCGCTCACGGCACTGTCGCCGGACCCGTAGGTCTTGGTGAGCGACTCCAGCCGCACTGCGTCATCCATCGGTTCTCCGCGCTTCGTGGGTGAGGGGATCGGCCGGCGTCGCGTCCGCGACGGAGGCCGGCGCGGACAACGTCCGGGGCCGGCAGCGCCGCCGGCTCCGACGGGGTGGGTGCCGCGTCGAGTGATTCCATGCTGTCCGTGCGGTCCTCCAGGGGCCGCTCCGGCCCTGCTGAAGACGACGGCGGCCACCAGGGCCAGCACCGCCATCACCGCCGACAGCGCCACGAGGGTGTGACGGCTACCGACCGCCTCCAGCAGGTATCCCGTGCCGAGTGCGCCGAGCGAACTCGCCCCGGACACCAGGAGCATGACGACACTGCCGACCCGCCCCTGCATGTCGTTGGGGGTGATGCGCACCTGGTAAGACATGCCGGAGACGGTAACAGTGGCTCCTATAAACGACGTTATGAAGAACAATGCACCAAGTGCCGGTGCCTGTCGGAAAAATACCGCTGTGGGCATGACCGTGGCCCATGCGGTGTGCGCGAGGATCATGATCTGCCGCATGGCCAGCCGCCGGTTCAGCCAGCCCCCCGGACAGCGCCCCGCACAGGCCGCCCATGCCGCCCGCCGCCATGATCAGCCCGATGGTGCCGGCGGCTCCACCGTCCTCCCTGATCACCACGGCCACGGTCAGGATCAGTCCTGGAACACCAGGTTGCTGACCGAGATGATCAGCAGCGCCGTCCTGAAGTAGGCACGCCCCCACACCCACCTGAGCCCGGCCGCGACCTCGGACCGCATCCGGCGCCCGGCACCCGGCCTGCGGGGCGGCTGCCGCTCGCCCCGCAGCTTCACCAGCGTCACCAGCGAACCCACATAGAGCGCCACACTGGTCGGGGAACGGCACCCACGCCGACAGACCGAACATCGCCCCGCTCGCGGGGTGGCCGACGAAGTTGACGCCGCGGGAGCGGGCCTCGTTGGTGGCCATCGCCGCACCCAGCTGCTGCGAGGGCACCACGTTGCGCACCATGGCCCGTTCCGACAGCTGGTAGAAGACGGTCATGCTGCTCTGCACGAACGCCACCAGAGCGATGTGCCACACCCCCACACCGTGTCACCCAGCAGGGAGACGGCGACCGTCGCCACCGCCACCATCCGCACCACGACGCACGTCATCATGACGTGCCGCCGGTTCAGCCGGTCCACCAGGACGCCCGCCGGCAACTGCACGAGCAGCGCCGGCGGCAGCCCCGCGAACCCGACGAGGCCCGCCGCGCTCTCCGACCTGGTGTGCCAGAGAACCAGCAGCGTGAAGGCCATCCCGGAGCAGCGCTCCGCCATCACCGACATCGCCGAGCCGGTCCACAGCAGCCGGAAGTCGCGGTAGCTGCGCAGCGACGGCAGCTTGTGCCTGCCCCCTCCGCCGGGGCGGTCTCCGCGCTTTCGTCTCATGAACGGACGGCCCGGCACCATTCGAGGACCGCCATCGCGCTGTGCAGCTTGTGCGTGGCCTGGGTGAACGCCAGGCTCGCCGGGCCGTCCAGCACCTCCGCGGTGACCTCCTCGCCCCGGTGCGCGGGCAGGTCGTGGAGGAACACCGCGTCCGGGCTGGTCTCCCACAGGGCGCCGGATACCTGGAACGGCGCGAACACGGTGCGCCAGCCCGCGTCCGGCTTGCTGGTGCCGGTGGTCTGCCAGCGGGTGGTGTACACGACGTCGAACCCGGTGGGCAGGGCCGTCATGTCGTGCTGCTCGGACAGCTTCGCCCCGCTGCGCGCCGCCTGCTCGTCGGCGGTGGCCAGGACGTCCGCCGCCAGACCGTACCCGGGCGGGGGTGCGCAGCTCCAGCTCGGTGCCCGGAAAGCGGGTCAGGGCCAGTGCCAGTGCGGCGGCACTGTTGTTGCCCTCGCCCACGTACAGCACCCGCAGGCGCTCTACGCGGCCGAAGTGGCAGTGCAGGGTGGTGAGATCGGTGAGCCCCTGCGTCGGGTGCTCCTCCGCGGTCATCGCGTTCACCACCGACATCGGCCCGGCCGCCGCCCAGGAGCGCAGTTCCGCAGTCGCGTCCGAGGTCCTGGCCACCAGCATGTCCAGCATGCCGGACAGCACCCGGCCGGTGTCCTCGGTGGTCTCCCCGGTGTTCAGCTGGAGGTCGTCGGGCCCGAAGGTCACCGTCTGCGCGCCGAGCCGCAGCGCCCCCGTGGTGAAGGCGGTACGGGTACGGGTCGAGGTGCGCCGGAAGTAGACGCCCACCACCTGGTCCCGCAGCGGCTTGGCGACCGCCCCGGCGGCGAACTCCGCCCCCGGGCGACCAGCGTGCGCAGATCGTCGTCGGTCAGATCGGTCAGTGAGATGAGGTGACGCATGCGGATGCCCTTCGCTCTTCGCTCTTCGGTCAGCGGGATTCGGCGAGCTGCGCGTCGATCTCGGCCCGGACGCGGTCCTCGATCTCCACGGCGATCTGCGCGATGGTGGGCCGCTCGAAGACGACCCGGATCGGCAGGTCGAGGTCGAAGTCCTGCTGCAACCGCGAGACCAGGCGCACGGCGAGGATGGAATGCCCGCCGAGATCGAAGAAGCCGTCGTGCACGCCGGCGCTCTTGCCGAGCAGATCGGTCCAGATCGCGGCGATCCGTTCTTCGGCGGGGGTGCGGGGGGCGACGTAGGTGTCGGTGGCGGTCTGGTCCGGGTCGGGCAGGGCGCGGCGGTCGAGCTTGCCGTTGGCGGTGAGGGGGATCGCGTCGACCTGTATGAAGAGGGAGGGGATCATGTAGTCCGGCAGGGCGTCGGTCAGGTCGGGTGTCTGGCCGACGATGTAGGCGATCAGCCGCTGGTCGCCCTCGGTGACGATGACGGCCGCGTCGGTGATGCCTGGTTGGGCGATGAGTGCGGCGCGTACTTCGCCGAGTTCGATGCGGTAGCCGCGGATCTTGACCTGGTCGTCGACGCGGCCGAGGAACTCGACGGCTCCGTCCGATCGCCAGCGGGCGAGGTCTCCGGTGCGGTACATCCGGCTGCCCGCCGGGCCGTACGGGTCGGGAAGGAAGCGGTTCGCCGTGCGAGCCGCGTCCCCGACATATCCCCGGGCCACGCCCTCGCCACCCACGAACAACTCACCGACCGCGCCCACCGGCACCGGACGGAGTCGGGTGTCCAGGATGCGCATGGTCACGTTGGGCAGGGGGCGGCCGATGGGTACCACGCCGTCGAACGCCTCTGCGAGCGGGAAGACGCAGGTCCCGACGGTGGCCTCGGTGGGCCCGTACTCGTTGAGGACCTTTCCGTCGCCGAGGATCTGTCGCCAGCGTTCGACCAGGGCGCCGGGGAGTGCTTCACCGGCGACGACGACCTTGTCGGCGAGTGTGCCGATCTCGTCGTCCGTCAGTTGGCCGGAGAGGACTTCGAGGTGGCCGGGGGTGAGTTTCATGAAGGAGAACGGGCCGGCGGCCGTCAGTGCGGCGCCCAATTCGGTGAGTTCGCCGTCGTACAGCCAGGTGCGTTGTCCGGCGGCCAGGGGGCCCAGACGTTGGGGATGACGAGGTCGAAGGCCACGGAGGAGAAGACGGGTGCGCCGCCGGTGCCGGCCGTGGTGAGGTCGCGTACGGCCCAGTCGATGTGGTTGGCCAGGTTGCGGTGGGAGACCTGTACGCCCTTGGGGCGGCCCGTGGAGCCGGAGGTGAAGACGGTGTAGGCGACCGATTCCAGGTCCACCGGCTCCTCGGGAGGCGACTGGGGCAGATGCGAGAGGTCGTCCTCGACCCGCACCACCGGAACGTCGAAGCGGTCGGCGTACGCGGTGGAGGTGAGCGCCACCTGCACCCGGGCGTCCGTGACCATGTCCGCGATCCGGCCGGCGGGCAGTACCGGGTCCATGGGCACGAATCCGGCGCCCGCGCGCCACACCGCCAGCAGCGCCACCACCAGGTCGACCGAACGGTCCAGGAGCACGGCCACCGACGACTCGGGCGCCACACCGGCCTCACGCAGGCGGTGGGCGAGACGGTTGGCGCGGAGGTCGAGTTCGGCGAACGACACCGCCGTACCGTCCGACTCCACCGCCACCGCGTCCGGGTGCCGTGCGACCTGCTCGGCGATCGACTCCGGCACGGAGTGGGGCGCCACCGGCACCCCGGAGTCGTTCCAGAGGCGGAGCAGCCGGTGTTCGTGGACGGTGGTGAGGTCGATCGCGGAGAGCGGGGTGCCGGGGGCGTCGACGACGGCCTGGACGAGGCGGACGAAGTGGTCGGCCATGCGCTCCACCGTGGCGTGCTCGAAGAGCGAGGTCGCGTACTCGAAGGCCCCGGTGAGGGACCCGTCGGCGTGCCGCCAGACGAACAGGGTGAGGTCGGTCTTGGCCACCCGCCAGGCACCCTGGAAGGCGTCCATGAGGACACCGTCACTGGCCACCATGGTCGCGCCCTCGTCCTGGAGGTCGAAGGCCACCTGGTAGAGCGGGGTGCGTGACAGGTCGCGCACCGGCTGGAGCTCGTCCACCAGCCGCTCGAAGGGCAGTTCCTGGTGGGCGAAGCCGGAGAGGACGGTGTCCTTGGTGCGGGCGAGCAGTTCGGCGAACGTCGGGTCGCCGGCCAGGTCGCAGCGCATGACGAGGGAGTTCAGGAAGAAGCCCACGGTGTCCTGGGTCTCCGGGCGCAGCCGGCCGGTCACCGGGCTGCCGACGCCGAAGTCCTCCTGACCGCTGTAGCGGGCCAGCAGCGCCGCGAACGCGGTGAGCAGGGCGGCGTACGGCGTGGCCCCGTGCTGTCGGCCGATGCCGCTGAGGGCGTCCGCGAGAGAGGCGGGCACGGAGAACCGTACGCCCTGGCCGTGTCCGTCGCGGCGGGCCGGGCGGGGCCGATCCGTGTGCAGCTGGAGTTCCGGCATGCCGCGCAGGGCGGACTTCCAGTAGTCGAGTTCGCGGTCCAGGACGGTGTCGTCGGAGCGGGCCGCCTGCCAGGCGGCGTAGTCGCCGTACTGCACGGTGGGCGCGGGCAGTCGGTGCGGGCGGCTCTCCCCGGCCGCGGCGCACAGCTCGCGGATCTCCCGCTCCAGCACGACCGTCGACCAGCCGTCGCTGGCGATGTGGTGGACGGTGACCAGCAGGACGGGGCCGCCGAGCGGGACCCGCACCAGCATGGCACGCCACAGCGGGCCGCCGGTGAGGTCGAAACCGCGGCGGAACTGTTCGTCGAAGAGCCGTTCCAGCTGGGCCTCGCCGGCGTCCTCCACGCGGAGTTCGACGGGCTGTGCGTCGACGACGAGCTGGCGGGGCTCATCGCCATGGAGGACGTAGCGGGTGCGCAGGGCCTCGTGGCGCTGCTCCAGGGTGTCGAGGACGGTGCGGACGGTGGCCTCGGTGGTGCCGGCGGGCAGCCGCAGGAAGAGCGGGGCGACCCATTCGGGGCTGCCGGGGTGCATGCGGTCCAGGAACCACAGGCGGTGCTGGCCGAAGGAGAGCGGCAGCGGTACGCCGCGGTTCACCGGCACCACCTCAGGCACGTCGGGCCGGGACTCCTCGATGAGGCGGGCCTGCGCCGCCACGGTGGACGCGCCGAACAGACCGCGCAGCTGGACGTCGTCGCCGGACGCCTTGGTGAGGGCGACGGCGAGGCGGGTCAGGACGAGGGGAGGAGCCGCCGAGGGCGAAGAAGTCGTCGTGCACGCCGACGTTCTCCACCTGGAGAAGCTGCTCCCACACGTCGGCGACGAGCCGTTCCGCCGGGGTGCGGGGCGCCACCGACGCGGGAGCGTCGCCGCGCACGGCGGTCTCGTGGGCCGTCGGGTCGGGCAGGGCGGACCGGTCGACCTTGCCGTTGGCGGTCAGCGGGAACGCGTCCATGGGCATGAACCGAGCCGGGATCATCGACTCCGGGCAGCCGGCGCCGAAGGAAGCCGCGCAGTTCGTCGCGGGGGATGCGGCGGCCCGCCACCAGGTGGGCCACGAGCCGGGTGCCCGGCGGCGGTGGGGTACGCCCCGACGACGGCCCCACGCACATCGGGGTGGGCGCTCAGGGCGGCCTCGACCTCGGCCGGTTCGATGCGGACACCGTTGACCTTCACCTGGTGGTCGACGCGGCCCAGGTAGGCGAGGCTGCCGTCGGAGCGCCAGCGGGCCAGGTCGCCGGTGCGGTACATGCGGCCGCCGTCGGCGCTGTGCGGGTCGGGCAGGAAGCGCTCCGCGGTCTGTGCCGGGCGCCCTGAGTAGCCGCGGGCGAGGCCGGTACCGGCGGCGTACACCTCGCCGACGACGCCGATGGGTACGGGGTCGAACTCCTCGTCCAGCACGTAGACGTGCATTCCGTCGAGGGGGCGGCCGATGGGTACGGCCTCCGTGTGGAGCGCCGGGTCGAATTTCTGGGCGGTGACGTCGACGGAGCACTCGGTGGGCCCGTACGTGTTCCACACCGTGGCGCCGGTCGGCTCGCTCAGGCGGCGGCACAGCTCGGCGTCGAGGGCCTCGCCGGCGGAAGACCAACCGCAGTGCGCCGCACCGGGCCCAGCCGGGCTCCCCGGTGAGCAGCCGCAGCACCGACGGGACGCCCTGCACCACGGTGACGTGCTGCTCGGCGATGGTGCGCACCAGTAGCGCCGGGTCGGACTCGGCGCCCGGCGGCGCCATGACCACGGTGCCGCCGGCGACGAGCGGCGCGAACAGCTCCAGGGCGGCGGCGTCGAAGGTGAGGACCGTCTTCATGACCATCCGGTCGTCCGCGCCGAGTCCCTGCCGCGTCACCGTCCAGGACACCCGGTTGGCGATGCCCGCGTGCTCCACCAGCACCCCCTTGGGCAGGCCGGTGGAGCCGGACGTGTAGGCGAGGTAGGCGGCGTTCGCGGGGTCGGCGGCGGGCGGTTCGGGGGCGGTGTCCGGCTGGGCGTCGAGGCCGGTCTCCGGGGCGTCCAGGAGTAGTACGACGCCTTCGTCCACCCCTTCGGGTGCCGTGCCGCGCGCCGCCAGGACCAGCCGGGCGCCGCTGTCCTCGACCATCCACGCGGTCCGCTCCGCCGGGTGGGCGGCGTCCAGCGGGACGTAGGCGGCGCCCGCCTTCCACACGCCGAGGAGTACGGCGGGCAGGTCGCGCCGGCGGGGAAGACTGACCGCGACCCGCTCCTCCGGGGCGACGCCCCGGTCCCTCAGCAGCCGCGCGACGCGGTTCGCGTGCCGGTCCAACTGCTCGTACGTCATCGTCCCCTGTGCGTCGTCGACCGCGATGGCGTGGGGGGTACGGACGGCTTGACGGGAGATCAGTTCGTGCAGCGGGACAGACATCTCTTCTCCAGAGGTGTTGATCAGGTACGGGTCTGCGGTGCGGGGACGGCTCCTCGGGCAGGACCGTCCCTACGGCGTACGACCGTCCCTACGGCGTACGACCGGGCAGGAAGCCCTCGACGGAGGTGCCGATGCCCCGCGCGCGTGCCTCGTCGCGGACGAAGCGGGCCAGCGCCAGGTCCAGCACGCCCAGGCCGAACGGGGGAGAACACCACCGGCCGGCCGTCCTGGGGCACGGATGCGGCGGTGCCCTTCAGCAGCGCGCCGATGGAAGCGTGGATGAAGTCCCGGCCGCCGGTGTGCTCCTGCGCCAGGTGCGGTGAGGTCCTTCTCGCGGCACACGTGGTCGGGGTCGTCGACGACATTGTGGGCGCCGAGGATCGCGGGCACGGTCAGGTCCCGCAGCGAGACGTGCAGTACGACGGTGCCCGGCGGGCAGGCGTCGAGGCCGGTGTGCGGGGTGGCGGCGGTGGTCGCGAAGGACACCAGGTCGTGTGCGGCCAGGGCCTCGTCGAGGCTGCCGCAGTGCCGTACCCGGGCGCCGGGCAGCAGCCGGGCGTGGTCGGCGGTGAAGCGGGTGGCGCGCTCCGGGTCCGTGTCGTACACGGCGAGCGAGTCGAGGTGCGGGTGGACGACCGCGAGGAAGCGCAGCACCTCGCGGTTGATGACGCCGGTACCGACGAGGGTGACGCCGGTGGGCCGGCGCCCGTCGAGCAGGAGCCGGGAGGCGAGCGCGGCGGACGCGGCGGTGCGCCGGGCGGAGATGAGGGGAACCCTCGACCAGGGCCTCGGGGTGCCCGGTCTCCAGGGAGTTCAGCAGGATCGCGGCGCTGGCGCGCTCGTGGCCGCCCGCGACGTTGCCCGGGAAGGACGAGATCCACTTCATGCCGGCGACCTCACCGCCCGGTGCCCCGTCGCCGGCCGCCGTGCCGAGGTAGCCGGGGAGGCCGATGATGCGGTCGCGGGGACGGCCGGGAAAGCGCAGGAAAACCGAGTGCGGCAGCCGGTGCGCCCCTCGTCGTGGCGCTCGTAGGCGTCGGCGACCAGGTCCACGATCTCCTTCTCGCGTCCGGTCAGGAGCCCGTCCACCTGTCCGTGTTTGATGATCAGCATGCGCCCACCGCCATGTAGAGATCGGAGTTCCTGCCACAGATGGGAGACCTCTCCGAAGTGGGCGCGCACCCAGTCGTCGGAGTAGATCGAGTCGAGGTACCGGTCGCCCCGGTCGGGGAAGACCAGCACGACGTTGCGGCCGGCCGGGATGCGGGCCGCGAACTTGCCGAGCGCTGCGGTGACCGCGCCGAGGAGCCGCCGGCGAGGATGGCCTCGCGGTCGGTGAGGGTGCGGCACCCGACCACGCACTCCAGGTCGGAGACGTGCACCACCTCGTCGGCCAGCGTCGGGTCGAAGAGGGCGGGCCGCACCGCCGCGCCGTGCCCCGGCAGCAGCCGCGGCCGGACGCTCCGCCGAACAGCACGCTGCCCAGTGCGTCCACGCCCACCAGCGTGGTGGGCAGCCGGTGTTCGCGGATGTAGCGGGCGCAGCCGGTGAGGGTGCCGCCCGTTCCGGTGGAGCAGAAGAGGTAGTCGACGCGGCCGTCGAGGGCCTCGGCGATCTCCCGCATGGTCCGCTCGTGCGCCAGCGGGTTGAGCGGATTGGCGTACTGGTTGGGCCAGTAGGCGCCGGGGACGGTGGCGACGAGTTCCCGCACCCGCTTGATACGCGTCGGCAGGTAGGCGCGCGTCTCGGGGTCGACCTCGGTGACCAGGTCGACGGTGACGCCGTAGGCCGCAGGATGGCCAGGTTCTGCTCGGTGGTCTTCGGGTCGACGACACAGATGAAGTCGATGCCGAAGTACCGGCAGATCTGCGCCATGCCGATGGCGAGGTTGCCGGAGCTGGACTCCACCACCGTGGAGCGCCCCGGCACCAGGTCACCGCTGCGGATGCGGCCGAGCAGCATGGAGAGCGCGGACCTGTCCCTGACGCTGCCGCCCGGGTTGAACGCCTCCAGCTTGGCGAAGACGCGGGAGCCGAACCGGGGCAGCAGGCCGGTGAGTTCCACCAGCGGCGTGTCGCCGACGCCGTCGAGGATGCCGTTGAGCACCGGAGCGCTCATGAGCCGGCGCCGGGGTGGCCGCCGAGAGCGAGCAGGGCCCGCTTGTCGTCGCCGTCGGCGAGCCGGATGCGGCCCAGGGGGCGGTCCGCGTCGTCGACGGCGGCCGTGAGCAACCGTACGTACTGGTCGAACAGCCGCTCCATGGTGGACCGTTCGAACAGTGCCGTGTCGTAGCGCAGGGCGATGGTGAGGCCCTGGGCGTCACGGGTGACCTCCAACGACACGTCGCACTGGCCCTCCAGGTGCGCGATCTCCAGATAGGTGGCGGTGAGGCCGCCCACCCGCATCAACACCCCGGCGGCGGCGACCTCCATGCCGCCGTCGAAACGCTCCGTGGAGACCATCGTCATTGGCGATCCGGTACAGCGGCCCGCCGTCCCCGGCGTCCTGGGCGACCAGCGGGAACGGATAGGAGGCACGTGCGGTGGCCTGCCGGACCCGTTCCGCGGCGCGGTCGACGACCT
This sequence comes from Streptomyces thinghirensis, assembly GCA_021502835.1. The sequence continues at coordinate 46,253 of JAKFGP010000024.1, forward strand.
CGCCCAGAGTGGCGTCCCTGCTGATCTCCGCCCGTACCAGCACCGGGTTGACGTAGTAGCCGACGACCTCGCGGGCCGCGGAGCGGCGCACGGACGCCGGGCAGGCGACGAGGAAGTCCCGCATGCCCGTCCAGCGGTTCACCAGCGCCTGGAGCGCGCCGAGCGCCATCGCGAACTGGGAGACCTCGCGGTCGGCCGGCGCGCCGGATACCCTCCGAGAGCGCGTCGGGCAGCCTGCGCACCAGGCTCGTGCCCTTGCTCGCCGGTACGGCCGGACGGGGCCGGTCGGTGGGGAGTTCGGCGGCCTGCAGAGCCGGCGCGCTGAGCCCGCCAGAAGTCGGCCTGGCGGGCGCCGCGCGAGGAGTCCAGCAGGGTGCGTTCGGCCGCCACGAAGTGGTCGAAGTCGGTGGCCGGTGGCTCCAGCCGGGGCTCCCGGCCGTCGGCGAGGTCCGCGTAGGCGGCGAGCAGGTCGCGCCAGAGCAGCCACTGGGACAGGGCGTCGGTGGCGATGTGGTGGGTGACGACGAGCGCTACGGCATCCGCCTCGCGCCGCAGCAGCACGGCCCGGAACGGGCCCTCGTCGGTGAGGCGGAACGGCGCGGCGACCTCCGCGTCCACCATCCGGCGCAGCTCCTCGTCGTCGGCACCGGGCACCTCGCGGACCGTGAGGCGTCCGGTCTCGCCGGGCGGCAGGACGCGGCGGCGCGGGCCGTGCTCGGTGTCCGCGTACACCGAGCGGAACATGGGGTGCCGCTCGGTGACCGCGTCGACGGCCCGGGCCAGGATCTCGGGGTCGGGGAGCCGGCTCCATGCGGACACCTCCCGCGAGGTGGTAGGTGGAGCTGTCGGGGGGCCAGGCTGTGCAGGAGCCACGGTCCTTCCTGGCCCACCGAGAGGGGCAGCGTCCCGTCCCCGGGGTCCGTGTGGGTCATGGCTCAGACTCCCGCCTTGTGCGCCATGAGGAAGTCCGCGACGTCACTGACCCTCAGCAGGTCGCCGACCTTCTCGTCGGGGGACCGACAGACCGAAGTTCTTCTCCACGGCCGCCAGCAGGTCGATGCGGGTCAGGGAGTCCAGGCCGAGGTTCTCGAAGCTGGAGTCGGCGGTGACCTCGCCCTCCAGGTCGGGGGCGGTGCGCAGGGTCAGGTTGATGATTTCGACGATCATTTCGTCTCTGGTCATGGTCGGTCCGTTTCTGTGTGGAGTGACGCTTGCGGGGTCGTCGGGGAGTCGAAGGAGTCGAGCGTGGCGGGGCCGCCGTCAGGACAGGTCGACGACCTGGCCGGCGTAGGTCAGGCCGGCGCCGAAACCGAGCAGCAGGACCTTGTCGCCGGGGGTGGCACGGCCGCTCTCCTTGAGGCGGCTGAGCGCCAGCGGCACGCTCGGCCGCCGAGGTGTTGCCGGTGTCGACGACGTCGTTGACGACGCGGTCCTGCGGCAGGCCCAGGTTGGCCGTCAGGGTGCGGATGATCCGGTTGTTGGCCTGGTGCGGCACGAACCAGGCGATGTCCTCCAGGGCGACACCGGCCGCGGCACGCCCGGTGGGCCACGTCCGGCATGGTGGCCGTCGACCACTTGTAGACCAGGGGGCCGTTCATGGTGACGTACTCGCGGCCGTCGGCCTTCTCCGTGATGCCGAGCACCTCGTGCCGCGCCCCGTCGCTGCCCCCACACCGCCGGGCCGATGCCGGCCGTCTCGGAGCGGGACACCACGGCGGCGCCGGCGCCGTCACCGAAGATGACGAAGGTGTCCAGGTCGTTCGGGTCGATCCACTCGCTGGTCCGCTCGGCGCCGATGACCAGCGCGTGCCGCGCCTCGCCGAGCCGTACCGCGTTGGAGGCCATGGCCAGGGAGTAGGTGAAGCCGGCGCAGACCGCGTTCAGGTCGTAGGCACCGGAGTTGGGCAGGCCGATGCGGCTGGCGACCTCGGGCGCCACGCCGGGCATGCGGACACGGCGAGTGGCGCTGGCCACGATGGTGAGGTCCACCTCGGCCGGGTCGATGTCGGCCTCGAACACCGCCTTCTCGCCGGCCGCCGTGGCCATCGCGGCGATGGTCTCCTGCTCGTCCGCGTGGTGGCGGGTCCTGATGCCGGTGCGGCTCTCGATCCACTCCGGGGAGACGGTGGTCCGCTGCGACAGTTCCTCGTTGGACACGAGGCGGGTGGGCCGGTAGACCGCGAGGGCGGCTATGCGTGATCCGTGTGTGGTGAGCATCTCTTCCCAACTGCGGTTCGGGTGGACGGACTTGTGCGGTCCGGCCGTGACGGGCGCGCCTGCGTGAGGCCGCTCAGGCGTCGGACGGCTCCGCCATGGCCACGGCGATCCGCCGGGGGACCGGTGAACGGCTCGCGGGCGTGCGCGGCGAGCATGTTGTCGACGATCAGGACGTCGTCGCGCTGCCAGTCGAAGCGGACGGACGCCCCGCGGTAGCAGCCGCGCAGGTGGTCCAGCACGTCGTCGGGGATGGTGCCGCCGTCGCCGTAGAACGTGTGCGTGGGCAGGTCCTCGTCGTCGAAGATCGCGCGCAGTCCCGCGCCGACCTCCTCGGGAAGCGTGCTGGAGTGGAAGAACGTGGCGTGGTTGAACCACACCTCCTCGCCGCTCGTCGGGTGCCGGTGCACCGCGCGGCGGACCGCGGTGGTGCGCAGCCCTCCGTCGGGCCGCCACTCGGCCTCGACGCGCCGCTGCGCGCAGTACGCGGCCACGGCGTCCCGGTCGGAGGTGTTGAACGCCTCCTGCCAGGGCACGCCGAACCCGGTGTGGAAGTTGCGCACCACCTGCCAGCCGCGCGCCTCGAACTCGGCCCGCACCTGCGGGTCGACCGCCGCGAGGACCCGCCGGATGTCGGCGATCGGCGTCGCGCCCAGGGGTGGTGGGCGGCTCCACGCAGTAGAAGTACAGCGTGCGCGGCCAGACCGCCTGGTACGAGTTCTCGTTGTGCAGGAAGATCTCCTCGGCCGGCGGGTAGTCCGTCGACGTGTAGACCTGGCCCTTGATGGTGGAGCGGGGCGAGGAGCGTTCGGCGTAGGCCAGCGGGGGCGTGCCGGAGAAGGCGTGCACGGTCTGGTCGAAGCCGTCGACACCGCCCACGTCGAAGCCGCGCAGCAGCAGCGCCCCGCGCTGGGCGAGCAGTGCGCGCAGTTCGGCGCGGTGCTCGGTGAGGTAGGCGTGGATGCCGGTGCCGGGGGCGTCCGGTCGGCACAGGCCGGGCACGGTTCCGGTGCCCAGCCAGCCGGCAGGGGTCTCTTCCGAGGTGATGGTCATGGTCAACTCGCTTGGTCGTCGCGGCGTCGGGGGCCGGGAGGCCGGGGTACAGGGGACCGCCGGCGGTCAGTCGGACATGGCCACCAGCACCCGCCGGTCGCCCGTGTAGGGGGCGCCGGCCGTGCGCCAGCAGCAGGTTGTCGATGAGCAGCAGGTCGCCGGCGCGCCAGTCGACATCGACCGCGTGGTCCAGGCCCCGGTCGCGGATCTGCGCCACGTACTCGGCGGGGATGGGGCTGCCGTCGGCGAAGGTCACCGACTGCGGCAGCTCGTCCTCGGAGAGGATGCGCGCGAGTTCCTTCGCGGTGTCGTCGCCGAGGCCGGCCGGGTGCCACTGGTCGGCCTGGTTGAACCACACCTCGGTGCCGGTCACCGGGTGGACGGTGGTGGCGGGGCGCAGCGACTCGACGCGCAGGCTGCCGTCGCGCCGCCAGGCCCACTCAGCGCCCGCGCCCTTCAGGAACGCCTCCACCTCGCCCCGGTCGGACGTCTCGAAGGTGTCCTGCCAGCTCTTGCCGAGGCCGTAGCCGTCGTGCAGGTTCTGGACGTAGCGCACCCCGCCCGCGAAGGCGTCCCGCACCTGCGGGTCCAGCGACCGGAGCCACAGCGCCGCGTCGAGCACGGGGGTGGCGCCGCCCGAACCGGGAGTGATCTGGCAGAAGAACGCCAGCCGGGCGGGCCAGGCGTGGGCGTAGCTCATCTCGTTGTGCATCGAGATGGTGTACTCCTGCGGGTACTCCGTCGAGGTGTAGACGTTGCCCCCGACCTTGGTGCGCGGCGAGTTGCCGTGCACGTAGGCCAGCCGGTTCGGCAGCAGCCGGTCCAGCACCGGGTCCAGGGTGTCGGGCGTGACGCCGAAGCCGCGGAACACCAGCGCCTTCTCCCGCGTCAGCTCACCGGTCAGACCCCCTTCCAGGGCGTCCACCCGCCGCAGCAGCTCCTCGGGGCCGCCGCCCCGTCGGCCTTGATCTCCGTCGGTGCCCAGGCCGCGGTACTCGCCATGTCACCTCTCCTCTCACTGTCGCTGTCACTGTCGTGTCGGTGCGGTGTGTACGGGGGCGCCGGCTCACGCCGGCCGGGCCACCGGGAGACGGGCCAGCCGCTCCGCGATGTCCGCCGGTCAGCTCCGCCTCCCGGGGCGCGAGGTAGAAGTGGTCGCCGGGGAAGGAACGCACGGCGAAGACGCCGCCGGTCAGCTCCGACCAGGCCCTCCACGCCCGGCCGGGTGACCCCCGGGTCGCGGTCGCCGAGGTACGCCACCATCGGGGCCCGCAGCACGGGCGGCCGTTTCCTGTCGTACGTCTCGATGAGCCGGTAGTCCGCCCGCAGCACCGGCAGCAGCAGTTCCCGCAGTTCAGGTACGGCGTAGGCGTCACCGCCGAGGGTGCCCAGCCGGGTCACCCCGGCCACCAGTACGTCGTCCGCCGCCCGGTGCAGCGCCGTGGGCCTGGTGACATGCGGCGCGGCCCGGCCGGAGAGCAGCAGCAGGGCCGGTCCCGGGCCGTCGGCCGGCGGAGCCTTCCAGGCGTACCGCGACCTCGTAGGCCACCGCCGCGCCCATGCTGTGGCCGAAGAGGACCAGCGGCAGGTCGCGTTGGGGGGTGAGCGCCTCGGAGATCCGGCCGGCCAGTTCCTCCATCGTCTCGACGCACGGCTCGTCCATCCGCCCTGGCGGCCCGGGTAGCGCACCGCGAGAGAGTTCGACGTCGGCGGGCAGCCGGGACGCCCAGCCGTGGAAGAGCCGGGCGTTTCCCCCGGCGTGCGGGAAGCACACCAGGCGCACACGCGGCGCGACCGCTCCCCCGATAGTGGCGGAACCAGCTCCCCGGCCCGGTCACAGCGCCATGCCGCCGTCGATCCGCACCACCTGACCGGTGATGTACCGCGGCCTGCGGCGAGACCAGGTAGGAGACGAGGGAGGCGACCTCGTCGGGGGTGCCGAAGCGGGCCAGCGGGATGCGGCCCATGGCGTCCTTGGCGACCGACTCGGGGACCCCGGCGACCATCTGGGCTATCGATGAATCCCGGGGCGACCGCGTTGGCCCGGATGCCGTACCGGCCGAACTCCTTGGCCAGCGCCTGGGTGAGGCCGATGATGCCGGCCTTCGACGCCGAGTAGTTGGTCTGCCCCGCGTTGCCGACCACGCCGGCCACCGAGGACAGCGTCACCACGGTGCCCTCGCGGCGGCGGATCATCGACCTGACCACCGAGCGCAGCAGGTTGTAGGTCCCGTCGAGGTTGGTGCGCAGCACGGAGTCCCACTCGTCGTCCTGCATCAGCGCCAGCGGCTGGTCGCGGGTGATGCCGGCGGACGTCACGACCGCCGTCACCGGGCCGAGGACCGACTCGACGTCGGCGACGAAGGCCCGCACCCCGACCCGGTCGGCGACGTCCACGCGGCGGGTCAGCACGCGGCGGCCCGCGGCCCGGATCTCCTTGGCGACCTGCTCGGCCGCGCTCTCGTCGGACCGGTAGCAGATCGCGACGTCGAAACCGTCGTTCGCCAGCCGGGTGGCCACCGCCCGCCCGATCCCCCGCGACCCTCCGGTCACCAACGCGATCTGCCCGGACTCCTCCGGCATCTGTCCCCCAAGCTCCGGCATCTTTCCCCCATCCGTTCGGATGGGTCGAGCGTGTTCGCGGGCTATATCTGGCCTATACGGCACCCTGCATCCGGCGCCCGCCCCCGCGCCCCGCGTGCGCCGGCCGCCCATCCGCGGGCGCGCGCGCCCTGATCACCGGGTACGCCGGTCCTCGCTGGTCGCCGCCGGTCCTCCTGGTGCATGAATCTGACGGGGACGCTTGGGTGGCCGACGGCCCGCAGGGCCGCGATGAGGCTCTGACTGTCCGGGCGGGCTTGGAGCTACTCCTGTCGGGGTGGTGAGGGCTGGAGGGCACGCATCCACTCTGGGGTCGGAGTTGTGGCGCGGGGTATGCAGAGCCAGCTGGCCTCTGGAGTTTGCGGAATGGAGCCTGCGGGGGCAACTGATCGTGCCAGCCTCGTCCGGCCCGAGTGGGCGGGATGGGGTATCGACCGTGACGCTCGTTTGACGCTCTGGGTGCACTCACGCTGTGCGGGGAATAAGAAAAGTGGCTCTGACCTGGTCTTTTCCGTGGCTCGCTCAGGCCGACATCTTTCCGATGACGCATCATGTGGAGTGTGTCGCGATCCTTGAGCCTGCCGATAAGGGCCGTTGACCTGCGGCTTTACTCGGTGTGCGGGATGTGCGCTATGCGCGTTACGGGCGAAATCTTGACGCTCGAATGATCGCTCTCCGAGGTGTCTTGACGCTCATTTGACGCTCGTTCTGATGGCGCGTCAGGTGCAATTCGGGATGCTGTGACCTGGGCTGCAGCGTGGGCTGAGGAACGTGCGTGGGCGGCCACGGTCCTGCCCGAGGGGTAGCGCGCCTCGGATCGTCGGGTGGGTTCGCTTGTCGGCGCGTACGGTGTGTGCCACCAATGACCGTGCACTTGCGCCGTTCGAGAGGGTGGCGATGCCGCCGTGCCGAGCGATTCAGCGTCGCCCTACAGCCAGCGTCCCGTCGCTCAAGCGCGGAGGGCGAAAGCGCAGGAGTTGGTCGAGCGGCTCTTGGCTGAAGGACGCGTTCGAATCACGGACCCGAGCGACGACGAGGCCGCGGAGTGGCGGCGCGTCGTCAATTACGCGAAGCGGCACGGCATGGAGCCGGAAGGTCGCCGTATCGAGAAGGTTCCGTACGGTGGGCTCGGCCTGGAGTTCTTCCTTGCGGAAGGCCCGCATCCCAACGCGCGCAGTCAGCGGCCGACGGCGAGCGGTTCGGTTCCCGTGCCCGCGCGGCTGGCGCATCTTCATCCGGTTGTGGCTGTGCTCAAAGACGACGACCAGCATTTGTTGATGCCATCTTCGTTGCGCCGCAGGTCACTTTTGCTGCTCCAAGGGCTCGCTGCTGAGGCGGTGCGACAGGGCCACGAAGTGAGAGCAGCCCACCTCCAAGTTCTACAGGCGCGAGGGCGGAGTGGACATCGTCGTTGACGGCTTCGCCTATACCGTCACCGTCAGGCAGGAGTTCCCCGAGTCCTCGATTCCGGAGCGATCCGCGCGCCTCGTCGTGGAGATCGCGCACGGCCTGACCAGGCGGTCGGGACGGTGGCGTGACCGGAAGAACAGGACGCTTGAGCAGGCTCTGGGCGTGATCCTCGCAGAGATCGAAGAGCTTGCGGTGGAGGACGCGGAACACAGAGCGAACGATGAACGTAAGCGGCGGGAGCGTGAGATCCGCTGGCGGGCAGCCGTGGAGGAGGCGAAGGAACTTGCGCTCCGGGAGCAGCTCGCCGCTGTGCTGCGCGAAGAGGCTGGACTATGGCGTGAAGCTGCCCTGATCGGGGAGTACTGCGATGCTCTGGAGCGGCGTCTTGGAGCGCTGGAGGCGGACGGTGACGAACAGCCCACAGGATCGCAGCATCGTTGGCTGGACTGGGCACGCCGGTACGCACGGGACATCGACCCGCTGCAGCGGCCTCCGGGTATGCCGACGCTGCGTGAGCCGACGCCGGATGAGCTGCGGCCGTACCTGAAGGGTTGGAGCGCGCACGAGCCCAAACGCCAGGCTGAACCGTAGAAGGCGGAGCCTGGATCAGCGCTGGCGCAGGTGGGCGAGCGCCTTGTCGTTCGGCGGTGATGAGAGGCGTAGCGGCCGCAGCGTTACGGGCTCAACGTGCGAGTGGTCGCCAGGTTCCTCGCACTCTGTATTGGAGATGGTACGTAAAGATACCCTTGCGCTGTGCCGGGTGAAGAAGAGCACGTAAAGGGCGCCGAGGCGGTGCAAGCCGGGTCAAGCTGCTGGCTCGAAGGCACCATGCGTGTGTCCCAGTCCTACACCAACCTCGAGGGCGTGTGGGCGCGGAAGCTCACCCTGCGGTGGCCGAACGGGAACGGGACGCCGTTCTCGTACGACCTTGGCGGGGTCATGCGGGGCGGTGACTGGGACGGCCAGATGTTCTGTGCCGAGGTGAAGTGGCGGCGGAACGCGAGCGACCAAGGTCCCGCCTACAAAAGCTTTCCGGCCAAGTGCTACGTGGCGCTGAGCCAGGGATACATGCTCGGAGACCACTACATGTGGATCAGTTGGGCGCCCTTCCGCGCCAACGACTGGGACCAGCTCACCAGCCCTCCAGGCGATCCGAGAGGCCGTACTCGCAGAGTCGCTGCGCATCTTCGGTATCGAGGATCCCGGAACGGCTGCAGAGTCGATCAAAGATGAGCTGCTGGTGGACTTGTCAGAGCGACTCTGGCTGGTCGTGATGTCGGAGAAGCAAGAGAAGCTGGTCCCGCTGGACGACTGGCGCGGGGTTGTGGCCAACTTCTACAACAGCCAGGGGAGGTCGGCATGGTGACGCCGATGGCGCCGGAGATCAACAGCGCGCTCGACCACCCTGATCCCCGGCAAGCGGTCGAGCGCGTCAAGGATGTGGTGCAACGACGTCTCCTGGACGTCTATCCCACAGCCCGGATTGTGCGGACGGACTTCTTCAACCACACCTACGTACCGGATCTGTTGATGACATGGAGCTCCGGCGCTCACCGCCCGAACGCCGGGTCTACCTTCGTGCTTCCGGCGATCCTGGACTTCTGGCTTCGGACGTCCAGCTGCTCGGGCGCGAGCAGCAACCGCTGGTGGTGCCCTCGCCCAATTGGGGACCGGGCCCGCACGGGAGCAACTGGAAGCCGTTGCCGAGGAACGTCACACACTCGTGCTCGATCCCTCCGGGCTCGGGGGCGCTGCCGGCCCGCACCCCACGAGGACACCGACGGCTCTGGCATCCGACGCGATCGTCGAGGGTGGCCGCGGCATCATGGGAGCGGGGCCAAGTCGACCGCTTCCTGTACGCGGTCGGCACAGGCGTGGAGGCAGCCCGCGAAGGCCGGACAGAACCCACTCGCCTGGCCCTCTCCCAGGTCTCCAGGCACACGGTGCCCGACGTCTCGCGCCGTATGTCCACGTTGATGGCGGCTATGTGGCAGGGAAGTGGCCGGTCACTGTCGGAGTTTCCGGTCAGTGTGCCCCACCTGGCGTCTCTCGACGAGACCTCGCTGAGCCTTCTGCTGGCCTCTCCGGAGATCAGGAAGCGGGATTCTGGCGACGTATCCGACCGCTCGTGGACGTCAGGACTCTCCTGCGGACAGGCATCACGGACACCCCCAATCTCCAGCACTTGATGCGCAGCGCGGTGCAGACGTGGAAGGGGCACGTCTGCAGTTGGTGGTGGAACCAGAGTCCGCGAGAACCGGTGGAGCGTGGCGCTGGGTTATCGAAAATGGGCATCTTGGCCTGCATGGCCCCGGATTCGTGGCCTACGTAGCTTCCAGTCGTAAGGATCTACACGCTCCAGAAGAGTTTGGCGCCCCGCTACTGGCAGAGGTTCGGGAACGCGCCGCCAGGTTTGCCATCCCGTTGACATCCATCCGCATGTTGATGACCAACCGCAGTATTGGCTATGACGCTCCGGGCGAAGACGTCACTCATGACCCGCAGCTCGACGGCATTAGCGCTGCGTTGGGGCAGGAAAAGAGGTGTGATCGAAGCACAGGCTCTGACATCCACCCGGATTCCCTTGCGGTGCAATTTTGTCAGCAGGATCGCCAGCCCGCCGGGGAGCAAGGGCACTCGTTCCCTCGTTGAATTGTTGGGAACGCTACACTTCGGTTGTTCCTGGGTTGACCGCCGAGGAAGCAGCGCAACTTGCGCATCTGCTCGACTCGGGTGAACCGACGCCTGCGCGCTGGGAGCAAGCCAATCTATTCGATGGCTGATTCCTGAATTTCACCCGCCCTCTCGTGCGTTCTCGGACAGCCTGTCGAAGGACGTCACGGCAGCACGCCGGTCCGACTCGATAGAGCAGGCGCTTAGAAGGCGCCTGCTCCATCTTCGCGTTCTCTGGCCGTCGAGGGGCAGGTATGGGTGGGTTCGGGCAGATTCGCCGACAGCAGACACATTGAGTCCCATACGGACTGGATTAACTCGGCGAAGGAAGCAAACCTAGAGCGGTCTTGAGAAAGCAGAACCTGCTCTCTGCGCATCAGTCGGGACCGCGAGAGGTGCGTGTCGCGGGCGCAACATAGCCGACGATCGCCGGTTGGCCAAACCGGCGCTTCTCCAGACCATTGAATGACCAGGGGATGCCGACGCGTCCCGATGTCTCGTGTGAGGAGTCATGTAGCTTGTCGAAGCTGGCAATAGGTGAATCGTCCTTGCTCTCTGCGGACCATGTTCGCGCCCTTCTGGAGTGGATCCAGGAGGAATCTTCGGGAGCCGTTTTCCTTTCCTCGCCTCTATTGCGGGCACCGCCCTTTCGCCGGGTGAAGCAGCCTCGGTCCGGGTGCAGGACGTGACGCTCCCGGACGGGGAGTTCGGGGAGGTGTTGGTCCGTGCCGGAGAGGGCCGGAAGGTTCCTGTCTCACCGGACGTCGTGGGTGTGCTGAGGCGCTGGATTGACGAGGCGGGTTTGGAAGCTGAAGACCTGTTGTTCCCGGCCGAGCGGGGTGGGCCGTTGGCGTCCTCCGAATACAAGAGGGCGTGGAGGCGCGCTCGTCAAGCGGTGTTGAGCCCGGACGAGGTGCAGGCGGGCTTGGGGGAGCAGGTCTCCAGCCTTCGTGACTCCTGTCTGGACCGCTGGCTTGAGGCGGGCGTACCTGCGTGGGGTGTCGCCGAGTGGGCTGGCGTGAGTGCGAGCTGGATTGCGCTGCGGTACCCGCACCGCTTCCGGCTGGAAGACATCGAGATCGACTGGGGCCACCTGGAAGAGATCCTGCGCCTTCCGGACATTCCCGAGCGGTAGTTCTCCGTCCCGCGCTCGGACTTACGATCCGAGCGCGGGGAGCACCGCCGCATGCATCCTGAACGTCAGCGGTCCACGCTTTGCGCGTTCGTGTCACATAGCTCGGCCGTACAGCGAACTGGTCCCACTGCTCCTGACAGGGCCGGTTGACCCGCGCCGTGGACCGCCGACAGCCCGGCTGAACCAATTCTCCCCTTCGCCTTTCCTTCCCTGTCTCCGAGGACTCGCGCATGCCTGCCCGTTTGCTGTCCATCCTCGCTGTCGCCGCCGCCCTGGACGTCGACCGCCGCACCGTCTACCGCTTCATCGCCGCCGGGGACCTCCCCGTCGTCGACCTGCGCACCGGGACGGAACGATCCCGCGTCCGTGTCCCTGCTGCCGGGCTGGAGGACTTCATCGCCAGAAGGCTGGTTGGTTCCCCGCGCCCCCGTCGGTGATCTCTCGCCCCTAGTCCAACCTCACCGCTTCCGAATAAAGGAGTAGTACCGCGTACCTGCGCAAACTGAAGTCCGGCAAGTGGCAGGCGACCGTTCGTAACCGGGCCGGAGACCGGTTCAGCGAGTCCTTCCCCTCAAGGCCCAGGCGCGAGCCTGGGGCATCGAGCTGGAGACCCAGTTCGCCCGTGGAGGCATGCGGGACCCGCGGGCCGGCGAGATCGCGTTCCGGGAGTGGCACGACCGGTGGTGGAACGCCCGCATAGTCGAACCCCACACCCTCCGGGGCGATGCGTCCAGCATCAAGAACCACGTCATGCCCTACTGGGCGGACTGGGAAATGCGGGCCATCACCCGCATGGACGTCCAGAGCTGGATACGCTCCCTGGTCGAGAAGGGCGCAGGCCCTGCCGCGATCAAGCGGGCCTACAACCTGACGTCGTCCATCATGCGCGCTGCTGTCGACGACGATGTGATCGCGGTGAGCCCATGCCGCAGCATCGATCTGCCGCCCATCGCGGTCAAACCGCCGCAGTGGTTCACGCCCGACCAGGCGCAGAGCATCCTCGACGGACCTCGCCTTCGCCTGGCGGACGATGTGCCTGCTCGGCTTCTACACCGGACTGCGCTGGGGAGAGCTCTCCGGCCTGCACCGCCACCGCATCGACACGCGCCGCTCCCGCCTGTTCGTCGTGGAGGTCAACACCAAGAGCGGCATCAAGGAGTACCCCAAGAGCTCCAAGAGCCGCCGGGAAGTCCTGCTCCCGCCCCACGTCCTGGAGGCCCTCGAACGGCACATCCACCGGCTCGACCGCGACGCAGTGGTCTTCACGACCATCACCAAGGGCCGTTCCGGACGCCTCCTCGCCGATAGCAACTGGCGCCGGCAGACCTGGTGGCCGACTGTCGAGGCTGCTCACCATTTCGGCGACGACGGCGAGTTGCAGCTCGTCCCGCACTACCCGCCGCACTCCATGCGCCACACCTGCGCTTCATGGCTGGTCCAGAGGGGGGTCTCGCTCTATGAGGTCCAGCACCTCTCGGCCACGAGAGCTTCCAGACCACCCAGCGCTACGCCCACCTTCAGCCGGATGCCCATAAGGCTGTCGCTGGGAGCCTGGGAACGCATGGAAACCCCGCTCACTATCGTCGCGTGAGCGTTCCTTCGCCCTGTCGTACACCGGGCAGGTTGATCCCGTTAGTCGGGTACTACGGTTTGGTCGGGTCTGTCAAACGATCGGGTCTGTTCCGTAGTCGGTGGTGACGGAGGGTGTGGTCAGCCCAGGAGGATGCGGTGGCGGAGGAGGGGGAAGCCTGCGCGGCTGTACATCTGGCGCTTGATCAGCTTGGTCTTGTTGTTCACGCCTTCGGTGCCGCCGTTGTGGGTGCGGCAGGGTGAGGGCGGCGTCGACTGCGGCGCGGTCCTTCTCGAGGCCACGGGTGAAGGCATGCAGGTGGGGCAGGTCCTCGGCCTGGGCCGAGGTGATCCAGGTGCTCAACCGGGCTGCATTGCCGTCGGCGGGATCCAGCAGCACGGCGAAGCGGTGGATGAGGTCGGCCAGAGCGGTCATCTCGTGGCAAGTACCGCGGGCGGCCTCGATACGTTCCCGTTGGTAGTCCTTGAGGCGGTCGGGCCGGGTGAGCAGGTAGCGGGCCAGGCGCCGGGGGAGAGGGCGGGCCGGTCGGGTTCGACGCGGCCCTGGTTGATGTAGCGGACGAGCAGGTTCGAGCTGCCGGTGTAGCCCAGTTCCCTGATCTCCTGGAGGAGATGAGTGACGGGGACGGCCGGGTTCTCCAGTCGGCGCTTGCGCAGGTGGTCGCGGTAGGGATCCACGAGGGTGGGCCGGTACTTTGGGGCGCGGATGAGGCGTTCGGGCTCGGTGACGCGGTCATAGCGCTTGACGGTGTTCAAGGCGAGGTTGAGGCCGTGCGCACTCCAGAAGTCCGACTCCGCGCTCGCGCAGGGTGTGGATCTGCTGCCAGCGCTCGCGGGTGGTGGCGGCCTGTCTCCCCTCGGCCGGGGGGCGGCCCGCTTTCGCCCAGCAGGTGCTGTGGGCGGAGACCTCCTTGCGGACGGCCTCGGCGAGGTTGTGCCACAGGTGCCAGCGGTCGCTGATCTGGACCGCCTCGGGCAGGGCTCGGCGGACTGCCTCGGCGTAGGTGGCCGATCCGTCCCGGCACACGGCCTCGATGCCCGGATGTCCGCGCAGCCAGGCTTCCAAAGTGGCGGCGTCGCGGCCGGGCAGTACCTCGATTCGCTCACCGGTTTCGGCGTTGATGATGATCGTGGCGTAGCTGTGCCGGCGCCGCCAGGGCGAAGTCGTCGACCCCGATCACCCGCGGGATCCGCACCTCCGGCACGGGCACCCGCCGCAGCAGCCGCAGGGCGGAGGCGTACGACACGGCACGGCCAGGGATCGGGCGAGTCGGGCGGAGGCCGGCCGCATAACTCCTTGACTAGGTCAGAGAGCTGGCCGGTCAGACGTGTGGTGCGGCGCTGATGGCGCTCCAGCAGCCCGGGAACCTGCTTCGGAAGGTCTGCCGCCTGCAGCCCAGAACCGCACAGACCAGCCGTCGTATCCTTCACCCGGACCACGACCTGCCGGCCGTCGACCGGCACATCCCGCACCGTCCGGCCGTGATACCCGTGGGACCGCCCTGTCACCACTCCGCACAGCGGGCAGGGAACGGAACATCCCGGGTTCGAGCAGTAACCCGGACTATCTCGCCACCGTCCGCCACATCCTCGATGATCAATGCAGACAACCCCGAAAAGACCGTCCCTACAAGCGCGTTCGCATCATGCACGCTCGATGATCACAGGCGAGCACTCACCGTCACCACCGACTACGGAACAGACCCAAACGATCGGTGTAACTGGGGTGAAGTTGGGGCTACTGGCGGGCGGCTGACAGGCGGCCGTCGAAGGTGATGTCGAAGGCGTTCAGTGCGGTCTTCCAGCGCATGGTCCAGCGGGTCTGGCCCTTGCCCGTGGGGTCGAGGACATGATCGCCATGTAGACGCCAAGAGGCTGCGGGGTCGGACAGGCGTTCCCTGCCCGACCCCGCGTTGGTTAGTCGATCAGGCTGTGCAGTTCGCGCGCGCTGCCTGCGGTGGCCATGAGGCCGGCGATCACGGCCACCGCCGGGTTGCTCCCGGCGGAGAGGGTCAGCAGGCCCACGCTACACCGATGCTGACAGCCATGAAAGGATCAGTGCGGTGCACTGCGACAGGAACGGCGGCTTTCCTTCAGGCGTCGGCTCGGGCGCGCTGGGGCGATCGGGACGTGCGGATGCGGGGGAGCGGTACTCCCGCGGGCATCGGGAGCCTCCTAGAAGGCGGAGGAGCAGGGACGGCGGACACCATCTGTGGTGTCGTCCGCGGGGCGTGCGCCGCGCGGTCGGCGGTCCTGCTGCGGTTCTCTGCCAGAGAACGCCCTGTGGGGTTTACGCCAAGAGGGCACCAACAGGGTAGCGGAGATCGGCGTGGGCGCGCAGCTGCGCTCTCGTCGGAAGCCCTCGCTTCCACCCGGCCGTGAACACCGCGGTGCGAGGCATGATCGCATCAAGGCTGGGGCTGGGGACCCCCGCAGTCCTCTCTCATCCTTCAGCGGGGCGATGTCCGGAGGTGCCGCGGCGCCGGTCAGCGTGCCACACGCAGAGGTGTCCTGCGGGGTTTCCGCGACAGCGGACGGGTTGTCAGTGGGCGGCTATACGCTTGGGTTTACCGCGACTCGTCCGAGTCGGGCTGCTTCGCCCTGCGTTGGCGGACGCGGCGGCCCTGAGCGTGTCGGTTCTCTCTGAGAGGCTTCAGCCCGAGTGAAGATCACCCTCCGCCCGCGTGCTCCGCATGCTGGGCGAGATCGAGTTCGACGAGTGGCAGTGCGTGGCCGAGCTTGTCGACAACTCCTTCGACGACTTCAGCGAGATCGACCGGTCCGGGGCCGAGTGGCCCGACGGCTACAGGGTCAGCGTCTCTCTGCCCTCCTCTTCCAGTGGGGAACTCGTCGTCACCGACACCGGTCGAGGCATGGACTATGAGCGACTCGAGCGGGCGGTACGGGCTGGTTGGTCCGGGAACGACATGCACGACAAGCTCGGCCTGTTCGGCATGGGCTTCAACGTGGCCACGGCTCGCCTGGGCAGCGCACCGCGTCCTAACGACGCGGCCTGGTGACACCGAGTGGATCGGTGTCGAGATCGACCTCGACCAGATCAAGGACGACTTCGAGGCCACGGACATCACCGAGCCGAAGAGTGACCCCGCGCAGCACGGGACGAGGATCATCATCGACCGGCTGCACGGGAAGCGCGTGGAATCGGCTCCGCCGCAACGGATCGCTGCTCCGCAACGTGCTCGGCTCCGTCTACTCGTGGATCCTGGACGCGCGCGGCTTCGAGCTCTACGTGGGCGGCACCAAGGTCAAGCCGGTCCGGCACTGCCGCTGGGGAGACGACCGCTGCGTGCTGTACAACGGCAAGGAGCGGATCCTCGCCTACATCGAGATCGACGAGGAGCTGCAGGACGGCATCGCCTGCTCCGACTGCGGCCGTGGCAGCTGACCCAGGGCGACGTGTTGCTCCGACTGCGGGAGTGACAGGCTGTCGCGGCGGAAGCGCCGCATCTGGGGCTGGCTCGTCATCCAGCGCTGCCCTCCACAAGACCGACTACGGCATCGACTTCCTCCGCAACGGCCGGAAGATCCTGGCTGGACAAGCAGCTGTTCACCTGGAACAACCCCGACGGCGTTCCAGGCAACGAGGACCCCGAGTACCCCGTCGAACTCGCCCACCAGGGCGGCCGCATCATCGGCGAGATTCACCTCGACCACGTCCCCTGTCACCTACCAGAAGGACGCCTCCGAGTACGCGGACCGGAGCTGGCGCACCGCCGTGGAACTGCTGCGTGGCGTCGCCCCGCCCAGCCCAAGCGAGCCGAGTCCCTCGGCTACCCCGAGAACACCAGCCCCTGGCTCAGCTCTATAAGGGATACCGCCGAAACGACGCCGGTCTCCGCTGCCTGGTGCCCGGCGACGGCCGCAGGCCCATCCACGAGGAGACCCGCCGCTGGGGCCAAGAATTCAAGTGCGAGGGCAACCCGGACTTCCAGACCGACGAGCGCTGGTGGCAGGCGGTCCTCGAGCACGAGGAGATCAAGAACAAGGGTAAGCAGGCCAAGACCGAGGCCAGTGTCCCCAGCCAGGCCGACGAGCAGGCCGTCCCTGGACGCCCTCGGCGTGCCCGCCGACGCGCCCGCGTCCGGCACCACGCCCGTGGCCACCCCGGCTCCCGGCCCGGAGGCGGGTGGCGGCGCCCCCCACCGTGGTGAAGCCGAAGACCGAGACCCGCAGCGAGCGCCTGGCCCGCTACGAGGCCACCTCGACGCGGCACTCCTACCTCAGCCGTCCGGTCGGTCACCCGGACCTCGGTTACCTGAACGTGGAGACCCGGCTGCTGAAGAACGGCGAGCGCCTCCATGACGACACGGGCGCGGCCGTCCCGGTCCTCCTCGACCAGCGCGCGGGCAACGAGCTCGTCGCCTTCGTCGACACCGAGCACGAGGTCTTCAAGAGGTTCGGCGCGGACTACGCGGACCTCCTCCTCGCGGAACTCGCCCCGCTGCTGAAGGTCCGCTCGCGTTCCCAGTGGGCCCCGTCCCAGCTCCTCGCCGGCATCCGCGCCGAGTCCCTGAAGGACAGCGCGCTGGACGGCACCACGGTCGGCGCCGAGGCACGCGACCTGCTCAACGAGATCCGCAGCCGCGCGATGGCGGAGCTCAACAGTACCGGGGCCTACCGGGAGGTGTTCGACCGCCTCACCGAGGAGGAGCAGCACGCCATCGAGTCGTCGATGATCGCGTCGGGGCGCGTCGGCGCGGTCGGATCCCTCGGTGAGGACGCCGGATTCATCACCTACCTCCCCCGCTGGCCCTGGTCCGCCTCGTGGAGGCCATGCCCGAGGTGTTCCTCGACGGCCACGTCTTCCGGGGCCCGTACGCAACCGATGCAGTCGCCGGCCGCCCGCTCCCCTGAGTCCTGGCGCTGGTCACCGGCTACACTCGCCGACGTGGCCACGATCGGAACCTTCGCCGACGAGGCCACTGTCCTCCACGGTTGCGGCGTGCCCGTCTCAGCGTCACCCTGCTCGCCGACGCGCTGGCCGGTGACGAGTGAAGCGCGGTGTTCCTGTCCCCCGCCGAGCTTCGTGACGGAGGCCCGGCGGGGCTCACCAAGGCCCTCGAGAGGACGCTGTGGCACCTGGGGGTTCCACGATGTCCGTGTCGTGGACGGTGCCAACGACCACGGCGCCGATCTCCTGGCCGTGCGGAACCGTGAGCAGTGGGTGTTCCAGAGCAAGTGGAAGGCGCACGGCACGGCGGACCACGCCGGCGTCGACGACCTCGAGCGGGCCCGCACCCACTACCGCGCGGACAAGGCCGTCCTGGCGACCAACACCAACATCACCGCCACGGCCGGGCGCGTCGCCGGGACCTGGCCGGTATCGGCGTAGACATCGCGCTCTGGCACGGTGCTGCGCTCCAGACCATCGGCGAGCGCATGCCGGAGCGGGTGCCTAGCCCGTACGAACTGAGGCCGTACCAGGCCGACGCGGTCCGGGCCATCGAGCGTGACCTGGCGGCCGACGGCTCGGCCCTCCTCGTCCTGGCCACAGGTCTGGGCAAGACCGTCGTGGGCGGGGAAGTCATCGGGAACCTCCTCGTGTCGCAGCCCCAGGCGAAGGTCCTCGTCGTGGCGCACATGCGGGAGACCTGGGGTCGAACAGCTCGAGAAGGCGCTGTGGCAGCACATCGAAGACCGTCCCCACCCGCGCTCCTCACAGGTGAGGACAAGCCCAGGAACCTGGAGGAGTGGTCGTCGCGACCGTCGAGTCCGCGCTCGCCGCCGCCCGAAACGGGTACCGGCCCGACCTCATCATGATCGACGAGACCCACCACGTCGCGGAGACTGGCAGGTTTGCGGAACTTCTCGATCTGTGTTCCGCTGCGGCCCAATTCGGGGTGACCGCCACCCCGTGGAGAGGCGACAAGTTCGACATCACCGCGCGCTTCAGCTATCCCAGCTTCACCATGGGCATCGCCGAGGGCATGGCCAAGGGATTCCTGTCCGCTGTCGACTACCGTCTCTACGCCGACGGGGTCGACTGGGACACCGTCAGGGACATCAGCCGCCACGGATACTCGATCAAGGACCTGAACCGTCACCTCTTCCTCCCGCAGAGGGACGAGGAGATCGTGGAGCATCTGCGGGCCGCTTGGCGGGAGACCGTGGAGCCCGCGCGATCGTCTTCTGCCAGACGATCGAACACGCCGAGCACATGGCGGGCTCCTCTCGGTCTCCGACCCGCAGTGGGTCAACGCCTCCTACCTGCACAGCGGGTTGCCCAAGCGGCACCGCAACATCCTCCTCAACGAGTTCCGTCTCGGGCGCGTACCCGTCATCACATGCGTGGACGTGTTCAACGAAGGCGTCGACGTACCCGACGTGAACTTGATCGCCTTCTTGCGCGTCACCACAGTCCGAAGGATCTTCGTCCAGCAGCTCGGCCGCGGGCTGCGCCTGAGTCCCAACAAGAAGGCGCTCAAGGTCCTCGACTTCGTGACGGACATCCGCCGCGCCGCGGCGGCCCTCAACCTCCGCCGGACCCTGGAGGCCACGGAGGCCGAACACCTGGAACTCCCGCACACCTCGCGGATCGAGTTCCAGGACGAGACCGTCGGCTCCCTCATGGACATGTGGATCCAGGACGCCGCGGACCTCGAGACCGCAGCGGACGAGGTCCGTCTTCAGTTCCCCATGCCGAAAGGAATCCAGTGAGCAAGTACAACATCCCGACCGAGGTCGAGGAAGCCGTCCTGCGGCTCGTCTACTCGCAGGCGGCGAGGCCGACTGGTTCGCCCAGAGCGACGACGAGCACACGCTCCTCTACCAGAGATGGACCGACGACCCGAAGATCGGAGGCCGCCTGGTCGGACACCTGGGCAGCGCGGCGAACATCCGGCCGTGGCTCAAGGACATCGCGATGAAGGAGTACCCGCGGGCGTCTTCGAGGCGACCACAGGTACTCTCGAAGTACGTCAGTCAGCCGGCCGCGACGCTTGAGGAGATCATCGAGAAGTCCCTGGGCGGTGAGTGGGAACTCGTTCCCGGCTCCAAGCGTCAGAAGCCCACGCGAGCGAAGGTCCGCAGGATCGGCGCGGAGGACGACGAACTCCACTTCGTCATCGGTCCCAACGGCAGCTTCAAGCACCTGGTGTGGCCCGCAGTCCTCGACCGGTCGAGCGGGGAGACCGCGCCCTGGACGATCTGCGTCGTCGAGCCCTTCTCCTCTCCCGTGAAACGTGAGGACAAGGCCCTGCATGACCGCGTGGCCAGGTTCCTGGGCGTGCGGGTCATCTACTTCCAGGAGATGTAAGGGGCGGTCATGGAGTTGCGGGAGTGGTTGACCAAGCGCATGGGACACGGTGTTCGACGACAGGGCCCGAGGGGTCATCGAGGCCCGGGCGGCGGGGCACTCCCCTGGAGGAGGCTGGCGCGAGGTTCGGGGTGACTCGGGAGAGGGCCCGGCAGATCATCAGCGAAGGTCAGGGAAAGCTCGCGTTCATGGCCGACTCGGTGACACCCGACGTGGCGCGCCGTCGCCCAGCAGGTCGGCGCCGCTCCCGCCGTTCGCAGGGAGGATCTCGCGGCCGCCCTGCGCGCGGTGCGATCACGTGATCTTGGAGGTGCTCCTGGCCGAGGCGGGTTTGCGGGCACCGCGGACGTGGGTGGGCCCGCTGCGAGGCTGGTGGACCACAGACCCCGACGAGCTCGACCGAAAGGCTGTCGCGGTTGGTCGACAGGGCTCCCGTACGAGGGGACGGCCTGGACGAGGGAGGCGCGCGTCGTCGGCGTACCCGAAGGGGTGGACGTCGCCGAGCTCCTCGGCGACCCTCGGTCACGGGTCGTCCGCGACGCGGCCGGCCACTGGGTCCGTCGCAAGCTGAGAAGACGTGACTCCGCCTACCTCCACCTCCTTGACGCCGGACGTCCCTGCCCGGCGGAGGAGCTGGTCGAACCCATGGGGGTGACGTCCGTCACCCCCGGCGCGAGAAGGGCTGCGGCGGTGACGACCCCGCTTCGTTCAGGTCCGGCCGGAGGGGACGTGGGCACTGGTCGAGTGGTCGCACCTGCGTGTCGCCCGTACGGCAATGCCATCGAGGCGGTTGTGGCGGTGGTCACCGAGAAAGGGGCCGATCACCCAAAGAGCCCTCTTCAGGCAGGTCAGGCAGGTATACCCGGTGAGCGCGTCGAGGCTCCGGCAGTGTCTCCTCAGCGACCAGATCGGAAGGACGCCTGACGGCCTGATCGACCTCGTCGCACGCGGCGCCCAGCCGATCGAGGAACCCGAACCGCCCAGGGCCCGGACTCGATGGCCGTGCGGGGGTGACGTCCTCGGTCTACGGATCCCGGTCGACCGGGACGTCCTGCGGGGCAGCGGTGTCCGTGTGCACTCGTGGTTGACCTGGAGGGCTGGGGCTGCGGCAGACCCCCATGCGCCGCACGTTCGCCACGGCCGGGGGGCACGCGCCGCTCACCGTCACCCGCGCGGCCAGCTTCGCGCAGGTCTCCACCCTCCCGCCGTCACGCCATCGAGCTCGGCGTCGTGGAGGGCTGCGTCCTGGCGGTGATCCTCGACCTCGCGTCGGGTACCGCGCAGAGTGCGTCACTGGGCTGCGCGGAGGGTGAGTGTCAGACCTCTCTGGTGGACTCCCCAAGTGGACTTGACGAAACGCCGTGCGCGCCCACGCTCGGCTGATGACATGACAGCAGCGAAATCCGACGGTAAGGACAGAAGGACCAGGCGCTACGACGAGGTTGTCCCCGACGCGCACGTCACGTTGGCGAGCACCGGCGACCCGTGTCGTCGTCCTGCACAAGCGGCAGGCCGCCCCGCCGACGTCTCCCCGACAGCGGTCTTCGTCTTCAGCCACGTGGACGGCAGCGCGACCTGGCGCGACGCCGGGACCTCCGCCCCACCGCCACCCTGCCGGTGCTCCCCGTCCTGCGTGAGGTGCCGGACGGAATAGGGAAGAGCACGTGTTCTGGCACGGAGGCGAGGAATACCGGAAGCGCGGTCAGTGGGGACGACGGTTCCGGACCATGGCGGGCGAGCACGTCTCGCCGGGCGGACGGCGGATGCGGGTACTGAACGACCAGCCGAACGCGGAGGTCGTTCGGAGCGCCGTCGCCAGCATGGTCACGGCTGTGCGGATCATCAGCGGCGATAGCCCGGTCCGCTACATCGCCGACGCCAGGAACCGACTGGGCGACGAGTTGCGCCTGGACGTCGCGGCGGCCGACGAACACGGCCGGATCCGTGAGGAGGGCGTGGGAGGACGTGACGCGGCGGCTCGCCGGCGTCACCAAGGGCGTTTGTCGCCTGCGCACAGGCGACGAACGCAGGGAGACCATCGCCTTCCTCAAGGTCCACACCCGGTGTTCACCGACGGCTGGATTGGCCAGCCCCAGTTCGCCCACCTCTGACGAGTGCGTCCGGGAGGTGACCCGCCATGGGGCGGTGGGACACTGTTCGTGTGATCCAGGACCCGCAGGAAGTGGTCATCCAGGAGGATGGCACCCTTCAGCTGCCCGTGAGCCTTCTCGTCCAGGCCGGCCTCAACCCGGGTGAGAAGGTCATGGCGGTGAGCACGGAGGACAGGAAGGTCGTACTGCGGCGGCTGGCGGACGCCGTGGACGACCTGCTCAGCGGCCGTCCCACTTTAACGAGAGAGGGCGAGGACCGGGAACCCGATCGCCGGGCCCGAACCTCCCGTGAGACCAGCTCGGCCGCCGTCTCCGGGGCCTCGTGCTCCCACACACGGATCACGCTCCAGCCGGCCGCCCGGAAAATCTCGTTGGTCTCGCGGTCCCTGCTCCTGTTGCCCTCGATCTTCTCTTGCCAGAACTCGGCGTTGCGGGTCGCGGGCCGGTAGTGCTCCGGGCAGCCGTGCCAGAAGCAGCCGTCGACGAAGACGGCCACCCTGACGCCGGGAAACACCAGGTCAGCCCGGCGCCGGACCTGGGGCACAGGGCGGGCGTCAGCCCGGTAGCGCGCAGGCCGCTCGCGTGCAGAAGCCTGCGCAGAGCCAGCTCCGGTGCGGTGTCCTTCCGCGGTTGGCGCGCATGACGGCCCGGACGGCCTGGGAGGACGCCGTGGAGCCCTCGGGCGGCGGGGGATCGGTGACCAGACCCATCAGCCGTGCCTGGCGCCACGCCTCGGCCAGGTTCTCGCCGCGGGTGAGGTGGTCGACCTCGCAGACGTAGCGCTCCCGCGTGACGCCATCGCACGACCAGCGGAGGTAGGCGCGGATGCGCCGCGTGCGCCGGTAGAGCTTCAACGCGATGGAGGCGCGCGCGTAGCGGCCGTCGCCGAGGTCCACCGCGCGGCGGTGGCGTCCGCCGGCGGCGCGGTCCTGCTCAACGGCCGGCGCGGCCGCGCCGGCCGTCGCTGTAGGCGCGCTCGGGAGGAGGCTCTCCTTCCATCGTCCGGCGTGCTCGGCCGGCCAGGTCGCGGGCGTCACTGTCCGGCCGCGTCCAAGGCGTGCGAGACCGCCCCTGGCGAAGAACTCGCCGAGGACCACCGGGACGGCGTTGCCGAGCTGCCGCATCTGCTCGCCGCGTGGGCCGCAGCCGACCCACTTGTCGGGGAAGGTCATGACGCGGGCCGTCTCGCGGACGGTCATGTACCGGTGGAGGTAGCGCCAGCCGCCCGGGGCGGACAGGTCCTCGACACGCTTGTCGAGCTCCATCACGGACTCACCGCCCGGGACACCGTGGACCCCGGCCTTCACCGTCTTGGCGGGGCGATCCAGCTCATTGGGGGGTGTGGCCCTTGTAGATCCGGGCGCCGGGCCAGCCGATGTGCCCGGTGAAGGAGACCCTCGCCGAAGTCGCGCTTCTCGTCAGAGTCGCCCGAGGTCGACCTCGGGCAGCAGGTCAAGACGCTCGCCGTCGGCGCGGTAACCCTGATCGCGTCCCGGAAGGTGAGCCATGGCCGACGCCCGTCGTCCTCGACGTCCCGGGGCAGGCGCGCCATGACGCGCTCCCTGACGTGAGGCTCGACGTCATGGCGGTCCCAGTAGGATCCGTCCCGCATGGAACGGTAGAGGGCGGCCTGCGAGAGGGATGGGCCCTGACCTCGTGGGCGAAGTCCCTGACGACGTCGACGCCCAGGTCGGCCCGGAAGGCGACGATGACCACGCGGTTTCGCACCTGCGGGCGCCGTAGTCGGCGGCGTTGACGGGGAAGGCGATCACCCGGTAGCGATCGGGGTCGCGGTCCCCGACCGGGAGGCCGCCGTCGACGTCCAGACCGTGGGACATCGGGTCCGGCTCGCCCAGGGCCTCCATCAGCGAGCGGTTGTGCTCCTGCCACGTCCGCCGGGGGTCGCGCTCCATGAAGGGTAGGCGAAGCTCGTTTTTGATGTACTCGAAGTAACCGGCGAACGAGGGCCGGAGGAGTCCGCGGACGTTCTCACAGATGACGGCCTTGGGCCGCATCTCGCGGACGGCGTTGAAGACGGCGGGAACATGTTCCGCTTGTCCTCGTCGCCCTTCGCGACACCGCCGGCGCTGAACGGCTGGCGGGGCGGCCCGCCGGCCAGGACATCGACCTCGCCCTCGAACTTACGGAGGTCGAGCTTGCGCACATCACCCGGGTACAGGGGAGCGGGCTCGCCGGGGGCCGGGGGGACCGGCGCGGTGTCCCGGGTCAGGACGGGCCGGAATCGCCGAGCACCCGGCCGGCACTGGCGATCAGGGTCTCGCAGGCGCGATTGTTGAACTCGTTGAACAGGAGGGGCGGAACCCCGCGCGGTGGACCCCCATCGCACGAGGCCGCCCCCGCCCGCGAACAGCTCCACGCTTGTCCGGTCGCGCGGGATCTTGGTCTCTTCTGGCTGGTCACCCATGGCCGAATCGTACCGCCGGAATGGCCGGTTCGCAGGGCATTTCACTCGAACGTGTGAGCCGGGAAGTGCGCAACCTCATAGAGTGTCCTCGCCACCCTGGCGCGAGGAAGAGAACGATGACGCAGAGCACGGACGGCCGCAGGGGAGTTCCACGACCACTTCCGCCTGAGTATCACGAAAGCACTCGGGGACCAGCTCGCCGAGGCGCTAGAGAGGCTCGGGAGCGCCGAACTGAGCGAGCCGAACCTCGCGGCGCTGGAGGAACGCCCGGGCGTGTACCAGCTCTACCACAAAGGCGCGCTCGTCTACGTGGGCAAGGCGGACCGGCGGCACAAGGGGCTGCCCGGGCGGCTCCGCAACCACCTGCGCAAGCTCTCGGGCCGCCGCAACATCCACCTGGCGGACATCTCGTTCCGCTGCCTGTACGTGGACGGGGACTTCTCGGCCTAGCCCCGAGCAGCTCCTCATCAACCACCACCGGAGCAAGGGGCGGAATCCCTGGAACAACAGTGGGTTCGGGAGCAAGGACCCGGGCCGGAGGCGGGACAGGACGGTCCTCAAGAAGGACCACTTCGACGTCCAGTACCCGATCAACCTCGAGGCGCGGCTCCACGGCCTCCCCGCGAGGCGATGTGGACCTGCGCTCGTACCTGAGAAGCCTGAAGGCCGCGCTGCCGTACAACTTCCGCTACGAGGAGCCCGACGGCCACGGGGACACGACCCTGCAGGTCCCAGAGGGGAACCGACGCGGACGAGGGCGCTGCGAGGGCGCGTCCCGCCGCGCTTCCCGGCCTCCTGGCAGATCACCGCGCTCCTCAACTACGTGATCATGTATCGGGAGAACCAGCGCCTACAAAGGCGCGTCGCGGTACTACCGAGCCAGGCGGAAGCCGTCGACCAGGAACCGGAGAAGTCCACCGCGCCGCACTCACCTCTGAGGGACCTCGAAGAAACCGAGGTAGCGGCGCCGGCTAGGGACCCCACGCAACCCCGGGCCGCCGCGCCGGGGTCGTCAACGACTCGATCGGGTCGGCGCGCGGTCACCCTCGGCCGCCGCCGAGCGCCCCCACCTCTGGGGAGTCGACGCCGACGCCCCGGAGGCGTCGGCGCGACCGTGGACGTCTCCGAGCGTGACTCGGCGGCGCGGTGCTCGGTCGCAGGGACAGGTTGAAGGTGAGGTCCTCCAGGATCTCGGGCGGCACGTCGATTGGAGGGGCCGATGGCCCAGGCCGGTTGGTCGGTGGTCGCGAAAGGCCCCTGGCGGTCCAGGCGCGGAGGCCGTTGCCGGACGGCTCCTCGCCGACAGCAACTGGCACCGGCAGACCTGGTGGCCACCGTCGAGGCCGCCCACTACTTATGACCTGCGACGGCGAGCAGCAACGCGTACCCGCACTACCCGCCACACTCCATGCGCCACACCTGTGCCTCGTGGCTGGTCCAGAAAGGAGTCTCGCTCTACGGGGTTGGCACCTCCTCGGCCACGAGAGCTTCCAGACCACCAGCGCTACGCTCACCTTCAACCGGACGCGCACAAGGCCGTTCTTGGTGCCTGGGAGCGCTTGGACGTTCCGCTTCACCATCGCCGCATGAATGATCCTCCCGCCCTGTCCCTTCACGGACGGGGCAGGAGGCCCTTTACCCTGATCCAGGGGTGTCGTGCGACATCCTCTTCCGGGCGGCGTCCAGCGTCCCCCTTTGCTGTCGAACGGCCAGGGATGGGTGTAGAGATCGCCCTGAAGGAGTTCGCGCAGAGCCTCACGGCTGGCCGGGGGATCCGGCGGGAGTCCCCAGTGGCGCGCACAGTGGATCAATCCGGTCTGCCGTACGCCTCAGCCCACTGCAGCCACTCCAGCTCCTCCGCCGCAGCAGGACGCGCCGTCGGCTCTCGTGCGGGCTGCGCGGCAAGAAGGCGCGGATCTCGTCGGCCGACGCTGTGCCTCCACCTGCTCGACCAGGACTTTCGCTCGATGTCGCTCGACTTGCCGCTCCCCGGGCCTGCGCAACAGCCGCGTACCAGCGGCGTCGCTGCTCGCACTTGCGGAGTTCTTCTTCCCGCTGCCGGCGTTCGGCCTACCGCGGCACGCTGGTTCGAGATCATGCAGAAGGTGCCCCAGACGGGACTCCAGTGGTCCACCGTGCGCTGTCCCTGTAGATGTACGGGAAATGCTGGTACCAGCTTCTGGCAGGCGCACCGAGTGCCGGGCGTCCCGGCGAACTCGTGGTCGTACCTGGGGATACGCGTCCGGGATTGCGTTGCTGTTGGCGGATCTCCCCTGAGCGGTCGGCTCGTGTGGCACACATCGGTCAAATCTGCTCTGTGATCGCGAGCGGGGTGCGTGTCGCCCGGATGACGATAACCATCTGGTGTTCAGCCTGGCCGCGATGGAGGTCGGTCCGGGTCTCCCACCTGGTGGCGCGGCTTTCCGCCTCGGTCAGGGCGCGTGCATGATCCGCAGGGCACGGTCGGCCTGCTCCCGTGACACGTGCGGGGATGACCTCGGGCGTCCCGCGGGTGTCGACTACGGTCTTGGACCTGCCGAGGGCCTTGCGCGTGGCACGGACGAGAGAGCTGGATGGGGACGGCCCGGCGAAACCGTCGGGGACGTCGATGAAGGTCGGTACCGGCGGCGGTTGCGCAGCACTTCTCGCTTCCCTCGTCGACCAACGTGAAGACGGCAGTCGCTACGCTTGCCGTCGGTCCAGCGCAGCTTGAGCCTCCCGGTACCGTATTCGTGATGGAGCGCGTCGTAGACGGCCGCCCGCCACCGCCCGGGTCGCCGGCCCGGATCCGGGATGATGAGCTTCCAGGTAGTCGCGGACTGTGTCGAGCGATCAGCTGCTCGGTCGGCAGGAGCGCGCTTGGCCTGTTTCGGCATCACCGGCCAAGCGCTCTCCTTCTCGGCTTGGACCTCAACGGGATGCTTGCGTGTTTGGGAAGTAGCGGCCGTCCGGACGTCACCACTGAGACGTGCCCGCTCCGCGCCGGCCGTCACCGCTTGATCAGCCCACGCTGCTCAAGGGCCGAGCCGTGTTCGAACTCTTGGGGAGCGATGGGGCACGGCACCGGACGCTGCGCCGATCTGGCGGAGCAGTGGCAGCCGGCCGTTCAGTCAGTGTACTTCACGAGCTTCGGCTCCAATTCCTCGACCGCGGGCGCGGGCGAGACCACCAAGGTGGGGCCGATGAATAGCCCTCGGCGTCGCGCCGTCGCCCGTTGCGGTTCCACTACCCGAACCTGGTCGCGTTGAGGTCAACCGATGGTGTAGGTGGCTTGCCGGGCTCAACCCGCGAACGGCGTGCCGGGGCTGCTCTTTGGGCTCGGATCGTATGGCGGCAGGTCCTTGCGTTGGCATGCGCGATTGCGCTGGGCTCGATTACCCTGTGTCGTGGGGGAGCGCCGAGGTAGCGGGGACGGGGATGGCCGGGGGAAGCGGTACGTCGAACGGCCGCCGTGGGAGGAGCAGGAATACGTCCGCCGATGCGCTCTTCTCCCGATGGGCACCGGCAAGGAGCGCCGTCGTACCGGAGCCGGAGGGTGAGGCGGCGACTGGGGCGGCGAGCGACGACTTGGTGGCCGGTTCGCCGGACTAACACGTCAAGTGCGGCACGCGCTGAGACGTACCCGAGATCACGCAGGCAATCTGTCGAGCGACCGTCTCCAGGGACTCTCGGAGATCGTGGAGAACGCCGAGGACCTCGGCGCCACGGACGTGCGCATTCCTGACGAGGGGACGGAACTCCTCGTCGCCCACAACCCGGCAGCCCGTACGGCTGCAGCCGACGTTCTCGCCCTGGCGATGCCCTGGCTGACAAGCAAGGCAGAGCAGGCGAATTCCACCGGCAGGTTCGGGATTAGCCTGATGACCCTCCGCAGTCCCTCTCCCCGCATCTGGAAGTTCAACTGTGGGGCACTACCGGTTCCGCGTCGGGGATCCGGACATTCCGTGGCCGAGCCGTTCCCGGTGCCAGACTGGTTGCCAAGCGACACTTGGACGGTTCTTACGGGTTCCGCTGGAGCCGGGCGTGCTCGGCGCGGACGAAGGTGGACGCGTGGCTTTTGCCGAGTGGGGGACAGCGCGCTGCTCTTCCTCGGCAGTGTCGGCAGCGCGTCACGCACCTGGACGAGCGAGGCCGAGTCCGGCACCGGCTGGCGCTCGACCGAGAGATCGGCGAGCCGTTCGAGGGCCGTGTGGTGGGCGGGCAGAGCGCCGACGTGGAGACCGGAGAGGCACTGCGCCGGCGACGGGTCCCGGTGGCTGGTCTGCCGTCCGGCCGTTCCGCCCTCCGGGATCACCCGGTCTCACAAAGCGGTGGGGTCCACCACCGCAATCGCTGTGGCTCTTCCTCTCCGGACCCGATGACGCCGGGCGGATTCTACGCCGGTCTTCCGGTCGCGGACACCGTTTCTGTCCCTCTGTATCAGCGCCCAGTTCCGATCCATCCCAGCCGTCAGGCGCTGATCGACTTTACCCCGTGGAACCGCGCACTGAATGGGGAACTGGTGGGCGACCTGTGGACGAAGGCGCCGCCTGTGTGGCCAATTCCGGCGGGATACGGCGCGGGCCTGGCGCGCCGTGCCGCTCCACCATTTGTTATGCGCGACCCCGACCCGGTCGCCGCGCTGGAGCGACTACTCCTGACCGTGCCAGGGCGGGCGTACCTACGGTCTCGTCCTGGACGTCGGGCTGCGAGCCGCTCGGCCTGGATGTCGTGGCGGTGGAGGACGAGACGCTGGTGGGCGTGGTCACCGAAGAAGATTACCGCGTCGCCGAGCGAACCGCCGTGCTTTGCCCAAGGTGGCGCCTGGGACGAGGACGGTCGATGGCGCGAGGTGCTGGCGGACTGGGAAGGAACCACGACAGTGCGGTTCCCGGCGGTGGACCTCTACGACGCGCTACGCCTCCTCGACGACGAAACCCGGTCGCCGCAGGCAACATCCGCCTCGCCGCGGCGGGACTTGCCTCGAATATTTATCCTCCTGCTGTCGAGCCGCTGGCTTGTGGACAGCTCAGGGGGCGCCACCGTGTGCCCCGGCCCGCGGAACCAGCGGTGTACACCGACGCCCGCGGGTCCTCGGCGCCAGTCTCGATTCCCCGGGAAATCCATCCGGCATTCTCGCCGACACCGACGAGGCGCGGTCGGTGAGGACATGGCTCCGTAAGCGGGAGGCGCTGCTGACCGACGCGACGCGGTGGCCGCGATCCGGCGCCTGCGGCCATCGGCGCGGCGGGGAGCGGCGGCCCGAATGCACTGCGGCTGACAGATGACCAGCTCATCGAACTGCGCGACGGTTCGCGCGTGCCGGACCATGAACGTGAGACCCTGGGGCGCGACGTGGGCCACGCAATCCGGCTGCAGGGGCATCGCTTACGACCGGGCCGGAAAACGTGAAGACATCGACGTCGCTCCCGCCCGGGCGTACCTACCCGCCCGACTGGACAGTTCGGAACGCGAGGGAGAGCTTCGCCTTCGCCGCCGGTCGCACGGCCGGGCTGGTGTGGCTGCGGCGCCGGCACGCCGAGGTCCGCAGCGCGGCGGCGCCGGGAGAGGCGTCCGCGTTCCTGCGAGGCCCTACGGGCGCGGGACCGCTCAGGCTGCGCAGGCACCCGGGCGCCCGGGCAGCTTCACACAGAGCCCGAAGGGCTGCCGGCGGGAAATCACCGGGGACCTCGAGCACGCACTGATGCCCTGCGCGTTCGGGAAGCGACCTTCACGCTCGACGACTACGAAAGCTCGCGACCTCATGCCGCCGCCTCCGGCATAGCGGTGGCAGGGCAGGACCGCAGCCCCGCAGGCGCAGGGCGGCAGCGCTGTTTCACGTCCTCGGGCGGGCATGGAGCCGCTTTTCCGACCACGACGAGGTGGATGCCGTCTACGACTACTACGCATGGCAGAACCGGGGCAGAACTGCAGCGTTCTGGCTCTGGCAGTTGCGCGCGACACACCATGGCTGGACGCAGGCAACGGCGCGCGCTGTCTGCCCCGGCTCGACTCCGCATGCGGACCACCGGCACGGTCGCGGTGTACCGGGCGGACGACGAGCGATTCCTCCATCGAGATCAGCAACTGGTCGGCAGACGCAGTGATGTGCGCGTGCCCTGGGCATTTCTGCAGAGGCCCGCACGGAGGATCACCGGTGGAATTGTCTGCAGCGCCTGCGCCGACAACGGGAGGAAGAGGGCGGCGACAGGGATGTTGCCGCGGCGCTTGATCCTCTACCAAGCCTGGCAGAGCCGCGCCTTTGGCCGTGGCGGAGAAAGCCTCGGGGGGTGGCCCTGGGCTCGGTCCTTCGGGCATTCGGCGGGTGACAGCCTCGTCCCTCACGGACTTCGGCTGGCGCGGCCGGGCCAGTGCCTGCGCGAGGCGCCTGCTTTTCGGTCACGCTCCCGTGCGTTCCGCTCCCAATGTCCAGGCAGCGAGGAGTTCTGGCTGGCGGGCTCGCAGTGCGCCTGCCGACTGTGGAGACGCCACGGCCGTGATCAAGGAGCTGGCACAGCAGGACCGGAAGCAGGGCCGGGGCGACCGGGCGGGACGACCCAGTCCATCCGTCCTGGAGACCCTGAAGATGCTCGCCGCTCTGGGCCGTACTCATCCCGGCGCGTTGACGGCCGAAGCACCTGAGACGCCTCCACTTTGGACGAGCAGGGCATGGCGAAGCAAGCGGCCCGTGCGCCGTCGAAGACCCGGTGGTAGCCGGGCGCAAGGCCGGGAACGTGCGGTGTGGTGCCCGGGAGCCGAATTGGCAGGTTCCCGGACCGTTGATCGGAGCCCTGCGCGTGAGCGAGCTCGCCGCAAGAGCATGTCACCGTAGCCTGGCCCTGGCCGGCCCCGGCGGACCCGGACGCCACAGCGCTGGTCCGGTCAGCCGTCACCCACCTCCAGCGAGGACCTGCAGCGCAACGCCAGCGAGCGTTGCGCAGTCCCTGGACTGCTCGTGGGACCAGCTGGCTGACCTGACTGTATGCATCGCCCCTCACCTGGCCTGCTGCCTCGATCTTCCGGACACGGGCGAGACGGTGCGTGCCCGTGGACGCCGGGATCGACTGGTCCTCGGGCACGTTAGGTCGTCGTGTACCGCTGCTCTGACATTTACATCCGGGGTGGGCCTTGGTCGACGCGGCCCGGTTTCCGGCAGCCGCCGAGAGGTGGCCTCGCCTGAGGGCAGCGTGTGACCAGGCCGAGAAGGCCGGCCTACGGCCGTACAACTGAACCTTGCCGACGATCAGGTGCGGCGCGACCGGGAAGCGGCGGAGACCGAACGCGAACGACGGCTCCGGGAACTCGGAAACGAGGTGGACCAACGCCGTACCGCGACCAAGGCGCAGGCCGGTACGGCGCCGGTACCGCCCACGGCGGTGATCCTCCCGGTTGTCCCCGGCGGAAAGCCGCCCGCGACGGGGCCGTCGGCCCGCCACCGGCCCGCCGCTCCACCGCGCAAGCTCGTCGACCCCGGCAGACCCGGCTCGTCGACCCGAGCGGCATCATCGTGCCACCGAGGTCCTCGGCGCGGACGCGCCCCCAGCCCAGCCGGCCGAGCAGGGCCACACATCGGGAACGTCCGGCGCCGCCATAGCCCCGCGCCGATCAGCGATCCCCAACAGCAGCACGTCACCGCGCGCCTACACGAGCCTGGAGCGGAAAGGTGGCTCTGGACGTGGTGCGCAGGGCACTCGCCGCCGATGATGACCGGTTGCGCGACCTACGCGCCCAGCGTGGCCTCGGCGCCGACGCGGTGGACGCACTGTCGAGGTTCTACGAACTCCAAGGCATGACAAAGACACCGAGCCGGCACACGGTGCTGTTAACGCCCGGGTTCAGCGAGCAGTGGAGAGTGACGACTTCTTCCTCGTCGTCGTCTCGGGCTGAGTCCGGGGGCCGGCCCCGTCTCTGTACGCATCATCCCGCAGCCGCTCCAGCAGCTGACTTGCCGTCCGAGCAGCAGTGTGACGGTTACGGCATCAGGGGCGCACAGCCGGGTGTATCAACTCGAGGAGGACAGATAGGCCAGCTAAAGGGTGTTGCAGAAGGCCGTGATCAGGGCAGGTCGGAGCGGGAGCCTGGGGGCACCTGTGCGGTCATGCGGCGAGGGCGAGGTTGTGCATGCGGGCGACGGCCTGGACGGCGTGGTGGAGTCCGTCGCCGCGCCGCCGGCAGTCGCGGAGGATCTTGTAGTTCTTCATGCGGGAGAAGGTGTGCTCGACGCCGGGCGCGGACCTTGCGATGCTGCGCGTTGTCCTCCCTCCTCGCCCTTGAGTAGCGGGCGTCCGGGGCGTTTGCGGTGCGGGACGATCAGGCCAGTGTTGATGTAGGCGCCGTCACCGAGAACCGTCACGCCCTCGCAGTGCTCAGCCAGGCCGGAGTCCCGCCAGGCCTTCGCGTCCGCCTGTTGCCGGGCACCGGACAAGCCCGCAGCCACCACCAGGCGGGTCTCCGCGTCCACGATGACCTGCACGTTCGCCGAGAACCGGTAGTTACGGAGGACGCACCGACCTTGCGGTCGCGGACCGGGGACGAGGGTGCCGTCCACGATCCACAACCGGTCGGTGGCATCGGCGCAGGCACGGGCCGGCTCGAGTGCGAGCAGCGGGCCGAGCCGCTGGATCACCCGGCACACGGTCGCCGGCGAAACGCCGAACAGCGGGGCGAGCTGCCGCATGGTGAGGTTCGTGCGGTAGTACACGGCCACCAGCAGGACCCGCTCGGCCAGCGGAAGCCGCCACGGACGACCCCAGCCACATCCCTCGCCACCGCGCTCCCGAACCGCCCTCAACAGCCGACCGAACTGATCGACCCGCAGACCAGTGAACGTCTCCACCCACACCCGCTCGGCCCTCCCAACACCCCAGCCTTACAACGGATATGCCCAGTTCACGGCCTTCTGCAACACCCTTTAGGGGTTGTCCCGCAAACAACTCTGGATTCGCTTTTGGAACACGTGGTCGACTGAACGATCTAGGTGGGGATGCGGTGGCCACCTGGTCTCGCCTGCCCTGGGCTGATCAGCTGGATGACACCTGCCTCAGTGGCGCCCATCGGCTTCGATAGTCTGCGCTAGTGGCTGACGCTTCGCTGAGATTCATGATCGACGCCGATCACGGGCAGTTCTACGTCCAAGACCTGATCCTATGACGCGGGAGCGCCGAGGCACGCGATGGACCCAGACCTGGCACCAGCAGGCTGGACGGATGAAGCGGTCTACGTCCACCGCATCGGTGTTGAACCGCATTCGATCTCTGTCGGCACGGCTCGGGACGACATGGTCGAATCGCTCATCACTGTTCACGCTTCCGAGCCACCGACTGACCCGGCGGCCGAGCACATCGTTGAGACCGACCTTGACGTGCCAACCGGTCAGCTCACCATGTCCAGCCCCGGGACCGATCCTGCCGACGGGCCGAGCCTGACTGTTCCCGCTGGATTGCTACGTGCTCGGGTCCCTTACGTCCCGGCCGGACCACCACCGGTCGGCACTGGTGGAGGTCCCGGCGACCACTTCCTGTATCAGCTGGATCTCTGGCCCTCCGACCGGACGTACGGACTCGTCATCGTCGAAGCAAGGGCCGGAAATCTGGGCAGGGTAAGCCCTCTGCTACTCCTCACCTGCCGGCTGAGTGCCAGGTTGTGCAGGCGGGCGATGCCCCTCATCGCGTGATGGACGCCGGCGCCCTTCAACCGGCAGTCTCGGAGGATCTTCCAGGTTTTCATGCGGGCGAAGGCATGCTCGACACGGGCGCGGACCTGGCGGTGGGAAGCGTTGTGCTCCTCGTTCTAGGCCGGCAGTTCGCTCTGCCCGCGGTCGCGGCGGTGCGGGATGATCAGGTTGGTGCCCCGGTAACCGCCGTCCGCGATCACGGTGGTATGGCCGACGGAGGCCCTCGCGCCGGACAGATCCCATGCCCTGCAGTCGTTGCGGTTCCCAGGTACCGGCCGTCCGACCACAACGACCATCCGTGTGTCTGCGTCTGACGACGACTTGGTGATTGGTGGAGTACCTGTAGTTCTTGGACTGCTCGGCGACGTTGTGGTCGCGGGTGGGCACGAGCGTGCCGTCGACGATGAGCACGGTGCCGGGGCGAAAGCGTTGTCGCTGCCTGAGCGCAAGCAACGGCCCAACGTGGTCGATGATGCGGTCGGCAGCTGACTTGCAGATGCCGAAAAAGGGGCAAGCTGGCGAGTGTCAGGGTTGGTCCGCCAGTACGCGGTGACCAGCAGCACCCTGTCTTCGAGCGGCAGTTACCAGGGACGTCCCCGGCGAGTCAGCTCAGTACCTTCTCGGCGCAACATAGCGATGAGCTTGTGGAAGTCGCGCGGATGCAGACCACTGAACGGGGCAAATATCCAATGCGGTTCCGACGCCGTGATCACACCAGCCACGTGAAGAGATCGTTCACTTAGACCTCGGAAGCCGCGACTCAGCCGTAGGCTCCCGGGCTCCACGGAACCCACCTGTTCCATGCGCTGGATCTCCCCGCTCTGCCGCTTCCAAGTGCCCGAGGGTCCAGGGCCATCGCGGCACGCCCGGCGATCGTAGAAGATGTCCTGGCGGATCCGACAGCCCAATCCCGGCTGGCGGCACAAGTGCCAGGAACCCCACCTCGAGACTGAGTTCGATGCGGCCCATCTCGTCCCGGACGTGAACTGGGAGTGAGGCGTGCCGGAGGTCTTTGGCGTAGTCGCGCGTCTGGCGGTCGGCCTCGTCCAGGCCGGGCTTCCACGGGACGTTAGGGGTGATCGGTCCACTCCGCGTCAGCCCGGCAGACAAGTTCGTCCAGGTACTCGAGGCGACCACCAAATCCGGGGGCGAGGCGGAGAGAGCAGCGTCCGCGCCGGCAACCAGCTGGGCGAGACGGCGCCGCGCGTCGTCCTTCCCCCGCCACGCACACCGCGATGAAGCCCGACAACACGTCGAGCCTGCGCGACACCTCTGCCCGCTGCCAGATCTCGTACAGTCCCGTCATCCACCGTTCCCTCGCCGGCCGACCGCGTCTCCGCGCCACGAATTCTAGGCGCGCCCCGTCAACGGGTCCAACGGTTTTCGACGGGCTCGGCGAACGAACCTCACGCCGGCTCGGCGCGGCGCACAGTCTCTCTCACAGCCGTGTGGCCCTCAGGGGCTTGATCATTGCGGGACAACCCCTAGCCATGGCGCTCCGATACGGAACGCTAGGCATTCAGTTTCCGTGCACTCGTAGCACGTTGATCATGTGTCGTATCTTATGTGTGGAGTTGTGAGGCAATGGTTCGGGATTGAAATGCATGAGGTCGTTTCTGATTTGCCGTATCTGATCGAGGCGCTCGACGAAGATCTTTCGATCCAACGACCAACCGACCCTCTCCCAGCTTCCTTATTTTCTAAGACACGCTGATAATCCCCGATCGACAGATCGTTGAATCCCGTGATGCTCCGATTGCCTCCGGGTCACACAGACCCTGGACTTCGGAAAACTCAATTGAAGAAGCGAGTACCTGGCGCAGTCGCTTATCCAATTCGCCGATAAGAAGAACGGAGTGGCCATGGCTCCGTAGGCGGCTGCCACGTCGCTCGCGGTCACGATCCCTGCTATCTCATTGTTTTGGTTTCGAACAAGGACGAATTCGAATTCCGCAAGCATTGGGAGGATGTCGATGAGGTCTTGTTTGTAAGAGACTCTCGCGAGCTTGGACTATGGCTCGGGAGCAGGGTGGATTGTTACTGGCATGGCGCGCCCGAGCGATCGACTGCCACGTAACGGCCCCTCGAAGATTGCGTCCCGACAGAACAGGAAGCTGAGAGTAGTCGTTGATCACCATCCGGGTGATGGCTTCATCGAACGTCGAGGATGGGGGTACGGAGACGACACTGGCAAGAGCGGAGGGCAGGCTCCGACGGTCAGGCCGACCACGGGCGCATCCTCGTCTTCGTCTCAGGGACGGTTTGTTGGTCGATGGATTTTTGCCGGGTGCCTTCTGCGCTTTCGGCGTGCCGAGTTGCGCGATTTCTCTCCCCCGGCGACGGGCGGAGGGGCTGCATCGAAATTGGGCGATACGGCCAGTCTGTGGTTGGCCCATCCGGCGCCGTCCGGGCTGGGGATACCC
Source organism: Streptomyces thinghirensis (assembly GCA_021502835.1). The sequence goes on from JAKFGP010000024.1 coordinate 82,816, forward strand.
ATGGCTGGGCGTGTCCAGGAATTGCTGGCGCAGCTGATCTAGTGTTGTGTCATCTTCCAGAGCCCATGCGCTGCCAGCCATCAATAGTCCCCTCGCCTACCGCTGCGGCCGCAGCCCGGTTGGGGATGGAAACTGCTGGCCACCAGCTAGTTCGAGTAGACCCTCAGCCGTCACTCTGGCGGAGTAGCTCACCCCTGCACGCTCAAAGGCCAGCTGCACGCCTTCGGTAAGAAGACCAGCGCCCATAAGGTCAGCCATGGTTACCCGTCTGCCAACCGTGAGGTATCGAGGCCGTTCGGCATATCGATTCAGGCTCAGGTCGTACCCCTGGGCGACGATCTCCGGACTTCGGGACGCAGAAGCTCTGTTCCGAACGCGCGCGGCTGCACCTCACGGCCGCCGTGTCGAACCAGCGAGAGAGGGTATCCGGAAGGTTGTTCTGGTGTGGTCCTCTTCCGATAGGGATCCAGCCGTAGGCCGAACGCCCAGCGGTTCTGCGGGAGGAGCGGGGTGCGCTTGTCATCGAGGCTAAAGCCGTCGGCCTGCACGTCGTAGAACCAGACGTTGTCCGTGCCCCCGGCATCCGTGTGGGTGAACAGCAGGATCGCAGTCGAGACCCCCGCGTACGGCTTGAAAACCCCACTCGGGAGCTTCACCCACGCCGTCCAGTTTGTGGTCCTCAACCAGAATCCGACGCAGCTCCTTGTGCGCCTTCGTCAGCCGAAGAGGACGCCGTCCGGGACGATAATCGCTGCTCGGCCACCGGGCTTGAGGATCCTCAAAGTCAAGGTTAGGAAGAGAAGTTCGGTCTTCTTGGTCTTCACCAAGCGCAGCAGGTCCGCCGCCGTGGACTCATAGTCCAAGCTGCCAGCGAACGGCGGGTTTGCCAAGATCAGGGGAGTAGCGTTCCGACTCGCCTGCCGCTGGCTCCGCAAGAGAGTCTCGCGGTAGCGGATGTCCGGGTTCTCGATGCCATGCAGCAGCATGTTCATCGACCCGATGCGCAACATCGTGGAGTCGAAGTCGAAGCCGTGGAACATACTTCCGTTGAAGTGGGTTTGCTGCTTCGCGCCCAGGGAGTTCCTTCCGAGTGCTCGCGCTTCACGTACGACGCCGTCTGGACCAGAAAGCCGGCCGTTCCACATGCCGGGTCGCAGACCTCGTCGTCCGGCTTTGGTTGGGTCATCTCGACCATTAGGTCGATGATGTGGCGCGGTGTGCGGAACTGCCCGTTCTGGCCAGCCGCCGCCAACTTCGTCAGCATGTACCGGTAGATATCTCCCTCGGCGCCACCCCGCCTCGCCGAGAAATCGTCCACCAAGCCGACAACCTTGGCCAGCAGGTTAGGGGTCGGGATGGTAACGGGCGTCCCGCATGTGGTGGGAGTACGTGGAGTCGCCGCCGCCCATCGCGCGGAGATAGGGGAAGACGCCTTGCTCGACTATGCCGTACATGACCCCTGGATCGCGGTCCTTGAAGTTCTGCCAGCGTAGTTCTTGCTCGTCCTCAGTGAACAACGGGTCGGGATCAGGCTTGCCAGTACGGTTCACCTGTTCGTCCTTGAGGGTCTGGATCTCGTCCAGCCGCTTGATGAAGAGCAAGTACGTGATCTGCTCCGTCACCCCAGCGGGTTCGAGATGCCCCCGGACCAGAACGCATCCCAGACGCGGTCCACCTGCTTTTGAGCTCGCCCGTGATCACGGCGATACGCTAGTCGGATGGAGTTGCCGGCCGCGCCTGTTGGCTAGCACCGACGGCCGTCAGCAAGTAGAGGCCCTGCCTGAGTTGCATTCCGACAGCATCTTGACGGAGACGCTGGCAGCACTGCCATCGCCGAGGCAGGACTGCTTGCTCCACCCGCACCCTCTTCCGCGGCACCCGGTGCACGATCGAGGCGCGCGCTCACGTGTCCTCCGACGCCGCCGTGGAGGGGATCCGTAGCCTTCACGGCTTGGCCAATTAGCGTGCCGCCGCCCACGGCCGCTGCCACGAGGTGATCCCCGCAGACCCCGACGACGCCGTGACCTGGCTGCTCGCGAGGCATCGCCCGCAGCGCTGCGGGCACCAACTTGCGGTTGCGGAATCGGTATTCAACAGCTTGCCGAGTAGCACCTCCACCCCGATCTCCCGCCGCTGGAGGTCCACAAAGCAGTGCTAGCCGCCTGGGAGCGCTTGGATACTCTGTTGACGATCGCCGGTGAGGAAATACGCCGTCTTCCAAAGACAGGGCGTTGTCGCTGCTTGTGCGGGGGCCTCGCGATATGCCGCGCCCGGCTTCCATCCGGCGGGACAGGTGGAGGCTTAGCGTTCGGCGTCCAGCGCGGTGAGCAGACCATGGGCGCCGGACAGGGAGAGCGCGTCGATGAGGTCCAGGCACCGTTGCCGCAGTGGGCGCTGGGCTTTGGCGATAAAGCACGAAGGACGATTGAGACCAGGTCCTCCGGCGGCCCGCGATGCCTCGATGTCACCCTATTTCGTTGCTGCCAACTCGGAGAATGCGTTCGCAGACGTCGATGGCGACGGCCGGAAGGATTCTTGTGTGCTCGTGGAGAGCGAAGTGACAGGTGCTCGGAGTTTGTGGAGAAGGCAGAGCTGTCCGCGAACGCTCGGATCAGGTCCGTCGCTTGCTCCTTGGCGAGGCTGAAGACGTACCGCAGGGCTTGCGAGGCGTTGGTCCGCGTCTCCTCGTCGGAGTCATTGAACAGATCAACGAGGAAGACTGACCGGTCCGGATGCTGGGAAAGGACGGCTGCGGCGCCTCGGCGCGCTGAGGGTGCTCAGCGCATGCGGAGTGCAGGGGATGTCAGGAAGCGACCAGCAGTTCAGGTGGGCAACGGCCCGGGTTTGACCTGCGAGTTCCGCCGTAATGCCCTGACGTCGAGCGCGCGCTTCAGATGTGGTGCAAAGCGGTCGGGTGATTGGAGCAGGGCCTGGGTCAGGAGGCGTTGGGTCGTGGTGGCGTTGTGGATGGCGGCGTTCGGATGATCGAGCAGGCGATCGGCGGCGTTAAGCGCAGTGTCAGCTGCGATGCCGATGAGCGTGCTCACAGCCTCGGCCGCGCACGTGCGGACCGCTAGGAGCGGATCTTCGGCCAGACGCACGGTGTGTTCGACGAGGAAGTCCTGGTGTCCAGCGGGGGTGAAGCGCGGCCAGGGTGAGGGCTGCCTGGCCGCGCGTGAGTTCATTCCGGCGGTCAACAGGTCGTCGCTGGTGCCGCTTTCGGGCTCGGTGGGGTCCTGCTGGGGATCAGGGGCGGTGACGTAGCGGCTGAGCACCCTCTCAAGGGCCGGAGCGAAGAGGCTTGGCATGGATTGCAGGACGCGACGGACCGTGTGCGCGACGTGGGAGCCGGCGACACGGTCTGCGTGGGTGACCAAAGCGGCCCAACGGTCGGGGGTGATGTGTGCCGAAACGCTTGTCATGATGGGAGTCGAGGTAAATGGCACAGGCGTCACCGTCCAGAGTGAGAGCCAGGTCGCAGAACCGGTCCGGGTCCTTTTCGGCGCAACCGCGTACGACCTCGGCCAGCTGTAGCGGACCGCCGCGGCCGAAAGAGGGTCGGTGAGCCGATCTGGCGTACTTTGGCGAAGGCCCTACGCCAATGCTCGTCGGTCATGCGCATGGCTGCATCTGGTGTGATGGGGGGAGCCGACAGAGCCACCCGTGATCGGAGCAGGCGGCCTCGGCAGGACGACCGGGAAACGGCGCTCCCACTGGGCAAGCCGGTTGCGGACCATGGGGCTTCGGCGGGACTTCGGGATGGCGGAGAGTAACTCGTACTGGGACCATCCCCACCAGCTCGCCCTGTCCTCGCCCGGGAGTTCCCACCGCCCGGGTGGTGGTTCAGCAGTACTGCGGTCAGACGGTTCAGGGACGGTTCGCCGCACTGCAGCGGTAACGGTCTCAACGAGCTCCCGGGTAGCCCAGCGCCGGCTGCCGTTCCAGCCCAGACGTAGATTGCGCTCATCAGAGATCAACCAGTCGATGGCTTCGTCAGGACGGCCGATGGCCGTGCACAGCCGGCAGAGGAGGAAGCGGAGTTCCTCTGGTTCCTGGGCTAGTGGGAGGGCGAGGGTCCGCAGTGCGGCGTCGGCGGCCTCCGGGCGGCGCTGGGCAGTGCGCGCAGCGCGCTGTCCAGATTGTTGAACAGGGACTGATCGGCGCTACGGCTTCCGACGAAGCGATAAGCCCAGTGGCCGCCTCGGAGTTTGGCGCTCGGCACTTCTCGCGCATGCCACGTCGACGACGAAGGGCAGTACCGCCTCCACGTACGCCTGCGGCTGTACCGCCGCGATGCCTGACAGCACCTTGTGCGCGGCTGGCGAATGCGCGGGCAGGCACTCGGAGAGAAAAGGGTCCTCGAAGCCTTTGGCGCGTGCCCGGACGGTTTGTCGGCGTAGGTATGCGGCGACCAGGCGGGCGGCGCCGACGGGGTCTTTCCCGTCGAGGCTGTCGAGGATGGACCAGAAGTCGCTGTTGACGGCGATTGGCCCGCGTGCGTCGTCCAGTTGGCCGGCAGTGATCAGATCCGCGCCAAGTCGACCAGGCCGGGGTGAGCGACCATTCGACCAGAGCCTGCAGGCGTCGCGCCCACTCGGGGCGTTGTGGCGATGAAGGGGCGTACCAACTCGGCGACTCGTTGGGGTCGTTGACGCGCAGCGGTCAGCAGCCCTCCGAAGACGTTATCGCGACCTTGCCGGTATCCCCTGAGCCAGCTCTCCCATCGCTGCTCGTGGTCGGCGGCGTCGAACCACTGGGGCTGTGAGAGCAGCCCACGTAGCTTGTTGGCGGAGGCCGCCGTGCTGAAGGCGATCTCCTCGACGGCCTGCCAGTCCTCTGGCTGAGCGTCCAGCTGGCCGAGAACACCGATGACGACATCGTGCAGATGGGGACGGATCTTCGCGGAGTTCAGTAGCCGGGCGGCAGTGACGCGGAAGCGGTCCCGGTCGGTGCCCGCGATGTATTCCAGATCTGACGAGTCTGCGCCCGTCTGAACAGGTACTGGCCCGATGACGCCAGGAAGTCGTGCACGTCGCCGCCGCCGTTGAGGAATCCACGCGCGAACAGGTAGTCAAAGTATGTTTCGTGGAAGAAACCCAATCTTGTCGGCGTCACGAAGCACGACAGCTTCGGACTCCATCGCCGCGACGTGGTGCAGAGAGAAGGGCATCGAGAACAGACACCGGTGCTTGAAGGACCTCGTGATCAAGCGTGAAATAGGTCGCCAGAGCGGTGCGATCCGCGCCCAGTCGAACGTTCCCAGGCGCTGCTCGATACTCCGTCGCACTGGTGGTGTACCGGTCGTACAACTGCTGCAACGTCTTGAAGGGCACGGCGCGGGCATTCGGAGACAAGCGGCTGAACACTGAGGGTGCAGAGTTCCGGCGAGCGCTGCAACGTAACGGCGCTCATTCGATCAGGACGGCTCCCGCAAACGGTGAGTGGCCTCCCGGCACCTCAGCCTCCCAGGATGTCGAGCGAAAACCGCTCCACCCGTCCCTGGTCCGGCTACCAGAGCCGACAACCCGGGTCGTTGGCGATGACCGATGTCCGGGACGGCCATGAAGTACGCTGCACATCCCGGCGACCGTCAAGCTCCTCCAGTACGTCTTCGACCGCGTCACAGAGCATCGGACATACGGCCGCTGTAGGCGCTGACCGCGTCGAGCTGGTCGATGACCGCAGCGCCGGCCCTCGTCGGTTACCCCGTGCGCAGCACGCTGGGCGGTCGCGCGAGATCCATCCTGCGGCCCCAGCGCCTTGGCCGTTGGACGGTCGCGTCCATCCGATCCATGCTCATCAGCGGCTGCTGGCCACCCCAGCCCTGTCGCTATGCGGTCAACACCGCTGGCGACCGCGGTCGGCTCTCCCCCGACCCCGCGCCACCCTCACATACGACCTACTGCGGGCCGTCTGGGCAACGCTAGCTGGTGCACCACTTCGCCGATTGCGGTTGGGACAATCTTAGACCGAAAGCCGGTTCGGTCCTTGTCACGCGTCTTGCGGGAAACGTTTGACCGTGCTGTCCAAGCGCCAGATGTGTGGTTTGATCCCCCCGGCAGCAGCCGGGGCCGCACGCCCGGAAGATGATGAATCAGGTGATCCCGGACCTGTACCGGTGCGATTCTCTCAAGGAAGTGTAGTCGCCGCGGTAACCGCGCAGCGAGCTTGGACGGAATCATCTCGGCGTCCCCAACGAAGAGCCGCTCGCATGTCTGCAGACACCATGCGCCGCAGTTCGTCGCGCGGAGAGGCTCAACGCGGACGCGGACGCGCAGGTACTGTGGTAGGTCCACCATCGCCGTCGACACTGCCGTCAGACGGTCGAGTTGCGGATTACGGACGCGAAGTCGGGATGGCTGTTTCTGGGTGGGTGAACCAGCATGCACGGCGGCAGGTCTTTTACACCAGCCAACCCTTCCCGTGTCAGGATCCTTTCCCTTCCGGGCAGCCAGTCGACAACTGAGCCGGACCCTCTGCTCACCCTGAGGTGGCCGGCGCCGACAGCCCCGAGGGATCGCTGCCCCGACCTCGCAACATGATGCTCCACTCCGCCTTGAGAGCGCACTGCTTGGCCTGCTCATACTACGGCACGTCTGGTTTCATCGACTTCGCGGGAACTCGATGTCCCCTCACCGGCGCGGCCAGGGGTCCGAGACGGGATCGCCGGCCTTTGCCTGCCACCGCCACAGTCCTTCACCCGCAGCGCCGTCCACCAGTCCTCGTACAGGTTTCCCGCCTTGTCGGCCCCTGCCACCCGGCAACCCCAACTGGTTCCACCCCACCTGCTGCCCCTAACCGGTACAAGTAAGCCACTTGACTTTAGACCCACCCCACCCCGGTAAACCTGACGATCAGAGCTGCCTCTGGCATTCGAGGGTCATGGGGTCAGGCTCGACTCTCTCTGATGCCAGCCGGAGCCCTGCCGGAGACCGGACCACGGCTGAATGGACGGCTGCCTCACCAGGTGGGTACCGCACTGGATGGGTCTCAGGAACGGAGGCCAACGTATCTCGGCCTTGACGCTCGTTTGACGCTCCGAGTGGTCCAGGGGCCCTCTCGGTGGAGTCGAAAATGCCGCCTGACCTGCGGTTACGCCCAGGATCCCCATTTTAACATCTTTCCGATGACGCATCACGTAGAATAAGTGGCGATTCTGGAGCCCGGGCGGACAGCAGAAAGTACCTGATCGTCCTGACCGGACCGTCGGCACGGGGCAAGCGACTCCGCGGGCGTCGTGCCGTACCCCCCGGCGGTGGCGCGGCCAGCTGGTATCGTAGATCGCTATTTGGATACCAGGCCGATTTGGTCATGAGACGTGAAGCGTCCGGGTTCATGAGCACGTGACGGCGGAGCGCGGACAGGACCCTGATCGTGTCGGCGATGTCGTGTGGTCATAGCCGACGTTCACCGAGGCGAATGAAGCCTCCGCCCTGGCGTGACGCCCGCTCAACCTTCGACGCTGGTGTCGGGGCGAGCGTCAGCTGTCGTGTGGGGCGAGGCTTGCGCGACGGATGTTGAACCCGCCGCTCGCTGTGAAGCGCTGGAGAGTTCGCGCGCCGGCGGCGCTCAGTCGTTCCGGACCGCCAGACTTGAGCGCGCAAAGCCGAGACGCAGAAGAAGGCTCCGCCGGCGAAGGCGTACCCGGCGAGATTCGTGAGTGTGGCGCCGTCGCTTGCCGGCCTGGAGGAAGCTCGCGCCGGCCAGGGTGGAGATGGCCTCGCTGCGATCATCGTACCACCGGCCCTTATCTGGCGCCGGCCCCCCACGGCGAGCTGCGTGATGCCTGCCGTGACGGCCCAGGAGGCCCCAAATGCAGGACGGCCGGGATGCCCGACGTACCGCGACCGCCAGGGCGATGCCGGTGATGACGCTGAGCCCGATGTTCACCCACAACCTCGTGACCGCGCCGTCCGCCGCCCGCGCACCGACCGCAGGTCGACCACCACGCAGGCCGCGTCGACAGGGGTAGATGTTTACAGCAGCGTTCCGCTGAAGGCGAACCCAGCCTGTCGGCCGTCGAGGAACAGTGCAGGCCGTCCAGGACGAAGCGGCGAACGCGAAACGGCGGATGGTGGCGGCCTGCGCAGGGTCACCGGGAGCTCGGTCGGCGCGGGAGGGAGGGGTGCTCGGCGACGGTGTCCATGGCGAATCCGCCTTCAGGAGGCGGGAGCAACGTTCGGTATCTTGCCATCATTGATTACCCTGAGTCTCGCCCAAGCACCGGAACGTTCTCCCTCGGTTGTAGGGTGGACTCATGAGCCGGAAGAAAAAAGAAGGCAGCATCGTCTGTGGAGGCCCGAGCGTGGCTGCTCGCGGGACGGCGGTCAGGATTTTCTACGAGGGGATTCACTCGTCGGTGTCGACCGGATGTCATCGAGGAGGCGCAGGTGGCACCGAGGCCACCCTGGCTACCGCCACTTCTCCGGCAAGGAGATCTCGTCCTCGCCACCACCTCGAGCAGGCGTACTCAGCGCGGCATCGAGGGCGCAGCTGTCGGCCCGCCCAGGTACTCGACCCCTGTGACAAGGTGCGCGCGGTCGGTCGCGCCATCGCCGAGGGGCATTCGGTCGGTGGCTTCGGGCTGCGCCTCTCCTCAATGCCATGCGCGCCATACCCCGATCCGGCGCACCCGATCCATCAGGCCGTTCTCGCGCACCGGCAGTGGTTTTCATACCGTCACGGAACTGCTGGCACACGCCGGTACGACGCGCGCCCGCCGGGCAGCGGGGCGGCACTTCGTCATGCTCCGGGACTGGAGCCATGGCCGCGGGTGCCTCTCCGATCCCGGACTGATCACCGGTGACGTTCCTGGAGGTAACGAAGGCGAGCTCGCGTTCCGCCGATGCATCGGCGGGCTGAGCCGAGCTGCGCAACGAATACGGGCGGTACGGCAGAGCGGTCGTCGTCAGTGGAGGAGCCGATTGCCGAATCAGGTACCGCGGCCGGCGGGCGCCTCGAGGTCGGACTCGCCGACTCTTCGACCACGGGCCACCGGTGGCCAGGCGAACTGCGGTACCGCTCGACCGGCCCGGTTGGGCCTTGCCATCCACCTCAGCGCACCGCTTCGCCTGCAGCTGGGCGACGCCGGGCGCGTGCGAGGGCGACCGCCCGCTCATTGCTTCCGGTATCGCTGCTGCACGAGAAGGCGGCGGCCTCGCGGCGGGCCTCTGTCGCCCCGCGGATCACGCGCTGATCGACCGGCAACGAGTTGACCGCCAGGCCTGCCATGCGTGTCTTCCCTTGCGGTTCAACGGCGTCAGCGCCAGTACACCGCCGCCGCCCGTCTGTCGGTCCGGGTTCCCGGTTTCCTGACGCGTTGACGGCCCGGCCCCAAAAACTACCGCGCGTCAGGAGCCGGGTGACTGCAGGTCGAGCTGGTACTCCAGGGCCTTCTGGGTGGGGCGTAGGCCCCCAAGGCGTCGCCGATGCGCCGCATGTGTGCGGCGCGTTGCCGTCCGCCGTCGGTGACCAGGCCGTTAGCGAGGTCGCGGGAGGTTGGTGCGGGCCAGGCGGATCGACTCGGCCTTCATCCAGCGGTTCAGGCCGTGCCCGGCGTGCTCGGGGAGGACGCCGGTGCCGTAGTGCGTCCCGTCGCCTCGCCGTCACCCGGGACGACGAGTTCGAGAAGCCGCGATCGAGCCGTCGGACTCGTCGACGGCAACCACCGTGGTCAGCAGATCCCCTCGGTTTACGATCGCTCGGGCGGCGCCCGAACCCGCTCGGTTCCCACGACCACGCCGTAAGTCGGTGCCGTCCTATCGCGCCGTCCATCGCGGCGGCGCGACGCGGCGAATGTCTCGAAGCCAGTTCCCCATCTGCGCCAGGACGCGAGCCGGTAGCCGGGGGTCGCGCCGCGCGGCGGCGGAGCCGCTATCGCGTCAGTTCCTGGCGGCGCCCCCACTCCTCCAGGGCAAGCCGGGCGTACGTCAGTGTGTGAGCATCCTGGTGGAAGCCGCGTGCGGCGAGGAAGTGATCGCCGGGCGTGTCCGCGTCGGCCTGCGCGACGACTGACCGCCTTCCCGCCCTCCGCGCGCGGCGGCCACCCCGCTCGTTTCGGAGAGACGCGTCCCGACGTGCCGACGCCGCCCGTCCGGTGGACGTGCAGGCGCAGCTCGGCCAGGGGTGCTGCCCTCGGCCTTCCTCGGGTGAACACTCCGCAGGAACGCGTGTCCGAGCGGATCGCCGTCCTCCGCGCCGGCCAGCCAGGCGAGCCGGTAGCCGGACGAGGTGCGTCGGGATCGGGAGTGGCGGTGATACGCATGTAAGGTAGTCCGTTCGTCCGGGGCGAGTACTTACCGTACCGCGAGGGCTCATGCCGTTGAAGACCGCGCGGAGAACGCGGTCGATGTAGTCGTGGGTCAGAGGCTCTCAGGCACCAGCAGCCGGTGAGTACAACGGGCCGGAGAGCTCCATCGCGACGTCGAGGTCGAAGTCGGGGGCCAGTTAGCCTTGGTCACCTGGCGGCTCCAGGCGAGCCAGGGTGTCGAGGCGGTCGAGGTCTACGTAGCAGTCCCTGATGTGCGGCGGCGTCTGGGATCGTGCTGTGCCTCGCCGATGAGGTCCTAGAGCGGCCCCAGGGGGGACCAGGTGGCGTATAGCCCGGGTCATCACTTGCAGGCAGGTCGGCGACGACGTCGCCGGTGTCGGGGTGGCACCAGGTTCTGCGTGTCCGCGCTCAGGCGACCGCGTCCGCGGACGAGCATGCCCCGGGACGGCCAGCGCCGGTAGATGGTGTGTTGCCGACTCCGGCACGGGCTGCAGACCGCCTGATGCTGAGCTTGGTGAATCCCGACTCTCTGGCCAGCTCCAGAGTGCTCTTCAAGATCGCTTTGGTCCGATCGGCGCGTCGGTCTGCCATACCGGGATCAACGGCACGGCACGGCCGTGCCGCATGTTTTCGTTCAGACGACGCACTTCACCGGACGCGTATCGCACGTCCAGGAAGAGGCACGCCATGAAGAGTGCAGGAGCCGGACCGGCGCGGGGCTGAGTCATCACTGGGCCGGCCGTGGCCTGGGCCGTGCGTGCGCTGAAGCGGCGGCCGCTCGGCGATCGGCTGAAGGCCCGCTTCGAGGGCTGGGTCACGCCGTCGGGGAACCGTTTGCCGCACGATGGCATCGCGCCCGCAGCCGTGTTCAGGTGCGCGGTCCGGCGCCGTGCAGCAGTCGATGATGCGGGCGGCGAGGGTGTCGGTGTCGATGCCGGCGTCGTCCGGGTTCCCCTGCAGGGACTCTCCGAGGAGCGCGTAGTAGACCCTTCGTACCCAGTGGAGGTCGGCTGTCTCGTCGATGAGCCTGTCCGCCTGGGCGGCGCCCAGCACGCAGATGCACCGCCGGCCGATGTCCTGGTGGACGGCGGCCGCTTCGCTGTCGGGATCGGCCGGCAGCCCCAGGGCGAATGCCCAGGCGCCCTTCACCTCGAGCACATTGGCCGTGATCCGGTGCAGCGCCACAAGGGGAGGAGTGGTGTCGGGCTGGCCGTCTTCCAAGGTTTGGGCGAGCTGGCGGGCGGCGGACGAGGCCAGGCCTCGACCAGTGCCTGCCGATGGGCGAACCGTCGGTGGATCGTCGTCCTGGCCACCCGCCGCGGTCGCGATCTCGCTCCATCGACGCGCCGGGATCCGCGGAGAGTACGCGTTCGGCCGCCTCCAGGATGGCGCGCACACTGCGTTCCGCGTCCGCTCGCAACGGCGTGCCGCTGTCTCACTCATGGCACCTCCCACTCATCTGCCGACCTCTAAAACGATACACCGCTGCGTCACCTCACAATTAACTGCGTCATTACTGTTGCAGTTAGCTGCGAAAGTAGGTACGCTCTTGTATCAGTTGATCGTCGAGTGAAGGAGATTTCCCGTGAACAGTGCAGCGCTCATCACTGGCGCCTCGTCCGGTCTCGGCGCTGAGTTCGCCGCGCAGCTCGCTGCCCGGCGGGCACGATCTGATCCTGGTGGCGCGCTCCGAGGACAAGCTCACGGCCCTCGCCGAGCGGCTGATCGCGGAGCACGGCATCCGCGCCCACGTCCTGGTCCAGGACCTCGCCGAGCCCGATGCCGCCCGGCAGGTCGCCGGTCGGCTCGCGGCCCGTGGCCTGAGCGTCGACCTGCTGGTCAACAATGCCGGGTTCGGCACGTGCGGTCGCTTCGAGGACATCGCCGCGGACCGGGACCACGACCAGCTGATGGTCAACGTCGTCGCACTCGTCGACCTCACCCACGCCCTGCTCCCCGGCATGCTGGAGCGCGGCACGGGCGCGGTCGTGAACGTCGCTTCCACCGCGGGTTTCCAGCCGTCCCCGTACTTCGCCGTCTACAGCGCGGCCAAGGGCTTCGTACTGAACTTCGGGCTCGCCCTGCGCCAGGAGTACCGCAGGCGTGGCATCCGCGTGCTCACTCTGTGCCCCGGTCCGGTCGACACGCCCTTCTTCGATGCCATCGGCACCCGCAAGGCCGCCGTCAACGGCTCGATGACCACGCCTGAGCCGGTTGTGCGCGCCGCTCTGCGGGCACTCGACCGCGACCGCGGCTATGTCACCCCCGGACTCGGCAACGCCCTGGCCGCCCATCTGCTGCCGCGCCGGCCGCTACCCTGGTCGCGGCCATCGCCGAGCGCGTCACCCGCAAGGTGCTCACCGCCCGGACGCGGCCGCGCGGCCGAAGGAGTACGCGGCGTGAGTTCATACGCGGCGTGAGCTCATGAGTTTCATGAGTTCCTCCGCCGTCCTGGCAGCGGCGTTTCTCGACGAGATCTTTTCTGTCTCCGTCGGCACCAACAACCTTGCCCAGGACAGAATGTCCGCATGGAGGCCACCCATCGCTTCGAGGGTATGAAGACAGGCGCGCGTGACGGCCGAAGGGTGGGGCTTCGCCTCTACGATCGCTGCGAGGTGGTCCTCACCGGGCCGGACGCGTTCGTGGGACGCGGCCGTCCGGTACCTGCGGCCACAGGCGCGTCCGGTGCCCGGCCACGACAATCTGCCACAGGTGCGACTCGTACTGGGCCGCATCGCGCCCGGCCTGGTGGCCGGTGCCCCGCGCCGGAGGGTCACGCTCTACTCGTCGCCCGACGGTCACGTTCCCGATTTCAACGAAGGCGTCGAGTACACAGGAGTCCCCGGCGTCGACCGGCTCGTCCTCAACCCCCACACCGAGCCACTTCCTGATGGCGGGCCACCGTGTCTGTGTGGTGAATCCCGAGTTCGAGGCGGGCAGACGCGACGCCTTACGCGTCGTCAAGCAGCTGGTGACGACGGCATTTGAGGCCGTAGGGGTGGTAACGGTCCACGCGTCCGCGTTCGCTCTGGGAGGAGGCCGTCGCCGTGGCCGGCCCGGCGTGGTGCGGGCAAGACCTCGACAGTCCTCGCCGCGGTCGTGGCGGGCGCGCGCATGGTGGCCAACGACAAGCTGTACGCCCGCACCGACACGGACGGCACCCAGGTCCGAGGCTGGACGGACCCGATCAGGGTGATCGATGCCCCGGGGCATCGGAAGCGGAGCGCCACCTCGCGACCTACTTCGCCGGTGACGCCGACCGTGTCGTCGTGGACTCGCTGCCGCTGAGAACCGTTGTCCTGGCGCGGGTCGGCACACCCTCGGTGCCGGTTCGCCTGAGGAACTCGACCGGACCGCCGGCCTCTGCTCCTGCGGCGGGAGGTGCTGCCGCCCAGAGTCCGCTGGCTGGGAACGGAGCTCTCCCCGGCGAGCGATCCGGCGTCGCCGACCGCCGACCGCTTTCTGCGCCTGACGTATGGCTGCCGGGACGCCGCGCGCGCAATGGGCCTGCTGATGAGACGCCTGGGGGCCCGAGCGCGCCGCACGGGCCGTCCGTCCGTATCTTGTGTTTCCCGTTGCCTGCGGGTTCTTCCGCAATATTCCAATTGCTGTTCATGCGGGTGACTTTGCATCACAATGGGCCGCTCGGGCGCCGCTGCCTCGGATGACGTCGCGCGGAGCTCGCGGCACACGAGGCGGGGAGGGCCTGAACGTGTCCACAGGAGCGCGCCGGATCGTTGCGTGGCTGGTCGGGGTCGTTTGCCTGGCCGTGGTGAGTTGGCTGGCGGTGACTGCCGTGCTCGATCTGCCCACCGGCGACAGCACGGCCAGTGTGGTCGCGGCCGGCGTGGCCGTGATCGGGCTCGGCCTGTCCGGGATCACTCTCCTGCGGACCCCTGGAAGCACGGGATCGGGCCCCGGCGGCGGCAGGACCCTCCGGGTCCGGGCCCGCGGCAGGGGGAGCATCGCCGCGGGCGGGGATGTCCGGGGCAACGCCGTGGGACCCCGGTCCAAGGTGACCGGGACGACGGGGGCCCTGCCGGCGGCCGCCCGGGCCGGGGGCGAGCGGGATGTCGGCGCGCGCGGCACGGGTGCCGTCGGAGCGGGTGGGGACATCGTCGACAACGCCATGGGCGAGGACAGTGAGCGATGAGCCTGTGGCCCTGGCGGTGGGGCTCTCGGGCATCGCGTGCCAAAGCGTCGGCGGAAGGACGTACGGCGGGACCGGGTGAAGACGCGGAGCCGTCAGTCTCTTCTCCGCTCGCAGCCATTTTCGGAACCGCGCCCACCGCCGACCACACGCCCCTGCCCGGGACCGCGCCCGTCGCCGGCCACCCGCCCGCGCCTGGAACCGCGCCCGACGGGCGGGTCGTACCGGCCGTACGGTCCGTCGTCCGGGCGGGACACGGGAGCGCTGGGAGCCGGCGGCGACATGATGGGCAATGCCATCGGCCCGGGCAGCAGCACCACCTTCATCGAACAGGTGGTGGTGGGCGGCGCCTCCGGCCCCCAGATCGCCGTGCCGTCGGCAACTCGCGCCGCCGCCCCTGGGTGAAACCGCGCACAGGGCGGGAATCAGCGCGGCAGTGAAGGCGGCACTGCTGGGCGGGGAGTACGGCGGCCGGGCACGGGTGCTGTTCCTGGAGGGCTACGGCGGGATCGGGAAGACGACCGTCGCGCTTCAGACGTGTCGGCTTCCGGAAGTGGCCGAGCGCTTCCCGGGCGGAGTGGGTGGACGGTCGTCGGCCAGTCCCGGACGGGCCCCGATCTGGCCGACCACATGGCGGACATCTGCGAGCACCTGTCCGGACGCTGTCCCACCACGACTGACCCTCTCCTCGTGGGAGCCCTGCTCGGGGAGATCCTCGACGCAAACGGTCCCGCCCTCGTGGTGGTCGACGACGTCTGGACCGAGGAGCAGGTCAACGCCTTCTCGTCGGAGGTGCCGGATCGGCCCGGATATTCACCGCACGGAACAGGGGCCTCGCGCCGGCCGTCGCCGAGATCGTCGAAGTCGGCCAGATGACGGATGACGAAGCACGCCGGACCGCTTCGGCCGGTCTGCCCGAGATGGACGCGTCGGTCCTGGACAGCCTCCTCCGCTTCGCCAAGGGCTGGCCCGTACTGCTGGGGCTGATCAACGCCTCGTTGCGGGCCCACATCCAGGCCGGCGGACCACCCGCCGAGGTGGCCGCCCGGGTCGCTCAACTCGTCGCCTCGCACGGGCCGGAGGCGCTCAACGCGACGATGCCGCCCCACATGCGCTCCACGGTCGCGGCGACGGTGAGTGCGAGCCTCGACCTGCTCTCCGCCGAGGAGCGGGAGCGCTATGACCTGGCTGTCTTCGACGAGGGATGCCGAAGTCCCCGAGCACGTCGTGGCCTTGTTGTGGAGTGTGACCGGGGGACTGGAGCGCACCGGGAGCCGGAGGATGGCGGCTCTGCTGTCGTCCCTGTGCCTGGTGTCGGAACGCTGGTGCGACGGCGGACCGGCGATTGCCGTGCACGACGTCCTGCGGTCGTATGTGCGCCACCAGATGTCTCCGGCGGACCTGGTGACGCGCAATCGTCGCTGGTGACCGCACTGCGTACGCTGGTGCCCGCCGGTGCCGCTGCTCAGTGGTGGCTGCTGCCGCAGGGCGAGAAGTTCGCGCTGCAGTACCTTCCGTACCACCCTCCAGGCGGCCGGGTTGGAGGGCGAACTCGTCGAACTCGCCTGCGACCTCCGGTGGATCGAGACACAGATTCGGCATCTGGGTCCGGTGGTTCCCCGCCGTCTCCACGCTGTCCGGATCCGCACCGCCCGCCGACGCGCTCAGGACCGTACTCGATCGTGACGTCGAGGTCTTCGTCCTGGGGCCGCGCCCTCGGCCGCCGGACGACTCTCGCCAGTCGACTGGGGGGGACCGGGGAACTGGACGGTGTGGTCGGACGCTACCTCGACGAGATGCCGCGACCACTACTGCGCGCGCACTGGCCGCTGTCCTACACCGACACGGCCGCCGACGACGGGCACACCGGCCCCATCGGCGACTCGCGCGGTGTCACCTCGCGGTGACGCGATCGCTACCGCATCCGACGATCGGCTGGTGATCCTCTGGGACCCGGCCACCCTCCGGATCCGCCGTGTCCTTCGCGGCACAGTCAGCGAGTACGCGCCTGCGGGTTCAGCCCCGACGGATCTCGCCTGCTGTCGGCGGCGACGGACGGGACCGTCCGGATCTGGAGCGTCGACGACGGCCGTGTACTGCACGTTCTGGGGGAGCACCCGCCCGCGTGCTGGGATGCGCGTGGTCGCCGGACGGCAGGTGGGCGGCCTCGCCGCTGGTGACGGCACGGTGATCGTCTGGGACGCCGACACCGGCGAGAAACATCGAGGTGTGCAGCCCCAGCGGAAACGAGTGGGACTGCGCCTTCAACCCCGACGGGTACGGCCTCCTCTCGGTGGGCGAGGACGGGGTCCTGCGCATGTGGGACATCGCCCGGGGCGTCGTGCGCTGGAGCACCGCCGCACGCGCGGAAGCGATCCGCTGCTGCACCTTCTCCCCGTCCGGCACCCCGATGGCCACGGCGAGCAGCGACGGGACCGTTGTGTGCTGCGAGTCGACACGGGGCAGGTGGTGAACATCCTGCGAGGGCACACCGACCGTGTCCGCGCCTGCGCGTTCTCACCCGACGGCACCCTGCTGGCGAGTTCCCCGAGGACCGGACGATCCGACTGTGGCACACGGAGAGCGGACGCAGATCCGCCTCCTGCGCGGACACACCGACTGGGTGGGCGCGTCGGTGTTCACCGGCGGACGGCGGGACCCTCGTCAGTTGCGGCGGGGACGCGACGCTGCGGACCTGGGACGTGACTGGCGATGTACCGCCCCGGACCGTACGCGCGAAGCGCCGGGCCGTAGGGTGTTGTGCCTTCTCCCCGGACGGGCTGCGCGTGGTTGCCGGGCACAGCGACGGCGTCGTGCAGGCTTTTCGACGTCGTGACCGGACGGGTGGAAGCCGAGGCCGAGGGACACGACGGCAGAGTGCTGGACTGCGCGTGGTCGTCCGACGGGGACTTCGTCACCGTGGGCGGTGACGGGGAGTCGGTGCTGTGGGACGCGGGCACGGCACCGTCCGGCGCCGGTTCAAGCGGCATTCGGGGCGTGTCTGGGGTGCGCGGTTTCCCGGACGGCGCCCGGATGGCGTCGGCGGGCGAGGACGGCGTCGTGAGGGTCCACGGATCTGCGCACCGGGACGTCCTCACCGAGCTGGTCACCCATGAGGGTCACGCGCTCGGCTGCGCCTTCTCACTCGACGGCGCCCGTCTGCCTCTGTCGGGGACGACGGCAGGCTGAGGCTTGCGGGACAGCCGCTCCGGGCGTCTGGAGTCGACACACTCTCCACGGGGCGGGAGACCCGCCGTGGAGCTGCCGCTTCCTCGCCCCGACGGTTCACTTCTCGCCTTCGGTCGGATCGCCTCATGCGCAGGTTTCCGCCCTGGTGTGGTCTCCGCCGACCGGACCGTCGCCACGTCCGTCCCGGATCGGCGGGGACCCGGATCACCGGTTGCGCGTTCTCCCGTCGGGGCGGCAGATCGCGATGTGCGGCGACGAGGGGCTACCTGGGGGGTGTGGGACGTGACACGGGCGCGCCCCTCACCGGCATCCGGGTCGCCTATCCGCTGCACAGCGTGCTTGGTCCGATCCGCGCGGGGTCCGTGATAGCTGCTGCGGAAACGGCGGGTTGCACCTCTTCGCCTACGGGACGCGTAGGACTCAAGGTCGAGCTCGGCCGATGAAGCTGTGCCAGAGCACGACGCCGTCTTCGTACCAGGCTTCGGTCACCACATGGCCGGGTGTGCTTCGTGATGGCCGCCAGGAATTTCGTGTCCCCCCGGCGAACAGCCGGGAGACGTCGATGGTCGAGCAACGAGACCCCGGGGGCCAGACCGCACGTCCGCCCGTTCAGGGTCAGCCGGTCCGCGGACTTGAGTGATGTGCAGGAACGCGACGCGCGGCCATTCCCTCAACCGGCGGGACGACGAGGCGGTCCTCTCCGTCAGGAGGCGTACGGCATTGAGGCCGCCGTAGTGGGCTGGAACATGGCGATCGGCCGTCCCACCGCACTGAACACGGGCACCTCCTCGGCTCGTACAGGTAGTATCCGATCGCCGCGAGGCGGGGTCGGCATGAGTAATGGTGTTGGTGGTATTCGCCGACGATGCCGCATTTGCCCGTTCATCAGCGGTGGTCGCGATGAAGCGGTGCCGCAGAATGTTGAACCGCAACAGCATCTGTGCGGGGTCCGGGCGAAGAGTTCGCCTGCGCCCGATCAGGAGCCGGATACGCCGTCCCCCGTCGAAGGCGACGCGCACCGGCAAATCCTCGAACCACCTCCCGGCGTGGGACACAATCCGTTGAATTGATCCTTCTGAACTCTCTCATTGCTCAGGCAGCAGCGCGTACCTGCCGTCGCTCATTCGGCGGGCAGGTGAGGATGAAATGGTTCCCGCGGTCGAAGTTCCACTCACAACTGCTGTCCTGGCGATGCGCCCGCGCAGTGCGCCTCACCCCTCCTCGGTGAAGACCTCCGCCGGGTCGCCGTCGAGCCAGAAGACCGACGAGGTGTCGATGTTCATCGTGGTGTCCACCGGAACCACAGGCACGCGGCATGCCCACTCGACGAGGCAGCCGGTGGCGAATCCCTCGGCCAGCATGGGACGTCATAGGGGATTCCCAGGTCAGCGGCGGGGTTGAGTCGGCAGTCCGCCCTCGGGATCCAGTGTGCGCAAGGCCCTGCGCAGCAGCATTCGTGTGTGCCGGGGTAGGAGGATGAGGAACGGCTCTGCCCGGTCGTGCTCCGCACTATCTCGTCCGCTGCGGACACCAGTCGTGCCCTCTGCCAAGGGCGCCATGAGGGAAACGCGGTGGGCTGTCTACTGAGCGGCGGCGTCTTCGATCTCCCGCAGAGTGTCGTCGGAAACGGACAGTCCAGCCGCTCCCGCCCAACCGTCGACCTGTTCCAGGAAGGCGTGCGCCGACGATCGCCCCGCTGACTCCGGGCCGACTGGGGACCCAAGCCAGTGCGAGGTCGGACACGGTGAGGCCGAAGTGGGCCGGCGATCGTCCGTAGGGCATCGACGACGGCCAGCTTCTGGTCAGTGCGGGTTCGGCGAATTTGGCGGACTTCTTGCGCCAGTCGTCGGGCGCGAGACTCTCGACGCGCTCACGGTCGAAGGTGCCGGTCAACAGCCCGGAGGCCAGCGGTGAATACGCGATGACGCCCGTGCCGTGGTCCTCGCACCAGTCGAGGAGCGGAAGCGATCTTCGGTCGAGAAGGCTCAGCGAAGGCTGTAGCGAGTCGACGTGCCGGACGGCCTCGCAGCGGTCGAGTAGCTCACTGTCCACATTCGACAGCCCGATCCAGCGGACCTTGCCCTCGTCGACGAGTTCCGCGAGCGTGCCCCCAGGAGTCTTCGACGGGAGTGCCGGTCCGGGTGTCCGGCCGGTGAATCTGATAGAGGTCGATCCGGTCCACGCCCAGGCGTTTCAGGCTGGCCTCGCACTCCTGGCGGATACCTGCTCGGCCGCAGGTCGGACACGACCTCCCCGGGTTCGCGGCATCCCAGACGCGTCCGCACTTGGTGAAGACCAAAGGCCGTTCGGACGTTCCGAGTTGTCGCAACGCCGTGCCCACCACCTCTTCGGAGTGACCGCACCCGTAGGCGGGAGCGGTGTCGAGCCAGTTGAGGCCCCGGTCCACCGCGTGGAGGACGGTCCGTACCGATACGGTGTCGTCGACCGGCCCCCATCCGTACTCGTACGGTCCGCCGATGACCCACGTGCCCAGTCCCAGGCGCGTGATTTCAGGGCCTTCGCGCCCCAACCGCATGGTGTTGAGCTGATCCTGGACGGCTCGCGATCGCGCCTTGTCTGGATTCACGGTGGCGCATCCTACTTGAGGCGCAACTGGCTGTCGATGCACGGGATTTGGGGCGATGGGCCTTTGATCCCATGTGATCGTCGATGCTCATGACCTCAGCATTGCTGGAATGCCGTCGCACTGATCTTTTCGCCGATGTCCGCCTGGTGCTCTCGTGACGCACCGGCACTCGGAAGTCACTTGATCCCCTTCTCGTAGGCTCGAGTGTGAGCCGCAACCAACTGACACCCGGTGACGACGCCTCCGGTCGACCCGTCTGGAAGCGGTCCGGCGCTGGGTTGCGGCATCCGGCCGAGCTCCGGCCGGCCGATCGGTCGTCGCGTTCGGTGGCCGCGGAGCTGGCCAAGGATCGGCATCTGCGGAATCTAGAGCATCTGTTCGAGAGTTGCCGGACGGAGTCCGGGATCCGGCGGTGGAGCTGCGGGCGTGTCTGCTCGGCGAGCTGGCACTCATCGGCTCGGGGGTCGGTCGGCGACTTCTGGACGCCTACGCCGACCGGCTGCGTGAGCTGGGACACCCGCTGGCTCGGCTGCCCAGGACGCGACTGGACATCGAGCATCGGTTCACGGTCCGTGCCCGGGGCCTGGGGTCGATCAAGACTCCGAAGCAGCTCCGGTCGCGCTTTCCGGAGATTCCCCCGACCGACATCGGTGCAGTCGCAGGCCGCACGGCCGGTGAAACACGTGACGACGAGCGGACGAAGACGGCTGTTCGGCCGTTCACGGCCGGCGGATGGGGCTGTGAGGCTGAGGCACGGTTCTTCACGCTGCCGAGTGCGCTCGCTCCGGACGACTTCTGCATCTCTTTCATCAAGGAACTGCCCCTGTCCTGCCTGGAAGGCGGGGGCAGGCGCCGGGGCAGCGCACTCGCCTGCGCAACGACGGCTGACGATGTGCTCGACGAACTCTTCTCGGCCGCGTACGTCGGCGGAGTGAACGGTCAGGGGCAGGGCGGGGCTTACGCACGGCTGTATGCCTGGGACAGCTCTGTACGCGCTCATGGGGCTGTCCGACGGCGTACCGCTCCTGGAAGCCGTGCGGCGCGCCGCGGATCACCGGTGGCTGCGGTTCATGGCGTTCACGGACTGGTTCCACCACGACACGTCAGACGTGGCTTTCGCCGTACTCGACCCCACCCGGACCCGGGTCACGGTGCTGGCGGCGACCGATACCGACGTCGAGCGCGACGTTCTCGGGTAGCGCGGTCGCGCAACGCCGAGTCCGGCGATGTCCAGAGCGAGTTCGGCGTACATGGCGTTGGCCCAGGAGAACCAGGGGCGGGTGAATCGGTGGGGGTCGTCCTTGTGGAACGACTCGTGCATCTGGCCTGTGCCCGCGTCGGTCGAGAGGAGCGTTTTCAGAGCTGTGACGCGCTCTGTACTGTCGTTGCTGGTCAGGCCCTGTACGGCGATGGCGATGGGCCAGATGTGATCATCGGGTGTGTGCGGGCTGCCGATGCCCTCGGCGGCTGTTCCCCGGTGCCAGGTGGGGTTCGCCGGCGAGAGGGCGAACTTCCGGGTGGCGAGGCTATACCGGGTCCGTGGCGGAGACGTTCGCGATCAGGGGCAGTGAGAGCAGTCCGGGCATGTTGGCGTCGTCCATCAGGAGCGCGTTGCCCCTGCCGTCCACCTCATACGCGTAGATCAAACCGAACTCGGGGGTGGTGGACGATGCCTTGCCGCATGGTGGCCGCTCGCAGTTCCGCCGCCAGTTGGGCGGCGCTTTCGACGAGCTCTGTGTCGTCCACTTGGTGGGCCGAGTTCGGCGACGCCGTCGAGGGCGGCGGCGGCACACAGGTTCGCGGGGATGTTGTAGCCGTAGCGACACGCGTCGTCGCTGGGTCGGAATCCGCTCCAGGTCATCCCGGTCCGGGCCACAGGCGTACCTCGCCCCGCGTTCTGGAGGGTGTCGCTCGGTGGACAGTCCCGGCGCAGGAAGCGGTAGGCGGAGAGGCGCTCGTGGTCCTGCTCCGTGCGCCACACCGCGATGACGGTGCGCGCTGTCCGGAGCGCCAGAGGCAGCGTGATCGGTTCGTCCGGTCGCCACCCAGAAGCGGTGGGCCAGCAGGAGAGGGAAGGCCAGGGAGTCGACCTCGTACTTCTCCTCCACACCCACGGATCCGCGCACAGGTCGCCGGGGTCGTGCGCCTGCCCGGTGGGTTCGGCGTTGAAGGCGTTGGCGTAGGGATTGTGTGCGATCTGCTGGAACTGGCGGCGCAGCACGGCGAGCAGGAGTTCCTGCAGGGCCGTGTCCTCTCGCACGAGGGCCAGGTAGGGCATCATCTGCGTCGAGGAGTCGCGCAGCCACATGGCGGGGATGTCGCCGGTCACGACGAAGGCGGTGCCGTCGGGCATGGGCCGGATGGTGCGAGCCAGGGTGTCGTCCAGGCAGCGCACCGAGCGTCCGGCCGAAGCGCGGATCGCCGAGCTCGTCCAGTCGGTGCACTGCCTGCTGGACGACGGGGTGGTCTTGGATATCGGTGGAAAGCGCATGGAGCAGCCTTCGGCGGTCGGCCGGCGGTGGTCTCCGCGTCATAGGGCGGAGAGCGGTGCGGCACACACCTCTGCGGCACCGCCCGTCGACAACGGAGATGCGGAGATGCGGAGATGAGGGATGAGGAAATACCGCGATACCGCGATACGGAGCGCCCAGGGCCGTCGCGGACGGAGGTGTCAGGCGTCGGCGGGTGGACGGCCCGGCTGCTGTCCGGAGGGTGTGCCGTGGCGGACGACGCGGGTGGGTACGGAGATGCGGCGGGAGGCCGGAGGCGCCGTGTCGTGGTGTTCGAGTCGGTCGATCAGCAGACGTGCGGCCTGGCGCCCGATCTCGTCGGCGTCGTAGGAGACGAGGGTCAGCGGCAGGCCGAGGACGTCGGACAGGTCAAGTCGTCGAAACCGGCGAGGGGGCAGCGTGGTTCCCGGCCTTGTACAGGGCCCGGATCGCGCCCTGGCTGATGTGGTTGTTCGTGCAGAACAGCGCGGTGGGCGGTTCGGCCTGCCCGAGCAGGTCGAGCGCTGCCTGCCTCCGCGGTCGCGGAGTCGACCAGGCCCTGGCGGATGAGGGCGTGGTCCGGCGCGATGCCGATCTCCTCGTGTGCCGCCCAGAAGCCCCGCAGACGCTCGGCGCCGGTGTAGAGCGCCGGCGGATTGCCGAGGTGGCGAGCATGTGGTGTGTCCCTCGGCCAGGAGGCAGGCGGTGGCTGCGCGCGCCGTGGAAGTCCTCGACCAGGACGCAGTCGGTGTCCAGTCCGGCGGGCGGCCGCGCGGCGAAGACGACCGGGACGTGCCGCCGGCGGCGCGGGCCAGGTGCTGCTGCCGGTTGCCGCCGGGACGACGATCAGCCCTTCGACCTGGTGGTCGACGGGCCCGTCGATGAGTTCGGGTTCCCGGTCGGCCTGCTCGCCGGAGTTGCTGAGCAGCATGCGCAGGCCGTACTGCGTCGCGACTTCCTGGACACCGAGCGCGAGGCGGGGAGTAGAAGGGGTTGGCCAGGTTGGTGACCACGAGGCCGATCATCCCGCTGCCCCCGAGGCGGAGACTGCGCGCGGTCTTGATTGCGGCGGTAGCCCAGCTGGTCGACCGCCGCGTAGACCCGCTCGCGGGTCGAATCCGATACACCTGGGTCGTTCTCGAGCACGCGTGAAACGGTCATGGCGCTGACCTGCGCCAGCTTGCCGGACGTCCAGCATGGTCGGCCCGCTGCCCCGGCGAGTGGTCATGCGCCTGCCCCTTCTGCTGCCTGCCTGCACGGGCGCCCGTCCTCACGGAGCGTCCGATGTGTCCTGTGCCCAGTGAGCCGCCCCGATCAGGGGGCCTCCTCGGGATGCCGGGCCGGCAGGACAGGAACGTCCGCTCTGTCGGCCGAACCAAGCCCCGCGTGGTGAGCGCAGGGTGGATCAAGTCCCACGACTGTGCCATGGAACCACCGATGACCACCGCGGTGGCTGCGAAGCGGTCGATCCATGGAGCCAGAGCCCGGCCGAGTGCGTCGAAAGCGTAGCGGAAGACCTCTACGGCCGCGGCAAGTCGCCCTTCGTGGCGCGCGCGGTCAGCTCGTCGACATCGGGGAGCCGGACAGCGCCCGCCGCCGTGGAACGGCCGTACAGGGCGCGGATGCCATGGCGCGAGACGGTGTCCCTCCAGGGGTCGGCCGTGCACCGTGAGGGTGGTGCACGTGTCCGCTCGGCGGGACCCCGGGGCCGCTGTGGACGGGACGGCCCGCGGACAGGAAGGAGGAACCCACGCCCGTGCCCAGTGTCAGACAGACGACCCGGTCGTGCCCGGTGGCGGCACCGGCGCCGTACTCGCCGATGGCGAACGCGTCGGCGTCGTTGAGGAAGCATAGCTTCTCGGACCGGCCGCGCAGCCGCTCCTGAGGCCCGCCCCGACATCGACGCCGGAGAGGGACTCGAACTTGCCCACGCCGGTGAAACGGCCGATACCGGTGTCGTAGTCGAACGGCCGGGCATGGCCACGCCCCAGCGCGGGCTGTGCCCGGCCGGCAGGGCCAGGGCTGCCGCGGCGATGCCGTCGAGGATGGCGTCGGCGCCCGCCCGCGAGGGCAGCGGCTTGCGGATCACCGTGGACGGATCGGGTCGGCTCGCGGCGGGGTTCACGAGCGCGGCGGTCACATGCGTACCGCCGATGTCGAGGACCGGGACGGGCCCGCCGGCCCGCCCGGTGGAGGCCGGCGTCACGGCTCGACCACCAGCGCCTTGACGATCCGCACCTCGTCGTCGCCCAGCGCGCGCACGCGGTAGGGGCCCACGGCGGCGGGAATCGTGATGGTCTCCGCGAACGCGAGGGAATGGGCGCGACCGTCGCGGGTCTCGATGACGGCGCCTCGGCCGGCGGCGACGTTGAGGATGTGGAAGCGGCCCGCGGTGTCGTCGGAGATGTCGGCGCCCGATGCCACGACAAGGCGGTGCACCGCGTAGAACATCTCGGGCAGGGCGCCGATGACCTCCTCGCGCCAGCCCTCGCCGGCACGGAGCGTGCGCGCGGCTGCTGGACGAGGTCCTTCGTGACGTCCTCACCGCGCCTGGCCGTGTCCAGGTTGGCGAAGGCGTGCTGGTAGCAGCAGGGGCCGGGAGGCGCCGGCGGCGTCCTTGCGCAGCCAGTCGTAGAACCGGAGCGAGTACAGGTAGGGGTCGCGCTCACTTCCAGCACCAGGTTGCCCGCGCCGGAGGCGTGGGGGAGTACCGGCCGGGATCACGAACAGCTGGCCCACGGTCGCCGGATGCGCTTGGACGTGATCCTCGACGGGCACGGGGGTGCCGTGGGCGATGGCGTCCTCCACCTGGCGCCGCATGATCTCGGGGTCGGCCTCCTCGGTGAGCCCCAGGAGCACCTGTGCGCCGTCCTCGGCGGCTGTGACGTAGTACGTCTCGTGCTGTGGCACGGCCAGCCGAACACGTCCCGCACGTACTGCTCCCGCGGGTGAAGGTGCAGGGACAGGTTGCCGCCCCCCATCGTGTCGAGGTAGTCGAACCGGATCGGGAAGGACGTGCCGAACCGGCGGTGCACGTCCGCACCCAGCAGATCCTCGGGGTGCTCGACACAGAGCAGCTGGAACGGCAGCTCGACCTGGGCCCCGTCCTGCTCGCCGACGAGAACTCCGGCCTCGGGGCGATCAGTTCGTAACCGAGGGCGGTGTTGCCGGCCCGGGGAGTGAAGCCCAGCTCGCTCGCCGCCCACTGGCCGCCCCACGGGGTGGAGTTGAAGTCGGGGCGGGTGCGTACCGGGCCACGGGCCAGGTGCGCCAGGGTGCCACGGAGCGCGGTCCCGTCCAGCGCGGCCGGCGCGGCCGTGTCCCGCAGGTCGATCCACCGGTCGACTCGGCCGACGATCGCGTCACGGTGCCGGTCCAGCACGGGCCAGTCGGTGTAGAACAGGCGGACCAGATCGCCCGGTTCGCCCGGGCGTCCGAGGTTGACGCCGACCGGCAGCTCGCCCTTCGACACAGCCGCCTCGGCGTACCGCTTGGGCAGGTCCGCGTACCAGAGCACGTCCGGCCCGCCTAGTGCGGCGCCCGGCCCGAACACCACCAGCACGCCGCCCGGCCCGGGCCGCTCGGGCCGCGGAACGGTGTCGAACAGGTCCGCGACCTGCGCGCGCGGGACAGCGGGGTGAAGAACGGGTCGTCGGCGGGAACCGGCCGGGCGACCAGCCGCTCGGCGGCTGCCGCCGCGTAGTGGTCGCGGACGTCGAGCAGGTGCACGTCGCGGCCCGCCGCGCGCACGGCGCCCGCGAGGCCGTCGGACAGCGCCGCCCAGTCAAGGGCCGCGGGGCCGTCGACGGCCAGGACCAGCGGTTCGCCCGGCAGATCCGCGGCCAGGTCCGGCCAGCTCGCGGTCACCTCCCCGCCGGTGGGCCGGTAGCTGGGGTGGGTGTCGTACGAACGAGACGCGGGCACGGCTGCTCCTTACTCGGTTCCATGAATGCGTTAACGATAACAGTCCCTGGCTGGAGGAGTCCATGGTCGTCATGGAGGGCTGGTGCCGCGCCTCAAAGTGCCTCTGGCCTGCATATTTACTCGACCTCTTCATACGGGGTGATTCTTTTTCCTTCCGAACCCTTGCTACCGCAGGAATGGTGTCGTTAACCTCCACGCAACACACACTCGGCAGATCCCGGGCCTGATCGGTGCCCTGCGTGCCCTGTGATTCACATCCGGCCATCTATGTGGCCTGATTCCGTGAAGGTGATCAATGTCAGCAACGGGCAGGACCGGCAGCGCGGCTGGGCCGCTGGCTCGGCGTCGCCTCGCCGGGGTGGCCGCCGGCGCGGCCGCCGTGACGGCGGGAGGGTGCGCCCGGGGGCGAGCACCTCCGCGCGGCCGGGAACCACGAGCATCTCCAATGACAACGCCACCTGGGACGACGGCTACCGCTCGGCCGGCGGCGAGCTGAAGAAGATCACCGGTTACGCGCTCCGGCCGCTGTCGAATCCGTCGGTGACCTCCTACCAGCAGGTCGTCCAGATGACCTTGCAGACGTCGAAGTCCTCCGACCTCGTCAAGTGGGCGTCGGGCTATCAGCTCAAGCGTCTGGCGCGGGCCGGCGGGCTCACCGACCTGACCCGGGTCTGGGAGCGGTACGCGGCCAAGGGGTGGGGTGCGGACGGCCCGCGCGCGACGCGGTCTCGTACCGCGGCAAGGCGCTCGGGATCCCGATGTACGAGTCGTACTACGTGCTCTTCTACAGCAAGCCGGTGTTCAAGAAGCTGGGCCTGGCCGAGCCGGGGAGCTGGTCCGAGCTTCTGCACTGCGCCGAGGTCCTCCAAGCGCAACGGGGATCACGCCGTTCCTGGCGAGTCAGTCCGGTGGCTGGCCGGCGATCGAGTGGTTCCAGGAACTGGTCAGCAAGGTCGATCCCCGCTTCTACCAGGCGTCTGGTGGACGGCGACGCCTCCTACACCGATGCTCCGGCACGCCGGGCGATGGACATCTGGCACGACTTCATGCGCAAGGGCTGGATGACGGCGCCCGACTTCGACCAGGCCCGCGGTCCCGGCGCCCTGAAGGAGGCCGAGGTGGGCATGTTCCTGCACGGCACCTGGCAGGCGGCGGGGATGTCGGCGGCAGGCATGAAGCCGGGCACGGACTACGGCGCCTTCATCCTCCCCGCCGTGCGTTCCTCCACTCCGAAGAGTGGTGATCGCCGAGTCGGGTGTCTTCGTGGTGCCCAGCCGCGCCTCCTCCCACGACGCCGCCATGGCCAACGTCGGCGCCTGGCTCGACCCGTCCGTCCAGCGGGTGTGGAGCGACTTCCTGCAGGACAGTTCCCGCCAACCCGAAGGTGCGCGCCGGCAACCCGGTGGTGGCCGGCCTCCAGCGCGACATCGTCCGCAATCGCCGGATGCCGCTGGTGCGCTACTGGGAGGCCAGTCCGCCCAGCCTCATCCAGGGCAACACCAACGACCTCGGTGGATTCATGGCCGGGCAGACCTCCCCGGCCACCACACTGCGCCGGATGCAGGAGCGCGCACAAGACGAATGGGCGGCCTGGAAGCGAGACGAAGCATGAGCACCTCTACGACAGATCGGCGCCCCCCGACGGCCCCCGGCAAGCCGCCGGCACCCCGGAGCGCGAAGCGGCACGACCTCCGGGCGCCGGTGTGGCGCACCGCGCGTGAACGCCTGGCGGCCGGCGGGTTCATGGCTCCGGCCGTCCTCCTGGTCTCGCTGTTCCTGCTGGCACCGTTCGCGTGGACCCTCTACCGCAGCCTCTTCAGCGACACGCGGACCTCGCCGTTCGCCTGGTTCGACAACTACGCGCTGTTCGCCTCGGACCCGGCCCTGTTCCGCTCCATCCAGAACACGCTGCTGTGGGTGGTGGGCACGGTCGCGCTCCCGTTCGTGCTCGGGCTCGCCATCGCCTGCATGACCGGCTCCAGCCGCCTGTCACGCCTCGCGCGGCTGTGTGTGGTGCTGCCCTACGCGCTGTCGGGATCCGCGGTGGCGGTCGTGTGGAACTTCATGCTCACCACGGACGGCGCCGTCAACCAGGTCCTGAACGGCGTCGGGCTCGGCTCGCTGGCCCAGGGATGGCTGCTGACCTGGCCCGGCAACACCCTCGTGATGATCCTCGCCAACGCCTGGCAGGCCACCGGCGTGGCCGTCATCCTCTTCCTGGTCGGGCTGCAGTCCATCCCGCCCGAGACTCTGGAGGCCGGCTCCCTGGACGGTGCCGGCGGCTGGCAGCAGTTCCGGCACATCGTCCTGCCGCAGCTGCGCCCGGTGTCGATCATCGTGATCGGCA
This sequence comes from Streptomyces thinghirensis, assembly GCA_021502835.1. Next base: position 111,772 of record JAKFGP010000024.1, read on the forward strand.
TGAGCCTGGTCAACGGCCTCAAGTCGTTCGACCTGATCTGGGTGCTCACCCAGGGCGGCCCCGGGCGGGCCACCGAGACCCTCGCCGTGTCCATGTACAACGAGACCTTCCTGGAGTTGCGGCCCGGCGCGGGAGCGGCGATCGCGGTCGTCCTCACCGTGATCGTGCTGGCCGCCTCCTGGCTCTACCTGCGCCGCCAGCTCGACGTGAAAGGCGTGTGACGATGTCCCTCGGCCGAGTCCTGCGCAACGCCACCCTCGTGATCCTCGCCGTGCTGTGGCTGGTCCCCACCTGGCTCCTCGTCGTCAACGCGCTGGTACCCGCGGGGAGTTACTCCGGTAGCCCGCACTGGCTGCCCCGGGACTTCGGGCTGTTCGACAACATGTCCCAGGCCTGGGACAAGGCCAACCTGGGCCCGGCTCTCGGCAACAGCCTGCTGTACGCCGTGGTCAGCGCGGTGGCCGCCGCGGTGATCGCCAGTTTCGCCGCCTTCGCCACGATCATCATGCCGGTCAGGCACCAGGCCCCTGTGGTTCTGGGTGATCTACTCCGGCACCCTGCTGCCGCTGCAGGTCTTCATCCGGCCCCTGTTCCTGTCCTACGCACACACCTCGCTCTACGACACCCAGACCGGTCTCGTGCTCATCTACACGGCGATCGCGGTCCCGTTCGCGTTCTTCGTCATGCGCAACTACGCCCTGACGCTGCCGCGGGAAGTCGTGGAGGCCGCACGTATGGACGGCGCGTCCTGGTGGCGGGTCTTCTGGCAGATCCACGTCCCGCTGACCCGGTCCGCCATGATCGCCGTGTTCGTCTTCCAGTTCGTGGCGGTATGGAACGATCTGATGTTCGGCATCACGATGGCCACCAGCCGTAACATCCGGCCCGTCATGGCCGCTCTCGCCGACCTGCAGGGGCAACTACTCCAACGTCGGGCCGCCCGTCGTGCTGGCCGGCGCCCTGCTGGTCTCGCTGCCGACCCTGGTGCTGTTCTTCTCCGCCCAGCGCTTCTTCGTCAGCAGTCTCAAGATCCACCGCTGAGCCCGCACGCCTCCACCTCCCTCCCCATCGTCGCGAAGGGCCACCCGCATGCTGCGATCGCTGCTCACCCGTGCCACCGCTCCCGCCGTCTGCGCCGGTCTGCTGTGGACCGCTGCCCCCCGCCCACGCCGTCGTCCCCGCCGCTGCCCCGGCCCACGCCACTACGCTCGCCCACCCGCGAGTCCCGCCCCCACACGCCCGGTCGCCTCCAGCGTCTGGGCCGACCGCGCCACCAGCACCTATCGCGCCCTGCAGGGCCACCTGTACCAGGGCACCGACGCCCACAGGCTGTACCTGGAGCACACCCCCGACAAGCCGCCGACCCGGAGCACTCCTATCTGTGGCCGTTCCGCGAGGCCGCGCAGGCAGCCGTCGACATGCAGGAACTGCCGAAAACCGGAGCCTCCTACCGCCGTGACGCGGCTGAGCGGTTCGACACCGTCGAGCTCTACCACAGCTCCGGACCGCGCCCGGGCTACGCGTCCCTACCTGCCCGCCCCGCTGGGCACGGGCGGCGACATCTACTACGACGACAACGCCGTGGTCGCCCTGAGCCAGCTCGACCAGTACGAGGCCACCGGCGACCGCCGGCTCCTGGAGCGGGCCGAACAGGTCGTGCCCGTCGTCTCCCGCGCCTGGGACGACGATGCCACCCGCGCCCTGCCCGGGCGGCATGGACTGGTACGACTCGCCCAACAACAACATCCAGGCCACCAACGTCACCGCCCTCTCCGCCCAGCTCGCCGCCCGGCTGTACGAGCACACCCGCGACCGCACCTACCTCGCCAAGGCCGAGCAGTGGTACGGCTGGGTGTATTCGTGCATGCGCAAGGCGCCCGGCCTGTACGTCAACGACCGAGGCGACGACGGCACCACCAACGAGACGCTGTGGACCTACAACTCGGGCGCCATGATCGGCACCGCCGTCGCGCTCTACCGCGGCACGGGGGACACCGGGTACCTGGACAAGGCGGTCGAGGACGCCCGCGGCTCCCTGGCGTACTGGAGTGAGGGCAGCCGACTGTATGACCAGCCGGCCGTCTTCAACGCCTTCTACTTCAAGGGACCTGCTCGACCTGGACGCCGTCCGCCCCGACTCCGCCTACCTGAAGGTCATGAGCGGCTACGCGGACAGCACCTACCGGTCCAACCGGGACGCCTCCACCGGCCTGTTCCGCTTCCAGCCCTCCGGCGGCGGCGACTTCGACCCCGAGGCGCCGGCCGCGACCCTCAACCAGTCGGCCATGGTCCAGATCTTCGCCACTCTCGCCGACGCCACCCACGAGCACCGCCGGCCTTCCCTGACGCGGCACCCCACGCCACCCCACGCCACCGCACCCTCAACGCAAAGGACACTCACGCACCATGCCCAAGCCACCGTTGACCCGGCAGTCCTGGTGGGACTCCGACATCGCGCGCGACATCCTCAAGGGAGCGTGTGGCCACCACTGCCGACCTGGGCGGCCTGCGGGTGCAGCTGTCGGGAGAGCCTCTACTGCGCCGCGACGGCACGGGTGGCCTGTTGCAGTCCATCCGCCTGCGGATACGCCGTCCCGACGGCGCCCCCCACCCGCGCGTCACCCGGGCCCGTGTCACCACCGGCGAGGGCACCCCGTCCACTGCGAGTTCCTGGACGGACCGGGAGGCGACACCCGCCTCCTGGTCCCGGAGATGGAAGCTCCCACCGGCTTGCTGATCGAGCTTCCCGAACTGGAAGAGGCACCCGGCTCGCCTTCGAGGCACGACCGCAGCGCCACTGGACACTGCACCTGGTGCAGCACCCCACCTCGACATCGGCTGCACCGACCCGCGAGGGCGGGTCATGGCCGAGAGCCGCGCCTCACCTCGACTCCCTGCTCGAACTGTGCCGTGACACCCGACGAGTGGCCGGAGCCCGCCCGGTTCCGCTGGGCCGTCGAAGGCTTCCACTCCTTCCAGGACTGGCAGGCCAACCGGCCCCGGCGACAGGTGGAGCGCTTCCTCGACCGGGTCCGTGAGGGGCGCGTCGAACTCACGGCCATGCCGTTCAACCTGCACACCGAGACCTGTTCCACCGACGAACTGCACGAACTGCTCCGCCCGGTGACCGAGCTGCGCGACCGGCACGGCATCGACATCACCACCGCCATGCAGACGGACGTACCCGGCCAGGTGGTGGGCCTGCCCAGACGTACTGACCGACAACGGAATCCGCTACCTGTCCGTGGCCCACAACTGGGCGGGCCGCGCGGTGCCCCACCTCGTCGGCGGAGAACACCTGCCGCGCCTGTTCTTCCGCTGGCAGGCACCCAGTGGCAACAGCGTCCTGGTCCGGCGCACCGACACCCCGCACGGCCTGGCCTACATGGAGGGCTCGATCCTCGGCTTCGACGAGTCCTACGACCACGTCGACGACCTGCTGCCCTCCTACCTCAGCGCCCTGGCCCGGTTCCCCTATCCCCATCAGGGACGCGGCATCCCGGGATTCCCCCGCCCTCGACCTGCCCGGCACGGCCGACCCCTACCCGTGGGACGTCCTGCACCTGCGTGTGCTGGGCAAGTTCGCCGACAACGGCCCCCCGCGCCGCGTCATCTCCGACACGGTGCGCCGCTGGAACCGAACAGTGGGCGTACCCGCAGCTGCGCGCCTCCCGCAACCAGGACTTCTTCGAAGACGCCGAAAAGCGCGTCGGAGACCGCCTGGAGACCTACCGGGGTGACTGGAGCGACTGGTGGGTCGACGGCGTGGGCGCCGGCGCCGTCCCCCTGGCGGCCACCCGTCGTGGGCAGGCCGCCCCTCGCCGAGGCACAGACCGTGGCCGGCTACGCCCGTCTGATGAACGTCCCCGGCAGCACGGCCGTCACCGCCGGCGCTCCCGGCGTCTACCGGTCCACCTCGCTGTTCAACGAGCACACCTGGGGAGCCGGCGACCCCTGGACCCACGGCGACCACGGCCACGGCTCCGGCGAGAAGCAGTGGCACTGGAAGTACGCCCAGGCCATGCGCGCCCACGACGACGCCGAAACCCTCCTGGACGCCGCTTCCGCGCTGCTCGGCGAGGCCTTCACCCCCGCCGCCGACGCGGCGGCCTCCTTCTACGCCGTGAACACGTGCAGCTGGCCGCGCACCGAAACCGCACGGCTCTTCCTGCCGGGAGAGCACCGTCGCGCTCGGCGAGCCGGTCCAGGTCGTCGACGCGCGCACCGGCACGCCCCTGCCCTTCGCCCAGGAGGACCAGAGCAACGAACGCCACCGCGCCGCCGGCCGGTTCCTGCACGTGCCCGTCACAGACGTGCCGGCCTGCGGAGCCGTACGTCTGGACATCGTCCCCGCGGCGCACCCGCGGCCCAGGACGGCGAAGGCACCGACGCGCCCACCGAGGCCGCCGGGGCCACCGTTCTGGAGAACGACCACCTGCGCGTCACCGTCGACCTGCGCGAGGCCTGCATCGCCTCCGTCATCGACAAGCGCACCGGCCGCGAGATGGTCCGCCAGGACGCCGTCATCGGGTTCAACGGCTACGTCTACGACGAATACGCCACGGCAGGAGGCTTCAACCACCAGTCCAGCAAGACCGTCGCCGACGACTCGATGCACCTGCCTCGCCTCCCGCACGACCGCACCGCCCGCGGCACTCGTCGACCGCACCACGGACGCCACCGGCCACACCCTGGTCTACGGATGCGCCCCGGCCGGTACCCGCCGGCTCCGGGTGAGGTGCACCTTCCGCACCACGCGGCCCGCATCGACGTGGAGAACCGCGTCGACAAGACCGGGACCCTCACCAAGGAAAGTGCCTTCTTCGCCTTCCCGTTCGCCCTCGACAACCCCACCGTGCACACGGAGGCCACGGGCGGCGTCCTGGGCACCGACCGCGAGACCGTGCCGGGCTCGGCGACCCACATGCGCGCCGTCCGGCGCTGGATCAGCCTGAGCGACGGCACCCACCACGCCGCACTGGCGACCGCCGACGCCCTGCTCGTCCAGCTCGGCGAGAATCGCGATCCCGTACGTCCCCTACCCCCAGTCGCTGCCCGCAGGAGGAGCCGGCCACCGTCTTCTCCCTGGGTGCACAACAACATCTGGGACACGAACTTCCCCGCCCAGCAGGCCTTCGACCACGTCTTCCGCTACAGCGTCGGCTTCGCCGCGGCCGAGGAGAACACCCCGGCCCACGCCGACGAACTCGCCGCACGCGTCGCCGCCGTCACCAGCCACCTCGATCGTGCCGGTCCGGGCCCGTGCCGGAGCCGGGGCGGAAACCCCGGCCGAGACACACTTCCTGGCCCTGGACGATCCCCCGGGTACGACTCGTCGGGGTCACCGTCCCCGACAACGACCAACTCCTGGTGCGTCTGCAGTCGGTGGCCGACACCCCGGTCACCTGCCGCCTGAGCACCCCGTTCCCACGTCGCCCGCGCGGCCCGCGCTAACTACCTGGGCCTGAACCCGAGCGACATCGGCCCGGAGCCGGACGGCGCCATCCCGGTCGACGTTCCAGCACTCGGAACGGCAGCCGTCGTCCTCCACCTGTAGTGGACATCACGCGCGGTACGAGCGTCACGGGAGGGTCGTCCACTGTGTCCGCGGTGCGCCGGGGCGGGGCTCGAAGACGCGGTGCGCTCAGTCCGTCGCGGACGCCGCGGACGTCACCCAGCAGGCGCGGTGCTCGGTGCGGCGGAGGCCGCCGGCTTCTTCGCCGCGGCGCGTACGGCGGTGAGCTGGAGCAGCAGCGCCGCCGCCGCGAAGCCCGCCGCCCAGAGCGGGAGTACGGAACCGCTGCAGCCGAAGGCGAAGGCCGCGCCGCCGAGTCCGGAGCCGATCGCGCTGCCGAGGTAGAGGGCGGACTCGTTGAGGGCGACGGCGACCGGGGCCACCGCGTTCCCCGCGCGCTGCGAGGAGGTCGTTCTGCTGGAGGACCTGGAGCGCCCAGCCGACCGCGCCCCAGACCGCGATGGGGATCAGCGCGAGCAGCGGGGTGACGGAGGCGGTGATCCGGAAGGCGAGCAGCGAAGGGCGAGGATCGCCAGGATGCCGACGACCAGGGTGGCGGGCCGGCGGACCTTGTCCACGAGGGATCCGACGAGGACGCTGCCGAGTACGCCGCCGATGCCCCAGGCCCAGAGGTACGGGGTGATGTTGTCGACGCTTCCCATCGCGCCGGTGGCCATGACCGGGACGAAGTACGTGTAGAGGCCGAGGCTGGCGATGGTGGCGGCGAGCAAGGGAGACTCCGACGACCGAGGCGACGCGGGGGTCGGTGACCACCTGGGCGCGCTGGCGCAGACTCACCGTCTCGGTGGCGGGGAGCTGCGGGAGCCGCAGCAGCAGTCCGATGAGGGAGACGACACCGATGCCCGTGACCAGCCACAGGGTGGCGCGCCAACTGGTGTGCTGGGCGATGTAGACGCCGGCGGGCACGCCGATCACGGTGCCCGAGCTCATGCCGCCCATGATCACGGCGAGGGCGCGGCCCCGGCGCTCGCGTTCGACGAGCGAGGCGGCGGCGCCGCCGCGGCGAGCGCCAGGTAGAGGCCCGCGCCGACACCCGCGAAGGCGCGGGTGATCAGCAGCACGGGGAGCGAGGTGGCGGACGCCGAGCCCGCGTTGGCCAGGGCGAAGACGGCCAGGGAGGCCAGCAGGCCGGTGCGTACGCGAGAGGCGGAGAGCAGGGTGGCGAAGATCGGGGAGGCGATGGCGTACGCCAGGGTGAGGCGGTGACCATCTGGCCCGTGGAAGAGACGGTGGCGTCGAAGTTTGCCGCGATGGAGGGCAGCTGGCCCCGCGGTGACGTAGGCGTCGAGTCCGAGCGCGAAGGCGCCCAGGCCGAGCAGGGTAGACGAGTTTCACTGATTCCTCATTGTTCGAAACTTCCGGTACATCGGTACATTGAGGGGTGCGGGCGGGACAGGGCAAACAGGAACGACGGATTCCGGCCACGTGCGACAAGGACGGAGCAGGAGGTGGGGTGAGCGGTTGTGCGATTCTTGAGGGGTGCGCCACTACTTCCACCCGGAGATCGAGGACGTCTGCCTGCCCGACGTTCTGTTCGCGCTGAGCGACGCCACCCGTCTGGGCATCGCCGTCGCGCTCGCGGACGGCGCCGAGCGCACGGCGGGTGAACTCGGCGGTTCCCTGGCCAAGTCGACGATGACCCACCACCTCAAGGTGCTGCGCGAGGCGGGCACGCTGCGGGTGCGGTCCGAGGGCACCCTGCTGCTACAACTCGCTGCGCCTGGAGGAGCTGGAGGCGCGGTTTCCCGGCCTGCTGGAGCAGCTTCTCGGCTTCGCCGTGAAGTGCGGCTACACCTCGGCCGACGCCCGCCCCCGCGACTGACGGGGGCTCGCGCGGCTCGGCCCGGCGGATCCCGCGAGCCGCGATGGTTCCGCGGTGTGCGGCGGTCGTACTACCTCGTCGGGGCCGGACGGCGACTTCGACTGGACGGCGCCGGGCGATGACGTTTTCGCTTCCGGATCGACGAGATCCGGGAGGTCGGCGATCCACCTGTCGGGACGACGGCTCCCCCCGCTCTGGAAGCCGCTCCCGAGGTGGTGTTCTCCACCACGCTGTCGGCGGTGCAGGGCAATGCCCGGCCGGCTTCCGGTGGTCCGGCGGAGGAGATCGAGCGGTTGCGGGCCGAGCCGGGAGATGCCGGGCCGCTGGGCCCGGCGCCGGTCAGGCGTCGTTCTGTGGGCGTGGCCGCACCAGGCCGCTCTGGTAGGCGATGACGACGAGCTGGGCGCGGTCGCGGGCGTGGGTTTGGTCGCGGCGCGTTGGATGTGGCTGCGCACGGTCAAGGGGCTGACCACTAGGTGGTCGGCGATCTCGGTGTTAAACCTGCCGTGAGCGGCCATGGACATGACCTCGCGTTCGCGTTCGGTGAGAGTGGCGAGGCGCTCGGGCGGGGCGAGCGGGGTGTCGTTGTCGGGCGTGCTCAGGAAGCGGGTGATGAGGGGCCCGGGGTCGCCGTGCGGGAGAGAGCAGGGGACTCGCCGGCCGCCACGGGTGCGGATGCCGGTCGGGAGGACGTCCGGGCCCACGTCCTTGCCGAGGAAGCCGCTGGCGCCGGCGCGCAGGGCCTTGGCGACGTTCTGGTCGTTCTCGAAAGTGGTGAGGATCAGGACGCGGGTGGCCGCCAGTTCGGGCCGGGAGCAGATGCCGGACGTCGCGGTCAGACCGTCGGTGCCGAGCATGCAGGATGTCCGTGAGGACCACGTCGGGTTCGTGGGCGCGGGTGAGGTCGATCGCCTCCCTGGCCGTCGGTGGCCTCCGCGACGACGGTCATGTCCGGGTCCGAGCCGATGAGGATGCGGAACGTGGCCCGCAGCAGGGGCCTGGTCGTCGGCGGGCAGGACGCGGATGGTCGTGGGGCGGCGCTTTCGTCGTGGCCGTGCAGGGGGAGGGCGCAGGAGACTTCGAAGCCGCCTTCCGGGCGGGGCCGGCGGCGTGGAAGGTGCCGCCCGCGGCGAGGGCGCTGCTCGCGCATGCCGAGGAGCCCGAAGCGCCGTGGCCCGGGCCGGGCGGGGGGAGCGGGGCGGGCGGTGGTGGTGTCGTTGGTGACCGTCAGGGTCCGGAAGTGGGGGTGTAGGCGAGGCCGGACCCCGCGGTGCGGGAACCGGCGTGCTTGGAGACGTTGGTGAGGGCTTCCTGGACGATCCGGTACGCCGTCAGGTCGGAGGCCCGGAGCGAGCGGTCGCGGGTCCCCCGCCACGGTGACGGTGACGGCCAGGTCGGCCGCCGCGCAGGCGGTCACCAGGTCGGGCAGCCGGTCCGGAGCCCGGCGCGGGGGCCAACTCGTCCTCGGTGTCGGTGTCCTGGCGCAGCAGCTCCGGCTGCGTCCTCTCCTACGGGGTGATGCCGGGGCCGCCTCCGCTGTGGTCCGGCATCGCGCTGTCCGCGCTCGCCTGCGCGGCGCTGCCCCGGCGGCGCAGCGCGCCCTTGCGGGTGCTGGCGGTGACCGCGCTGTGCATGGTGGCCGTGTCCGCGCTGGGGCCACCTGGTGACGGCCATGACCATGGCCCCCTCCATTGGTCGCGCAGTACTCCGTCGGCCTGCGTGTGGAGCGCCGGATGGCCTGGTACCCTCGCGGCCCTGCGCGAACTCAAGTCTCTCCGCATCCGATCTTGCGGTACCTTCCAAGAGTCGCGAGCGGGGCCCCTCGCGGCGTCGTGCGCCTGCCGTCACTTTCCCCTGGTGCGACCGCACGAGGACGAGAGCCGTCTCCTCCCTGGGGAGGACGGCGTCCGTGGGCCGTCCGGTCCCGGCCGGACGCCCCGGCTGCACAGCCGTGACGTGAGCCACCCGTGTGCATTTCGCGCCGGGGAGTTTGCCGCCGCATAGACGGGTGGAGGGGGGCTCTGTGATCCACCGGGGCGACAAACCGGTGGATAGTACGTGAGAGCTAAGGGAGAGGCGTTGATGTCCTCGAAGCGACGTCGTAAGAAGAAGGCCCGCCGCAAGAACGGCGCGAACCACGGCAGCCGTCCGCAGAGCTGAGGGCGAGTCGACGCATCGGGTGGGTGGCGCATGCGCACCCACCCGGCGCTTTCCCGGCGCGGTGCGCGGCAAGATCGTGGCGTGTTTCCCGTCCTGCGGGAAACCTGGGACGCCATGGCGAGACTCGGAAAACAGCGGCCCCGCGGACGCGCGGGGCGGCCCGGCACTCGGCGCACGCTGACCCGCACCGCTGCTGTACATTCCTTCATCCCTGGGCGACGTGCTCGGCGCCGGGGTCTACGTCCTGGTGGGGCGGGTGGCCGCCGACGCCGGCGGAGCGGTGTGGGTGCCGCTGCTCGTCGCCCTGCTCCTGGCGATGCTGACCGCCGCCTCCTACGCCGAGCTGGCCACGAAGTACCCGAGGGCGGGCGGCGCCCTCCCACTACGCCACCCGCGCCTTCGGACCGTTCGCCGGCTTCGTCGCGGGCTTCTGCATGCTCGCCGCCGGCATCGTCTCCGTGGCCGCGCTCGCCCGCGGCTTCGGGGGCGACTACCTCTCCGCCTTCGTGACGCTGCCGGTCGGACTCGTCGCCGTGCTGTTCCTCGCCCTGCTCGCGCTGGTCAACGCGCGGGGGCATCAAGGAGTCGACCCGCGCCAACGTCGCCGCCACCGTCGTCGAGGTCGGCGGTCTCCTCGTCATCGTCGCCCTCGGTGTCTGGCTGCTGCTGCGCGGCGACGGCGACGTGGGGCGGCTGGGACAGCTGGGTACACCCGGAGAAGGGGCCGCGGCGGCCGTACTGAGCGGCTCCGTCCTGGCGTACTACTCCTTCGTCGGCTTCGAGACGTCCGTGAACGTCGCCGAGGAGACCCGCGACCCCCGGCGCTCCTACCCACGCGCCCTGTTCGGTGCCCCTCGCCACCCGGTGCGGTGTACGTGCTGGTGGGCCTCGCCGCGTCAGTGGCGGTGCCGACCGCCCGGCTGGCCGAGTCGAGCGGTCCGCTGCTGGAGGTCGTCGAGGCGGCGGGCGGCGTCCCGACCCGGCTGTTCAGCGCCATCGCGCTCGTCGCCGTGGCGAACGGTGCGCTGCTCACCGGCATCATGTCGTCCCGCCTGGCCTACGGCATGGCCCGGGACGGGCTGCTGCCCGCCGCGCTGGCCAAGGTGCTGCCCGGCCGCCGCACGCCGTGGGCCGCGATCGCGGTCACGACCCTGCTGTCGATGCTCCTGGCGCTCACCGGCAGCGTCGCCACCCTGGCGTCCACCCTGGTCCTGCTGCTGCTCGTGGTCTTCCTCATGGTCAACACGGCCGTACTCGTGCTGCGCCGCGACCCGGGCGAGGCCGACCACTTCCGGGCCCCGACTGTGCTCCCCGTGCTGGGCGCCCTGTCCTGCGTGGCGCTCGCCACGCAGATCGAGGCCGAGGTGTGGCTGCGCGGGCTTCTGGTCGTGGCGGTGGGGACGGTGCTCGCCGCGCTCGCCGCCGCACGGCGGACGGCCAAGGGCGCGGACCGGGCCGGGCGCGGGTGATCCGGGCGCGGTGGACCGGTTGCGGCCGACCGGTCGCGGAGCCGCCGACTGCGCGGCCGTCGGTCACGCGGCCGTCGGTCACGAGCGTGTCATTCCGGCGTGGGGGAGGGCGCGCCACCGGTCGGGCCGGGGCGCCGCCCCCGTGCCAGAATGGACGCCCCCCGCAGCCCGACCGTTCCCGCCCCAGAGGTTCCCCGTGACCAAGTCCGTTGCCCGTGAGCCGCAGCGACGCAACGCGCGGTCCAACCGGGCGCGCATCCTGGCCACGGCCCGCCGGGAACTGGGGCGGAACCCGGACACCACCCTCGAGGAACTGGCCCGTGCCGCCGGTGTCGTACGGCGGACCCTCTTCGGCCACTTCCCGGGGCGCGCGGCGCTGTTGGAGGCCCTCGCCGAGGAGGCGTCCGAGGTGCTGCGGAGCGCGATGGCCGCCGGGGCGGAGCGGGTCGGGCCCGCCGAGCCCGCCGAGCGCGCGCTCGCGCACTTCGTGCTGCTGATGTGGCCGGTGGGCGACCGCTACCGGATGCTGCTGGCGCTGGCCCGGCACGACCTGGGCGTGGAGCGCGTGGCCGAGATCCTGGCCCCGGCCCGCGCCGAGGTCACCGCCATCCTGGAGCGCGGGCAGCGGGACGGAGTCTTCCCCCCGGCCACCTGCCGCCCGCCGTGCTGAGCGCCGGCCTGGAGGCGATGACGGTCGCGCTGCTGGAGCAGGTCAACACCGGAGCGCTGGAGGACGACGGCACCCGCGTCGCGACCGCCCAGCTCATCGCGGCCGGCGTACCGGAGGAGCGGGCCCGGACGGTGGTCGAGGACGTGGCCCCGACGGTGACCGCGGAGGGTGTCGCGGACGAGTGAGCCGCGGCCCGTGTCCCCGTCGGGGCCACGGCTCGTATCTCCGTAGGGGCCGCCGCCCGTACTCCGTAGGGCGGGTTCGTGCGCCCCGTGACCCGCCGGGTTCGCCCGCGCCCCCTCACCCCAGTACGGCGAGCAAGCCCCGCCTCCGTCACCCCTCACCTCAAGTACGGCGAGCAGGCCCCGCCCCCGCCCCGCCCCCGTCACCCCTCGCCGCGCAGAGCGCGCTACCGCCCCTGTCGCGGCGTCGGCGCCCACCCCCGCGACGATCCAGCGCGGCCACGGCGGCGCCCGTGCCGTCGTCGTCCCAGACACCGCGACGCGCGCAGCCCAGGAGCGCCAGCAGGTGCGCCTCCAGCGCCGCGCCGAGCACACCGGCCGGCACGGCGGTGTGGAAGACGCCCGCGCGCCGGCCACGGGCGAGGATGCCGGCGAGCCTGTCACGGGCCGGGGCGAGGATCGCGCTCACCCCTTCCGGGCCGAGGCCGCGGTGGCGGGCGAGGGCGATGAGCGATGCCGTAGCGGTCGCCGATCGGCCACAGGTCGAGGACGAACCGGGCCAGGGCGACGGCGGGATCGTCGTCCGGGGCCGGCGCGTCCGTGCCGCCGATCGCGTGCAGTACCGCCTCCGCGGCCTCCCTCGACGAGCCCTCCGACCAGTGCGTCCCGGCCGGCGAAGTGGCCGTAGAGGGGTGCGACGCGCCACGCCGGCGGCCGCGGCGATCTCCGTGAGGCTGCTGTCGGGGTCGCGGCCCAGTTCCCGCTCGGCCGCTCGCAGGATGCGGGCGCGTGTGGTGGTCACGTCGGTACCTCGATCGGAAGGGGCGCTTGACGCGAGGCGCGCCCGGTGGAAATGGCTCGTTGGAAGGGGCCCGTTGGTAGGGGGCCCGACGACAGGGGCCCGCCGACAGGGACCAGCCGGCAGGGACCCGCCGGCCGAGCCCTCCGGGATATTTGCACGCCACTGTGCAACAAACTACTCTGTCACCAGTCTGCACATCGATGGGCAATTAACTGCCCCTCACTCGCTTGCCCTCTTTCCCGGGAGCCCCCATGCCCCTCCTAGCCACCACACCCGTCGACAAGATGACCGGGCCCTACGCACGGCGCTGGTGGGCGCTTGTCGTGCTGTGTCTGAGCCTGCTGATCGTCGTCATGGCCAACACGTCCCTGATCGTGGCCGCGCCGGACATGACGACCGACCTGGGCCTGAGCAGCAGCGACCTGCAGTGGGTCATCGACGGCTACACCGTCCCGTACGCCGCGTTGATGCTGGTGCTGGGCTCGATCGGCGACAAGTACAGCCGTCGAGGCGCGCTGATCACCGGCCTGGTGATCTTCGCCGGCGGTTCGGTGATGGGCAGCCTGGTGGACGAGACCGGGCTGGTCATCGCGGCTCGGGCGATCATGGGCGTCGGTGCCGCCGTCGTCATGCCGGCCACGCTGTCCCTGCTGGTCGCGGTCTTCCCGAAGGGGAGCGGGCCCGCGCCATCACGGCCTGGACCGCCACCTCCGGCCTCGCCATCGCGGTCGGTCCGCTGGTCGCCGGGTGGCTCCTGGAGGACCACGCCTGGGGCTCGACCTTCCTGGTCAACGTCCCCATCGCGGTCGCCGCCGTCGTCGGCGCGCTGATCCTCGTACCGCCGTCCAAGGCGGCCGGCATGGGCCGGATCGACTACGTGGGCGGTCTGCTCTCCATCGTCTCCGTCGGCAGCCTGGTCTACGCGAGCATCGAGGGCCCGCACTTCGGCTGGGGCGCCGGCCCGGTCGCCGCGGCCGTCGCCGCGGGCCTCGGCCTGGTGGCCTTCGTGTGGTGGGAACTGCGCCACCCGCACCCCATGCTGGACGTGCGCAGGTTCCTGCTGCGGCCCTTCAGCGGCTCGATGCTGGCGGTGCTGTTCTTCTTCTTCGGCACCTACGGCGCCATCTACTACGCCACGCAGTTCCTGCAGTTCGTGCTCGGCTACGGGGCCCTGGAGACCGGCGTACGCCTGCTGCCGCTGGCCGGGGCCGTGTTCGTCGGCGCCGCGGCGACCGGGAAGCTGACCCCGAAGCTGGGCGTGAAGGCGATGGTGGGGTCCGGCATGGTGATCGGCACCGTCGGTGTCCTCCTCCTGGTCCTCATCGAGAGGACTCGACGTACGCCGACTTCCTGGCCCCGATGCTGCTGCTCGGCCTCGCGATCAGGCTGAGCGTGTCCCCGGCCACCGACACCATCATGGGCTCCTTCCCGGAGAGCGAGCTGGGCGTCGGCGGCGGCGCCAACGACACCGCGCTGGAGCTCGGCGGCTCGCTCGGCATCGCCGTGCTGGGCTCCCTGCTCGGCACCGCCTACCGGGACGAACTCGCCGACCTGGTGGGCAACCGGCTCCCGGCCGCCGCGCTGGACACCGCCCAGGACTCCGTGGGCGGCGGGCTGGCCGTCGCCGAGCGCCTCGCGACGGACCCCGCCGCCGGTCCCCCAGCAGGCGCAGGCCCTGGCCGACGCCGTGAACCAGTCCTTCGCGCACGGCGTCGCCACGACCAGCCTGGTGGGCGGGATCATCATGGCCGCCGGCACCCTGATCGTCCTCGCCGTCCTCCCCGGCCGCCGCGGTACCCGGCAGCGGCCCGAGGAAGCCGGCCGGGGCGGCCCGGGACGCGGGTACAGCGAGTCGGCGCGCTGAGCCCGAGCCACCCCGACCGGCACCCCGTCAGTCGGTCAGGGCGGCCAGCTCCTCCGCCGTACGGGGGGCCCGCCGCCGAGTCCGTCAACAGGCCCTGGGCGCGCAGCAGCCGGGCCGCCGCGACGCCCCACGGCAGACGCAGCCCGGCCTGCCGCAGCAGCTCGGCGCGGGCCAGCGTCGGGCCGCGGGGCCGGTGTGCACGCCGGCCGGGGTGAGCAGGGCGGCGTCGTCGGACCAGCGCAGGGCGAGGTCGACGTCGTGGGTGGCCATCACCACGGTGGTGCCGCCCGCGCGGAGCCGGTCCAGGGTGGCGAGCAGCCGCTCCTGGCCGTCCGGGTCGAGCCCGGCGGTCGGCTCGTCGAGGATCAGCACCCGGGGCGCATCGCGACGGCCCCGGCGATCGCGGTCCGCTTGCGCTGGCCGTAGGACAGCAGGTGGGTGGGCCGGTCGGCGAGTGCGGCGATGTCCAGCGCGGTGAGCGACTCCTCGACCCGGGAGCGGACCTCCGCGTCGGACAGGCCCAGGTTCAGCGGCCCGAAGGACACGTCCTGGGACACCGACGCCGCGAACAGCTGGTCGTCCGGGTCCTGCACCACCAGTTGCACCGTGGTCCGCAGCCGGGTCAGCCCCTTGCGGTCGTACGTCACCGGCTCCCCGTCGACCGTCAACGTCCCCGCGCGCGGCCTGAGCCCGCCGCTGAGCAGCCGCATCAGCGTGGTCTTGCCGCTGCCGTTGCGGCCCAGCAGCGCGAGCGCCCGCCCCTCGCGCACCGCGAAGTCCAGGCCGGTGAGCACGGCCGGGCCCTCCTCGTACGCGAAGGACACGCCCCGCAGGGCGACCAGGGACGACGCGGCCGCCTGCTCGATCGTCTCGCTCACGACAGCGGCCTTTCCAGTACGAGGGTGAGGGCGGCCAGCACCGCCAGCAGCGCGACGCTCGCCGCCGTGAAGGGCACGGAGACGCGGGCCTCGGGCACCAGGACGCGCAGCGTGCCGTCGTAGCCGCGCCCGGCCAGCCCCGACTGCAGCCGCGCCGCCCGGTCGAAGGCCCGCACGAACGCCGTGGCGCCGAGCCCGCCGAGCGAACGCCAGGCGGCGGCCCGGGTGGTGTGGCCCAGCCGCGCGGCCTGCGCCTCCGCACCCGGCGCACGGAGTCCAGCAGCAGGAAGCTCATCCGGTACGTCACCAGCGCCACGTCGACCACCGGCGCGGGCACCCCGGCCCGCACCAGGCGGGGCAGCAGGTCGGACATCGGCGTGGTGAATGCGAAGAGCAGCACCCCGAGGGAGGCCGCCGAGGTGCGCAGCAGCAGCTCACCGGCGCGCACCGGGCCGCCGTCCGCCGCCGTCAGGAACCCGTCCGGGCCCCCGACCTGCATCAGGAGCGGCAGCGCCCCGGTCACGCAAAGCCCAACGGCACGCGGTACGCCCGCCACAGCCGGCGCGCGGGCACACCCGCCGGGCCGAGCAGCACGGCCAGCGCCGTCACCAGCACCAGCGCCGCGCCCGGCCAGGGCGGCAGCGAGATCGCGAGGACGGTCAGCCCCAGCCCGAGCACGGCCTTGTCCACGGGATGGCGGCGGCGCCAGCGACTGCTGTGCGCCGCCGCGTCGATCGGCAGCACTCAGTCCCCTTCGGGGGCGTCCCGCAGCGCCGCCGCCGTCCGCTCCTCGCCCTGCCGCCGGCCCCGGCGCAGCCCGAAGTAGTAGGCCAGCACACCCGCGCCGATCGCGGCCTGCACGGCGAACAGCGCCGACTCGATCTCCCCGGACGGCGGCTCGTACAGCGGCGAGAACCACGGCTCGTAGTCCGGCTCGATCTCCGTGATCGCCGTCTCCGCCTCGGCGTCGGCACCGGCGAACGGCTCCTCCTTGTGATCGCCGAGACCCAGCACCAGCGGCAGCACCGCGAGCGCGGCCACGGCGAGCAGCAGCAGAGGGCGTTGATCTTCGCGTTGCGGCTCATCGGGCCACCGCCTGTTCCTTGGTCCCCCGTCTTCGTCAACAGCACGCCCAGCCGGGTGAGTTCGCCCCGGCTGGACTGCACCAGCAGCCGCATCACGATGACCGTGAGCAGGCCCTCGCTGACCGCGAGCGGGATCTGCGTGACCGCGAAGATGGACCCGAACTTGCCGAGCGCGCCCAGGAACCCGCTGCTCGGGTCCGGGGAACGCCAGCGCCAGCTGCACGCTGGTGACGCAGTAGGTCGACAGGTCGGCGACGAACGCCCCGAAGAACACCGCGACCATCAGCGGCACGTCGTAGCGGCGCAGCAGCCGGTAGACGGCGTAGCCGGCCCAGGGGCCCACGACCGCCATAGAGAAGACGTTGGCGCCGAGCGTGGTCAGCCCGCCGTGCGCCAGCAGCAGCGCCTGGAAGAGCAGGGTGATGGTGCCCAGCACCGCCATGATCGGCGGCCGGAAGAGAATGGCACCCAGACCGGTACCGGTCGGGTGCGAGCAACTGCCGGTGACAGAGGGCAGTTTCAGGGCCGACAGAACGAACGTGAAGGCTCCGGAGGCGCCGAGGAGCGAGGTGCTCTCCGGGTGCTCCCTGACCTCACGGGTGAGTGACCGTACTCCGTGGACGACGAACGGCGCGGACGCGACACCCCAGGCGATCGCGTGCGCCGGTGGCAGAAAGCCCTCGGCTATGTGCATGGCTCAGCAGACCCTCTCCAGCACCTCGTGGATGGACGACGCGCCTTGGCCGGTCTCCTGGCTTACGGGTACCACCGCCCGTGCTCCGCCTTCCCGGGTACGAGTACCCAGTGGCTGCCCGCGAGGGCCGGAGCCGGACTTCCCGATTCACAGTGGCGAGGGGCCGCACCGGCATCACACCGGATTTCCCGTTCACCAAGGCGTGGCGACAGTAGTGCTCCCACCGGGGGTGGTGACAAGCGGGCCTCCGGTCCGGCCGGCCCGGCGACCCAGGCCTCGGTCCTGCGGAAACAGCCGTCCGCACCACGCCTTCGGCCGCCGTCAGCCGGGCCGGTCCCGCTCGGTCCGCCGGACCACCATGTCGCGCGCCCGTGTGGTCAGCGCGGTCGCGGCGGCGGTGAGGAACACGAAGCTGTAGGCGATCTGCAGGACGGTCACGATCCGCGCCGCCTGGCCCCGCGGGGTGATGTCCCCGTAGCCGACGGTGGCGAGCGTGACCACGGTGAAGTACAGCGCGTCGACGCGGGTGCGCAGACCGGTGAACTCGCCCGGCTGCTTGGCGAGGGCGTAGTACGCGGCCGAGAAGACGTGCACGGACAGGATGATCAGCAGGGGGGATGACCACACCGGGCCTGGTCTCCGGGCGGTCGAGGAGCACATGACGGATCTGACGGAGCAGCATCACGGCCACGAACGTCAGCACCAGGGCGAACAGGAGCCAGCTCAGTACGGGGCGCTGCGGGCCCAGATGGTCGAGGGGGAGGAGGAAGTAGGCCACGACTGTGGCCGCCGCGATGCCGGCCCGCACGAGCCAGGGCCGGGCCGCGCGCCAGGCGGGCCACCACCAGGGCGGCCGGGTGCCGCCCGTCCCCGTGGTGGTGGCCCGGCGCTCGGTCACCGTGCCGTCTCCGGCGCCGCTTTCGGCGGTTCCGCTCCCGCGCCCGGCTCCGTCCGGCGGACCAGCTGGGTGACGACGAAGGCGACCACCGACGCGGTGACGATCAGCGGCATCTGGTCGTACGCGTCCCCGCCCACCAGCAGCACCGCCAGCACCGCGCTGGCCAGCGGCAGCCCGGTCACCGCGGCCGCCGCGGCGGAGATGCCGAGGGCGAGGGCCGGGGTCACGCCGAAACCGGGCAGGCCGGAGCAGGCCATGGCGGTCGCCGTGCCCAGCAGTACGGCCGGGAAGATCGGACCGCCGCGCAGACTGCCCAGCGCGATGCCCCAGGCCAGCCCCTTGCAGGCGACGAGCGCGACCAGCGCGCCCACGGACCAGGCGTGCGGGTCCGCGGCGAGCCGGGCCAGGGTCGCCTGTCCGGACAGCGCCGCCTCCGCCGGGGAACGGCCGGTGATCAGCGCGTACGCGGAGAGGCAGACGCCGACCGCCGTGGCACAGGCGACGGTGCGCAAGGCCGTGCGGTGCCGCGTCCAGGAGACGGTCCGGTGGCCCAGCTCGCGGCCCACCGTGATCAGCACCGCGATCAGTGCCGCCGTCGGGACGCCCCACAGGAAGTCGCCCGCGTCCGGGTTGGCGCCCGGCGGCACGTCGTGCAGGGCCAGTGCGCCGATCTTCAGGCCGGTCCACTGACCGAACCCGGTGAAGACCAGGGCACCCGTCGCGCTGGCCAGCAGACAGGGCAGCAGCAGGGCGACCAGCTGGGCGCCGCCGAGCCCGGCCCCCTCGATGAGCAGGACGGCCGCGACCACCCGGCCCGCCGAGGATGGTGGAGATCGCGGCGGTGGAGCCGGCCGTGGCCAGGATCGCGCTCGCCCTCGGGTCCCCCAGCGGCCCCCGCCCGCCGCACCGCCAGCAGGGCGAGCCCGCTGCCGACGGCCATCAGCGGGGCCTCGGGGCCCAGCACCACGCCGAGCGGCAGCGTGGCGAGCGCCGCCAGGACGGCGCCGGGCAGCGCGCGGGGGCCGACGGGCGCGCCGCCCAGCCCGTTCACCGGCAGATGGCCGCCGGCGCCCGGCATCCGGGTCACGATCGGCGCCAGGATCAGCCCGGCGAGCACCAGCGCGGGCAGCGGCCACCACCAGGGCGGGGCGTCGTACCCCGGCGGCCTCGGGCAGCGATGTCCACACCCAGTGCTGGAACTCGTGCTGGAGACCGACGAAGAAGAAGCAGGCCAGCGCGATGGGAACGCCCAGCAGTACGCACAGCAGCAACAGCCGCAGATAGCCGGGGCTGAGCAGGGTGCGCCGCAGTGACTGCTCGGCCCGGGCCGGCACCGCGTTCGTCGGCGCGGGCTGAGTCGTCACGGGCCCTCCTGGTCCGACGGTCCGTCGCGCGCGTTCGCATGTGCGCTTCAGTAAACGCGAGACGGGGGAGGGCCGCACGCGCACGCTTCCGCTCCGGGGACCGGGCAGCGCGGTGCGGTCGGGCCGGTTCACCCGTGCGGCGGACCCGTATGGCCGCGGGGGCCGGGTGCCCGCAGGCTCGGAGTGACCTGTCGGCGCCCCCGGAGTGCCGGTGGGGGGCAGGCCCGTACGGGGGACAACAGAAAGGACTCCGCTCACCGAGCCAGCACGCCGCACCTTCTCCCGGCAGGCCGACGCACGGCGCAGGGCCCCGCGGCCGGCGGACCGCACGAGTGGCTGGGTGACCGGCGGCGTCGTCTTCGCGGG
Source organism: Streptomyces thinghirensis (assembly GCA_021502835.1). Next base: position 131,562 of record JAKFGP010000024.1, read on the forward strand.
CGTACTGCTGCTGCTGAACGGCGCCCTCGCCGTCCTCCAGGGCATCGCGGCCATCGCCGAGGACGACGTCTACGCTCGTGTCGGCAGCTACGTCTACGAACTCAGCCTCACCGGCTGGGGGCATCATCCACGTCATCCTGGGCGCGGTGGTGCTCGTCACCGGCTACGGCCTGCTCAAGGGCATGGCCTGGGCGCGCTTCGCGGGCATCTTCCTGGCCTCGCTGAGCCTGGTCGCCCAGTTCCTCTTCCTGCCGTACGCACCGGTCTGGGCCGTGATCATGATGGCGATCGACGTGTTCGTGATCTGGGCGCTGGCCAGCAGCCAGGGAGCAGGTTGCCTGAGTGCTCGCGGCCGGGCGCCCGGCCGCGAGCGGAGTGCCGACTCAGCGGCGGTACAGGCCTCGTGCCGAGTGCCGCCGCCGCGCCGGCGGCGCCAGCCCCAGCGCGCCGCCAGGGCCGGGCCTTGGCCCGCCGCCCCGGGGGCCACGGGCGGGCGCCCGGCGCCCGTGCCGCAGGCTGCGCTGCCGGGGCGTCCGTGGGGCCGCCCGGGCGGCGCCGGGGGAGCGCCGAGGCCAGCAGCCCGCCGGTGCATCGCCCTTGTGGCCGCCGCCAGCTCGAACTCGTGGATCTGCGTCCCGGCGGCCGGAAGCCGTCGGCGGCGGGCCGAGCGGTCGCCTCCGTCCTCCTCCGCAGCAGCGGCGGCAGCACCGTTCGCAGCACCGCCTCGCTTGACGTCCGGGTGCGCCGCGCTCAGAAGCCGAAGTTGCCGGCCAGTCCGCAGCAGCCGGAGTCCAGCCGCTCGGCGTCCACCCCGGCCCGGCGCAGCAGTTCCCGGTCGGCCTCCCAGCCCATGATGGCGTGCTGGTGGCAGTGCACCTGCGCCAGCGCCTTCGCCAGACCGGTCGGGCACCCGCGGCGGCGGCTCGTAGCCGGGGAGTGCTCGGTGAGCAGCTCCGACAGCGTCACCGTCCGCCTCGCCCAGCCGGCGCACGTCCTGGTCGCCGGGGAACATCTCGGCGGCACGTCCGCCCGGAACACGGCCGTGCAGCTCGGCTCCAGCGCCACCACCAGGCCGCCCGCCCGCACGTGCTCCGCCAGTCCGCGCACCGTCCGGGTGAGCACCTTCTCCCGCAATCCCGGAGCTGTCCGGTGGAGATCCAGGTCAGCCCGCAGCACGGCGGCTCGGACGGCAGTTCCACCCGCCAGCCAGCGTTTAGGAGCACCCGTACCGCCGCCCGCATTCCGATGTGCGGATGGAAGATAGTTGTGGTTCCGTAACACAGGCAGCGGCCCCGCGCCGCCCGTCGCCGTACGGCTCGTGGCGGGCGAACCCACGCTCGAAGTTGTCTGCTCCCGCGAACAGCGGCACCTCAGCGGCCCGCCACCCCCGCCACCAGCACGGCGGCTTCGACAGCAGCGGGCGTGGGTGAGGCAAGTTGACCACCGGCGCGAGCCGGGTGCGCCCACGGCCTGGGCGAACGCGGGCAGCCACCATCGACCAGTCGGAGCGCGGCCTGCGCACGGCCGCCCCTCGTAGTGGTGGGACAGGAACTCCGCCTTTGTACGTGGCCATGTCCACGTCCGCCGGACAGTCGCTTCGCATCCCTTGCAGGCCAGGCAGAGATCGAGGGCGTCGCCCGACCGCCTCCGAGCGCCAGCCGTCCCGGATCGCCGTCCCGTGCCGCCGAGCGTCATCTCCGAACAGCCGCTCTGGCGGCCCCGGGTGGGTTGCCTCCTCCGCGTCACCTGTTACGACGGACACATCACCGTGCCGTCACTGGTGTGCTGCCGGCGCCCGGCGCCACGCACCGATTGGCCGCCTGGGGGAACGACCCGCCGTCGTGCAGGAACCGGAAGCGCGGTCGCGGGGCTCGTACGGGGACCAGTCACCTACCGCCCAGTCGCAGGTTCTCGTCCAGCCCGTACGGCGGCGACCTTCCCGGGTTCATCCGGTCCAGCGGGTGGGAGAGGGCCTTCAACCGCCCGAACCCCTCGACCAGACCGCCCGAACATCCGCGGCAGCAGCTCGCCCCGGCTGCCCGTCCCGTGCTCGCCGGACGGCGACCCGCCGAACTCGACGACGAGGTCGGCCGCCCGCTCATGAACCTCCGGTACGTCGCCACCCCGTCCGCGGTGGCCGCAGGTCGAAGGGGGATCCGGGTGTGCGCAGCCCCCCCCGAAGTGGCCTACGGCTGGGCCGGCTCTCCAGATAACCGAACTCCTCGAACAGCGCGCGCAGCCGCCGCAGGTAGTCGCCCAGCTTCTCCGGGGCGACCCCCGATCCTCGAAGATGTCGGGCTAGCCCGGGGTGTGCGCGGTGGCCCCGAAACCGGCCTCGCGCACCTGCCACAGCCCCTCCTCGTTCACCGGGTCGTGCGAGGAACGAGACAGTGCGCGTCGTCGTCAAAGCGGTGCACCGCCTCCAGCATCCGGTGCGCCGCGCCCCCCCCTCCTCGACGGTGTCGCCGCCGGACACCATAGGTAGGCGGGTCCCGACTCCCGGGCATCTCGGCGAGCACCTTCTCGTTGAGGTGCTTGATCCGCTCGTCGCGGACCAGCCGGGCGTCCGACGCCCTCCAGCGCGATCGGCTCGTGCGGCGGATGTCGGGCACGGCGTCGGCAGCTGCTGTCGATCGTGTCGAACCCGAGACCACCGGTCGGTCCTTCACCACCGGCACCAGCTCAGCACCCCCCGCAGAACGGTGACCAGCGTCGACTCGCCCCCACCAGCAGCCCGGCGACGTCGAAACCGTACTCGGGCAGCGGTGAGTCAGGTTCGCCCACCCGGAGGCCCGGCGCGGGACGTCGGGAACCGGCGGCGGATGTCCGCGTAGGTGTCGCGCAGGGCGCGCAGCCGCCGGCTGGACGGTCGCCCGCAGGTCCCCCTGGCGTTCGATCCCGGCGGCACTCCTCGTCGCTCGTCTCGCCGCACCAGCGCAGGTGCCGTCGTAGAGCAACGCCTCCTGAGGCGGGTGATGTTGTCGACGACCTTGCCGTGCGCCTGTGCGGTGGCGCCGCGACGAGGTTGTTGCCGATCATACCGCCGATGGTGCGGTTGGCGTGGGTGGCGGGCTCTCGGCCCGTAGCGCAGCCGTACGGCGCGAGCTGCCGGTTGAGGTCGTCGGCACGCCCCCGGCTGCACGACGCAGGTGCGAGCATCGGTGTCCACCGACTCACACGGGTGCAGTACTTCGGCCGGTCAGAGCGCCACACCCGCGGTGGTGCACTGTCCGGCCAGGCTCGTTCCGCCGCCCCGCGACAGCACCGGCGCACCGAACCTCCGCGCCACGGCCACCGCCTCGGCACCGGCCTCGGGGGTGCGCGGGACGACCACGCCGATGGGCGTCTGCCGGAAGTTTCGAGGGCGTCCGTGGAGATGCTCGCCCGGCTCCCGGCGTCGAAGCGGACCTCACCGTCGACCCGCTCGCTCGGGGCGGCTCAGGAGCGCGACGGTGTCGACCGGCGGCGGCGCCCCCCTCGCGTGACGGGTTCGGGCAGGTCCAGCGCACCCCTTGGGCTCTCCCTTCGGGTATTCGGCACGGCTACGGCGCCTGCGCGTGCGGAGCGGCGCGTCGCTGAAGTACCCCGGCGGTCGCGGTGGCAATCTCCCGGACACGAGGCGTCGCGAACAAACCTGTCGCTGTTGGGCCAGAACGGGTGACTTGGCGTAGAGGTATTGGCTGGTGCGGGCGGATGAAGGCGAGTGAAATCGGGGGAGCCGGTGAACAGCCACGACGTCACCGATGAACAGTGGGAGGGGCTCGCCCAGGTCGTTCCGTTGCGCGGGCGCGACGCATGGCGCGTCCGCGCGGTCGGCCACCGGGCGATGCCGGAGGCGGAGACGGAGAACGCGTCGCCGTTTCGTCGCTACTGCGGGTCAACGTGTTCGCGGACGCCCGCGAGGTCGCCGAGATCCTCATGGCGGGCATTCCGGTCCTGCTGGACCTGACCAGCGCCGAGACCAACGAGGTCGCCAAGCGGGTACTGAACTGCCAGTACGGGCGTCGTCTTCGGCCTGGCCAGCGGCATGCACCGCATAGACCAACAAACTCTTCCTGCTGACACCGGCCGGGACCGAGGTGAAACGGGCTGGATGGAAGGCGCGGCGGAGGTTCCCGGGGTGACGGGGCCGGCGGGGCGCGCGGGGCACCGATCGTCGCGGACGCCTCCCGGACCTCCCAGGTGTGACGGGCGTCCCCGGCCCTGACGGTGCCGTCCCCGATCGTAGGAACGTCCTCCGGGCAAAACGGTTCGCCATGAGCCGGACTCCTGCGGTCCGCATATGGCCGTGTCAGCTGCGTCAACGGTGTCCGCCACTCCCGCCCCGCCCACCCGGACCGGCCCCGCATCACGGAGCTGCGGCTATTCGCCTTGCCGGGCACCGGCGCCGCTGCCGCTCGGTCCGCTCACCGTGCTCGCCGGGCCCAGCGGCAGCGGCAAGACCAGTGCGCTCCCGGGCGTACGACGCGCTGGCCAGGCTCGAGGGCGGCGCCCAGCTCCGGCGCGGTGTTCCCGGACCCGGTGGCCTGCGTGCCCGAGCGGGCCCGGCCCGACGCCCAGCACCGTCCGCGGCTTCCGCATCGGCTGCACGGCCGACGGCGCGCCGCGGGCCCGGTGCACCTGGACGTCGCCGTACAGGCCGGACCGGAACTGCGCATCGTGGGGGAGCGGTTGACGGCGGGCGGCGTCGTACTGCTGGAGACGGCCCTGCGCGATCCGGCCGGCGGGCCGTGCAGGGCGGCCTGGCACACGGCCGGGTCCGCGCCCGTGACCCGCGCCCCGCTGCCGGACGACCGGCTCGGCACACCGCTGCTGCCGCTGCGGGTGGCCGGCAAGACGGACGGGCAGCGCAAGTGCTGGCCGCGGCCGAGCAGATGGTCGTCGCCCTGCGTTCCGTCTTCGCCTGCGATCCGCGTCCCGGCCGGATGCGGGGAGCCCGCGTGCCCACCGGCTCCGGCGCCTGCTCGGCGGCTGCGACAACCTCGCCGACGTGCTGTGGCGCACCCGCGCCGAGTGCGGGGGGCGGCACGCGCAGTTCGTCGCGGCGGTACGCGCCGGATGCGCGGGCCCCCGTCGCGAGACGTCCTGGCCGAGCCCGTCGCCGGTGGCGTGGTGCGCGCGCTGCTGAACCAGGGCGACGGCACCCGGACCGGCCTCGCGCGCCTGGCCTACGGCGAGTTGCGCTACCTCGCCCCTCGCCCTGGTGCTGTTCCACCGGCCCGGTGTGCTGAGAGGTCGACCCGGCCGGCGAGGTGCCCGGCTGCTTCAGACGCTCACCGTCCTCGCCGACGGTTTCGACCGCGGCCTGGACGTGCGGCAGCGGGCGGAACGCCCGGCTGGCGGTCCGGATGTGCGACCGCGGGCACATCCGTCCTCACGGCGGTCGCCGATGCCACCTGGCGGCCGGGACAGGATCCCGGTGTCACGGTGGTAGACCTGGTCACGTGACCGATCACCCTCACCCTGCCCAGGACCTCGTGGCGTTGCGGCGCAGGCTGGCCGAGTTCGCGGCGGCGCGGCACCGGCAGCCGTACCACACGCCCAAGAACCTCGTCGCCGCGCTCAGCGTGGAGGCGTCCGGAACTCGTCGAGATCTTCCAGTGGTTGACGCCCGAGGAGTCGGCCCGCGTCATGACCGACCCGGACACCGCGCACCGGGTCCGGGACGAGGTCGCCGGCGACGCGCTGGCGTATCTGCTCCAGTTCTGCGAGGTGCTCGACGTCGACCCGCTGGCCGCGCTGGCGGCGAAGATCGAGCGGAACGAGCTCCGGTTCCCGGTGCGGAAGGACCGGGAGAGCTGAAGAGGAGCCGAGCACTCCGTTATTACTCTCCGCAGCCGGGAACCGGCCAGAAATCAATTTGTTGTCGAGATTTCCGCCACTTCCTCCTGTTTCGTCCCACACGCCTTCACTCTGGGTAGTGGATAACGGAGTTCGGGCCCGGACGCGCCCTGAGCGTCGTGAAACAGAACGGGGGCAGCGCATGGACGCTGTGCGGCTCATCGTGACGAGTGGGCGCGCCCTGGCGGCCGGCGGCGAGGTGCCGGACATCCTGACGGAGGTGTGGCAGGTGCAGGCCCTGGCACGGGCGATCGGCAGCCGGCTGGCGGTCTCCGGACCACCCGAACTGCGCGGTGAGGCGCACTGGGACTGACCGAGCTGGCGGGCGCTTGGCTGCCCCGGAGTTGCGCACCCCGACCTGGCCCCGGGTGAGCTGCGCGCCGCCCAGCTCACCGAACTGGGCGACGCCCGCCAGGCCCTGATGCGCCTCGGCACCCTGCTGGGCGAGACCGGCATCGCCCTCGTCGGCATCGCCTGCGCCGCGGACGACGAGGCCACGTACTGGCAGTGCATGGAGGCGATCGACGCGGCGGACGAGGGTCACGGGACCAGGTCATGGAGATGCTGCGCAAACTGGCGGACCGCGACGCGGAGATTACCCGGAGCGGGAGGCCGGCTGAGTCGCGGCACACGCGGCCGCCGACCGCATTCCCCCGCACGCCTCAGTCGGCATTTGCCCCTCCACCCCCGCCTGCCGCCCCTGGTCCCCCGGCTGACTGGAGGTCGGCGTCCAGAGCCGACGGGTCCGCACGTTCAGCGCCGCCATGAGTTCCTCCATCTGCTGGAGCAGCCCCTTCGGCCGGGCATCCGCCCCGCCACCCTGCAGCACGGTCTCTTCGGACATGACGGCCTCCACCTCGGCCCCGAGGCCCCCCACCGGGGAGGCCGGCACTGGTGACGCACCGGTGCCCGCACCGCCCGGCGCGGACGCCGGGCGATCCAGCTCCGCCCCGGCAAACGATCACCGTCCGGCCCGGTCACTGGACCGACCCACGCGACAGGCCCGGGATTGACGCGAAATCGCCCGCCGGAATGGGAAGCGCCGGGCCGACGGGAGGAGCCTGTGCGACGCTCCCCCGCCGAGCAGGCGGGATGGAGACATGGATCTCCGTATCTTCACCCCGAGCCCCAGAGGGCCGCGCCCGACACCTTGCTCACCGTGGCGAAGGCCACCGGGGACCTCCCGGTTTCGACGCCTTCTTCCGCTCGGACCACTATCTCCCGCATGGGCTCCGTGGACGGCTTCCCCGGACAGCCCACCGACGCCTGGATCACCCTCGCCAGCCTCGCCCGGGGAGACCAAGCGCATCCGGCTCGGCGCCCTCATGACCGCTTCGGCACCTTCCGGCTGCCCGGCGTCCTCGCCATCAGGTCGCGCAGGTCGACCAGATGTCCGGGCGGCCGGGTCGAGCTGGGCCTGGGCGCCGGCTGGATTCGAGGAGGAGCACAAGGCGTACGGCATTCCCTTCCCAGGGAGAAGTTCGCCCGCCTCGAAGAACAGCTGGAGATCGTCACCGGTCTGTGGGCCACGGAGGCCGAGCAAGTCCTTCGACTTCCACGGCAAGTTCTACGACCTCACCGAGTCGCCCGCGCTGCCCAAGCCCGCGCGAGGCGCGAGGTCCCCGTGCTCATCGGCGGCCACGGTGCCGTCCGCACGCCCGGCTGGCCGCCCGGTACGCCGACGAGTTCAACATCCCCTTCGCCTCAGTAGGTCGAGGACACCGGGCGCCAGTTCGGCCGGGTCCAGGCCGCCGCCGAGGAGAGGCCGGCGGCGGGGCCGGACGCGCTGACCTACTCCAACGCCCTCGTCGCCTGCGTCGGCAAGGACGACGCCGATGTCGCCCGCCGGGCCGCCGTGATCGGCCCGCGAGGTCGAGGAGCTGAAGGCCAACGGCCTGGCCGGCTCCCGGCCGAGGTCGTCGAGAAGATCGGCCGTTATGCCGAGGCCGGCGCGCAGCAGATCTACCTCCAGATCCTCGACCTCGACGACCTGGACCACCTGGGCTGATCTCCTCCCAGGTCCAGTCGCAGCTGTCGTGACGCGGTGACGCCGCCCCTCGAATAACCGAAGGCGCCGGTCACCAGCCCTGTGCGATGGTGTGACCGTCGTCCTGCCGGAGCCCCCGGAACAACCCCTGGGGGCTCCCGCGCGTACAGCACCCCGTAAGCATCCGCCGGCCGGAGAGGCCCTCCGCATGTTCCTGACCATCACCACCACCGGTACTCCTCGAGCGCCCCGCGACCGACCTCGGCTTCCTGCTGCACAAGCATCCCGACAAGGCGCAGGCGTTCTCCACCTCCTTCGGCACGGCCCACGTGCTCTACCGGAGGCGGCGGGAACAGCGCTGCACGGCCGCGCTGCTGCTGGAGGTCGACGCGATGGCGCTGGTCAGGCGCGGCAAGGGCAAGGGCCGGGGCGGCGCCCCAGGACGCGGCCCTCGCGCAGTACGTCAACGACCGCCCCTACGCGGCCTCCTCGCTCCTCGCCGTCGCGCTGGGCAACGTCTTCTCCAGCGCGATGCGCGGCGATGTGCAAGTCCGCCCCGAGCGGGCGGCCGAGCCGCTGCCGCTGCGCGTCGAGGTCCCGGCGCTGCCCGCCGCGGCGGCCCCGACCTCGTACGCCGCCTCTTCGAGCCGCTCGGCTGGACGGTCACCGTCGAGGCCGTCCCGCTGGACACCGAGTTCCCCGAGTGGGGCGACTCACGCCACGTCCGCCTCGAACTGGAGTCCGCGGCCCGCACCCTCGCCGGGGCCCTGCGCCACCTCTACGTCCTCCTCCCGGTCCTCGACGACGCCAAGCACTACTGGGTCTCGCCCGACGAGGTCGACAAGCTGCTGCGGGCCGGCGAGGGCTGGCTGCCCAGCCACCCGGGCAAGAGCTGATCACCAGCCGCTACCTGTCCCGCCGCTGGTCCCTGACCCGCGAGGCGATGGACCGGCTGGAGCTGATCCGGCTGGCCGAGACCGACGACAGCGACGTCGCGGAGATCGACAACGCGGTCGAGGCGGAGGCCGAGCAGGAGGAGAAGCCGACCCCGCTGGCCGTGCACCGCCGCGAGGCGATCCCTCACCGCCCTCCGGGACAACGCCGCCGCCCGCGTCCTCGACCTCGGCTGCGGCGAGGGGGCACCTGGTGCGGGAACTGCTCAAGGAGCCGCGGTTCACCGAGATCGTCGGCGTGGACGTGTCGGTGCGCGCGCTCACCATCGCCTCCCGGCGCCTCAAGCTGGACCGCATGGGCGAGCGGCGGGCGGCGCGCGTGAACCTCTTCCAGGGCTCCCTCGCCTACACCGACAAGCGGCTGGGGGGCTACGACGCCGCCGTGCTCAGCGAGGTGATCGAGCACCTCGACCTGCCCCGGCTGCCTGCCCTGGAGTACGCCGTCTTCGGTTCGGCCCGCCCCCGCACCGTCGTCGTCACCACGCCCAACGTCGAGTACAACGTGCGCTGGGAGACCCTCCCGGCCGGTCACGTCCGCCACCGCGACCACCGCTTCGAGTGGACCCGCGAGGAGTTCCGCACCTCGGCGGAGACGGTGGCCGAACGGCACGGCTACTGCGTGGAGTTCCGCCCCGTCGGCCCCGAGGACCCCGAGGTGGGCCCCGCCCACGCAGATGGCCGTGTTCACCACCAGCACCGTGACGGAGAAGGAGGCGAAGGCCGCATGACCACCACCGACACCCCCGTGCGGGCCCGCGCCCTCGCCCGTCACCGACCTGTCCCTCGTCGTGCTGATCGGCGCCTCCGGCTCCGGCAAGTCCACCTTCGCCCGGCGCCACTTCAAGCCCACCGAGGTCATCTCCTCCGACTTCTGCCGGGGCCTGGTCGCCGACGACGAGAACGACCAGAGCGCGAGCCGGGACGCCTTCGACGTCCTGCACTACATCGCCGGCAAGCGGCTCGCCGCCGGCCGCCGCACCGTCGTCGACGCGACGAACGTGCAGCAGGACGCCCGGCGTCAGCTGATCGACCTGGCCAGGAAGCACGACGTGCTGCCCATCGCCATCGTCCTCGACGTCCCCGAGGAGGTGTGCGCCGAGCGCAACGCCACCCGCACCGACCGGGCCGACATGCCCCGCCGGGTCATCCAGCGCCACACCCGCGAACTCCGCCGCTCCCTGCGGCACCTGGAGCGCGAGGGCTTCCGCAAGGTGCACGTCCTGCGCGGCACGGAACAGGTCGAGCAGGCCACCGTCGTCACCGAGAAGCGGTACAACGACCTCACCCACCTCACCGGCCCCTTCGACATCATCGGCGACATCCATGGCTGCGCCGCCGAGCTGGAGACCCTGCTCGGCAAGCTGGGCTACACCGACGGCGTCCACCCCGAGGGCCGCACCGCCGTCTTCGTCGGCGACCTGGTCGACCGCGGCCCGGACAGCCCCGGCGTGCTGCGCCGCGTGATGTCCATGGTGAAGTCGGGCAACGCCCTGTGCGTGCCCGGCAACCACGAGAACAAGTACGGCCGCTTACTGAAGGGCCGCAAGGTCCAGCACACCCACGGACTCGCCGAGACCGTCGAGCAGATGGACGGCGAGAGCGTGGAGTTCCGCACCGGGTACGGGAGTTCATCGACGGCCTGGTCAGCCACTACGTCCTCGACGGCGGCCGGCTCGTGGTCTGCCATGCCGGTCTGCCCGAGAAGTACCACGGCCGCACCTCGGCCGGGTCCGCTCGCACGCCTCTACGGCGACACCACCGGCGAGACCGACGAGTTCGGGCTGCCGGTGCGCTACCCGTGGGCCGAGGACTACCGGGGCCGCGCGGCCGTCGTCTACGGCCACACCCCGGTCCCCGAGGCCACCTGGCTCAACAACACCATCTGCCTGGACACCGGCGCCGTCTTCGGCGGCAAGCTCACCGCGCTGCGCTGGCCCGAGCGTGAACTGGTCGACGTACCGGCCGAGCGGGTCTGGTACGACCCGGCCAAGCCGCTGCGCACCGAGGCGCCCGGCGGACACGACGGCCGTCCGCTGGACCTGGCCGACGTGCACGGACGCCGGGTGGTGGAGACCCGGCACGCCGGGCGGATCACCGTGCGCGAGGAGAACGGTGCGGCCGCCCTGGAGGTCATGAGCCGCTTCGCGACCGACCCGCGCCTGCTGCCGTACCTCCCGCCGACCATGGCACCGACCGCCACCTCGAACGTGGACGGCTACCTGGAGCACCCGAAGGAGGCCTTCGCCCAGTACGCGGCCGACGGGGTGGCGCGGGTCGTGTGCGAGGAGAAGCACATGGGCTCGCGCGCCGTGGCCCTGGTCTGCCGCGACGCCGAGGCGGCCCGCACCCGCTTCGGGGTGGAAGGCCCCACCGGCTCCCTCTACACCCGCACCGGCCGCCCGTTCCTCGACGACGCGTCCGTCACCGAGGCGATCCTCGACCGGCTGCGCACCGCGATCGGCGAGGCCGGCCTGTGGGACGAACTGGCCACCGACTGGCTGCTGCTGGACGCCGAGCTGATGCCGTGGTCCCTCAAGGCCTCCGGGCTGCTGCGCTCCCAGTACGCCGCCGTGGGCGCAGCCTCCGGCGCGGTGTTCCCGGGCGCGCTGGCCGCACTGGAGGGCGCCGCGGCGCGGCGTCGAGGTCGGGGACCTCCTCGACCGGCAGCGCGGGCGGTCCGCCGACGCCGCCGCGTTCACGGACGCCTACCGCCGGTACTGCTGGCCCACCGACGGCCTGGACGGCGTCCGCCTGGCCCCGTTCCAGTCCTGGCCACCAGGGCCGCAGCCTGGCCGCACTGCCGCACGACGAGCAGCTCGCCCTCATCGACCGGCTCGTCGAGCACGACGGCAGCGGTCTCCTGCAGACCACCCGGAGGCTGTACGTCGACACCGGCGACCCCGAGTCGGTGGCGGCGGGCACCGACTGGTGGCTGGAGATGACCGGCCGCGGCGGCGAGGGCATGGTGGTCAAGCCCATCGGCGCCCTGGTCCGCGACGGCAAGGGGCCGCCTGGTGCAGCCCGGCATCAAGTGCCGCGGACGCGGTACCTGCGGATCATCTATGGTCCCGAGTACACGCGCCCCGACAACCTCGCCCGGCTGCGCGGGCGGTTCCTGAACCACAAGCGGTCCCTGGCGATCCGCGAGTACGCCCTCGGCCTGGAGGCCCTGGACCGGCTGGCGGACGGCGAGCCGCTGTGGCAGGTGCACGAGGCGGTCTTCGGCGTCCTGGCGCTGGAGTCCGAGCCCGTGGACCCCCGGCTCTAGCGCACGTTTCCGGCCGAGTTGCCCCCGACGGGGGCGGCCCGGCCGGACTCCGGCTCCCCACACCCCACGTGTCCCTGGTTAACCGTCAGTTGCCGTGCTAACTTCGCAGGTCGGTCAGGCAGACGTACCGACTCATGGGGGACAGTCGGTGGAGACAGGCGCGGGATTCGGCGGAGCCGAGGGCGATTCCGGGCATGCGCGGGGGCTGGCACTGCTGCTGGAGCTGACCGAGGCGCTGTGCGGACTCAGTTGCACGGAGGACCCGCAGGGGCGGGGCCAGTTCGCCACGGTGCTCGGGGACCAGCTGGGCCGCCCCGTCGACCTGCGCGGTGTCAAACAGCGCGAGGACGTGGTCACGCTGGTCCGCACCGCCCTGAACGTGGAAGGCGGGGAGCGCGTACTCGTCGCAGTGGTGCGCATCCTCGAAGGGCCCTCGCCGGCGACGAACTGGACCGGCTGATCACCCCGACGCGCCCGCCGCTTCCGAGGCGCCGCCGGGCCCGCTCGGCCGGGACGACGAGACCGGCGCGCGCGCCGTCCTCGCCAGGGGCGACCTCCCCGCCGGCCGACTGCGCGACGACCTCGCCGAGGAACTCAACGGCCTCGATCTGCCCACCGGGCTCTTACCCGACCAGCTCTTCCTCCACGTCCTCGCGTGGAACGCCCAGCCGGACGGGCTGCCCCCGCCGTCCTCCTCCTCGACCGGGCGGCCCTCCTCGCCGCCACGCTCGGCCACCGCGCCGCGCTGACCGACTGGGTCGACGACTGGGCGAAACGGGTCGGGCTCGCCGCGGAGCTGAAGCGGCGCCGGGAGGCCCGCGCCCGCGTCGTGCGGGACCCCGACATCCCCCGCTGCCTGATCGTTGCCGTCGAGCCCGCCCGGGACGGCTCCGACGACGTCGTCGTACGCCCCTGGCTCAACACCGTGCCGGGCCACTGGGATCCGCAGCCCGGCGCACCGGCCGTGACCACCCTGGACGCGCTGGGCCCGGCCGTCGACGACGCGTTGCGGCAGGGCGGCCGGCTGTGGGCCGGGCCGGGGGAGCCGGCCTCCTCCGGTGGACACAGGCAGCCGTCGGCGTACGTGGAGTTCGTCCTTCCGTACGACCTCCTCAACCACGATGTGGCGAGTTTGACGTACCGGATCGGCGACGGGCGACCGTTGCCGCTCGGGCTGAAGTACGGGGTGCACCTACGGAGTCTGGAGCGGATGCGCACCGACGACGCGCTGGTGCGACACCAGTGGCAGGAGCGCTGGCACGCGCTGCGGCAGCACGGGGTCGGCGTGCACGCCTGGAGTGAGCCGGACGGGCGACGGCTCGACGCGTGGCAGGCGACACTCGCGGGGACACCAGACACACGGCCGTGGTGCTGGACGCGCCGGCCCGGGTCTCCGCCATGGAGGCACTCAAGGCGGCCATAGCGGAAGGCATCGGGCTGGCGGTGTGGGGACCGCAGAGGAGCCTTCCCCGAGGAGCGACGCGAGGTGGTGACGGCCGTGTTCGCCGCGGTCCCGACCCCCGGTCAGATCCCGCTCGCCATCCACCGGTTGCGTTAGAACGCCGAACTGAACCAGCGGGGCCCCGGCCGGCTCCTGGGGCGGCACATCGGATTCTTCTGGGATGATCCCACTCGAATCGTCGACATGCACACAAGCGACCCCGGCGATCTCGCCGGCGAGGAGGCACCGGCATGAACGCGCAGGAACAGACGTCCCCGAACGGCTGGCGCGTGTTCCACGGCACCGGCCGGCCGCCGGTCGTCGCGCCCGCGCTGCCCCAGGCGCCGCCCTGGCGCCGGTTCCTCGGCGCCCCGTCCCAGCCGGCCCCGCCGGACGAGCCGGAGGCCGCGGTGCGCCGGCTGGGCCCCGGCGACGTCACCCCGCAGCTCGGCCCCGACGAGATCGACACCGTCAACGCCGCACTGCTGCTGCGCCGGCCGCTGCTGATCACCGGACCGCCCGGAATCGGCAAGTCCACGCTCGCCTACGTGATTTCCCGGGAGCTGGGCCTCGGCAGGGTCCTGGAGTGGAGCATCGTCAGCCGGACCACGCTGCGGGGACGGGCTGTCCACGACGCCTGGGCCGCGCACAGGCCATCGCCGCCTGGCAGGCCGGCTTGCGCGGCGCGGCGGCCCGGGAACCGGACGGGACCGGACCGGCGACGGCCCACGAGGGCGGCGCGGCGCCCGTACCGGACGACGTCAACCCGGCGGTCGTATCAGCACACAGTCAACTCCCCGCCCGTTCTCGGAGACTTCATCACCCTCGGGGCCCTGGGCACCGCCCTGCTGCCCTACGATCGTCCACGGGTGCTCCTTGTCGACGAACTCGACAAGAGCGACATCGACCTGCCGAACGACCTGCTGCACGTCCTGGAGAACGGAAGTTATGACGTCCCGGAACTGGTGCGCGACGCCGTGGACACCGCGCGCGTCCACACCAGCGACCCCGCCGGCCAGGCGCTGGTGCGGGGCGGGCGCGTCGAGTGCCGGGAGTTCCCGGTCGTGGTGATCACCAGTAACGGAGAACGCGGAGTTCCCCGCCGCCTTCCCGCCGGCGCTGCCTGCCGCTGGAGCTGCGTACCCCAGCCGTGAGCAGCTGCTCGCCCTGGTCGAAGGCCACCTGGGCGTCCGGCCCGAGGGCACCGAGCGCCTGGTGGACGAGTTCGTCGGGAGGATCCGGTCCGGCGGCACCCACTCACTGGACCAGCTACTCAATGCCGTCCAGATGACTACCGCGGGTGGTTTCCAGGCGAACGGTGACGGGCGTAAGCTCGTGGAAATGCTGCCCGCGACCTCGCGAAGGGCCGCTGAATGACCGGCTTTCCCGAGGGAGCGCGCATCCGGACCGGGCGACGGTGATCCCGTATCAGGGACGTCGCCTCCGTCGGCGTTTCCCGAGTCCGTCGAAGGCGCGAGTGGGTACGGAGCGGCGGTCACCGCTGCCCCGGCCCAAGAGGCGACCGGCCGCTTCCAGCCGCCGGACGGGCCGGAACCGTCCGACGCGCACTGGCGGGAGGTCGCCGAAGCGGTCTGGCTCGCCGCGTACTGGGACCGCCACGGCGGCCCGGGCAGCGACCACCCCGTACCGGCGCAGGGCCCCGCCCCGCGCACCCGCGGCCCGCCCGCACCACCGAGACGGAGAAGGAGACCGGGGCCGAGAGCGAGGCCGAGGCCGAGGACGTACGGCCTTCGAACCGTCCCCGGCCGACGACGGCACACCCGCCGCCGACCCCGCACCGGCCCCGCGGCCGACCGCCCCCCGGCACCGGCTCCCCACGCCGCGCCCGCACCGCCGGACGACCCCGCGGACCGGCCCTCGCCCACCGGCCCGCCGGACGGCACGCCCGCCGAACGGGCCACCCGCCGAAGGCTGTTACCCGACGCCGGGAGGGTACCTTCGCGCTGCACGTCGGGCGGCCGCTGCTGCCCGCCGAGGAGCGCCCGCAGCCCGGCCCCGGCCGCACCACCGCGCTGCTCGCCCGAGCCCTGCACCAACTGGCCCGGCGCATCCTCCCGCCACACCCTGGAGCTCGACGAGGAGGCCACCGCCGAGCAGGGCCTGTCCGACGGCCTCTGGCTGCCCTTCCTGCGTCCCGCCCGGGCAACCGCGTTCGACCTCGTCCTGCTCGTCGACGACGCCCCGACCATGCGCATCTGGCAGGAGACCTGTGCCCGCCCTCACCGAGGCCGCCGAGCACAGCGGCGCCTTCCGCGGCGTCCGGGCCGTCCGGGTGCACGTCCCGCGCACCGGCACCGCCACCTGCGCCGGCCCGCCGACCGCGCCGCCGCCGACCCCGCCGAACTCCTGGACGGCCGGGGCGGCCGGGTCTTCCTCGTCGTCACCGACGGGCTCGCCCACGGCTGGGCGGCCCCGGCCGCCGACGACCTGCTCGGCCGGCTCGGCCACGCCGGCCCCACGGCCCCGTCCACCCTGCTGCCGCCGCACCTGCGGCACCGCACCTCCCTCTACCCGTACCAGGCGGTCCTGGAGGCCGGCGGGTTGGCGCCTCCAACGACGGCCTCGGCCACTGGGCGCCGCCCGGCGGCCCCGACCCGCTGCGCCCGCTGCCCGAGGCCGGCGACGGCTCCGTGCCGGTGCCCGTGCTGTCCCTCAAGCCCGGCTCCCTCGGCACCTGGGCCGACCTCGTCACCGGCGAGCGGGGCGTGCGCCGGTCCCTGCCCGTCGTCCTCGCCGGCGCCCTCGCCAAGGGCGCGCCCGCGCCCGGCCTGCGCGCCCCGCGCCTGCCGCGCGCCGCCACCGCCGCCGTACGCCGCTTCTTCACCCTCGCCACCCCCGCCGCCCGCCGGCTCGCCACTCAACTGGCGGCCATCCCCTTCGAGTTCGACCTCGTGGAACAGATGCGGCGGCGCACCATGCCGGAGACCGGCCCCGACCACCTCGCCGAGATCCCATGGGTGGGCTGATCGACTGGAACAGCGGCGGGCGAAGGCCGCCCCGAGTTCGCCGACGGGGTCCGCGAGGCACTGCTCGCCACCACGACCCGCAGCCAACTGGCGCGCACGGTCAGCATGGTGGGCGAGCTGCCGGCCGCCGGACCGCGGGGCGTCGCCCTGCGCGCCGCCCTGCACGACCCGGCCGGAGCAGCCCTGCCCGACCCGGCCCAAGGCGGCTGGGTGCGCAGCAACTGGCCGTGATGCGCGCCCTCTCGGGGCCCTACTCCGAACGGGCCAGGCGCATCGAACCCCAACTCTCCGGGCGTGTGCCGCCCGGTGCGGCCGAACGGGTGGGCGCCGGTTTGCTCCGCGGGTACACCCACTGAGGTGAACCCTGCGGGCGGCGGGGGATCATCCGGCGGCCGAGAAGGCAGTGATCCAGCGTCGAGCAACCCCGACGAACCTGGAGACCACGTGCCGCCCCTGGTAACCGACGCGACCCCACCCGAAGCCCCGGAGGCTGAGCAGCTCATGCAGAGCACCACGACCGCGACGCCCGCCCTACTGGTGAACGTTCCCCTGCGGAACACCTCGTTCGTCGGCCGGCAGGGGCTGCTGAGGGCCGTGGAGGAGCAACTGAGTGCCCAGGACACGGCCGCTGGTGCTGCCGCACGCGCTGCACGGCCTGGGTGGCGTCGGCAAGTCCCAGCTCGCCCTGGAGTACATCTACACCCACCAGCACGAGTACAAGGTGATCTGCTGGATCCCCGCCGAGCGGGAGAGCCTCATCCTGGCCGCGCTGGGCACCCTCGCCGCCCAGCTGGGCGTCGCGCCCTCCAGCCAGGACCGCCTGGGCGCCCCCGCCGCCAACACCGCCGTGCCCGCCGTACTGGAGGCGCTGCGCAACGGCGCTCCGTACAACGACTGGCTGCTCGTCTTCGACAACGCCGAGGACGTCGAGGCGGTACGCCAGTACTTCCCCACCAACGGGCCGGGCAAGGTCATCGTCACCTCCCGGAACCGGGCCTGGGAACGAGTGGCCACCCCCTGCCCGTGAACGTCTTCGAGCGGTCCGAGTCCATCGAACTGCTCCAGAGGCGCTCGCCCGATCTGAGCAGCGAGGACGCCGACCGGCTCGCCGACGCCCTCGGCGACCTGCCGCTCGCCGTCGAGCAGGCCGGTGCTCTCGGCGCGCGGTCACCGGCATGCTCGTCGACGAGTACCTCGACCTGCTCGCCCAGCGCAGCCCCGAGATCCTGGAACTCGACCCGACGCCCGACTACCCGGTCTCCGTCGCCGCCGCGTGGGACCTCTCGCTGGAGCGCATCCAGCGGAACAACCCGGGCGCCCGGCAGCTCCTCGACATCTGCGCCAGCACGGCCCCCGAGCCCATTCCGCGCTCGATCCTGCGGGGCAGCCGCGGCGTGAGCATCACGCCCGAGGTCGACCCGCTGCTGCGTCAGTCGATCCGGCTGAACCGCGCGGTGCGCGACCTGAGCCAGTTCTCCCTGATCAGGGTCGACCCGCGCGCCGACACCCTGCAGATGCACCGCCTGCTGCAGACCGTGCTCCTGGCCAAGCTGGGCGAGGGCGAACGCGAGCGGATGCGCGGCGCCGCGCACCAGCTGCTGTCGGCGGCCAAGCCGGGCGCCTACGGATCGTCCCTGGAATGGCCCGACTACCAGGCGCTGCTGCCCCACGTACTCGCCTCGCAGTCCGTGACCAGCTCCGACACCTGGGTGCGGGACCTGGTCGCGGACACCATCTGGTTCCTCTACTACTGGGGTGACCACCAGGGCGCCGCGGACTACGCGCGGGAGGCCTGGAGCCGCTGGCTCGCGGCCTCCGGCGAGGAGGACATCCACGTCATCCGCATGACGAAGAGCTTCTCGTTCCTGCTGCGGCAGACCGGGCAGGTATCCGAGTCGATCCCGCTGATCGAGAAGGCGCTGGAGACGTCCCGCCGGCTGGAGGTGGAACCCGAGGAACTGATCGACTCCCTGTGCGAGATGGCCGACGCCCGCCGCTACCAGGGCCGGATGGAGGAGGCGCGGAGCGTGAGCCGGGAGGCCACCGAGCTGGCCCGGTCCCTGTTCGGCTCCGACGACCCCGCCACCCTGCGCGCGACGCACTCGTGGGGCGTCGACCTCAGACTGGTCGGTGAGTTCCGCGAGGCCCTGCCGCTGGACCAGGAGAACGCCCGGCTGCGCGACCTGCTCTTCGGCCCGGCGAGCTTCTTCACCCTGAACACGCTCAACGGCCTGGCCATCGACATGCGCGAGAGCGGTGACTACCCGGGCGCCCGCGACTTCCAGGAGGACGTGTACCGCCGGGCGCGCACCGCGTTCGGCGACGAGCACCCGCTCACCCTGCGCATCGCCCGCAACCTCGCGGTGTGCCGGCGCCGCGACGGCGCGCTCGCCGAGGCGGCCAAGCTCACCGAGGAGACGCTGCGGCGCTTCGTCAACCGCTACGACAGCGACCACTCGGACTCGTTGGCGACGGCGACCAACCTCGCGGTCGACCGGCGCCTGGCCGGAGACCTCGAAAGCTCCCGGCAACTGGGCGAGGACACCGTCCGGCGGTACGAGCAGCGGCTCGGCGCCAACCACCTCTACACGCTGCTGACCCGGGCCAACCTGGCGGCCACGCTGCGGACGCTCGGGGCGCTGGACAGCGCGCAGGAGGAGGAGGACGAGGCGGCGCGCCGCCTGGCCGAGACGGTGGGGGGAGCGGCACGTGACCACGCTGACCACCGCCATCGGACAGGCCAACACGGCCTACGCCCGGCTGGACTTCGACCGGGCCCGGGAGATCGACGAGGCCAATCTGCCGCTGCTCGCGGAGGTCGCGGGCGAGAACCATCCGCTCACCCCTGTCCTGCACCGCCAACCTCTCCCTCGACCTGCGCGGCCTGGGCCGCGGTGCGGAGGCGGACGAGCTGCAGCGCAGGGCCGTCGAGGGCTTCACCGGCGCCGTCCGCGCCGACCACCCCTGGCTCGCCGCGGCACGCCAGCGCCGCCGCATCGAGTGCGACATGGCCCCGATGCCGCTGTAGCCCGGGCGGCCGGGCGGGGCGCGGGGGCGCCCTGCCCGGCGGTGCGGTCCGCCGGAGTCACGGCACCGCGTCGGTGCGGGCGGGCGGGCCGGCCCGCTCCTCCCGCGTCCGCGGCACGGTCCGTCGGACAGGCCCTGCCTAGCCGACGTCCGCGGGTGCCGTCGTCGTCCCGTCCTGGGAGGGCGGGGGCGCGAAGGGGGCGGGGGAGGGGGGCCGTGAGGCCCGGTCCCGTTCGGCCAGGCGGCGGGTGAGGAGCAGGAGCGGCTGGGTGAACAGGGTCGTGGCGAGCGCCATGAAGACGAGCACCGTGTAGAGCGGGGCGCTCAACAGGCCCGCCTGGAGGCCCGCGTTGAGGGCGATCAGCTCGGTGAGGCCGCGCGCGCTGAGCAGTACGCCGACGGTCCGCGCGTCGTGCCGGTCCAGACCGCCGAGCCGGGCCGCGAGGGTCCCGCTGCCGATCTTCGTCGTGACGGCGAGCACGGTCACCACCAGCAGGACGGCCCAGCCCGTGCCGTCCATGCTGTTCAGCGCCACGGACTGACCTGAGATCACGAAGAAGAACGGCAGCAGCAGCGAGCTGACGTCGTGCAGCGGCCGCAGCAGGTCCGGGTCGAGCGTGCCGCCCCTCCTCGCGCGGGACCACCACCCCGGCGAGCAGCGCACCGAAGATCACGTGCAGTCCGAGGGAGTGGGTGACCCACGCCGACCCGAGGGCGAAGCCGATGAGCAGCGCCAGCCGCAGCGAGGGTTCCATCCGCGTCCGCCACAGCAGCCGGCGCAGCACCGGCCGGGCCGCGACCGCCATCACGGTGACGAAGCCGACGGCGAGCGCGACCCCCACGGCCAGTCCAGCGCCGTCCCGGAGCCGCCACTGTCCATCAGCGCCGCCGCCAGCACGGTCCAGCAGACCGCGTCCAGCACCCCGGCCGCGGAGACCGCCACCACACCGGGCACGGACCGGGACAAGCCGTTCTCCCGCACGATGGCCGTCAGCACGGGCACCGCCGTTATCGACAGGGCGACCCCGGCGAACACCACCATCGCGGGGGACAGGTCACGCGGCATGCCCAAGCCGTGCAGCTGCTCCCGGAACAGCAGCGCGCCCCCGCAACCCACGGCCATCGGCACCACGAACGAGGCCAGCGCCACGGTCAGCGAGGTGCGGGCACGGTCACCGAGGATCTTCAGATCGAGTTCGTAGCCCACCGCGAACAGGAAGACCACCAGCGCGAACTGTGC
The DNA here is from genome assembly GCA_021502835.1 of Streptomyces thinghirensis. Next base: position 152,306 of record JAKFGP010000024.1, read on the forward strand.
GAAGCCGGTCAGCGCCGGGCCGATCTCCTCCGGGAACAGCGACGCGTACGCGTCCGGTGCCAGCGCTCCGAGCAGGGAGGGCCGAGTGCGATGCCCGCCGACAGCTGGCCCACGATGTACGGCTGCTTCAGCCGGCGGGCCAGCCAGCCGGCCGCGTGGGCGACCACCAGGACGAGAGCCGAGGCACCCACGAAGTGCGTGATCATCGCGTCAGGGCTCATGGTGTCTCCCCCGTTGGTCCGGTGGTCATCCGGTGGCAGGCCTGTTCGACGGTCCCCTGTTCGGCGGCTCCGTGTTCGGATCGTCCGCCGCAGTAGAGCTCCAACCTCCCTAGAATAGAAGTGATTTGACGGTGCATCGAAAGTCGTACACGAACTTTCACCAGGGTCACGGGGGGCACATGACGGCGGTCGTCTTCATCCACGGCACAGGGGTTCGCGAACCGGGCTTCTCTGCGCTCGCGGGGCGCTTCTCCGCCGGAGTGACGGCCCTGCGCGGCGGACTGCGCATCGTGCCGTACTACTGGGGCGGCGAGCACGGGGCCACGCTCGCCGCCGGCGGAGCGAGCCTGCCGCCGTCCGCCGGTACCAGCCGGGGCCCCGCCGCACCGGACGCCGGCGACGACTACACGGCGGTCTGGGCCGCCCTCTACGCCGACCCGTACGCCGAACTCGCCCTCGCCGCCGCCGGGTCCGCCCCCGGCGGCCGAACTGCCACCGGGCTCCCTGCCACCGGACCAGCGGATCCGGGCACGGCTGGCCGCGCTCGCCGCCGAGGGCGACGCACCGGCGGCCGACCTGGGCCCCGGGCTGGCCCGCGCCGCCACCGACCTGGCCGCCCACCCGCTGCTCGGCGCCGCGGCCGGCGGCCCTCGCCCCGGACGACCTTCCCGACCTCGTGGCCCGCAGCCTGACCGCACAGGTCGTCGCCGGCGTCCTCGACTCCGACGTACCCCTGGTGCCGGTCGGCGCGACCCGGGACGCCGTCACCGACCGGCTCGCCGACGCCCTCGGCGCCCCGGCTCCGGGCACGGCGCGGGGCGATGCGCTCACTGGCACTGAGGGTCGCGGGCTCGGCCGCCTCCCGTGCCGTCGTACGCCGTCGCCGCGCCCTCACCGAAGCCGCCCACCCGGCCGCCGGGGACGTCCTGCGCTACCTCAGCCGGGGCGAGGCGGTCCGCGCCGGACTGCGCGCCCTGCTGGCCGGGCTGGAGCCGCCCGTCGCGATCGTCGCCCACAGCCTCGGCGGCATCATCGCCCTGGACACCCTGATCCTCACTCCGCAGCCCCAGGTCCGGCTGCTGGCCACCGCCGGTTCCCAGGGGCCCTTCCTGTACGAGTCCGGGTCCCTGCCCTCCTCGAACACCCCGCGCCGCTGCCGGACCACTTCCCCGACTGGCTGAACCTGTACGACCCCCGCGACCTGCTCGGCTACCTGGGCGGCGACCTGTTCCCGGGCCGCGTCACCGACATCGCCGTCGACAGCCGTCAGCCGTTCCCGGCCGCGCACAGCGCCTACTGGACCAACCCGGCGGTCTACCGGCACATCGTGGACCGGCTCCCGTGACCGGCCGGCCCCCCGCCCCGGGCGTGGACCCGGCGCGCGTGCACGCCCTCGTCGTCGGCGTCGAGGCCTACGACGCCGGTACCGGCTGGGACCTGCCCGGGCCCGCCCGGGACGCCGTCCGCTTCCACCGCCTGCTGCGCGCCGCCGGAGTACCGGAGGCCAACATCCGGCTGCACCTGGCCCCGCTGCCGCCGTACGTCCCCGAAGTGCCGTACGCACCCGCCGACCACGCCACGCTGCGCCGGGTGCTCGTCCGTGAACTCCCAGCCGCCCGGGGCGACGTGCTCTGGGTCTGGTGGGGCGGCCACGGCGTCCTCGACCGGTCCGGGCACCTGCGGCTGTTCTGCGCGGACGCCACCACCGACGACAAGCTCGGCATCGACCTGGACTCCGCGCTCGAACGGTACGCCGGGGACGCCGTGCCTGGTTTCGCCGACCAACTGTGGATCGTGGACGCCTGCGAGACCTTCGAGGAGGCGCTCGCCTTCCGGGAGCCGCTGCCGCCGGACGCGCTGCCCGTCGGGCGGCGCAGCACCGTACACCGGCAGAGCCTGCTCCGGGCCGCCGGACGGGGCCGGGCCGCCGCCAACGACCCGGTGCGTGCCACGGGCCTGTTCTCCGACGTCCTGCTCGCCCTGCTGGCCGACCGGACGGCCGTACTGCCGGCCCCGCCCGATGCGGAGGAACTGTTTCCGGCCGTACGAGCACGTATCGCTGCCCACAGGGACGCGGGTCGTACTCTGCAGTATCCCGAGATCCGGCTGCAGAGCCCCGAACGCACCGAGATCCTCGCCCCGGCCGCGCCGAACGGCCGGGAGCGGCAGGTCTCCCCGCTGCTGCGGGCCGTGGACGCCCTCCTCGCCTATCCGCTGATGAGCGACCCGACCGAGCGCCAGACGGTGGTCGCCACACTGGGCCCGGGCGTCACCGGAACACTGTCCCGTCACACCAAGGCGCGTACGGACGCGACGGGCATCCTCAACGCGCTCGCCCGGCACCGTCCGCAGGCTTTGTGGGAACTGTTCGACGCCGTGGTGTCCGTCGACGACGACCCGGAGCGCGGAGCCGAACTGGAGGTGGCGTTAAGGGAGTTGATGGACTTCGCAGGGCGCTCGCACCGCCGGTGATGATCGGGTGGCGTGATCGTACGGTTTTCGACATGGGTCGGAATGGCCATGATGGAAAGGACACGGGGCATCGAGTGCCACCGTGCGAGAAGGGGAGCATCTTGGACCAGCCGCCCGCTCTGCGCCATGCCGAAGCCGCCACCCGAGAACGGCCGGCCGCCCCTCGGGCGTGCCGATGCCTGGGAGTCGGATCTGGCGGACGTCGCGGCGCTGCCCCTGACCGCCGTGGACGGACTCACGCCGCTCCGCCCCACCGCCCGCCTTCTCGAAGAGGTCCTGCGCGCACGCGGCAGCATCAGAGGCGGCGGCGAGGGCGGCGGGGGCGGCGCCCGGGCCGAATAGCCGCCGCCCGCACCCGACGCCGGAGCCGCCCCGACGACGGAGCCCCCGACGAGGCCGCGCGCCCGCCGGGGCGCCCGCATGCCCGCACCCGACCGGAGGTCCCCGCCCATGACCAGCGAGCCGCGCCCCGCCCCGTTCCGCGTGCCGGACCGGCTCTTCGCGGAACTGGCCGCCGGAGGCGGTTCCGCGGAGGCCGTCGCCTTCCTGGAACGGGGGGAGCGGGCGCGGCGGCTGCTCCTGCTGCGGACGCTGCTGGACCGGCTCGCGGAGCTGCCCACGCCCCTCACGCCGGTCGCCGACGCCTGGAACACGTTCAAGGAGGCCGCCGAGCGGGCGCCCGAGGCGGTCGACCGGCTGCTGCTCGCACCGACGACCGGTGGCTGGATCGCCCACATGCTGCGCCGGGTGCACGGCACCGCCACCGGGCCACCGCTGTGGGCGGAGGCGGGCCGGCTGAACGTCCTGGCGATCACCGCGGCCCTGCACGCCGGTACGGACACGGCCCTCACGGTCCCACTGACCGACGGCGCTCTCCAACTGCCGGAACTGGGCCTGCTCCGCCTCCCGGCCACGCCACCGGGGCCGACCGTCGCACGGGCGACGACGAGATCGGGCGAACTGACCCTCTCCGGCCCTCCGGCACACGCCGCCTCCCACCCCACGGTGACGTGCCGCCCGACGACGGCACCGGCGAGGGGGCGGGGGGCGGGGGGACCCCCGGGCGGAGGGGCCCCGCCCGGAAGGACCGCGGTCGGGGGGTTCCGTCCGGAGGGCCCCGCCCGGACGGCTCCCCGCCCGACCCACCAGCGGCGCCCGCCTCTGTAGGCGCAGCCGCTTACGGAGCTGTATCCGCATCAGGACCGCCTGCGTCGGCATCGGCACCCGCTTCCCGGAGCGGCGCCTTCCGTCATAGGCGCGCCCGCCTCGGGACCGCCCACCTCTGCATCGGCGCCCGCTTCCGGAGCGGCGCCTTCCTCCGTAGGCGCGCCCGCCTCGGGGGCGGCGCCCGCGTCCGCGCCTGCGCCGGCATCGGCGCCCGCTTCCGAAGCGGCGCCCTCCTCCGTGGCCGCGCCCGCCGCGGGAGCGGCACCCGTACCCGCACCCGCCCCCGTAGAGGCCCCCGCCCCCCTGGCTCCCCCTGCGCACGCTCACCCACGCCACCCCCGCCGGCCCCGTCGCGATACCCCTCGACGATCTCGACCCCTACCGCGACCTCGACGACCCGGTCCCGCCCGCCCGGCTGGACGACGACGAGGCGGCGGAGTGGCAGCGGGTCTTCGACGACGCCGTCGCGATACTCGCCGGGGCGGGGGACGGTCAGGGCCCGGGGCGGCTCGACCCGGCACTGATACGCGCCGTCGTGCCCTGCGGCCGTACCGCCCTCACCCCACCCGCTCCACCGGCGGTAGCCGTCTCCGCCTCCAGCGGCGACTCCTTCGGCGCCATGCTGATATCCCGCCCCGGATCCGCGCTCGCCCTCGCCGAGACCCTGGTCCACGAGTTCCAGCACAGCAAGCTCGCCGCACTCCTCCACCTCTTCCCCCTCCTCGACGACGACCGCGAGGAGCGCTTCTACGCCCCCTGGCGCGCCGACCCGCGCCACCTCACCGGGCTGCTGCACGGCGCGTACGCCTTCACCGGCGTCACCGGCTTCTGGCGGGACCGGCTGGCCGAGCCGGAGCACGCGGAGGCCGCCGCCTATCACTTCGCGCTGCGCCGGCTGCAGAGCCGGCTGGTGGTGCGGACCCTGCTGACCAGTGCCCGGCTCACCGCGCCGGGACGCCGCCTCGTCGACGGCCTCGCGCGGACCCTGGACGGCTGGCTGCGCGTACCCGTCGACCCGGCCGCCCTGTCCCGGGCCCGTACGGCCGCCTCCCTGCACCGCACCCAGTGGCGGCTGCGCAACCTGGCCGCGCCGGTCGGCCCGGACGGCGTCCTCCGGTTCCGCCCGGACCGCGGCTTCTGGCCCGACTCCCGTACCCACGCCTTCGCCACCCGCCCCGCCGCTCCCCGTACCCCCGACGAGCACCTCGCCGCCGGCGATCCGGCCACCGCGCTGGACGGCTACGCCAAGGACCTCGCCCGTGACCCGGCCGACCCCCGGGCGCTGTCCGGCTGGATCGTCGCCCGCGCCACCCTGGACCCGGGCCACGCCACCCGCCGCCCGCTCGCCCGCCCGGAACTGCTCCAGCCGCGGCCCGGCGGCTGAACCGGGCGCACGGGTCTGCCCAAGCAGGGGGTGAACAGGCGCCCGAATGGTCAGGATGGAGGCATGGGATTCACAGTCGACTCCGAAGCCGGGCGGCTCACCCGCGTCATCCTGCACCGGCCGGATCTCGAGCTCAAAGGCTCACCCCCAGCAACAAGGACGCCCTTCTCTTCGACGACGTGCTGTGGGTGCGCCGGGCGCGCCGAGCACGACGGGTTCGCCGACGTGCTCCGCGACCGCGCGAGTCGCCGTGCACCTCTTCGGCGACCTGCTCACCGAGACCCTCGACGTCCCGGCGGCCCGGCGGCTCGTCCTGGACCGGGTCTTCGACGAGAAGGAGTACGGAGTGCTGGCCACGGACCATCTCCGGGCCGCCTTCGAGACCCTGCCCGCCGGTGAACTCGCCGAGGCCCTGGTCGGCGGCATGACCAAGCGGGAGTTCCTCGACGCGCACCCGGAGCCGACCTCCGTGCGCTTTCACGCCATGGAGCTGGACGACTTCCTGCTCGGGCCGCTGCCCAACCACCTCTTCACCCGGGACACCTCGGCCTGGATCTACGACGGCGTCTCCATCAACGCCATGCGCTGGCCCGCCCGGCAGCGCGAGACGGTCCACTTCGAGGCGATCTACCGGCACCACCCGCTGTTCCGCGACGAGACCTTCCACCTCTGGTCCGAGGGACAGGCCGACTACCCGTCCACCATCGAGGGCGGCGACGTCCTCGTCATCGGCAACGGCGCCGTACTCATCGGCATGAGCGAGCGCACCACACCCCAGGCCGTGGAGATGCTCGCGTACAAACTGTTCGCGGCGGGCTCCGCACGCACGATCGTGGCCCTCGACATGCCCAAGCGGCGGGCCGTCATGCACCTGGACACCGTGATGACCATGGTGGACGGCGACACCTTCACCCAGTACGCCGGGCTCGGCATGCTCCGCTCGTACACCATCGAGCCGGGCGCGGGGGAGAAGGACCTGAAGGTCACCGACCATCCGCCGGAGCACATGCACCGCGCGATCGCCGCGGCCCTCGGCCGGGGCGAGATCCGGGTCCTGACCGCCACCCAGGACGTCCACGCCGCCGAACGCGAGCAGTGGGACGACGGCTGCAACGTCCTGGCCGTCGAGCCGGGCGTCGTCGTCGCCTACGAGCGGAACGCCACCACCAACACCCACCTGCGCAAACAGGGCATCGAAGTGATCGAGATCCCGGGCAGCGAGCTGGGCCGGGGCCGCGGCGGACCGCGCTGCATGAGCTGCCCGGTGGAGCGGGAGCCCGTTTAGCGGGCCGTATGGGACTGTATAGAAATTCAGAAGTTCGTATAGACTTCCAGCAGTCAGTCCTCGACCCGCACCTCTGGAGCGCCCCCATGGCGACAGTCCCGACCGCCCTCGCCGGCCGCCACTTCCTCAAGGAGACCGACTTCACCGCGGACGAGTTCCGCGGCCTGGTCGATCTGGCCGCGGAGCTGAAGGCCGCGAAGAAGGCCGGGACCGAGACACGGTATCTCCAGGGCAGGAACATCGCGCTGATCTTCGAGAAGACCTCGACGCGCACCCGCTGCGCGTTCGAGGTCGCCGCCGCCGACCAGGGCGCCTCGACGACGTACCTCGACCCCGCCGGCTCCCAGATCGGCCACAAGGAGTCCGTGAAGGACACCGCGCGCGTGCTGGGCCGCATGTTCGACGGCATCGAGTACCGGGGCGACAGCCAGCAGAAGGTCGAGGAGCTGGCCGCCTTCGCCGGCGTCCCCGTCTACAACGGCCTGACCGACGACTGGCACCCCACCCAGATGCTCGCCGACGTGCTGACCATGACCGAGCACAGCGACAAGCCCCTGCACGAGATCACCTTCACCTACCTCGGCGACGCCCGCTTCAACATGGGCAACTCCTACCTGGTCACCGGCGCCCTCCTCGGCATGGACGTGCGCGTCGTCGCCCCGAAGTCCTACTGGCCCGCCCAGGAGGTCGTCGACCGGGCGAAGGCGCTCGCCGAGTCGAGCGGGGCGCGCATCACCCTCACCGAGACCGTGGACGAGGGCGTGCGCGGCGCCGACTTCGTCGTCACCGACGTCTGGGTCTCCATGGGCGAGCCCAAGGACGTCTGGGCCGAGCGGATCAAGTCCCTCGCCCCGTACGCGGTGACCATGGACGTCCTGCGCGCCACCGGCAACCCGGACGTGAAGTTCCTGCACTGCCTGCCCGCCTTCCACGACCTGGGCACCAAGGTCGGCCAGGAGGTCTTCGAGGCCCACGGCCTCGACTCCCTGGAGGTCACGGACGAGGTCTTCGAGTCCGCGCACTCGGTCGTCTTCGACGAGGCGGAGAACCGCCTGCACACCATCAAGGCGGTCCTGGTCGCCACGCTGGCCTGACCGGCCGGCCGGCCGGGACCGATGCGTCCACCGAGCCCGTTATTCTGACCGGCGGCCCCGGAGCCACCCCTTCCGGTGCCGCCGGCCGCGACCACCGTCGCGCCCCCGCACCACCAGGAAACGAGCACCACCCGCAATGCCCGCTTCCCGTATCAAGTCCCCCCCACCTCCTCGTCGCCGAATCCGGCGCCGACCGCGAAGGCCATGGCCTGAAGCGCACCATGGGGCTGTTCCAGCTCGTCTGCTTCGGCGTCGGCGCGATCGTCGGCACCGGCATCTTCGTCGGCCTGTCCGACTCGGTCGCCGAGGCCGGCCCGGCCGTCGTCGTCTCCTTCATCCTCGCCGCGATCACCTGCGTCTTCACCGCGTTCGCCTTCGCCGAGCTGGGCGGCGCGATCCCGGTCTCCGGCTCCTCGTACTCCTTCGCCTACGCCGGACTCGGCGAGCGGACCGCCTTCCTGGTCGGCTGGTGCCTGCTCCTGGAGTACGGCGTGTCCGTCTCCGCGGTCGCGGTCGGCTGGAGCCAGTACGTCAACGAACTGCTCGACAGCGTCCTCGGCATCCAGCTCCCGCACGCGCTCTCCGCGGGCCCCGGCGACGGCGGCGCGGTCAACCTGCCCGCGGTGATCGTCATCGCCCTGGCCTGCGTCCTCCTGGTGCGCGGCGTGCGGGAGAGCGCCCGGGCCACGGCTGCGATGGCCGTCCTCAAGCCTGGCCGTCCTGGTCGCCTTCTGCGCCATCGGCTTCTACGCCTTCAAGGACGGCAACCTCAGCCCGTTCTCCCCGGCGGGCCTCGGCGGCATCGGCGCCGGCACCACGGCCGCCTTCTTCTCGTACATCGGCTTCGACGCGATCACCACGGCCGGTGAGGAGGCCAAGAACCCGCGCCGGGGACATCCCGATCGCCATCCTGGTCTGCATCGGCCTGGTCACGCTGCTCTACTGCGCGGTCGCCGTCGCCGCGATTCGGTGCCGTCGGCGGTGACGCGGTCGGCGACCGGCCCGCCGCGCTGTCGTACGTCGTCAACGAGGTCACCGGCTCCACGATCGGTGGCGGCGTGGTCGCCTTCGGCGCGGTCGTCGCCATCGCCTCGGTGGTGCTCGCCGTGATGTACGGCCAGACCCGCATCCTGATGTCCATGTCCCGCGACGGTCTGATCCCGCGGGTCTTCGAGAAGGTCTCGCCGCGCACCGCGACGCCCGTCGCCGGCACGCTCATCGTCGGCGTGGTCTTCGCCCTCCCGGCCGCCTTCGCCCCGCTGGACGCGGTGGTCAACCTGTGCACCATCGGCACCCTCGCCACCATGGCCGCCGTCAACGTCTCCGTGATCGCGCTGGCCGCCGCGAGCCGGGCCTCGCCCGTACCTTCCGCGTGCCGCTCTATCCGGTGACGCCGCTGCTCGGGGTCGCCTTCTGCCTGTACCTGATCTACGAGACGGGTGCGGCGACCTGGCTCCAGTTCGCGGTGTTCCTCGCGGTGGGCCTGTTGGTGTACACCGCCTACGGGCGCCGGCACTCCCGGCTCGCCCGGACCGGGGAGGTCACTCCGGAGAGCGACGCGGAGCGGGTACCGCAGGAAGCCTGAACCAGACGGCCTTGCCGGACCCGGTGGGCCGGTGGCCGCAGGACGAGCTGAGGGCGCGGATCAGCAGCAGACCGCGCCCGTGCTCCTGCCAGGGGTCGGGCGGCTCCACGCCGGGCCGGGTGAGGTCACCGGGCGGCCGCGGGTCCGGGTCGTGCACCTCGACCTGGCAGCCGGTCGGCAACAGCTCCACGACCAGCTCGATCGGCGACCCGCCGGCGGTGCGCTCGACGGCGGTGTGCTCGACGGCGTTGGCGACCAGCTCCGCCGTGAGCAGCTCCGCGGTGTCGCCGTCGGCCGTGTGCTCCAGCTCGGCCAGCGCCGTACGGACCAGGGCACGCGCGACCGGCACGGCCGCGGCGGAGTGCGGCAGTGCGATGCGCCAGGAGGCGGGGGCATGGGAGCGATCGTGCACGGCTGGTCCGTTCCGGAGCAGGCTGTCGTCCTGTCCTGCTTTCAACCTTATGAATGGTACGGCGCCGCCCGGCAGAGTCGTTCGACGGGCACCTCGCGGGACCTTCGGCCCCGGTACGGGGGCGGCCCATGACTTTCGGCGGACTGGGTTATCGCGCCCTCGTGACGACAGTCACAGATGGGTGATAGCTTCGAGACGTATCGAGACGTAGCGCTCAGTGAGGCCGAGGCCGTGCCCGCCCTAGGAGGCCGCCCGTCATGAGTCCCTTCACCGGCTCCGCCGCCCCCACCCCCGACTGGCGGCACCTGCGCGTCGATCGCACCGCCGGCGTCGCCACCGTCACCCTCGCCCGCCCCGACAAGCTCAACGCGCTGACCTTCGAGGCCTACGCCGACCTGCGGGACCTGCTCGCCGAGGCTGTCCCGGGAGCGGTCCGTACGGGCGCTGGTGCTGGCCGGGGAGGGACGCGGCTTCTGCTCCGGCGGCGACGTCGACGAGATCATCGGCGCGACCCTGTCCATGGACACCGCCCAACTGCTGGACTTCAACCGGATGACGGGCCAGGTGGTGCGGGCCGTACGGGAATGCCCGTTCCCGGTGATCGCCGCCCTGCACGGCGTCGCGGCCGGGGCGGGCGCGGTCCTCGCCCTGGCCGCCGACTTCCGGGTCGCCGACCCGACCGCCCGCTTCGCCTTCCTCTTCACCCGCGTCGGCCTGTCCGGCGGCGATATGGGCGCCGCCTACCTGCTGCCCCGCGTCGTCGGCCTCGGCCACGCCACCCGGCTGCTGATGCTCGGCGAACCGGTCCGGGCGCCCGAGGCCGAGCGGATCGGCCTGATCAGCGAGCTGACCGACGAGGGCCGCGCCGACGAGGCCGCCCAGTCACTCGCCCGCCGCCTGGCTGACGGCCCGGCCCTGGCGTACGCCCAGACCAAGGCCCTCCTCACCGCGGAACTGGACATGCCGCTGGCGGCAGCGGTGGAACTCGACGCCTCGACCCAGGCCCTCCTGATGAACGGCGAGGACTACGCCGAGTTCCACGCGGCCTTCACGGAGAAGCGCCCTCCGAAATGGAACGGACGGTAGGGATGCCGACTTCAGGGGCGCGGGGCAGCGTCGATATGCGGCTCCGCCGCGGGGCGCGACCAGCCACAACGAGCCCGCAGCCGCCCGCGACGACAAGCCATCCCCTACGCGCCGCGATCATCGGCGGCGGCCCCGGCGGCCTCTACACCGCCGCCCTCCTCAAACGCCTCGACCCCGCCCGCCAGGTCACCGTCTGGGAACGCAACGCCCCCGACGACACCTTCGGCTTCGGCGTCGTCCTCTCCGACGAGACCCTGGGCGGCATCGAACACGCCGACCCGGCGGTCTACGCGGCCCCTCCAGGCCGACTTCGTCCGCTGGGACGACATCCACATCGTCCACCGAGGCACCCGCCAGACCTCCGGAGGACACGGCTTCGCCGCCCTCGGCCGCCGCCGCCTCCTGGAGATCCTGCACGAGCGCTGCCACGCCCTCGGCGTCGAGCTGCGCTTCCGCACCGAGGCCCCGGACCCGGCTCGGCTCGCGGAGGAGTACGACCTCGTCGTCGCGGCCGACGGGGTGCACAGCACCACCCGCGAGGCCCATCGCGAGGTGTTCCGGCCCACCCTCACCGGCCACCGCTGCCGTTACGTCTGGCTGGCCGCCGACTTCGCCTTCGACGCCTTCCGCTTCGAGATCGCCGAGACCGAGCACGGCGTGATGCAACTGCACGGTTACCCGTACGCGGCCGACGCGTCGACCGTCATCATCGAGATGCGCGAGGAGGTCTGGCGGGCGGCCGGCTTCGACGAACTGGACGAAGCCGAGTCCACCGCACGCTGCGCCAAGATCTTCGCCGACGCCCTCGGCGGCCGGCCGCTGAGGTCCAACAAGTCGGCCTGGACCACCTTCCGCACGGTGGTCAACGAACGCTGGTCGCACGGCAACACCGTCCTGGTCGGCGACGCCGCCCACAACGCCCACTTCTCCATCGGCTCCGGCACCAAGCTCGCCGTGGAGGACGCCCTCGCGCTCGCCGCCTGCCTGGAGGAACAGCCGTCGCTCCCCGAGGCACTCGCCGCCTACGAGGCCGAGCGGCGCCCCGTCGTCGCCTCCACCCAGCGGGGCGGCCCGGGCCAGCCTGGAGTGGTTCGAGGACCTCTCCCGGTACCTCGGCCAGCCGCCCCGCCAGTTCGCCTTCAACCTGCTCACCCGGAGCCGCCGCGTCACCCACGAGAACCTGCGGCTGCGCGGACGCCCCGCTTCACCGGCTCCGTCGAGCGCGAGTTCGGCTGCCCGCCCGGCACGCCCCCGATGTTCACCCCGTTCCGGCTGCTGCGGCCTGACCCTGCGCAACCGCGTCGTCGTCTCCCCGATGGACATGTACTCGGCCACCGACGGCGTCCCCGGCGATTTCCACCTGGTCCACCTGGGGGCCAGGGCCCTCGGGGGTGCCGGGCTGGTGATGACCGAGATGGTGTGCGTCAGCGAGGAGGGCCGCATCACCCCCGGCTGTGCGGGCCTGTACACCGGCCGGCAGGCCGAGGCGTGGAAGCGGATCACGGACTTCGTGCACGCGCAGGCGCCCGGCACCGCGATCGGCGTGCAGCTCGGGCACAGCGGACGCAAGGGCTCGACCCGGCTGATGTGGGAGGGCATGGACGAACCGCTCCCCGACGGCAACTGGCCCCTCGTCGCCGCCTCCCCGCTGCCGTACAAGCCCGGCGGCCAGATTCCGCGCGAGCTGTCCCGGGCCCAGCTGACGGACATCCGGGAACAGTTCACGGCAGCCGCCGTCCGGGCCTCCCGGGCCGGCTTCGACCTGCTCGAACTGCACTGCGCCCACGGCTATCTGCTCTCCGGCTTCCTCTCCCCGCTCACCAACCGCCGCACCGACGCCTACGGCGGCTCACTGGAGAAGCGGCTCCGCTTCCCGCTGGAGGTCTTCGACGCCGTACGCGCGGGCGTGGCCCCAGGAGCGGCCCATGACGGTCCGCGTCTCCGCCACCGACTGGGCCGAGGGCGGCACCAGCGCCGAGGAGGCCGTGGCGGTCGCCCGCGCCTTCGCGGCGCACGGCGCCGACGCCGTCGACGTGTCCACGGGACAGGTCGTGGCCGACGAGCGGCCGGAGTTCGGGCGGTCGTACCAGACGCCGTACGCGGACCGTATCCGGCACGAGGCGGGCGTCCCGGTGATCGCCGTGGGCGCGATCTCCTCCTGGGACGACGTCAACTCGCTGATCCTGGCCGGCCGCACCGACCTGTGCGCCCTCGCTCGGCCGCACCTCTACGACCCGCACTGGACGCTGCACGCGGCGGCCGAGCAGGGCTACGAGGGGCCCGGTGTCGAGTGGCCCGCACCGTACCGGGCGGGCAGCCGCCGTCCGGTGACCGGACGCACCGACGTCCCCAAGCCCAGGCTGACGCTGCACGGCCCGCGTCAGGACGTGTAGCCCCAGGCCGCGCACATCGCGCGCAGCCGCTCGGGGATCTCGTCCTCCTTCGGCAGGCGCGCGCCCCGGCTGCACGGTGCCGGTGCGGATGTTCTCGCGCCAGTCGCCGAGTCCGCGGACCAGCTCGCGGCCGGTCTTCTTGCCGTAGTTCAGCATGGCCGGCGCGTAGTCGACACCGAGGAACTCGCACAGGCGGCGCATCTCGCGCTCGGGGTCCTCGGTGATGTCCTCGTAGCGCACGGTGAAGCCGTCGGCGTCCGCGGTGCGGGCCTCCTCGACGGCCGTCGTGTAGCGCAGCACGTCGGTGACGGCGGTGTCGAGCGGCCGCTTGACGGGGTCGGTCTCGTGCCAGGAGCGGGCGATCGACTCGGGGTGGCGCAGCAGGAAGACGAAGCGCGCGTCGGGCCAGGCGTCCTTGAGGCGCCGGTACATGCTACGCGTTGGCCGGGGTCTTCTCCACGATGAAGTCCTTGCCCGCCTTGACCAGTTCTCGGTGCATGACGCGGTCCCACAGCAGGTGCTCCAGGTCACCGCGCTCCAGACCGAGGGCGCCCATCGCGCGCTCGGAGAACCAGTTGGCGCACGTGACCTCCAGCCGGCCGATGTGCAGCTCGTGCGGGGCGTGCAGCCGCGGGTGGGCGCCCAGCATCATGCGCAGCAGCGTGGAGCCGGAGCGGATGGACGAGATGATGAAGACGGGCCGCCGCAGCAGCCGGTCGGTCGCCAGTTCCCCGGCCGACGGACGCCGGTACGTGGCCGCCGGCCGCTCCGCGGGTTCCGGCGGGGCGGGCCTCTTCCCCTTCGCCGCCTGGGGGTGCTCTCCGCACCTGGAGGCCGGTGGTGGCGGTGAGGGCCCGGTTCAAGTTGCGCGCGAGACTCATGCGTCCGCACGGTAGGTGAGAAACCTGAGAAGAGGGTCTGAGAAGGCTGAGGGTTCCTGATCGCAGAGAAGTGTGACGCGAGTCACTCGCCAGGAGTCATGGGCACCCCGGGCGCCGCGTAGACCGCGCCCGCGTCGCGCAGCCGCTCGTGCAGGGCCCGGAAGACGGCCGCCGAGCGCCTGCCCGGCCAGTCCTCGGGCAGCAGCCGGTCCGGGCAGCCCCGGGTCGGCGTAGGGCAGGTGGCGCCAGGAGTCCAGGGCGAGGAGGTAGTCGCGGTACGCATCCTCGGGCGGGGTGTCGGACCGGCGCTCCCAGTCGTGCAGCACGCGCGCGTGGCGATCGAGGAACGCCTCGTGCTCCTTGGCGATCGCGGCCAGGTCCCACCACCGTGCCGCCGCCTCGGCGGTCGGCGTGAAGCCCAGGTGCTCACCCCGGAAGAAGTCCACGTACGAGTCCAGGCCCAGGCGGCCCAGCGCGTGCCGGGTCTCCTCGTACAGGCGGGCCGGGGCGATCCACACGCCGGGGGCCGCGGTGCCGAAGCCGAGACCGGCCAGGCGGGAGCGCAGTACGTGCCGCTTCTGCCGCTCCGACTCGGGCACGGAGAAGACGGCGAGCACCCAGCCCTCGTCCTCGTAGGGTGCCGTGGCGTAGATGCGCCGGTCGCCGTCCTCCAGCAACTGCCGTGCGCCTCGGTGGAGATCTCGTACCCGGCGGCGCCCTCGGCCGTACGAGCGGGCAGCAGCAGCCCGCGCCGCGTCAGCCGGGACACCGACGAACGCACGGAGGGGGCGTCCACCCCGACCGCGGCCAGCAGCCGGATCAGCTCGGCGACGGGCACCGGGCCCGGCGCGAAACGTCCGTACGCGCCGTAGAGCGTGACGATCAGGGATCTCGGGGCGTGCTGCGCGTGCTGGTCGGACACGTTGATCATCTTATGTCCTCGGCATTACGCCTGGTCACTCCCGGGATGATCGGGCGGGGTCAGGAGCCGGTAACGCTGGAGCTTCCCCGTCGCCGTGCGCGCAGCGCCTCCAGGAAGACGATCTCGCGAGGGCACTTGTACGGCGCCAGCTCGGAGCGGAGGAACGCGCGCAGCGCGTCGGCGTCCCGCTCGGCGCCCTCCTTCAGTACGGCGTGGGCCACCACGACCTGTCCGCGGTTCGCGTCGGCCCGGCCCACCACCGCCGCTTCCACCACGTCCGGATGCCGGAGCAGCGCGTCCTCCACCTCCGGTCCGGCGATGTTGTACCCGGCGGAGATGATCATGTCGTCGGCGCGCGCCACGTACCGGAAGTACCCGTCGGGCTCGCGGACGTAGGTGTCGCCGGTGATGTTCCAGCCGTCGCGCACGTACTCCCGCTGCCGCGGATCGGCGAGATACCGGCAGCCCACCGGCCCGCGCACCGCCAGCAGCCCGGGCTCCCCGTCGGCCACCGGCGCGCCGTTCCCGTCCTGTACGCGCGCCTGCCAGCCCGGCACCGGAACACCCGTCGTGCCGGGCCTGATGTCCCCGTCGGCCGCGGAGACGAAGATGTGCAGCAGCTCGGTGGCGCCGATGCCGTTGATGACACGCAGGCCGGTGCGCTCGTGCCAGGCCCGCCAGGTGGCCGCGGGCAGGTTCTCGCCCGCCGAGACGCAGCGGCGCAGGCATGTCACGTCGTACGCGTCCAGCTCGTCGAGCATCGCGCGGTACGCCGTCGGCGCGGTGAACAGCACCGGACACCCGGTGCTCGGCGACGGCGGGCAACAGCTGCCGGGGGACCCGCCTGTTCGAGGAGCAGCGCGCTCGCCCCGGCTCGCATCGGGAAGACCACCAGCCCGCCGAGCCCGAAGGTGAAGCCGAGCGGCGGGCTGCCCGCGAAGAGGTCGTCGGGGCGCGGCTTCAGCACGTGCTTGGAGAAGGTGTCGGCGATCGCCAGCACGTCGCGATGGAAGTGCATGCAGCCCTTGGGGCGCCCGGTGGTGCCCGAGGTGAAGGCGATCAGCGCCACGTCGTCGGCCGGTGTCCACGGCCGGGTACGGCGTGCCGGGCACCGTGCCGGCTTGCGTGCGCGTCAGCAGGTCGTCGGGCGCGTCCCCGCCGTACGTCGTGATCCGCAGCCCGGGAATCTCCGCCTTGGCGAGGTCGTCGACGGCCCGGACGTCGCACAGGGCGTGGCGCACCCGGGCGATCTCGCAGATGGCGCGCAGCTCGTGCGGGCGCTGCTGGGCCAGTACGGTGACCGCCACCGCGCCCGCCTTCAGCACCGCCAGCCAGCAGGCGGCCAGCCACGGGGTGGTGGGGGCCGCGCAGCAGCACCCGGTTGCCCGGGACGACACCGAGGTCGCCGGTGAGGAGATGGGCGAGCCGGTCCACGCAGGCCCGCAGCCGGCCGTAGGTCCAGTCGTCGCCGGACGCGGTGCGGAAGACCGGGCGGTCGTCGGGCGGGCCGGTGAGCAGCTCGGCGGCGCAGTTCAGCCGGGCGGGGTAGCGCAGCTCCGGCAGGTCGAAGCGGAGTTCGGGCCACTGGTCCGGGGGAGGGAGGTGCTCGCGCGCGAAGGTGTCGACGTGGGCGGAACGGTGCGGCTCCGCGCGGTGCGGATCTGCCATGGCGGTTCGCCCCTTTGTCGTGGTGGGCTTGCGCAACGAGCGTATCGTGTTGGTGACGACAGTCAACGGTGCGCGATAACCTCGGTTGTGGCCCGGCGGCCGGCGGAGCAGGGCCGAGGAGCTGGGCAGGGGAGCAGGGGAAGGGACCGGCGATGACCGCATTCTCGCTCGAACCGGCACAACTCACCTGGTGTGCCGAGCTGCGCGCCCTCGCCGCCGAACGGCTGCGCCCGTTGGCCGAGAAGGGCGAACCGGGCCGCGTGAACCGCGCCCTCCTCGCCGAACTCGGCGCCCTCGGCCTGCTGCCGCGACTGTTCACCTCGGGCGCGCTCGACCTGTGCCTGATGCGCGAGTCCCTCGCCCACGCCTGCACTGAGGCCGAGACCGCCCTCGCCCTCCAGGGCCTCGGCGCCCACCCGGTGCACGCCCACGGCACCGAGGCCCAGCGCGCCCGCTGGCTGCCCCGGGTGAGCGACGGCAGCGCGGTGGCCGCCTTCGCCCTCAGCGAGCCCGACGCCGGCTCGGACGCGGCGGCGCTGGGGCTCGCCGCGCACCCGGACACCCGGTCCGACGGCCGCACCGGCTGGCGGCTCACCGGCGAGAAGTGCTGGATCTCCAACGCCCCCGAGGCCGACTTCTACACCGTCTTCGCCCGCACCACCCCGGGCGCCGGCGCCCGCGGCGTCACCGCCTTCCTCGTGCCCGCCGACCGCCCCGGCCTCACCGGCACCCCCTCGACATGCTCTCCCCGCACCCCATCGGCGCCCTCGGCTTCGACGCCGTGCCCGTCACCGCCGACGACGTGCTCGGCGAGCCGGACCGCGGCTTCCGGGTCGCCATGGGCACCCTCAACCTGTTCCGCCCCAGCGTCGGCGCCTTCGCCGTCGGCATGGCGCAGGCCGCCCTGGACGCCACCCTCGCGCACACCGCCGCCCGCGACGCCTTCGGCGGCAAGCTGCGCGACCTCCAGACCGTCGCCCACCAGGTCGCCGAGATGGCCCTGCGCACCGAGGCGGCCCGCCTGATGGTGTACGCGGCGGCGACGGCGTACGACGAGGGCGCACCGGACGTCCCGGCGGCGCGCCGCGATGGCGAAGCTCCTCGCCACCGAGACCGCCCAGTACGTCGTCGACAAGGCCGTCCAGCTGCACGGCGCCCGCGCCCTGCGCCGCGGCCACCTCCTCGAACACCTCTACCGCGAGGTGCGCGCCCCCGCGTCTACGAGGGCGCGAGCGAGGTGCAACGCGGGATCATCGCCAAGGAGCTGTACCGAACGCTGGACTCGACGACCGAGGAGGCCGGGACATGACCGCCGAACGGGTGAACCCGCCCGAACTCTCCCCGCCCACCGGCTTCTCCCACGCCGTCGTCGCCACCGGCACCCGCGTCGTGTTCCTGGCCGGCCAGACCGCCCTCGACACCGACGGCAAGGTCACGGGAGACACCCTCCAAGCCCAGTTCGAGCTGGCTCTCACCAACCTGCTGACCGCCCTGCGTGCCGCCGGCGGCACCCCCGCCGACCTCGCCCGCGTCACCGTCTACGCCACGGACGTCGCCGCCTACCGCACCCACGCCGCCGACCTCGGCCGCACCTGGCGCGAGCTGGCCGGCCGCGACTACCCGGCGATGGCGGTCGTGGAGGTCGTACGCCTGTGGGACGAACGGGCGCTGGTGGAACTCGACGGATTCGCCGTACTGCCGTAGGCCCCACTGCCGTAAATCCCGCGCCCGCCCTAGAGTTCCGGCATGCCGGACATCGAACTGAGCGCGGGAACCATCGAGTACGAGGACACCGGCGGCGACGGCCCGGTCGTCGTCCTCCTCCACGGCCTCGTCCACGACGCGACCGTCTGGCGCGAGGTCGTCGCCGACCTGCGCACCGACCACCGGGTCATCGCGCCGACCCTGCCCTACGGCGCCCACCGCCGGGCCATGTCCCGGCCGCCCACGCCGGACCTCGTCAACGAACTGATCGCGGAGTTCCTCGACCGCCTCGACCTGACCGACGTCACCCTGGTCGAGAACGACTGCGGGCGGGCCCAGACGGTGGCGGCCCGGCACCCCGAACGTCTCGCGCGGCTGGCGCTCGTCGCGTGCGAGGCGTTCGACAACTACCCGCCGGGGCTGCCCGGGAAGATGATCGGCCTCGCTCTGCCGGACACCCGGGGGCGTGTCCCTGCTGGTCCGCGTCCTCGGGCTGAAACCGCTGCGCCGCCTGCCCGTCGGCATCGGCGCGCTCACCAAGCGGCCCGTGCCGGACGCGGTCGTCGACGGCTGGCTGCGCCCGCTGCGCACCGACCCGGCCGTCCGGCGCGACTTCCGGCACTACAACACCCACGTCCGCCGCGACGAACTGCTGGAGGCGGCCCAGGGATTGCGGAGGTTCGACCGGCCCGCGCTCGTCGTCTGGGCGATCGAGGACCTGATGATGCCCCGCGCCCACGGCCGGCGCCTGGCCGAACTCCTCCCGAAGGGCCGGCTGGTGGAGGTGGAGGACGCCCGGACGCTGATCGCCGAGGACCAGCCGGAGCTGCTCGCCTCCCTGCTGCGGGAGTTCATCGCCGAGAAGGACTGAGCGCCGCCCCGCGGGCGCTCAGGCCGCCATCGCCAGGCGCCCCGCGGTGCCCGGCGCGGCGCGACGACCCGGCCGTCGGGCCGCAGCTCGCCGGTGTCGTCGAAGACGATCGTGCCGTCGCACAGCAGGTTCCACCCCTGCTCGGGGTGGGCGGCGACGACGTGCGCGGTCACGCCCGCGCGGCGGGGGAGCCGGCTGCGGGGCAGGAAGGCCGGTGGGTACACATGGCGCACCTCCACGTCGGGAGACCGTCCCGTCCCTCGGGACCGTCGCATGTACAGACCGTAGCGCCCGGCGGGAAGTCATCGCCAATACCCGGGCGGCAAGCGTGACAACACCCGGACAACCCGGCGACGGTTCCACGACGGCCGACGCGGACTCGCCACCGACGCGGACTCGCCACCGAAGGGGTGACGGTCACCGCCGCCGGCCCGTCCGCCCGGTACCAGTGGAACCCCCATTCCGACCGACCGGGAGGTCCCCCATGCCCGTACGATCCGCGGCCCTCGCCACGGCCGCCGGTGCCGCCCTGCTCCTGCTGGCCGCCCCCGCCGCGACCGCGCCCCCCACGACGCCCGTCACGTCACGGAGTCGGTGACGGTCGACCCGACCGGACGTCTCACCGCGGACGGCACCGTCACCTCTCCGGCACCTACCGGTGCACCGCCGGCACCGGCCCCGTCTTCGTCAGCTCCACCGTGAGCCAGAGCGAGCCGTCCGTCCGGTACGGCATCGGCGGTACCCGCGCGGTCTGCGACGGCCTGGAGCACCGCTGGGTCAACACGGGCACGCCCTCCGGGGAACGCCCTGAAGCCCGGCGCGGCCCACGTGGAGGCCACGCTGATGGAACTGCGGCCCATGGGCGGTCTGCCGCTCCCGAGCTTCCACGCACGGCACGGCCAGGACGTGACCCTGACCGAGGGCTGACCGGCCGAGGCCCACGGGCCAGGTCCCGCACCGACCGACCGCCGGTGCGGGGACCCGCCCGGTCAGGGCCGCTTCCGGCCCCCGGTGTCGGACCGCGGCGAGTGCGGGGGATGCCGCCGCTGATTGGGCAGGGACACCCCGTCGGGGGCCGCGGATCTCTCCGCGTCGTCGCCCGGCTCCGGCGTGGACGGGGGCGCTGGCGGTGGCGCGGCACCGCTCGCCGGGGCGGACGGGTGAGCGTGATCTGGCGGACGATCTGCTGGAAGCAGACCAGCGACGCCAGGCCCGGCAGGGCCGCGGCCGCACCGTCGTTGAGTGTTCTGGGCGCCTGGGCGATGCACAGCAGCATCGCGATGGCGGAGAACAGCAGGACCACGGCCCACGAGTGGACCGCGCGACGTTGGTGCAACGCGGACCGCAGGACGGCCAGCGACGCCACCAGCCAGGGCCCGTACACCAGCAGCGGCCACCAGGACACGACGCTGCCGCGCGTGCGGGTCACGGCTGCCAGGCGCAGCGGTTCGTAGGCCACCATGCCGCCGAACAGGCTCACGGAGGCCGCGATGACCGCGGCGAGCGCCGCGACGAAAAGACTCGCGGCGCGCAGCCGGCTCACCTTCGTCCTGCGGACTCTGCGGTGGCTCGCGGGGGATTCTCTCAACGGTGGCAGTTCCGCCGTGATTTCCTGCAAATTGCTCAGTGGCGTGCCCGGCACGGGGGCGATCGCCGATGTTTCCGTCGTCCCGTGAACAATGGTGGTCCGCTGTTCCATCGCGTCCTGGAGCAGGAACGCGAGTTCTTCGGCCGGGTCCCAGCCGGGTTCCGGCGGGACCAGGGTCTCCTGGAAAGCTTCCTCGGGCGCCCGGTGCCGGCCGGGGCCGCCCGCGGACCGGAACGAGCCTTCGCCGTAGGGCATGTGATGGTGGGTCTGTTCTTCGTACACGATGCCCGGGTCACTCCGCCCGGGTGCGGGTCAGGGACGCCTGGGACCGTCCCCAGCGCTCGGCGAGGCTGGTCTCCAGCTCGGTCATGACATCCAGGAAGCGTTGCAGTACGGGCTCGGTCACGCGGAGCGGGACGGGGAGCCCGCCTCTGGTCAGAGTTCCGTCGCTCGGTGACGGACAGTGGTTTCTGCCGGGCCGGTAAATGTATGGCCCAAGCGTCACCAATTCCCCGTATTCCTCTGTCATATCCGAAGTAACGTCTGCCTACTCCGTCGGATGCGCGGCAGTCGAGTGAACGATTTCTGCGATACTTACCCAATCTGAATTCACACCGGCTCGACAGTAGCGCTGTAGGAAAAGCGGGAAATGCCGCGCGAGGGCCGAGCTTCCCCGCATGAGCGACGACTCGCTACCGCTGGGTCAGACTTCCGGACTCGTTCGCCAGCCGTTGCTGGAGCGTGGCGGCGAAGTCCTCGGCCATCGCCAGCCGGGCGCGCAGCGTTTCGCAGCGCGCGTCGGCCACCTTCCGGTAGGAGTCCAGCCGTTCCCGCAGCAGCTCCCTCTCCTCTCCGGTGGGAGGGTCGTCGGAAGCGGCGAGCCGGTCGGTGATCTCCAGCAGGTCCCGCATCTCGTCCAGGGAGAAATCGAGCGGCTTCATGCGGCGGATCACCATCAGCCGGTCGACGTCCGCGGCCGTGTAGAGCCGGAAGCCCCCTTGCTGCGGGCCGAGGGAACGACCAGGCCGACTTCCTCGTAGTGGACGGATGGTGCGCAGCGACAAACCGGTCCGCTCGGCCACCTGGCCGATCTGCATCTGCCGGTGTTCCGTCATCGCTGAGCCATCTCCCTCTGTCGTCCGTTCGCACTCTGCCCTCACGTCAGGGTAGAGTTGCGGGCGTGTTCGTCCCCGCCGGCTCAGTGCGCGGTAGGGTGGAACCGCCGCGGCACAGGCCCCGACGGGCCTCTGACGGCACCAAGACTTCCAGGCAATGATGCCCGACCGGCGGCCGAGGGGGCTGCCGCCCTGTCCGGCAAGGCTCCCGCCGAAGCGGCCGGGCCGCCGGGGGATTCCGCACCCAGGTGGGATCACGTACGCCCCGCGCGTGTGTCCAGCGGTAACGGACGCGTGCGCCTGAACAGGAACGGTTGCATGTCCTCACCGCTGTCCGCAGCTCCCAGGTTCCGCATGTCCAAGCCCGACTGGCTTGCCTCTCCGAAGGTCCTGCGCACCGAGGTGCTGGCGGGCCTGGTCGTGGCCCTGGCGCTCATCCCGGAGGCCATCTCCTTCTCGATCATCGCCGGTGTCGACCCCAGTATCGGACTGTTCGCCTCCTTCACCATGGCGGTCGTGATCTCCGTGGTGGGCGGCCGCAAGGCGATGATCTCCGCCGCCACCGGCGCGGTCGCCCTGGTCATCGCCCCGCTCAACCATGAGTACGGGCTGGGCTACCTGGTCGCCGCCGTCATCCTGGCCGGTGTCTTCCAGGTGATCCTCGGCGCCCTCGGTGTGGCCAGGCTGATGCGGTTCGTCCCCGCTCGGTGATGGTCGGCTTCGTCAACGCCCTGGCCGTCCTGATCTTCATCGCCCAGGTGCCGGAGATGCACGACGTCCCCTGGGCCGTCTACCCGCTCCTCGCGGCCGGCCTGGCCCTCATGGTGTTCTTCCCCAAGGTCACCAAGGTGGTCCCGGCGCCGCTGGTCTCCATCATCGTGCTGACCGTGATCACCGTCGCGGCCGGGATCGCCGTCCCCACGGTCGGCGACAAGGGCGAGCTGCCCTCCTCGCTGCCCGTTCCCGGCCTGCCGGACGTCCCGTTCACCATGGACACGCTGACGACCATCGCGCCCTACGCCCTCGCCATGGCGCTGGTGGGCCTGATGGAGTCGCTGATGACGGCCAAGCTCGTCGACGACATCACCGACACCCGCTCGAACAAGACCCGCGAGTCCGTCGGCCAGGGCATCGCCAACATCGTCACCGGCTTCTTCGGTGGCATGGGCGGCTGCGCCATGATCGGCCAGACCATGATCAACGTGAAGGTGTCCGGCGCCCGTACCCGCCTGTCCACCTTCCTGGCCGGCTCCTTCCTCATGGTGCTGTGCATCGTCCCCGGCCCGGTCGTCTCCGACATCCCCATGGCGGCCCTCGTCGCCGTGATGGTCATGGTCTCGGTCGGTACGTTCGACTGGCACTCGGTCCGGCCCAGGACCCTCAAGCGCATGCCGCTGGGCGAGACCGTCGTCATGGCGATCACGGTGATCGTCGTGGTCGCCACCGACAACCTCGCCATCGGCGTCGTCGTCGGCTCCGTCACCGCGATGATCATCTTCGCCAAGCGCGTCGCCCACCTGGCCAACGTCTCCGGCGTGGTCGACCCCGACGGCAAGCAGGTCGTCTACTCGGTCACCGGTGAGCTGTTCTTCGCCTCCTCCAACGACCTCGTCCACCAGTTCGACTACAAGGGCGACCCCGACGACGTCGTCATCGACATGTCCGGCACCCACATCTGGGACGCCTCCTCCGTCGCCGCCCTGGATGCCATCGAGACCAAGTACGCCCAGCGCGGCAAGAAGGTCACCTTCACCGGCCTCAACGAGCCCAGCGCCGACATGCACGAGAGGCTGGCCGGACAGCTCACCGGCGGCCACTGAGGCAGCGGTCCGCCAGGACGGCACCGGGCGTAGAATCGGGCCCCGATATCGGATTCGTCACTGTCGGAGGTGGGCCCACGGTGCGGGAGTTCCAGCGGGGCGCGGTGCGGCTGCACATCCTTCACCACGCGTCCGAGGAGGAGATCCACGGCGCGTGGATGGCCGAGGAACTGGCCCGGCACGGCTACCGGATCAGCCCCGGCACGCTGTATCCGACACTGCACCGGCTGGAGGCCGACGGGCTTCTGGTCTCCGAGCAGCGCGTCGTCGACGGGCGGGCCAGACGGGTCTACCGCGCCACGGAGGCCGGGGGGCAGGCCCTCGCCGAGGACCGCAAGGCCCTGGCGGAGCTGGCCCTGGAGGTCCTTGGCGCGGAGATGCCGTAGGAGCCTGGCCGTTGCCGTTGCCGTTGCCGTTGCCGTTGCCGTTGCCGTTGCCGTTGCCGCTGCCGTTGCCGTTGCCGTTGCCGCCGGTCGCCGGTCGCCGGTCGCCGGTCGCCGGTCGCCGGCGCGAGGTCTGGTCGCGCAGTGCCCGTCCGGGCGGGCTGCCCCTACGGCCTGCGGGCGGGTTGCGCCTACCGCCTGCGGGCGGTGATCGACCGGCGTACCCAGTAGGCGGCGCCACCGGCCACCAGCACCGCGGCCCCGGAGACGACCGAGGCCGACGGCAGGGCGAAGGCCAGTGCCAGGCAGCTGGTCAGACCGACAGCGGGGACCAGGCGGTGCGGGCGGCCCTCGCCGGGGCCGAGGGTCCAGGCGGAGGCGTTGGCGACGGCGTAGTAGGCCAGCACGCCGAAGGAGGAGAACCCGATCGCGTCGCGCACATCCACCGTCGCCGCGACCACGGCCACTACGGCGCCGACTGCCAGCTCGGCCCGGTGCGGCACCTTGAACCTCGGGTGGACCGCGGCGAGCGCGTGCGGAAGGTGCCGGTCGCGGGCCATGGCCAAGGTGGTGCGGGACACGCCGAGGACCAGCGCGAGCAGCGAACCGAGCGCCGCGACAGCGGCGCCGACCCGTACGACGGGCGCGAGCCGGCCGACGCCCGCGGCCCCTGCCGCGTCCGACAGCGGCGCCGTGGCGTCCGCCAGTCCCTCCGTGCCGAGCACCGTCACAACGGCCATGGCGACGAGGGCGTAGACGACCAGGGTGATGCCGAGTGCGAGCGGGATCGCCCGGGGGATGGTGCGGCGGGGTCGCGGACCTCTTCGCCGAGCGTGGCGATGCGCGCGTACCCGGCGAAGGCGAAGAACAGCAGGCCCGCCGCCTGGAGCACCCCGCCGAAGGAGGCGTCCGAGCCGATGTGCAACCGCCCGGCGTCGGACTCGCCGGAGGTGAGGGCGGCGACGACCACGGCGGCGAGCACGGCGAGGACGACCGTGACGATCGCGCGCGTGAGGAGGGCGGACTTCTGCACGCCCGTGTAGTTCATGGCCGTCAGCGCGACCACCGCCGCGACCGCGACCGCGTGCGCCTGTCCGGGCCACACGTACGAGCCGACCGTGAGTGCCATCGCCGCGCAGGAGGCGGTCTTGCCGACGACGAAGGCCCAGCCGGCCAGGTAGCCCCAGAAGTCGCCCAGGCGTTCCACGGCCGTAGACGTGAGTGCCTCCGGAGGCCGGGTAGCGGGCGGCCAGCCGGGCGGAGGACGTCGCGTTGCAGTACGCGACCACGGCAGCCAGGGCCAGTCCAGCAGCAGACCGGACCCGGCCGCCTGTGCCGCCGGGGCGAGCGCGGCGAAGATCCCCGCGCCGATCATCGAGCCGAGGCCGATCACCACGGCGTCGGGCACGCCGAGCCTGCGCCGCACCTCGTCCGGCGGACCGGTGGCGGTCGATGGCTTGCTCATGGGCACACTCCTCGGCGACCGAGGCCCGCACTTACGGGCCCCGATATCGGGAGACGATATATGACTTCCCGAGGGACCCCCAGAGCCGCAGCCCGCACGTTCCGCGGGAAGTCCTCGGCCTCGGCCGTGGTCGTCAGCGGGCCGCCGACGATGACGGCGGCTCCGGCACGATCTCCTCGATCAGGCCCTCGACCAGCACCCTGATCTCGTCGCGGATGGGACGGACGGCCTCGACTCCCTGACCTGCCGGGTCCGCCAACCGCCAGTCCAGGTACCGCTTGCCGGGGAAGACGGGGCAGGTGTCGCCGCAGCCCATGGTGATGCAGACGTCGGACTCCCGCACCGCGTCCACGGTGAGCATCTTGGGCACCTCGGCGGAGATGTCGATGCCGACCTCGCGCATGGCCTCGACGGCGGCGGGGTTGACGTTGTCGCCGGGGTTCGAGCCGGCGGAACGGACCTCGACGCGGTCCCCGGCCAGGTGGGCCAGCCACGCGGCGGCCATCTGCGAGCGGCCGGCGTTGTGGACATGCAGACGAACAGCATTGAAGGCTGGTCGGACATCAGGAGGTCTCTCTACTCCGTGACGGCATCAGGCGCGGATGACTTTCAGCACCCGGTGGTGTCAGCCACCACTGATGTGAAAGTATCAGCACATGATGACGTCAGTCGACACTGATCTGATCCGGGTTCTGGCGGATCCGCTCAGGCTGCGAATCGTGACTTTGCTCGCCGAAGAGACGCTGTGCACCACCCACCTCGTGGAGGAGACCGGTGCCCGGCAGACCAACCTCTCCAACCACCTGAGAGTGCTGCGCGAGGCCGGGGTCGTAGAGACGGAGCCGTGCGGCCGCTACACGTACTACAAGCTCCGCCCGGACGTCATCGCCTCGCTCGCCGGCCGGTTCGCCGAACTGGCCGAGTCCGCACGTCGTGCCGCCGACAACAAGAGGGCCTGTCCGTGACCCGCACCGAAGCACCCGCGACGACCGCCGAGGAGTCCTCCGTCGTCGCGAAGCTGTCGACGCTCGACCGCTTCCTCGCCGTCTGGATCCTCGTCGCCATGGCGGTGGGCCTCGGCCTGGGACGCATGGTTCCCGGTATGGGCGACGCCCTCGCGCACCTGGAGGTCGGCGGGATCTCCCTGCCGATCGCACTGGGCCTGCTGGTCATGATGTACCCGGTACTGGCCAAGGTCCGCTACGACAGGCCCGACGCCGTCACCGGCGACAAGAGGCTGATGGTCTCCTCGCTGGTCATCAACTGGCTGGTCGGCCCGGCCATCATGTTCGCGCTGGCCTGGATCTTCCCGCCGGACCTGCCCGAGTACCGCACCGGCCTCATCATCGTCGGCCTGGCCCGCTGCATCGCCATGGTCATCATCCGAGACGACCTCGCGTGCGGTGACCGCGAGGCCGCCGCCGTCCTGGTCGCCCTCAACTCGGTCTTCCAGGTCATCGCGTTCGGGCTGCTCGGCTGGTTCTACCTCGACCTGCTGCCCCAGTGGCTCGGCCTCGGTGACGGACAGGGCCTCGACGTGTCCGTGTGGAAGATCGCGCTCAACGTCGTCGTGTTCCTCGGCATCCCGCTCCTCGCCGGGTTCCTCACCCGCCGCATCGGCGAGGAGAGGATGGGCCGCGAGAGCTACGAGCGGAAGTTCCTGCCGAAGATCGGCCCCTGGGCGCTCTACGGCCTGCTCTTCACGATCGTCGTCCTCTTCGCCCTGCAGGGGAAGACCATCACCTCGCAGCCCCTCGACGTCGTGCGCATCGCGCTGCCACTGCTGGTGTACTTCGCCGTCATGTGGGCCGGGACCTTCTCCTGCTGGGCAAGGCGATCGGCCTGGCCTACGACCGCACGGCCACCCTCGCCTCTTCACCGCCGCCGGCAACAACTTCGAGCTGGCCATCGCCGTCGCCATCGCCACCTTCGGCGTGACCTCCGGCCAGGCCCTCTCGGGCGTCGTGGGACCCCTCATCGAGGTGCCCGTACTGATCGGCCTCGTCCACGTGTCCCTGGCCTGGCGCAAGAGGTTCGCCCCGTCCGCCGTCACCACCGCGGGAAGGGGCTACTGACGAAGGGGACTGCCGACCCCTGCGCTCCTCGCCGGGTGGGACTACCGGACGGCCAGCAACTGCCCCATGGCCGCCAGCACCGACGGTTCGACGCGGTAGTAGACCCAGGTTCCGCGCCGCTCGGAGGTGAGCAGCCCGGCCTCCTTGAGCTTCTTCAGGTGGTGGGAGACGGTCGGCTGGGAGACGCCGACGTCGGAGATGTCGCAGACGCACGCCTCACCGCCCTCGTGCGAGGCGACGGCCGAGAACAGCCGCAGCCGTACCGGGTCCCCGAGCGCCTTGAACATCCGCGCGGTCCGCTCGGCCTCCTCGGCGGTGAAGGGGCGCTCGCTCAGCGGCGGGCAGCACGGCACCGCGGCGCCGGGGGCCTCGGTTTCCAGAAGCGGCAGTGCCGGGACATTCGACATACGCCTATGTTGACACACGTCGAAACAGTGCGGACTCCTCCTGTCTCTTGATTAGATGAATATCTATCTTGACGTTCATCGAAGCGGGTGCCACGCTGGCCCCACAAGCCATTGACGGTTATCGAAGCAAGGACCGTCCCCCCACTCCCCCACCCCGCCCGCCCGTGCCCAAGAAACCGAAGGAACCACCGCCATGGACAAGCAGCACCTGCCCGTCGTGGTCATCGGAGCCGGCCCGACCGGCCTGGCCGCCGCCGCACACCTCGTCGAACGCGGCCTGGAACCCCTGGTCCTGGAGGCCGGCCCGTCCGCCGGAAGTGCCGTCCGTGACTGGTCGCACGTCCGCCTGTTCTCGACGTGGGCCGAGGTCACCGACCCGGCGGCCGAGAAGCTGCTCGCCCCGACCGGCTGGGTCCGCCCCGAAGGCACGACCTACCCGACCGGCGGTGACTGGGCCGAGCGCTACCTCCAGCCGCTCGCCGACATCCTCGGCGACAGGGTCCGCTACGGAGCGCGGGTCAGCGGCGTGGCCCGCGCCGGCCGGGACCGGATCGTCGACTCCGGCCGGGAGGAGCAGCCCCTTCACCGTGCACATCGAGACGGCGGACGGCGGCGAGGAGCGCATCACCGCCCGCGCCGTCATCGACGCCTCCGGCACCTGGTCCGTACCCGGACCGATGGGCGCGAACGGCCTCCCCGCCCTCGGCGAGAGGGCGGCGGCCGACCACATCGCCCACCGCGTCCCGGATCTGAAGGACCCGGCCGTACGAGCCCGGTACGCGGGCAAGCGCACAGCGGTCGTCGGCTCCGGCGCCTCCGCCTTCACCGCCCTCGCCGCGCTCTCCGACCTGGCCGGACAGGATGCGGACACGCACGCGGTGTGGATCCTGCGCCGGAACATCGGCGACGCCACGTACGGCGGCGGCGAGGCCGACCAGCTCCCGGCCCGCGGTGCCCTCGGCCTGCGAGCCAAGGCGGCGGTGGAGGCGGGCACGCGAGCACCGCCACCGGATTCCGCACGGAGGCCGTCGAGCGGGACGGCGACCGGCTGGTCCTCGTCGCCGAGGACGGCCGCCGCCTGGACGCGGTCGACGAGATCATCGTCCTGACCGGATTCCGCCCCGACCTCTCCTTCCTCTCCGAACTCCGCCTCGGCCTCGACGAGCGCCTCCAGGCCCCGAACGCACTCGCCCCGCTGATCGACCCGAACGCCCACTCCTGCGGCACGGTCTATCCGCACGGGGTGAAGGAACTCTCCCACCCGGAACAGGGCGTGTACCTGGCCGGCATGAAGTCCCACGGCCGTGCCCCAACGTTCCTCGCCATGACCGGCTACGAGCAGGTCCGCTCCATCGCCGCCGCCCTGGCCGGAGACCACGAGGCGGCCGAGCGAGTCGAGCTGACCCTGCCGGAAACCGGAGTCTGCGGCGGCGCGGGCCTGTTCGACGAACCCGACGCCGCGCAGAGCGGGGAGGGCGACGAGGGCGGCGGCTGCTGCGCGGCCCCCGCCACGCTGAGCATCGGCACCGGTACCCCCACCTCCTCCGGCGGCTGCTGAACCCTCGCCCACACACGGGGCCGGCCCTGGCCCTCAGTGTTCACGAAGCTCAGCAGTCCTCCGCGGATCGTCCGCGAGAATGCCGGCCGCGAGCCGCCGTACCTGCTCCTCCACGGACCGATCGTGGGTGACGAACAACTCGTACCCATGGAGAAATGAGCGTTCCCCCGACGCCCGGACCTGACGAAACTCGACATCGACGCCCTCGGGGGCTGGTCAGCTCCTCGGGAACGTCGGGCTCCTCGCGTCGTGGCCGGACACTCGTGAGGACGCAGCCCCACTGCTCGAACCAGCCGCTGCCCGCATGGTCTGCTCGAGCAGCCGGGCGATGGTGTCCACCGGCTCCTCCCAACTGCGGTCCGCCGCGGCCCGCGCGAGTTCGGCTTCGTACTGGTCAGCGCTGAAGCAGACATCCGCGGGCAAGGCGGTGACATCGCTGGTGTTCTCCCAGGCGTCCCAGATCACCCGGTCGCCCTCGCGGCGCATGGTGACGTACAGGCGCCGCAGCAGCCGGCGGTGCAGGTCGGCTCGGTGATCATGACCCTGCGCGGCTCGTCAGTGACCGCCAGCGGCCAGCTCGGCCGGGCCTGTCCAGTGCCGGCAACTGAGTGCCAGCCCTTCCGGATGGACTTCCCTCAACACGTCCACGCCGTCGATCAGAGGCCGCACCTCGGCCCAGGGATCCGCCGCCCAGTCGTCCGGAATCCTGTGCCGCAGAGTCAAGTTACTGATCGCCAACTGATCGGTCACACTCACATGATGGGCTGACGCCGCGCACCCGCATACTCATTTTCCGGGCATGAGGGATCCCACAGGCAAAGCCGAACCCCAGGAGAGACCAGTCAAGGCCGCGACCTGCGATGTCTGGCCGTCGCAAGACGTTGACCTGATGGAAGCCCTTTCACGGTTGATTCAGGCTCGTACTGGCCGATCCGGACGGAAAGGCCCGGGAAAGTCTCAGAGGGCTTTCATGGGCAGAAGTCACTCTTTCGGCTCTGTACAGGGCATGCGAGTGCGCCTGCACCAACGGCATGCAGCTGGTGAGGAGCTCCGGCAGTCCGGCGACGAGGCGGCAGTTGCCGACAAGGAATGACAGGATCAGTTTCGCAAGTTCCTGCAGGGCTCCGCCAGCGGGGTCAACCCATCGTTCGGTCACGTCGCCTACAACTACACGGTGGGCCCTTGCCCGGGAGTCGCTCGTGCCTGCGCGGCTACGGCTGGCTCACGGTCTGCCCGCAGGAACTCGCGGACCGCCTGAGCGGGGCCGCGGAACTCCGTGCCACTGGTGCGTTTCATGAGGTCGAGGAGCTCGCCGAGGGCGGGGCCTGGCTGCTCGCGACGCCGGACTTCGTGTGGGGGCGCTCTGGTGCCCGTGGTCAAGCCCGGCAAGCCGAGCGTTCGATGAGGAGCCGGGCCGCCCGCCGCCGCTGCCCGTCGTCTACGAGGACGCCGCGAAGGCGCGGGGAGTCCCCGAGTCCGAATAGCAGTTAGGTCCTGCCTTCCAGGAAGGGCCGCCGGCGTGATCATTGGCGGCACTCCGCCATACCCAAGTGCGGGGACATGCCGGTGGCGACAGCGCACGAGGGTCAGCAGCGGACCGTCGCACGGATCGCTGCGTCATGCGAAGGAGAGGAAGGGGCGTCTGCGTCACTTTCCGGGATGCCGACGACCTCGACCGTCACCCCACGAGTCGCCAGGGCCTTCGCGGTCTGGGCGATGGTGATCTGCGAGAAGCCGAAGATGGTCTCCGGGGGTAAGGCGCCCGCGATGCTTGAGCAGCATGGCGAGAACGATCCGCTTGGGCGTGTAGTCGGCCGGGAGCCGGAGCGAGCCGCCGCTCAGCCTCGCCACCTTCGCAGTGAAGTCCGCCCGGACCTGGGCCGACTCCTGGAGCAGCTCCACCGCCACCCTGGCCTGGCTGAACAAGTGGCTCAGCGGACCGGAACCGTCTGCGCGCTTGACGAGGATCAATGTTCCGTCGGGCATCATGAGATCGCAGATTTCGACCTGGTCCCGGCGGCGCAGCGGGTTGGCGACGTTCTTGGTGTCGAGGCAGAACCAGCCGGGGCGGCCGTCTGCAACCCTGTTGTTGTAGGCATTCTTTGACTCACCGTCCATCCAGGCCGGGAGCGAGACGGACGGCGAGGGAGGGAACAGTGTCTCCACGGCGGCCTTGCATTCCTCGACATAGGGGGCCCCGGCCTCGTACCACTCGGCGTCCATGAGGAAGAAGCGTCGCGAACCGAGTGGGACGCCGGTCTCCAACCAGCTCAACGCGCTGGTGACGGCGAGCGTGTCGGCGACCCCTGCCCGGCGGCCCCTGGACAGGGTCACCACCCCTTCGCGCAGCACCTTGACGCGTCCACCGGGGGCGCGAGCCGGGCACGGTGAGGACGTAGCCAAGGTCGAAGCCGTCGGTGCGCAAGGCGCTTGGGCTGTTGATCTGCGTTACATATGTGGTGGCCTCCGTGTATGCCTCGTGGTGTTCGGAGGGGACGGAGACGGAGATCGTCCCGTCGTCGGGCTGGCCGAGACGGTTGTCCAGCGCCTGGGCGAGGTCGTCGAGGACCATCGTGTCGGTGACCGGCACGATGTGGTCGACGAACTCCAGTTCCTGGTGCGGGGTGTCCTCGTGGCAGATCCTCGCGATCGTCCGAAGGTCGGAGAGCAGAGCCTCGGGCTCGACGCCGAGAGCGATCCTCAGGCCGCATCCCCCCTGGGCACTGACCGCCCGTCCGCGAGTGAATCGCGAGCGAGTGAGCGGCAGCTCGTCGAGGTATCCGCCCAAACTCCGCACGATGCGGGAATGGTCACGAATGCCCAGCAGCGGAACCGACGCTCCCCCGGAATGAGTGAGATGTCGGTGCGTGCCTGCCCGAGAGACCTGGACACAGCACCGCGGATCATGTTCGGGTCCATCTGCCGGATGGCGAAGGAGAGGCCGAAGCGCTTGTCCTTGAGGTGGTCGGGAAGCAACCGGTACCCTGATCGCAGCCTATGGCGTACACCGTGCCGTCGACGGCAAGCAGGAGCAGGGCGGCGGTGCGTCGGACGCTCTCACTGATCGTGATGCCGGTGGTGCGCGACATGGGGCCGCACCAGGGGGCCTCTGTGCGTTCCATTCCGCAGGTGACGTACACGGCCGGGGTCCCCAGCGCATCGGGTACATGGAGCTCGGCGCCGAGACCGTCCAGAAGCTCGGCGTCGAGTGCGGACAGCATGGCTTCCGAGGTGGGCGAGACGCCGGACAGTCGGTAAACGGTGCGTACTGCGGTGTTCGATGCCAAGAGTGGTTGCCTCCACGGACAGGATTTGCGGCGCGCATTGCGACGTACCGGTACAGGAGAGGTCCCTGTGCACGATGGAGGATGTCAGGCATCTGTGTACTCTGTCAACGGAGTTAGCTCTGGAGTGAGGGCGTCGACCCGTGTACGCTGGGGCTATGACGGACACTGCCGCTTCTTCGGTCGGACCACTGGTCACCGGCGCCGAGATCGCTCGGCTGGCCGGAGTCACTCGGGCTGCTGTCTCCAACTGGCGTCGGCGTTACGACGACTTCCCGGCACCGGCGGGAGGAGCTTCGAACAGCCCCCTCTACGCGCTCGCGGAAGTCCAGGAGTGGCTGGACAAGCAGCGCAAAGGCCAAGAGGTTTCGCCCGAGGTCGAGTTGTGGCAGGCCATGCGGGCTGTGTACGGCGAGCAGATGATCGTGGGCTTGGCGCAGGTCGCCGCGGTGCTCGCTGGAGGGTCGAAGCCGGTGTGCCCGAAGACATCGCCACCCGTGTTGAAGAACTCGTCCGCGGCGAAACGCCCGCCGACCTCGTCGACGGACTGGTCGAACGATTTATGGATTCCGCCCGGCGTGCCGGATCCGACCAGGTGACGTCCGAGCGGCTGGTGCGTGCCGTCCGTCACTTCGCTCCCGAGCTGTCGTCGGACGCCACCATTTTCGATCCTGCCTGCGGAATCGGCGTGCTGCTCCTGTCCGTCGCCTCCGAAGCCGCCCTGCGTTGCCTCGGTCAGGAGATCGACGCCGACAGTGCTCGCTTCGCGCAACTCCGCGCCGACCTTCTGGGACAGTCGGGCGTGCGCATCGTGGCAGGTGACTCACTGCGCGCGGACGAATGGCCGGATCTCAAGGCAGACCTGGTTGTCTGTGACCCTCCGGCCGGCGTGACCGAGTGGGGCAGGGAGGAACTGCTCCTCGACTCCCGCTGGGACCTGGGCACCCCGTCGAAGGCCGAAGGCGAGCTGGCCTGGCTGCAGCATGCCTACGCTCACACCGTGCCCGGGGGCCACGTCCTCATGGTCATGCCGGCCTCGGTCGCCTACCGCAAGGCAGGACGACGCATCCGTGCGGAGCTCGTACGCCGGGGCATCGTGCGCCAAGTCGTCGCCCCTGCCACCGGGCACGGCGACCTCACACGCTCTGCCCGTCCATCTGTGGTGTCTGGAGCGTCCTGAGAGCTCGGAGGGCGCGGACACGTATCGCACCGTGCGCATGGTCGACCTGACGGACAACAGCCCTGACGGGAATTTGGAACCACTCCCGGACCAGGTCGCCGACGTGCCGTTGATCGAACTGCTCGACGACACCGTCGATCTGACCCCCGGGAGTCATCTCCGTCCCAGGCACCGTGATTACCCCGGTGAGTACGCCGCCCTGCGCAAGGAGCTGGAGGACCGGATCCGTCGACTCGCCGCCCTTCTGCCCGAGCTCTTGGTGGGTGAGGGGCCGGGTTCCTTGGACGGCGCTACCACAAGCGTCGCGGATCTCGCCCGAGCCGGACTCGTGGCGTACGAAGGGCAGGAACCGGTCTCGGCCAGCGAGCAACTCGACACGGACTACCTGCAGGGGTTCCTGCGCAGCCCCGCCAACGCCCGCAGGTCCACGAGCGCGAGCGGAACCTACCGCTTCGACGGCAAGGGCGCACGCATCCCTCGTATGGGCATCGACGACCAGCGCCGGTACGGCTCCGCCTTCCGGACCCTGGCCACGTTCGAGGAGGGAATGCGCGAAGTCGACGAGCTGAGCCGGCAACTCGCCGAGGTCGCCCGTGACGGTCTTGCTACGGGTGCCTTGGCACCGCGGGACTGAACACGGTGCCAAGGACACGGGTATCAGGCCGCGTGCTGAAGGAACGGGCTCGCGGTCCCGCTCCACGTCACGCTCAGAGACTCGCGAGCCCGTGTGCAGGCGACGAAGAGCAGGCAGCGCTCACGGAGCAGGTCGGCCTCGTGCTGGAGCGGGTCAGCCTCACGCGGGGTGACCTCCCGCGCGAACGGCACGGTGCCCTCGGCGGCACCGAGCACGGACACCGCCCGGAACTCCAGCCCCTTCATCGCGTGCATCGTTGCCAGCCGTACGCCTTCCGCGCCCTTCGTGACC
The DNA here is from genome assembly GCA_021502835.1 of Streptomyces thinghirensis. The sequence continues at coordinate 187,251 of JAKFGP010000024.1, forward strand.
TGGCCCCTCACCCGCAGTACCGGGATGCCGGCGGCCCTCAACTTGTCCTCGGCGGTGTCCAGGGAGAGGTTGAAACGTCCGCACACGCCGATCTCGTGCGGTGCGAGTCCCTCGTCGAGCAGCGTGCGGACCCGCGCCACCAGCGCCTCGGTCTCCTTCTGCCGAGTGGCGTGCCCCGTACCTCCGGGCGGCGGCCATGGAGCAGTGAACGGTACCCAGCCAGCGAATCCGTGCCCTCGCCCTCGAGGGTGTCGACGGCCACGGGTGCGAGGAGGCGAGCCGACCAGGCGAGGATCTCTTCCGTGGACCGGTAGTTGACGCGCAGCCGGAAGCTGCGGCCGGTCGTGGATATGCCCAGCGAGCCGAGCGACACCCGGGAGTCGTAGATCCGCTGATGCGGGTCGCCGGTGACGAACAGGTCGTCGGGGCCGTACGGGACGGCGGCGCGCAGCACACGCCACTGCGCGGGGTGCAGATCCTGTGCCTCGTCGACGACGACGTGGGCGTACGGAGCCGGCCGGTCGGCGAGGAGTTCCGCCGCGCGGGCGCAGACGCGCAGGTGCGTGGTCTCGCCGCGGTCCCGCAGGAACTGCTCGAACCGCTCCACGCCGCTCCACACCTCGCGGCGTCGAGCGGGGCCGAGGCCCGTGCCGCGCCACGGCGACTCGCGCCGAGGTAGGCGGCCAGATCGCGGAGGTTCTGGCCGAGGACGACGTGCCGATACTCCTGTGCCAGGAACTGGGCGGTGAACGGCAGATCGAGTTGCTTGACCGCCTTCTCCCACAGCTGCCGTTGCTCCCGGTCCCCGATCGGTTTCGGCGCGGCAGCCGAGCCGGCGCGCACGACGCCGTTCGCGAAGGCGTCGACCGTGGTCACGTCCACCCGTCCCAGCAGCCTGTCGTCCTCGTCGAGGAGCAGGCCGAGCATGTCGCGCAGCCCGGCGGAGAGCGCGTTCGTGTAAGTGGTGAGGAGGATACGGCCGTCCTCGGAGCGGCCGAGCAGGTGCTTGACCCGGTGCAGGGCGGCCACGGTCTTGCCTGTGCCGGGTCCTCCGGTGACCTGGACGGGGCCGCCATGCGAGGCACGGTAGGCCACGCGGCGCTGGGACGGGTGCAGGAAGACCCGCCATGCCGCGAACGGCTTCTCCAGCATCTCCTCCAGCTCGTGCGGTCCGGTGACCAGCCGGATGCGTGCGGGAGTGTTGGCGATCACGGTGGCCAGGTCCTCGACCGGCTCGGTGGGCGAGTCGGCGGGACGGCGGACCGCCACCACGTCCCGGTAGACCTCCTCCGGGCTGAACCCCTCGGCGAGATACTGGAGCACCTCCAGCTGGTCCTCCGGGAGGAGCGTGGCGAAGGCCTCCAGCTGTGCCTTGTCCACCAGGGACCGTGCGGCGCGCAGAACCTGGTCGTCGACACCGAGCTCGCGCAGTGTGCCGTCGGAGACACCCGCGAACAGCAGCCGGGGGGCGGTGCGTGCGGCCGTCTCGTACAGCGGTGTCAGCTCGTCCAGGGCGACGGCGTTCCGCACCTCCAGGGCCCGCGTGGCGGAGTTCGCGCTGTACAGGCGCTTCGCCGCCCAGGTGTAGGCGTCGTCGTGCGGCAGGACATTGACCAGCAGGAACGTGTCACTGCCGTCGTCCGGTGCGAGAACGACGCCGCGCCAGAAGTCGGTGATGCGGATGGTGCGCATCCGGGGATCACGAGCATTCTCCACGGACTCCAGGTGCAACCCCCTTGTCCGCGTTGAGTTCGGCGACGCGCATGGCCTGGAACTTCGCCATGGCCTTGCGCACTCCGGCTCGGACCGGCTTCTCCAGGGTGTCGTATCCGTCCCAGAAGCTCTGGGTGAAGGCGAGCCGGGGCATGGGGGTCCTTCCTTTCCACCGGACGGTTCTTCATGATCGCGGATGAGGAGAACTCCCGGCCAGCCGCGCGGCGATGTGCCTCAGCGAGGCCAGGAGCCGTGCGGGTTCGCCGGAGAGATCGAGACTGTGCTGGAAGAGCCGCACTGCCCGGCCGTCTGGTCCCGCTGCCGTTCCCCGCACCTCGTGCATGCGCTCGGGCCGGCGTCCGGCCGCGTACACCAGGTGTGCCTCGCGCAGTCCGAGCACGGTGGCGTAGGTGAGCGCCTGGTAGAGGTCCCGCGTTGAGGAGGGCGTCGCCCTTCTCCACCTTGTACTTGGCGTCGACGACGGCGAGCGGGGTGCGGCCGTCGCCGGTCCATACGACGAGGTCCGGGCGTACCCGTATAAGACAGGCGACGTCGAGGTGATGGACGTCCTGGGGGCGCGCCGTCAGGCCGTGCCCCGGAGGGCCTCGTCCAGGGCCACCGTGACGAAGTCCTCGAACAGCTGGTTCATGTCGAAGAGGAAGCCGTCCACGGTGAGTGGGTCGGCCCCGCTGGGCCGGTGCTCCGGAGAGGTACCGCGCAGGACCGCCTCGGCGAGCCGCAGCGCCGGCTGGTAACCGGAGTTCAGGCGGGAGGGCTGCCAACGCGGTAGTTCCTGCCCCCGCACCAGGGGCTGCGCGTCGGCCAGCCGCGCCCGCTGGTGGGCCAGGCGTCGCCGGACCGGCCCGGGAACGCCCGGCAGCCGCAGCAACCGCTCGGCGGCGGCGCGCAGGATGCGGTTCTCGGCGGTGTCGGCGGTGTATGCGTCGTGGACGATCTCCACGGGCGGCGTACGGCCGAAGTGCCGGCGGATCTGTTCGGCCTCGCGCAATCGCCCCCGGACGACCAGCGCGGACTCCTCCACTTCCCGGTACCCTCGAGGACGCCCCGCCGCAGCGCCCCGTCGATCTGCCGCTCCACGGCGTGCGCGAGCGCCGGGACGACGTCGTCGTACGCGCCGGTATCGACGGTGCCGTCCCTGCTGTCCCGCCAGGCGCGGGCCGGGTCGAGGCTGAAGCCGAGAAGGAAGAACAGCCGGCTCACCGGCGTCTTGGGCATGATCCGCACGACCGGACCGCCGGGTGTGCGCACGGCGCCGACCCGGCTGCCCGCCCTGAGCAGCCAGTGCCCGATCCGCCTGGGGTCGGGGTCGCACTCTGCAGGACGCCGGAGGCGGCCAGCGCCCGTCCGGCCTCGGCGCTCAGCGGCACGGAGACGGCCGGTCCGTACTCGCGTAGGGACACGTCGGACCCGGGCTCCGTCACGGGTGCCGCTCGCGCAGCGAGTCGAGGCCGTAGCGGGCGGCGACATCGAGGCCCTCGCCGTAGTGGTGTTCTTCCAGAAGCGGAAGGATCTTCGTGCGCCACGTCCTTTCGAGGCCGCCGTCGCGGTACACGCCCGGCTTCATCAGGTACGAAGGCCCGATGGCGAAGTCGGCGTCGTCTATCCGGGCGTTGAGAGCGTCAAGGAGACGGGCGGGCTCCGGGTCCCTGCCCTCTGCTCCAGCCAGCGGGCGAGTAGCCCGGCGGTCGGCTCGGCGCGTGGAGACAGCTCGACGAACGCGAAACGGCGCCGCATCGCCGCGTCCACGAGGGCGATCGAGCGGTCGGCGGTGTTCATCGTGCCGATCACGAAGAGGTTGGGCGGCAGGGGGAAGTCGTCCCCGGAGTAGGTGAGACGGACGGAGCGGTCCCGGTACTCCAGGAGGAAGTACAGCTCGCCGAAGACCTTGGCCAGGTTGGCACGGTTGATCTCGTCGATGATCAGGAAGTGCGGGACGTGCCGGTTGCCCTCGCGCGAGGCCAGATCGGCCAGCTCCCGGAGCGGCCCCGCCGTCAGCCGGAAGGCTACTTCCCGTGTCTCGGGGTTCCTCCACGGGACGGAACCCTCGAAGAAGTCCTCGTAGGCGTACGAGGGATGGAACTGCACGATCTTGACCTGCTCCGGCCCGCCGCCAAGGTACTCGGCCAGCTTCATCGCCAGGAAGGTCTTGCCGGTGCCCGGTGGGCCGTAGAACACCAGCTGCCGCTCGTCGGCGAGGAGTTCCCGCATTTCGTCCAGCCAGGCCCGGTCGTGGACGAGGAGGTCCTCGGCGAGTGCCTCGCTGATGTCCGGAAGGGACAGCTCTCGGGGCGCCGGCCGTTCCGCGGTGGGGGCCTCGCCGAGTGCTGCCAAGTCCGTGCGCTCCGGCTGCCCGGTGAGTTCGTCGAGTGCCTCCAGCACGCCGGTCAGGTCGACGACGTCATGCTGGACGGACAGCTTCTGCTGCACTTCCTCCGGCAGGTCCTCGTACGCGTGATTCCGCGGCGACCAGGTGACGGTGCGCCGCAGATTGGACAGCCCGCCCGGCGACGAGGCCTGCACGGCGTCGCCGGTGATCCGCCCGATGTACAGTCGTCCGTCACCGATGGCGGCGACGGTGTCACCGACGCGCATCTGCGTCAGAAAGGCGTGGAGTTCGTCGACGAGACCGCGCTTCTGGTTGTACGAGGCCGCCCCCTCGTACCCGTCCTCCACGAAGCGCCGCAGCGCGCTCTTGGTCGGATCGGCCTCCCTCCAGGGGCGGGAGGTGCGCGGCCGCGAGGGAGACGAATCCCTCCGTCAGCCAGAGTTGCCGCACCAGGTTGTGACCGGAGACGTTGGAGCCGCGCACCAGCCACGCTTTGCGCGGGGCACGCCAGCCTGTGGACAGGTAGTCGGCGAGCGGATGGCCCTCCGCCGTGCGCCATGACTCGGGGCCGGAGGCGTCGTAGCCGTAGACGAGCGCAGCGGCGGCCGAGGACGAGTTGCACTCGATGTCCCGGGTCACCACCCACCGGCTCGGCGCCCCCGGCAGGTCGGCATCCGTGGGGGCATCGATCAGGGCGCCACCCGCGCGCAGGTCCGCACGATTGCGGCGGGCGTGATCACCCAGTCCGGGCCAGACCTCGGCGGCGACCACGGAGCCGTCCCGCAGCACGAATTTGTGGGTGCCGTTGCCGCCGAACTCGGCGAGCAGGTGCCCGCGGGCGTAGCCTCCGCCTTTGGGGAGCTTGATGCGGAACTCGGGTGTTCCAGGCAGGAGTTCGAGCTGGGGCATGGGCGACCTTCCGGGGCGCGCGAGGTCTGCGCTGACGTTCTTCACCCTACCCGTTGACGCCGTCAAGCGACCCAACTCGAACGGGTAAACGATCACGCAATCGTGTTGACGGTGTAAACGCGGTGGTTCTAAAGTGCTGATGTGCCCGGCCGGCTCGTACGTCAAGCCCCGGGCGCTCGAACGCTCAAGTGGGGGCACTATGGGTGGGGAGCCGACGGCTGAGGGCCAGACGGCGCACGATCGAGGCGGAGTTGCCGTCGGTCATAGAGAGGCTGAGTCGCTCCGCGTCTCGTTCGGGCCTCGTAAGTCACCGTGCCTTCGCCCTGGAGGCGAACCGGCTCGGACTGACGAGCGATGAGCAGCAGCGCAGGCTCCGCCACGGGCTCGACGCTGTAGGTCTTCACGTGAAACCCCAGCGCCGGAAACGGAGCGGGGTCGCACACGCAGGGCTCACCGCCGCGCCGGCCCCGCAAGCCGCCGCGCCGGCCCGGCGGCCTGCTGGGCAGTCTCCGCCGCCGGAGGCGCTGCTGAGGTCCGTCCCGGAACCGGCGCCCGTGCTGAGCGAGGCGGCCGAACGCCTGGCCCAGGCCCGGCGAATGCTGGGCCGCTACGCCGACAGCGACGGCAAGGTCGGCAAGCTGGCCCACGACGGTGTCGTGCGACTCCATGGGCTCAGCCCCGCCGAAGCGCGTGAGCTGACGGCCTGCTTCCCCATCACCCGCCCTCGCCCAGCGCGCCAGTCCGGCCAGAGGGCCACCGGGGCCCAGACGGTCGGCCTTGAAACACCCGCACCCGCTCCGGCGCCCTCGAAGCCGGCAACGGGCAAGAAGCGTGCCGCCCGCTCTGCTGCCTCTGCTTCTGCCACGGACGATGCGCTGTCGCTCGCCGTTCGAGCAGCCCGGGCCGTCCTGGAAGAAGACCGGTGGCGCCGGAACCTGGGCAACGCGTTACTCGCGGCGGACGAGGAAGTCGGCCTCGCCGTGCTGCTGCGCGACGGTGGCGACCTCCTCGGCCGCGATGTTCCGGGCGAGGAGGTGAAGTCGCTGCCCCGCGACGGCGAGCGATGGCGCGCCTACGAATGTCTCGTCCTCCACAACCTGCGGCTCGTCTGGAAGATCGCACAGGCGTACCAGGGGCGCGGACTGGACGTCGAGGACCTCGTCCAGCACGGCACTCTCGGCCTGATGCGCGCGGTCCGCAAGTTCGACGCGACCAAGGGCTTCAAGCTGTCGACCTACGCGACGTGGTGGATCAAGCAGGCCATCACCCGCGCCATCGCTGACGAGGGCACCATGATCCGGCTGCCCGTGCACATGCACGAAAGGGTCAACAAGGTCGCCATGGCCGAGCGCCGACTGCTGAACGAGGGCAGAGCCCGGACCGTCGCCCATGTGGCCTACGCGACCGGTCTCACCTTCGCCGAAGTGGAGGAGGTGCGCCGGATCAGCCGGCCCACCGACTCCTGGACCGGATCATCGGCGACGACACCGCCCTCGCCGATCTGATCATCGGGCCGAGTCGTCTGCCCGGCCCTCCAGTCGTGCTGCTCCGCAAGGAGCTTCAGGAGCGTCTGCGACACGTCCTGGGGCATCTCACCGAGCGCGAGCGGCACGTCCTCATCCGGCGCACCGGTCTCGACGGCGACGAGCCGGACACGCTGGAGGACATCGGTGTCGCCTTCGGCGTCACCCGCGAGCGCATCCGCCAGATCGAATCGAAGGCCAAGGCCAAGTTCCGCGGCCAGCTGGTCCGCCACGGGCTGATCTCCTCGAACCTCTGAACCACCTCCTCCCGCCTGACCCGAAGGATCACCCCTATGGACCCCCGCGAGCAGCTGGTGCGTTACCTGACCGACCAGCTCGTCGGCCCTGCCGGCGGTGACCACGAGGTGCTCGACGCCCCGCCGGACCGGCAGTACCTCATGGGCACCCTCTACCCGCAGCAGGCCGAACTCCGGCGACAGCTCGCCCTCGCGGCCGACGACCCCGAGGCACCGGGCGCCGAGCAGGACGCCGCCGACGTGAACCCCGCCGCCGACCCGGTACCGGAGACCAACAGCTGGCTGCCCGCGTCCATCGGCCTGAGCTTCTACACCGACGCCGCTTGGGTCGAGGTGACCTGCACCGCCGCCCGCTACGAGACGCAACGGGGCGAACCGGGGCGTGGCCGCCGCTGGCGCCGCATACCCCTGCCGTCCACACCGCACACGATCGGCCCCGACCAGAAGGACGTCGTCGTCCTGGACGGCCGCGCGAGGATCCAGGTGACCCGCCGCTCCTACGGGGACGGCACGCTGGTCACCGTGGCCCTGATCAACGAGAAGCGCCACACCGGATTCGGCGACAAGGCGCCGAGCTGGGACGACATGCTGTTCCAGTGCGGGCTCACCGTTCGCCCCGTCGAAGGATCAGTGCTGCCCTACCCCAGCGTCCGGCTTGCCAGCCGGGGACCCCGAGGAGCGCGAACTGCGCTTGCAGTACCGGCACGTCATCACGCACGCCGTCGGTCACGGCTGCGCCGTCCGCGAGGAGAGGGGAGAGGACGGTGGCGTTGAACTCCTCGCCTGCGAGGTGCTGCCCCGCGCCGAGGTTCCTGCCATCCGGGCCGGCGGCCTGCTCGACGCCCCGGCGCTCAGGATCGCCCATCTGGCGGACTCCGCCGTCAGCAGGGACCAGATCCGGGAGGAGCTCGCCGAGTTCGCCGCCGCCTACCACGCCTGGTACGCGGGGCAGCGATCCGTCGAGGTGCCGCCCTGGGGCCTGGAAGCCGCGGAGCGGATCCTCGACCGCGTCCGCCAGACGGTCACCCGCGTCGAGGCCGGTGTGCGTCCCTGTGCGACCCCGACCGCCCCGAACTCCTCGATGCCTTCCGTATCGCTCAGCGCGCCATGCTGCTGCAGATGCGGCACTCCGCCTCCGACCAGGCGGGTCAGCGGCGCCTGCGCTCCGACGACGTGGCCCTCGATCCGCCCGTCGACTCCGAGGCGAGCTGGCACCCTTTTCCAGCTCGCGTTCCTCCTCCTCGCCCTCGACGGGGTCGTCGACCCCGGACACCGTGACCGCGAGACCACCGACCTCATCTGGTTCCCGACCGGTGGCGGAAAGACCGAGGCGTACCTGCTCCTGGCCGCCTTCATCATTGCCCTGCGCCGTATCCGGGGCGAGGGCGGCGGCACCACGGTGCTCAGCCGCTACACCCTCAGCCTGCTCACGACCCAGCAGTTCCAGCGCGCGGCCACCACGATCTGCGCCCTGGAACACCTCCGCCGCACCGAGCCCGGACTCGGCCTCGAACGAACCCATCACCATCGGTCTGTGGGTCGGAGACACCACCACCCCGAACAAGTTCCAGTCCGCCAAGGTCGCCTTCGGCGAGCAGCGCGATGCCAGCCACCCCGAGGACATCTTCATTCTCGACCGCTGCCCCTGGTGCGGCACGCGCATCCTGCCACCGACCTGGTCCAGCGTCCGCTCCGACTACGAGTCCGCGCCAAGGCGGACAAGTTCGCCTTCTACTGCCCGCGAGACGCGTGCGCCTTCCACGACGTCCTGCCCGTCGCCGTCGTCGACCAGCACCTGTACCAAGATCCGCCCACCTTTGTCCTGGGCACCGTCGACAAGTTCGCTCGGCTCGCCTGGGAGCCCGACCTCGGGCCGCCTCTTCGGCGCCGGCACCGGTCATCGCCCCCGTCCCTGATCATCCAGGACGAGCTGCACCTGCTCACCGGTCCGCTCGGCACCACGGTCGGTCTCTACGAAGCGGCCATCCTGGAGCTGTGCACCGGCCCGGACGGCCGCCCGCCCAAGATCAGTCGCAGCGACGGCCACGATCCGGCGCTCCGCTCGAACAGGTCCGTGCCCTGCACCAACAGGATGTCCAACTGTTCCCGCCATCCGGGCTCGACGCCCGTGACAGCTTCTTCGCCGTCCCCGACACCGGCCGTCCCGGCCGCCTCTACCTCGGTGTCATGGCGCAGGGCCACACCGCGGCCGCGGCGCCGTCGCCACCACGGCGGCCATGCTCCAGGGCGTTCACCGGCTCCCCGAGGAATACCGCGACGACTACTGGACGCTCGTCGCCTACCACCACAGCCTGCGTGAACTCGGCCGCACCGTCACCGCCGCCGGCGACGACATCCCCGCCCAGCTCCGCGGACTGGGCGAAGGCACCGGCGTCCGAGAGCTGGTCGGCGAGCAGGTGCAACAACTCGACAGCAGTGTGAAGCGCGCCGACCAGCCCATCCTCCTCGACCGCCTGGAGAAGCCCTGGACGGACCCCCGTTCCGTGTCGTTCCTCCCGTGCACCAACATGCTCTCCGTCGGCGTCGACGTGAGCGGCTCGCCTACATGCTCATGCAGGGCCAGCCCAAAACCACCGCCGAGTACATCCAGGCCACCAGCCGCGTCGGCCGCCACCAGGTGCCCGGACTCGTCGTCACGTACTTCAACGCGCACGCGCCCGCGCGACCGGTCCCACTACGAGACCTTCATCGACTACCACCGGGCGCTCTACCGCTACGTCGAACCCGCCAGCGTCACCCCCTGGTCGCTGCCCGCTCGTCGACGGGCCCTGCACGCCGCACTCGTCATCCTGGTCCGCCACCGGGTGGGCCTGGCCGCCGAGAACCAGGCCGGACGAATCACCGACCACAAGGGAAGAGGTGGGGCGTTTCGCCGACGGCCTGGCCGAGCGTGCCGCGACCGCCGAGCGCGGCGCCACCGCGGGAGCCAGCACCGATGCCGTACGAGCCGGTGTGCGAACGGAACTCGGCCATCTGCTGGACGACTGGTACCGGCAAGCCGACACCGCCGCCGCCGAGGGCAAGAACCTCTACTACCGCAGCCAGGGCAAGGGCCAGCACAACCTGCTCAAGGCTTTTGAGCAGCGCTACGGCTTGTGGGAAACCCTCAACTCGATGCGCAGCGTGGACCGGGAGTGCCAGGATCACCGTGATGGGAGCAGGAAAGTGAAGCGCAAACTCCGGTCCGGCAGGCCCAAACTGTGCTTCCCTTCGGGGTCGGCGCCGTACTCGACGTCCAGGGCGAAAGCTTCGTCGCGCCGCCGGCATCGAGAGGTGGCCGGACCTCAAGACCCCCGTCTCTGCGAACGACTCGCCGCACGGCTTGGCATCAAGGGCTTCTACGCCGCGCCCACACCCTCAACGACCGGTTCGACCAGCCTGGACCGCCCCGGCGTCCCCTATGTGCGCTTTCCCGGCTGGCTGTTCTGCGGCTCCTGCCGGGGCTGGTCCGCTACCTGCGCGAGAACGAGCCGAGCGAGCCCCCGTCTGCCGCGTCCTGCGCCGCCGCGCCCGCCTCACCCCGATGCGATCGTTCGCATCTGCGCCGACGGACACCTCGGCGACGTCGACTGGTGGTACTGGGCCCACCCAGGCTCGCGCCCGAGTTGCGCGACTTGTGCCGAGTCCGACAACGCCTGGAAGGCACGCCGGCTCAGTTTGAGTTGCCGACCGCGCCACCGGACTGGTGCGCTCTCGGTGCGCTGCAGGAGCCACCGGATCGGGCGGCAAGCCCTGCGGTGCCGAACGCGACCTGCTCGACGCGTCCTCGCCCCAGCGGCGGACACTGCTCGGCCGTAACCCCCTGGCAGCGCTGGGACGCGAGGAGCTCCTGCGGCAGCAGGTGCACATCGTGCAGCGCACCGCCGAAACGTCTACTACCCGGTCGTCTACTCGGCCCTGGACATCCCTCAGACCGGCGAAACCCCCGTGCGGAGCAGGAGCGTGGCTTCGCGGCCGTCTTGGCGCACGACTACTGGCCGCTTTCTGCTCGACGACCCTCCGGATCCCGCGGGGCGGACACCTTCCGGGCGGCATGATCAAGGAGGACACCGACGCTTCGGACGGCCTCATCGACCAGCTCGCCGCGGGAGGCCATCGGTGCCCCGACGACGACGCCTCCCGAGCCGAAGCCCGGAAAGTCCGGGAAAGGTCGACCTGCGCGCGACGAGTGGTAGCCCTTCGATGCCACCGCGGTTCCCCGAACCCGCGAAGGAGTTCACGATCCGGCGCGGCGGCCTCGGTCTGGACGGAGAGAAGGAAGGGCCCCTGGGCCACCCTCGGACGCGCACATCGGCGGATGGTCTCGCCGACCGCCTGCGCGAGGTCAGGGCGTTGACCGGCTTCCGCCGCCACTCCCGAACGGCACCCCTCGTACCCGCCGACACCAGCGGCCGTCTGCGCTGGCTGCCCGCTACCGAGGTGTACGGAGAGGGCATCGTCCTCACCCTCGACGAACAGCGGCTGACCGCCTGGAGAACGATCCCCGCGTCCAGGCCCACGTCCGCGGCGTCCGCGCCGACCTGGAGGCCTCGTTCCGCGCGGAACAGCTCGCCGGGCCGTGGGCGGCGAACTGTCGCCACGCTTCCAGCTCCTGCACACGTCGCCCACCTCCTCATCCGCCAACTCTCCCTTCCACGATTCCGGGTACACCACCGCCAGCCTGCGCGAGCGCGATCTACGGCCGTCCCGAGTACGGCCAGCACGAATCTGCTGGTCTACACGGCCGCCGGGGGACGCCGAGGGCACCCTCGGTGGCCTCGTCCGGCAGGGCGAGGCACCGCACTTCGCCGAGACGCCGATCGGATGCTGGAGGCGGCCGCCTGGTTGCTCCGCCGACCCGCTGTGCGCCGAACACACCGGCCCGGGCTTCGGCAACCTCAACCGGGCCGCCTGCCACGCCTGCACCCTGCTGCCCGAGACGAGCTGCGAGACCGGCAACACACTCCTCGACCGGGCCCTGGTCGTCGGCTCGGCCCGCGTCCCCGGCTACTTCACCGACGTCCTCACCGCGAGCCGCGAGTACGCCGCCGCCACCGCTCAGGAATGACATCCATGGCCACCGCGAACACCCCTGCTCCACCCCGACCTCACCCCGGCCCAGCGCGACTGCCTGGACCACTCTGCCGCTGACCGGCAACCACGTCGTCAGCGGGCCGCCCGGAAGCGGCAAGAGCCTGCTCGCCGCACACCGCGCCGTCCACCTGGCCCTCACCGGTCGCCCCACTCTGTTGCTGTCGCGCTCCAACCTGCTGCGCCAGCTTCTCGCGCGACACCGTGCATGGTCTCACGGTTCCAGGCGCACCGGTCGAGACCGCCACCGTGCAGCCGGCTGGATCCAGCGTCGCTTTCGGCCGGGACGCCCGACGTGCCGAGGACGGTTGGTTCGACTGGACGGCACTCGCCAGGCCGCGGCCACTGTCGGCGAGGACGAGCAGACTGCCGCCCCCAACTCGTCGTCGACGAGGGCCAGGACCTGTCGCCGGGCTTCTACCGGTTGGCCCGTCTCGCCGCCACCTCCCGTCACGGTCTTCGCCGACGAGTGCCAGCGCCTGACCGGAGACGAACTCCACGCTCACCGAGATCGCCGACGCTCTCGGCCGTTCCTCCGGGCGGGTGGAGATCTCCGGCAACCACCGCAACACCCGCGAGATCGCCTCCCTGGCCGAACGCACTTCCGCACACCGGGAGCGCCCACCCCGACATCCCGTTCCGCAGCGGCTCCCCTGCCCGTGGTCCGTCAGTACTCGGGCATCAAGGACTTATCGCCGAAACATCACCACCATGGCGGTGCGGCAACCGCGCCATCGGATCGGCGTGATCGTCAACTCCCTGCACAACAGCGGCCGACCTGATGCGCCTGCTGGAAACGCGCCCGCCTCGCCCAGGAACCCCAGCTGTACAGCTCGGCTGCCACATCCGGTCGCTACCGCGACCTCGACCTCGCCCGTCCGGGCGTCGTCCTCGTCCACCGGCCAGCGCCAAGGGGCTGGACTTCGACACCGTCGTCATCGCCGACGCGGAGTCCGACGCGGGTACCGATCCCACGTCGGCGACCTTGCGCATGGCGTACTACGTCATGATTACCCGGGCTCGGGAGCGGCTGGTGCTGGGATGGCAGGGGAGCCGGATGCCCTGGCATCTCGAGGGGTTGCACGGATGGGCGCACATGCGGTGACGGCGCGGCACCGCGCAGCCGTCGTCACCGATTTCACACCCGGCCGCCGAAGATGCGGCGATGCACCGACGCCCGCGAGGCGTCGCGATCCGAGAGGACCAGTAGTCCGATGAGCATGGCCGATGGCGTCAAGAGCCTGATTCAGCAGACACTCGACAACGCGATGGTCTCCCAGCAGGTGCGGGCGAGGAAAACGTCGAGCGCCTGCGGAGAGTCCACCCCGGCGACAACACCGCAGGAGCTGATCTGTCGGTTGGACCGCCCACCTCACCAGTATCACCGCATCCCGTGCGGCCTCGGATCGTGCACCCGGCTCCGGGGCCCCCGGTGACTCAAACTGATGCCGGCGCCTTCACCGAAGCGACCGTGCAATATCTGCTGTCGCTGGCCGAGGTGCATGGCCTGCATCCGACGACTTCGAGCGACGACAGCCCCTGGTTTTGACCGTCCTCCTCGTCCACGGAGCGGGACGTGCCCCTTGGCGAAGTGCCGCCGAGCGAACCGGTCCTTACTGGGGGCGGCGCGGCGTCGGGACGATCCCGCGAGCGCGATCAAGCGGCCAACAAGGTGCTTGGTCCGCGTTCATCACGAAATCCGGCACCAAGCAAGGAGTTCTGGTGCTGGACAAGCACGTGCCACGTAGTGTCGGTGCCGTGATCGGCACAGGTGGCGACCATGTCCTCGGGCGACTGACGATCAAGTGTGCCCGTTCCATCCTCGGGCAGCCACCGGCGAGCTGGACCTGGTGATTGCCGCGTGCCCCGGTGCGGTGCAGGGTCGAACCGGCCCCGCACCGTACCAGAGCACGCGGCCCGTCACCGCCGGGACGGCAGGACGCTCGCCGTGGTGGAGGGGGGCGCGTACGTCCGCGAACTGGCTTCGGCCTTGTTCGGCGAGGCGGCCGAGGGAAACGAGCTGTGTCCTTGAGCCGTCTGGTCACCGCGTTCCACGGCATCGCGCAGGGCGTCGCGAGCGGTCAGGACCTCCTTGCGCAGGGTCGTCTGGGTAAAGTCCTGTTCGGCGAGGGCGACGGTGATGATCGCTGACGGACCCGCCGGGTCGAGCCCGGTCCACAGGTCCTCGGCCCGCTCCGTGGCGCTCCGCAGCGCGTCGGTGCGCATGGCCCGTCGCGCGTCCATGACCGCGTCCGCCGCTGCCCGCAGCTCCTCCCCGCACCGGTGGCGGCAGCAGCCCGCGCCCGTTCCGGTGGGCGAGGACGGCCTGAGCGTGGACGCCGCGCGCACTCTTGCACAGGTCGAGGGTGTCGCGGGCGGAGTCCAGCAGTCCGTCCAGGAACGGCTCCACGGTCTCCCCCCTTGCCCAGCGCCGCCAGGTCCGTTCACCAGGCGGTCAGGGTGTCGCGCTCGGCGGAAGGGTCAGTTCCCGTTCGAAGTCGGACAGGAAGCCGGCGTACCGGTCAGTGGAGTTCGGCTGCCTTCCGTCCGACGGTGGCCGAGACGGTGCTGCGCCGGAGCCGGGCGCCCTGCCATGCGCCGAGGCGATCCGGGCACTGCAGGTCGACGGTCCGGTCGGCGTCGAGTCGCACCTGGAGGGCGATCCGGCACGTCACCACGGGTCTCGTCGGCGTCCCGACCGGTGTGGCCGCCGCAGAACTCGTTACGTTCCGCCGAGCCCGGGTGCGGTCCCTCCCCAGACACGGAACAGCACCCCCCTCGTCGCGGGTTCCTGCGTACCGCGCGAGGTCGTCCACACGGTGCCATTCCGGTCGGGTAGGGGGGTCCCGGCGGGGAAGAGCACCTCGACGGTGCCGTCCTTGGTTCGGTCCGATGTGCTGCGCCGTCACCTGCTGGGGAAGGGCGGTGCCGAAGTCGCCGCCGCAGAACGAGAGCACGCGGTGAGACCCGGGCCGTTGACCATGCCGCAGCCCGGGCGGCAGGAGCCGCCGAGGTCCAGCCGCGCGTCGCAGTCGAGACAGTTGGCGGCGGTGGCGGGGTTGTCGTCGCGGCCGCATTCCGGGCACTCCGTGCGGCCGGCCGTCGTGGGGGCGGCCCGCAGTCCGGACAGGTCCGTCGCACACCGGGCGAGCGGCGGTCGAGCCGGGCTTTGAGGACGTGGCGGCCGGGGCGGTCCACCGTGGCCCTCCCAGTAGCGGGGTCTCTGGCCCGGGCAGGAGTCCTCGGTGACGGGAATGCCCTCGATGGTGCACGTCTCTGCGGGGCAGTCCAGCGTGTCCAGCAGGCCGCCCTCCGCGGCACCGTGCGCGACCGCCAGCATGGGATCCACCACGTCCGACACCTTGTCCTCGCCGAACCGCTCCTGAAGGCCGCGCCGGACGGCCGGGACGCGGGTGGCGCCGCCGACCAGAACACGCTGAACGTCCTCGGGAAGGCGCCGCTCCCCGTCAGGACCGATTCGACCGTCTCCCGCATCTGCGCAGGTGGTCGGTGAGGAGCTCCTCGAAGTCGGCCGCCACCGTCCCCGACCACGATCCACCCTCGCGACCGAGTGGGGAGAGGGTCACGTCCGAGGTGTCCGCGTGGACAGCTCGACCTTCGCGCGCTCGGCGGCCGCCCGGATGCGGAGGCGTGGTCTCGCCGCTGTGGTCGCGTCCGGCGAGCCGCCGGCTTGAAGGTGACCGTCGAGGAGCGCGTGAAAGTCGGAGCGCCGCCGAGGAGGTTGTCACCGCCCAGCTCGCTCACCGAGAAGTAGCCGGAGCCCAGGGTCAGCACCGACACGTCGGGCGTTCCGCCGCCCAGGTCGAAGACGAGCATGCTGCTGGGCGCAGTCACCTCCCCGCCGGCCCGACTCGAAGAGCGTGCGCGGCGGCGGTCGGCTCCTCCACGATCCGCGCGCGTGCAGACCGGCCAGCCGTCCGCCTCGCGTACAGCGGCGAACTGCGGCTCGGCGAAATATGCGGGGACGGTGATCACGGCGACGAACGGGCCGCGGCCGCCCGCGGCGTCTCAAATGCTTTGGGCCGCCGGAGCAGTACGGCGGAGACCTGCACCGGGGAGGAGGTACGTGCTCGTCGGGCCGGATCTCCCACCGAGCCGTCGGCGGCGGCCCGGACAGGCGGCGCGTCGTCCGGCCGTGTACTGAGGGGCCTGCTGTACTGAGGGCGGTCGTCCCATCGCCGCCCGATCAGGCCGCTCGACCTCGGTGATCACCGGGCAAGGGATCCCCGTTCCGCCAGTTGAGGGCCTCTCGGCCGACCAACAGAAGTGCCGCTCGACGTCGACCCCGACCGCCGACGGCGTCGCCTGTTCGCCGTGCCGGTTGGACAGGACGAGTGGGGACGCCGTCGTGCAGCCACGCCGCGACGGAGTTGGTGGTACCGAGGTCGATGCCGAGGGTCGGTGTATGGAGGAACGCTTCCTGATCGTCGTGAAGTGCCGTGGACGGGAGGGTGCGGTACGGGGCACCGAGCGGTGCGGCCGTCTGCTCAGCCGCGGCGGCGGGGCGGCGCCCGCGTCCGGCCGAGGGCTTGCGCGGCAGGCGCGCTGGGCGCGGGTGGTGCGCCGGGGCTGTGACCGTTTGCCGCCGGCCGGGTGCATCACGGGGGCCAAGGGTCCCCGGCCGCCTCTTCCGGCGTCCCGGGCTCGAGGTGCGGGGGCCGGGCACCGCGATGACCACCTGTGCGGGCCTCAGAGTGGCGGCACCCATGCGGAAGCCGGTGATCCTCTCCCTCAGTACCGTGCCGTGCGGCCGGGTCGGATGAGGCTCGGTACCGACGACGCGCATGGTCGCAGGGTCGGCCGTTCTGCCCACGACGTCCATCGGAGCGACATCGTGCCGGGCGAACTCACCGCGCAGCATCCGGTGCGCGGCGTCGATCTGCTCGCCCAGCGCGATGGCGGCCGACGCCGTCTCGCGCGCGGAGCGGGCTCCTTGGAGAGCGCCTGCCCGGCGGCGGGTGTCGGCGAGCACGTCGTCCAGTGGCAGCAGAGCGTCCAGCAAGGCACGCAACCGCGCCTCCGCCTCGTTCCGCTTTGCCGGACAGCGCCTCGACCCGGCGCCGCAGCTTGTCGAGTTCGGACGGCGGGCCGACGGCGGCGGCCGGGGCGGGGTCGGTCACGAAGGCTCCTCGGTGGCGTGCGCGGTCTCGGTTGCGGGCGGTGGCAGGGGAGGGGTGAGCATTTCGGCGACGAGGGCGGTGACGGGACTGCTGGAGGCCTGGTCGGCACGCTGCAGGAGCTGGTGCCGATCCGTGTCCTGACGGGCCTCGTTGAGCGCCTTCGCCGTCAGTCTGCGCAGAGGTAAGGGCCGGGTGCCGGGCGGGATGCCGGGCACGAGTTCGTGGAGCGTGGGGCCGAACCAGGGGATCGGAGGGAGCGAGGATCCTCGCTGCCCGGCCCGACCGGCCTGTCCCGGGCGGTTTCGCCGGCGGTCAAAAGAGGGCCTCCTGCCCGGTGTCGTCGTGGTCCGCTTTGCGGTGGCGGGGGGCGAGGGGCCGGGCCCGAAGAGCAGACCCTGCTCGGACAACCCGGCACCGATCCGTGCCGCGCACGCACGGTCGCGCCGCGCCCCGCCCGGATCGCCCGCCCGCTCACGGGCCCGGGCCCGGTTCAGGTAGGCGGTTTCCACGGTCTGGTCGAACCGTGCACTGACACCGGTCCGCATACGGTCCTGGAGGAACAGCTCGATGACGTCCGAAGGGGTCGCGGTGGCCTCCAAGTGCTCCGCGAGATGCAGGACGGCCTCGTCGAGCGTCTCTCTGACACGACTGCCATGGGCGGCGGGGACCGAGAGGCCGTCGGCGACACACAGCAAGTCGACGCGGCGCTCCAGTCCGGCACGCTTGTCCTCGGCGTCGGTACGCCCGGCCGCAAGTACCAGCAGATCGACGAGGACGTGATCGAGGAGCATGTCCCCGTACCCCACGCCGCCCGCACCGTCGTACTCGAGTACTTTCCCTACGGCGGCCCGCGCAAGGGGCGAGTCGTCCCCCGGATGCCTCCGTGACGGCCTGTCCCGCAAAGTGCTCCCGGAGCCACCGCCGCGCCGCATCGCACTCCGGGTCGCGGTCGAGCAGGCTCTGCACTTGGCCGACCCGCAACCTGCCCCCGCCGGGCGCTACCGTCGAGCGACAGACGCAGGTCCTCCTTCAGATGGTCGTCGAGGCCCGACCTGGCGTCCTGGTCCCGCGGGGTGACGACGAGCGCGCGAGCGAAGCGCTTCCGGCTCTGCTCGGGGTCGTTCCGCAGAACCTTCTGCCCCTGCCGTACCAGTTCGGCGGTCAGCTCGGCAGCCACGGCGGTGTCCCGCGGCAGGAGCGCGTGGGCGATCTCGAGACCCTGAATGCGCGTGACGGGGGAGTAGCCGCGTCCGCGCGCCCACGACCGACATTCTTCGCCGCGTGGAGGATGGCCGCGATCTCTGCAGCTCCCGGTCCGCGCCCCAGGCGTGCCGCCGTACTGAAGTCCGCCAGCGCCTCGCTCCACTCGCGGGCCAGCACCCGGTCCCGGCCGCGCTCCGCCACCGCTTTCGGCCACCGGCCCCGCGCAGGCCCGGTGGTCGGGTGTGTCCTCGGTCCAGGTGGCGGGGTCGGGGTGGCGCGTGGTGTAGGCGTCGAGGAGTTCGACCCGGCGACCGGCCCGGACGAGGTGCCGGGCGGCGTGGCCGCAACGGAATCAGGCCGTCCGGCCCGGCCTCGGCAGGGACGACGACAGGGACAAGGCGTTCCGCCTCCCAGGCCGTCCGCCAGGCGCCGAGGTGCATCCCGGCCCGCCCTGACGTCCAGGGCGTGCAACAGGTCGGTGATCCGTCCGTGCAGGTGGTCGCGGGCCTCGTCCCAGTCCTTGTCGGGGACGGGAGTGCCGCGCCGTGCGGTGAGCAGGCCGCGGAAGCCGCCCGTTCCGTCCTCGTCCAGGAGATACGCCCACAGCACGATCGCGAGCGCCGCGGTGCCGGCGTCGGCGGACCGTCCTCGTCGCTCAGCCTGCGGAGGGCATGCACCGCGAGGGTGTGGACGACTCCGCCCTCCGCCATCGCCAGGTCATCGGTGTCGGGACACCGACGGACCGCCTCGGCCAGTTGCCCGCCCGAGCGGCCAACGCGGCCCAGAGCGCGTCATACCGCACCGCTTCGTCGTAGGCTTCCGGCGCGCCGTACTCGGCCTGTAGCCGACGCAGCACGGGGTGCGCGACGTGGAACTCCGCTCGGAGGAAGGCACGTTCGGCTGCGGCCAGCAGATCGCGCACCGAGGCCGTCCGGCCCGCTCCCCCTGTGTCCAGCACCCGCACGATCCGATGTCTCCCTTGATCCCCCGCCTTGCGCTAGGATCACCGTAAGGAGGGCCTGTTGGCAACGTCAAGCGCGCCCGGGTGAGGGTGTGGCTGGATTGCGCCGGGCGCCTGTCTCAGGTCGGACCGGTCAGTTCGGCCCGTACGGTCTTGCCGCTTGGTGGGAAGGCAAGCGTCTCCCAGTGGTCGGTGAGCGCGTCGACCAACGCGAGGCCGCGTCCGCCGGCGCGGAGTAGCGCTTCGGGTGTGGTGCCCACCGGACCTGCTCGTGGCCATCTGTCCCCGCGCGGGTCGGTGACGTCGACCTGGAGGTGGCAGGCCGCAGCGTCGAACACGAGGGTCAGGCGGAAGCTGCGACCGGGCACGTGGCCGTGGAGGACGGCGTTGGCCGCGAGCTCCGCGACGACGAGTTCGACACGCCCGTGAGGGCCCTGCGGAGCGGACCAGGACCGCAGCTGGCTCACGGTGAGCAGGCGGGCGAGTCGTGCTCCGCGCCGGGTGGAGGAGAACAGCTGCGTGAAGCTGAGGTGAGGGGCGCTGAGTTGGAGAGCGGGTTGGTTCATGGCGCCAGCGTGGCGTGCGGGTGTGGCCGGTCGCGAGTGGCCCGCTCCGTACGCGGAGTCAGCGTACGGGCACGTGGAGTGGACAGTACGCATGGCCGACCGTCACGCTGAGTGGTGAACCTGTGGTGGCCCGAGGGGCTGGAGAGAGGGGCGGCGGATGGACATCGTTGAAGGGGAGGTGGCTGCGGGCATCGGCGCCGGTGCCCGTACGGTGTCGGAAGGGGAGCGGGAACCCCACCCCTCGGACAGTCTGCGTATGTTCGGCGCATTCGTCCAGAGCGCTTGCGCGAGCACGCGGGACTCAGCAGGCGGCCTCGCCGCAGCCGTCCAGCACTCCAAGCACACCGTGGAATCGGTGGAGTTGGGCCGCCGGATGCCGGACGAGGCGTTCGTGGAAAGGGCGGAGGAGGCCCTGGGGCAACACGGGTGCCCTGCGGAGGGCCGCGCGGCATCTCACGCGGGGCGAGGCGGGGCTCGCCGCATGGTTCCGGCGGTGGGCTCGGCTGGAGCGGGAGGCGGTGAGCCTGTGTACGTACGAGTGCCGGTTGGTGCCGGGGTTGTTGCAGTCGGAGGCGTATGCGCGTGCACTCTTCGAGAACCGGATCCCGCTGCTGACGGACGAGCAGTTGGAGGCGCAGGTTGCGGCGAGGATGGAGCGGCAGCGGATGCTCCACGAGCGTCCGACGGTTCCATTCCACTTCATCGTTGAGGAAGCGGTCCTGCGACGGAGGCTGGGCGGTGCCGAGGTATGGCGCGAGCAGCTGAACCACGTTTTGGAACTGACGTTGCCCCGCAACGTGACGTTGCAGATTATGCCGTTGGAAGCCGAGTACCACTCGTGCATGGATGGGCCTCTGCGTCTACTGGAGACCGCAGAAGGGCGTCGACTTGCGTACTCGGAAGGCCAGGAGAGCGGGCGGCTGATCGGGGACTCGAAAGAGGTGAGAGTTCTCCAGCAGCGCTATGACACACTGCGGTCGCAGGCCCTGCACCCCAAAGACTCCCGGGCCTTGCTGGAGCGACTGCGAGGAGAGGCATGAGCAGGACGGAGCTCGCCTGGTTCAAGTCAAGCTATAGCGGTAGCTCGGGCGACGACTGTGTCGAGGTCGCCGTCACCGAGCAGGCCATCCACGTACGGGACTCAAGGACGTGACCCGCCCGGCCTTCGCGGTCGGCCGTGACGGCTGGCGTACGTTCGTGCTGTTCGCGTCGGAGCGCTGAGCTTGAGGGGGTGCCGTCGGGTGCGTCCGGACGGCACACTCCCTTCTACCGCCGAGGCGTCAGGTGAGGGTGTTGCGCAGGTGGGGGCCGAGGTAGCCGACGTACACCTTCCTGAGCGGGGACAGTCGTCGTAGAAGTGGAGTCGTGGGGCGATCGTGTTGCCCCCGCCGATCTTCAGGTGGGCCTGCATGAAGACCCGGCCGTCGGGGACACCGCTTCCGGTACCGGGAGCATGCGTTCGGTGCGCAGTTTCGTCCTTGCAGGGCGACGGTGTCCGACTCGCGCATGGCCACCTTCGCGGCGGGGAACGGAAAGGCGTTGGACGCGTCGGACTTGCACCAGCTCAGGAAATCACCGAGGCCGCGCCGTCGGCGGAGGACTGGGCGAAGTGATTGAGGGCCCGTGCAGCCCGTCCCAGGCGACGTAGAGCCAGTTGTCCACCGACTGGCTGTCGAGGGGACCGGGTGACTTTGTGGTTCCCGGTGAACGAGATGCCGGTCAGCTCGTTGAGTCGGTCCAGCAGTTCGGAGAACGTCTCCGGGTAGGTGATGTCCTCGGCGTCGGCCGGCGCGTGGGCGAGGGCGAACTGTCCTGCCTCCTCGCAGCTGCTCGCGCAGGAAGCGTATGAGCCGCTGGGACTCCTGGACCTTGTCGTACAGTTCCTCGTTCTCGCCGCGCAGTTCGTTGCTGGCCTGGTCCGTCTTCGCCAGCTCTGCGTAGAGGTCGTTGATCTCGTCGACCTGCATCGCCTCCGCGCGCTCCGCCTCGTCCAGCAGGGCCGTCAGTGCCGCACTGTCGGAGCGGAGCTGAGCGAGGTCCGTGCGTTGCTGGCGGTCGTGCGGGGGCGGGTGCGCTGTCGCGGAATGCTGAGCAGAGCGGCGGGCAGCGGCTGCCGGGAGGGACAGTCGTTGGGGAAGGGCCGCGAGCGTGGAGGCGGCGCGGCGGGGGTCGGCCTCGATGGTCCGGCGCGACATCACGGGGTGGCGTTGCGCGTCGGGCTTCCAGGCCGGGTCGAGCCCGGGCAGGTAGGTGCGGACACCACCTCGAACACGGGCTGGTACTCCAGCGCGCCGTTGAACCGCGTCTGTGCTTCCGGGGTGAGCACGTACAACACGGCCAGTCCGTGCAGGTAGCGGAAGAGCGGCTCGACGACCGAGCGCGACCAGTCGTCGGGGTTCCTGCCGTACGGCACCGTGGCGACGACGACGGGCAGCCGTCGGGTGGTGTCGCCAGCTCCTCGATGGCGTCGTCCACGTCCTCGGCCTCGATGAAGACGGGTGCGGAGGCGACATCGGCGAGGCCGTCGCGTGCTTCAGCGCGTCCAGGAGGAACGGACGATGTGCGGTGTGTTGGCGCGCCTGGGGGCCATCCTCGCGGCAGGCGAGCTGGTGCTCGATGTCGACCTGCACCCGTACGGCCCCGTCCTCCTCAAGGCCGGAGCGCACGATGAGCGTGGACTGCCAGGTGCCCGAGGCCGTGGAGGGCGTCTCGCGCATGCGCCAGCGGCTGTACGCGCCCTTGCGCCCGCCCCTCCGAGTCCCGGTCGAGGGTGGCGTGCGGGGCTATCTCGGTCCGTCCCTCGTCCAGTCCGGAGGGGTCGTACCACTTGCCGCGGATCAGTCGATCAGCTGCCGCTCGGCTATGCCGCACGCCTTGACGTAGCTGAGTTCGGTCGAGACCACCACGGTATCCGCGTGGTTCCACGAAACACTCCTACTGGGGAGCCGGGCTGGGCGGTGTTGCGTTCGGTACGGCGGCTCCTACGGCTGTCTGCACGCCTTGTCAACCGGGACGGTCCGTAGCCGAGGGATGCGCGGTTGATGAAACGGTCACCGAGGTCCTCGAGCGGGGGCGGAGGCGGCCTGCCGAGGTGGACTTCGCGGCCGGTGTCTTGGTGCCGGAGCGACGGCCGGCTTCGGCTTTGGCTTCTTGACGCTGGTGGCCGGTGGCGTTTGCCCGCTGCCTCTGAACTTTTCTCGTAGAGCGGCAAGTTGTTCGCGTTCCTGCTTGGTCTTGTGGGCGGGTAGTGCGTTGACGAGCGCGCGGCCTTTCGGAAGAGGTACCGCGACGCCGTGTCGCGCTGTCCTTCACGGCTTTGCGCAACACGTTGATCGTGCGGCGCAGAGCCTTGATCTTCGCTGCGTCTCCTGGGGGCAGCTGGAAATCGACACCGGTCGAGCGTTGCTCCCGGGGCGGCACGACCAGGCCAGTCCGTGCCGCCCGTCAGGACGACCACGGCACGGGGATTGCTGGTTTGGCTTCGGCGTACCACGAGTGGTCCTTCCTCTGCGCGAGCTGCGGGCTGGGGTCAGCCGTGCCGGGGCCTGGCCGGGGGCGGGGATGAGGGGGAGCGGTAGGTGCCGGGGCCGGTCTTCTCTTCGTCGAGCGGGGTCTCCAGGGTGAGGCCGGCGGTGGCCATGCGGTCGTACTCGGCGAGGACGAGGCGCTTGGTGCGGTACTCGCCGAACTTGGCGATCTCGTTGTTCTTCTTCAGGCCGCCCGACTCGGACTGGAACGACTCCAGGATGTAGTCGGTGTCCTCGCGGCTGATCCCGTAGAGGTGGAAGAAGTACGCGTCCAGCTCGGCGCGCAGCTGGGCTCGTCGGTCCTCGTTCCAGCGGAAGGGTTCGCCTTCGTCGCCGAGATCGCGGGCGAGGGGGTCATATCGTAGGCGGTGTAGACGAGTTCGAGGACGCGGGGGAGCAGGAAGGGGAGGTGGGGTTCGAGGGTGGTGGGGGTGGGGACGGGGGAGCTGCTTCCAGATGAAGAGCCCCATGCTCAGGCCGCTGAGTTTCTGACGACTGATGAAGTCGAAGGCCAGGGGACGACTGGGTGGCGATCAGGACGGCGACCGATGAGGGAATGACGTTGGGCAACATCAAGGGGAACTTGTGGCCGACCACCGGTGCGCGGCAGGAAGGCAGGGATGGCGGTGCGCTCGTTCGTGGACGCGGTGACGTCGCACCAGCCACAAAGCCAATCATGGTCCCAATACTCCTCGGCGAGGCGCAGTTCGACTCCCTTGACGAGTAGGTCCTTGTTGTTGCGTCGCGTGGGGATCCGCCCATCCTGCTGAACCCAGCTGAGCGGCAGCGCCAAACGTGCGGGATCCTCTAGCTCTTCCGGGAGCAGGTATCTGGGCTGGTTCTGGCGGTTGACGGCAGTCAAGCTCTTGATGACGTCGGCGGCACGGTGGTTGAAGAAGTCGACCATCTTCGCCTCATACAGTGGCAACATCCGCTCCTCGCCCCGCTCGAAGACGTTGCCCCGCAGCTCCCACCCGTCGTCCTCAAGCTGCTGGCGGCTGCGGAAGAGGTCGGAGTCGTCGGTCATGTTGAAGAGGTTCTTGAATGCCATGCCCCAGGGGTTGCCGTCCCGACGCCCCTCGTTCCACAGCACCGGCACGCGCCGGTAGACCCCAGCCGTGATGTCCGCGTCGCGCTGAGTCCGGAAGACCGGCAGCGTGCCCGTGTTCGGGTTGATCCTGGCCAGGTCCTCCGGGTCCAGTGCGAAGACCCGGTCCGGGTCCTCCAAGTCCGTGACGTCGGAGAGAAAGAAGCCGACGCGACTGGCATCCGCCTGTGCCGCGCGGCCGGTGAGGAGAGCAGACAAGAACTTGTAGCGGGAGTCCACGCTCTCGAACCACTTGCCGCCCTTGGGCAGCGCGGGCGACTTCGGTCGCCGGTTCTCGAAGTCGTACAGGGAGGCCAAAGCCCCCGCCGCGTGAAGTCGCCAAACAGGTGCTGCGACCCCGCGCCCGTGGCAATTGCAGTCGGCAGGATGACACCGAACCGCCCCTCGGGCGCGACCACGTTCGCCATCCGCTCGGCGAACAGCGTCGTCCGTCTGAAGCGAGTTGACTCCCTTGACCGTCAGCCCCTTCCCGCACAGCGGGAACACCCCCGAGTCCCCCGCGAAATGGAACGTCCCCTTGACCGCCCGCCGAGCCTCCCGGTACCGCTTCCCGGCCTCCGGATGCTCGCGCTCCCACTCGGCGATACGCGTACGCCGTGCCGCGCCGGCGATCTCCGCGATGTCGGGGTCGACGACGCTGAAGTACTTCTTGTCCTCGAAGTCGACCTTGTCCCACGGCGGGTTCCCCACCACGCACGAGAACCCCCGGCCCACCCCCGTCACCGGATCGACCGCGCCCTGCGACGTGTCACCGTCCTCCGGGACCGTGAAGACCTCGGGGGAAGTGCAGGTGCCAGTGGAAGAAGGCGTACTGGTCCCGCAGGCGCTCGATCTCGGCGTGGGTCGAGTCGGGGGCCGCCTTGCCGTCCGGGTCCTCCAGTCCCCGGAAGACCTTTGTGGGTGACGGCGGGCGGGGCGTCCTGCTGCTTGAGCCAGACGAAGGCCGCGCACCACGCGTCGGCCACGTGCATCGCGTGCCGGTACTCGGCCGAGTCCGACCACTTGCGGAAGTCGGACTCCTTGCGGCGGACGTCGGTGAGGTCGCCGTCCGGTGCGGCGGTGATCCGGCGCAGTCCCCGGGCGAAGGAGGCGTTGGCGACCTTCGTCTCCGTCTCGACCTCGAACAGGCCGCCCTGGCCCCGGCGTTCCTCCGTGTTGCGAGCCAGCAGCTGTCGTGCCCAGCCGTCGTCGTCGCCCTCGGTCTTCTTGAACGCCCGGTCCGGGATGCCGTCCCGCATCAGGGCGGGGGTCGCGCCGATCAGACCGTTGCCGTGCTTGATGTGGGAGTCCAGGAACCCGAGGGGGCGGCCGGCCTTCATCGCCTCCAGCCACAGGGACACCTTGGCCAGTTCGACGGCCATGGGGTTGAGGTCGACGCCGTACAGGCAGCGGGGAGACGACCTCCCGGAGGGCGTCCGCCACCGCGTCCGCCGTGGGCTCGGGGTTGCGCTGGCGCACCGCCGCCACCCGCTTGGCGATCCGGCGGGCCGCCGCCACCAGGAAGTGGCCCGAACCGCAGGCCGGGTCGCAGACAGTGAGGGCGAGCAGTTCCTCGACGATCGTGTCGGCAGGGTCGATACGGCCCTCGGCGCTCGCCCGCTGCTCCCCGCGCTTGACGGCATCGTCTATCACCGGATTCAGCGTGGAGTCGAGCAGCGTCTCGGTGAGGGCGGTCGGAGTGTAGTAACTCCCGGTCTTCTTGCGGTCGTTGCCGATGCGGTCGACCAGTTCGAAGGTTCGGTCAGCCGCGCTGTGCTTCGGCACCAGCTCCAGCAGCGCCTCGTACACCGAGCCTAGTTCCTCGGCGCCCATGTGCAGGTAGTCGACGGGGCGCCAGCGGGCGGAGCCGGCGTCGCGCACGCGAGCCAGGTGCTTGACGGCCTCGAAGAAGTGCCGGTTCGACAGCCGTACGCCGTGCAGGGGGCCGGTCGTCCGGGGTGTCGTTGAAGAGGCCACCGGAGGCCCTTCAGGCCCAGCTCGGGGCGGCCCTCCTCGGAGCCCAGCGCCTCGATCAGCAGCTCCAGGGCCCGGTAGCGGTCGTCGTGGGCGGTGCCCAGGCGGCGCAGGGCGTGCCGGCGGAGGCGGGCCGTGGAGAAGTAGCGGGAGAAGCGGTCGCGGGTCTGCTCGTCCGCCTCCGGGTCCAGCAGGGCGCCGCGGTCCTCGGCGACGAAGAGGAAGATCATGCGGTAGACGAGCCGGAGCAGTGCCGTCTGGAAGGCGTGGACGTCCAGGCGCTCGCGCAACTCGTGGTTGTGCGGGTGGCTCAGGAATCCGGTGCCGAGGACGGTCAGGGGCATCCTGGACACCGATCCGGAAGAGTTCGAGGGCCCGGCTGCCGGACTCGATGGCGACCGTGCGCCACTTCTCCAGCCAGCACCCCGAAGGTGCCGCCCCCTCGGGCACCGTGAAGCGGGACGCGTGCAGCAGGCAGTACAGCAGCACGAACTCGCTGAACAGCTCGCCGTCGAAGATGGCCTCCAGGTCGAATTCGACGTAGGGCGGCCGTGGCGAAGGACGACGAGTCGCGCAGCAGGCGCAGGCGGCGGCCGTTGGTGAGGGCCGCCCACAGGTGGGCCTCGGTGCGGTTGAGACAGTCCTGGAGCATGGACTGGGCCGGGACCTGACCGGCCGCCGGGCGCTTGTCCAGCTCCTGGTTCCAGGGGATGAGGTGGATCAGGGCCGGGCCGTGGCGGTGGGAGACCGGGAAGCGCTTCTCCGGGTCGGAGTCGGCCGGGATGCCCTGGGCGCCGACTTCGGTCAGCGCCCCGAAGTCCAGCTTGCGGAAGAGCTGGGCGAGCCAGTCGGTGCCGGCCCGGCCGGTGGGGTCGGCGGCGGGCTCGCCCGTGACCGGGTCGGCGGGCAGCGCGGCGCGCAGCTCGCGCCAGAGCGGCTTGGAGGTACTCCCCAGGCGCGCTCGGCCTCCGTCGCGCACGGGCACGGAGGAGGGCAGGCTGTAGTCGGCGGGCTTGGTGCCCGGCAGGTTCCGCGCCTCGGCGACGCGCAGCAGCATGTCGGCGGGGGAGCAGTCCGCCGACCGTGGTGACGGCGCTGAAAGCCAGGGGCGGTGCGGGTGGCGGCGGACATCAGGCTTCGGCTCCGGTCGCGGTAGAGGCGGGGGCGGCGGGGGAGACGGACGCGGCGGACTGCGACGGCATGTACACGTACACACCGAGGACGTCGGCCGGCTCCTGCGGGACGACCTTCAGGCCGCGGACGATCTCCTCGTTGGCCTTGCGCACCCGGCGGTGCGAGGCGTCGAGTTCGGCGGCCAGGCGCACGCCGTACTCGGTGAGGCGGTCGGCGAGGTCCGGGAGGGCGTCCAGGTCGCGGGCGATCTGGTTGCGGGCCCGCTGCTCATGGGTGTTGCCGGAGGCGCGGGCCGCGAGGAGGGCGGCGGCCGCGTCGTCGTCCAGCCAGCGGGCACGCTGCGGCAGGCCCTCGTAGGCGAGGAGCCGCGCGTCCTCCGCGACGAGCTGCCGTTCGCCGGTGCGGGACGGCAGGGTGAGGTGGAAGCGGTAGCGGACCAGCAGGAGTGTGGTGCGGGTGGTGACCGCGTCCGTGGTGACCACACCGCAGCGGCGGGCCGGACGCGGGCCGAGGGCTTTCACGTCCAGCGCCGAGTCCAGGACGTAGGAGGCGACCGCGCCGATCACCGGGTCGGTGCGGACGAGGGCGGCCTCGCCGCGGGCGATCGCCGGAGTGGCGCGGAACGGGATCTCGCGGTCCTCCTCGACGAGCCGGTTGCCCAGGGTGGCGCCGAGCGCGGACTGCAGGCCGGCCGGGGTGCCGCCGACCTGGGCGGTGAAGTCGCCGGTGCCGTCGCGTGGGTCACGGACCACCGCTTCCAGGTCGCGCAGCGCCTCCAGGGCGAAGTCGCGGACCTCGTCGGCGCCGCCGAGCGCCGCCCGTACGGCGGCGACCTCACGCGCCACCTCCTCCGGGTGGATGGCGCGCTGGGCGTACTTGGAGCGGGAGGTCGTCTCGCGCTCGGCGGCCGACGCCCACTCACGCTCGACGCGGGCGAACGACTCCTGGCCGCCGTCCAGGTCGAACAGGCTCTCCTGACTGCCCTGCCGGCCGTGCAGCAGCAGCCAGTCCACGATGGCGTCGGTGACACCGGAGGCGGTCTCGTCGGGTACGGAGACGGAGATGCCGAGGTCCTTCTTGATCTGCCGGTGCTTCTTGAACAGCACCTCCAGGACCTTGCCGTCGATCCCGTTGTCCTCGCCGAACATGGTGATGACGCGGACCTGGTCGCGCTTCTGTCCGTAGCGGTCGACGCGGCCCTCGCGCTGGTCGTGGCGGGTCGGGTTCCAGGCCAGGTCGTAGTGGACGACGGCGTCGAAGTGGTGCTGGAGGTTGACGCCCTCGGAGAGGCAGTCGGTGGCGATCAGTACGCGGCGGACGGCGGGGTCGTCGCCCGCCTCCGCGGCCTCGGTGGCGAGCTGCTCGATGCGCTCCAGGCGCTGCTGCGGGGAGAGGGTGCCGGTCACCGCGGCGATCTTCGTCTTCTTGCCGAGCTTGCCGTCGAGCTGTGCGGCGAGGTAGTCGGCGGTGGGGATGTAGCGGCAGAAGACGATCGGGTGGTAGCCGTCAGCGATCAGGCCCCTTCAGGTGCCGGGTCAGCGCCTTCAGCTTCGCGTCCTCGGCCGGGCCGACCAGCTTCTCGGCACGCTGGGCGAGTTCGAGCAGCCGGGCTCCCGCGTCCTCCGTCTCGGCGGCGCCCGGGGCGACGTCCATGCCCTCCAGCCGGTCGTTGTCCGCGGAGTCGGCGGCCACCGGGGCGCCGAGTACGTCCGCCTCGTGCGCGGTACGGGCGGCTGCGGACTCGGAGCGGGTCTTCAGGGTCTGCGCGGCGGCGGCCGGTGAGGACACCATCGAGCGCAGCAGCGCGATCACCGACCACCAGGCGATGCGGGCCTCCCGCTTGCCCTGCTCGCCGGCCGCCTCGACACGGTCGCGGGCGT
The DNA here is from genome assembly GCA_021502835.1 of Streptomyces thinghirensis. The sequence continues at coordinate 216,564 of JAKFGP010000024.1, forward strand.
AGGCGATGGCGTCGTCGAGCAGCGCCCGGTAGGCGGGGGTGAGCTTGTAGGGCTCGTCCTTGGTCCAGCGGTCGGACGGGAAGGCCGTCCGCTCGGCCAGGGAGTCGTCGGCGAGGCCGTCCTCCCTGGTGAGGTAGGAGCGGACGTCGGCGCGCTTGCGGGCCACGAAGTGCTCGGCGAGCTTCACCCGCCCCGCCGGGGAATCCAGGTCCAGCGTGGCCAGTTCGGGGCGCACCAGGCCGAGCAGGTTGCGGAACGCCGACTCCTTGCCGGAGTGGGGGTCGCGGTCAGCAGGAGCAGGTGCCGGTCGGTCTTGTCGGAGACCCGGCGCAGCAGCTCGTACCGCAGCTGGTTCGCGGCGGAGGAGGTGCCGCCCTGGGCGCGGTCGTCGGCGGCCACACAGGTGTGCGCCTCGTCGACGATCACCAGGTCGGGGCAGTGCCGTACGAAGTCCTCACGGTGGCGCGTCGACTTAATGAAGTCCGTCGAGATGATCGTGAACGGGTGCCGGTCGAACAGGGACTGGCCCAGCTCCAGGCCGCGCTCCAGACGCGACACCGTGGAGGCCAGCACCAGTTCGGCGTCGATGCCGAACTTCTCCCGCAGCTCGCCCTGCCACTGCTCGGCCAGCGCCGGCGAGCACAGCACGGCCAGCCGGGTCGCCTCGCCCTGCGCGAGCAGTTCCTTGGCGATCAGGCCCGCCTCCACCGTCTTGCCGATGCCGACGTCGTCCGAGATCAGCAGCCGTACCGTGCGCTGCCGCAGCGCCATCAGCAGCGGCACCAGCTGGTAGGCGCGGGGCTCCACGGCGATCGACGCGAGCGAGCGGAAGGGGCCCGCGCCCGAACGGAATCCGACGCGCAGCGCCGTGCGCAACAGACCCGCGGCCCGCTGGTCACCCAGGTCCTCAGCGTTCGGCGGCGCGAACTCTGCCGGACGCACGTCCTCGAACGCGGGGAAGACCGCGGCGATGTCGTCCTCGCTCCCGCCCAGGGGGCGCAGCACCAGCATGTCGGGGGCGCTGTCGGGCAGCACCACCCATTCCCGGCCGCGGGCGGCGACCAGGGAGCCGGCCGTGTACGTGAGGCTCATGGGATGTCTCAGTTCCTAGAGATCGAAAGGTGCGAGGCGGCGGTCAACGGAGCTGGAAGTACGAGGCATTGTGGTCGACGATGGCGTCCCAGTCCGCGTCCGCCGGGAAGCGCAGGACGTCCCAGCCGGCTTCCTCCAGGCGGTAGCCGGCCTCGATGTCGCGGGTGGAGTCGGCTGCACGGCCGGGCACGTCGACGAACACGGCGAGGTCGGCGCCCTCCAGGTGGAAGACCAGGTCCGGGCAGGCCCCGCGGCGGCGACGAAGGCGCCGACGTCGTCCGGCAGCCGGTAGCCCTTCGCCCGCAACCAGCCGAGCAGGTCACCCTGTGCGACGAGAGCAGACAGGTCGGCCTCCACCGGGGTGGGCGACGAGGTCGCCTCGCCGGCGGGCACGGCGACCTGCGCGGTCCTCGTGCTCTCCGCCGCCGGGGCCAGCCGGCGGAACTGCTCGCTGCGGGACTCGCCGCGATCCTCCCGCCGGGTCCGGGCGCGGGCCAGCCGCGCCAGCGGCGCGGGTGGGCCGCGTGTCGGCTCAGCTGGCGGTGGTGCGTCTGGTTGGCGTACGTGAGCAGACAGGCGTAGCAGCCCCGGGCGCACTTCTCGTCGACCTCCGGGCCCCCTTGTCCTCGCCGGTGTCCGGGTCGAAGTGACAGATCTCCAGCGCGGCCCGCGCCGCCTCGCCGAGGGCGTCCTTGTCGTGCTGAATCCGGCGCAGTACGCCGGCGCCGCCCTCGGCGGCCTCCGTGAACAGCATGCGGCGCCTCGGGCCCTCGTCCGGCGGCAGCAGTTCAGCGGTCAGCTCGGAGTCCTCCAGCTCGAACGCCGCCTCGATGCCGCGCTCCAGCGCGCTAGGAAGGACAGCGCCACCGGCTCGGGCAGCGGTTCGTCGAGGGTGACCACCAGGATGTTGCGGCGGTCCTCGACGAAGGGCAGCACCCGCTTCTTGCGGCGCTTCTCGTTGCCGTCCTCGTCGACCACCGGCATGCCGGTGCCCTCGATGGCGTCGCGGCGGCCCGGTCGTTGAGCCAGCGGCCGTCGCCCAGGTCCAGCCAGTAGCCGTCCGGCTCGCCCTCCTTGGCACGGACGCGTCCGAGGTTGGTGATCCGGACGGTCGCCGAGTCGCCGTAGTCGAGCGTAAGGACCGGCGCCTCGTTGGCGTCGGTGGCGTGTGAGGTGAGGCGTCCCTTGCGAGCTCCGTGGTCCTGGAAGGCGTACGAGGTCTCCAGGCGGAAACCCGCCCGGCGGCGCTCCTCCTCGTCGGAGGAGATCCGCTCGCGCGGCGTCGTGTACACGGTGTGCAGGTGGAGCAGGCCGGTGCGCTTGCCGTACAGCTCCTCGCCGCACATCGTGCACTTGTCGGCGCCGGGCTTGACGGCGTAGTGGTAGCCGCAGCCGTCGCAGCGCCTGGCCTCCGCCGTCGCCAGCTCGCCCGAGGCGTCCGGCGGCAGTTGCACCCGGGTGACCTGGTAGCGGGCGCCCTCGTGGTAGATGAGCGCGCCGGGGCCGAACTCGCGGATCGCGAGGAAGCGAGGACGCTGGAGGTAGTCGCCGTCGGCGTTACGGCGGTTGCCGGAGCGCGGGATGTACGCGGCCAGCGGCTAGCCTCGGGAAGCTGTAGCCGGGCAGGAAGCCTTCGGACGCCAGGTACCGGTAGGGATTGAAGTCGCTCATCACCGACTTGCTGTCGGTGGAGCGGTTCAGCAGGAGGTTCGTCTGCGTCTCGGCCTCCCGTCGGCGACTGCGTGCCCGGGTCTGCTCGCCGGGGAGAGGGTGTGATCGACGACGCGCTTGTTCTGTTCGTACTGGTCGATGACGGCGGCCCGGAACAATTGACGCCATCGCTCGAACGCGGCGTCGAACTCCCCCGGTGCTCGCTCGATCCGGTCCTCGATCCACTCGTCGTACCACCAGGTGGTCGACGCGAAGTCCGCGATCAGCGGGCGCGAGGACGGTACGGGCGGTGATGGCCGCGCGTCGGCGGGCATCCTCGTCCAGGGACCGGTTGAGAACTTCGGTACGCAGCGGCAGCGGCATCTGCGGATCGGGCCGGTCCTCACCGTCCGGGTCATAGGGCGACGTCGACGACCTCGGGGATCGCGACGCCGAGCTTCATCCCGGTCTCGGCCAGCCAGATGCCCTGCAGATGGGAGCGGACCAGATCCTCGTTGGCCAGGTCCAGGCGCGGCGGGGCCACCTGCCCCGACACCATGTCCTGGGACCTGCGGAAGTAGTACTGGTCGTGGCTGTTGCCCGTCGCGCAGTACGTCGTCACCAGCGCGGGCTGACCGGAACGGCCCGCCCGGCCGAGCGCTGCGCGTAGTTCGCCGGGGTCGGCGGCACATTGCGCATCAGCACGGCGTTGAGCGAGGAGATGTCCACGCCCAGCTCCATCGTCGGCGAACAGTACAGCAAGGGAAGTTCGGCGTCCCGGAACAGCCGCTCGCGCTCCAGGCGGTCCTCGGGGGTGACCTGCGCGGTATGCTCCCGGGCGAACAGGCCGGCCAGCTCGGCGGCCGCGGTCCGGTACAGATCGCGGAAGAACGGGTTGACGCGCGGGCCCTCGCCGCTGGTGTAGGTGCGCGCCAGGGGGATCAACCGCGCCCCCGCTCGCCGTTCCCGGCGCGCCAGATCAGTGCGGCGGCCGACACCCGGTAGCCGGTGCGCTTCTGGGCCGCGCGGCGGCGGTAGGCCGGACCGGACTGTTCCGGAGTCGCGTCCACCTCGCGCACCAGGTCCGCGTCGCGCAGCACCTTCAGCAGGTCCTCGATGACCTTCTGCACGTCGTCCAGGGGCAGGTCGCGCAGCTCGGGAACGTTCCGCCGCAGGTACTTGCCGAACTTCCCGCGGGCCGACAGGAACTGCGCGGTCCGCTCCATCCCCGGCCGTGAGCCGTACGGATAGGCGGTGCCGACCGCCGGCCGGTCGCTCTCGCCGAGCACCCACGGTCCGGTCAGGCGCTCCTCGCTCGCCCGCTGCAGGGTGTCGAAGTCGTCGCGGAAGTACTGCACGTCGATGGCGAGAGAACGCCGCATGAAGTCGAGCAGAGTCCGGGCGACCTCCTCGCGCAGCGCGGGATCGGCATCGCGCAGCGCGGCGTGCGCCGACTGCCAGCGTTCGGGACGGGCGGCGATCCAGTCCAGGTCCTCGTAGTCGATGCGCAGCAGCCCCGTCTGCTCCAGGTTCGGCATCGTGATGCGCCAGCCGCGCTCCAGGTCGCGGTAGAGGCGGTACCCCACGACGTCCCGGAAGGCCTTCGTGGCCCGGCGCTCCATGGAGGGGGCAGGTCGGCGCCGGCGGCGTACTCGCGGGGTTCCAGGCCCATCACCTCGGTGACGGCCTCCGCGAGGTCGTCGTGGCTCGAGGCCCTCCTCACCGGAGCGCAACGTGGCCTGGTACAGGGCGCCACGCAACTGGGTCACCTGGGCGAAGTCGTTGAAGTGCCCGGCCTGCAGGGAGGCGTCCTGACGGTTGTCGACGAAGGTGAGGAGCTTGCGCGCCTCTTTGCCCAGGCTGTCCTCCGGCACCGCCCGCAGGGACTTCACGATGGACGCGGAGATCAGCGAGGTCGCCGAGGAACGGCCCTCCTGGTCGAGGGTGGCCAGCTTGGCGAAGTCCCGGCCGCGGGTCTGCTCGTAGGAGACCTGGCAGTGCACGCAGAACAGGAACGGCGCCGGGACGAACGCAGCGACCAGACCCTCGCCCGTCTCGTTGCCGTGGGCGTCCACGACGACGCGCTTGGGCAGGCGCGGTCTGGAGGCCTTCTTGACGACCGTCACGCCCTGAGCGTCCGGCTCCAGCCATGACTCAGGCAGCCGCCGGTCGTCGACGGCCTTCTGCGGATCGGCCGGCCACTCGTAGTCCTCGCCGGGCATACCCAGGTAGAGGTAGCCCTCGCCCGCGCGACCTCCGGAGGCGGAGGTGTCCCGGCGCGGCTCGTACCGGAACGCACCGCCGTCCTCGGTCCGCCAGACGGTCAGGTACTCCTGGCCGCACTCGCGGCAGAACGCCAGCGGGAACAGCGGCTTGCCGTCGCTGTCCGGCTGCTCCAGCTGGTAGGTGCGGGTGAGCGGCCGGGTGAGCGGATCCTCCAGCGTCGTGTAGACGGTGTCGCCCTTGGAGAGGAACTGGTGCAGCCGGAACGCGAACAGGGGCCGCTCCGTCACCGGATGCTTGGCCTGGGCGCCGGCCTCCAGAGTCGTGCGGATCGCCTCGTGCACGCTCTCCTCGGACACCCCGGACTGTTCGGCCAGCTCGGCCGCCGCCTCTTCGAGGGTGCCCGGGGCGCAGCGGCGGAGCCGTCCGGCATTCTCCTCGCGTTCCAGACCGAACCGGGACTCCACCCAGCGGGCCAGCGGGTCCCTCGTCAGAGCCTCGTACGAGCGTGGGGCCGCCGGCACCCGCAGCCGCTCGGCGGGTACCGAATCGGGGGCCTCCTCCGTCGCCCGGACCAGGGTCTCGCCGATGACCCGCTTCGGCAGCACGGTCGTACCGAACAGCCGGCCGGCGACCCTGGCCACCTCGCGCCGCTGGTCCTCCCACGAGCCCTCGGTGGACATGGTCGCCGAGGTGCCGATGCACTGCAGCGTCGCAGACGCGCGGCAGGCCTCACGCACCCGACGGATCAGGAACGCCACGTCCGCGCCCTGCCGGCCCCGGTAGGTGTGCAGCTCGTCGAAGACGAGGAACTGCAGCCCCTCGGCCATGCGGATCAGGCTGGACCGGTCGTCGGGCCGGGTCAGCATCAGCTCCAGCATCACGTAGTTGGTCAGCAGGATGTCCGGAGGCTCCTTGCGCAGCTTCCGACGGTCCTCCTCGGACTCCTGGCCGGTGTACCGGGCGAAGGTGACCGGCTCGCGGCCCTTGCCGAATCCGTGGCGCAGGTACTTCTCGAGTTCGCCCAGTTGCGAGTTGGCCAGTGCGTTCATCGGGTAGACGACGATCGCGCGCACCCGGCCGCCCGCCTGTGGGCCCGCCGCCTGACGCTCCTTCAGCACGCGGTCGACGATCGGGACGATGTACGCCAGCGACTTGCGGAACCGGTGCCCGTGGTCAGCACGTAGGAGTCGCCCGCCTGCGCGGCCTCGATCGCCTGCCGCTGGTGAAGATGGAAGGTCAGCGGGCGGCCGTCCGGACGCGGCGAGGTCTCCCTTCTTGCCGGCCTGGAAGATCTCCGCGCACCTCGGATGCAGCACACCGTCCCGCACGAGGTCGGTGACCTGACCGCCGTCGGCGAAGAATGGGTTCAGCGACAGCCAGGGGGTCGGGCCACTGCGACTTCGCTGCCAGGTCCTCCTCGACGAAGTTGCCGATCCGGGCGTCCCTGATCACCGTTGCGCTCTTGGTGAAGTCCTTGTACTCGCTGATCAGGTCGGCATGGATGCCGAAGACGTCCATGGCCTCGGGCAGGCGCGGCTCCCTGCGAGGCACGGGTGTGGGGGCGGCTGCGGCGGGCTCGGGGAGCAGGGTGCGCAGCCGCGCCACCGGGTCCATCACCCGCCAGTGCGGGGCGAGCAGGGCGGCCGTGTCATCCGGTGCGAGGGCGAGCGGGACCAGGACCTCACGGACCAGTGCGGCGTTCTCCGGGCCGGAGGTCGGCGTCCTTCTCCAGAAGGCGCTCCACCAACCGGACCAACTCCGCGGGCAGGTCCGGGCGTACCAGGGTGAGCCGCGGCGGCTTCTCGTGCTGGTGCTGCTCGGAGAGTTCGAAGGGGGTTCTGGCGGAGAACGGCGGCTGCCCGATCAGCAGTTCGTACAGGATGCAGCCGAGCGCGTAGAGGTCGGCCGACGCGGAGACCCGCTCGGCACGGAACTGCTCGGGTGCCATGTACCGGGCCGTGCCGACACTGACGCCCGTACTGGTCAGCCGCGTCTGGTCGGGATCGTCGACGACCGAACCCATGCCGAAGTCGAGGACCTTGACGGTGCCGTCACGCGTCAGTATCGCGTTGGCCGGCTTCAGGTCGCGGTGTACGACCCCGGCGGTGTGCGCGGCGGCGAGACCGGCGGCGATCTGCGCCCCGACGGCCGCGACCCAGGAGACGGGCAGTTGGGGTTCCTCGTCGATGAGGTCCGCGAGGGGATGGCCGTCCAGCAGCTCCATGGCCAGGTAGGGCAGGCCACTGCCGTCCGGCGCCCCGTCCACGCCGCCGTCGATGAGCAGGGTCAGGTTGGGGTGCCCTTGGGAGAGCATCCGCATGATCCGCACCTCGCGGCGGAAGCGGTCGATCTCCTTGTTCGCCCCCGAGGCGTCGACGGCGACACCGGTCCGGGCGCGCAGCACGGTCTTGACCGCGACCTCCTGGTGCGGGGAGTCAGGAGCCGCCCGAAGGTCCTCCGCCCGATGCACCTCGCCCATGTTCCCGCGTCCCAGGACCCCCATGATCCGGAATCGTCCGTCGACCGTCCCCTGGCCCACTGGCCCTCCCCGATTCACCCGTCCACACAAGGTGGGTACATTCCGTGAGGAGCGTATACCTTCACCTGTTGACGAGGATCACACTATCTGTTGACGATGTCAACAGGCAAGTCGGGGGTTGACGTACGCGACATCGGTTCCGGAGCGTGGTTCAGATGTCCCGGGAGGGGACCGCCGGCTCGGTGACCTGCAGCGATGCGAGGGCATCGGTTGCTGACCCGGGCGCATGAACCTACAGTCGTTTCACGCTCGTGCCGCTTGATGTAGCCGAAAGCCCCAGACGAGTCCCAGTGGACTCCTGCGACCCGCCTCCTGCACCACGGTGATTTCGACTGGGGCGGGGACCGCAGCGCCACGCCGCTGGCGCGAAGCGTCCCGTGGCGGACACGGCGCCGGAATGCCGGGCAGCGGTGATCACACTTGCCGAGGCCTCTGAAGGGCCCGCCCACCGCCACCCCTCCGGGACCCGGCCTTGGCCGTCGCCCTCGCCGAGTGCGATGTCCGGGCCGAGGAGGAAACGGTGCTGAACGACCTGCTCGCGGACCTCGGCATGCGGTCCCGCCGAAACGCGTCCCCCGGCCGCGGAGTTCCGCGCCTACCGGCTGACACACCTTCGTCACGCGCGTCCTCGTGCGGCACCTCGCCCGGTACCCGGACGCCGGCCTTTAGGGCGACCCCGCAGGGTGAGTGCGCCGATTCGTCGAGTGAGGCAGCTGCCTCCGCAGGGTGACGAGAGGTGACCGACGGGTGACCGGCTCTGTGAGGGCGCGCACAGGGCTCACGTCACACGCGGCCGGGGTTAGTAGACGCCTGACGGCCGCTCGCCCGCGTGGTCGCCGACCGTCCGGGCGAGTCACGCGGCCGGTCTGCGAAGCGGCGTAGTAGGTCACACACTTGTCGCGGCGCCGGAGCGTTCCGCAGTGTGTTCGGCGTACCGGGGAGCCGAGCGCCGGGACCGGACGGGAAGAGCCCGTCCGTGATCCAGACACCGGCCCTGATGACGCGAAGCCGCGTCCATCGCGGACACCGCGTCGCCGACCCCCGTCGGCCTCCCCATCACGTTCCCTTTTTTTTTTTTTTCCCCGAATGGAGAGGTACACCCGTGCACGCCATCATGCGCCGCCCCAGCTTCCGCAAGTCCGCCGTGGCCTCCCTCGCCGCCGCGGCGCCGCCGCCGTCACCCCTCACCCTCGCCCCGAGCCCGGCACACGCCGCCGAGCCGGCCAAGGCCGCCACCGCGCAGACCCAGGCCCAGACCGACAAGATCAAGGCCATCGTCAAGGCCGGCGAGAAGAAGCACGGCGACGACCTCGACGGCTGGATCCGCACCGCCCTGGACGTCATGGACGCCAAGAACATCCCGGGCACCTACGACGGCCTGCACCGCAACATCATGCGCGAGTCGTCCGGCAACCCGAACGCGCAGAACAACTGGGACGTCAACGCCCAGAACGGCATCCCCTCGAAGGGCCTGCTCCAGACGATCCAGCCCACCTTCGACGCCTACCACGTCAAGGGCACGAAGGACTCCGTCACCGACCCGGTCGCCAACATCGTCGCCGCCTGCAACTACGCGGCCGACAAGTACGGCTCCATGGACAACGTCGACTCCGCCTACTGACCGGCGGACCCACGAACCGCCTGAGCTCCAGGGGACGACCGGTCCCGCGCGGAGGCCGGCGGGGCCCAGGCAGCACGGCGGGGCCGGAGGCACGACACGTCCTCCGGCCCCGCCTGCGTCGCACCCAGTGCGTCCCAGAGGTGCCACCACGCCCCCTACGGCCGTACGGCGTGGATTTTTGACGGCTTTCAGATATCCCGGAAGATCTCGATCTGCGCCCCGATCGAGTTCAGCCGCTCGGCCAGGTCCTCGTACCCGCGGTTGATGACGTACACGTTGCGCAGTACCGACGTGCCCTCGGCGGCCATCATCGCCAGGAGGACGACCACGGCGGGGCGCAGGGCCGGCGGGCACATCATCTCGGCGGCGCGCCAGCGGGTGGGGCCCTCGACCAGGACGCGGTGGGGGTCCAGGAGTTGGAGGCGGCCGCCGAGGCGGTTGAGGTCGGTGAGGTAGATGGCGCGGTTGTCGTAGACCCAGTCGTGGATGAGGGTCTGGCCCTGCGCCGAGGCCGCGATGGCCGCGAAGAAGGGGACGTTGTCGATGTTGAGGCCGGGGAAGGGCATCGGATGGATCTTGTCGATCGGCGCCTCCAGCTTCGACGGCCGGACGGTCAGGTCCACCAGGCGCGTGCGGCCGTTGTCGGCGAAGTACTCCGGCGTGCGGTCGTGGTCGAGGCCCATCTCCTCCAGGACCGCCAGCTCGATCTCCAGGAACTCGATGGGGACGCGGCGGACCGTCAGCTCCGACTCCGTCACCACGGCGGCGGCCAGCAGGCTCATCGCCTCGACCGGGTCCTCGGAGGGGGAGTAGTCCACATCGGCGTCGATGACCGGCATGCCGTGCACGGTGAGGGTGGTGGTGCCGATGCCTTCGACGCGGACCCCGAGAGCCTCCAGGAAGAAGCACAGGTCCTGGACCATTGTAGTTGGACGAGGCGTTGCGGATGACGGTGACGCCGTCGTGGCGGGGCGGCGGCCAGGAGGGCGTTCTCGGTGACCGTGTCGCCCCGTTCGGTCAGCACGATCGGGCGGTCCGGGCGCACCGTGCGGTCGACCACCGCGTGTAGTGGCCCTCGGTCGCGGCGACGTCCAGGCCGAAGCGGCGCAGCGCGATCATGTGCGGCTCGATGGTGCGGGTGCCGAGGTCGCAGCCGCCGGCGTAGGGCAGTCGGAAGCGGTCCATGCGGTGCAGCAGCGGCCCGAGGAACATGATGATGGAGCGGGTGCGGACGGCGGCCTCGGCGTCGATGGCCTCCATGTCCAGCTCGGCCGGCGGCACGATCTCCAGGTCGGTGCCGTCGTTGATCCAGCGGGTGCGTACGCCGATGGAGTTCAGCACCTCCAGGAGGCGGTAGACCTCCTCGATGCGGGCGACCCGGCGCAGCACCGTGCGCCCCTTGTTGAGCAGCGAGGCGCACAGCAGGGCCACGCAGGCGTTCTTGCTGGTCTTGACGTCGATGGCGCCGGAGAGGCGCCGGCCGCCGACCACCCGCAGGTGCATCGGGCCCGCGTAGCCGAGAGAGACGATTTCGCTGTCCAGCGCTTCGCCGATGCGGGCGATCATCTCAAGGCTGATGTTCTGGTTGCCGCGCTCGATGCGGTTGACGGCGCTCTGACTTGTGCCGAGCGCCTCGGCAAGCTGTGACTGCGTCCAGCCGCGGTGCTGCCGGGCGTCACGGATGAGCTTGCCGATGCGTACGAGGTAGTCGTCTGCCTGAGGTTGAGGCTATCTCAGATATGAGATGGCGCCTCTCGGGGGGTCCGTTGGAGTGACGGGCCGTCAACGGCGTCTCAATGATGCCTCGTCGAGCGTGTGCGCCGCCATCCGAAAGGTCCGGGCAAATCCATCGATGTCGTACGACGTCCCGTGCTGCTGCGGGTGTGGCGCGGGCCGTTCCTGCCGCCGGTCGTGATGGACCAGGAACGTTTGTTGATGTTCAGTCGTACTCCGGGAGGATCCGGAAGCTCTTGCGGAACGTGAGGGGCATCGTGCCTCCTTCCGAGTCGTGCCGGGATGTTCCCGGCGCAAGTCGGATACCCCCGTTCTGCGTAGTGATGGCCGTGCGGGTCACTCGGACGGGCGCGGGGTGGGGCGTACGCCACACCGCGCCCGGGCATGACCAGCTCGCCCCCATGTACTAGAGTTATCTCGACATCGAGATATCTGCCGAGGCGCACCGCAGTCGCACGCCGCTATCGGGCCTGGTGGTAAGGGTTACCTAACTTAGCCCAACCTTAGCGGATCGGCCAGGGCGGCGTGGCGGCAGGATGCGGCGGTACGCGCACATAAATGAAGGAGACTGTCGTGTCGGCGAACAGCTTCGACGCCCGCAGCACACTCGCAGGTGGGCGACGAGTCTTACGAGATCTTCCGGCTGGACAAGGTCGAGGGCTCCGCGCGCCTTCCCTACAGCCTGAAGGTGCTGCTGGAGAACCTCCTCCGCACCGAGGACGGCGCGAACATCACCGCCGACCACATCCGCGCCCTCGGCGGCTGGGACCTCGCAGGCCCAGCCGTCGCAGGAGATCCAGTTCACGCCGGCCCGCGTGATCATGCAGGACTTCACCGGCGTGCCCGTGTCGTCGACCTCGCCACCATGCGTGAGGCCGTCAAGGAGCTGGGCGGTGACGCGGCGAAGATCAACCCCGCTGGCGCCGGCCGAGCTGGTCATCGACCACTCCGTCATCGCCGACAAGTTCGGCACCAACGACGCCTTCAAGCAGAACGTCGACCTGGAGTAACGGCCGCAACAAGGAGCGCTACCAGTTCCTGCGCTGGGGCCAGACCGCCTTCGACGAGTTCAAGGTCGTCCCGCCGGGCACCGGCATCGTCCACCAGGTGAACATCGAGCACCTGGCCCGCGTCGTCATGACCCGTGACGGCAAGGCCTACCCGGACACCCTGGTCGGCACCGACTCGCACACCACCATGGTCAACGGCCTCGGCGTCCTCGGCTGGGGCGTCGGCGGCATCGAGGCCGAGGCCGCGATGCTCGGCCAGCCGGTCTCCATGCTGATCCCGCGCGTCGTCGGCTTCAAGCTGACCGGCGAGCTCACCCCCGGCACCACCGCCACCGACCTGGTTCTCACGATCACCGAGATGCTGCGCAAGCACGGCGTCGTCGGCAAGTTCGTCGAGTTCTACGGTGAGGGCGTCGCCGCCACGTCGCTGGCCAACCGCGCCACCATCGGCAACATGTCGCCGGAGTTCGGCTCCACCGCCGCGATCTTCCCGATCGACGACGAGACGCTGAACTACATGCGCCTGACCGGCCGCAGCGACCAGCAGGTCGCCCTCGTCGAGGCGTACGCCAAGCAGCAGGGCCTCTGGCTGGACCCGAAGGCCGAGCCGGACTTCTCCGAGAAGCTGGAGCTCGACCTCTCCACGGTCGTCCCCTCCATCGCCGGCCCGAAGCGCCCGCAGGACCGCATCGTCCTCGCGAACGCCGCCGAGCAGTTCAAGCAGGACGTCCGCAACTACGTGGACAGCGTCGACGAGGCGGGCCAGGAGTCCTTCCCGGCCTCCGACGCCCCCGCGGTCACCAACGGCGTGCCGTCCAACCCGGTCCCGGTCACCGCCCCGACGGCACCACCTACGAGCTGGACCACGGTGCGGTGACGGTCGCGCGCCATCACCTCCTGCACCAACACCTCCAACCTGTACGTCATGGTCGCCGCCGCCCTGGTGGCCAAGAAGGCGGTCGAGAAGGGCCTGACCCGCAAGCCGTGGGTCAAGACCACCCTCGCCCCGGGCTCCAAGGTCGTCACCGACTACTTCGAGAAGGCGGGCCTGACCCCGTACCTCGACAAGGTCGGCTTCAACCTCGTCGGCTACGGCTGCACCACCTGCATCGGCAACTCCGGCTCCGCTGCCGGACGAGGTCTCCAAGGCCGTCAACGACCACGACCTCGCCGTCACCTCGGTGCTCTCCGGCAACCGCAACTTCGAGGGCCGGATCAACCCCGACGTCAAGATGAACTACCTGGCGTCCCCGCCGCTGGTGGTCGCCTACGCCCCTCGCGGGCTCCATGAAGGTGGACATCACCAAGGACGCCCTGGGCGCCGACCAGGACGGCAACCCGGTCTACCTGAAGGACATCTGGCCGACCGAGGCCGAGGTCAACGACGTCGTCGCCAACACCATCGGCGAGGACATGTTCTCCAAGTCCTACAGCGACGTCTTCGCCGGCGACGCCCAGTGGCAGGCGCTGTCGATCCCGACCGGCGACACCTTCGAGTGGGACAGCGAGTCCACCTACGTGCGCAAGCCCCCGTACTTCGAGGGCATGCAGATGGACCCGGCCCCGGTCGAGGAACATCTCCGGCGCCCGGGTGCTCGCCAAGCTGGGCGACTCGGTCACCACCGACCACATCTCCCCGGCCGGTGCGATCAAGGCCGACACCCCGGCCGGCAAGTACCTGACGGAGCACGGCGTCGAGCGCCGCGACTTCAACAGCTACGGCCCGCGCCGCGGCAACCACGAGATCATGATCCGCGGCACGTTCGCCAACATCCGCCTGCGCAACCAGATCGCGCCGGGCACCGAGGGCGGCTACACCCGCGACTTCACCCAGGACGGCGGTCCGGTGTCGTTCATCTACGACGCCTCCCGCAACTACATCGAGCAGAACATCCCGCTCGTCGTCCTGGCCGGCAAGGAGTACGGCTCCGGCTCGTCCCGCGACTGGGCCGCCAAGGGCACCGCGCTCCTCGGCGCCAAGGCCGTCATCGCCGAGTCGTACGAGCGCATCCACCGCTCGAACCTCATCGGCATGGGTGTCCTGCCGCTCCAGTGCCCGGAGGGCCAGACGGCCGGCTCCCCGGCCTGACCGGCGAGGAGGCCTTCTCCGTCTCCGGCGTCACCGAGCTGAACGACGGCACCACCCCGCGCACGGTGAAGGTCACCACCGACACCGGTGTCGAGTTCGACGCGGTGGTCCGCATCGACACCCCCGGTGAGGCGGACTACTACCGCAACGGCGGCATCCTGCAGTACGTGCTGCGCAGCCTGATCCGCAAGTAGGCGGCGGCGCACAACGAGTTGAGGGCCGCACCCCGGATCACTGGGGGTGCGGCCCTCACTCTTGCCCGCCTCTCAGAACAGTAGGCGGTACCTGCGTTCCAGCCGCCGCTGCCGATCTTCACGGGGGACTTGAACGGGGAAGCGGCGTTGCCGGTGCCCTTGTACAGGTACAGGGCGCCGCTCTTGTTGCGGGCGACGAGGTCCGTGACACCGTCGATGTCGATGTCGCCGACGGACACGATGTTGTTGTACGTGTTCCAGCCGCCACCGACGCGGGTGCGGGAGGAGAAGGGCGCCTTGTAGTTGCCGGTGCCCTTGTACAGCCACAGGACGCCCGACTTGTCCTTGGCGACGATGTCGGCCTTGCCGTCACCGGTGAGGTCGCCCTGCCGGGGATGTGGGTGTAGGCGTTCCACCCGCCGCCGACTCTGTAGCGCTTGGTGAGCGTGCCGTCGCCGTAGCCGAGGTACAGCCACAGGACGCCGGAGCTGTCGCGGGCGAGCAGGTCGTCCGCGCCGGCGCCACCGACGTTCGCCGGTGAGAAGAGCTGGTTGTAGATCTTCCAGCCGTTGCCGATGAACTGGTGCTCCTCGCTGTCCCACCGCAGGTGGTAGAGCTGGCCGCTGCTCGTGACGTGCCAGATGGCGTCCGACCAACCGTCGCCGTCGTGGTCCGCCTGCGTCATCGCGCGGGCGGTCTCCCAGCCCCAGCCCGCGTTCCAGCGCGCGTCGAGCCCGCCCTCGAAGTCCGGGTCGTAACTCCACAGTTCACCGTCGCCGTCCACACCGAACAGCGGGTTGATCGGGGCGTCGCCCGGCAGGGCGGTGGCGCCGTACTTCTCGGCGCCCGAGGGCTTCACGTCGATCTGCGGCCGGGAAGCGGTGCCTCCCGGTCCGTCGGCGGCGACGGCGCTGCTCGCACCGGTAACCACCAGGGCGGCGGTGAGCGCCGCAGCCGTGGCACGCGCCAGGGCGCGACGCGTGTTCAGGCCGGAGCTTTTGGCCACGTGGGTCCTCCATTTGGTCATGCGGAGGGGATCGCGGACGGGTAAGTCCGCATGATCCCCGGGTACTTCGTGATCCTTACACATGACGTTCACACGTCAATCAGATTTACGGCGAGGGACAGGAGCGGTACAGAAGAGGTACGCAAGCGCAACGTGGGCCGTACAACCTTTGCGGGTACGCCAGTCACCCGGCGTACCCCGCACCGTCATGCCACGGTCACACTCACCCTCACGCCAGCAACTCCACCTCCGCCAGCGTGTGCTCACCGTCGAGAACCAGCCGGTACTTCGCGTACGTCCCCGGCGACTTCACCGGGAGAACGCCCCGGGTCTGCCGGTCCCAGGCGAAGGACTCGCCCGAGCGCTCGTCCAGCGTCCGCCAGGTCGTGCCGTCGGCCGAACCCTGGAGCTTCCAGCCCGCCGGGGCCTTCGCACCGTCCGCCGGCGATGTCAGCGTGTACTGGAGGGCCTTGGCGCCCTTCTCCGGCACCGGCAGGTCGACCGACGTCACGGCCGCCTCGGTCGCCGACGTGTCGTCGAACAGGGCGCCCTCGCCCTCGATCGCGTCCGCGCGCGGGGTCGGCACCTCGTCGTCCTTGGTGATCGACACCGGTGCCGCGTTCTTGCCGGTGCCCCACGAGGAGGGCTTCGAGCCCATGTCGAACTCCAGGATGCCGCCCTTAGCGATCAGCGAGTGGGGGAGCGAGGTCGAGTTCCAGCGCTTGCCGTTGACCTTCAGGCCCTGCACGTAGATGTTCTTCGTGCTGTTCTTCGGTGCCTTGACGACCAGCTTGCGGCCGTTCTCCAGCTCGACGGTCGCCTTGGTGAACAGCGGGGAGCCGATGGCGTACTCGCCGCTGCCCATCACCAGCGGGTAGAAGCCGAGGGCGGAGAAGAGGAACCAGGCCGACTGCTCGCCGTTGTCCTCGTCACCGTGGTAGCCCTGCCCGATGTCGCTGCCCGTGTACAGGCGGGAGAGCACCTCGCGGACGTTCTTCTGCGTCTTGTGGGGCTGCCCGGCCGCGTCGTACATGTACAGGGCGTGGTGGGCGACCTGGTTGGAGTGCCCGTACATGCCCATGCGGACGTCCCGCGCCTCGGTCATCTCGTGGATGACACCGCCGTAGGAGCCCTTGAACTCCGGGGAGGCCGTCTCCGGGGTGGCGAGGTACTCGTCGAGCTTGTCGCCGAGACCGTCCCGGCCGCCGTACAGGTTGGCCAGGCCCCGGCTGTCCTGCGGGGCGGTGAAGGCGTAGCCCCAGCCGTTGGTCTCCGTGTAGTCGTGACCCCACACGCGCGGGTCGTACTTCTCGGAGTCCACGCGCCAGTCGCCCGCCAGGTCCTTGCCTTGGAAAAAGCCGGCCTGGGAGTCGAACATGTTGACGTAGTCCTGGGCGCGGTTGAGGAAGTACGCCGACTCCTCCTTGTAGCGCTTCTGGCCCGTCTCCTTGTAGAGCTTCTCGCCCATCCTGGCGATGCCGTAGTCGTTGAGGTAGCCCTCCAGCGCCCACGACATGCCCTCGTGCGTCTCGGTGCTGGTGTAGCCGAGGAAGGGCGAGGTCGCCATGCCCTTGCGGCCCACGCCCGAGGACGGGGGCACGACGGTGGCGTTCTTGACGGCCGCGTCGTACGCCGCCTTCGCGTCGAAGTCGACGCCCTTGACGTAGGCGTCGGCGAACGCCACGTCGGAGGAGGTGCCGGTCATCAGGTCCGCGTAGCCGGGGGAGGACCAGCGCGAGGTCCAGCCGCCGTCCTTGTAGTGCTGCACGAAGCCGTCGACCAGCTCACCGGCCTTGGACGGGTCAGGAAGGAGTACGCGGGCCAGGTGGTCCGGTACGTGTCCCAGAAGCCGTTGTTGACGTAGACCTTGCCGTCGACGATCTTGGCGCCGGTCTCCGTCGGGGTGTCCTCCTTGACCGCCTTGGAGAGCGGGGAGGCGTACTTGTACTCTTCCGTCCACCTTCTCGTGGCCCGCGTTCGGGTAGAGGTAGAGCCGGTAGAGGCTGGAGTACAGGGTGGTCAGCTGGTCCTGCGTGGCGCCCTCGACCTCGACCTTGCCGAGGATCTTGTCCCACTGGTTCTGGGCGTCGCGCTTGACCTCGTCGAAGGAGGCGCGCTTCGGGATCTCCTGGCGCAGGTTGTCCTTCGCCTGGTCGACGCTGATCAGCGAGGTCGCGATGCGCAGGGTCACGGTGCGGTCCTTGCCCGCGTCGAAGCGCAGGTGGCCCTTGACGCCGCTGGAGTCGCCGCCGGTGACCTCGGAGTCGAACTCGCCGTGGACGAAGAGGCGGGTGGCGCCGTGGATCAGTCCCGGACTTGACGTCCGAGTAGCCGCTGAAGGTGCCGTTCTCCTTGTCCAGGGTCAGGCCGGCCTTGTCCTCGACGTTGTCGAAGATCACGCTCGCGTCGTCACCGGGGTAGGTGAAGCGCATCATCGCGGCGTGGTCGGTCGGCGCCATCTCGGCCTTCAGGCCGTTCTCGAACCGCACGCCGTAGTAGTACGGCCGGGCGGTCTCGTTCTCGTGCCGGAAGGCCAGCTCGCGTTGCTCGCGGCCGGTGTCCGGGGTGCCGGAGGCGGCGGACGGCATCACCTGGAAGGTCTGCCGGTCGCCCATCCACGGGCTCGGCTCGTGGCCGGCGCCGAACGCCTGGAGCGTCGGCAGGTTGTCCGCGTTGTTGCCGCGCGCGTAGTCGTACAGCCAGCTCAGCGAACCGGCGTTGGTCACCGGCGTCCAGAAGTTGAAGCCGTGCGGTACCGCGGTCGCGGGGAAGTTGTTGCTGCCGGAGAAGCTGCCGCTGGAGTTGGTGCCCCGGGTGGTCAGCGCGTAGTCGGAGAGGTGGGCCTTCGGCCGCTCCGGCTTCCGCGCGCTCGATGGCCACGTCGTCCAGCCAGCCGCGGAACTTCGCCGGGCCATTGGGGGAGTCGTACGCCACCAGGATCCGGTCGACGGTCTTGCCGGCCGCGACCGACCCGATCCCCGACTTCACGCTGTCTCCACTGGTTGACGTAGAGGATCTTGGCGTCGCCCTGGCCGCGCGGCGTCAGCGGGAAGCCGTGCTGGTCCGTCGCCCTGGAGGTCGCTCAGGTAGGTGCCGTCGGTGAAGGCGAGGTCGACGGAGACGTTCGTGGCGTCGTAGTCGAGGTCGCCGTCCGCCATCGACGGGAAGACCTTGTACGACAGCTCCGTGCGGCGGTCGACCTTCACGTCGACGTCGAAGACCCTGTTGTACGAGTAGGCCCGGCCGTCCGCGGCGTAGCCGGCCGGCGTACTTGAGGGCCCGCTTGCCGGTGAAGCCGGCGCCCGCTCGCGGTCGGCGAGCCGCTCGGGCCAGCGGTCGACGAGGGAGAGCATGTCCTCGGGGACGGGGGTGTCGGTGGCGGCGGTGGCTTGGCTGGACGTCGGCGAGCTGAGCGCGTCGCCGGCGCCGTTGTTCTTGGTGATCTCCAGCCGGGAAGTGCTGGAACCTCGGCGGCCTCGGCGAGGTCGTACGTCTTCGTCCGGAACCGCTCGTCGAAGGACTCCCCGGAGCGGGTGTCCAGCGTCTGCCAGTTCTCGCCGTCCGCCGAGCCCTTCAGCGTCCAGTCCACCGGGTCGCGTCTCGTCGTGGTCGTTGGCCGAGGTGAGCGCGTATTTGGCGATCTTCGCCGGTTCGTCCAGGTCGAACTCGACCCAGCCGGTCTTCTCGAAGGTCAGCCACTTGGTGCCGGGTTCGCCGTCGACGAGGTTCTCCTTCACCTCCCCGCCGCCCGTGTTCTCGGCGCTGGCCCGCACATCGGTGACGTGGTCGGTCACGTTGCCCGGTATGCCGGTGCTGTAGCCGCCGTCCACGCCCGCGGACCGCTTGCTGCCGTCCGGGCCCGTGTCCACGGTGCTGAGCCAGTCCGGGAACCGGGTCGTCCGCCTCGAACGACGAAGCGAACTCCCGGTCGGTCTTGGCGGGCGCGGCGGGCAGCGCGACCGCCGCACCCTGCGAACCCACCGCCATAGCGAGGGCGGTCGTCATCACGACCGCCGGACCCCATCTGTGCCGAACTCTGTACTGCATGCCCTGGCCACCCTCCCTGCGCTGGGGACAACGTTGTCAGCTCAACTGCGCAAGGACCAGTAGGGGTCAAGTGGCATGTGATGTCAAGGGGTGTTGGATGTGGCGTTCGGGGCTTGATGCCGGGGATTCTTCCGGCAAGTGGCACACGGGCCGCTCATATTTCCGGGAGGTCTCAACTCGGAAAAGACGTACCGCCAACCTTGCATTCGATCTTGCTCAGCTGGCGGGAAGTGGACTATACCTGTCGGCCATTGGGGGTTCAGGGGGAATCGCGAATTCGGAACCTCCCAAGCGTCCGAACAGCACTTCCTGCACGACCCAGCGTGACCCGATCGCGGTGCCGGGGGAGGATCCGGTTCACCGCCTGAGTCCTGGAGAAGGCGAGGACTTGAGCATGGGATCCACTTCCGCCGAGAACAACGGTAATGGCGTCGGCCGCCGCGATCTGATCAAGCGTTCCGCCGCGCTCGGCCTGATCTCCGTACCGACCATGAGCTTCTTCTCCGCCTGCGCGAGCGGCGGCGGGGACGACCAGGAGAAGGCCGAGGCGGGCAAGAAGTCCGCCGAGAACCCGCTCGAGGTCAACGACGGCGCCCAGATGGAGTTCGTCCTCTCGACGGAGGCTTCGGCAAGGAGTACGCCGAGGACGCCGTGAAGCTGTACGAGAAGGCCTTCCCAAGGCCAAGGTGAAGTTCTCCGCCACGCAGAAGATCCAGTCCATCCTGCAGCCGCGCTTCAACGGCGGCAACCCGCCCGACCTCGTCGACAACTCCGGCGCCGAGCAGATGGACATGGGCGTCCTGGTCGGCAAGAAGCAGCTCACCGATCTCACCCTGCTGCTGGACGCCCCGTCCTACGACGACCCGAACAAGAAGGTCCGCGACACGCTGCGGCCCGGCATCGTGGAGATGGGCCAGTTCGACGGGGACCCGGTCTGGATCCTGTACTACGCCTACACGGTGTACGGCAACTGGTACTCGCAGAAGGCCCTGGACTCCCTCGACGCGGAGTACCCCAAGACCTGGGACGAGATGCTCGCGGTCTGCGAGAAGGCCAAGAAGAAGGGCATGGCCGGCTGGACGTACGCGGGCAAGTACCCGTACTACATCCCCTTCTCGATGTCCCCGATGATCGCCAAGGTCGGCGGCGTCGAGGTACTGAACGCCATCGACAACCTGGAGCCGAACGCCTGGAAGCACCCGGCGGTCAAGACGGTCTTCGAGGCCTGGTATGAGCTGTTCAAGAAGGGCTACATCCTCAAGGGCACCCCGGGCCTGGACCACATCCAGTCGCAGACCGCCTGGGCCAAGGGCGACGCCCTGTTCATCCCCAACGGCTCCTGGGTGGAGAACGAGTCGGCCAAGGTCATCCCCGCCGACTTCGGGCTCACCGTCTCCGCCCCGCCCGGCATCGACGACTCCGACAAGATGCCCTTCGGCACCATGGCCTCCGGCGGCGAGCCCTTCATCGTCCCGGCGAAGGCGGCCAACGGCGCCGGCGGACATGGAGCAGCTGCGCATCATGCTGAGCGAGGCCTCCTCGAAGAACTTCACCAGCAAGGTGAAGTCGCTGAGCGCCTACAACGGCGGCACCGACGGCATCGAGCTGACCCCGGGTCTCAAGTCCGGCGTCGCGGCGCTGGAACTGGCCGGCGAGAACGTGGTGAACCCGCGTATGCAGGACTGGTACGTGCAGCTCCAGAAGGAGAAGATCGGCGTTTCCTGCCTGGGCGAGATGATGGCCGGCCGGCTGACCCCGGCCGAGACCATCAAGAAGATCCAGGGCTACGCCGACGACGCCGCCAAGGACTCGTCGATCAAGCACTACAAGCACCAGTGAGGACGCGTCACCAGGGCCTGTCCGGCGCCACCGCGCCGGGCGGCCCTGGCGGCGCCACCCGCGCGCAGATCGGGGTCGGTAGCAATGCAGCACGGCAAGTACCGGTTCATCGTGGGGTTCCTGGCGGTTCCCCTGGGGCTGTACGCGCTTTTCGTCATCTGGCCGTTCATCCAGTCCATCTACTACTCGTTCACGGACTGGACGGGCCTGAGTCCCGAGTTCTCGATGGTCGGCTTCGACAACTACTCGCGGATGCTCGACGACGACATCTTCTGGAAGTCGTTGCAGCACAGCGTGATGTTCGCCCTGCTGGTGCCGCTGGTCACCCTGGGCCTGGCGCTCTTCTTCGCGTTCATGATCAATGTGGGCGGACGCCGCCGCCGGGGCGGCCCGGCGATCACGGGGTCCGCGGCTCGGGCTTCTACAAGATCGTCTACTTCTTCCCGCAGGTGCTCTCCATCGCGATCGTCGCCCTGCTGTTCCAGTTCGCGGACAACCCGGACAGCGGCGCGATCAACTCCCTGCTGCGCGGCATCGGCCTGGACTCCGTCAAGCCGCTGTGGCTCGGTGACCCGAACATCGCCCTGTGGTGCGTGATGGCGGTGCTCGTCTGGTCCACCGTCGGCTTCTTCGTGGTCCCTCTTCTCCGCGGCATGGCCTCCATCCCGGCGGAGCTGTACGAGGCCGCGCTGGCTGGACGGGGCCAACCGCGCCACCACCTTCTTCAAGGTCACCCTGCCGCTGCTGTGGGACACCGTGCAGTCCGGCTGGGTCTACATGGGCATCCTCGCGCTCGGGGCCGAGTCGTTCGCGGTCGTGCAGATCATGACGACCGGGCCCGGGCGGACCCGGACTACTCGACCACCGTGATGGTCCTTACGTGTACCAGAAGGCGTTCCGGGACGGCCAGGCCGCCTACGCCACCACCATCGGCGTCGCCCTGCTCGTCGTCACGCTGGCCTTCGCGGCCGTCGTGATGCGGCTGGGCCGGCGCGAGCGGCTGGAGTACTGATCAGATGAAGACGACCGAGACCCCCGCCCCCGTACCGGGCCGAGTCCGGCGCGCCGTCCGCAAGGGCGACGCACCGCCCAGCGGGCCCCGCAAGGGGAAGAAGGAGGGCACCACCCTCAACGTCTTCTCCCACGGCGTGCTCGTCATCTGGGCGATCATGGTCGGCATGCCGCTGGTGTGGGCGGTGATGACCTCCTTCAAGGACGACGCCTCCATCTTCGGCTCGCCCTGGTCGCTCCCCGACAAGCTGAACTTCGACAACTGGTCGCGGGCCTGGTCCCAGGCCCACATGAGCGACTACTTCCTCAACACCGTCATGGTGGTGGGCGGCCTCGCTCGTCGGCACCCTGGTGCTGGGTTCCATGGCGGCCTATGTACTGGCCCGGTTCGAATTCCGGGCAACCGGTTCATCTATTACTTGTTCATCGCCGGCATGAGCTTCCCGATCATGCTCGCGCTGGTCCTGCTGTTCTACGTGGTGGACAACATGGGGATGCTGAACACCATCCACGGGCTGATCCTGGTCTACATCGCCTATTCGCTGCCCTTCACGGTGTTCTTCCTGACCGGGTTCTTCCGCACCCTGCCCAGTTCGGTGGCGGAGGCAGCGTTCGTGGACGGGGCCTCGCACACCCGGACGTTCTTCCAGGTCATGCTGCCGATGGCCAAGCCTGGCCTGATCAGCGTGGGGATCTTCAACTTCCTGGGCAGTGGAACCAGTACATGCTGCCGACCGTGCCGAACACGGACCCGGACAAGCACGTCCTCACCCAAGGCCTGGTGCAGCTGGCGGTCAGCCAGGGCTACAAGGGCGACTGGTCGGGCCTGTTCGCGGGCCTGGTGATGGCGATGCTGCCGGTCCTGGCCGCGTACATCATCTTCCAGCGCCAGGTGGTCCAGGGGCTCACGGCGGGCGCCCTGAAGTAGCGCCTCCGGACCGCCGCGCATGCCGCTCCCGTACGAACGGGGGCGGCATGCGCGCGTGTGTGCGGTCAGGCCTGTCCGGCGGATCAGGTCGCAGGAATGCGACGCTACCTCATCAGTGCAGGTGAGCGAGGCCTGGTGCAAGGCGGAGGAGGGGAGCCGACGCGGAGCGTCGGCGAGTGACGACAACGCGGCAGAGGTGCGTGCCAGGCCTCGCGTCCGCGACAGGATCCGCTGGACAGCCCTAGGTGCGCAGTGGACACCCGGATGCGGTTCAACCTCTTGACGGGAGGGGACCCGAACGGCTCAGCTTAGAGTTCACTAGTTGGACATGGAAGGGGCCTCATTGAAGCGGCCCCTCGCGCAGGAGGTCGTCGTGGAGACCCCGGGTCGCAGTCGTCGCTGCACCGAGCCAACCTGGAACGGGTCGTATGAGCGGTACGGCTCGCCGGGTCGCTCACGCAGGCGGATATCGCGAGGACGACGAGGCCTGTCCGGCGACGGTCTCGAACATCGTGAGGGGAACTGAAGGACGGCGGAACGGTCGAGGTCACGCCCACCTCGGCGGGCGGCCGCCGGGCCTGCAGCGCGTCTCGCTGAGCGGGGACGCCGGCATCGTCATCGGCGTGGACTTCCGGCACACGCATCTGCGGGTCGCGGTCCGGGAACCTCGCCCACCAGGTGCTCGCCGAGGAGTCCGAGCCGCTGGACGTCGACGCGTCCTCGGCGCAGGGCTTCGACCGGGCGGAGCAGCTGGTCAACCGGCTGATCGCGGCGACCGGCATCGACCCCACGAAGATCGCCGGAGTGGGCCTCGGCGTGCCCGGCCCGATCGACGTGGAGTCCGGGACGCTGGGCTCGACCGCCATCCTGCCCGGCTGGGGCGGCACCCGGCCCGCCGAGGAGCTGCGGGCGGCTCGGCGTGGCCGGTGCACGGTGGACAACGACGCCAACCCTGGGCGCCCTGGGGAGCTGGTCTGGGGCAGCGGCCGGGGGTGCGGGACCTGGCGTACATCAAGGTCGCCAGGCGGCGTCGGCGCGGGCCTGGTGATCAACGGGAAGATCTATCGCGGTCCCGGCGGCACGGCGGGCGAAATCGGGCATATTACACTCGACGAAGCCGGTCCCGTCTGCCGCTGCGGAAACCGGGGCTGCCTGGAGACCTTCGCCGCCGCATCGCTACGTGCTCCCGTTGCTCCAGCCGAGCCACGGCACCGACCTGACGATGGAAGGCGTCGTGCGGCTGGCGAGGGACGGCGACCCGGGCTGCCGTCGGGCGATCGCGCGACGTCGGCCGCCACATCGGCAGTGGAGTCGCCAACCTCTGCAACCTGCTCAACCCGAGCCGCGTCGTCCTCGGCGGCGGACCTCGCCGAGGCCGGTGAGCTGGTGCTCGGCCCGATCCGGGAGTCCGTCGGCCGCTACGCGATCCCCAGCGCGGCACGTCAACTCTCCGTGCTCCCCGGGGCACTTGGGGGCGTGCGGAGGTGCTCGGAGCGCTTGCCCTCGCCCTCAGCGAGATGGGTGATTCGACCCTTTTGGATGGAAGTGCGACCGGTGCTCTGTCGGCGGCCACCCCTGCGCTTCACTTAGAGCACGGATGGCACCGTTGTCATCTCGTTAGGATTTACTTCTTGACGTCGCACGTGTGGCCGAGTTGACTTTGAGCCACCTCGGCCGCAACGACGCGGCCTCGTCAGGGAGGTTAGTGAAGTGAACACGCGTATGCGTCGTGCCGCCGTTGCCGTTGTCACCACCGCGATGGCGGTCTCGCTCGCCGCTTGCGGCAGCGCCGCGGAGTCCGACGAGAACAGCGACTGGGCCCGCCGAGAAGAAGGGCGACGACATCAAGCGTCGGTCTGCTCCTTCCGGAGAACCAGACCGCGCGCTACGAGAAGTTCGACAAGCCCTTGATCGAGAAGAAGGTCAAGGAGCTCACGAACAACAAGGGCGAGGTCGTCTACGCCAACGCCAAGCACGGACGCCACGCTGCAGGCGCAGCAGGTCGACACGATGATCACCAACAAGGTCGACGTGCTGATCGTGGACGCAGTGGACTCCAAGGCCATCGCAGGCTCGATCACCAAGGGCGGAGCAGGCCGATATCCCGGTCGTCGCCTACGACCGCCTGGCCGAGGGCCCGATCGACGCCTACACCTCGTTCGACAACGTCACCGTCGGCAAGACGCAGGGCGAGGCCCTCCTGAAGGCGCTGGGCGACAAGGCCAAGGACGGCCAGATCGTCATGATGAACGGGTCCTCCACCGACCCGAACGCCGCCCAGTTCAAGGACGGCGCCATGTCCGTCCTCGAGGGCAAGGTGAACATCGGCCGCTCCACGACACCAAGGAGTGGAAGCCGGAGAACGCCAACTCCAACATGCAGGCCGCCATCTCGGCGCTCGCGCAAGGACAAGATCATCGGCGTCTACTCCGCCAACGACGGCATGGCGGGCGGCATCATCACCGCCCTCAAGCGCGCGGGCATCGCCGACATCCCGGTCACCGGCCAGGACGCCGAACTCGCGGGCGTGCAGCGCATCGTCACCGGTGAGCAGTACATGAGCGTCTACAAGTCCTACCCGCAGGAGGCCGCGGTCGCCGGCGAGATGGCCGTCGCCCTCGCCCAGGGCAAGTCGCTCGACTCCATCGCCAAGGACAAGGCCAATAGCGCCACCACCAAGGGCATCCCGACGACGCTGGTCCCGGTCGTCTCGCTGACCACGGAGAACATCAAGGAGACCGTCATCAAGGAGGGCTTCTACACGATCGACGAGATCTGTGGCGGCAAGTACAAGGCGGCGTGCGACAAGATCGGTCTCAAGTAAGCAGCCCCGTTGCTCCCGTACCGCCTGAGCGCGTACGGGACCGGCTGCACGCAGCTTCCTCCGGCGCCCCGCGTCAACAGCCCCGCAAGCTAGGCGGGGCGCCGGACGGAACCCCCCCGAAAACTTCTGCACAACCTCCCGCCGGGTCAGGCGGCGAAGGAGATGGTTCACGTGTCCGCTACGCCCGTGCTGGCGTTGCGCGGGGTCTCCAAGCGATTCGGTGCCGTCCAGGCGCTCACCGACGTAGAGGCTTGAGGTCCACGCCGGTGAGGTGGTCGCCCTGGTCGGCGACAACGGAGCCGGAAAGTCCACGCTGGTCAAGACGATCGCCGGCGTGCACCCCATCGATGAGGGCTCCATCGAATGGGACGGCAAGGCCGTCTCGATCAACAGGCCGCACGACGCCCAGAACCTGGGCATCGCGACCGTCTACCAGGACCTCGCGCTGTGCGGACAACATCGACGTGGTCGGCAACTCTACCCTGGGCCGGGAGGTCATCAAGCGCGGTGTCCTGGACGAGGTGGAGATGGAGCGCCGCTCGCGCGAGCTGCTGGACACGCTGTCCATCCGCATCCCCAGCGTCCGCATCCCCGATCGCCTCGCTCTCCGGCGGTCAGCGCCAGGTCGTGGCGATCGCCCGGTCGATGCTCGGTGAGCCCAAGCTGGTCATCCTCGACGAGCCCACGGCCGCCCTCGGTGTCGAGCAGACCGCACAGGTCCTCGACCTCGTGGAGCGGCTGCGCGAGCGCGGTCACGCCGTCATCCTCATCAGCCACAACATGGCCGATGTGAAGGCGGTGGCCGACAAGGTCGCCGTCCTGCGCCTCGGGCGCAACAACGGCGTCTTCGAGGTCAAGTCGACCTCGCAGGAAGAGATCATCTCCGCCATCACGGGCGCCACGGAGAACGCCGTGACCCGTCGTGCGGCGCGCACCAATGGGGAGATCAAGAAGTGAGCATCGACAAGACCTCCACCCCCGCCGAGGACCACGCGGTGGAGAACCCCGACGCCGCCTCCGCCGCGGCCACCGTCGTCGACCCCCGGCTGCTCGTGCGCGAGCAGGGCCTCACGGGCTACCTCGGCGAGTTCAAGCGGAAGATGAAGGCCGGTGACCTCGGGTCCATCCCGGTCGTCGTCGGTCTGCTGATCATCTGGGCCATCTTCACCAGCCTGAACTCCAACTTCCTCACCGCGGGCAACTTCTCCGACATGTCCGTCGCCATGGTCGGCACGGGCATGATCGCCGTCGGTATCGTCTTCGTCCTGCTGCTCGGCGAGATCGACCTGTCCGTCGGCTCCGTCAGCGGTGTCGCGGGCGCCACCTTCGCGGTGCTGAACATCACGCACGGGATGAACGAGGTACTGGCCCTCGTACTGGCCATCCTCACCGGCACGGTGGCCGGCGCCATCCACGGCTTCTTCTTCGCCCGCATCGGCGTCCCGGCCTTCGCCGTGACGCTCGCCGGACTCCTGTTCTGGCAGGGCTTCATGCTGCAGATCCTGGGCAGCAACGGCACCATCAACCTGAACACCGACGGCATCGTCGTCAAGCTGACCAGCTACTACTTCAGCGATGTGGCCGCCGCCTACGGCCTGGCGATCGTCGTGACCGCGGGGTACTTCCTCTCCGCCTTCTTCGACAACCGCCGCCGCGAGCGCCAGCGGCGTGCCGTCCCGGCCGCTGAACGAGATCATCGTCCGCACGGTACTGCTCGCGATCCTGGCCTTCGTCGTGGCGATCGTCTTCAACCAGTACAAGGGCCTGCCGCTGGCCGTCGTGATCTTCCTCGCGTTCCTGCTGCTCACGGACTTCGTACTGCGCCGTACCGCCTACGGCCGCAAGGTCTTCGCGCTCGGCGGCAGCGTCGAGAGCGTCCCGCCGTGCCGGTATCAACGTCGAGCTGGTCCGGATCTCGGTCTTCGCGATCCCGGCACCTTCGCCGCGATCGGCGGTCTCTTCGTCGCGTCGAAGATCGCCTCCGCCAACCAGGGCGCGGGCACCGGCGTGAGTTCCTGATGAACGTCATCGCCGCGGCCGTGATCGGCGGCACGTCCCTCTTCGGCGGCGCGGCCGCACCTGGAACGCGCTGCTCGGTGTGATGGTCATCGTCTCGATCCAGTACGGCCTCGCCCTGGAGGGCATCGCCTCGCCGGTCCAGTACATGATCACAGGTGGCGTGCTGCTGGCGACCGTCGTCATCGACGCGGTCACCCGCAAGACCCAGAAGACGGCGGGGCGCGCCTAGGCCCCGCCGCCCGCCCCGGGCGCAGCGCGCCCAGGCACGCACAGTCCGCCCCCGGCGCACCACCCCACCGCCCGCCCGAGCTGAGCCCTCGGGCGGGCGGTGGCTGCCCGCCCGCGCCGTGCGCACGGGACGGCCACGCGGGTCAGGAGCGCCGAGGACGACGGCCGGCGGGGCAGTCGTAGAACCGACCGCCGATGGGTAAGGCCGAACGCGTGACGTACGACGCACCGCCCGGACACGTTCCGCCACGGCGGAACATTAGACTCGGGCAGGCCCGGCAACAGCTCTACTGCAAGGAGGCACGGGTGCCGCTGCTGACCCGCATCACGGGACCGCGCGATCTGGACCGGCTCAGCCTGGAAGAGCTGGGCCGGCTGGCAGAGGAGATCCGCACCTTCCTCGTCGACGCCGTCTCCAAGACCGGCGGCCACCTCGGCCCCAACCTCGGCGTGGTGGAGCTCACCCTCGCCCTGCACCGGGTCTTCGACTCGCCGAAGGACAAGGTGCTCTGGGACACCGGCCACCAGTCCTACGTGCACAAGCTGCTCACCGGCCGTCAGGACTTCTCGAAGCTGAAGATGAAGGGGCGGCCTGTCCGGCTACCCCTCGCAGGCCGAGTCCGAGCACGACGTCATCGAGAACAGCCACGCCTCCACCGTCCTCGGCTGGGCCGACGGCATCGCCAAGGCCAACCAGGTCCTCGACCGGACGACCACGTCGTCGCCGTCATCGGCGACGGCGCGCGCTCCACCGGCGGCATGGCCTGGGAGGCGCTGAACAACATCGCCGCCGCCAAGGGACCGCCCCCTCGTCATCGTCGTCAACGACAACGAGGCGCTCCTACGCGCCCACCATCGGCGGCCTCGCCAACCACCTGGCGACCCTGCGCACCACCCACGGCTACGAGCGCTTCCTGGCCCGCACCAAGGACCTCCTGGAGCGCACCCCGGTCGTCGGCCGCCCACTCTACGACACCCTGCACGGCGCCAAGAAGGGCCTGAAGGACTTCATCGCCCCGCAGGGCGTGTTCGAGGACCTCGGCCTGAAGTACGTCGGCCCCATCGACGGCCACGACCTGGAGGCCCTGGAGTCCGCCCTCACGCGCGCCAAGCGCGCTTCGGCGGCCCGGTCATCGTGCACTGCCTCACCGAGAAGGGCCGCGGCTACCAGCCCGCCCTCCAGGACGAGGCCGACCGCTTCCACGCCGTCGGCAAGATCCACCCCGACACCGGCCTGCCCATCTCCACCTCCGGCGCCGACTGGACGAGCGTCTTCGGCGAGGAGATGCTCAAGCTCGGCGAGGAGCGCGAGGACGTCGTCGCCATCACCGCGGCCATGCTCCAGCCGGTCGGCCTCGACAAGTTCGCCAAGGCCTTCCCGGACCGCGTCTACGACGTCGGCATCGCCGAGCAGCACGGCGCGGTCTCCGCGGCCGGCCTCGCGCACGGGGGAGTGCACCCGGTCTTCGCCGTGTACGCCACCTTCCTCAACCGCGCCTTCGACCAGGTGCTGATGGACGTGGCCCTGCACAAGTGCGGCGTGACGTTCGTGCTGGACCGCGCCGGTGTCACGGGCACCGACGGCGCCTCCCACAACGGCATGTGGGACATGTCGATCCTCCAGGTCGTCCCCGGCCTGCGGCTGGCCGCCCCGCGCGACGCCGACCAGGTCGCGCCCAGCTGCGCGAGGCCGTCGAGGTGGACGACGCGCCGACCGTGGTCCGCTTCTCCAAGGGCGCCGTCGGCCCCGCCGTACCGGCCGTCGGCCGAGTCGGCGGCATGGACGTGCTGCGCGCCCCCCGGCACCGACACGCCCGACGTCCTCCTGGTCTCCGTCGGCGCCCTGGCGCCGATGTGCCTGGAGGTGGCGGACCTGCTGAACAAGCAGGGCATCTCCACCACCGTGATCGACCCGCGCTGGGTCAAGCCCGTCGACGAGGCCATGGCCCCGCTCGCCGAGCGGCACCGCGTGGTCGTCACCGTCGAGGACAACTCCCCGCGTCGGCGGCGTCGGCTCGACCGTCGCCCAGGCCCTGCGCGACGCGGGCGTCGACGTACCGCTGCGCGACTTCGGCATCCCGCCGCGCTTCCTCGACCACGCCTCCCGGGCCGAGGTGATGGCCGAGATCGGGCTCACCGCCCCCGACATCGCCCGCCAGGTCACCGGTCTGGTCGCCAAGCTCGACGGCCGGTACGAGCGCTCCGAGGTGGACTCGGTGGAGGCCCGCGCGCGACTGACGTACGACCGGATGGGCAGGTTTCACCACTCGTTGCAGTGGTGAAACCTGCCCGCATCCGCAGTGAATCCGCTCACGCCGGGGCAACGCAGAACGCCCCCCTCTCGATCGTGTCGGGGACGACAAGCTCGGAGGTACCCGTAGAGCAACAGCAGTCTCTTCAGGACCAAGAAGATCGAGCAGTCCATCCGGGACACGGAGGAGCCGGAGCACGCGCTCAAGAAATCCCTGTCCGCACTGGATCTGACCGTCTTCGGTGTCGGTGTCATCATCGGCACCGGCATCTTCGTACTGACCGGCACGGTCGCCAAGAGCAACGCCGGGCCCTCCGTGGCCCTGGCCTTCGTCGTCGCCGGCGTGGTCTGCGCGCTCGCCGCGCTCTGCTACGCGGAGTTCGCCTCGACGGTCCCGGTCGCCGGCTCCGCGTACACCTTCTCGTACGCCTCGCTCGGCGAACTGCCCGCCTGGATCATCGGCTGGGACCTGGTCCTGGAGTTCGCGCTCGGCACGGCGGTGGTGGCCGTCGGCTGGTCGGGCTACATCCGTTCCCTGATGGACAACGCGGGCTGGCAGATGCCCGCGTCGCTCGGTGGCCGGGACGGCGCCGAGGGATTCGGCTTCGACATCCCTCGCCGCCGTCCTGGTGCTGGTGCTCACCGGCATCCTCGTCCTCGGCATGAAGCTGTCGGCCCGGGTCACCTCGGTCGTCGTCGCCATCAAGGTGACCGTCGTCCTCATCGTGATCATCGCGGGTGCCTTCTTCATCAAGGGTTCCAACTACGACCCCTTCGTCCCGAAGGCGCAGCCGGTGGAGGCGGGCGGGGGCCTCGACTCGCCACTGATCCAGCTGATGTTCGGGTGGGCGCCAGCCAACTTCGGCGTGATGGGCATCTTCACCGCGGCCTCGGTCGTCTTCTTCGCCTTCATCGGCTTCGACATCGTCGCCACGGCCGCCGAGGAGACCAAGAACCCGCAGCGCGACATGCCCCGCGGCATCCTCGGCTCCCTGTTCATCTGCACCGCGCTGTACGTCGCCGTGTCGATCATCGTCGCCGGCATGCGCACTACAGCCGAGCTGTCCATCGACGCCCCGCTCGCCGACGCCTTCAAGTCCACCGGGCACCCCTTCTTCGCCGGTGTGATCAGCTTCGGCGCCGCCGTCGGCCTGACCACGGTGTGCATGATCCTGCTGCTCGGCCAGACCCGGGTGTTCTTCGCGATGAGCCGCGACGGGCTGCTGCCGCGCTTCTTCTCCCGCGTCCACCCGAAGTTCCGGACGCCGTACCGGCCGACCATCCTGCTCGGCGTGATCATCGCGATCGTCGCCGGCTTCACCAGCCTGAGCGAGCTGGCCGAGCTGGTGAACATCGGCACGCTGTTCGCCTTCGTCATCGTCGCGCTCAGCGTGATCATCCCTGCGCCGGACCCGCCCCGACCTGCCGCGCGCCTTCCGCACCCACTGGTGCCGCTGCTGCCGATCGTGTCGGTGGGCGCCTCGCTGTGGCTGATGCTGAACCTGCCCGCCGAGACCTGGGTGCGGTTCGGCGTCTGGATGGCGATCGGCGTCGTCGTGTACTTCCTCTACAGCCGCTCCCACAGCCGCCTGGGCCGCGGCGAGGAGGCGGCACCGGCCGGCACGCCCGGGCCTTCCGGGTCGACCGGGCCGTCCGGGCCGTCCGGCGGGAACACCCCCGTAGCCCCATCGGCTCCCGCTCCGGCCCCGCACCCCGCTCGGGGACCGCGGGGCCGGTCCCGCGTACGCCGGTGGGGGCGCCGTCACGCGGGGCCGGACCGTCCGCGGCCCCGCCACACTCCGCGCCCCAGCGCGGTCACCCGGCGGCGCAGCTCGCGGTCGGCCGTCACGACCAGGACCGGACGGTCACCGGCGGCCCGGGCGACCAGGTCGACCATGTGGTCGTCCCCGCTGCCGGGCGCCGACTCCACCCGTACGCCGGGCACGGAGTCCACCCCCCGTGCCGCGCCCTCGACGACCAGGACGACCTCCACCGGGCCGGCACGCCCCGGCACGCCGTCCGCCGCCAACCGGTCCCGCAACCGCTCCGCCGCCCCCGCGCCGGTCGTGCCACCACCCGTCGGGCACCGACCCGACGACGTTCGCGGCGTCGACGATCACGAGCAGGGGGCGTTGTCGTCCATGCCGTTGTCGTCCATGCCGTCAGGGTCGCACGGCACTGTCGCGCAGGCCGTACCCGATCGACGCGGACCCGGCGGCCCCGCTTAGAGTGAAGCGGTGAACGGCGACTGGCTTCTCCTCGGCCGCGACGGCCGCCTCGAGTGTCTACCTCCCGTCGGACGGTGCAGCCCTGTGGCGTGCCGAACGCGCGCCCGCCGGGCCCCTGGGAGGCGCCGCGCAGGCTCGGCGGCGACCAGGAACGCACCCCGGCCTCGCGGTCGGCCGGGGCCCCGACGGCTACGCCCATCTCGTCGCCTGGCGGCCCGTCGGGACCGACCGGTCCGACCTCGTGCACACCACGCACTTCCGGCCGCTGCTCGCGCCCCTGGACTGGCAGCCGGCCGGTCACCCTAACAAGCAGGGCGACCGCACCGGGACACCGGCCGTCGCGGTCGACGCGCGGAGGACGCGCCCATGTCTTCGTCCGCAACGGGGGCGGCGGCATGAGCATGGTGGCCCAGAAGGAAGAAGGGCGGCTGGGAGCCGTGGCGGGACCTGAAGGGGCGCGGCGTCCAGGAGTCGCCCGCGGCCGTGACGGGGGAGTCCGGCAGGGTCGAGCTCTACGCGGCCGTCACCGGCGGTATCCGGCACTGGCGGCAGGGAACAGCCGGGCGCGCGGCCGGTACTGGGGGAGGGCGTCGACGCGGCGGTCCGCGCGGGCACCCTGCGCGCGCTGGCGACCTCCGAGGAGTACACCACCGTCCTCTTCACCGACGACGACACCGGTGAGCTGTGCGCCTGGCGCCCCGGCGAGAAGCCGATGCCGCTGGTGACCGGCGGCCGGGCCGGCCCCGTCTCCGCCGTCCGCTGCGTCATCGACGGCCACGACTGCACTCTGCTCGCCCAGCGTTCGACGAGCGGCCGGGTCGCCTTCGCCGCCTACCCCTCGGAGCAGGAGGCGCTCGGCGCCGCGTGGACGGAGTCGGGCCCGAGCTGCCGGCCGACGCGGCGGTTTCGCTGGCTCTGGACGCCGACGGCCGCGTGGTCGCGGCGAGCCTGTCGCCGTCGACCGGGCAACTGCTGCTGACGCGGCGGAAGGACGAGGCAGGTCTGGCGATGGAGCCGTGGCAGGCGGGATGAGCACCTTCTCGTGGGCCGCCGGAAACAGTAGGTGATGGCCGGGAGAACCGGCAGCGCTCCAAGACGCGCGGGCTGTCGGCCCAGGGCAGCATCGTGCACGAGGCCGTCACAACCTGTTCGTCGAACGTTCGATCTATGATGGTCCGCGCTCAGCCTCCGCGCAGGACGGGCGCTCGGGAGGGTGGCAGGTCAGCCGCGTTCTGCGGCAGGAGGGGCAGGTCACGTCATGCGGACCACATCCGGGCGCGGCGCCGCTCGCGAAAGATCGGCCGATCGGGGCGTCGGCTCCGGAAGCGGGGTGCCCGCCGTAGAGGCGACCCTCGACGGTCGCTGGCTCGTCCTTGGGAAGGACGGCAGGCTCACCGCCTACGCCCGCTCCCGCACCGGGCTGTTGCGCTGGACGGAGACCAGGCCCGGTGGCCCGCACTGGTCGGAGCCGCAGTTCTTCCCGGTCCCGGGCCTCACTCATCTGTCGGTGGCGCAGGGGGCCGACACCTATGTCCACTTCCTGGGACGGCGGGCCCGTGAGGCGGACGGGACGTCCGCTGTGGACATCGTGCACGCCATCCAGTACCAGACCGCTCGTCCGGTCACCGAGTGGCGGTCGCTGGGGAATCCGCACAAGGAGCGGGAGAAGGCCGCACGCTTCCGGGGCACCGGTGGCGGCGGTGAGCGCGACCGGCCGGGTGCACGTTTTCGCGCGCAACGCGGGCGGCGAGCTGATGCTCCGCCGGGAGGCACCCAGCGGTAAGTGGGAACCCTGGATGGACCTCAAGGGCAGCGGTGTGCGGGACGGTTTCGCGGCGGCCACACATGCCTCCGGCCGCATCGAGGTACTCGCCGGCGACACGCAGCACGCCATGCGGTGGTGGCAGGCCGATGCCGACGGAGAATTCGGACGCGAGCCGAACATCCCGCTGCGCGTCGCGCCCGGCACCGTCTCGCTGCTGGAGACGGCGCCGGACCGGTCGACCTACTACTGGTCCGACGAGGCGAGCGGCCAGCTCGTCGCCCATCGCCCCGGTGGCTGGGTGATTCCGCTCGGCGAGGCGACGGCGGACCGGGTCGCGGTACTGCGTGCTGTGCTGGACGGGTACGACTGCACGGTGCTGGCCCACCGTGGGCTCGACGGCCAGGTCATGCTCGCCGCGTGCGGTACCGAGAACGAGGAGCCGGCCTCTGGTGGGCGCCCACCGGGGGAGTGGAGCGAGGGCGCCCCCGCGCTGGCGCTCGATGGACACGGCCGGGTCGTTCTCGCGCTTATCGGGCCGGACGGAGCGCTGTGCGTTGCCCGGCAGGGCGCGGGGCCGGGCCTGACGCTCGACCCGTCGGTGCGCGTCTGACACGCACCGCGGAGCCGCGGACGCTCGGTTCCGCGACTCAGGAGGCGCCGCCCGTGGCGGGAGACTTCTTCGCCGACGCCGGGATCTCCTCATCCTTGCGCAGCGCCTCCCACAGTTGGTCCGCCTGCGGCCGTGCCGCCACCACTCGGTTGGGGTCCTGGGTGTCGTACGCCACGGGCAACATGATCGTCTCCATGGAGGACGGATCGACACCGTTGAGGCTGCGGCCGAACTCGGCGAGCTTGGTCAGGGACGCCAGGTCGGGGTCGGTGGTCCAGGGCCGCGGTGAGCTGGTCGGCGATCTTGTATGTCTTGGTGGGGCTGCCGAGCAGGTCCTGGCGCTTGATCTCACTCAGCAGGGCGAGCATGAACTGCTGCTGAAGGCCGATGCGACCGAGATCGCTGCCGTCGCCGACGCCGTGACGGGTACGGACAAAGGCCAACGACTCGGTGCCGTTCAGCTTGTGTGTACCGGCGGTCAGATCGAGGCCGCTGGCAGGGTCGTGGATGTCCTCCTCGACGGTGACGGTGACACCGCCGATCGCGTCCACCAGATCCTTGAAGCCCGCGAAGTCGATCTCCATGTAGTGGTCCATGCGGACGCCGGACATCTGCTCCACCGTCTTGACCACGCAGGCCGGACCGGCTTGCGAGTAGATGGAGTTGAACATCACGGCGCTTCGCCGAGGCGACCTCGGAGCCGTCCTGATTGACGCACGTGGGCCGGGTCACCAGGGTGTCGCGCGGGATGCTGATGGCGACGGCCTCGGTCCGGCCTTCGGGTATGTGCATCACCAGCGCGGTGTCCGAGCGAGCCCCGGCGACCTTGCCGGTGTTCAGCTCGGCGTTGTCCCCAGGCGGAGTCGGACCCCAGGACCAGTGTTCTGTCCCGAGGTGGGCAGCTTCTCCGGCCGGTCGTCGCCTATCGCCTCGTTGATGTCGACGCCCTTGATGTTGCCGTTGAGGTCGCTGTGCATCCAGTAGCCGACACCACCAGCAGACCAGCACGAGCAGTGCCAGGCTCAACGCGACCCAGCGCCAGACACGGCGTCGCCTCGGAGGTCTGGCAGAGCGTCGGCCGGAGGGCGCACGCCTGGACCGGCGAGGGCTCGTCTCTGTGGGAGCGTGCGTCATGGACCTCGGTCTCTCTCGTCAACCGGACATGAATGCAGGCCACGTGTTGGGGAGAGGTTGGGCCCCCCGCCGCGGCTAGTGGTCGCCGAAGCGTTTCCGAACTATAGACCGATTGTCGGATGCGTCGGTTGCTGCCCCTGGGAACCTGTCTGATCCTCTGACGTTCACGAAGATGTCTGGGAGGCGTGTATTTTCTGTCATATGTGATTGCTGTTGACAGCTATCAGGACCCTTAGTGAAGATGTGCCGGTCCTGTGAACGTTAAAGTTTTCGGTGTGAACGCGTCGGCCGATTGGCCGGCGCTGGATGTGGTCGTGCATCGAGCCGGGGGGCACGAGGGCTCACGGCCACCAGTGCTCACTCCGGTGTGCCCCGAGGTGAAGGGGAGGGGGGGTGACTATTGCGTTGTGCGCGTCGTCCCTTGAGGGTCAGTGGCGTGACGACCGTATCTGACTTCACCCCGACCATCGAACGGTTTGCGAGGGATGGCGACCGGCAGGGCATCACCGCACCGCGCGCCCCACCGCGACCGCGCCCACGACGCTGACGAGTGAGCACGGTGACGTCTACGTCGACCTCGACTCACACCGCTGGCGGCCGCGAGGCCATCCATCGCGGCGCTCGTCCAACGCTGCTCGACGAGGCCGGTGTGGCTCACTTCGCTGTCCGCGGGACGGTTCGATCATGGCACGGCCGGTCGTCGGCGTGGCCGAGGAGGACCGGGAACGTACGCTCCAGGCGGTGTTCGCGCGGCTGGGCCAGTACCCGGGTCACCTGAGCGTCGTCGACCCGACGCGCCCCGGCCCGCCCAGCCGGTCTCCTCGAGAGACCCCCGGGCCTGGCGCGAGGTCGCCACCGCGCTTGTGGTCCAGGTCAGCTGGTGCCGCACCGACCCGGGGCGGCACCTGCTGCTGGGGTACGAGTACGGCTGTGCGGTCGAGTTCTGGCAGCGGCACGGCGCACACCGTCGCCCCCCGCGCCAACCGCGCCACCTGGGCCGTGGCCGCCGACGGAGCAAACGTCGTCGGGGCTGCTCGGCTGTTCAGCCGGTTCGTCTCGGACTGGACCCCGCGGCACCTGGCGCCCGCGCTGCCCACCCGGCCCGAGTTCCTGGTGCACTGCGCCGACGACATCGCCTTCGCCGTGGACGCCGTCTACACCTGGGTCGACGGCAACGACCCTGCCTGGAAGCAGCGCAAGGCCCAGGCGAAGGGCGAGGTGTACCACGCCGAGTCGGCGAGTGACGCCCGCTTCATCAGCCGGGACGAGCTGCGCTACTCCGGTACGGTCCCTCCACATGTTCGCGCCCTGGATCCGGAACATCTACGTCGTCACCGACGACCAGGTCCCGGACTGGATGCGCGAGGACCTGTTCGGCATCCGCATCGCCACCCACCGGGAGATCTTTCCACAACCCGGCGGATCTGCCGACGTTCAACTCGCACCTCGATCGAAAGCCAGCTCCACCACATCGAAGGGCTCGCCGAGCACTTCCCTGCACTTCAACGACGACATGTTCGTGGGGCCCGGTGGCCCCGCACGCCTTCTTCACCCCGAACGGCACAGCCCGCTACTTCCCTTCGCGCAACCGCATCCCCCAGGGCCCGGTCGCCGAGACCGACACGCCGGTGGACGCGGCGTGCAAAACAACCGGGAGTTGTTGCGTGAACGTTTCGGCAAGGTGATCACCCAGCCCATGGAGCACATCCCCTACGCCCGCGCCGCTCAGCGATGGAGGAAGCCGAACGGGAGTTCCCGGAGGCGTGGGCGCGCACTTCGGCCAGCAGGTTCCGGGCCATGACCGACCTGTCGCCGACCTCGTCGTTCGCCTTGTACTACGCCGCGCTGACCGGGCGGGCCCAGCCGGGATCCATGCCCTTCACCTACCTCCAGCTGGCCGTGCCCGATCTGGCGGACCGGTTGCAGCGGCTGCTCGACGGCCGGGACCAGGACACCTTCTGTCTCAACGACGCCTTCTCGACCCCCGAGGACATCGAGGCGCAGCAAGAACTGCTGGATGACTTCTTCACCTCCTACTTCCCACCCCCAGCCCCTTCGAGCGATGAGACGGAGTTCGTGACGTGTCCAGTCCGACGTCGATGAACTCCGCGGTTCACGTCTACAAGCGGTTCGTTCCCCAGCCGGTGCGCTCGGCCGCCGCGGAGCACCCTGCCCGCCGGTGTACGGCGCAAGGTCGGCGGCGGTCTCGCGCGTACCCTGAACCGCCGCGAAGCCCGCCTGCACCGCAGGGCCCTGCGCCGGGTCCGCCGAGCGGGGCTCGGGCACTCGAACGTCGCACCCAGGCGCCCGACGGCAGGGTCGGCCACGTGCACACCGGCCTCACCGTCGACCTCGCGCGCCGGCTCGACCACGACCTGGTCACCCAACGCGCTGGACGCGGCCGAGGTCCCTGGTTCGCGGTGCCCGCGCTGGATGACCGTCGGCTCTGCCTCGCCGTGGAGCAGCGATACAAGGGCACCATCCGCCGGGTACTGCGGGCGCTGCTGGAGGAACACACCGGCTACGTCGTCTCGGTCTCCCCTGCCGCGAGTGACACCCGCGAGACACCGGGCAGCCACATCAAGGCATGGAAGCACTACGGCAAGGCCAAGGTGATCCGCCTGACCTGGCTGCGCACCGACCCCACGGAACACCTGTGGGTCGGCGAGGACCAGGGCATCGAGATCGAGTTCTGGACCGCCAACACCGACCTGCCCCACGAACGGCTGATCGGCCCACGTCCGAACCGGGTCCAGCGCGCCGTGCCGGCCGAAGCGTCGGGCATCGAGATCGGCCTGGACCGGCTGTCCGGCTACTGCGACATCGACGGCGACCTGGAACCTACGATCACGCTCGAGGACTTCGACGTCGTGCGGCTGGAGGAGATCTCCTTCCCCGTGGACGCGGTGCTCCTGTGGCAGCACCCGGGCCGATGGGGAGAAGAACTGCTGCGTGCCGCACTGCGTTCCCTGCACCAGTACGCCCCGTGGGTCGATGTCGTACACGTGGTCGCCCAGGCGGAACCGCCGGCCTGGCTGAACGCGGACGAACGGCTCAGTGTGGTCCGTGCCCAGCCCGGTGCCGAGTGGCAACTGGACCAGCTCCCCGACGTGGCCGACCACTTCCTCCTGCTGCGCCCCGGAGCCCTGATCGGCCGGCCGGTACGCCCCTTCGACTACTTCACACCCAGTGGAGGTACCCGACGCGGCGCGGCCCTGGAACGCGTCCGAGTCCTTCGCCGAGTGGGCGCGTGCCGCCTACTCCGTGACCGGCCGGGTCACCGGACACGGTTACGCCGCGGGTCCCCAGCCCTATCGGGCCGAGACCCTCACCCGGCTCGGGAAGCCGGGGCGCAACCGCTGCCTCTCACGGACGACCAGACCTTGCCCGCCGTGCCCGGAACCCACCCCCATGGACGGCGTGGTCCACCATTTCGGGTACGTCGCCGGCCTGGCAGACCCGTCGGGGAGGCCTCCGTGGCGCTGCACGCGGCCCTGCCCGGCCTCGGTACGCATCTGGAACGGCTGCTGGTCCGGCGTGACGTGCAGCAGCTCCAGCTCGTCGGCCTGGGGGCCAAGGGAGGCGGGCGCACGAGGCGGAACCGAAGCCATCGTGCGCTTCCTGCACCAGTACTTCCCCGTTCCCAGCGTCTTCGAGCACGTCCGCCCGCAGACCCCCACAGAGCCGGACATCCACTCGTGAGCACAGGCAACCCCGAGGCGTCCGCCGCGGTCGGGGGCCTACCGCAGCCTGGTCCCCGCAGGGCCTCAGACGCCGTATCGCACGTCGTGTTCCCGTGCGTCTGCGCATGGTGCTCAAGCAGCTGCTCCGCCGACTGCGCGCGCTCTCCCTGGCATCCCGGCTGTTCCGCGGAGTCCGGGCCCGCCGCCGTTGGCCGCATCTCTTCCGCGAGGGCGAACGGCTCGCGGCACTGGCCGGGCATGAGAACCGGATTGCTCTGGTCCACCCCACCGTCTCGCCGCTCGGCCTGCGCGAGGCCAACCTCGAACTGGTCGTGACCGCACTGGAGGAAGCGGGCATCGACTACTTCGCGATCCGCGGTAATTCCGACTTCCGTTCCTGCCTCGCCGTTGCCGCCCCCGACCGCGAACGGGTCGGCAGGGCGCTGGAGCGTGTCGCGGGCAGAGTCCGCTCTATCTGCGGGCATGCCGCGGGAAGACGGCACAGGGCCGGGCGGTGCTGGCGAACTCGCGTGGCGGCCGGCAACTGGCGCGGCACGCGGCCGTCCTGCAGATCGGCATGGTGTGGAGCGATCCCACCGGATCCCTGGTGCTCGGCCTGGAGTACAGCTGCGACATCGAGTTCTGGCAACCGGATGCCGGAAGCCTCTTGGCACCGCGCCCCAACCGGATCACGGAGGACGTGTCGCTCCACGAAGCCCGTGTCACGGTGCCGGTGAGCCGGCTGACCGGCTTCGCCGCCCTGCACACCCGGCGCACCCGCTCGGTGCGCACCGTCCGGGCCTGCGCCGACGCGCTGCCCGAGGACGTCCGCTTCCCCATCGACGTCGTCTACACCTGGGTCGACGGCAACGATTCCGCGTGGCAGCGACGCCGCAGCGCCTTCGGAGGCGGCTACCACACCGAGTCGGCGAACGCGGCCCGCTATATCAGCCGCGACGAACTGCGCTACTCACTGCGCGCGTTGGAGCAGAACGCCCCGTGGGTTCGCCACGTCTACCTGGTGACGGACCAGCAGCGCCCGGCCTGGCTCAACGACAGCCACCCGCGCCTGACCGTCGTCGACCACTCCGAGATTTTCGCCGACCCGGAGTCGCTGCCCACCTTCAACTCGCATGCCATCGAGAGCCGCCTGCATCACATCAAGGACCTGTCCGAGCACTTCCTCTACCTCAACGACGACATGTTCCTGGGCCGCCCGGTCACCCCGCAGGACTTCTTCCTGTCCAACGGTGTGACCCGGACCTTCTTCTCACCGTCGCAGGTACCGCGCTGGGGCCCCCAGCCCCGTGGACCGACCGGTCGACGCGGCCGGCAAGAACAACCGACGTCTGCTCCTGGAGAACTTCGGCACGGTCATCGTGCAGAAGCTGCGGCACGCGCCCTACGCCTTGCGCCGCAGCGTGCTGCAGGAGATCGAGGACGAGTACCCGGAGGCGCACCGGCAGACGTCGCACAGCCGGTTCCGCAGCCCCACCGACATTTCCATCCCGTCGTCGCTGTACCACTACTACGCCTACTTCACCGGCCGGGCGGTGCCGTCGGACATCCGGTTCGCCTACCTCGATCTCGCCAGGCCAGAGGTGCAGCGCAGGCTCGGCATCCTGCTGGCCCGCCGCGACCGGCAGGCGTTCTGCATCAACGACACACTGTCCGACGGCCACGACGTCGACCGCCAGACGGCGATGCTCAAAGCGTTCCTCGAGGCGTACTACCCCGTGCCCAGTCCCTTCGAGCGGAAGGAGCGCGAGGTCCGGTGAAGATCTCCTTCCTGATCAACAACATCTACGGCATCGGCGGCACAAACCGAACCGTCATCAACCTCGCCGAGGCTCTCTCCGTCCACCACGACGTGGAGATCGTCTCGGTCTTCCGGCGGGCGAACACCACCAAGTTCGAGATATCGCCGCGTATCACGGTCCGGGCCCTGGTCGACTTGCGACCCGGTTCGGCCGACCGCGGGGCCGCCGGCGCCGACGAACCGAGTGAAGTGGTCCCGCGTCAGGAGGAGTTCTACGCGCAGTACAGCCGGTTCACCGACGAGCGCATCATCCGGGATCTGCGGAAGACCAATGCCGACGTGGTCGTCGGCACCCGACCCGGTCTCAACCTCTTCGTCGCCGCCCACACTCGGGAAGGCGCCCTGCGCGCTCGCCCAGGAGCACATGACGCACCTCGCCATCCCGCAGGCCGTGCGCGCCGAGATGGCTCCGGGTCTACCCGCGGCTGGACGCGATCAGCAACGGTGACCGAGGCCGATGCCCGCTCTTTTATGGAGAAGCACGCCGATACCAGACATTACTGTGGTCCGGCATCCCCAACAGTGTGCCGCAGCCGGCCGTGCAGCCCTCCGACTGCACCCGCAAGATCGTGGTCAGCGCCGGCCGGATGCACCACATCAAGCGGTACGACCTGCTGATCCAGAGCCTTCGGCAGCCTGGCCGAGGAGTTTCCGGACTGGCAGCTGCGGATCTACGGCGACGGTGGAGAGGCAGGAAAGCTGCGGGCGCTGGTTACCGAGATCGGGCTCGCGGGACGCGTGTTGCTCATGGGCGGGTTCTCACCGATCGAGTCCGAGTGGGCCAAAGGGATCCATCGCGGCCGTCACCTCTAGCGCGGAGTCCTTCGGCATGACCCTGGTGGAAGCGATGCGGTGCGGCCTGCCGGTGGTTTCCACCGACTGTCCAGTCGGGCCTCGCGAGATCCTCCGCCACGGCGAGGACGGATTCCTGGTGCCCAGCGGCGAGGTGGAGGGAATCGCCTGGGGCCTGCGCCGTCTCATGGCCGACGAGATACTGCGTCGTGATATGGGCGAGGCCGCGCTGCGCAACGCCGCCCGCTATGACCCGGCAGCCGTCGCCGACCGCTACGTGAACCTCTTCGAGGATGCCGCCCGCA
The DNA here is from genome assembly GCA_021502835.1 of Streptomyces thinghirensis. The sequence continues at coordinate 259,208 of JAKFGP010000024.1, forward strand.
GGCGAGCCGCCACAGTGCGCGGCTACCGTGCGCCCGCCGGAGCCCGTCGGGCGGCAGTCCAGGCCACCGTCCCGCCGACGGCCATCGGCGCGGCGACCGTGGACGTCACCACCGACGGCGCAGGCTGGTTGCGCTTCAGCGCCGATGGGCCGGGAGAGGCCGCCACCGCTGGCAGTTCGTGCTGCGTCAACCATCGTCCGACGGCAAGCGGCGCCCCGACCTGCCGATGCGTACCTCACGCACCCACCTGGACAACGGTGGCACTCGCTATACCGCGGCGCTCGGCCCGTCGGTGCTGGACGAACTCGGCGACGGACGCTGGCAGGTGACGATGCGGACCGCCAAGTCGAAGCCGGTGCACATGAAGGCCGGCATTCGCGACACCCGCGCACTCATCGACTCGCGCGCCGACTTGGTCGGCCGCCCACCGTCCGGACCGATCACGTGGAACCTGCCCTACCGCCCAGTCAAACGGTCGGTTGATGCTGCGCACCGTGGTGCACGAGGACCCACGCGGAGTGCACGGGGGTCGACATCGGTGACGGCGTCATCACGTTGCGGGGTGTGCTGTGCGGGGGCCGGCGGATCGAGCCGGGTGCGCTGTTCGTCGTCAGCCGCGCGCCGGACGGCACGGGAAGAACCTCACCGTACCCGTGCAGGTACTGGGCCGGCAGGCGTTCCGTGCCGAGGTGCCCGTGCGCCGGGTCGTCGACCAGCGGCTGGAGCGCTGGGAGGACTGGGACTGGTGGCTGCAGCCGGACCCGCGGACCGGCGCAAGGTGCGCGTGTGTCACTTGCTGGAGGATTTCCCGGACGTCAAGGGAGCCTACGCGTACCCGTCCATGCCGCTTGCCGGGGACGGGGGTCTCGCAGTACGCGGTGATCCACCCGGTCCGGCCGGTGTGGGTCAGGCCCCTACTGCTCGGCCTCGGGAGCGATGGCCATGAATGTCGTGGACCGCTAGGAACGGAACCCAATGAACCGCACCATCTTCGTCCTCGGCGACTCCGTACCCGCCCGCCCCGGACGGAACAAGAGGCACCCGTGGCGGGTTGGGGACAGAAGATCGAGGAGCTCCTGGTGGGCCCCGTAGCCGTGGCCAACTACGCACGAAGTGCCATGACCACCCGCAAGTACTTCACCGAACGCTTCCCGGCGATGCTCAACCGGATGAGGCGCGGGGACATCGTCCTCATCGGCTTCGGCTGTGTGGACCACATGATCCACAACGGCACGCGGTACGTGCCGGTAGCCGAATACCAGGAATTCGTGCGGCTGTTCGCGCAGTACGTGCACGCGGAAGGAGGAGTACCCGTCCCTGGTCACCCCGTGCGCGCGCTACGCCTTTTCCAGTGGCGGTGAGGTGCTCAACACGCTCGGGCCGTATCCACGGGCCATGCTGGAGGTAGCCGGGGAGCTCGGAGCACCGGTGATCGATCTGACGAGTCGCACCATGGAACTGTGGGCCGAGATGGGCCCCACACGACTGCGCCAGTACTTCTGCTGGACCGACGCGGGAGAGCACCCGCTGCATCCCGACGGCGTCATGAGACTCAACGCACCTGAACCACACCGGTGCCTATGAGGTCGCCCGAGTCGTGGTCGCCGGACTGTGCAACCTCGGCGTCCTCGACAAGGCGAACGTGGACGTCACGGCGCTCATGACGCCGCCCACCATGCCGCCGGTCTCGACCGAGTTCACCATCCAGTCCCCCGAGTCCGCGCTCCAGTACGCGCAGCGGTGGGCGAGCCGCCCGCCGTCTCAGAAGCCGTCGGCCGGCGCACTCGCCGGCCCCATGGTGAAATTCTCCGGCGGCGTCGCGGCACCCGGCACCGACTACGTCCTGTTCTTCGAGCAGGTCGGTACGTCGGAGGCGCTCATGTGGGCGGCGCCGGGCAGTGGACCTGGCGCCGTTCCGTCAGCTGGGGAGGCGGGGAGCACGCCGTCCAGTGCGTCGGGCTGCGCGGCGACGGCTGTTCGCCGGTGTCGGAGCACCGCTTCACGGTACTGACGAGGTATCGCCGCCCGTCGTCTCGGCACCCGCCGAAGGAACGTTCTCCGGGCCGCGACCGCGTTTCTCCGGGAAGGTCGAGCCCGGGGTGACGAAGGTCGTTCTGATGGAGCGGGGCTCCTCGTCGGGGCGACCGGGGCCACAGAGAGAACGGGGAATGGGCGTTCCAGTCACGCACATCCCTGGCGCCCCGGGACCCATACGGTAGAGGTGATCGCCCTTTTCGGGGCGACCGAGTCGGCACCGACCAGGTACCACGTTCAAGGTCGTCGGCATCCCGGAGGGCAGCCCCATCCGGTCGTTCGGAGCGTCGCGGCACGCGTGCGGCGACGTCTGTGAGCACAGGCCCTTCACCGGTGACTGGTAGACGCTGGTCGCCTCTGCGCCGTACAGGTTCCGCTCCCAACGGCCGACGGGCCGTACAAGGTCTCCCCCTGTACGGCCCGCCGGCTGTCTGAGGACGATAAGCCGGAACCGAAGCCACGCCCGCCTCCAGGAACCGCTTCCCGTTCACCCGCTCGGCGACGCGCACGGTCCGGGTACGGCGTGATGCCGCCCAGGTGGAAGGGCCAGCCGGCGCCGGTGATCAGGCAGAGGTCGATGTCCTGGGCCTCGGCGACGACGCCCTCGTCGAGCATGAGGCCGATCTCCTGGGCCACCGCGTCCAGGACGCGGTCGCGGACCTGCTCCTCGGTCGGGACGGAGTCGCCCTGCTTGAGAAGCGCGGCGACCTCGGGGTCCAGCTCGGGCTTGCCGCTGTCGTAGACGTAGAAGCCGCGCTTGCCCGCCTCGACGACCGCCTTGAGGGTTCGGGGAGACCGTGAAGCGCTCCGGGAAGGCCCGGTTGAGGGTCTCCGAGACGTGCAGGCCGATCGCGGGGCCGACCAGCTCCAGCAGGACCAGCGGGGACATCGGCAGGCCGAGGGCTCGACCGCCTTCTCCGCCACGTCCACCGGCGTGCCCTCGTCGATGACGTTCTGGATCTCGCCCATGAAGCGGGTCAGGATGCGGTTGACCACGAACGCCGGGAGCGTCCTTGACCGGCACCGCCGGTCTTCTTCAGCTTCTTGGCGACACCGAACGCCGTGGCGAGCAGGCGTCGTCCGTCTGCTCACCCGGACGATCTCCAGGAGCGGGAGGATCGCGACCGGGTTGAAGAAGTGGAAGCCGACGACCCGCTCGGGGTGCTTCAGTTTCGACGCCATCTCCGAGACGGAGAGGGACGAGGTGTTGGTGGCGAGGATCGCGGCGCGGGCGCACCGCCTCGACCTCGGCGAACACCTTCTGCTTGACGCCCATCTCCTCGAACACGGCCTCGATGATGAAGTCCGCATCCGCGAAGCCCTCGGCCTTGTCCAGGACACCGGAGACCAGGCCCTTCAGCCGGTTCGCCTTGTCCTGGTTGATCCGGCCCTTGCCGAGCAGCTTGTCGATCTCGGCGTGGACGTAGCCCACACCCTTGTCGACGCGCTCCTGGTCGATGTCGGTCAGGACGACCGGCACCTCCAGGCGGCGCAGGGAAGAGCAGGGCCAGCTGCGAGGCCATCAGGCCGGCGCCGACCACGCCCACCCTGGTGACCGGGCGGGCCAGCGACTTGTCCGGGGCACCGGCGGGGCGCTTGCCGCGCTTCTGCACCAGGTTGAAGGCGTAGATCCCGGAGCGCAGCTCGCCGCCCATGATCAGGTCGGCGAGCGCCTGGTCCTCGGCGTCGTAGCCCTGCTGGAGGTCGCCGTTCTTGGCGGCCGCGATGATGTCCAGGGCGCGGTAGGCGGCCGGGGCGGCGCCGTGCACCTTGCCGTCGGCGATGAAGCGGCCCTTGGCGACGGCCTGGTCCCAGGCCTCGCGGCAGTCGATCGCCGGACGCTCTACCGCGATCTCGCCCTTGAGGACGGACGCCGTCCAGATCAGCGACTGCTCCAGGAAGTCCGCGCCCTCGAAGATCGCGTCCGCGATGCCGAGCTCGTAGACCTGCGCGCCCTTGAGCTGCTTGTTCTGGTTCAGGCTGTTCTCGATGATGACCGAAACGGCCTTGTCGGCGCCGATCAGGTTCGGCAGCAGCGTGCAGCCGCCCCAGCCGGGGACCAGACCGAGGAAGACCTCGGGGAGGGAGAAGGCGGGGAGGGCCGCCGACACCGTGCGGTACGCGCAGTGCAGGCCGATCTCCACGCCGCCACCCATGGCCGCGCCGTTGTAGTACGCGAAGGTCGGCACGGCCAGCTTCGCCAGCCGCTTGAAGACGTCGTGGCCGCCCTTGCCGATGGCCAGCGCGTCCTCGTGCCGCTTGAGCAGCTCGACGCCGTTGAGGTCGGCACCGACCGCGAAGATGAACGGCTTGCCGGTGACACCGACGCCGACGATCTCGCCGTCCGGCGGCCTCCTTCTCGACCCGGTCGATCGCGGCGTCGATGTTCGCCAGCGACTGCGGGCCGAGGGTGGTCGGCTTGGTGTGGTCGTGGCCGTTGTCCAGGGTGATGAGCGCGAAGCGCCCGGCGCCAGGGGAGGTCGAAGTGGCGCACGTGGGCGCTCGTGACGACCTCGCCGGGAACAGCTCGGCCGCACCCTTCAGAAGCTCTGCGGTGGTGCTCACTTGTCCCCCTCGAAGTGCGGGTTCTCCCAGACGACCGTCGCGCCCATGCCGAAGCCGACGCACATGGTGGTCAGGCCATAGCGGACGTGCGGCTGCTCCTCGAACTGGCGGGCCAGCTGCGTCATCAGGCGGACGCCCGACGAGGCCAGCGGGTGGCCGAACGCGATGGCGCCGCCGTACTGGTTCACGCGCGCGTCGTCGTCGGCGATGCCGTAGTGCTCCAGGAACGCGAGGACCTGGACGGCGAAGGCCTCGTTGATCTCGAACAGGCCGATGTCGTCGATGGACAGGCCGGCCTGGGCCAGGGCCTTCTCCGTCGCCGGGATCGGGCCGTAGCCCATGACCTCCGGCTCGACACCCGCGAAGGAGTACGAGACGAGGCGCATCTTGACCGGCAGGTTGTTCTCGCGGGCGAAGTCCTCGCTCGCGATGAGGGAGGCGGTGGCGCCGTCGTTCAGACCGGCCGCGTTGCCCGCGGTGACCCGGCCGTGCACACGGAACGGCGTCTTCAGGCCCGCCAGGCTCTCCATGGTGGTGCCCGGACGCATCGGCTCGTCGGCGGTGACCAGGCCCCAGCCGGTCTCCCCGGCCTCTTCGTTGGTGCGGCGCACCGAGACCGGCACCAGGTCGGCCTGGATCTTGCCGTCGGCGTACGCCTTGGCGGCCTTCTCCTGCGACCGTACGGCGTACTCGTCGGCGCGCTGCTTGGTGATCGTCGGGTAGCGGTCGTGCAGGTTCTCCGCCGTCATGCCCATGAACAGGGCGGACTCGTCGACCAGCTTCTCGCTGACGAACCGCGGGTTCGGGTCCACGCCCTCGCCCATCGGGTGGCGGCCCATGTGCTCGACACCGCCCGCGACGGCGACGTCGTACGCGCCGAAGGCGACGGAGCCGGCCACCGAGGTGACGGCGGTCAGGGCGCCCGCGCACATGCGGTCGATCGAGTAGCCCGGGACCGAGGTGGGCAGGCCCGCCAGGATGCCGGCGGTGCGGCCGATGGTCAGGCCTGGTCACCGATCTGCGTGGTCGCGGCGACGGCGACCTCGTCGATCTTCTTGGGGTCGAGACCGGGGTTGCGGCGCAGCAGCTCCCGGATCGCCTTCACGACCAGGTCGTCGGCGCGGGTCTCCTGGTAGATGCCCTTCGGGCCCGCCTGCCGAACGGGGTGCGGACGCCGTCTACGAAGACGACGTCCCTGACGGTACGAGGCACGATGGCTCTCCTCCAGGGTGCGGGATGGCACTGCTGCGGCACGCAGGTACTGAGCGCGCGCTCAGCCCCATGCTACTTAGCGAGTAACGCAGCTGCCCAGTCCCCCGGCCCAGCGGCGAAGGTCACACCGCCGGGTCACCGCTCCATCCCGGATCTTGGCCGGATCTCGCCGCCGCCTCTTCCACGACACGCCCTGCTCGGCTTCACGAGACGCTCTGCTCCTGTCTACGACACGTCCTGCGTGAGCGCAGTCACCAGCGCGGGCGTCACCTGCTCCACCTGCCAGGGCCGGGCCCCGTGACCGGCGAGAGCCGCGCCCACGGATTCCGGGTCGACCGGCGCCGGCGGCTCCCAGCAGACCCGGCGCACCGTGTCCGGCGTGATCAGGTTCTCCTGGGGCATGTTCAGCCGCTCGGCCAGCGCCGTCACCGCCGCCCGCGCGGCGGTGAGCCGGCCGCGGCGGCCGGGTCCTTGTCGGCCCACGCCGCGGGCGGCGGGGGACCGGTCACCGGCTGACCGGGCTGCGGCAGCTGCGACTCGGACAGGCCCCTGGCCCGGTCGACCGCCACCTGCCACTGCTCCAGCTGCCTGCGGTTGACCCGTCCGAACCCGTTCAGCGCGGCCAGCGCGTGCGCGTTGACCGGGAGCGCGAGCGCCGCCTCGACGATGGCCGCGTCCCCGAGCACCTTGCCGGGGAGACGTCACGGCGCTGCGCGATGCGGTCCCGGGTCTGCCCAGCTCCCGCACGACGGCGAGCTGCCGGCGCCGGCGCACCTTGTGCATGCCGGACGTACGGCGCCACGGGTCCTGCGGGGCTCGGGCGGCGGGGCGGAGGCGATCGCGTCGAACTCCTGCCGGGCCCACTCCAGCTTGCCCTGCCGGTCCAGCTCCTTCTCCAGCGCGTCGCGCAGGTCGACGAGCAGCTCGACGTCGAGGGCGGCGTAGCGCAGCCACGGTTCGGGCAGCGGGCGGGTGGACCAGTCGACGGCCGAGTGGCCCTTCTCCAGGACGAAGCCCAGCACGTTCTCGACCATCGCGCCGAGGCCGACCCTCGGGAACCCGGCGAGCCGGCCGGCCAGCTCGGTGTCGAAGATCCGGGTGGGCACCATCCCTATTTCGCGCAGGCACGGCAGGTCCTGGGTCGCCGCGTGCAGCACCCACTCCACGTCGGAGAGCGCCGCGCCCAGCCCGGACAGGTCGGGACAGGCCACCGGGTCGATCAGCGCGCTCCCGGCGCCCTCCCGGCGCAGCTGCACCAGATACGCGCGCTGGCCGTAGCGGTAGCCGGAGGCGCGCTCGGCGTCGACGGCGACGGGGCAGCGGCCGGCGGCGAAGGCGGCGGTCACCTCGGCGAGGGCGGCCGCGTCGGCGATCACCTGCGGAATGCCCTCGCGTGGTTCCAGCAAGGGGGTCGGCGCCTGACTCGCAGAAGATCCGGCGTCGTCCGGAGGAGCGCCTCCGGTGGTTCGCGGTGAAGGGTCTGCTGCGGTTTCGTGGGCGTCGGTCACCTGTCAAGGTATCGGTGGATCGACGGCGCCCGCCGACGGAACGTTCCGTCGGCGGGCGCCGGGGCCGTAAACCAGTCAGGTCGGCGGAAAGATCGACTGTGGCGGAGACGGGGAGGTGAGCGGGGAGGCGGGGCGGGCGGCGGGGAAGGAGACGGGGAGGGTGGGGGAGCGGGCGGGATCGGCGGCGGTCAGTGGATGATGCCGGTGCGCAGGGCCACGGCGACCATTCCGGCGCGCGTCGCCGGTGCCGAGCTTGCGGGCGATGCGGGCCAGGTGTGCTTGACGGTCAGGGCGGACAGGCCCATCGAGACGCCGATCGCCTTGTTCGACTGGCCTTCCGCGACCAGTCGCAGCACCTCCACACCTCGCGGCCGGAGAGCTGGCGGTAGCCAGCCCGGGTGGCTCGGGGCGCCAGGTGGCGGCGGTGCAGGCGGGCGGCGGCGGCGCCGATGAAGGCGGCGCCCGGCCGGGTGAGGGCCCGACGTTGGTACGGGTGCCGGTGACGACGTAGCTTGCCGCCGCCGGCGAGGGCGTTGCGTACGGCGCCGATGTCGTCGGCGGCGGCCGGTGGGCGAGGCCGTTGGGCAGCCGCGGCAGCGATCTCCGACAGCAGGGTCAGGCCGGAGCCGTCGGGGAGATGGGACGTCTGCGACACAGATGTCGCGGGGGTTGCCGATGCGGGGACGAGCCTCCGCGACGGACGAGGCCTCGATGACGTCGCGCACACCGAGCGCCCACAGATGGTGGGTGACGGTGGAACGGACGCGCGGGTCGGCCACGACCACTGCCATGGCGGTCGGCTTGTTCGGGCGGTAGGCGACCAGGCTTGCAGGCTGCTCGAGGAGAACGGACACCAGGCCTCCTGGGGTGCGGGAAGGGGCCGGCTCCTGGGGGTGAAGCCGGGACGAACCATGCCTTTCAAGGTCACAGTCGTCTTCGGCACCGAACCCGTCCGCCTTTAGAGAATGATCACGATCTGGTGAGTAACAATCCGAGCAATTCCGGACACGCGGTCGATCATTCGAAGACCGAACGGTTCCGTACTTTGTCGATACGAGGCCGAAAGTGGTCGTGTCGACAAAGTGATGGAACGTTTCCCCGGCCGGACGGGCGCCGGTTACGGAGGATGAGGTAAGGGGGCGGGGAGGGCCTCAGCGTGACTGCGGTCCGCGCCGCTGCGGCAGCGTCACGATCGACGCGTCGCCCGGCGCGGCCGGCGGCAGGCCCGCGACCTGCGCCGCAGATCGCACCCGACGAGGCGAGGTGCGCCGCCGTGTCCGAGGACGCCGCCCAGCCCCTCGCGCGGCGTTCCAGGACGCCCGGATCCGATCTGCGAGGCGGACGGGCGCGCCGAGGGCCCCCCGAAGTGGTGGGAGCTCGCCCGCGTGACCGTGCCGCTGGGCTCCCCGTATCGCCAGCGCTCCGCGCGCCTGGAGCGCGCCGGTAGCTCAGGACCAGCACAGCGTCCGGCAAAGGCGGGGGTCCGCGGCCAGGGCCGGCTCCAGCTCGGCACGCACCCAGCGTCACCAGCCGGAAGGAGCTGCATGCCAGGCGGTCGTGCCCGGCCGGGTCGTGCAGCAGCACCAGCCGTCCTCCGCCAGGTCGTCGTCCCCGTCGACGGCCGCCAGGCCTCCAGGGTGCGTCCGCGTAGGGGGCGAGCCGCTTCGGTGGGGGCACCGCCTCACACTTCGATCTGCGCACCGCAGCCGCGCGGGCCCTGAGCGCCTCGACGGCGGCCGCGGGGCGCCGGCGGTGCCGTGCTCCCCGTATGCCGGGCCTCCTCCTCGGCACCTTCGGTCGTCCATTCCGCCAGCGCCGTCCGGACAGTCGTCCCTGAGCCGCAGCCATGCGGGGAAGATTGAAGAACGGCGCCTCGGCGCAGGAGGACACCCGCGTGCGGATCGCCGATGTCCATCACGCGGTGAGCCCGCGGGAACGCCGCGGGGCTGCCCCACCCGAGGTCGGAAGCGCGTGGCGACATGCGAGACTTGCCGGTGTGAGTGCCAACCAGAGCCCCGCGGGCAAGCAGCCGGACCGCCACGTGCACGACTCCGCTTTCCTCAAGGCGTGCAGGCGAGGCCGGTAGCCGCACACCCCCGTGTGGTTCATGCGGCAGGCCGGGCGCTCACTGCCGGAGTACCGCAAGGTGCGCAAGGGCAATCCCGATGTTCGAGTCCTGCACGCGACCAGAACTCGTCACGGAGATCACCCCTCCAGCCGGGTGCGCCGGCACCAGAGCGTGGACGCGGCCATCTACTTCCAGCGACATCGTGGTCCCGCTCAAGGCCATCGGCATCGACCTCGACATCAAGCCGGGCGTCGGCCCGAGCTCGTCGAGAAAGCCGATCCGCGCCCGCGCGAGACCTGCGCACAGCTGTGACCACCCTCGAGGACGTCTCCACCACGTCACCGGAGGCCTTCGGTCTGCTCACCCAGGAGTTGGGCGCCATCCGCTGATCGGCTTCGCGGGCGCGCCGTTCACCCTCGCGAGCTACCCGGAAGGCAACGGCCTCCACCACGAGTACACCAAGGCGTCGCGCTGGTGACCCGCAGCCGTGGGCCGACCTGACCGGCCTGCCGACATCACCGCCGCCTTCCTCAAGGTGCAGATCGAGGCGGCGCGAGCGCCGTCCAGCTCTTCGACTCCCTGGCCGGCGCGCTGTCCCCCGGCGGACTACCGCCTGGTGATGCCGCCCAGCAAGGTCTTCAGGCTTTCGCCGGCGGGGTGAACAAGGCCAGCGCATCCACTTCAGCGCTGGTGACCGGCGAGTCCTCGGCCTCAGCGGCGAGGCCGGCGGACGTCGTCGGCGCCTTCATCGGTGCGTCCCGATGGACGAGGTGCCGCCGGCCGCGTCGGCTCGGCAAGGCGCTCCAGGCAACCTGGACTCGGCGATCCTCTTCTCCACCTCTGCGCCGTCGAGACCAAGACCCGCGATATCCGGACGCGCGGTGGACTCGAGGCCACGCTTCGACCTCGGCCACGGCGTCCTGCCCGACACCGACCTTCGGACGCGCTGATCTGCTCGTGGAGTACGTGCACACGCAGACTGCGCGCTGACCACCCCGGCGCGCGGACCGCCCGGCGCCGCCCCCGGCGGCCGCTGCTCCGAGCGGCTCACCCGGCGCCCAGGCGCCGTTTCGCGCCTGGGCGCGGGCGCGGAGGGTCGCGGTGGCGCCTCCTTCCGTCGGTGGCGCGGCTCAGCGCGAGTGCCGGTGGAGATCTCCGCCGCGCCGTTCCGGCGGCGCTCGCGCCGGGTGGAAGAACGGACTGCGCCGGCGGCATGGCGCTCGGCAGGCCTACTCCGTTCGACGATCGCGTCCGCGGGTGCGCTGGTGAGGCCTACGGCGCGGTCCATCCAGGCGTGCCGTGGACAGGCCGCGGGCGACTATCACCGCTGGGCGCCCCGCTGCCGGTTCGCCAGTTGAGGCGCAGCTCTCCAGGGGGCGACCGTCCCCCGCTCGAGTTCCTGCCGCGCACCCGCACGGAGGTCGCCCGGCATACCGCCTTCGCCGCGCAGCGGGTCCGCGACGCCAGCACGTGCAACTGAACGGGGCGA
>JAKFGP010000025.1 GCA_021502835.1 Streptomyces thinghirensis
TGGTGTGTTAAAAATCAAAAAGTCCGTTTTGTGGGGTGGGGTGTCCGCCTCGACGATGCTGCGCAGCATCGACGGCACGAAGTGCAGGGTGGTCACGCCGAACGCGCGGACGGCGGGAGAGCAGGTAGGCCGGGTCGCGGTGTCCGCCGGGGGCGGCGATCGCGACGACGGGCGCCGAAGAGCAGCGGCCAGAAGAACTCCAGACGGACACGTCGAAGCTGTAGGGGTCTTCTGCAGGACGACGTCGTCACCGGTGAGCCGGTACTCGTTCTGCATCCATTCGATGCGGTTCACCGCGGCCCGGTGCTCGATCATCACGCCTTGGGGCGGCCAGGTGGAGCCGGAGGTGTGAAATCGATGTACGCCAGGTGGACCCGCGCCGATGGGTCCGGGTCCGCGCTGATACCTGGGTCGTGTCCGTCCGACGTCGGGGACGTCCGCGCTGGTCTGGTCTCAGAGTGCCGTCGAGTGCAGGACGAGAGGTGCTCGACGCCGCAGTAAGGTTCTGTGTCCAGGGGTGGGGCTGGGTGAGGACCACGGTGACGCCGGAGCTGGTTCACGAGGTCGGTGCGGCGGTCCGCCCGGGTAGGACGGCTCGATCGGCATGTAGGCGCCGCCGGCCTTCAGGGCGCCCAGGATGCCGGCGACCATTTCGGCGGAGTGTCTCGGCGTGCAGACCGACCAGCGTGTCCGGGCCCGACACCGTGCCGACGCAGGCCGCGCGCGACGCGCTCGGCCCAGGTGTCGAGTTCGGCGTACGTCCATGAGCGGTCGGTGGTGACCAGAGCGGGTGCGCTCGGGGTGCCGGGCCACCCGCTCCTCGAACAGTTCGTGCAGGCACCGGTCGTCGCTGAAGGGGCGCTCGGTGTCGTTGGCCACCTCGACCACCTGGCGACGCTCCTCAGCGTCGATCATGGCGAGCCGGGGACACGGGCAGCGCCGGGTCGTCGGTGACGGCGGCGAGCAGCCGGGTGTAGTGGCCGATGAAGCGCCGGACGGTCTCGCGGTCGTACAGGTCGGGGTTGTACTCGACAGTGCCGACCAGGCCGTCGGGGACTCCCGCAGATCGAGCGTCAGGTCGAACTTGGTGAAGCTCAGCTCGAAGTCGACCGGGGACACCTCGAGACCACCGAGAGTGACGTCCCGTCGGGTCTGCGCCTCCTGGAGGACGAACATCGTCTGGAAGACGGGCGAATGGGCGAGGCTGCGCTCGGTGTCCAGGGCCTCCACGACGGCCTCGAACGGGACGTCCCTGATGGTCGTACGCCTCCAGTGCGGTCTTCTTCACCTGGGCCAGCAGATCGCGGAAGTCCGGTCGTCCGCCAGGTCCGCGCGCATCACCAGCGTGTTGGCGAAGAAGCCGACGAGGTCCTCGACCTCGCGTCGCCCGCCGCCCGAGACGACCGTGCCGACGGCGATGTCCGTCTGGTGGGTGTAGCGGTTGAGGACGACGGTGTAGGCGGCCAGCAGGGTCATGTAGAGGTGGCTTCGTGGCGCTTGGCGACGTCACGCAGGGAGTTCAGCAGTTCCACCGGGCAGGTGAAGTTCTCCCTGGCGCCCGTGTAGGTCTTCACGCGCGGGTGTTCCTGGTCGGCCGGGGAGTGTCGGCCGCGGTCGACACCGGCCAGTTGACGCCTCCAGTAGTCCGTCTGACGGCCGTGCAGTTCCCCGGCGAGCCGCTCACGCTGCCAGTGCGCGTAATCCGCGTACTGCACGGGCAGCGGCTCCAGCGGGTCGGGGCGGCCCGCGCAGAACGCCTCGTACAGGGTGACCAGGTCGCGGAAGAACACCCCGACCGACCAGCCGTCGGACACGCTGTGGTGCGTGGTGACGAGCAGGTGGTGCTCCTGCTCCGACTGCCGCAGCAGCCGTACCCGGATCAGCGGCCCGCGCTCCAGGTCGAACGGGGGCGGCGACCTCTTGCGGCAGATCGCGGCGAGCCGCGCCGGGTCGTCGAGCTCCTCCTCGGTGACCGTGAAGTCGCCGCCGTCGCCGATGACCTGGCGCGGTACGCCGCCGTCGTCGGCGAACCGGGTGCGCAGCACCTCGTGGCGCTGGACGACCGCCGCCAGGGCGCGCAGCAGTGCGGGGCGGTCGAGGCGGCCGCGCAGCCGCATCGCTATCGGGATGTTGTAGGCGGCGCTGGTGCCGTCCAGCTGGGCGAGGAACCACAGCCGCTGCTGGGTGAAGGACAGCGGCACCGGTGTGCCGTCGGTACGGGGCAGCCGGCGGATGCTTTCCAGCGCGGAGAGGTCGACGCCCTGCTAGCAGCAGCGCGATCAGGCGCGCTGCCGCTTCTGTGGCAGGAGCGGATCCTCCGGATGAGATCGAGGCCGGTGTCCTGACTGCGTGGTGTCCATCGTCGTCCCTCTGCCTCAGCTCTCGATGTCCAGCGCGTCCAGCTCCTCGTCGTCCATGTGCTCGACACGGACGAGGCTCTCGAGGATCAGGTCCAGCTCGGGCGTGCTCGTGTCCCCGGCCACGAGGAGCCGTTCGCCCAGTTCCCGGGCCGTGTCGGACAGGCGGGGGGCGGCGAAGACCGCTTCGACCGGGAAGCTCGACGCCGGCCCGCTCCTTGAGCAGGTTGATCAGCCGGGTGGCCAGCAGCGAGTTGCCGCCGAGCGAGAGGAAGTCGGTCCGTGCGGTCAGCGTGGCCGCGTCGACCTGGAGGACGTCGGCCCAGGCCTGTGCCATGACCTGCTCGGCGTCGGTGACGGCGCCGGCGGGCGGCACGTGTTCCGGCGCCCTCGTCCCCGGTACGGCCACCTGCGGGTCGCGTCCCACCCAGTAGCTGCCCGCCTCGAACGCGGTGGCGGGCAGGGGCACCATCCGGGACCGGCCGGTGTGCAGCGCGCCTCGGGGCACCCGGACCCCGCGCACCCACAGGGCGGCCAGTTCCTCCAGCGCCCGGTCCTCGGCGAGCCCGGCGAGGAAGGCCGCGCCCGGCACCGGACAGGACGGACGTCCAGGGTCCGGCGTCGTCGTCGGCGTTGCCCTGGTACACGGGTACGGTCGTGGGGGTGCCCGCCACGTGATCGGCGAGCGCCCGGGCCAGTTCGTCCCGGTCGGCGGCGACCACGGCGAGCCGCTCGGCCAGCGGTTCGCGGCCCAGCTGTGTGGTGTACGCAATGTCCGCGAGACTCACGGCGGAGCCGGTGCCGTCCTCGCCGGGCAGCTCCGCCAGGTGTTCGAGCAGGCGTGACACCGCCGTGCAGGCGTTCCTCGGTCCGGGCGGAGACGACGACGATCTGCGGCGCGGTGTCCGGGGTGACGGTCGTAGGCCTCGGCGGCGGCCGGTGGGTGCCTCCACGACCAGGCTGACGTGGGAGCCGCCCGCCGCGACGCAGTTGATGAGGGCGCGGCGGGGCTGGGAGGAGCCGCCGGTGTCCGTGCCGCCGCCGCGCGGTTCCCAGTCCGTCAGCCGGTCGCACAGTTCGACCGGCGAACCGTCCAGGTCCAGACGGGGTTGGCGGCGCCGGTCCGAACGAGCGGTGGTATCCGGCCGTGCTGGAGCTGGAGGACGACCTTGGTGAGCTGGGCGATGCCGGAGGCCGCCTGGGGTGCCCGAGGTTCGACTTCACGGCGCCGACCGGCACCCGGGGTGGTGACGCCCGAGAACACTTCGCGCAGGGCGCGCGCAGTTCGACCTCGTCGGAGAACGCGGTGCCGTTGGCGGCGGACTCGACGTAGCCGATGGAGCGGGTTCGGCACCGGCACGCTCCAGCGCCCGGCGCATGGTCGTCACCTGGGTGCGGTGGCTGGGCGTCATGAAACCGCTGGAGCGGCCCGCGTGCAGGACGACGTGCTCTTGATGACGGCGAGGACGGTGTCGTCGTCGCGCAGCGCCGCGTCCAGCGGCTTGAGCAGTACGGCGCCGACGGCCCGGCGGGCAGGTAGCCGTCGCCGTCGCGGAAGCTGCGCGCGCGCCCGGGTGGCTGCCGAGCAGCTGCATCTCGGAGAGCGCGACGTACTTGTCCTCGTGCACGGTCAGGTTGACCCCGCCCGCGACGGCCAGCTCGCACTCGCCGCGCAGCAGGTCGGCGCAGGCCAGGTGCACGGCCATCGCGGACGAGGTGCACATGCTGTCCACCGCGAGGCTGGGGCCTTCGAGGCCGAAGAAGTGCGAGACGCGGTTGGCGATGAGGTTGCAGGAGGCGGACGAGGTGAGCGCCGCGAGCACCGGTTCGGAGGCGTCCGCCGCCGGTACATCTGGTGGCGGCGCCGACGTACACGCCGACGCTGCGGCCGTAGCGCCGCTCGATGACCTCCTGGGCGACGCCGCCCTGTTCGAGCAGGTGCCACACGGTCTCCAGGAACAGCCGCTGCTGTGCGGGTCCATCGCGGCGCCCTGCGGGGCGAGATGCCGAAGTGCAGCGGGTCGAACCGGTCCACGCCGTCGAGGAAGGCGCCGTATCGGGCGCCGCCGTCGGTCTTCCAGCGGTCGGCGGGGACCTCGGTGACGCAGTCCCGGCCCTCGCGCAGCACCGACCAGAACTCCTCCAGGTCGTCGGCGTGCGGGTAGCGGCCGTGGATGCCGATGACGGCGATGTCCTGGTCCGTGGCGGGCGGACCGGGGCGGGCGGGACCGGGGCGGCGGTGGCGGTGTTCGACCGGGCCGTGACGGGTACGGCGGTCAGCGGCCGGTGGGTTTCGGGTACGGCGATCTGCGGCCGGGCGGGCTCGGCGCCGCCTCGCCGACGAGTGCGCGCAGCGCCCTGCGCGTGCTCGTCCGCGAGGTACCGCGCCAGCCCGCGCACCGTCCGCACCTCGAAGAGCAGCGTGCGCGACAGCGGCCCAAGGTGTCCTCCAGGGGCTGGACTGGCGTGTCGCGGCAGGCATGGAGTCCATGCCGTACCGCTCCAGCGGTGGGTCGGGGTCCAGTCGCCCGGGCCCGAGCTTGAGGGCGGAGGCCAGTACGCGTCTGGAGACGGGCCACGGCACGGTCCTCGACGGACGGTGACGGATCCGCCGCCGGTGACTGCGGCGGGCGCGGGAGCTTCGGTGCCGGGGCCGCCGCGGTTTGCGGTGCGCGCCTCCGCGGCGGGCTCCGTCAGCCGGGTCAGCAGCGCCTCCCGGTCGCCCGCCACCACGAGCAGCCTGCCCTCCGTGGCACCGTCCGCGGCACCGGCCACGGCCTGGTGCAGGGCGGCCAGGCCGCGTTCGGTGTCGAGGGGGCGAGAGCCCGGCGGCGCGCAGCTGCTCGCGGACGGGGCCCTCGGCGCCCATGCCGCCCTCGACCCACAGGGGCCAGTTGACGGACACGGTGCGGCCGTTGCAGGCCGGCCTGACGAGCCGGTCGCGGTGAGCGGCGTGAGGCGTCCGTGAAGGCGTTGGCGGCGACGTAGTCGCTCTGACCGGGGTTGCCAGGCCGCGCCGGCGATCGAGGAGAAGCAGACGAACAGGTCCAGCGGCTGTTGCCGGGTCAGCTCGTCGAGGTGGACCAGACCGGCGACCTCGGGGGCGAGGACCCGGTCGAGTTCCTCGGCGCTCTTGCGGACGATGAAGTTGTCCTCGATGACGCCGGCGGCGTGCAGCACGCCGGTCAGGCGGGCCGTGCTCGTCCGCGACGGTGGTCAGCAGGGCGGCGAGGGCGGCCCGGTCGGTGACGTCGACGCTCTCGTACTGGACGGTCAGGCCCGGCGGCACGCAGGGTGTCCAGCGCGGCGGCGCAGCTCGCCGGTCAGCGGGGAGCGTCCGGTGAGGACCACGGTGGCGCGGTCGACGGTGGCGGCGATGTCCCGGGCGGTGATCAGGCCGAGTCCGCCGATGCCGCCGGTGATGAGGTAGACGCCGCCCTCCCCGCCAGGGTGCCGGTGCGGGCCGGGAGGCGGTGACCTCGGTGAGGGCGGCGGCCTGGCGGCGGCCGTCCCGGTGGCGTACCTCGGGTTCCGGGGTCGGCGGTGGCCTCGGCTGCGAGGCGGGCGACGACGGTGGCGAGCGGGGCTCCGTCCAGGCACTCCACGTACTGGGTGTGCAGCTTGGGGTTCTCCAGGTGGGCCGTGCGCAGCAGCCCCGCCAGGCCGGTGAGACAGGCCGGCCGGCCGCTGTCGCCGACGAGCACCACCTGAGCAGCGTGGGCCGGCGCACGCCCTGTTCCAGGAGCCGCCGGGTCAGCGTGAACACCTGCCGCACGGCGTCGGCGTACTGCCGGTCCAGTGGGCCGTCGGCGAGGTCGAGGACGGTGCACTCGGCCCCGGTGGGCAGGGCGTCGCGCAGGGTGGCGCGGTCGCTGCTCGGTGAACTGGCCGAGGACCACGAGGTGCCGTTCGGCGAAGGGTTCGCCGGGCGTGGCTGGTGCGGTGGCGCGGTCGGTCCACTCGGGTCGTAGCAGCACCACGTCGGCGCTGTGGGGGCCGACGACGCTGTCGGGGCCGACGGAGGCCGGGGCGTCCCCCGCTCGCGGGCCGCTGGGGTGCGCCTTCGGTGTCGATGTCGAACCAGCAGCGTTCGCGGGCGAAGGGATAGCCGGGCAGGCTGACGCGGCGCACGGTGCCGCCGGCCGGCCAGGCGGCGTTCCCATTCGACGTCGGCGCCGTCGGCCCACCCCGCGAGCAGGTCTTCGGGGAACCCTGCCGCGTCCAGGCGTCCAGGGCGGCACGCACCGCCGCCGCGTCGGCGGCCCGGTCCGGGCGGACGGTGCCGCGGTGCCAGGGGGCCCTGCGCGGCGGGGTCGGCGGTGAAGGCGGCGAGCCGCTCGCGGGCCTGGGCGAGGGAGGAGACGGCGAAGGCGAGGCGTTCCTCCAGCGCCATGCGTCCGGTCTGCAGGGTCCAGGCGATCGCGGACAGGTCGGCGTCGGTCGCTTCGCCGAGCCGGGCGTGCAGGCGGCGGGCCTGTTCGACGAGCTGGGCCTCGCTCTTGGCGGAGAGCACCAGCAGCGCGGCGCGGCCGTCGGCGGGGGTACGGGCCGGGCGGGCCGGCGGCTGTACTCGGCGACGACGACGTGGGCGTTGGAACCGCCGCCGCCGAAGCTGGAGACGCCGGCGACCCGCGGCAGCGTGCGGCGTTCTCCGTCGTCGCCGTCCACGACGGGCCGGTGCCAGGGCTCGAGTGTGCGCTGGACGCGCAGAGGAGTGCGGTCGAAGTCGATGTGCGGGTTGAGGGTCTCGGCGTGCAGGCTCGGCA
This sequence comes from Streptomyces thinghirensis, assembly GCA_021502835.1. The sequence goes on from JAKFGP010000025.1 coordinate 7,124, forward strand.
CGAGCTCGCCGTGGCGCAGTTGGAGCAGCACCTTGGTGAGGGCGGCGATGCCGGCGGCGGACTCCAGGTGCCCGATGTTGGACTTCACGGAGCCTATGGCGAGTTGTTCGGGTAGCGCCGCCCGCGCGGCGGAAGGCCTGTGTCAGACCGCTGACCTCGATCGGGTCGCCGAGGACGTGCCGGTGCCGTGCGCTTCGAGATAGCTCAGGGAACGCGGGTCGACACCCGCCGCGCCGAGCGCGTCGGCGATGACCTCGCCCTGGGCCACCGGGGTGGGCACCGAGTATCCGGAGGTGCGTCCGCCGTGGTTCACCGCCGTGCCCTTGATCACCCCGAGGATCCGGTCGCCGTCGGCGACGGCCCGCTCCAGCGGCCGAGCAGTACGGCGCCGACGCCCTCGCCGGGCACATAGCCGTCACCGCCCTCGCCGAAGCTGCGGCACCGGCCGTCACTGGAGAGGAACTTGCGCTGCCCGAGCACCAGGTACTTGTTGGGGTGCGGAGTGAGGTTGACGCCGCCCGCGAGCGCGGGTGTCGCACTGACCGCTGCGGATGGCCTCGCAGGCCAGGTGAATGGCGGTCAGGGAGGACGAGAACATGGTGTCCACGGCCAGGCTCCGGGCCGTGGAAGTCGTAGAAGTACGACACCCGGTTGGCGACCGTGGAGGCGCTGCCCCACAGGGCCAGCGGGCTCGCCGCGCTCCTGCGCCTGCGCACCCAGGAGCTGGTACTCCTGGTACATCACGCCGACGAACACCCCGACCTTCGCACCACGCGAGAGCCGCTCCGCGGTGTATCCGGCGTCCTCCAGAGTGTGGTGGGCGCACTGCAGGAACAACCGTTCCTGCGGGTCGAGGTAGTCGGCCTCCAGCAGGGAGATCTGGAAGAACAGCGGGTCGAACCGGTCGATGTCGTCCAGGAAGCCGCCCCAGCCACCGGCGCCCGCCCCAGCGTACCGCCCGTCGTGCCAACGGTCGGCGGGAACCTCGCGGATACAGTCCCGGCCCGTACGCAGGTTCTCCCAGAACTCGTCCAGATCCGCCGCCTGCGGGTAGCGGCCGCTCACACCGATGATCGCCACGTCTCCCGGAGCCGCGGACCCAGCCTCGAGCGGGGATTCGGCAGACTCGGCGGTCTGCGCGGCGGGCAGCGGGCGGCTGGAGAGTCCGGTCAGCTCCGCGCACACGCGGCCCTGTTCGTCGACGACTGTGACGTCCAGCTGTGCGGAGGCCCGGTCGGTGCCGCTGCCGGGCCGGTGACGGATCCACGCGTACGCGGTCGCGGGGGTGACGGCGACGGCTTCGGCGCGGGTGAGCGCGAACGGCAGGGCGAGCGCCGCGGAACCGCCGTCGCCCAGCCACCAGGCCGATGGTGGCCTGGAGGGCACCGTCCAGGATGCTCGGGTGCATCAGGCCGCCGTGCAGCGGTTCGGCTGCCTCCGGCAGGCGCAGCTCGGCGAGGACCTGCCGGCCGCCCTCCGCGCGCCCTGCCGGTGCGCAGTTCGGTGAGGGACCGCTGCGAGGGGCCGTACGCCAGGCCGAGGCCTCCGTAGAGGCCGTAGACGTGCTCGCCTGGAGTACGTCGCCTCGGTGCACGCGGCCCGCAGCTCGGCGAGGGACAGGGTGCGCCGCCCGGCGGCGTCCTCGGCCAGGCTCGCCCGGCCCTGGCCGCACAGGGCGGTGTCGCCGTCGGCTCCGACGGCGAGGACCTCGTACGTGCAGCCCGCCCCGCCGGTGCGCACGCGCACCCGCAGCGTCAGCCCTTCGGGGCCGTACACGGCGGCCCGGAGCCACACCACGTCGGTCAGCCGGACGGCGGCGGTGTCCTCCCGGCCCAGCGCCCGGGCGACCGCCACGCGCGCCATTTCCAGCTGCGCGACTCCCGGCAGCACCCGGCCGCCGCGGACCTGATGGTCGCGCAGGTACGGTTCCGAGCCGTCGAAGCGGGTCTCGTAGGTCACCCTCGTCCGCTGGGCCGCCTGGCACGGTCAGCTGGAGCAGCGGATGGGTCGGCGGCGCTGGGGTGCTCGGCGAGTCGCCCTGCGCGGCGGGCGCGTTCTGGACGCCGTGGACACCGTGAACGCCGACGAGATGGGATGCCATCGCCTGCAACGTGCGGTGCTCGCCGAAGCCGCCCGGAAGCACGTCCGGCCCGTACAACTCGGTCACCCGCTCGGCGAGCCGCGCGCGCCCACCCAGGTCCAGCCCGAACTCGCCGAGCTCGGCGTCGGGGTGCACATCGGCGGGGTGGACCCCGAGAAGCGTCGCCACCTCTTCGGTGGAGGGTGGCCCGTACGGCGGCGAGGGAGTCGGGCACGGCCTGCGCGACGGGAGCCGGCGCCACGGTCTGCGCCGCAGCGACGGCACCGGCGGGCACCTGCGGCTCCAACCACGCCGCGAGCTCCGCGATCGTCCGATGCTCGAACATCACCGTCGGCGACAACTCCACCGACAGTCGACCCTCCAACTCCCCACCAGGGCCAGCAAATCAGCCGACCCCAACCCCAACTCGTAATACCCCAGACCCACATCCACCGCGTCCACCGGCACACCCAGCCGCGAACTCCACCAACTCCCGCAACACAGCGGAAACGGACACGGAATCCACCACCGGAGCCGGCACCGAAGTCGAAGTCGAAGCCGGAGTCGGAGTGGGAGTCGGCGCCACGGTCTGCGCCGCAGCGGCGGCACCGGCGGGCACCTGCGGCTCCAACCACGCCGCGAGCTCCGCGATCGTCCCATGCTCGAACATCACCGTCGGCGACAACTCCACCGACAGTCGACCCTCCAACTCCCCACCAGGGCCAGCAAATCAGCCGACCCCAACCCCAACTCGTAATACCCCAGACCCACATCCACCGCGTCCACCCGGCACCCAGCCGCGAACCCACCAACTCCCGCAACACAGCGGAAACGGACACGGAATCCACCACCGGAGCCGGAGTCGGCACAGGACCCGGCGCCGGCACCGGCGCCCCGACCTGCGCGGCGGGGTCGCTCGCCTCGACGTCCACGCGCACCGGCCGCCCTGATGCGCTTGGCGACGAACTGCCCGACCTCGGCGACCTTCCGACCGGCCTCGTCGTAGAACTCCACGACCAGGCGGATGAGTTCGTCGTCGCGGCGGACGGAGTCGGCTGGCACCCGGACGTAGGCAGCGCCCGCCGAGCGGCCCGGCCGCGCGGAACCGGTCGAACATCAGCGGGAGGTAGAGGCCGGGCCCGTCATTGTCCCCGTGCAGCATGCCCAGGGCGACACCGCCGCCGAGGAGCCCGGCTTCGAAGAGGGCGGGGTGGAAGAGGAACGCGCCGGTGGAGGACTGGTGTTCGGGGGCCAGTTCCACCTCGGCGATCCAGTCACCGGGACGGTGGTGGACCGCGCCGCCGAGTTTCATCAGGCCCGAGGGAGGAGGTCCCACTCCCCGGCACCAGGTGTAGATCTCGTCCATGGTGGTGCGTCGGCTCGCTCCCCTGGAGGGCAGCGGGAGCCGTTCCGTGAAGGTGACGGGGTCGCGGTGGTGCGCGGTGACGACTGCGTGCAGAACGTCGGTGGTGTCCTGGGCGCGCCGGCTGCGCACCTCGACGCGCCATCCCCCGCCGTCCACGGGGCGCCCCTCGACGGTGGTCCGGACGGCCTCGCCGGGCCCGGCGACGAGCGGCGCGAGGATGGTGAGGTTGCGCAACTCCACCTCGGGCATGGGGTGTCCGTGCCGGGCGAGCACCTGGAGCACCAGGTCCACGTAGCCGACACCGGGCAGCAGGGCTGCGGCCGTAGACGACGTGCCCGCGCAGCAGCGGGGTTGTCGGCGGTGACGGTGAAGGTCTCGGTGAACGCGGGGGATGTGGTCATCGGTTTTCCGTCCCAAGAAGGGCGCGCGAGGGTGCCCGAGGTGTGCGTGGCGCGAACCGGGGATTCGCTTACGGACAGGGGAGAGCGATGGCTGTCAGGATGAGTCCGTCACGGTGCAACCAGCGCCCCGTGAGGCCGGGGTACCGGGGTCCCGGCGGCCTGGGGTGGAGGCACCAGGAACCGCGCCGGAGAAAGTGCCGCCGGGATCGATGTCGATCCGGGCCCCGTCGAATCCCAGCATCCGCTGGGCGAGGGAGCACCAGACCTTGTAGACCGCCTCCTTGCAACTGAACAGCAATCGGTCCCACGGCACCGCGTCGCTCCGCGCGCCGAGCCGTTCCACGAGGTCTCGTTCGGCCGGCAGGGCGACCAGGTCGAGCAGGTCTCCGGGAAGCGGGGCGCTTTCCTCGGCGTCGATGCCCACGGGTGCAGCCGGCTGGCCCGCGCCACCGCGGCCGCACGATATCCGGAGCAGTGCGTCATATCTGCCGACCACTCCGGCCGGCCATTGCGGGGCTCTGAGAGCCCGGGCGGCAGCGGAACCGGAGGAATGCCCAGTTCACCGAGTGCGGTACGAGCGCACCGTCGGACCGTCGAGAATTCCCGTCGGCGCCGTGGTACGGCGTCGGCGACGGCCGCGTTCCTCGGCGAAAAGATGAATGTCCGCGTCGTCGTCGAATGCCTCCGCGGACATCACGTCGACAGGAAGTATCTCCTCGATCACTGCTCCCCCGGGCCCCGTTCCCCCTGCCGCTTGTCAGGTGGTCAGCGACAAGTGCAATCGAGTACGGAGATACTGGTCGAGATCTAGATCGAGATCGCGGACGACTTTCACGAAATTGCCACTCAAGCACTCATGGTCGTGCTTGGTACGGCCGAGTATGTGCGAGCGCACGCCTCTTCCCCCCGGTTTCACTTGCGTTAGCGCATGGTGGCGTTTCCGATAGGACGTGCTCTGGATTGCCACCTTGGATCGTCAATGCCAAGAATCCGTAAACAGAGGATGACAATCACGGAGATGCCGCCCTCCAGCCCATACGGCGTCAGGCTTCTCCATCTCGCTCCCCCATTCGGATCGAGCTTAGGTTGGCTGATCACGACCGTCAACCGCCTTCCGAAGATCGCGTAGTTCGCCATCGACACGGAGATCAGCGCACGCCGCACCCGGGACCCGGGCCGGCCCGGCCTCACCGCCCAACGGAGAGCCGCTGCACCGCACATGCCGGCGCGTTGACGGGACCTGCACGGGCTACGTGACCACTGTCAGCCCGTCGGCGACCGGACCGGCGGGTGTCGTGTCACCGGTAACGGATCATGGTTGACGGCCTGCGGGGGATGACTTAGGCTCCCTTTCCATTCGATCAAGGTTGCGAAACTCTTGGGGGTGAATCCAACCATGCTGATCGAAGGAAAGCGGGGTTGTGTGAGCGTGAGCGCGAGTGGTGAAATCTCACTCCTGTTTTCATCTCTCTTCATCATTCAGCATTCAACTTTTGACTTCTGAAGTCTGCCGTGGCCTGCTGCGCGTCGCATCGCCGAAGAGGCCACCGCGTACCGTGCAAGCGGCCCTTGACCCGCAGCATGCTGAGCCCGTGACTCTCGCGTGATTCCGCGATTCACGGCACCGCTCCGGTGACCGCTGATTGATCTCTGCTTGATCCGCGACTGACGTCTTTCGACCGCCGTCGCCCTGAACCACATTCAGTGAATCCCCGTCGCGCAGCTCCGGCTATCTTCCACCGGCTGTGCCCCCACCGGGCCTGACCGCCGGCCTGACGCTCCTTCTGGGACGGACACCGATGACCGAGTCGACCACGTTCAGCGAGACTTCCAAGGTGCAGAGGGTGCGCGGTCTCGCCCGCCACCTCGCCGCTGATCACCCGCCGGGCGCTACGCCCTCCCCCTCGTCGGCGAGGCCCCGTCAACCGCGCCCCCCTCACCGGCACCGGTCCGGCACGAGCAGCACACCGCGGCCAGGACATCGCCGTCATCGGCGTCGGGGGGCGCTACCCGCACGCCGACGACCTGGAGGAGTTCTGGTCGGCGCTGCGCGAGGGTCGGGACTGCGTCACCGAGGTCCCCACCGACCGCTGGGACACCGGCGGTCCGGCCCAGTAGGGCGGGTTCCTCCGACTCCGTCGACCGCTTCGACCCGCTGCACTTCGGCATCTCGCCCCGCCAGGCCGCCGCGATGGACCCGCAGCAGCGGCTGTTCCTGGAGACCGTGTGGCACCTGCTCGAACAGGGCGGCGTCACCCAGGAGGTCATCGAACGGCACTATCGCCGCAGCGTCGGCGTGTACGTCGGCGCCGCCTACCAGATGTACCGGGCGGACACACGCGGAACCCCACCCTTTCGGCGCTCACCTCGGCAGCCTCCTACAACCTCATCGCCAACCGCGTCTCGCACTTCTTCGGCCTCGAAGGCCAGGCCTGGCCGTGGACAGCATGTGCACCTCGTCCGCGATGGCCGCTGCACCTGGCCTGCGCCGACCTGCTGCGCGGCGAGTGCGAACTGGCCGTCGCGGGCGGGGTCAACCTGACTACCCATCCCGACAAGTACCTGGCCCTCGGCGAGATGCGGCTGCTCGGCACCCGCCCGGGCGCGCGCAGCTTCCGCGACGGCGACGGCTACCTGCCCGCCGAGGCCGTCGGCGCCGTACTGCTCAAGCCGCTGGACGCGGCGCTGCGCGACGGCGACACCGTCCTCGCCGTCATCAAGAGCACCGCCTCACTGCACAGCGGCCGCTCCAACGGCTTCCTCTCGCCCAGCCACCGCACCCAGGTGACGACCATGCTCCGGGTGCTGGAGCGTGCCGGTGCCGAACCCGGCTCCATCGGCTACGTCGAGTCCGCCGCCAACGGCACCGCGTTCTCCGACGAGGTCGAACTGCGCGCCCTGCGCGAAGTGTTCGCCGGCGTCCGCGACCCTGTCCACGTGGGCTCCGTGAAGTCCAACCTCGGACGCCGGAGGCGGCCTCCGGCATCGCCCAGCTCCACCAAGGTCGTCCTCCAGCTCCAGCACGGCCGGATAGCACCGCTCGTCGACGTCGGCGCGCCCAATCCGCGCCTGGGTTTGGAGGGTTCGTCCCTCCGGCTCGTCGACCGGCTTACGGACTGGGCACCGCGCGGTGCCGCACCTCGTCGCTCCTCGTCAACTCCGTGGCCGCCGGCGGCAGCACGCCAATCAGCCTCGTCGTCGAGGAACCGCCGGTGACCGCCCGCGCCGACCGGAGCGCCTCCGACCCCTCGCCCCAGGTCGTCCTGGTGTCCGCGCGGACTCCGAGCGCCTGCGCGCGGCGGTACGCCGCCTGCACGCCTTCCTCGAAGGCGACGACACGACGGGCCTTGCCGACATCGCCTACACGTCCCAGCTCTGCCGGGAGCACCTGCCCGAGCGGCTCGCCCTGGTCGCCGCCGACCGCGAGCAGCTCGCGCACGCCCTCGCACAGCACCTGGCCGGCGGGGTGGCCGCCACCCCGGGCGGCGCGACTCTCGCATCGCGGCAACGCCGACGGGGACACCGGACCGCTGGCCGCCGTCCTGACCGGCGCCCGGGGGACGCCTTCCTCGCGGGCCTCGTCGAGGACCACGTTCTGGACGAACTGGCCGAGCTGTGGGTGCGCGGTGTGCGGGTGCCCTGGCGCGGTCTCCACGCCGGACAGCGCCGCACGGCACCGCTCCCGGCGACCGCGTTCGAACCGGGCAGCTACTGGCTCGGCCGCGCGTCCCGGCTGCCCGCAACGACCCTCGCGGCCGGGACCGCGCCGCCCACCGCGCGCCTCGCGACCTCGCCGCGCCCGCCGATGCCTATGCCGACGCCGACGCCGACGCCGACGCCGACGCCGACCACACCATGGCCGGGTCCCGGGCCGACGTCCCCCGGCCGGGGGCCGGCCACCGGATGCGGGTGATGGCCCGGATTCGGCACCATGTCGCGGATCTGCTGGGCTTCGACACCGACCGACTGAACGTCTCCACCCCCTCACCAGCCTCGGTATGGACTCGGTGACCGCCATGCGCGCCCAGGCCCTGGTGGAGGCCGAACTCGGACGGGTGCTGCCGGTAGCGGCGCTGCTCGGCGGGGCGAGTGTCATGGACGTCGTCGACCAGGTCCTCGACAGCCGGACCGGCACGGAGGCGGCCGACGAACCGCTTGCGGCGGGGAAGGGCACCAGCCGGGGAGGCTTCGAGCCGCTCGTCGCGCCGTGCGCCGACGGAACCGTACGGTACCCGGCGACCCGCGACGTCATACGGCTGTTGCGCACGGAGCAACTGGGCACCCCGGGAGTCGCCCACAACATCGGCTCCGCCGTGCGGCTCGTCACTCCGGTCAGCCGGGAGCGGCTGACCGGACTGCTGGGCAACCTCTCCGCCCGGCACGCGGCCCTGCGGACGGCGATCGTCGCGGACCCGGAGCACGGCCTCCAGCTGGAGGTCGGACGGAGCCTGCCCGGAACACTGCTGCGATGGTCGCCCGTCGACGAGGACACGGACCCGGACCAGCGACTGCGCGGGCTGCTTGAACCACCGTTCGAACTCGCCCTGCTCCGCTGTGGCGGTTCAGGCTGCTGGAGTACCCGACGGGTGGTCAGGTACTGCTCTACGGCGCGCACCACGCGGTGTCCGATCTGTCCTCGCTCGCGCTGGTGGCGGCGGAGATCGGCGCGAACTCACCGGTGAGCAGCTGTCGTCCGCCCCCTCCCTGGACGACATCGCCGGTCTGATGCGGGCACAGCCGGCGCGACGAGAAGCGGACGGCCCGGAGGCCTCTGCCGCGCAGCCGCGCGAGTGGTTCTCCGGGGTCCGCAGGCTGGATCTCACCCTCGCGAACCCGCGCCCCCGCGACCCGGTCGTACCGTGCGGCGACCGAGCTCGTGGAGGTACCCGAGGGCCTCTCGGAGCGGGTCGGAACCGAGGCAGGACGGCTCGGGATCACCCCGGCGGCCTTCTGGCTGGGCACGCTGACCATGTTCCTCGCCCGTCTGCGGGACCGCAGCCGGTTCGTGCTGGCGGTTCCGGTGGATACCCGGATGCACGCGGAAGCGCTCGACGCGGTCGGGTTCTTCGGCGTTCCGATACCGTTCCCCGCCGGGGCCTCCCCGGGCGAGTCGGTGACCGAGGTGTTGCGCCGGACCGACGACCGTCTGGGCGTGCATCTCGAGAAGGGCATCTCCTTCTCGGACACCATGTCCACGCTGGTGGCGGAGGGGCTGTACCGCGAGGGCGCGCCACTGGTCGAGGTGTATTTCAACTACCTTCCACCGCGCGGCCTGAAACTGCCCGGACTGGAGATGCTCCCGCCGGGCACCGGCCACTCCGACCTCGATCTGATGATCAGTGTGTCTCCGGACCTGGGTCACATGCGACTCGACTACAACTTGCGGACATCCTGGACGGCGCCAGCTGCGCCGGTTCGGCCGGGACTTCCTCGACATGATCGCCGAGGTGACCGGCCGGGCGGGTTCGAGGCACGGTGGACGCTCTCCCGGTAGGGCGGACGGCGGGGCCCGTGTCCCCGTCACGTTCGTCGGCACCGCGGTCCGTCGCCCTGGCCGCCACCTTCGCCCTGGGCGACCTGTCCGCGCTGCTCGGCCTCGCTCTCGAGGGCACGGGACTCACCGTCACCCGAGGCCCGTACCACCAGGTTCTGGCCGCCGTGCACGACCCGTCCGGTGTCCTCTCCGATCCGTCGACCGAGGCATCCCTCATCCCTGCTGCGCGCCGCCGGCCTGGGGCGTTACGGCGACATCAGCGACGAAGCGCTGGCCGAACTGGGCGAGGAGTACCCGGCAGCCCTGCGCTCTTCGGCCCGAACGCACGGGGCGGCCGGTGATCGTCGGTCTGCTTCCCCGCCCGGTCGACCGAGGAGCGGCTCCGCGACTGGGAGGGGCGGGTGAGGTCCCGGCTCCGTGACCAGGCCGGCGTCGCGGTCCTGGGGCCGGAGAGCTTCAGCGGCGACGCTTTCGCCGACCCGTTCGACGCCGAGACGGACGCGCTGGCGCACCTCCCGTTCAGGACGGAGTTCCAGGCCGCGGTGGCGCTTGCCTCGCCGATCTGGTGCAGGCCTCCCGCCGCACCCCGCCCAAGGTCATCGCGGTGGACGCCGACGAGACTCTCTGGGACGGCGTCGCGGCGGAGGACGGGCCGGGAGCACGTCGGCCTCCTGGGCGGCCGTGCCCGGCTTGCCCGCCGGCTGCTGCAATGGCGTGCCGCAGGTGTCCTGCTGGCGCTGGTCTCCAACAACGACGAGGCCACCGTACGCGCCGTACTCGACCGGCCCGACAGTCCGCTGCGCCTGAGCACTTCAGTGTGATCTCCGCCGGCTGGACACCGAAGCCCGCGCGCCTCAAGGCGGTCGCCGATGAACTGGGACTCGGCCTGGACACGTTCATGTTCCTCGACGACAACCCGGCCGAGATCGCCAGGATGAGGGCCGCCCTGCCCGAGGTGCTCTGCGTGACCTGCCCGCCGGGAGAAGGCCTGCCGGACTTCCTGACCAGGCTCTGGCCGATCGCCCCGCGTGCGGCGACACAGGAGGACGCCGCGCGGGCGGACTTCTACCGGCAGGACAAGAAGCGTGCGGAAGCACGTTCCCGGACCACCTTCGCCGACTTCCTGGAGCGGCTGAACCTGGAGATGGACTTCTGTACTCTCAGCACCGACACGAGAGAACGTTCCGTTCCAACTGGCCCGGCGTACCAACCAGTTCAATCTCCGGCCCTCGACTGTGGGCGAGGCGGAGCTGACGCGCTGGCAGCAGGAGGGCGAGGGTGGACCGTACGGGCGCGGGACAGGTTCGGCGACTACGGGCTGATCGCCGTCGTCGTGGTCCGTACCGACGGCGAGACGCTCGAGGTCCCCGGCTGGATGATGAGTTGCCGGGTGCTCGGCCGCGTGTGCCGAGGAGGGGCTCGGCTGGCTCGCGGACCGAGCCGAAGCCCTAAGGCTGCCCGACCGTGCGCCTGATCGCCGGGCGTACCCCCGCAATGCCCCCGTACGCCGCCTGGTGGCCCGCGCCCGGGCGGCGGAGGACCCCGGAGGCACCGCGCCTGGAGGCACGGGTCCCCGTGGACCGCCTCCGACGTTTCCGCTCGTGGGACGCCACAACAGACGAGACCGTGGAGGCAACACGCCAGAAACCCACCACCGATACGGGTGGCGAGGTACCGGCCCGCAATCTCGGTGACGTGGACCGCCAGCACGAAGGAGAGTTGATCGAAGGCGCTCTCCGCGGGTCCGCCGCGCGATCGCCGGTTTGCTGGCGTTGTCAGCCGTCCACGGCCCCCGCGACCGCAGCCGGTGGACAGCGCCGACGGACGCCGAGGGGCTCCGGCCAACGGCACGCCGGCCTGGGGTCTCGAACAGCTCGCCAGGGCCATCGTCTCGAAGGCGGCCGCGCTGCTGGACGTGCGAGGAGATCAACACCGAGACCGACTCTTCGACGCCGGAGCCACCTCGGTGGACGCCGTTCGGCTCGTCGCCGTGCTCGACCGTGGACTGAACGTCAGATCTGAGTCTGGACGACGACGTCTTCGCCGACGCCGAAGCCACGGCGCCTCGTTTCAGCGCTGGCTGGGCAGTCCGACGCATCGCGCCCTGCCCCAGGTGCGTCGACGGCCACCAGGGCTCTTGAACTCCCCGGCAGCCTCGGCTCCGGCCGCCACCGCGACAGCCTCCACCGCGCCGACCACTTACCACGACTGCATCGCCGAGGCACCGACCTCACGCCGACCGGCCCCCGTCGCGCCCGGACGACACACGCCCCGCGGTCGACGACCACGCCGAGGACCTGGCCCTCATCGCTGGCCGACCTCGCGCACGTGCGGACCAGCTCCCTGGTGGGCGGCGACCCGGAACCCGGTCCCGCCTTGCCGTGTCCGCTGACCGGAGCCACCGGCGGCTTCCTGGGCGGCCACGTGCTGCTCGACCTGCTGCGGCTGACAGTGACGCACATGTCGTCTGCCTGGTGCGCGGGGACGACGTGCAGGACGCGCAACGGCGCCTCGCCAAGGCCCTCGCCGGCACCCTCCCTGGTCGGCCGAAATCCGACGACGGGTCACGGTCCTTCCGGGGACCTGCGCCGGCCCCGACTCCGGACTGGCTGACGAACAGTGGGAACGACTGGCGAACGACACGGACTCGGTGGTCAGCGTGGCGCGGCCGTGGACTTCCTGCGCGGCTATCCGTCGCTGCGCCGGACCAACGTCCTCGGCGTCCCTGTCCCTCGCCGAACTCGCCATGACCGGACGGCCCCAAACCACTCGCACCACATCTCGTCGATCGCCGTGTTCAACGAGATTGGCGGCATCGCCTCGATGGGCGAGGACGATCCGGTGGCCCACGTGGACCGGCTGACGGCGGGGGTACGACAAATTTGAAGTGGGCGGCTTCGAGGCAGCGCTCCGGCGACCCGCGACGCCGCGGCGACTGAAGGCGACGTTTGCTCCGCCCTGGCGGCATCGTCAGCCACACCCGCACCCGGCGCCTACAACCCGCCGACATGCACGGGCCTCTTCTCCGCCATCATCCGTCACCGCGCGTCGCACCCAAAATCAACTACTCGAACTCGGCCCCGGTGGACTGGGTGAGCCGAGTCGCCGACCGCTGTAGTCAACCAGCCGAGCGGCTCGGGGCCAGAACGCCACCACCTCACCGGGCGGCCCGGACACGCTCACCGGGGATGGTCCGCGATCAGGAACTCGGCGGGCTGAACGTGCGGGTGATGCCGTGGGACGTCTGGCTCAGACTTCCTGCGGAACGTTGCGAGACCGATCCGGTCCCCGAACTGGAATTCATGGCACGGGTGCTGCGCGAACCGCGCAGGCCAGAAGATCGTCGAGGCGAGCGTCTCAGCCCCGATAGCGACCGGGGAGCGGACCGGGCCGTAGCCTTCGTCGCCCGGCATGAAACTGCCACCACCCGCCCGCTACGACGCGCGGGCACGGCTGAAACTCCCAGGCGCGCTGGCCCGGGACGGGCTGGTGATCACTTGAGTCGCGGCGGCCCGCCGCACCTGTGGTTCCGGGAGACCATGCGTGGCAAGTGGGCCCGGTCGACGCCAGGCCTCGGCTGCTCCGCTGCACCTACTGCGCTGACCCTGTCCCGATCGCCGGCATGTACCAACTCTGTTGCGGCGCTCGGACCATCGATGTACGCGCGGCACGATCTCCTGTCCCGCGCTGCACGCGGACCCCGCTGACTGCTCGACGACGGCGAGATCTGGGTCCGGCCCCACGGGTGCCCCACCACTCACAGCCTGGACCACCCCTGCTGCGTTACCGCCTGGCCCTGCGCGACTCCGACGGAGCGGCTGGTGGCTGGAGGGCTGGAAGACGGCCTTCGGCCCGCTTCGACTACGTGAAGCAGGCACGCACGCTCACCGTCGCGCCGGCCGCGGGGGCGAACCGGCAGCCTGGCCGGGACGTTGGGGGTGCCCAAGAAGTCCCTACGCGAGAGCAGATCGACGGTATCGGGTCAATCCGGAACCTGTCGATGCGGGAGCAGCGGATCGCCAAGGTCGCCTGGCTGACCTGGTTCCAGCACCCAGCTGGGCCAGGGTCTGCTGGAGCCCGCCGCTGCGCGCCGGCGCCGGAAATGCTCGACTTGCGCCCGGACGCGATCGACCTCGACAAGGACAGGTACCAGGCCAAGCTCAAGAAGTGGAAAGGGACAGGAAACAACTTCCCGATACACCATGACCGCTCTAGCTGCCCCGCTGAACCGCGCGTCACCGTCGAGCAGATCCGTTCCGTTACATCCGACGGCACGGAACTCGGCCTGTGCCGGCTGACCGCCAACTCCTCCCACCCATCAGGACGGCACCGACCGTCCCGCGGTCCTGCTCCTGCACGGTCTCACGGCCTCGGCCGACATGTTCGTGCTCCCCGAGACCCGCAACCTCGTGGACGCCCTGCTCAGCGCGTGGGTTACGAACCCTGGCTCGCTGGACTGGCGGGGCAGCTGCCGCCTGCCGCACAACGAGGGCCGCGTCCGATACACGTTCGACGATGTGGCGCTCTATGACATCCCGGAAGCCGTGTCGTACATCCGCGACCGGATCGGCCGGCGACAGCTGTTCGTGGTCGCCCACTGTCTCGGAGCACTGTCGCTGTCGTTGAGCATGACGGGAGGCCTGGTGCCGGTCTCGCCGGCGTGGTGGCGCAGGGTGTTCATGACACCGAAGTATTCCGGGAGGTCCCGGCTGCTCCGGGCACCTCGGCGGCGAGTGGGGCCGCTCCCGTTCGACCCACCTCCCGGTGGACTTCACCAAGGTGGGCCTCCGCTCGCGCTACACCGATGTTCGCGCTGGCTTCCCTCTCGGCCGGCGACTGCGACGACCCCACCTGCCACATCCTGCTACAATTCCGCCTGGGTACCGGCGCGTCACTCTACGTCCACGAGAACCGGCACGAGACGACCCACAACCGGCTTGCCGAACTGTTCGGTGCGGCGCCCCACCTGGATAGGGCCGCACCTGCGGCATGGAACTGGCCCACACGGCGATGCCCTGGAACTTGGACGGCCAGGGCTACGACCGACTGCCGGAGAACGCCCTGGACAGCGCGGGACCGCATCGACTGTCCGGTCCTGCTGCTCTCCGGTAGGACAACAAGACCTTCCACGATTCGAACGAGCTCTACTACGACGTCCTGTCCCGCCCATGCTACCCGGACCTCGACGTGCGTTACGTCGAGGTCCCCGGCTACGGCCACGTCGATCCCCTTCATCGGCCGCCGGCGCCGCCCTTCGACGTGTTCCGGCCACATCATCCATTTCCTCGACGAACGATCTGCCGCACCGTCCCGAGAGGGCGTTCATGCCGACCGGGTGAAGCGAGGGGAGAGCCGCTCTTCCGCGATGACGCCGCGCGAGGACCCGTTCAGTGCCGCGTACTGCAGCAGCGCGAACCCGGCGACGGTGAGCGCCTGGAGCACCGTCCACACCGCGCCCCGCCGTGGTGGGCGTCAGCCACAGGGCGAGGGCGATGAAGCTGACCGCCGCCCAGGCGAGGTTGGCGGCAACCACGACGGCCCGCATCCCCCGAGGGCCGGCGGCCGGGGGGCGCGCCGCCAGCAGAGCCACGCACGCGGCGTACACCGCGAGGAACGCGCCGAGGCCGAGCAGCAGCCCCGGAACCGGCGCCGAGGAAGCGGCCCAACGGCCCGGAGAACGCGAGGTAGGCGAGCGCGTTGGCGCCGGTCACCACCGCGTCGAGGGCGAGGGAAGCGGCGCAGCGTCAGCTGCGGTTCGGCGGTGCGGGCGAGTGCGGCCGGCAGGTTCGTGGTCATGACAGTCACCCTCCGTCGGGTCAGGACGGAAATGCTGGAGCCCGGTGCCGGTCCGGAGTGCGCCGGACCGGTACCCGATGACTCTCCACGATGCCGTCCGAGCCGCGGCCGGTCGATTACCCGGCAGGTAATGACGTTGATCCACGACCACCCCTGTGAGACCGGCGGCGGGACATGACAGACTGCGGTGAGACTTGGGCGCGTTGGGGAGGCGTGGCGTGAGTAAGCGGCGGGCCGCAGCCACCGTGGGCCAGGTGGTCCTGGGCAGACGGCTGCAGGAACTCCGGGAGACGGCGGGCCTCAAACGCGAGGAGGCCGCCAAGGTGCTCCGGGTGGCCCCGGCGACCGTGCGGCGCATGGAGATGGCCGAGGTCGCCCTGAAAATCCCGTACGTCCAGATCCTGCTGACGGCGTACGGGGTGCCCGCGGACGAGGTCTCGGCGTTCGTGGCGCTGGCCGAGGAGGCGAACCAGCCGGGCTGGTGGCAGCGGTACCACGACGTGCTGCCCGACTGGGTTCAGCATGTACGTGAGCCTGGAGGGCGCGGCACGGATCGTCCGCTCCTACGAGCCGCACTTCATACCGGGGCTGCTGCAGACCGAGGACTACGCGCGCTCGGTGCTGGAGGCCGGGACGATCGGCAACGCGGGCCGGGACGCCGTCGAGCGGCACGTGTCGCTGCGCATGGAGCGGCAGCGGCTGCTGGAGTGGCGCGGACCCGCCCCACCTGTGGGTGGTCATGGACGAGACGGTGCTGCGGCGCCCGGTGAGCATCGACGGCCGGGTGATGCGCGACCAGTTGGACAAGCTGCTGGAGCTCTCGACGCGGGACCGGGTGACGTTGCAGGTCGCCGAGTTCGAGGACGGGCCGCACCCCGGGCGTAGCGCCGTTCACGCTCTTCCGGTTCGCGGAGCCGGAACTGCCCGACATGGTCTTCTCACCGAGTATCTGGCGCGTGCCCTGTACCTGGACTCCCGCGCGGAGGTCTCGGCCCCACCTGGAGGTCCTGGACCACATGACGCACCGTGCCGCCTCGACATTGTACCGAGAAGGTCCTGCTGAGTACCGCGAGAACTTTGATCCGGCGCCCCGGACACATCAGGTCGAGCACGGCCGAGCACGGCGAGGCCCGAGCACGTAGGCACCAGGTCCACCAGGCCCAGAGGAGACGACGCCGTACTCGACCGGATCCGACGCCACCCCCGCTCCCGTCGACACCGGTCGGCCGCATCCGGCCCGCGCTCTCCGACTGGTGGCGCGGGGCTGGCAGGGACAACTACCCGGTGGACGAGGAGCTGGCCCGCAGGATCCTCGCGGCGGACGGCACGGCTTGGTGCGCGGGGCGCGCGCCAGCCGCCGGATTTCATGCACCGGGCCGTCCGACGCTCGCCGGGGCCGGGATCCGCCAGTTCCTGGACATCGGCACCGGCATCCCCACCGAGCCGAACCTGCACCAGGTGGCCCAGGCGGTGGCGCCCGAGGCGCGGGGTCGTTCTACGCCGACAACGACCCGATCGTGCTCAGGGCACGCCGAGGCGCTGCTGCACGGCTCGGCGGGAGGGATCCACCAGTACGTCCACGCCGACGTCCGCGATCCGGACCGGATCCTGCGGCTGGCGGGCGAGTCCTGGACTTCGGCCGACCGGCGGTCGCCCTGTCCCTGGTGTGCGCTGGACGCACTAGCTCGGCGACGCGGTCGACGGCGACGACGTGCACGGCCTGCTGGGGCGGTACGTCGATGCCCTCGCGCCCGGCAGCTACCTGGTGCTGTCGCAGGTCACGCCCGATCTGAACTCCGGAGGCGGTGGGCAGGGCCGCCGGTCTGCCGCACTCGCAACGGCACGCCGTTCCACCCGCGCTCCTGACCGAGTTCGCGCCTTCTTCGACGGCCTGGAGCTGCTGGGTCCGGAGCGTCATCCCGGTCACCGGGTGGCGGCCGGACCCGGAGGTTGTGGCGGCCCAGGCGGAGGGCATCGTGCCGGTGTACCGCGGGGGTCGCGCGCAAGGTCGACGGGCCTTGGAGCCGTCGCTCCTGACCCTTGGCAGGCCCCGCGAACGGGTGCCGCTCCCCGTGCCCGCCCCTAGGTTCGAAGGCCAGGGCCCGGTCGATCAAGGGAGCGCACGTGACCGACACGCCAGTTCCCCGCCCACCGAGGCGGGCGCGGCGCTGCTGCGTGCGGGGCCGGTTCGTCCGGCCCGGCACCGCGGCGCCCGACCTGCACAGCATCGGGCTGGTCGGTGGCCGGCGGAGCCGGACGCCTTCTACCGGGACCGCTGGAGCCGACAAGGTCGTGACCTCCACGCACGTGAACTGCACCGGCTCGTGCCGCTGGAACGGCTGTTCGTCAAGCGACGGCATCATCATCACCTGGGAGACCCAGGCAGACGGACTATCGTCGGTCGGCCCGGACCGCCCCGAGTACGAGCCGCGCGGCTTGCCCCGGGGGGCGGCGTTCTCCTGGTACACGTACTCGCCGACCCGCGTGCGCTACCCGTACGTGCGCGGGGTGCTCCTCGAGATGTACCGGGAGGCGAAGGCGCGGCTGTCGGATCCGGTGCTGGCCTGGGCCGACATCCAGGGCGACCCGGAGCGCCGGCGCCGCTACCAGCGGGCGCGGGGCAAGGGCGGCCTGGTGCGGGCGAGCTGGGACGAGGCGGTCGAGATGGTTGCCGCGGCCCACGTCCACCATCCGCACGCAGGGCCCGGACCGTATCGCGGGCTTCTCCCCATCCCCGCGATGTCGATGGTGTCGCACGCGGCGGGAGCCCCTTCCACTCCCTCATCGGCGCCCCGATGCTGTCGTTCCACGACTGGTACGCCGACCTGCCCGTGGCGTCCCCGCAGGTCTTCGGCGACCAGACGGACGTGCCGAGTCGGGTGACTGGTGGGACGCGGCGTACCTGATCAGTAGTGGGGTCGAACGTCCCGGTGACCCGCACGCCGGACGCGCACTGGATGGCGGGAGGCCCGCTACCGGGGCCAGAAGGTCGTGGTGGTCTCCCCGACTACGCCGACAACACCAAGTTCGCCGACCAGTGGCTGCACCCGCACCCGGGCACGGACGGTGCGCTGGCCCTGGCGATGGGGCACGTGGTCCTCAAGGAGTTCTTCGTCGACCGCGGCACCTTCTTTGACGACTACGTGCGGTGCTTCATCGACCTGCCGTTCCTGGTGACGCTGACCGAGCGGGACGGGGCGTACGTCCCGGCGGGGAAGTTCCTGCGCGCGGCCGACCTGGGGCAGGAGGGCGAGGACGCCGTTGGAAGACGGTCGTGCTGGACGAGACGTCGGGCCGCGCGGTCGTCCCGAACGGCTCGCTGGGCTTCCGCTGGAACGAGGCGGACCAGGGGAAGTGGAACCTCGACCTCGGTGACGTACGGCCCCGGCTGAGCCTGCACGGCCACGAGATGGCGTCGGGCGTCGAGGTGCTGCTCCCCCGCTTCGACACCGAGGCGGCACGCAGCGCAGGGCCGCTGATGAGGTCGTCACGCGGAGGCGTGCCCGCGACGCCTGGGCGGGGCGACCGGGCCGCTGGTGACCACGGTGTTCGACCTGCTGCTGGCGCAGTACGGCGTGGCGCGGCCCGGGGTGCCGGGCGACTGGCCGGCATCGTACGAGGACGCGGACGCGCCCGGCACCCCCGCCTGGCAGGAGACGCACACCTCGGTACCGGCGGCGGCCTGTGTGCGGATCGCCCGGGAGTTCGCGCGGACCGCCGAGCGCTCCAAGGGGCGCTGCATGATCCGGATGGGCGCGGGCACCAACCACTGGTTCCACTCCGAGACGATCTACCGCGCCTTCCTCGCCCTGCTCCAGCTGACCGGCTGCCAGGGCCGCAACGGCGGCGGCTGGGCGCACTACGTGGGGCAGGAGAAGTGCCGTCCGGTGACCGGCTGGGCGTCGCTGGCCGCCGCGTCGGACTGGTCGCGGCCGCTCCCGCCAGATGATCGGCACCGCGTACTGGTACCTCCACACCGACCAGTGGCGCTACGACAGGTTCGGCGCCGGCGTACTGGCCTCCCGCTGGGCGAGGGGCGGCTGGCGGGCATGACGGGCGCGGACTGCCTGGCGCTGTCGCGCGCGTACGGGGTGGATGCCGTCGTGCCCGACCTTCGACCGCAGCCCGCTGGAGCTGGGCGAGACCTTCGGCGACCCGGTGGCGAGCGCGGTGGCCGAACTGCGGGCTGGGGACACCTGAGGTTCGCCTGCGAGGATCCGGACGCGCCCGAGAACTGGCCGCGGATCCTGACCCTGTGGCGGGCCAACCTGCTCGGCTCGTCGGCGAAGGGCGCCGAGTACTTCACCAAGCATCTGCTGGGCACGCACTCCTCGCTGCGCGCCGAGGAGGCCGCGCCGGGCGAGCGGCCCCGGGACGTGGTGTGGCACGACGAGGCGCCCGAGGGGAAGCTCGACCTGCTGCTGTCGCTGGACTTCCGGCACACCTCGTCCACGCTGCTTTCCGACGTGGTGCTGCCCGCCGCGACCTGGTACGAGAAGCACGACCTGTCCAGCACGGACATGCACCCCTACGTGCACGCCTTCTCCCCCGGCCGTGGACCCGCCGTGGCAGACGCGGACCGACTTCGACACGTTCAAGGTGCTGGCGGAGAAGCTGAGCGAGCTGGCCGTCGGTCATCTCGGCGTGCGCAAGGATCTGGTGGCGGCGCCGCTCCAGCACGACACCCCGGGCGAGATCGCCCAGCCGGGCGGGGTCGTGCGGGACTGGCGGAGCGGGGAGTGCGCTCCGGAGCCGGGGGAAGACCCTGCC
This sequence comes from Streptomyces thinghirensis, assembly GCA_021502835.1. The sequence goes on from JAKFGP010000025.1 coordinate 27,031, forward strand.
GAACCTCGTCGTCGTGGAGCGGGACTACACGGCGATCGGCGCGGAAGTTCGCGGCGCTGGGCCCGCTGGTGGAGGCCAAGGGCCTGCCCGCCAAGGGCATCACCCTGAAGCCGGACGACGAGGTCGACCGGCTGCGGCGGATGAACGGCGCGGTGCGCGGCGGCCCGGCCGACGGGCGTCCGGCGCTGGACACGGCCGTGAAGGCCGCCAACACCATCCTGTCCCTCTCCGGCACCACCAACGGGCGCCTGGCCGTCCAGGGCTTCCACACGCTGGAGGCGAAGACCGGGCAGCGCATGGCCCACCTGGCCGCCGAGCACGAGGGCAAGCGGATCACGTACGCGGCACCCAGGCGGCGCCCGTGCCGGTGATCACCTCGCCGGAGTGGTCGGGCAGCGAGGCCGGCGGACGCCGGTACACGGCGTTCACGCTGAACACCGAGCACCTCAAGCCCCGGCACACCCTCACCGGCCGCCAGCACTTCTTCCTCGACCACGACTGGATGCACGAGCTGGGCGAGGCGCTGCCGGTGTACCGGCCGCCGCTGGACATGAGCCGGCTGTTCGGCGAGCCGCAACTCGGACCCGACGGGCACCGGGAGGTGACGGTCCGCTACCTCACCCCGCACAACAAGTGGTCCATCCACTCCGAGTACCAGGACAACCTGTTCATGCTGGCACTCTCCCGGGGCGGCCAGACCATCTGGATGTCGACGCGGGACGCGGACGCGATCGGGTGTCCGACGACGACTGGATCGAGGCCGTCAACCGCAACGGCGTGGTCGTGGCCCGCGCGATCGTCTCGCACCGCATGCCGCCCGGCACGGTCTACATGCACCACGCGCAGGAACGCACGGTCAACGTGCCGCTCGCGGAGACGACCGGCAAACGCGGCGGCATCCACAACTCGCTCACCCGCCTGATCCTCAAACCCACCCATCCATCGGCGGCTACGCCCAGTTGTCGTGGGCGTTCAACTACCTGGGCCCGACCGGGAACCAGCGCGACGAGGTGACGGTCATCCGGCGCCGCTCTCAGGAGGTCGAGTACCGATGCGCCCGATGGCCCAGGTCGCCATGGTCATGAACCTCGACAAGTGCATCGGCTGCCACACCTGCTCGGTCACCTGCAAGCAGGCGTGGACCAACCGGCGGGGCATGGAGTACGTCTGGTTCAACAACGTCGAGACCCGCCCCGGCCAGGGCTACCCCCGCCGCTACGAGGACCAGGAGAGGTGGCGGGGCGGCTGGGAGCTGAACCGGCGGGGGCGCTGAAGCTCAAGGCGGGCGGCCGGTTCAAGAAGCTCGCCGGGATCTTCTCCAACCCGAGGCTCCCGGAGATCAAGGACTACTACGAGCCCTGGACGTACGACTACAAGAACCTCACCGACGCCCCGCTCGGCGGCGACTACCCCGTCGCCCGGCCCGTCTCCCAGCTCGACGGCAAACCGATGAAGATCGGCTGGTCCTCGAACTGGGACGACGACCTCGGCGGCGCCCCCGCCTACGGCGACCTCGACCCGATGGTGGAGCGCACCCGTCAACAGGCCTCGGAGAAGGTGCGGTTCGCCTACGAAGAGACCTTCATGTTCTACCTGCCGCGCATCTGCGAGCACTGCCTCAACCCGTCGTGCGTGGCGTCGTGCCCGTCCGGGGCGATGTACAAGCGCTCGGAGGACGGCATCGTCCTGGTCGACCAGGACCGCTGCCGGGGCTGGCGGATGTGCGTGACCGGATGCCCGTACAAGAAGGTGTACTTCAACCACCGCACCGGCAAGGCCGAGAAGTGCACCTTCTGCTACCCGCGCATCGAGGTGGGCCCAGCCGACGGTCTGCTCGGAGACCTGCGTGGGACGGCTCCGGTACCTGGGGGTCGTGCTGTACGACGCCGACAAGGTGACCGAGGCGGCCTCCACGCCGGACGAGCAGGCGCTGTACGAGGCACAGCTGGGTGTCTTCCTGGACCCCGAGGACCCGCGGTGCGGCGGGCCGCGGAGGAGGCGGGGATCCCCTTCGACTGGATCGAGGCGGCCCGGCGCTCCCCCGTGCACGCGCTGGTCAGCAGGTACCGGGTGGCGCTGCCGCTGCATCCGGAGTACCGCACCATGCCGATGGTCTGGTACATCCCGCCGCTGTCGCCGGTGGTGGACGCGCTGACGGAGACCGGGCACGACGGCGAGGACGCCGACAACCTCTTCGGTGCGATCGACACGCTGCGCATTCCGCTGGAGTACCTGGCGGAGCTGTTCACGGCGGGCGACGTCGGCCCGGTGCGGGCGTCACTGGAGAAGCTGGCGGCGATGCGCGCCCACATGCGGTCGGTCAACCTCGGCGAGGACCCCGACCCGGCCGTCTGCGCGGGCGTCGGGATGCGCGCCCAGGAGGTCGAGGACATGTACCGGCTGCTGGCGATCGCCAAGTACGAGGAGCGGTACGTGATCCCGACGGCGGCCGTCGGGGACGCGCACCGGCTGGAGGCGTCGGCCCTCCCGGACACGTGCAGCCTGGACACTGACGGCGGGCCCGGCATGGGCGGCGACGGGCCGTTCGGCCAGGACTCGGGACGCAAGAGGCTGCCGCTGGTGCCGGTGGAGAACTTCCACATCCTGCGCAGGCGGCAGACCACGGACGACGAGAGGGAGATCTGATCCGATGCCCGGGTTCGAGGTGCTGTACCAGGCGGCGGCGCTCTGTCCTGACGTATCCCGACGACGACTTCCGCGCCCGGCTGCCCCTGCTGCGCGAGGCCGCGCCGCAACTGCGCGGCTTCACCGACCACGCGGCCATGACACCGCAGGGCGAGCTCCAGGCCCACTACGTGGAGGTCTTCGACTTCAAGAACCGGCACAGCCTGTACCTGAGCTGGTGGACCGACGGCGACACCCGCAACCGGGGGATGTCGCTGGTCCGCTTCAAGGAGCTGTACCGCGCCCACGGCCTGGAGTTCACCGACGAGGAACTCCCCGACTTCCTGCCGGCCGTGCTGGAGTTCGCCTCCCGTACCGGGGACATCGGCATGCTCACCGAGCACCGCGAAGCCCTGGACCAGCTCCGCTCCCGGCTCACCGCCTTCGGCACGCCCTACGCGTGCGTCCTGGACGCCGTGTGCGCCACCCTGCCGCCCGCACCCACCGGAGCCCGCCCGTGACCGTCTTCCTCTGGGGCGTGCTGCCCTACGCCGCGTTCGCCCTGCTGGTCGCCGGTCTGATCTGGCGGCACCGCTACGACCGCTTCGGCTGGACGACGCGGTCCTCACAGGTCTACGAGTCGAAGCTGCTGAACATCGCCTCGCCCGTGTTCCACTACGGCATCCTGTTCGTACTGGTCGGCCATCTCGTCGGGCTGTTCGTCCCCGAGTCGTGGACGGACACGGTGGGCATGAGCGAGCACGGGTACCACCTGCTGTCCCTGTACGGCGGCACGGCGGCCGGGGTGCTGGCGGTCGCCGGCATCCTGATCCTCATCTACCGGCGGCGCACCAGCGCGCCCGTGTTCCGGGCGACGACCGCCAACGACAAGGTCATGTACGTCTTCCTGCTCGGCGCGATCGTCCTCGGCATGGTGGCCAGCTCGCGCACTCCTCCGGCACCGGCTACGACTACCGGCACACCATCGCCCCGTGGTCGCGCAGCCTGTTCACCCTCCAGCCGAAGACGGAGCTGATGGTGGGCGTGCCGGTGCTGTACCAGGTGCACGCGGTGATCGGGATGGCGCTGATCGCGCTGGTGCCCTACACCCGGCTGGTGCACATGTTCAGCGCGCCGGTGCAGTACCTGGTCCGGCCCTACGTGGTCTGGCCGGTCGCGCGACCCCAGGCAGCTGGGGCCGCGCCCGGACCGGCGGGGCTGGAGCGCGCGGGCTCCTGAGACCTTCCGGCTGAGGCCAGCTTCGCCGTGAGGGTGATGGTCGTACCGGTCAGCCTGGCTGACCGGGCAGTTCTTCTTGGCGTCCTCGGCGGCGGCGGTGAACGCCTCCTCGTCGAGGCCGGGGACGGTGCCCTCCACGGTGAGGTGGATGCCCTTGATGCCCTCACCGGGCTGGAAGGTGACGTCGGCGGAGGTGGTGAGCTTGGTGGGCGGGGTGCCGGCGCCGGCCAGGCCGTGCGACAGCGCCATGGAGAAGCAGCTGGAGTGGGCGGCGGCGATCAGCTCTTCCGGGCTGGTCTTGCCGTTCGCCTGCTCGGCGCGCGACGGCCACGACACCGGCTGCTCGCCGATGCCGGACGAGTCGAAGGTGACGACACCGTTGCCCTCGAGCAGGTTGCCTCCCCAGACGGTGTGCGGAGCGCGTGGTTGCCACGGCGGGTCCTCTCGAATTCTCTTGCTGTACCTGGGCGGTGGGAGCCCGGCGACCGGGTTCCCACCCCCATCCGATCACACTCCGGCTCAGCTCACGCGGAACACCGGTCCCCGGGCGGTGAACGGCAGCCGCGCCCCCTGCGGAATCAGGTAGGCGTGCTCGCGCCGTACCCGCAGTACGTCGCACCAGCCGTCGGTGATGACGAGGACCGGCGCGGTGGGCGGGAAGTCGTCGGCGCGCAGCAGCAGGTCGATGCCCGGCTGGAGCACCGTGCCGCCACGGCCGTGCACCCGCACCCGGCCGGCGATGTCCGTCACCGGCAGGTATCCGGCGTCGTGCGGTGCCGCGTCGCAGAACACCACCCGGGCGGCGGGCACGTCCCGGGCCTCGGCGTAGAGGCGATGGCGCCGAGCGCCTTGCCGAGCAGGGTGCGGTCCATCGAGCCGGAGGTGTCCAGGACGACGCCGAAGGTGCAGCGGGCGATCTCCTCGGGCGGGAAGTACCGTCCGGCGCGCGGGATGTCCGGGGTGGCCGCCTGACGCCGCGAGGGGCGCGCGTACGACCGCACGGGCTCGGGGCGGGGCACGAACTCGTCGAACCAGCGGGCGAGCCGGGCGTCCCAGGGCAGCGGCGGATGGCTGAGGGCGCGGATCTCCTCGACCAGGCCGCCGGGCAGGAAGCCGCGCTCCTGCCGCTGGTGGAGGTCGAGGCCCTGGGCGAGGCCGCGTCGGTAGAAGCCGTCGAGGTCGACGTAGTCGCGGGGTGAGCCGAGCGGGCCGCCCAGGATGTCGCCGGTGCCCTTGCCGCGCAGGGTGGACAGGCGGCGCATGCGGCGCAGGTCGCCGGCGATGCGGTCGTAGACCTCCTCGGCGGACAGGCCGGCCAGCTCGGGGTCGTGCAGCAGCCCTTCGGGCATGGTGCCGACCTGCATCTCGACGAGCCAGCCGTTGATGACGTAGTCGCAGGCGACGTTGAAGAGGTACGGGTCGCGGGTCCCGCAGCGGTCGCCGTGGCGCAGGGCGGCGTGCAACATCTCGTGGGCCAGGATGAAGCGCCACCCTCGTCGTCGTACCGGCGCAGGGGGTTGACGTAGATCTCCGGCGGCCTCGGCGTCGACGGCGGCGACGGAGATGCCGTGGGCGCGGGCCAGTTCGGCGTCGGCGACGAGGGTGATGCCGGACGCGATGCCGCCGAGGAGCGGGTAGGAGGAGACGAACCAGCTCAGGGCCTCCTCCCAGGGGCGCAGGCGGGGCGCCTCGCCGTCCATGGAGGTCGCGGCGGCCGCCCGCCATGTCGAGCGCGGTGGAGACGGTCCGGGTGAGCGCGCTCGCGAACGCCGTCTGCCATTCGGGGACCCGCCCGAGCCAGCCGTTCCACGGCACGAGCAGCAGGTCGGCCGCGTTGCCCGCCGGTGCCGCAGTGCTCGTACACGGCCGGCACCCCGTCCCGGCGCCAGCGCGCGGCGAGCCGCTCCTCGTCGCCGTCGGGGTAGGCGGCGGGGAGGTCGTCCGGGGCGCGGCCGATGCGGAAGCCGAGCAGGAAGCGGTTGACGACGGCGCAGCGTGCGGCGAGGTCGGCGTCGTCCGGCTGGACGCGCTCGCCCGTGGCCGCGGGGACGTGGCCGAAGCCGAGGTGGAGCGCGGCGTGCGCGAGGGCCCAGGCCCACAGGGCGGGCTCGGTGAGTCGGTCCGGGTGGGCGTGCACGACGCCGTCGGAGTCGACGCGCACCAGCCCGCCCCGGGGCGCGACGGCGCACTTCTCCCGGCGGCAGACGGTGAACTCCACCGCGCTCAGGGACGGGTCGGCGCGGACCAGCCGCAGTCCCGCCTCGAACGCCTCCGCCGCCAGGTCCCGCTTCTTCTTGCCCTTGGTGGTCCGGGCGGGGCTCATCGCCGGGCCTCCACCAGCCGGGGCATGTCGCGGGCGGCCTCGACGAGGAACCAGGCGGGCAGCACCGGGTTGCCGTCGGCGTCGGAGGCGATGACGCTCTGGGCGACCTCGACGGAGATCTCGGCGAGCTGCACCAACAGCGACTTGGCGCGGTACGCGGTCTGGCGGCCGTTCGCCGACATGTGCTCCTTGCTCGCGGGCAGTTCCCTGACCAGCCGGCCGCGGAAGGACTCGGCGAGGTAGTAGAGCAGGTCCCGGTCCTGGAGGCGGTTCGGCCAGCGGGCCTCGCCCTTGAGGACCGCCTCGATGCCGAACCGGCTGCGGACGATCTTGACGTAGCCGCAGAAGGCGGTGGCGTGGGCGGGGGGTCAGCGTGCCGTGCGCGAGGACCTTGAGCGTCTCCTCGTCGAGGTCCGGCCCGAAGGAGTGCAGGGCGTCGGAGAGCATGTGCCAGGAGCGCGGGGTGGAGAACGGCTCCTCGGTCTTGGGCGGCTTGGACCACAGGTGGTCGGGGCGGTCGGTGAGGTGGTCCGTGATCCAGGGGTGGATGCCGTTCTCGCCGGCCCAGACGAGCCAGTCCTTGGCCGAGGCGTCCAGGTGGACGTGGGTGAGGCGGTTGACCAGCGCGGAGGCGATGGGGCGGGCGAGGGCGTTGTCGGTGGCGCGGTTGCCTGCGCCGATGACGATGGAGCCCTTGGGCAACTCGTAGTCGCCGATGCGCCGGTCGAGGATGAGGGAGTAGAAGGCCTTCTGCACGTCGGGTCCTGCCGCGTTCAGCTCGTCCAGGAACAGGCAGTACGGCTCGTCGCGGGCGATGGACTCGGGCGGGCAGAACACCGACCGCCCGTCCCGGATCTGCGGTACGCCGATCAGGTCCTCGGGCGCCAGTTGGGTGCCGAGCAGGCTCACGCACTCCAGGCCCAGCGAGTCGGCGAAGTTCCTCACCAGGGAGGACTTGCCGATGCCGGGTGCGCCCCACAGGAAGACCGGCCGCACCGTGGCGAGGCCGAGCAGCAGTTCCGGGAGTCGGGCGGGGGTGACGGTGACGGCGGCCTGCACGCAGGGGCTCCTCGGGCTGCTGTTCGAAGCGGACCCAGACCAGTGTGGGCGGGGCGAGGCCCGTGCGCAGCCGATTTACCGCGCGCCGGGTCCGTTCTGCCGCCGCCTGCGGGCCGCCATCACGGCGTAGACCAGCACGCCCGCGAACAGGAACAGGACGCCCTGGTACACCGCCGCGTAGCCGGCGCCGGCGACCAGCCAGAGGGAGAAGGCGGCCGCGACCGCCGCGATCACCCCGTCCCGCACCAGCCGTGCCCGGTCGACCTTCTCGCCCCTGTCCGGAGACCAGGTGGAAGATCTGCGCCGCGGTCGCCAGCAGGTACGGCACGGTCGCGGTGAAGGTGGTGACGAGCACGAGCACCTCGAAGACCTTCGCCGAGCCCGACGTGTAGTTGTAGACGGTGAGGAGGGAGGCGAGGACGACGGTCACGCCGACGCCGACCGTGGGCACGCCGCGCCGCCTGCGCGCGAACGCGGCCGGGAAGAGGCCGTCCTTCGCGGCGGCGTAGGGGGTCTGGGCGCTGAGCAGGGTCCAGCCGTTGAGGCAGCCGGTCATCGACACCAGGGCGGCCAGTGCTACGGCCCAGCCGCCCCAGGCGCCGCCGAACATGGCGTTCACGGCGTCGGAGAAGGGCGCGGTGGAGGTCACCAGGCGGTCGTGGGAGACGGTGCCGAAGACGGAGGAGCGTGCCCAGCAGGTAGACGAGCGCGGCGCCCGCGGTGCCGATGACCGTGGCCCGGCCGACCGTGCGCCGCGGGTCCTTCACCTCGCCCGCGCTGACGGCGGCGGACTCCACGCCGAGGTAGGAGAAGAGCAGGATCGCGGCGGCGGCGGAGACCGCGCCGATGCCGCTGCCGCCGCTCGCGTTGAACGGGCCGAGGTTGTCCGGGTCGAAGAAGAACAGCCCGCCGACCGCGACGAGCAGCAGCGGCGCGAACTTCAGCACGGTGGAGACGAGCTGCACGGCGCCGACGTAGCGGGTGCCGGCGAAGTTGGCGAGGGCCGGCAGCCACTGGATGACGAGCGCGGCCAGGCAGGCGGTCCAGCGGTGGTCGTTCACCGGGATCAGGACGTCGAGGTAGCCGACGGCGGCGACGGCGAGCGCGGCGTTGGACACCCAGGTGGTGATCCAGTACGCCCATGCGGCGAGGAAGCCGGCGAAGTCGCCGAAGGCCTCGCGGGCGTAGACGTAGGGGCCGCCGGTGCGCGGGTCGCGGGCGGCGAGGCGGCCGAAGACCAGGGCGAGCGAGATCGCGCCGACGGTCAGGACGCCGAAGGCGAGCAGGCTGACGGTGCCGAAGGGGGCGACGGAGGCCGGGAGCAGGAAGATGCCGCCGCCGATGATGTTGCCCATGACGAGGGGCGGTGGCGACGGGGAGCCCGAAGCGGCGGGCGTGCCTGCCGTTGTCCGGGGCGGGAGCGGGGGCCGCGGGGGTCTCCTGCGACGCCGGAGCCGGTGGGGGGACGGTCCCGGTGACGTGCATGGGGTGGTGCGCCTTCCGTGGAACTGGTGCCCGGGATCGCCGGGGCGGCGCCCATGGTCGGGCACGGTCCGGCGCGGCTCCAAATCAGGCGCTTTGTCCTGCACGACCCCCGTCCGGGGCCGGAAAAAGGTGCGCTGTCGACGGCCCTGGACCGGGAATCCTCCACGGGCACCTGCGGGCCGTTCGACTCCCGCAGCCAGCGGCGCAGGACCCGGTGCACGTGCTCCGCGCCGACTATCTCCGCCCCCTCGGCGACCGGCGCGGACAGGACGACCGGCGACAGCAGGAAGGCCCGCGACTGGGCACCGCCGAGACCGCCGTGGGAGCCGATCTGCTCCTCGAAGGCGAGGACCTCGCCGTCCGCCGGGTCGTGGAAGGAGTTGACCATGATGTCGGCGGTGTGCGGGAAGGAGTGCGTGCGGCGGACGGCGTCGGCGGCGCCGGGTCCGAAGGGCGCGAGCGGGCCGGGCTCCTCGTCGAGCCGGGCGAGCGGGATCTCCGCGCCGCGCGCCCCGAGCACGAGGCCGCCGTGCTCGCGTGTCGACCAGCAGGAAGCCGACGCCGGGATGGTTGGCGAGGGTCGGCAGCAGGGCGGGGTGGCGCGCGTCGATCTCCTCCCGCGTCATCCGGTGACGCACGTCCGGAAAGGAGACCAGGCCCAGGTTGCCGGAGGCCAGCACGATCGGCTCCGAGCGGCGGCCGGTGGGTGTGTCGGCGGGGCGCTGCTGCTCGGCGCCCTCCTCGACCGGCCGGTGCAGGGCGGCCCGTACGGTGTTGCGTGCCTCGGCGCCGCTGCGGGTGCGCTGGGCCCGGCGCGGCACGGGCAGTCCGCAGCCGGCCCGCACCAGGTCGCCGAGGGTGAGGCCGTAGCGGGCGCGGAAGGTCTCGCCGGGGCTCTGGCCGTGGTCGGACAGGACGACGATCCGGTACTTGCGGGGCGCGTGCTCGGCGACCTTCTCGATCAGCGCGAGGGACCGGTCGAGCCGCTGGAGGACCTTCGCGGCGTCCCGGCTGCCCGGCCCGGAGTGGTGCGCCCACCTCGTCGTACGCCACCAGGTCGGCGTAGACGGCGGTGCGTCCGGCGAGCATGTCGCCCATCACCGGGCGCGACCACGACGTCCCGCTTCGACGACGGTCGCGAAGGCCCGGACGAAGGGGTAGGAGGCCGCCGCGGGGACGTGCGGGCGGACCTTGTGCACGCGTGCGCGGGTGGACTGGCCGATCTCGCGGACCACCTCCGCGACGAAGGACATCGCGGTGCGGACGGCGTTGGCCGGGTCGGAGAAGTAGGCGAAGTAGCCGGACCTGGACCGTGTCTCCCGGCTGCGGCGGCGGGTGGCGATGGAGAGCACGAGGGCCTGCTCGTCGGCGCCGCCGCCGAAGAGGTTGCCGCGACTGGCGCCGTCGAAGTTGAGCAGGCCGCCGTCGCCGGTAGTGCTCGACGGCGCGGTGCTGGAGTTGGGCGGCGCTGATCGGGCGGTTGCAGACCACGACCTCGCCGCTGTCCTCTCGAACCAGCGGAAGGCGGGGACATCGTGGTTGGAGCCGCGTGCAGGATGCCGAGCTGGCTGGCGCCGGTCTGGCTGGACCAGTCGGTGCGCCACAGGGCGAGCCGGTGGGTCGCGGAGGCGCCGTCACGGCCGAGCCAGCGGGCGACGGTGGGCATGGCGCCGCTATCGGCGGCGGCCAGCAGGACATCGTGGACAACGCCGTCCAGTTGCAGGAAGAGGTGCCGGGGCCGGACGGACAGGGCGGGCCGGATCTGCGGCGGCGGTCGGCGAGCCGGTAGAGCCGGCGCCGGTAGGCGTCGTCGTCGCGCACGGCGAGGGGCACCGCCGGTGGCGGAGGCGACGGCGGACATGACGGCGGCCACCACGACCGCCGTCTCCGGGCGCTACGCCGCCGCGCCCCGCCGGGTCTACGTCGATCGCGAGGAGCAGCAGCCCGCCGTTGAGGAAGAAGACCAGCAGCCCCAGGACGAGCGCCGGTACCAGGAGCAGCAGCCGGACCATCAGCGGCCACACCAGGGCGGACAGCAGGCCGAAGGCGCCGGCGCCGACCGCGGCGGTGATGGCGATGTCGGTCGCGCTGTCGCCGTCGGGCGACTGGAGCCGGAAGTCCGGCAGGATCCCGGCGAGCACGAGCATGGTGAGGGTGGACACGGCCCACACCGCGACACTCCGCCCCATCTGACTGGCGACCCGGCGCCAACGCCCTCCACCCACGCTCCGCACACCTCACGTCCCGGCCCGTCGTCGGCACGGGCCTGCCCCCACCCTGTCACAACGGTCCGGAGCACCCGTTTGTCCCCCGGGTCCGGTTCACACCCCGTGGCCGGGTTCAGCGGCCGTCGTACCCCGCCGTCGGCATCGACAGTCTGCGGTGGACGCACGCCTTCATCCCGGCGTCGTAGGACGGTTCGGCGTGGCCGACCGTCTCGATCCGGACGCCGCGCCGCGCCGCACTCACGCGGTGAACTCCTCCACCGACGACAGCGCGCTCTCGAGCACCCGGCGGCTGGGCGCCACGAACAGGTCGTGTCCGGGGGCGGACCGCCGTCCCACAGGGCGTCGTGGTCCGGGTCGCAGGCCGCGTACCAGCAGCTCTCTGGCGACGACGTAGCCCATCCGTTCTCCGCGGCCCAGCGGGCGCACCTTGGCGTGCTGGCTGCGGGGAGTCGACCAGGAAAGGGATCGTCGTCCAACTGCTCCAGCGGCGTCGAGACTCGCGATCGCCGTCACCCGCACCAGCCCCATGGGGTCCCCCTCACCTCCCGTTTTCGCCGCCGACCCTACTCCTGGACGTAGGCTTCGCGGAGTCGCGGAGGAGGCAAAGAGGTGCCGGTGGAGCGCTCGTGGTGGGGGGTCACGCCGCCTGCACGGTCGAGGACTCGGACATCCGTGTGCTCACCAATCCTCTGTTCGTCCGCCAGACTCACCCATCTGCGCCGCAGACGGGAGCGCGCTGCTGCCGCCGTCCGGACGCCTGGCGCGCGCGGACGTGGCGCTCGTCTCCCACTTACGCCGACCACCTGCATGCCGTCGCTCGCGCGGCTCTCGCGCGGGGCACGCGCCTGCTCGTGCCCCGGGGCGCCCACGACGGGCGGTGCCGGGACTGCGCCGGCTCGGATACCTGGAGCTGGAAGCCAGAGGTGGCGCCCGGCGACGAGGCGACCGTCAAGGGACCACTGCGGATGCGGGCGGTGCCGGCACGGCTGACGGGCGGCGGCTGCCGTCGGACGGCACCGCTCCCCCGCGCTGGGCTATGTCGTCGAGGGTGAGGCACGGACGTACTTCGCCGGGGACACCGGTCTGTTCGACGGCATGGAGAAGGGAGGCCGGGCCGGTCGACGCGGCGCTGCTGCCCGGTGGGCGGCTGGGGAGCCCGTACCTGGTGCGGAGCACCCGGACGCGGGAGCGAGGCCGCCGGGGCGGCTGGCCCGGCTGGCGCCGCGCACCGCGGTGCCGGTGCACTACGGCACGTACATAGCCGATCGGGATGGTCGCCGTGCGCCCCACGAGTTCCACACGCCGGGGGACGGATCCGTGCGCCTGTCGGCGCTGCGCGCGCCGGGTGGTTGGCGGTGCACCGGCTGGGGCACGGCGAGAGGCGATGCGGGTGGAAGGTCGCGCGGTCGGGAACTGGCTGGGCACCGCCGTGACGAGTATCGCGACCCGAGCCGGCCCAGCAGGCGTTCGGGGATTTATCCCCTCGCTGTTCCCTGCTGGTGCTGATCGGGGCGCTGGTACCGGTGGTGCCGACGGGCGCGCTGGTGAGTTCGGCGGCCGTGGTCGCGATGCACCAGACCCTGCCGTTCCTCGATGCTGATGGTGTTCGCGACGGCGTCGCTGGCCGCGTTCTGCGGGGGACAGCGGCGCTGTACTAGCTGGGGCGGCCAGGGCGTCGGCTCGAAGAACGGCTCGCGCTGGCTGGAGGCGATGCGGTCCCGGGCGCCCGAGGACCGGCTGGAGCAGGCCCAGGGACAAGCTCGCCGAGCACGATGTCGCGGTGCTCGTGCTGTCCCGGCTGGTGCCGGCGGGGCGGATACCGGTGATGCTGGCCTACCTGCTGGCCGGTGGCCACTGCGCCGGTTCGCCCGGGAGCAACCTGCTCAAGCACCTGCCTGGCCTGGGCGGTCACGTACCAGCTGATCGGCGTCTAGCGAGCGCCCCTGTTCAGCAAGCCGTGGGAGGGCGTGGCGCGGCGATCGCGCTGACGGTACTGCTCAGCGGAGCGCCGAGCGTGTGGCGGCGGTTCCGGGGGCCGGCGAAGGCGTAGGCCCTGCACCCGCGCGGCACCAGGGCGCCGGGCGGCCGGCCCGGTCACTCCAGCACGCGGGAGCCTTCGACCGGGAGGTCCCACAGGTGCTCCCGGGACAGGCCCGCCCGCTGCCGAGGCGGCGCTTGCACGCGGGTGAGCGGTTCCAGTACCGGTTCCGCGGACGGGACGAGACGTCCCCCAGTGCATCGGCGCCATCCGGCGGCGCGCCACGTCCTAGGCGGCCCGCACCGCCTCCTCCGGGTCGCGGTGCACGTCGCTCAGCCACCAGCGGGGGGTCGGCAGGCCCCGATGGGGAGCGGGGCGAGGTCGATGCCGGGGTAACGGCGGCCGATGCGGGTGAACCAGTGGCCGTACCCGGTGTCACCGGCGGCGTAGTACGCGCCGGCCGTCGGGGTCGGTGGGGACCAGCCGCCCCACGGGGTGCGGCGGGTGTCGGTGAGGCTGCGCTTGGACCAGTGGTGGGCCGGTACGAAGTCGAAAGCGGACGCCGTCCAGTTTCGCGGCCTCCCACCAGTCCAACTCGGTGACGCAGCGGGTGAAGCGGCGGCGGGTGGAACCAGCGGCCGAGCCCGGCCGGGGCGGGCGGGGGTGTCGCGGGGAGCCTGCGCAGGGTGGGGGGCGTCCAGGTGGTCGTAGTGGTTGGCTGATGACGACCGCGTCCACCCGGGGCGGGGCGCCAGGGGACGCCGACGAGGGTGACGCGGGCCGGGGTGCCGAGGATGCGGCGCGACCAGACCGGGTCGGTGAGGACGGTGAGCCCGCCGAAGCGCACCACCCAACTGGCGTGTGCCGCCCAGGTGACGGCGACGGTGCGCGCGCGTCCACGCGGGGCGGCGGGCCGGGGGCGTAGGGCGGCCGGGGGGTGTCGGCGAGCCCCCTCGGGGCCGGGTCTCACCGCGCCCTCGCGGGCCGGATCTGGCGAAGGCCTTCAGGCCGGGGAGCGGCGCGGTCGAAGCCGGTCGTGGAAGGTCGCGGCCACACCCGGTGTTCGGCCATCGGCCGGGGCTCGGCGAGCGGCGGGTACGAGGGGCCGAGGAGGACGAGGGGGACGGGGGGGGACGGGGGACGAGGACGGTGGTGCGTCGGTGTCCTCGGTGGACGTAGCCGTGGACGTGGGCGTGGACGTGCGCGTGGTCGACCAGGGCTGCTGCGTCATCCGGGAGGCTCCCATCGCTGAGCGTCGCGGTCGTCGAAGGCGACTTCAGACCGATCCTTGCGTTGCACGTGTGGCAGTTCCAACGGGTCGGGGACGTGAGACATTCCGCGCGCCGCTCATCGGTGCCGCCGTCGACAGCAGGCCGGTGGCGAGCCGCACGCGCAGAGCCGCGGGTCGTCGCCGGGGGTGGCCGCCGGGGGCAGGCATGCCGAGCCGGACGGTGAGGGAGATCCTCGGAGTTCCTGGGCGTCGCCGACGCCCCCGGGCGCCGAGCGCGTCGCGCAGCAGACCGAAGGTCGGCGTAAAGGTGGCGGCCGGCCTGCGGGGGCCGGGCGGGGTGGCGCCGGCGGCGACGACGGCGGCGTGCCACCGCGGCGGCACGCGCGCGTGCGGAGCGGACGGCGGCGGAGCGGCGGGCGGTGTTCGGCTCGGGTTCGGCGAGCGCGCACCCGGCGCGGCGGCGACGAGCGCGCGGCGACGTTGGCACCGAGGGCGGTGAAACGTCGAGCACGCGCGTGCAGGCGTCCCCCCGGCGGCGAACGCGGGAAGCGGGCGACGGCGGCCGGCCAGCGGGCGGCGGCAGCGCGCCGGCCAGGTCGGTGACGACGGTGACCCGTTCGGGCAGCATCTCGGCGGGGCTGAGCAGCACCTGCGGCGCGTCGTGCAGGGTGTCCCGCCAGGTCTCGTCAAGCGTGACCAGGATGCAGTCCCTCGCCGGCGGCGGCGCTCGACGGTCTCGTGCAGCAGTTCGGGCGGCGCGACGGGTCTCCGGTAGGGTCGTCGGCGACGGACAGCACGAGCAGGCGGGGTCGCCGCCCTCCTCGGCGCGGACCCGGCGAACGGTTTCCAGGAGGGCGTACGGGTCGGGGGACGCCGCCGGACTCCGCCGGGGTCGGCACGTGGAAGACGGGTCTGCCCAGCAACCGCGCGTAAGCCGGCGCCCACCAGGCGGCGCGGGGCGCCAGGGACGCAGAACTCGACGCCGAGCGCGGCGGTCAGCGCGAGCAGCAGGGCGTTGGCGCCGGGGGCGGCGGCCACACGCCCGGGCTCGGTGGGCAGGGGCCACGCCGGTCCCAGTAAGCCGCAGGCGGCATCCAGGAGGGGCGGGCGCCGCCCGCCCGGTTCGTCGTGGCCGCGGCCGCGCCGGCGGCGGCAGTACGGCGGACAGTTCGAGCAGTACGGGCAGACCGTCGTCCGGGAAGGTGCGGGCCGTACCGGACGGGCCCGTGCCCACGGGGTCGTGCTCTGCGGAGCCGTGCGGACGGGGCTGTGCTCTGCGGAGCCGTGCCAGTTGAGGGCTGTGCTCTGCGGAGCCGTGCCGTTCGGGGTCGTGCCCTACGAGTCGTGCCCGCGGACCCGTGCCTTTCGGGATCGTGTCCCCCGGAGTCATGCCCTACTGCGTCACGCCCCTCGGGCCGTGCCCTACGAGTCGTGCCTTTCCGGTCATGCCTTACGGCGCCACGCCCTTCGGAGCCATGCCCGCAGTCATGGCCTTCGGGGGTCCGTCCGCCGCATGCGTGCCTCCGCGCGGTGATCCGTGGTGCCGTGTCCGTCGCCGCCCGGCCGGGTGCTTTTCCTCGGTCGTTGCACCAAGTACCCATCGTACCGCCCCTGCCATGGCTGTGACCCCGGTCGCGGATCACACGCACGCGGACCGGCGGCGGTGCGGGTCGGCGGTGCTCGGCGCCCACCCCTGCGAGACGGAGCCGCAGCCGATGCGCCGCCGCGCCGAACGCGCCCGCGATCAGGGCGCCGCCGGCGACCAGGGGGCGGGCATCGAGGTCGGTGAGAAGGACCCGCCCGCACCGGCCCGCACCCGTGCTCCGCGGTCGCGCCGCCGCAGGACTTGCCCTGTGCGGCGGGCTCGGGGCAGGGGGCGGCTTCGTCCGTGCGGGACGTGCTGCCCCGCTCGACGATACTCACCGTGCGGGGCGGTCGTCTCCGGGCACACCGGCTTGGTCCCGCCGCACTGCTCGCCGTGCTGACCGGCATGTGTCGGCTCGGGGCACAGCGGTGCGACGGCCCCGCCACTCCCCTCCTCCGGCACACGGTCATCGTCGCGCTCCAGGGATCGCCCTCGCCGCCGGACTCCTCCGGGGCGAGGCGCCGTCGACGGTCCACACGCGTCCTCGGAGCCCTCCGCCTCAGGGTCGGTCTCGAAGTCCTCGGCGGCGGCTATGCGCGCGGTGCCCCGGTAGGCGGTTGCGGACGTCGCCCCGTCAATCGCCCTCCACGCTTGCGCAGCGCGACGGATTGCCCTCGTCGAAGGCCGGTGAGGTGGCGTCGAGGGTGGCCGGCGCGGACCCGCCGGTCGAGGCGCAGGAGACGGAGACGGTGACAGTGCCGCCCGGGGTGACGCCTACTGGGCTGACCTCCGCTTGGCCGGGCGCACCGGTGCCTACGGAAGCGGCACGGAAACCGCCGGGATCGGCCTTGAACAGGCCACGCCGGGGCGCCGCCGGGCGGCACCGGCCAGGGCGGCGGCGGACAGGGCGCGGGCGGTGCGGCGCATGGGGTGGGCTCCTTCGAGCGACGGCTGCGGGGCGCGGCACTCGCGCCCCCCTCGGCCATCACAGCCCGCCCGCGACGAGATCCGCGCGCCACCGTGCGCCGTTCGCAGGAAGACCACGAGCGGGTGAGGGCGAGGTTTCGGCCCACCCGCGGCCGTCACGGATCTCCGCCTCGGGGCGTGACCCGCCGGCGCCGTGGGGGAGGCGCGGGGGGCCGGCCCCAGGCTCCAGGCCGCCAGGTCCCGGGTACCTGTTCCCGCACCCGGTCGCAGCACCGGCTGATCAGGCGGGAAGACGTGCATCTGGGAGATGCCGAGCTGTTCGGCGATGCGGCTCTGGGTCATGTCGTCGAAGAAGCGCATGTGGAGATGGCGCGTTCCCGCTCGGAGCGGGGCGGCGAGGCGGTCCTTGACGGCCTCGCGGTCGACGACGGTGTCGAGGGCCGGGTCGGAGGCCCCGAGGGCGTCGCCGAGTGAGTAGCCGTCCTCGCTGCCGGGGGAGTTCGGCGTCCAGGGACAGGGCCGTGAAGCTCTCCAGGGCTTCCAGGCCGATCCCGGGCAATCCTCCTCGCTCAGATCGGCGCGCTCGGCGATCTCGGTGACGGTGGGCATACGCCCGGAGATGGTCTGGGACGGGTCCTGGCCGGCGTAGCTTCCACGCGGTTGCGCAGGTCCTGGACCCGGCGCGGCACGATGCAGAGTCCACATGTGGTCGCGGAAGTGGCGCTTGATCTCGCCGGTGATCGTCGGCACGGCGTAGCTCCTCGAAGGCGTTGCCGCGCTCGGGGTCGTACCGGTCGACGGCCTTGACCAGGCCGAGGGCCGCGACCTGGCGCAGGTCCTCGTAGCTCTCCGCCGCGGCTGCGGAACCGTCCCGCGGAGCCGTTCGGCCATGGGGAGCCAGGCCTCGACGATCCGGTCGCGGACCGCGTCGCGTTCAGGCCGTCGGGAAAGGGTGGTGAGGTCGGCGGAAGGCGTCGGCGGTGTCGGGGGCGTCATCGTGCGGGTGCTTCACGCTGGCGTGGATCGGCATGGTGCGTCGCAACTCCCTCGGGCGCGGGGTCCTGTCGTCGCGCCGGGCGATGGCCCGGTCGGCGCGGGACGGCGCCGGGGTTCACGGAACCTCCGGCGCGCGGGCGGCCGGCACCGGTACGACAACACGGCCCTTGGGGTCGGGCGGTCCCCGTGGGAGGGCGTCCGGCCGGACGGACGCATCGGGGCGGCGTCGCGCCGCTCCCACGGACGTGCCTCCTTGTCGAAGCACTGAACTGCGCCTGCCCCTGACCCCGGGGCAAACACCCGGATGTTTTCCGCGCGGACCAGGGGGCACCCGTACCGCTTGCCGCCGACATCACCCTGATCGGTCCGGCAGGTCCGTGGTGGCGGTGGGCCGGGCTCGAGGCCGATCCGATCAACCCGGGTACAGTGGCCGCCGCTCCGGGCCGACGCTGCCTGACGACGCGATCGCCACCTCCGACTCGGGTTCGACGGCGAACTGGTACGCCCGGCACCCGACCATGCGGCCCGGCATGCGCGCTCGCTGTCCGGCACGTTGGCCACACGGGCTGCGGGTGCCGTACGCGATCGGCGCGAGAGTCCTCCACCCGGACCGGCCCGTGATCGCCTGGTCGGGGACGGCGCGATGCAGATGAACGAGGCTGGCGGAGATGATCACGGCGGGCGAAGTACCGCGACCTGTGGGAGGACCGCGGCTGATCGTGGCCGTCTGGAACAACCGGGACCTCGATCAGGTCACCTGGGAGCAGATGGAGGCGACGGCCGCCTCCATCCTCAAGGGCGACGCGGACCGAGGGTCCATGGTTCAAGCAGGGGTTCAAGGCGAAGGTGTGGGAGTCTCTGCCGGGGCGAGGAGAAGGGGTGACGCGGCAGCGGCGGTCATCCCTTGCGCGGCGATGGTTGAAGCGCAGCATGTTGCCGGAGGGGTCGCGGAAGGCGCAGTCGCGGACGCCGTAGGGCTGGTCGACCGGCTCCTGGAGGACCTCGGCGCCACTGCGGCGGACGCGTTCGAAGGTGGCGTCAACGTCCTCGGTGGTGAAGATGACGCCGCGCAGCAGTCCCTTCGGCAGCTCGGCCATGGCCTCCTTGTCGGCGGCCGAGGCGTTCGGGTCCGCGAGCGGGGGTTCGAGGACGATGTCCCGCCGGGCTAGGCCGGGGAGCCGACGGTCACCCAGCACATGCCCTCGAACCCGACGTCGTTGCGGACCTCAGTCCGAAGTACGTCGCGGTAGAAAGGCGAGACGCCTTGTCGTGGTCATCGACGGCGATGAAAGCACTGCGAGAGGTTGATGTCCATGCGTCTCACGCTGCGGGCGGGGGGCGTGGGCTTCGCTTCTCCGTTCCTGACCGGTCGCGTGTAGATCTTGGCGACGCAGGCCGGGATGTCGGCGCCGTCGGCGTGGTCGCGGGCCCGGTACGCGCTCGAACTCTCACCGACCAGTTCGGTGAACCGCGAGCTGAACGACCCCAGCAGGTACAGCCGACCTCGAAGCAGACTTCCGTGACGGACGGGTCGCCGCGCCGCAGCAGGGCCTTGGCCCGCTCGATCCGGCGCGTCATCAGGTAGATTGTACGGCGTGCTCCCCGTAGGCGGCGCGAAAGCTGCGGGAGAGGTGGCCCGCCGACATGAGGGCGACGCGCGCCAGCGCCGGCCGTCGAGCGGCTCGGCGTACTCGCGGTCCATCAGGTCGCGGGCCCGGCGCAGCCGCCGACGGCGGGTCCTCAAAGGTCGTCACCCCACCACGATCCCACGACGCCGGGGGCTCCCGGTACCGGCGCCGTGGGTTCGTTCACGGTCGAGGCGCCGACGTACGCCGCGAGGTGCTCGCCGGTGAGGGTGGAGCGGTCGGCGACGGGTCGGCCGGGGTGCCCTCGAAGACGATCCGGCCGCCGTCGTGGCCGGCGCCCGGGCCGAGGTCGATGATCCAGTCGGCGTGCGCCCATGACCGCCTGGTGATTACTCGATGACGATGACCGACTTGCCGGCGTCGACGAGGCGGTCGAGCAGGCCGAGCAGTTGCTCGACGTCGGCGAGGTGCAGGCCGGTGGTCGGCTCGTCGAGTACGTAGACGCCGCCCTTGTCGCCCATGTGGGTGGCCAGTTTGAGCCGCTAGCGCTCCCGCCGGACAGGGTGGTGAGCGGCTGGCCGAGGGTGATAGCCGAGCCCGACGTCGGCGAGCCGATCGAGGATCTTGTGTGCGGCCGGGGTGCGGGCCTCGCCGGTGCCGAAGAACTCCTCCGCCTGTGCCACCGACATGGCGAGGACCTCGCTGATGTCGCGGCCACCGAGGCCGTACTCGGCTACTGGAGGCCTGGAATCGCTTGCCCTCGCAGTCCCTCGCAGGGCGTGGCGACGCCCGCCATCATCGCCAGGTCGGTGTAGACGACACCGGCGCCGTTGCAGGTGGGGCAGGCGCCCTCGGAGTTGGCGCTGAACAGGGCGGGCTTGACGCCGTTGGCCTTGGCGAAGGCGCTTGCGGATCGAGGTCGAGCAGCCCGGTGTACCGTGGCCGGGTTGCTCCGCCAGGGGCCTTGATGGGGCTCTGGTCGACCAGGCGACGTCCGCGCCGGCCGGGACCGAGCCGTGGATCGGGGAAGCTCTTGCCGGAGCCCGCCACGCCGGTGACCACGCAGAGCACGCCGGGCGGGATGTCGGTCTGACGCCCTGGAGGTTGTGCGTCGTGGCGTCGCGGATCTCCAGCGTCACCGGTGGGCTCGCGGACCGTCTCCTTGAGCAGGGCCCGGTCGTCGAGGTGGCGGCCGGTGACGGTGTCGCCGGCCCGCAGCCTCGACGGTGCCCCTCAAAGCGGACGGTGCCGCCCGCCGATTGCCGGCGCCGGGGCCGAGGTCGACGACGTGGTCGGCGATCGCGATCATCTCCGGCGTACTCGACGACCGAGCACCGTGTTGCCCTTGTCCCGCAGCCGCAGCAGCAGGTCGTTCATGCGCTGGATGTCGTGGGGGTGGAGGCCGATGGTGGGCTCGTCGAAGACATTACGTGGTGTCGGTGAGGGACGAGCCGAGGTGGCGGATCATCTTCACGCGCTGCGCCTCGCCGCCCGACAAGGGTGCCCGCCGGACAGTCGAGCGAGGAGATAGCCGAGGCCGATCTCCACGAACGAGTCGAGGGTGTCCCGCAACGCGGTGAGCAGCGGCGCCACCGACGGGTCGTCGAGAGCGCGGACCCACTCGGCCAGGTCGTGGATCTCCATCGCGCAGGCGTCGGCGATGCTGATCTTCCCGATCCTCGACGACCGGGCGCCCTCGCTGAGCCGGGTTCCATCGCACTCGGGGCGGGTGGTGAAGGGTGACGGCCCGCTCCACGAACGCCCGGATGTGCGGCTGCATCGCCTCCTTGTCCTTGGACAGGAACGACTTCTGGATCTTCGGGATCAGTCCTTCGTAGGTGAGGTTGACGCCGCTGACCTTCACCTTGACCGGCTCGCCATAGAGGAAGTCCGCAGTTCCTTCTCCGGTGTACTCGCGGATCGGCTTGTCCGGGGTCCACGAAGCCGGACTGGGCGTAGACCTGACGGTCCACTGGCTGTCGGATTTCCAGCCGGGGATCGTGAAGGCGCCCCTCGGCGAGCGACCCGGAGGTCGTCGTAGAGCTGGGAGAGGTCGATGTCAGGAGACCTTGCCCCGGCCCTGACGCGGTTGGTGCACATGCCACCGGTGCGCTCGTAAGGTCGCCTTGACCGCCTTCTAGTTGTTGCGCTCGACGGTGTTGTTGATCGCGCCGCTCGCCCGGACGGAGGCGGTGTTGAAGGAGTAGGAACTGGGCGGTCCGATGTGCGAGGTCCCGAGCCGGCTGAAGAGGATGCGCAGCATGGCGTTGGCTCCGGTGGCGGTGCCGACCGTGGAGCGGGGGTCGGCGCCCATCCGCTGCTGGGGCTCGATGATCGCGGTGGTCGGAAGCCATCGAGGACGTCGACCTCGGGCCGGAGCCAGCGTCGGCATGAAGCCCGCAACGAAGGCACTGTAGGTCTCGTTGATCAGCCGCTGCGACTCGGCGGCGATCGTGTTCAACTCTCAGTCGAGCTCTTGCCCGAGCCGGAGACGCCGGTGAACACCGTCAGCCGGCGCTTGGGGATCTCGATGCTGACGTCCTTGAGATTGTTCTCGCGGGCGCCGTGCGCACGGATCAGGTCGTGGCTATCCGCGACATGCGGTGCGGCCGCCTGCTGGTCCGTTCTCCTCGTGCTGCTCATCGGTGTCTCCCTCTGTCGGGAAGCGGTCGGCAGGGTGCGGCGCCGGACGGAGCGCAGTAAGCCTCGCTTCTCGATTACTGATCCGTTCGCGCGGCCACGTCGGCGCCGTCGGGCGGGGCCACGGTGTCGGGCGGCATCAGTTCCTCGTAGCGGCCGAGGGCCAGCACCACGCCGAGCATGAGGACCGGGATGAACACAGCGAGCAGCACCGCCATGATCCGGTCCTTCCCGATAAGGGGTGGGCGTGGGGGGTGGTGGCGAAAGCCGGGTTCCCCGGGCCCGCCGGGCAAACCCGTGGTGCACGCGGAGGCACGCAGTATTCCGGGGAAATCGGACCGGACCCGTCCGGATGAATCCGTGTCGGCCTCCAGTGTCCGGGTACGCGGTCGGCACCCCTGAAGGACCTGGAGGGAGACATGCAGCGAGGCAGTGACCGGATGAGCGTCCACCGCGACGACGAGATGGAAGCACGAACTGCAGGGTCTGCTCGGGTCCGGGCACCCCACCCGTACCGAGGAGTGGACGACCCGGAACCTGCTGCCGAGGACGACCCGGACGTCACCCTACGGACCGGTGACACCCGGCCGCGGACCGACGCCTATCTGGAGGCCCTCCGGCTCGAACTGGCCCGGAACCTGACCCGGGGCACCTTCCTCCGCGAGCCGCGGGGGGTGACCCGAGGCGCTTTGCGCGGCCGCGCGCCCGACGCCTCGTCGAGGGACTGGAGCGGCTGCCGCACGAGGCGCGCCTACGACAGCGTCAAGGAACTGGCGGTGGCTGACCGAAGCGGCGGGTCCGGACCCACCGGGACGCAGGGCGCCTAGGCGCCGAAGGGCGGGCCTTCCATAGCTCCGATGGCCGAGCACACGGCCGAGTACGTGCGGGACGTCATGACGCCGGGCGTGACCGCCATCCGTCGGACTCCTCACTCGTCGAGGCGGCGCAGCTGATGCGCACGCAGAACATCGGTGACGTGGTGGTCGCGGACGGGCGGGAGGTCGTGGGTCTGCTCACCGACCGCGACATCGCGGTGCGGGCGGTGGCGGAGGGCCTCGACCCGATGGGGTGAGCGTCGGGCGATCTACCCACGACCCGCTGACGGTCTCCCCGGACGACCCGGTCGCGGACGTGGTGGCGCTGATGCGCGAGCACGCCGTACGGCGGCTGCCGGTCGTGGGAGAACGGGCTGCCGGTCGGGATGGTGAGCCTCGGCGATCTGGCCGAGGCCGGGACCCCTCGTCGGCGCTCGCCGACATCAGCCGCGCGGAACCGGACGCCCGGGGCGGCGGCTGAACGCGCCCGCGCCTTCCCCCGCGGCCGAACGACTGACACGCGCCGGGCGGCGACACCGGCCGACGCGCCGGGAAAGGAATCGAATCACATACGCATCGCGTTTCTGACCGCGCCCGAGGGCGTGGGCAGGTCGAACCGACCGAGCCCTGGCGGGCGGCGAAGGACGCGGGCCACGAGCCCGTGCTCGTCTCCACCGCAATCCGGTGAGGTCCAGGGCTTCAACCACCTCGACAAGGCGGACCGCGTTCCCGGTGGACGAGGCGGTCGGCGACACGTCGGCCGATTCGTTCGGCGGGCTAGTCCTGCCAGGCGGCGTGGCCAATCCTGACTTCCTGCGGATGGACGAGAAGGCCGTGGCGTTCGTCAGGGACTTCTTCGAGCAGGGCCGGCCGGTGGCCACGATCTGCCACGCTCCGTGGACGCTCGTCGAGGCGGACGTCGTACGCGGCCGGGTCGTGACCTCGTGGCCCAGTCTGCGGACCGACTTGCGCAATGCCGGGGCCACCTGGGTCGACGAACGGGTGAAGGTCTGCGACCACGGCGACAACATGCTGATCACCAGCCGCAAGCCGGACGACCTCAAGGCGTTCTGCGAGACCTTCCTCACGGAGTTCGCCAAGGCGGGCGGCTAGAACGAGCAGGGCGCGGCCTCTCGCCGGGACCCGGCTCGCCGGTGCGCCCCGATCGCGCCGGAGGGCCGGGCCCACGCTGGTCAGGGCTCACGCGTGTCCGGGCGGCGCGGTCAGCCGCCGGGGTGGTTGTGTGCCCTCCCCCGCAGCCCCGTTCCCGGAGCGCCCTCGCGGGTGCGGCCACGCGGCGACCGGGCGCCGGGGTTGCGGCACCAGCCACTCGCCCTCCAGCTGCGCCATCCGGTCGTTGTGGGCCCGCAGCGCGTCGTTCGACCCGTACAGCAGGGTGTCGTGGCGCGTGCGGTGGATGGTCTCCAGCTCCTTCTTGAGCTGCTGGTCGTCAGGCGGCCGGGGTCCACGCCGCCGGTCGTGGTGTCGTCACGCGTGTCGTGTTCGTTCATGCGGTCCGGGTACCCGCCCCCGGAGCACTACCACCCCGAGCGGCACCCGGGAGGGAGCCATGGATCTCGCGTTTCTGCATCCCCTCTATGAGCATCAGGGGCCTTGGGCCTCCGTGTACGTCGATCTTTCCGGCACACGGAGGACACCCCCACGAACGTGAGCTGACGGCCGCCGCGGTGGCCGGGAGCTGGCGGAGCAGGGCGCGGACGACGCGACCTGCCGGGCCGTGAAGGAGGCGGTGGAGGAGTTGCGCCACGCCACCGACCCCCACGGGCGGGCGCTGTTCGCGTGCGCCGGGCGGGTGGTCCTCGATCCGCCGCTGGCCAGGCCCCCCGTACGGCGGGACCGCCGCCGACTGGGCGCCGCTGCCGCACGTGGCACCGCTGCTGGACCTGGCCGGTGAGGACCCGGTGTGCGTGGTGGCGTACGTCGATCGCAAGGGCGCCGACTTCCGAGCTGCGCAGCGCGCGCTGGGCAGCTCGGACGCGGGCGGCAGTGACCGGCCGGCAGTGGCCGGTGCACCGCACGAGCAGCGTCGACTGGTCCGAGCGCCACTTCCAGCTGCGGGTGGAGAACACCTGGAACAACGCGGCGGAGATCGCGGACGCGCTCGCCGTGTGCCAGGAGGAGACGGGCGCCGATCTGCTGATCCTGGTGGGTGACGACCGGGAGCGGCGGTCGATGCACGAGCGGCTTCCCCAAGCGGCTGCAGGACCGGATCGCCGAGGGCCTCGCGCGGCGCCGGCGGCAGGCTGCTGGACGACGAGGTGGAGGGACTGCGGGAAAACCATGTGCGCTCGCGCGCGCTGGGAGGACCTGGACCGTTTCCTAGCCGCCCGCACGCCGGACGGCGAGGGCCGGGCCGGTGCGCCGGAGGGCGATGCCCGCGCTGGTCGAGGCGGCCCGGGAGCACCGCATCGACGAGTTGCTGGTCATCCCGGACGCCCCCGACACCCACCGCGAGGTGTGGATCGGCGAGGACGCCGACCAGCTGGCGGTGCGCCGTACGCAGGCTGAAGACGCTCGGCGAGCAGAACTCCTGGTCGGCCCGCGCGGACGACGCCCTGCTGCGCTCGGCGGTGATGACCGGCGCCCCCGCGATCTCGGTGACGCCGGCCCTGCCGTCCGAGGCGGCTCGAAGGCGCCGGTGGGCGGCCTGGGGGGCACTGCTGCGCTGGAAGTGACCTCCGGGTGGGCGTCCAGCGGGCCCGCTCCACCCGCCGTTCATCCCAGACCGGCTCCGGCGTCTCGCGGACGCGCCCGTCGCTGCCGAAGACGAGGTACCGGTCGAAGGAGCGGGCGAACCAGCGGTCGTGCGTGACCGCGAGGACCGTGCCCTCGAAGCCCTCCAGGCCCTCCTGGAGGGCTTCGGCCGATTCCAGGTCGAGGTTGTCGGTCGGCTCGTCGAGCAGCAGGGCGGTGACGCCCTGGAGTTCCAGCAGGAGGATCTGGAAGCGGGCCTGCTGGCCGCCGGAGAGCCGCTCGAAGGTCTGCTCGGCCTGCTGGGTCAGTTCGTAGCGGCGCAGCCTGGACATGGCAGCGCCCCGGTCCTGGGCGTGCTCGGTCCATGGGATGTCCAGGAGCGTGCGGCCCAGCAGCTCCGGGTGGGCGTGGGTCTGCGCGAAGTGTCCGGGGCACCACGCGCGCCCCGAGCTTCCAGTTCCCGGTGTGGGCCACGTCGCCGCCGGCGAGCAGCACGCAGGAAGTGCGACTTGCCGGAGCCGTTGGAGCCGAGGACGGCGACCCGTTCTGCCGTGAAGACCTCCAGGTCGAAGGGTTTCATCAGGCCGGTGAGTTCCAGCTGCTCGCAGGTGACGGCGCGGACGCCGGTGCGGCCGCCCTTCAGGCGCATCCGGATGTCCTGCTCGCGCGGCGGCTCGGGCGGCGGACCGGCCTCCTCGAACTGGCAACCTGGTCTGGGCGGCGGCGCGAGCGGGAGGCCATGTCGTGGCTGACGCGGCGGCCTGACGCAGTGTCAGCACCAGTTTCTTCAGTTGGGCGTGCTTCTCGTCCCAGCGGCGGCGCAGTTCCTCGAAGCGGGCGAAGCGCTCGCGCCGGGCGTCGTGGAAGGTGGCGAAGCCGCCGCCGTACGCCAGGCGTCGGCGCCCGCGGGGCGGCGGGCTCCAGGGAGACGATCTTCTGGGCGGCGCGGGCGAGCAGTTCCCGGTCGTGGGAGACGAAGAGCACCGTCTTGCGGGTCTCCTTCAGCCGCTCCTCCAACCAGCGCTTGCCGGTACGTCGAGGTAGTTGTCCGGCTCGTCGAGCAGCAGCACCTCGTCGGTGCCGCGCAGCAGCGCCTCCGCGCACCAGCCGCTTCTGCTCACCGCCGGACAGGGTGCTCACCTGCCGCCACTGGGCCTTGTCGTACGGCACGCCCAGCGCGGCCGTGGTGCAGATGTCCCACCAGGGTCTCGGCCTCGTACCCCTGCGCCTCGGCCCAGTCGGCGAGCGCCTGCGCGTAACGCATCTGGGCAACCTCGTCGTCGACGGTCAGGATTCCGTGCTCGGCGGCGTCGACGGTGCGCGCGGCCTCGCGGATGCGGGGGGACGCCACGGACACGAGCAGGTCGCGTACGGTCGTCTCGTCCCGGACGGAGCCCACGAACTGCCGCATCACCCCGAGGCCGCCGCCGACGGGTGACGGTCCCGCCGTGCGGCTTCAGCTCCCCGGACAGCAGGCGGAGCAAGGTGGTCTTGCCCGCCCCGTTGGGTCCGACGAGGGCCACGACGGCCCCTTCCCCCACCCGGAAGGACGCGTCGCCGAGGAGCGCCCTCCCGTCGGGAGGTAGTACTCCAGGTGCGCGGCTTCGAGATGACCCATGGGACCAGATTGTGCGGCTCCAGGCACGCCCGGGCAAACCGTTTTCGTCCTCCGTGGCCGGGGCTCGGGTACGTGGGGCGCGCCACCCGCAGGAAACGCGTTCCGCAGGGTAGGCGGGAGGCATGAGCCCCGACGTAGACCTCACCACCCTGACGCCCGGCCCGCATCCGGTCCGCAACGGTTTCCTGCGGCTGGACCAGCGCGTGTTCGAGGCCGTCGCCGCCCGTACCTGGCCCGGCGCCGACCCCTGCTGCCCCGGCTGAGCCGTAGCGCCAACCACGGGGTGCTGTGGTTCGCGGCAGCCGCAGCGCTGGCCGCGACCCGCACCCCGAGGGCCGCCGTGCCGCCGCCCGGGGCCTCGCCTCGCTGAGCCTGGCCTCGCTGACGATCAACACCCTCGGCAAGCGGTCGGTCCGCCGCACCCGTCCCCGTTCTCGACCCGGTGCCGCTGGTGCGGCAGCTGAAGCGGCAGCCGATCACGACGTCCTTCCCGTCGGGGCACGCCGCGTCGGCCGCCGCCTTCGCGACCGGCGTCGCGCTGGAGTCCCCGGCGTGGGGCGCGGCAGTGGCCCCGGTGGCCGCCGCGGTCGCCCTGTCCCGGATCTACACCGGCGTCCACTACCCGAGCGACGTGGTGGCCGGTGCGGTGCTCGGGGCGGGGGCCGCGTTCGCCGTACGGGGCATGGTGCCGACGCGCGCCCAGCTCACACCCGCCGGCCCGGCCGCGCGCCGAGGTCCCCGGCGCTGCCCGGTGGCGAGGGTCTCGTCATGGTGGCCAACATCGGCTCCGGGCACCTCGGACCGGGTGCGGGGCGCTGTGCGACGCGCTTTGCCCGACGCCGGAGGTGGTGGAGTGCGAGCCGGAGGGACGTCCGGGCGGAGCTGGAGAAGGCGGCGGAACACGCCCGGGTGCTCGGTGTGTGCGGCGGTGACGGCACCGTGAACGCGCGCGGCCGAGATCGCGGTCCGCCACGGGCTGCCGCTCGCGGTGCTGCCCGGCGGCACGCTCAGCCACTTCGCCTACGACCTCGGTGTGGAGGACGTGCGGGATCTGTGCCGGGCGCTGGAGCGGGGCGAGGGCGTGCGCGTGGACGTGGGCCGGTTCGCCTCCGGCGGGGCAGCACGGTGTCTTCCTGAACACCTTCAGCCTCGGTGTGTACCCGGAACTGGTGCGCGAGCAGGAGGCGCTGGTCCCCCGGATCGGCGGCTGGCCGGCCGGGGTGGTCGCGGCCGTGCGGGTACTGCGCGCCGACCGGCACCCGCTGGAGGCCGAGGTACGCGGCCGCCGGCGCCCGCTGTGGATGCTGTTCGCGGGCAACAGTACGTACCACCGCAGGGGCATCGCCTCCGGCCGCCGCCTCGACCTGGCGGACGGGCAGCTGGACGTGCGGGTGGTGCACGGCGGCCGGAGGCCGGCCCTGCGGTTACTGTCCGCGGCCCTGGCCGGTCCGCTGACCCGCTCTCCCGCCCACGCGGCGGTGCAGGTGAGCCGGCTGCGCCTGTCCGGGGTCGCGCCGGGCACGCTGATGGCCTTCGACGGTGAACTGACGGAGACGGAGGGCGACCTGACGCTCGAAGCTGCCCGAGGCGCTCACGGTGTACCGCCCGCTGCCCGGTGACGGGGCTCCTTTCCTGACGTATCGTCAGTCCACATCATAAAACGTGGATCTCACCATTCGGCGGGTGCGCGTACGGTGATCGCATCGTCGGGAGGGGACCCACCTTGTCGAAGCCGCAGGAGACCGCCGTATACACACACGGACACCACGAGTCCGTGCTCCGCTCGCCACCTGGCGCACCGCCGCCAACTCCGCCGCCTATCTGCTCGGCTCACTGAAGCCCCCACATGCCGGATCCTGGACATCGGCTGCGGTCCGGGCACCATCACCCGCGGACCTGGCGGAACTGGTCCCGGACGGGCCACGTCACCGGCGTGGACCGGGCGCCGGAGATCGTCGAGCGGGCCCGGGCCACGGCAGCCGAACGCGGCCTCGCCAGCACCGACTTCGCGGTCGCGGACGTGCACGCACGCTGGACTACCCGGACGACACGTTCTCGCGTCGTCCACGCCCACCAGGTCCTCCAGCACGTGGGTGACCCGGTGCGAGGCCCTGCGCGAGATGAGGCGGGTGGCGCGGCCGAACGGGATCATCGCCGTCCGCGACTCGGACTACGGCGCCATGACCTGGTACCCGCCTCCCCCGGGCATGGACGACTGGCTGGACCTGTACCACCGGGTGGCCCGCGCCAACGGCGGCGAGCCGGACGCCGGACGCCGGCTGAAGGCCTGGGCGCTCGAGGCCGGATTCACCGACATCACGGCGACCTCGGCCACCTGGACGCTTCGCCACACCCGAGGAGCGCCGGTGGTGGGCGGCCTGTGGGCGGACCGCACCGTGGCGTCCGCGTACGCCGAGCGCGCCACCGAGGGTGGCCATGCGACGACGGATCGGTTGCGGGCCGTCTCGGCCGCCTGGCGGGAGTGGGGCGAGCGGCCGGAGGCTGGTTCAGCGTCCTGCACGGGGAGATTCTGTGCCGAAAGGAAACCTGACGGGCGCCTGATCGGTGAAATTCGGGAAACCAGTACGACAGAGGTCCACATCATGGTTCCACTTCTGATCGTGCTGCTTCTCGCAATCATTCTTTTCGGCGCCGGATTCGCCGTGAAGATTCTCTGGTGGATTGCCTTGGCAGTCCTGGTCCTGTGGCTGCTGGGATTCCTGGCCCGCGGGACGAGGCCGGCGGCGGCAGGAGCCCGCTGGTACAGGTGGTGAACCCGTGCACTGCGAGTCATGAGGCTGC
Source organism: Streptomyces thinghirensis (assembly GCA_021502835.1). The sequence continues at coordinate 56,883 of JAKFGP010000025.1, forward strand.
TGCCCCGGGAGGTTCCTCCCGGGGCGGCAGCTCCCACGGCCCGGGTCCAGATTCAGGTCCTCGGGCCGCAGGCCATAGCGGTCGCGCAGTTCGGTCATGCGGTCGTCGAGGAGCATCAGGGTGAGCCCGATCCGCTCCTCCTGGTCCTCACTCAGGTCGCCCTCGTCGACGCGGCGCAGCGCCTGGCGCTCCATGAGCTGGCGCAGCAGCTCGACGACGGTCAGCACCAGCATGATCAGATCGCGCTCGACCGTGTCGGGGTCGAGGTCGAGGCGCTTGCGGGAGCTCAGGATGTTCACTCACGTCAATCCCCGAACAGCGACGGAACATTGTGGTTGACCGGGCTGATCAGCGCGTTCAGGTCGATGCGGACCAGGTCGACGTCCGCGATGCGCAGCGTGACGTCACCGGTGATGACGACTCCCCCGGCCAGCAGCCGGTCGAGCAGGTCCACCAGGGCGATCTCACGGCGCTCGACGACGGTCATGATCCCCTCCCCCGTGCTTTCCCCGCCGGCCCCTCGTTCACCGGCTTCTTCACCGGCGAAGGAATAGGCCGCCCACGGCCCGGTGAGTTCCACGCGGATTCCGGGAGCGTCGTCCTTCGTCCCGTCCACCATTTCCACGAATTCCTCGGACACGTCGCGCCGTACCAAATAGGCGGCGTTGAGAACGTTCCGCCCGGCGGCACCGGAAAGGCTGGGGTTCTGCGGCGCGTGCAGCCGCGCGGTCGTCGGCCCGGGAGGACAGCGTTTCGATGCAGTCGGGTCGCGAACTCCTCGGCCCTGCTCCACAGATCGTCGTTGGCCCGGGTCTGCTTGCGCCGCTGCCGCAGGTAGTCCCCGGCCGAGGCGGGCTTCGGGGCGGGCTGCGCCGGCTCGGCGGCCCGCTCGGGCTCCGCCTCGACGTACACCTTGACGCCCCATTCCACGCGCCCGTCCAGCCGGTCGAGCGTGCGCCGGAAGAGCCTCCTCGCGCTCCTCCATCATCACGCGTACGCCGCTGTCGTCCCGGAAGACGGTGGCCAGCCGGGCGGCAGCGGGGTGGTGACGGCGGTGAGCGCGTCGATGACCTGCTGGTGGGCGCGGGCGGTCCCCGGCGAGCCAGTCCAGATCCTCCAGGTGGCCGCGCAGCTTCCGTCGGAGAAGTCGCCCTCCGGCACATGGCTGACCACCGCGACCAGGTCGCCGTGGGCCAGCAGCCAGGGCGGGTCCCCCGCCACCCCGGCCAGCTGGGACTGGAGGGCCGCGCCGAACGGGCGGCAGACGGCTTAGACGTACCGCAGTCCGGTCACGGTGCCTCCCTCCGTACGCGGCCCGGATCCAGTTCGCGCAGACGTTCGCGCAGCTCGGCGTTCTCCCGGGTCAGTTCGTCGCGCCGGGCGCGCAGAGGAAGCGCGGGGTCGCTCTCCCACCAGTCGATGCCCATTTCCTTGGCCTTGTCGACGGACGCGACGACGAGCCGCAGCTTGATGGTGAGCAGCTCTATGTCGAGCAGGTTGATCTTGATGTCGCCCGCGATGACGACTCCCTTGTCGAGCACCCGCTCCAGAATGTCGGCGAGATTGGCGCTCTGTCCCTGGCCATAGGGATCGGGCAGCCGGCTGGGTGTGGTCATCGACGGCTCCCGCTGTCGGCGTCCTCGTACTCCTCACGGGACGCGTACTCGTCCTCGCCGGCTTCCTTGTCCTCCTCGTACTCGCCCTCGGGCTCCCTCTTCCGTACTGCTCCTCGGACTCGCCCTCGGCCTCTTCCTCGGGCTCTTCCTCGTACTCGGCGTCCGCTTCGCCCTCCCCCCTCGGCGTACGGCGCCTCCTCCTCGTCCTCGTAGCCCTCTGCGGCCTCTTCGCCTTCTTCGCCCTCAGGCTCCTGGTCCTGGTCCTCCCGGTCCTGGTCCTCCCTGCTCCTGTTCCTGCTCCTCCGCGAGGGCGTCCTCGTGGCTGCGGACGACCTCGCCGTCGCGGATCTCGCCGCGCCAGCCGTCGTCCGCCTCGCCCTTGAGGGTGATGTGGCGGACGTAGTTCTTCAGGTCGAGGCGGGCCCGGCGGCCCTGGGCGCGCCAGATGTTGCCGGTCTTCTCGAACGGGCCCTTGGGGTAGTACTCGATGACGAGGATCACGCGGGTGAGACTGTCCGGCGAGCTTGTGGAAGCTGACGACACCCTTCGTGGTGCCCTTGGCACCCTCCGACGATCAGGTGATCCGGTCGTCGGGCACCTGCTCGGTGGTCTTCGCCTTCCAGCTGCGGTTGGACCAGAAGACCTTCAGTTGCCAGTCGGACGAGGTGTCGTCCGCGCGGTTCCGCGCTCTTGACGCCCTTGGCGAAGGTGCTGAAAATCCTGGTACTGGGTCCACTGAGTAAGTAGGCCGTGCGCACCGGCACACCGACGTCGACGTACTCGATGATGACGGTCGGCTTCTGGCCGCCGCCGCCCTTCTTCCTGCCCTTGCCGCCGGTGAGGTTCTTGAAGGCGCCGACCACGTTGTCCTTCACCTTGCCGGCGCCGACCTCGAACGCGGCGCGCATCCGGGAACCCCTTGCCCTCGGCGAGCTTGCGTCCGCCGTCGAGGGCGAGCTTGCCGAATCCGGGGCTGTTGCCCTCGGCGATGTCGTTCAGCTTGCCGGTGGTCTCGCCGAAGCTTGGTGCCGACGCCGGTCGAGCAGCCATGACCTGGGCGGCGAGGTACTCCTGCACCTCCGCCTTGAGACGGTCGGCCGCCTCGCTCTGGGCCACGTCGGCGATCGGGTTCTTCTTCGCGGCCTTGCCCGCCTGGGACGCCGCGGAACCGAGCGTGTCGGTCATCGCTCACCACCACCCTTCGACTGCCGGCTCCCTGGCACGCGAGGCGGCGCTCCTGGCGCCGGCCGTCTTCTTGCCGGCCGCCTTCTTGGCGAGGCTGCGCCACTTCCGCGCGGCGCTACTTCGCGGGTGCCTTGGCCGCCCCCTTCTTCGCGGGCGCGGGCGCCTTCCTGGCCGCCTTGCGCGGCTCGGGCGGTGCCTTCTTCGCCGCCCGCTCGCGCCGCGCCTCGCGCCGCCGCTCAGGCTCCTCCCTCCTGCTCGTCGTCGGGCTGCCCGTCCGCCGGCTCGTCCTCGTAGCGGTCGTCGTCGTACTCCGCGCGCTCCTCCGAGTCCTCCGAGAGCCTCGGAGTCGCGAGTCGTCCCTGTCCTCGGCGGACTCGGAAGGGTCGGAGGAGTCGGAGAGTCGGACCGACGCCGGGCGCCTGGGATCCGCCACGCCGGAGAGCTGGTCGCGGACCCTGGGCGGTGCGACCGTGCAGCCGGTCGGCGAGCGCGTCGATCTGCCGCTCGACCATGGCGCCCGAGGCCGCCCTGCCCACGCCCGGAGGTCGGTGCGCAGCTGGTCCCCTATCTCCCTTGAACTGCGGGTTGTTCTGCAGCTGGGAGGAGACGCAGGCTCGGCGATGCCCTTCGGCGTCAGGTTCATCTTCTTGCCGGCCACCATGGTGCCCACGGCGACGGCGAGTTTCAGCTTCTTGGTGCGTCCCAGCAGATATCCGGCCCCTACCGCGAGGCCCAGTCCCCCTCGATTCATGGTGGCGTCCCGTTGCCCAATCCCGCGCTCGTGCGCGCGGCGATCTCCAGCCGGTCCAGAAGGTCGTCCTCTGTCGGTCGAACTCCTCCTCGGAGATCTCACCGGCCTCCAACTGCTCCTCCAGACGGGCCAGTTCGGCTCTGATCGTGGCCGGGTCGTAGTAGATCCGCTCGGCCTCGCTCAACACTGTCTGATGGCCCAACCGGCGCCGCGCACCGGGGCGAGCGGCAGCAGCAGAACCTCCGAGATCAGTCCCATCTCGTCACCCCGCTCCGGCGTCGGCACCGCGCCGGCCGCGGTGCTCCGCCGGCTCGGCCGGTCCGGGCTCGACGAAGCTGTACAGGCGGCAGGGGCCCGTTCCACGCACCTCCAGGTGCGGCATGTCCCCACGCGGGCCCGTTCCACGGCGGCGAGGAACTCCTCGGCCGAGTCCTGCTTCACCAGGAACGAGACGTTGGCCAGCCACCCGGTGGACTCGGGGCCCACGCTCACGGCGTCGGCGACCGGTTCCAGGGCGCGCTCCAGCACGACGGCGTCCTCGGCCTCACTTGCCCTGGATCGCGGCCGCGACCATCTCACCGAGCTGGATCTTGCTCTCGTAGCTGCCGCCACCCGACTGCCGGTTGGACTCGGCCAGGGCCCGGATCTCCGGGTTCTCGGCCATCACGTGGTGCAGCACGGCCTCTTCGACGTGATTGGCCTTGACGTTGTACTCGACCCTGCCGTCAGCGCCCCGAGGCGTTCCTTGTAGTGCTCGGCCCGCTCGGCGAGCACGGCGGTGACCGCGCTGTCGTCCGGGGCCACGCTGCCGAACCGCATGGGCAGCCACAGCCGCCCGCGCCCGCCTCGCTGAGCAGCGTTCTGGTGGGCGAGCAGCTCCCTGCGCTTGGGCGCAGTCCCTCGGGCGCGTCGCTGACGACGGCCGCCAGGCCACCCCGCCTCGATGACGCGCACCTCGCGCGGTGGTTCACCGACGCCGGCCAGTCCCTCGGGGAGCGAGGGGTGGGGAGCCGGCGGTGATCCCATGAACGTACGTACTCACTCCTACTCCTCCTTCCGGCGCGAGGGCGCGGCGCAGCCGGGCGCGCGGACGCGACGCGGTCTACCCGCTCGCGCTCAGGAGCCGTACTCGTCGCGGGCCTGCTTGAAGGCGTCGGATATCGTCTGGCGGCGCCGGACAGCGCCCCCTTGGACTTGCCCTTGGCGCCGGACTCGGTCATCTTGCCGACCAGGTCGGGCAGGCCAGGTCCTTGCGCGGTCCGGCCCTCCAGGGTCGAGCCGGTTGCACGCTTCGGCGAAGCGCAGATAGGTGTCGACGCTTGCGACGACGATACGTACGTCGATCTTCCCGGGATCTCGATGCCGACCAGGGAGACGCGGACGAATGCGTCGATGACGAGCCCCCTGTCCAAGAACAAGCTCGAGTACGTCGTAAAGAACGCTGCTGCCGCCTCCACCGCCGGACTGTTGTGCCGGTACGACAGTCATGCCTGGTGTTCCTCCGTGTCTTGTCGTCTTGCCGTCTTGTTCGTCCTGTCGCGGGTGTGTCGTCGAGTCGGTCCGCGACGGGCCGCTAACGGCCTCGGACCGCGGGCGTCGGCCCCGGCCGCGCTCGTAGCGCCTGACTCGCCGGTAGCCGTGAGCTGCCCCTCGGCGTCAGCTCCACCTGGTAGCTCCCCATCAGGCTCATCGTGTCGGGCACGCGCTCGAGCTCGAGGACCTCGACCTCCAGCGCCCAGCCCTCCTCCCGTCTGCTCGAAGGACGACACCGTCTCGCGGTCATTCCGGTGAGCTCCGCGAGCTGGGCGCGCCGCAGCACCTCCATCGGCCGGGGCCGACGCGACTCCTGTGCACACCTGTGACTCTTGGGGCTTCTGTGGTTTTGTGTTCTGCGTGAACTCTGTTGTGAGCCTTGTGATTCGGACGTGTTGTTCGTGTTCGACGTGCCACCTCCCCTCCCGATGTGGACGCAGTTTGTTCGCCAAACCTCCACGGGCGTGCGTATGCCACCCGCCGACGCCCGCCCGGCCCCGGGCCGGTTCGGCCGCGCGCGTTCAGCCGCCGCCGAGCAGGCCTCCAAGGCCCGGGCGCGGCTCAGTGATCCCGGCCCACGGCTGGGTGCGCGCCTGGTCGGCGGCGTCCGCGATCGTCCAGCAGCGGGCGTGCAACGCGGGGTCGTCCAGCTGGTCCAGGAGATGGGGGTGGCCACGGGCGCGCCGGGCAGGGCGCGGACGGTGAAGGGGGCGACGGCGGTCTGCGCGTAGGCGTTGCGCTGGATGTCGAGGTAGAGCCGGTCGCCGCGGTCCTTCTTGCGGGCGGCGGTGGTGAGCCGGTCGGGATGGGCCGCTGGCCAGGGTCGCGGCGACGTCCGGGTGAACTTCCCGTACGTCGTCGAAGTCCTGATGGCCCTTCAGCGGCACGACGATGCTGCAGTCCCGCGACCCGGTGGTCGCGAGGGCCGAGGGCAGCTTCAGCTCGTCGAGCAGCTCGCCCAGCAGCCGGGCCGCCTCCCGTACCACCTCGAAGTCGTCACCGGCCGGGTCGAGGTCGAGGAACTCACCCGGATACGGCCGGTCCTACCCGGCCCGGGACAGCCAGCGGTGCAGGGTGAGCGCGGCCTGGTCGGCGAGGTAGAGGAGAGTTGGCGGAGTCGTCGCAGACGGTGTGGCAGACGGTGCCGCCCTCCTTGCCCACCTCGACTACGCGACCAGTCCAGTCCGGGTGGTGCTCGGGTGTTCTTCTGCATGAGCTCCGCGGCCGTCGAGCGCGTCCGGGTGCCGCTCAGCATCAGCAGGCGGCCCCGCAGGCACGGCAGCATGAACGGGGCGACGGCACGGTGGTGATCGACCAGATCACCCTTGGTGTACTCCTGGGCGACCTCCCTGCGCCTTCGGGGAACAGCACCTTGTCCGGCCGGTGGACCTCCACGGTGTGCCGGCCGGCACAATCCGCGCGGCGCCACCGCTCACGGGACGATCGCCTGCTCCACCAGCATCCGTACGGCGGCCTCGATGGACTCGGCGTCGATCCCGCGGCGTGCAGCCTCCTCGGCCGGGGTCGCGGAACCCGGCATCGTGCCGACGGCGAGCCGGACCAGTCGGGGCACGGGCCGTCCGTCGCTGAACGCGTCGAGGACGGCGTCGCCGATGCCACCCTCCTGGTGGTGGTCCTCCACGGTCACCAGGCAGCCGGTGTCCTCGGCGGCCTCGCGCAGAGTGGCCCGGTCGACGGGCTTGACCGAGTACAGGTCGATCACCCGGACCGGAATGCCGTCCTCGCCGAGGGCGTCGGCTGCGGCGGGCGCCTCGTGCAGGGTGACGCCGGCCGCGACGACGGTCAGCCGGTCGCGGTCGGAGGAGCGCGAGTACCTTGCTGCCGCCGACGGGGAACTCCTCGTCGGGGCTGTAGATCACCTTGCTCTCGCCGCGCGAAGGTGCGCAGGTAGCGGATGCCCCTCCAGGCCGGCCATCTCGGCGACGAGGCGGGCGGTCTGGTTGGCGTCGCACGGGTAGAGCACGGTCGAGCCGTGGATGGCCCGCATCATCGCGAGGTCCTCCAGGCCCATCTGGCTGGGCCCGTCCTGGCCGATCGCGACGCCCGCGTGGGAGCCGACGAGGTTGATGCCGGAGCCGCTGACGGCCGCCATGCGCACGAAGTCGTGGGCGCGGGTCAGGAAGGCGGCGAAGGTGGTGGCGTACGGCACCCAGCCGCCGTGCCGCCATGCCCACAGCGGTGGCGACCATCTGCTGCTCGGCGATGTAGCACTCGAAGTAGCGCTCGGGGTGTTCCTTGGCGAAGAACTCGGCGCGGGTGGAGTCGCCGACCTCGCCGTCGAGGGCGACGGGACGTCCGCGCCGGGCGGTGCCGAGGGCGGCGAGCGCCTCTCGAAGGCGTTGCGGGTGGCGACTTCGTCGCCCACCGCTTGTCGTAGCGAGGGCGGCTCGGTCTGTCCGGTGCCGGCCGAGGTGCGGTGCCCGTGCGGACGGCGGCTCCTGCACCCGGACGGTGAGGTCAGCGCGGCCCGCCGAGTTCGGCGATCGCCTCCTCGGCCTCCGGCAGCGGCTTGCCGTGCGTAGCCCTCGCGGATCCTCCACGGCCCCGACGCCCTTGCGCGCCAGGGTGCGCGCGGTGATGATCGCGGTGGGCTGGCCTTAACGGTGGACAGGGCCTCGCCGTAGGCGCGGTCGATGGCGTCGACGTCGTGGCCGTCGATCTCGATCGTGTGCCATTCGAAGGCCCGGAAACGGCGCGCGTACGCGTCGAGGTCGTGACCGTGCCGGGTCTGGCCTCGCTGGCCGAGCCGGTTGACGTCGACGATCACGGTGAGGTTGTCGAGGTGCTCGGTACCCGGCGTGTTCGGCGGCCTCCACACCGACCCCTCGGCCATCTCGCTGTCGCCGCACAGCTCCCACACCCGGTAGATCGGCGTGGTCAGCCGCTTGCCGGACAACGCGATGCCGACGCCGACGGGCAGCCCTAGCCCAGCAGAACCGGTGGCCGTCTCGACCCGCGGCAGCCGCTGCGGGGGTCGGGTGCCCCTCCAGGCGGCTGCCTAGCTTGCGGAAGGTCAGCAGCTCCTCGTCGTCGATGGCGCCGGCCGCCTTGTAGGCGGAGTAGAGGAGGGGCGAGGCGTGTCCCTTGGAGAGGACGGAAGCCGGTCGTTGCCGGGGTGGGCGGGGCACTCAAAGTCGTAGCGGAGGTGGTTGGCGAGGAGTACGGCCATCAGGTCGCGGCGGACATCGAGGACGTCGGGTGTCCGGAGCCGCGGCTGGCCTAGACGTCCGTACGCTGTCGACGCGCAGCTGCTGTCGAGGTCGACGAGTTCACCGACGTGTTCATGAGTCTCCTTCTGCGGCGCGGCCGTCGGAACGTTTGACGGGGCCGGGGGCGATATCGAGGTCAGGGGGCGGCTGGTCCGCCGGGGTTCGGGGCCGGGGTCACCGGGCGCACCGGCGGACCGGGCGGGCGCCGCACCGGCGGGCGGGGCTTGCCGGGCGCCGCTCCCGGCCGCGGTGGCCCGGTGGGCGACTTGGCCGAGGACGGCTTCGCGGGCGCGTTGGCCGAGGGCGGCTTCGCGGGCGCGTCGGTGGACGGCGAACTTCGCGGGCTCACGGGCGGGACGCGACTTGCCGGAGGCCCCGGCCGGGCGGCCACCGCCCAGCCCGTTCAGCCCCGGGTTGGTTCTTGGCGGGCTCACCGCCGGGCTGGCTCTTGGCCGGCTCACCACCCGGCTGATTCCTGGCCCGCTCACCACCCGGCTGGCTCTTGGCGGCTCACCACCGGCTGACTCTGACCCGCTCACCACCCGGCTGGCCTCTTGGCCGGCTCACCACCCAGCTGATTCCTGGCCCGCTCACCACCCGGCTGGCTCTTGGCCGCCTCGGCGGCGGGCGTGCCCGTCATCGGCTTGGTGTCGGTGGGCTCGGGACTCGACCGGTGGCCGTCGGCGGAGTCGGGGGCGTCCTGGCGCCCCGGGTCGTCTCCGGCCGCCGCGCCTCCTTCTTCCGTGCCCCGGCGCTCCCCGCGCCGCCGGCACCGTGCCTACCTCCGGCGACGCCGGCTCCAGCGGCACGGACCAGGACCACCGCGAGGCCCAACTGGACGGCCTGACGGGGCAGTACCGCGTCGAGCGGCCAGTCCGCGGCGACCCGGACCCGGTTCCCGGCACCCCGCCCAGATCCCGCCCCCCCCCCCCCAACACCCCCCCCCCCCCCCCCCCCCCCCCCCCCCCCCCCCCCCCCCCCCCCCCCCCCCCCCCCCCCCCCTGCCGGGCATCGCCGCCAGATGGTAGCCCCGGGTGACCGCGCCCCCCGCGGGCCGGACATCGTGAGGCCGAGCAGGTTGGCGGCGGCCCTCAGCCGCCGAGGTCGACGACGAACCCCATGTCGGTGGCGGTAGACCCGCCGTTCCCCGATGCCGAGCGACGCGGCGACGTTCTGGGCGCAGACCTTGCCGTGCGCGCCAGGCGTGCTGCTCGGTCATCGGCGTGTACTGGCCCGGCTCGTGCGGGTCGGGCACGCGGCCACGTCACCGCACGCGAACAGCTCGGGCCGCCCCGGCACCTGGAGGTGCGGGTCGACGAGCAGCCGGCCGCGTTCCATGGGCAGCCGAGGGACTCCACCAGGGGTCCGGCCGCACGCCCACGCACCACACCAAGCGTGCGCGTGTCCACCTCGTACCGTCGGTCAGCAGGACCCCGTCGTGCGTGGCCTCATTCACGGAGGTCCCCATCCGCACGTCGACGCCCCGTTGCCGCAGTACCCGCTCGGCGGTGCAGGAGAGCCGTTCGTCCATCTCGGGCGGTACCCGGGGCGCCACGTCCAGCAGCATCCATCAGGGCCGCATGCCGGTGCGCATCGGATGCTTGCGGACCTGCGCGTCGGTGTACATCTGGCCGTGCGCGGCGACCTCGGTGCCGGTGTACCCGGCGCCGACCGACGAAGGTGCACCGGGCGGCGCACTCCTCGCGGTCGCCGGCGGCGGCAGCAGTTCCACCTGCCGCGTCACGTGATCGCGCGGGTACAGCACCTCCGGCGGCGCGCGGAAACCGTGGGCGTGCTCGGCGACGCCGGGAATGGGCAGCAGCTTGTTGACGCTGCCGCCGGCGAGCACCAGCCGATCGAAGGTGCAGGGTGCCCTCGCCGCCCTCGGGTCGGTGTAGTGCACCGTGTGCCCGTCGAGGTCGATCCGTCGGCCTCGCCGAAGACCAGCCGGACGCGCGGCAGGGGTGCCCGAGAGGGACACGCTGACCCGGCGCGGTTCAAGTTCCGGCAGCGACCTGGGGCAGCAGGGGCGGATAGAGTAGTCGGTCGGGTTGAGCAGGGTGATGTCGGCCTGATGCCGGGTGAGCCGGGACAGGGTGCGGGCCGTCCGGTACCCGGCGAAGCCGGCAGCCGACGATCACGATGCAGGGTCGGCTCACGGTTCGCCTCGGGCTGTCGCGTACCTCGTGAGCCTTCCGCGTCCTGGCCAGGGCACCCAAACGTGCGCCGGGCCCGTGCGACGCGCCGCACCGCCGGTTTCCGGCCAGGCACCCGGGTACCCGGGCCGGGACCCACCCGCCCATGTCCCGGAGGCGATCCTCATGCCCGAGTAGGCTCATTTCCTCTCGTGCGAGCAGTACGGTCCGGCGGAACTCATCGAACAGGCGCGGATGGCGGAAGCGAGGCCGGGTTCAGGCGCTGTGGATCTCGGACCACTACCACCTGGAACGACGAGCAGGGGCAGAGCCCGTTCGTGCGGTCGGTGATCGGCGCGCTGTCCGACGCGGTGTCGCTGCCCATCGAGACGGCGGTGACCTGCCCGACCGTGCGTATCCACCCGGCGGTGGTGGCGCAGGCCGCCGCGACCAGCGCGGTGATGACGGACGGCCGTTTCCCGGCTCGGCGTCGGCACCGGCGAGGCGCTCAACGAGCACATCCTGGGTGACGCCTGGCCGGCCGCGCCGTACGCCTGGAGATGCTGGAGGAGGCCATCCTGATCATGCGCCGGCTGTTCACCGGCGAGGAGGTCAACCACCGCGGCACGCACTACACGGTGGAGAACGCCCGCCTGTACACCGTCCCGGACGAGCCCGTCCCGATCGACATCTCCGGTTTCGGCCCGGCGGCGACCAAACTGGCGTCGCGGGTCGGCGACGGCTACATCACGATGATGCCGGACACCTCCATGGTGGAGCAGTACCGCAAGGGCGGGGGCGGTGGAAAACTGGTCAGCGGGGGCACCAGGTCTGCTACGACACCGATCGGGACGGGCGGTACGGACCGTGCACCGGCTGTGGGCCAACGAGCAACTGCCGGGCGAGCTGGGCCAGGTGCTGCCTTCGCCGAAACACTTCGAGCAGGCGCAGACCCTGGTCACCGAGGACATGGTCCGGGACAGCCGGGTGTGCGGCGACGACGTGGACGAGCACGTCTCAGAGCTGAAGGAGTTCGCCGACGCCGGCTTCGACCGCGTCTACGTCAACCAGATCGGCCCCGACCTGCGCGGCTTCTTCGACTTCTATCGCACGAAGGTGCTGCCGCAGCTTCCAGCGGGGCGCCTGACCCGGCCTGCCCCGGCCTGCCCGGCCTGACTCAGGCGGCCCGCCCCGCCCCGCGGCGTGACGCCCCCGGACGCGTGTCCGGGGGCGTGGCTCTGGCCGCGGCCGGTCAGCCGCGGCCGTGCGGGGGCCTCGGGGTCGATGTCGTCCTGGCGCGGCGCCGCCGGTCCGGTGCCGCCCGGAGCGGGCGTACCCGCACCCGGTGCGCCGGTCGCGCCGCCGACGCCACCGGGCGCGACGGGCGGCATCGGCGGGTACGGCATGCCGAGTCCGCTCGGCGGCACACCCGGTGGCGTCACCACCGACGGTGTGCTCGTGGCCGGCCCCCGGCCGGGACGCGTCTGGCCGGGCCGCACCGCGCAGCAGGTAGGCCACGACGCCCAGGAGGGCGGCCGTGATCAGCGCGGCGGCCCAGTCCGGCAGGCCGATGGCGAGGGCCAGGCCCGCGGTGAGCGCGAGGGCGGCACCCGCGTACAGGGCGGCGGCACCGGACGCGGCGTACAGCGTCGCCTTGCGGCGCTGCTTCCGCGTCTGTTCCCGCAGCTCGTCGCGCACGGTCTCGCGTGCCACCTGCGCCAGTTCGTCGACCAGATGCTTGTCCAGGTGTTCCGGGGTGATCCATGCGGTCCGCTACGTTGCGGGTACCCGGGCGGAACTTCCATGGGCGGGACCGCGAGTGGGACCCCGCCTCTCCCAACTAGGCTCGTCCGCATGGACATTCTGGGAGCCACACTGCGCATCTACGTCGACGACCTGGACAAGGCGATCCCCTTCTACGAAGGCCTGGCCGGCGGTCGGGCCCACCGTTTCGAACGCGGCGGTGTCGAAGTCGCCGCGGTCGGCTGCTTCCTGCTGATGAGCGGGCCCGAGTCCCAGCTCGAGGTGTTGCGCAAGGTCGCCGCGACGATCGCCGTGACGGACGTCGAGGAGACCCATCGTGTCCTCACCTCGCGTGGGCGCGGACGTCATCGCGGGTCCGGTCCCGACGCCCGTGGGCCGCAACCTGATCGCCCGGCACCCGGACGGGGCGATCTACGAGTACGTGGACCGGCGGGGGTAGCCGGGTCCGCCGGGGCAGCGGCGGGCCGGGCGGGCTCAGTCCCCGTCCGGCCGCATCCGGAAGTCGTGGCGGGCCGGGAGCGGTTCGTCGCCGAGCCGGGCCCACAGCCGGCCGAGGCTCTCCGCGCCCTCCCGCAGGTCGGCGACCTCGAAGCCCTCGTCGAAGACGGCCCGCGCCGCCTCGCGCTGGCCCTCGGCGGCCAGCAGTTCCGCCTCGGTCAGCCGGAACCGGCCGCGGGCCCGGGTCCCGGGTGCAGCCGGTCCCACACGGCGCGGGCGTCCGCCGTGCGCCCGACCGCGAGCAGCGCCTCGATCGCCTCGCGGCCGAGCGCTGCGGCGACGGCCGTGCGCTCCGCGTCGTCGACGGGGACGTCCGTCTTCTCCCGCCGCTCGCGCAGTCGCTCGCACAGGTCGTCGAAGGCCTCGGCGTACCGGTCGGCGGCCCGCTCGTGGTGGCCGTCCTCCCGGTCGGCGACGGCGAGGGCAGCGCAGCAGCAGCCAGCCGGCGGCGGCGGTCTTCAGGCCCCGCTCCCCAACTGCGCACCGCCTGGGCCCGGTCGTCGCCGTGCCACTGGGCGACGCCGAGGTGGTACTCGGCGATCGGCGTGGCGGCCGTGGTCTCCAGCATGTCCCGCCAGGGCCGGGCGACCAGCGTGTCGCCGGGCGGTTCGTGGTGCCCCGGTTCGGGCAGGGACCCGGCGCGCAGCAGGTGCAGCCAGGGCCGCTGTTCGTCGCCGAGGGTGTGCTCCTCGAACGGCGTGCCGGGCAGCTTCCAGCCCGCGCGCAGCACTTCGAGCGCGCCCCAGCCCGACCCCGTTGCGAGGACCTCGCCGGGCTCGGCGTCGGCGTACGGCCGCCAGGCCTCGTAGGCCGCGTCGACGTCGGCGCGCGGCAGTACCGCCTCCAGCCGCTCCTCGGCGCCGCGCAGTACGGTGTGCCACTCGCCCTCGGGTGCCGCGTCGAGCGGTCCGTAGGCCTCCAGCCACGACACCTCGCTCTCCGCCTCCAGCTTGACGTGCTCCAGCTGGGTGCGGGCGAGCCCGGCCTGGATCTCGCAGTAGCCGCCGGTGCCGGGCTCGGTGAGCCACTCCTGCCAGCGCCGTCCGCCGGGGCCCGTGCCCCACACGAACAGCTTGCGGCCGCGCAGCACGTCGGTCGACGTCTGCGCCAGTCCGGCGGCCGTGCTCGTCGAGCGCGGCGATCCAGCGGCGCCGGCCGTCCGGCACCTCGTAGAAGTAGTCGGCGGGGTACGTGCTGTTCAGCGGGTACGTCCGGGTCGGCTCCGTCGTACGACGGGACGGGCACCCGGCGCAGGCGCCGCTCGTAGCCGAAATGCCAGGCTTCGTCGGCGGGGGCGAGGACGCGCCGCTCCTCGGGCACGGCGATGTTGGACCACCAGTACGTCGGCACGGGGCGCTCGTGCGGGTTGCGGATCCGGACGCCGACGCGGAGGAAGTCCGAGCCCTCCGGCAGCCACAGGTCGACCTGGAAGGGCAGGTCGCGCAGCCGTTCCCACTCCCACGAGGCGCAGCATCTCGCCGCCGTCGGGGCGGGCACGCGGGCGGCGTGCACGGGCGAGCAGGACAGGGTGGTGTGGCCGGTGGCTCCGATGTTCCATTCGATGCCGCCGGAGAACCAGGCTCCGTTGAGGGCGAAGTTGGCGGGCTGGAGCACCGGGTTGACGTAGAGGAGCTCGCGGTCGGTCGGCTTGTGCAGGAGGGAGGCGATGCGGCCGCCGAGGCCGGGCAGGACGGTGGCCCGCAGCCGGTCGTTCTCGATGACGAGGGCGTCGATCTCCCGGGCCTCGCGCCGCCGGTCGTAGCCGTCCCGGACCCGCACGGGCAGCAGGCTGCGCAGTGGCTCGTAGTCGACCTGGCGGGCCATGTCGCGCGGCAGGCCGGCCCGGTCGCGTTCGTCGATGCGGTGCGCCTCGTCCAGGGCGCAGCGGCGGCGGGGGTTGTCCGGCCCCAGCGGTGCGGCGGGCAGGCTCAGTACCTCACGTCGGATCGTCGTCACGCTTCCCCATGGAAGCCGCTCACCGGTGCTGTGAACAGGGGCACCGTCGGTCACGTTCGCGCGACGTCGCTCACGTTTGAACCGCTGAGCGCCGTGTCGGCGGCGGAGATCAACCGGAGGTGGTCACGGTCTCGGCGGTGATCGCCCAGCGCTGGTGGTCGCGCCAGGCCCCGTCGATGTAGAGCATCCTCGGCGAGAAACCCTCCAGGTGGAAGCCGCAGGCCCGGGCCAGCGCGATCGATGCGAAGTTGCCCGGCTGCACGTTGATCTCCAGCCGGTGCAGCCGCATAGGCCCGAACGCGTACCGCACGACGAGGTCCAGCCCCTCGCGCATCAGCCCGCGCCCCGCCGCGTGGGCGAAGGCGCCGTAACCGAGGGCGCCGCTGGAAGCCGCCCTCGACGATGTTGTTGATGTTGACGAATCCGGCGATGGAACCGCCGTCCGCCCTCGCCCCGTGTCCTTCTCGCACAGCAGGAACCCGGCCTTCGTCCGGTCCTCGATCAGCCTGGCGGCGTAGGCCTCGCACGCCTGGGCGCTGTCCGGCGGGAAGAGCCACGGGTGGTGCAGGTCCTTGCTCTCCCGGGCCCGGGCGGTGAACTCGGCGCCGTCCTCGTAGGTGAAGTGCCGTATGCCCACGCGAGGGCCCTCGGCGAGGTGGCGGGATGCGTTGTGCGGCATTTCGCCAGCCTACGACGCCTTGTCGCCGCGCGCGGGGCCGGTCGGCACCGTGGTCAGCGCAGTGCCGGCCGGTCCAGCGTCAAGGTGCCCGCGTCCGCGTCCAGTTCCGCCGTTACGCCGAACGGGATGGTCAGCGCTCCCTCGCAGTGGCCGAAGCCGAAGTCCTCCACGACCGGCACACCGAGGCCGCCGAGCCGGTCGGCCAGCATCAGCCGCAGCCGCTCGTAGGGCTCGCACGCGTGCCACGAGCCGAGCAGCACCCCGCCAACCCCGTCGAGCCGGCCGGCGCGCAGGAGCTGGGTGGAGGTAGCGGTCCAGCCGGTACGTCTCCTCCCCCACGTCCTCCAGGCACAGCAGGCCGCCGCGCGCGGAGGGACGGGCGTGCGGGGTGCCCAGTTCGGCTGCGAGCAGGCACAGGCAGCCGCCGAGGGTGACGCCGCGCGCCCGGCCGGGGGACCATGGGCGTGCCGCCGGAGGCGATCACGCGGACCGTCTCCGGAGCGAACAGGGTGGCCCTCAGATGCTCCTGGGCCCGCGCGTTCTTCAGGAAGTCGATCCCCGCGCCATCGGCCCGTGCAGTGTGACCAGGCCCAGCCGGGCGGCGAACGCCTCGTGCAGCGCGGTGATGTCGCTGAAACCGACGAGCACCTTCGGCCCGGCCGCGCGCATCGCCTCCCAGTCGAGCAGGTCGGTCACGCGCTGCGCGCCGTACCGCACGCGCGGCGCACAGCACCGCGTCCACGGACGGATCGCACCAGGCGGCCTGAAGGTCGGCGGCCCGGTCGGTGTCGGCGCCCGCGAGGTAGTCGAAGGCGCCGTGCCGGTCCAGGGCGTGCGGGCCCACGACCGGGTCGAGGTCCCAGCCGCGCAGCACGTCCAGGCCCGCCTGCAGCCGCTCCTCGAGGACGGGCCCGCTGGGCGCGACGACGGCCACCCGGGCGCCGGGGGCGAGCCGGGCCGGGCGGGTCAGGTCTCTCCCTCGTCACCGGTTCAGCGCCAGGGTCGGAATGCCGTGCGGGTGCAGGGCGAACACCTGGGCGTAGAGGAGAGTTCGGCCTCCAGGGCACGCACCATGGTCTCCGCCCGGCGGAATCCGTGCACCCTCGCCCTCGAAGGTGAGGTACGCGTGCGGCACTCCCCCGGCCCGCCATGCGGGCGAGGAACCGTTCGCACTGCACGGGCGGGCAGATCACGTCGTCCATCCCCTGGAGCAGCAGGAACGGCGCGGTGACCCGGTCGGCGTGCTCGGCGGGCGACCGCTCGGCGTACCGGTCGGGCACCTCGGCGTAGCGGGCCGATGAGGCTCTCCAGGTACCGCGACTCGAAGTCGTGCGTCTCCCCCGTGCCCCAACCGGTCAGGTCGAGGATCGGGTAGCTGACCGTGCCGCAGGCGTAGACGTCGGTCGTGGCCAGCGAGGCGGCGGCCGTCCAGCCACCCGCGCTGCCGCCGCGCACGGCGAGCCGCTCCCGGTCCGCGCGGTGCCTTCGCCGGCCAGGGCGAGGGCGACGGCGGCGCAGTCCTCGACGTCGACCACGCCCCACTGCTCGCGCAGCCGGTTGCGGTACTCCCGGCCGTGCCCCGTGGAGCCTCCGTAGTTGACCTCCGCGACGCCGATGCCGCGCGAGGTGAAGTAGGCGATCTCCAGGTCCAGTACGAGGGGAGACCGGCTGGTGGGGCCGCCGTGCGCCCAGACCACGTACGGCGGCAGCTCACCGTCCGGTGCGAGGCAGCCCGGGTTGTGCGGCGGATAGAGGTGGGCGTGGATGTCGCGCCCGGCGGGTCCGGTGAAGGTGCGGAGCCGCGGCTCGGGGTAGTACGCCGGGTCCACCGCGTCGTCGTGCGGTGCGCCGATCACCCGGGCCCGGCCGGTACGGGCGTCCAGCTCGACCACCTCGTAGAGCGCTGCGCGGAGGCTCGCGCCGACCGCCACCACTCGCTCGCCGTGCGCGGCGAGGGTCGCCGCGAACTCGGTCCAGGGGCCCGCGGCGTCGGACGACCTCGCCGGTCTCGGGGTCGAGTATGCCGAGGGCGGTGGCGCCGCGGCCGTGCACGACGGCGATCAGACCGCTGTCCAGCGGGGCGAACCAGCGCTGCCCGAGCTTCCACAGCGGCCCGCCGAACTCCTCCTCACGGACGCAGAGCGGCCGGCCGTCGCCATAGAGGTTCCACCAGCCGGTGCGGTCGGAGACGTGGAGCAGAGCGCCGTCGGGCGCCCAGTCCGCCTGGGCGATGGACTCCTCGGGCCCGCCGGCCACTGTCCGGGCGTCCCGGAAGGTGCCGTCGGGGCCGATCTCGGCCACGACCAGCTCGGTGCCGTCCCAGGGCATGCGCGGGTGGTCCCAGGCGAGCCAGGCGGCGCGCCGCCCGTCGGGCGAGGTGCGGGGGCCGGTGACGAAGCGGTGCCGGGCGCCGGTGAGTTCGCGGACGGCGTCCCGTCGGCCGGCCGCCGAGCCGTCCAGCGGCACCGCCGCCAGGACCCGGCGGACGTCGCTGGGCCGTCACCGGTGAACTCCTCCAGGACGCACCACACCTCGCCGCGCACGCCACGCACCTCCGGCTCGGCCCAGCGCAGCCCGCCGCCCACCGTGGAGACGGGCGTCAGCGGACGCGGCTCGCCGCCGCCCGGCCGGTAGGCGTACAGCCGCTGGTCGGCGAAGTTCATCGAAGACCACCAGCGGCCCGGTGTCGGTCATGAGCGCGGCCCAGGGCCGGCCACCGTACTCGATGACGGCGGCTGCGGACGTTCCACGGCGCGGGCAGCACCGGCTCCTCGGTGCCGTCGGGACGCCGCCGCACCAGCGTGCGCCGACCGCCCTCCGTGGGCCGGGGGGCCGTCCACCACACCTCGTCGCCGACGAAGGCCACGTCGTCGGGGCGCCGTCGTGCGCGGCGGCGAGGGCCGCGTCGATGGGCGAGGGCCACGATCCGTACGGCAGAGTCCGCACCGACTCCCCCACTTTCTCCTCCTCCAGATACTTGTCGGGCGGGTCCTTGAAGGGCCTGCCCGCTACGCCGTGCGCAGGAATCGGTCGAGGACGCGGACGCCGAAGTGCAGCGCCTCGACGGGGACACGTTCGTCGACGCCGTGGAAGAGGGCCTGGTAGTCGAAGCCCTCGGGCAGCTTCAGCGGCGCGAACCCGTAGCCGGTGATGCCGAGCCGCGAGAACTGCTTGGCGTCCGTGCCGCCGGACATGCAGTACGGCACCACATGCCCCTCGGGGGCGAACTCCTCGACGGCGGCACGCATCCGGGCGTAGGTCGGCGAGTCCACCGGCGCCTGGAGGGCGACCTCGCGGTGGGGCGAACTCCCAGTCCACGTCCGGCCCGGTGAGCCGGTCGAGGGTATTGCGGAACTCGTCCTCGCAGCCGTGCAGGAAGCGCCCGTCGACGTACGCGACGGCCTCTGAGGGGATGACGTTGACCTTGTAACCGGCGTCCAGCATCGTCGGGTTGCTGCTGTTGCGCACGGTGGCCTCGACCAGCCCCGCGGCGGGGCCGAGCTTGTCCAGCAGCGCGTCGATGTCGCGCAGGTCGGTCTCGATGCCGTAGACGGCGGCGAGTTCGGTCAGCGCGGCGCGCACGGTCGGCGTCAGGCGCAGCGGCCACTCGTGGTCGCCGATGCGGGTGATCGCCGCGGCGAGCCGGGTGACCGCGTTCTCCCGGTTCACCTTGGAACCGTGTCCCGCCCGCCCCCGCGCGGCGAGCTTGAGCCAGCCCGTGCCGCGCTCACCGGCGGCGATCGGGTAGAACTGGCGGCCGGCACCGTCGTGGAAGGTGAACGCCCCTGACTCGCTGACGCCCTCGGTGCAGCCCTCGAACAGCGCGGCGTGCCGGTCGGCGAGGAAGCCGGAGCCGTCCTCGGCGCTGGCCTCCTCGTCCGCGGTGAACGCGATGACGACGTCCCGCCGGGGCCGTACCCCCTGCCGGGCCCAGTCGCGCACGACGGCCAGGATCATCGCGTCCATGTTCTTCATGTCGACGGCGCCGCGCCCCCAGACGACTCCGTCGCGGATCTCGCCGGAGAACGGGTGCACGCTCCAGTCGGCGGCCTCGGCGGGCACCACGTCCAGATGACCGTGCACGAGCAGCGCACCGGCCGACGGGTCGGTGCCCTCGATCCGGGCGACGACGTTGGTGCGGCCCTCGGTCCGCTCCAGCAGGGTGGGCTCGATCCCGGCCTCGGCGAGCCGCGCGGCGGCGTACTCGGCGGCCGGGCGCTCCTGGCAGTCACCGCCACCGCGGTTCGTCGTGTCGATCCCGATCAGCTCGGAGGTGAACCGCACGACCTCGTCCAGCGCCTGGGCGCCCGTACTCCCCGGTGTGCCGTCGGACGGACCCTCGGGCGTGCTCCCGGCCTGCTCAGCCATACTGCTCCTCCACCGCTGCCGAGGCGATCGTGGTGACCGCCTTGAAGGTACGGATCGCCTGGAACATGGTGTCGTGGGTGTACGCCACCTTCCGCTCCGCGATGCGGGCCACCCCCGGCACGACGGTCGAGGCCGCCGCCAGGTGCTCGGCGTCGAACTCCACGGCGACGGTGAACGGCCCGCCGCTCACCGGCTCGTACCGCACCGCGAGCGCCGCCGCCTCCTTGGCCGCCGCCCGGATGTCGGAGGCGGTTCTCGCCGGCGTACGGCACACGGCCGCGTACCGCGACACATGGTCCTTGACCGCGACCTTCGGCGCCTCGGGCGCGTACCCGAGCGCGTCCTCGCAGGCCACGTCGTCCCCGGTGACCAGCACGACCGGGACCCCGTACTCGGCGACGACGTGCGCGTTGAGCAGACCCTCACTGGCTCTCACGTCGTTCAGCCACACGCCGGTGATCTGGTTGGCGAGGTAGGTGTGCGCGAGGACGCCCTCCATGCCGGCGCCCGCGTGGTACCCGATGAAGGCGATGCCGTCCACGTCCCCGTGCTGGACGCCCTCCACCATGGACAGCGCCTTGTGCCGCCCGGTGAGCATCTGCGTACGCTCGTCGAGCTGTTCCAGGAGCAGGTTGCGCATGGTCCAGTGCGCCTCGTTGACGAGCACCTCGTCGGCACCGCCGTCGAGGAAGCCCAGCACGGCGGCGTTCACGTCCGAGGTGAACATCGACCGGCACCGCTCCCACTGCGGCGTCCCCGGCAGCACGTCGGCCGGCCAGGTGACACCGGTGGCGCCTTCCATGTCGGCGCTGATGAGGATCTTCATGCCTCGAAACCGTACGCGCTGCCCGGCCGCCGCGGCCAGAGCTGTGGACAACTACCGGTGGTATGGACCACTGAAATCACCTCGTACGGCCTACGACCAGCACTTCCATGGTTCGGCCGATCATAGGACCAGACGCACAGCCCTCCCTCCTCACCCCGCCGGCGTACACCCGGTCGTCCCGGCCGCCGGACCGGGGAAGGGTGGCACTGTGCACGCCGTCAGCGAGAACGTCCACGCCGGTACGGCCATGTACCGCCGCGCCCCGTCCACGAACGGCGGCGCGCCATGACCCATCCGGGCACTCTCGTCCTGATCATGGCGGCCGCCGTCCTGGCGCCGCTCCTCGTGCACGCCACGGGACGTCGACTCCGCGTTCCGCTGGTCGTCTTCGAGGTCGTCCTCGGCATCCTCATCGGCCCGCAGGTCCTGGGCTGGGCGCACCCCGACGAGGTCGTCGACACGCTCGCCGATCTCGGACTGTCGATGCTCATCTTCCTGGCGGGCTACGAGATCGAGTTCGCCGCCGTCCGCGGCGACACCCTGCGCCGTTCCCTCTGCGCCTGGCCGGTCTCGCTGGTCCTCGGGATCGGCCTGGTCTTCCTCTTCAGCGGCGGTGGGGTTTTCGAGGCGTTCGTCGTCGGCACCGCCCTGACCAGCACAGCGCTGGGCACGGTGCTGCCGATGCTGCGGGACCGCGGTGAACTGCGGGGCCGCTTCGGGACGGTGGTCTCGGCGTTCGGCGCGGTCGGCGAGTTCGGTCCCGTCGTCGCCATGGCGCTGCTCCTCAGCGGACGCCGGCCCGCCGAGTCCGCGGCCCTGCTGGCCGCGTTCGGGGCGATCACCGCCGCCGCCGTCTTCTGGGCGCTGCGCCCGCGCCCGCCGTGGTTCGGCGAGCTGACCGAGCGGACCCTGCGCAGCAGCGGCCAGTTCGCGGTCCGGTTCGTCATGCTGCTGCTGGCCTGCATGCTGGGCCTCGCCGAGGTCTTCGGCCTCGACGTGCTGCTGGGCGCCTTCGCCGCCGGCGTGCTGACCCGCCTCGTACTGCACCGGGCCGCGCCCGCGAGCAGCGAGGAGGTCGTCGGCAAGGTGGAGGCCCTGGGCTTCGGCTTCCTCGTGCCGTTGTTCTACGTCGTCACGGGAATCGAGTTCGACCTGGAGGCGTTGCTGGACGATCCGGTCGCGCTCCTGCTGGTGCCGGCCTTTCTGCTGCTGTTCCTGCTGGTGCGCGGCGGACCGGTGTACCTGCTCGCCCCGAAGGACCTCGAGCCGTACGGACCGGTCGGCCCTCGCGTTGTTCGCCTCGACCTGTCTGCCGCTGGTCGTCGCGATCACGACCATCGGCGTCGACCAGGACCTGCTCGGCACGGACCGGGCCGCCGCGCTGGTCGGCGCCGCGATGATCTCCGTACTCGTGCTGCCTCTCCTCGCGACGCGGCTGCGCTCGGCAACCGGCGGGACGGCGAGGCCGGCGTCCGTCCAGGACGGGGCGGAGGACACGGAGGCGTGGTGACGCCTGGGCGGACCGCCTGCCACCGCGTCCCACGCCACCGCCCCGGCGCCCGTCACTGGTGCCGCCCCGCCACCACCCACGTCGACGGCAGCTCGATCCGTGTGCCGTCCGGTGTGTACTCCGTGGTCATCAGCGGCAGTTCACCGCTCGCCAGGACGGTGAGTCCGGCCGCGCGGAGGTACTCCGGCACCGCCTCGTCGGGAACCGCTCCCGGGGTCAGGCCGTGCCGGAGGACGGGCGCGAGCTTGGCGGGCGGCCCCTCGGGCCCCTGGGCCAGCCCCCATCAGCACGGTCTTCGCCGCCTGGGAGGGCTCCACCAGGAAGGCTCGGCCGCGTTCCCCGAGGAGCGCGGCGAGGGCGTCGGCCAGCGGTTGCCGGTCGTCGGGCTCGCACTGGTGCAGGACGCCCCGCACATAGACGTTGGCGTCTCCCAGCTCCGCGTGCAGCGTCTCCGCCTCGGCCTTGTCGGCGGCGTCCAGCTGCCGGTACGCCGCCTGGCCGGCGGGGTCGGCGTGCCGGGCGTGGTCGAGGGCGGCGGCGCTCAGGTCGGCGCCGACGACATGCGGGAAGCGGTCGGCGAAGTAGCGGGTCTGGGTGCCGTTGCCGCAGCCGAGGTCGATCATCAGCAGGCCGGGGTCGGTCAGGTGCGGTTCGAAGTGGGCCAGGTGGCGCCCGGCGGTCAGCATGGGTTCCGCGTCCCCAGAACACCGCCCCTTGGCCCTCGGGTGCCTCGTTCCAGAAGCTCTCCCCAGGCGTCCCGGTACCGACTCGTCACGCTCATGCCCGTCTCCCCCAGGTGCGACGACGTACAGCCCGTCGGAGGTGACGGGCCCGTACGGTGTACCGCGCCCGGCGCACGGCCACAAGCGCCCGGCGCATTCCTTCACCGGACGTGCGAACCAAGTGCGCCCCCTGACCGCGCGCGGCGGCTCAACGGCGGGGCAGCGTCAGCTCGAACCAGACGGTCTTGCCGGCCTTGGTTCGGCTCGCGCCCCATTCGCGGGCGAGGGTGCTGACGACGCGCAGCCCGCGCCCGTTCTCGTCGTCGGGGCCGGCGCTGCGCAGCGTCGGCAGTTCGTGGTCGTCGTCGTCCACCTCGCACAGCAGCGTGTCGGCGCGGACCAGACGCAGCTCGACCGGACGGGGTGGGCGTGCCGTACGGCGTTGGTGACGAGTTCGCTGACCATCAGCTCGGCGGGGTCGGCCAGTTTCGGCAGGCCCCAGTCGTGGACCTGCTCGCGGACCACCGCGCGGGCGCGGCCGACCTCGGCCGGGTCGCGGGCAAGGCGCCATTCGGCGACGGCGTCGGACTCGATGCCGCCCAGCCGTACCATCAGCAGCGCCACGTCGTCCTTGCGGCCGCCACGTGTGCCCAGCGCGCGGATGATGGTGTCGCAGGCGTCGTCCATGGACGCGGCCGGGTGGGCGGCGGACTCGCAGAGGGTGGCGAGACCGACGCCGATGTCCTCGCCGCGCATCTCCACCAGTCCGTCGGTGCACATCACCAGCCGGTCGCCCGGCGCCACCGGCACGCGTACCGCCTCGAAGGCACTCCACCGACGCCGATCGGCGCCCCCGTGGGCAGGTCGATCAGCTCGCTGGAGCCGTCCTCGGCCCGGACCAGCACGGGCGGGATGTGACCGGCGTTGGCCAGGTGCAGTTCACCGGCGATGGGATCGTAGACGGCGTACAGGCAGGTCGCCAGGTGGGTGTCGCCGAGCCGCTGGGCGAGGTCGTCGAGGTTGCGCAGGAGTTGGGCGGGCGGCAGGTCGAGCCCCGCCATGGTCTGCACGGCGGTGCGCAACTGGCCCATCATCGCGGCGGAGTTGAGGCCGTGTCCCATGACGTCGCCGACCACGAGGGCGATGCGGGCGCCGGGCAGCTTGACCGAGTCGAACCAGTCGCCGCCGACCCGGCCGAGGAGCGTACCGGGCAGATAGCGGGTGGCGATGTCGCAGCCGGCCATGCGCGCGGGGATGTGCGGCAGCATGCTGTCCTGGAGCGTCTCGGCGACGTTCTCCTGGAAGGTGTACATGCGGGCGTTGTCGAGCACGAGGCCCGCGCGGGCGGCGAGTTCGGCGCCGGTGACCCGGTCCATGTCGTTGAAGACGGGCCGCTCCGGGTGCCGGAGAAGGATCATGAAGCCCAGGACGACGTTGCGCGCCTTCAACGGCACCAGCAGCATCGAGCGGCCCGTGATGAGCGGCCGGATGTCCCGCTTCTCGAACTGGGAGGCGATGGCGTGGCCCATCTCCTCGGTGATGCGGGGCACCAGGACCGGCTCGCCGCTGGTCATGCACTGGAAGAAGGGCGTGTGCGCCGGGAACGGCATGGCCTCGCCGACCGGTACGACGTCGTCCCAGCGGCCGGGTTCGTCGGTGTGCTCCAGGGCGACCCGGTGCCACATCGTCGTCGTGTCCGGCACGCCGTCGGAAGCCCTCGCCGGCGACGACCTGCTCACGCAGATAGGTGCCGGCGACGTCGGTGAAGCGCGGGACGACCGCCTTGCTGACCTCGACGATGGTCCGGGACAGGTCGAGCGAGGTGCCGATCCGTCCGCTGACCTCGTTGAGGAACTCCAGGCGTTCGCGGACGGCGGCGTACTCCAGGTCCTCGGCCTCGTCCCGCAGTTCGTCCGGCACCGGCTCGCCCGCCGCCAGCGCCCGGGCCGCCCGCTCGCGACGCGCCATGCGCTCGGCGCGCCGGGGCACGCCCCCAGTCGGGGGTGACGGGCACCCGGTCGTTCTGGCTGAACTCCAGGATCGGGTAGCCCAGTTCGAGGACCTGCGCGACAATGCGGGCGCTCTCGCCGACGCTCATGCTGGGCAGGATCTCGGGGAGGCGGCGGGCGAGTTCCTCGGCACCGGGGAAGTCGGTGTGCAGCGCGAACCCGGGCGCGATCCGCTCGACGCTCGCCTCCTGCGCGCCGCCGTCGGCGTAGTCCCGGCCCAGGCCGTCCGCGTCGGCGGCCAGCACCAGCAGCCGCTCCCGGCCGGGTCCCACCAGCGGGTACGCCCACCACAGCACGTCGACGCGGTCGTTGCCCGGCACGGTGAGGCGGGCGCGGCCCGCCGCCGGGTAGGACAAGCGCCCGTCGAGGGAGGACTCCAGCCCGGGTCCGAGGCCGTCGTAGGCCGCGTACGAGGCGTACCCGGTGACGTCCTCGTCCTCCGGGAGCACGCCCGAGACGGGGAGCAGGTCGGGGGCGGGCCGGCCGATCGCCTCCTCCTTGCGCAGGGCGAACAGCCGCCGTGCGCCCCGGCTCCAGTGGGAGACCAGCCCGTCGCGGTCCACCACGACGACGGCCAGCGGGACCCGGCCCGCCACGGGGTCCGCCGGCGGCGCCGGGTCCGGCCGGCGGCCTGGAGGTGCGTCCCGCTGGGTGCCATGGTCCATGGCGTCAGGCCCTCTCTCCCCCACGGCTCCGCAAGATCTGTGTCGCCGTCACCACGGTACGGCGGTGGTCGGTGACCATGTGCGGCAACGGGGGAATTGGTGGCGCGCAAACGCACCGGCGCACACCGCGCGCCGGTGCCCCCCCTCAGTCCTCGTGCCCGAGCTGGAGGTCGCGCTCCGTACGGCCGCCACCGGCGACCTGGAGAACGGTGGCCACGGGCGGGTAGCCGGCGGCGATGACGGTGTACTCGCCGGACGACAGGTCGACGAACCGGAAGGTGCCGTCGGGCCCGGTGGTCAACAGTGTCCACCACATTGCCCGCCGCGTCGAGCAGTGTGACGCGCGCGTCCTCCACGGCCCGTCCGCCACTGGCGCGCACGGTGCCGCGCAGCACGGCGCCACCGGCCAGCTCGACGTCCTGGCGGGTCTCCCGGGCGGCCTGGACGGTGACGGGCAGCGCGGCCGGGCGGAAGGCGGGGCGCTGCCGGCCAGGGTGTACTCGCCGGCCACCAGCTCGGTGATGACGTAGCCGCCCTCGCGGCCGCTGCGGGTGGTGGCGACGACCTCGCCGTGGACGTTGGTGAGCGTGACGGTCGCGTCGCGCACGGGGCTGCCGTCGGCGGTGAGCACGCTGCCGGCGAGGCGGCCGGCGCCGCCGAGCACCACGTCCAGTTCCACCGGACGTTCGCCGACGGTCACGGAGACCGCCTGCGGCTGGTGACCGCCGGCCGCGGCGATCAGGACGTACGTCCCAGAGCCGGGCGTGGCCAGCGCGTACCGTCCGTCGTCGCCGCTGGCGCCCCGGCCGATCTGCCGGCCGCCGACGTCGATGAGGGTGAGCGCCGCGCGGGGCACGACGGTGCCGTCGGGGTGCTGCACCGTGCCGCAGACGGCGACGCCGGCGGCATACGGCGACCGGGCCTGCGGGACGGGGGCGACGGACTGCGCGGACTGGGCGATTTCCTGCTCGGTGACGGATGCGTTGTGGGACACCAGGGGTTTCTCCTTGAGGAAGAAGGCGATGAGCAGCCCGAGGACGAGTACCGGCACCAGGTAGAGGAAGATTCGCGGCATGGCGTCGGCGTACGCCCCGATGTAGGCGCGTCGCGCAGCGCCGGGGGCAGGGGAGTGGACGAGCTGTGGGGTGATGGCCTCGGCGTCGGGCAGCCCGGCACCCACCTCGGCGGGGATCCGGTCGGCCAGGGCGTCGGTGAGCCGGTCGGCGAAGAGGGTGCCGAAGATGGCCGCGCCGACTGCTGCCGCCGATCTGCCGGAAGTAGTTGTTGGCACTGGTGGCGGTGCCGAGGTCGGCGGGGCGCACGGAGTTCTGCACGGCGAGGACCAGTACGGGCATCACCATGCCGATGCCGGCGCCGAGGACGGCCATCCAGATGCTGTAGTGCAGCCGGGGTGTGTCGGCGTCGAGCCCGGACAGCAGCCACATGCCGACGACGGACAGGGCACTGCCGAGGATCGGGTGGGACCGGTAGTGCCCGGTACGGCTGATCATCTGACCGGAGATGATCGAGGTGCCGACGATGCCGCCCATCATCGGCAGCATCAGGAGGCCGGACTCGGTGGCGGTGGCGCCGTCGACCATCTGCAGGAAGGTCGGCAGGTAGCTGGCGGCTCCGAACAGGGCGACGCCGATGACGAGGCCGACCAGGCCGGTGACGTTGAAGACGGAGTCCCGGAACAGCCGCAGCGGGATCAGCGGTTCGGGCGCGAAGTGCTCGGCGACCAGGAAGAGGACGGTGGCCGCGACCGCTCCGGCGGCGGAGGCCGAGGATGACCTCCGAGCCCCACTCGTACTCGGTGCCGCCCCAACTGGTCAGCAGCACCAGGCAGGTGGAGGCGGCGGCTAGCAGCAGCGCGCCGAGGATGTCGAGGCGCGGTTTGACCTGCGGCTTGGGCAGCTTCAGTACCACGGCCACGACGGCCATGGTGACCAGTCCGAAGGGCACGTTGATGTAGAAGCACCAGCGCCAGGAGAGGTGGTCGGTGAAGTAGCCGCCCAGCAGGGGGCCGGCGACCGAGGCGAGTCCGAAGGCGGCGCCGATCAGGCCCATGAACCGGCCGCGCTCGCGGGGCGGCATGATGTCCGCGATGATCGCCTGCACGCCGATCATCAGGCCGCCCGCGCCGACGCCCTGCACCGCGCGGAAGGCGATCAGCTGGTCCATGGTCTGCGCCCGGCCGGCGAGTGCCGAGCCGACGATGAACACCAGGATGGCGAACTGGAAGACGCCCTTGCGCCCGAAGAGGTCACCGAGCTTGCCGTAGATCGGCAGGCCGACGGTGGAGGTGAGCAGGTAGGCGGTGATCGCCCAGGACATCTTCTCCAGGCCGTGCAGCTCGCCGACGATCTTCGGCAGCGCCGTGGCCACGATCATCTGCTCCAGCGCGGCGAGCAGCAGCGCCAGCATCAGCCCGACGAAGACCAGCCGCACCCGGCGCGGACTGAGCCCCGCCCCGTCTCCGGCTCCGGCGCGGGAGGCTCGGGAGGCGTCGGGGTGCGGTGACCGGTTCGTCCTGCACCAGAGTGATCCCGCCCACGTCCCGCTCCCTCGTCACACCTGCTCACAATTGCCGCCTGGGGCGACAACTGCGAACAAGTGCGAAGAGTTACGGCATACGGCGGTAACCCGAGCAGATCACTCGAACCGGTGAGGCGGCCAACGGCCGCCCCG
Organism: Streptomyces thinghirensis; assembly: GCA_021502835.1. The sequence goes on from JAKFGP010000025.1 coordinate 85,021, forward strand.
TACTTGCCCTTTGGCTACTTCTCGACCTCGGTGGCGAGCTTGGCGAGCATCGCGTCGTAGATCCGGGCGAGTCCCTTGGGCGCGAAGGTCTTCTCGAAGAATCCGCCGACGCCGCCGGCGCCCTGCCAGGTGGTGACGACGACCACGCGGGACTTGCCCTCCCCGGCCGGGGTCACCCGCCAGGTGGTGACCATGGAGGAGTTGCGGTCCTTCTCGACCAGCTCGCCGTCGGTCGGCTCGGTGACCTCCAGCAGGCAGTCACGGACGCGCTTGCTGGTCGCCTGGAGCTTCCAGTGCACCAGGGTGCCCTCGCCGTCGCCGCCCTCGCGGACCTCGTACTCACTGAAGTGCTCGGACAGCAGCTTCTCGCGGCTGCCGCTGTAGTCGGCGAGGGTGTCGAACACCGTCTCCGCGTCCGCTGCGACGATCCGCTCCGTAGTCGCCTCGACCTGCGCCATCGGGTTCCTCCAGGGCCTGGTTCTCGGGGTCCGGGCAAGCCAACCACCCCGCCGCCCGGCCACCAAATCGGGGGCGCGAAGCGGCCCCGCGCGACTTCGTCCGCACGATCAAGGGAACAAGTGTTCTATTGTGTGGGCAGTGCTACCGAGGAGGCGTCAATGCGCTGGGAGAACCTCACGGACTCCGACCACGCCCGGGCGGCCGACCCCGCGCTGTTCGGCGCGGACGCGGTCACCACCCGCACGTTCGACACGCCCGAGTTCCGCGGCATCACCTTCCACGAGGTGCGGGCCCGCTCGATCCTCAACCGGGTGCCGGGCGCCTCGCGCATGCCGTTCGAATGGACGGTCAATCCGTACCGGGGCTGTACGCACGCCTGCGTCTACTGTTTCGCGAGGAAGACGCACAGCTACCTGGACCTCGACACGGGGCTGGGCTTCGACTCACAGATCGTCGTGAAGGTGAACGCCCCGATTTGCTCCGCCGCCAGCTGGCCTCGCGCCGCTGGCAGGGCGAGCACGTCGCGATGGGCACCAACGTCGACTGCTACCAGCGAGCCGAAGGCCGCTACCGGCTGATGCCGGGCATCATCTCGGCCCTCACCGAGCGGGCCAACCCCTTCTCGATCCTGACCAAGGGCACGCTGATCCTGCGCGACCTGGACCTGCTGACACGGGCGGCCCGGGTGACGGACGTCGGCATCTCGGTCTCGGTCGGCTTCACCGACCCCGACCTGTGGCGCACCGTGGAGCCGGGGACTCCCGCGCCGGAGCGCCGCCTGGAGGTCGTACGGATCCTGGGTGAGCACGGCATCGGCTGCGGCGTGCTGATGGCACCGGTCATCCCGTTCCTCAGCGACGAACCGGCCCAACTGCGAGCGACCGTACGGGCGATCGCCGCCGCCGGCGCCACGTCGGTGACTCCCCTGGTGCTGCATCTGCGGCCGGGCGCCCGGGAGTGGTTCATGGCCTGGCTCGGGCGGCATCACCCCCACCTGGTGCGCCGGTACGAGCGGCTGTACGCGGATGGCGCCTACGCCCCGAAGTGGTACCAGCGCCGGATCACACGCCAGGTGCACGACTTGGCCCAGGAGTACGGCATCGGTCCCACGCGCGCGGGGATGCCGCGACGGGACGCGGAGCCGGCACCGCCGGAGCCGGATCAGCTCGCGGCGACCGAGCCGGTCCAGCTCTCCCTTCTCTGAGCGCTGTCCTCCCGTAGCGGGATCCTTCGTCAGGCCTCCCAGTAGAGGCCGCGTACGTACGCCGCCGTGATGGTGATCGGCTGCTGGTCGGCGCTGTCGGCCGGGTAGTACATGAACTCGAACCGCAGCCGCTCGTCGGCGACGATGGACCCGCTGTTGTGGAAGTCGGCGAAGCTGCTGCCGTCGGTGCCCGTTCGTTCGGTGATCGGGCCGTTCCAGCGGGAGCCGCCTGGACGCAGGTGGTAGAAGCGGCCCTGGAGGGTGGAGCCCGGCGGGACTTCCGCCTGGATCTGGGCCATGGCCTGGTAGTGGGACGCGCGGGTGAGCAGGTCCACCCCGTCGACGTTGAGCGTGGTCCACTTGCGGGGCGTGATCCGCTGGTCGTCGCTGTCGTAGCGGCCGATCGCTCGCGGCATGTCGTCCTCCTCGGGATCGCCGGGGTCCAGCCGGCGGGGTGGGTGAGGCGTTCTTCGATCCGGGCGCGCATCGACGCCATGGTGAAGCCGCGCGGGTCGACCTTTCCGGGCTGCCATTCGAGGTGGCCGATCACGGAGCGCTCGTTCCAGCCGTGGTGGCGGCAGACGGCTGCCGCGGCGCGTTCGATGGCGTCCAGTTGGGCGGCGGGCCAGGGGTCGTCGCCGTCTCCGAGGTTCTCGCACTCGAAGCCGTAGAAGTGCCGGTTTCCGTCGGTGTTCGCCTCGTTGTCCGCCGGCGGCCGCGCTTCGGCGATGACGGCGCGCAGCACGTCGTCGTCCCCCAGGCCCGCGTGGTTGGCCCGCCCGTAGCCGACCAGGTGGACCCTGCCGTCCTTGGTGATGACGCCGTGGCACAGGGGGCCCGGCAGTCCCGCGTAGCCCTGGCGGCAGATCTCCACCGTGCGGGCGCTGCCCCGGGTCACGGTGTGATGGATCATCACCCCGTGCACGGGCCCCCAGGGGCCCGTGTGGTTGCGGTTGTGTCCCTCCCATTCGCCGACCTCGACGACGACGAGGCCTTCTTCCCGGAGGGCCCGCAGGAAGCTCCGCGCTCCCATCGGCGCGGCCATCACACGTGCTCCGGCCACGACCATGGGGGCGCCGGACTTCCGCTCCGGCTGGGTGGTTGGGGCATGTCAGCCTCCGATCGTGGGGGAGAGGGGGAGGACCCGTCTTCGGTAGGTACCCGGTGTGCGCACCCGGTCCGCGCCGACGGCCGGACCGCTGGGGGCCACCGCATGGATCAGGCCATCCACCGGGCCGTCCAGTCGGGGGGCATCTTCCGACGCAATTGGGTCAAGTCCGGTCAGATCACGTTCCTCCGGGGGCGCTCCCCGGGACGATGCGGCGAGGACCGCGACCCGCGCGGACCGCAGCCTCTCCGTCCGGGAGGACGCCATGAGACAACGCGCAGCCGTGCTGTGCGGCGCCGCCGTCATCGCCGCCGGGACCGTCACGGCCGTCCCCGCCGAGGCGAGCGCACCGCACCTCGCGAGCACACCGCCTCCCACGAGCACCCCGCGGCCGCGCAGCTCAGCTGGGAGAAGTGCGGCACCGCCGACTACCCGACGCTCCAGTGCGCGTCCCTCCCGGTGCCGCTCGACCACGCGCGTCCGGACGGGAAGCGGATCACGCTGGCGCTGTCCCGCGTCCCGCACACCGCCGAGAAGTACCAGGGGCCGTTGCTGGTCAACCCCGGCGGCCCCGGTGGCAGCGGGCTGACGCTCGCCGGGTTCGTGGCGTCCTCGCTGCCCGCGGAGGTGGCCGCCCAGTACGACGTCATCGGCTTCGACCCGCGCGGCGTGGGCAAGAGCAAGCCCGCCCTGAACTGCCGGCCGGGCCACTTCGACCCGGTGCGCCCCGACTCCCTGCCCGCCACCCCGGCCGTCGAGAAGGCCAACCTCGCGCGCGCGAAGTCGTTCGCCGAGGCCTGCGGCGAGAAGCACGCGGACGTGCTGCCGTACATCGACACGGTCAGCGCCGCACGGGACATGGAGGTGATCCGCCGGGCGCTCGGCGCCGAGAGCATCAACTACTTCGGCTACTCGTACGGCACCTACCTGGGCGCCGTCTACGCCAAGTTCCACCCGGACCGGGTGCGGCGCCTGGTCCTGGACTCCGTCGTCGGCCCGACCGACGTCTGGTACGACGCCAACCTCCATCAGGACCTCGCCTTCAACGACCGTCACCGGGCCTTCCTCGCCTGGATCGCCGAGCACGACGCGACGTACGGGCTGGGCACCGACCCCGAGCGGATCGAGGCCGCCTGGTACGCCATGCGGACGGCACTGGCGAAGAAGCCCGCGGGCGGGAAGGTCGGGGCCTCGGAGCTGGAGGACACCTTCATCCCCGGCGGCTACTACAACGGCTACTGGCCCTATCTGGCGGAGTCGTTCGCCGCGTACGCGAACGACGGGAACACCGACCCGCTCGTCGAGGCGTACGAGAACTTCGGGGCCGTGGGTGCCTCCGGCGACAACGGCTACAGCGTCTACACCGCGGTGGAGTGCCGCGACGCCGGCTGGCCGCGCGACTGGGACGACTGGCGCGACGACAACTGGGACGTGTACGAGAAGGCTCCCTTCATGGCCTGGAACAACGCCTGGTACAACGCGCCGTGCGCGTTCTGGCCCACGGACTCGCGGCAGCCCGTGGACGTCACCAACCACGAACTGCCGCCGGCGCTGCTGTTCCAGGCGACCGGCGACGCGGCCACCCCGTACGAGGGCGGCGTCACCGTGCACCGGCTGCTGCGCGGTTCCAGCATGGTGGTCGAGGAGGGCGGCGGGAACCACGGCATCACGCTGAGCGGGAACACCTGCCTGGACAAGCACCTGGCCGCCTACCTGGCCGACGGCACCGTGCCGCACGGCGACGGCGAGGCGGACGCGGTGTGCCCCGCGCTGCCCGCGCCGAAGCCGCTGGAGTCCAAGGCGGCGTCGACGTCTTCACGCGGTTCGACGCTGCACGGGCTGCTCGGCTTCCGGGGCTGACCGACTACCCGCTCGGCGGCCCGGCGAGGGCGCTGTCAGTCCCATGGTCCACCATGGACGCATGAGTGAGCTGACCAGGATTCCCGCCCCCGACGGCGTCGCGCCCGCCGCCCAGTACACGCATGTCGTCCTCGGCACCGGGCGGTTCGTGGCCGTCTCCGGTCAGCTCGCCCTGGACGAGGACGGCGGGCTGGTCGGCGAGGGCGACCCGACGGCCCAGGCCCGCCAGGTGTTCGAGAACCTGCGCCGGTGTCTGGCGGCGGCCGGCGCGTCCTTCGACGACGTGGTGAAACTGACCTTCTTCGTCACGGACATGGCGCACCTGCCCACGATCCGCGCGGCCCGCGCCGAGCACATACCGGACGACCGGCTGCCGGCCGCGTCGGCGGTACAGGTCGCCGCGCTGGTCCGGCCCGAGTTCCTGATGGAGATCGAGGCGTTCGCGGTCGTGTCCCCGTGAGTCGCGACCAGGCGAGGCTCGGCCCGGCGAGCGGTCCGCGGGTGCGGGTGCGGGAGATGACGCTCGCCGACTGCGACCGCGTGTCCGCGATCCGCGTCCGGGGATGGCAGACGGCGTACCGGGGCCTCGTGCCGCAGCCGTACCTGGACCGGCTCGACGTGAGCGAGGACGCCGCACGGCGCCGTGACTTGTTCGCCCGCGCCCCGGACCACGTGGTGAACCTGGTCGCCGAGGACGCCGGCGGCGAGGTCGTCGGCTGGGCCTGCCACGGCCCGTACCGCGACGGTGAACAGCTCACCGCCGACGCCGAGTTGTACGCCCTCTACGTGGACGCCGGGCGGTTCGGCACCGGCGTCGGGCAGGCCCTGCTCGGGAGTCGGTGCGCCGGTGCACGGCCGCCGGGCACGCGCGGCATGCTCCTGTGGGTGCTCGAGGGCAACGCCCGCGCCCGGCGCTTCTACGAACGGTCGGGATTCCGCGCCGACGGGACCGAGGAGCCGTTCGAGGTGGACGGGGTGGCTGTGCCCGAGGTGAGGTACGCCGGGCGCCTCGGCGGCTGATAACTCACCGCTGCCCCGGGATCCGCGCCAGCGCCCGCACCGCCGCCTCCGCCAGGGCGGGGTGGGCCAGGGCGTCGTTCAGGACGGGAGCGGCGCGGTCGTCGCCCAGCGTGCCCAGCCCGTCCACGCAGGCGAGTGCCACACGCCGGTAGGGGTCGTGCGGGCGCAGCCGCCGCTCCAGCGTGGTGATCAGCGCGGGTACGGCCTCGGGCGCCCTCAGTTCGACCAGCAGGCGCACCGGGTGCAGGGCGTAGGCGACCCGGAGCTCGTTGGTGGCGAGGGCGGCGCGGCGCGGGCGGTGCGGGGATCGCCGAGCCGGGCGAGGGCGTGGGCGGCGGAGGCGCAGCGCGGCGGGTCGCGGTGGTTCAGCAGCAGCACGAGGGACTCGAAGGCCCGCCGGTCCCCCGCCACGCCGAGCCGGAACGCGGCCAGTTCCCGGGCCCAGAGCGGGTGCCCGGGCTCGGTGAGCACCGCGGCCAGCTCGTCCGGGTCCCCGGTCGCCACGAGACGGTCGTACGCCGCCGGGGCCCCCGGCGTGCCCGACGCCGCCGACTCGGCCCGTAAACGCTCCGTGAGCGTTCGCAACTCTTCGTCCATGACACCGAGGTTAGGTGCGTCACGGGCCGGGTGGGACGTACATCACGAACACCGGGGGCTGGCGCGCTCGTTACCCGCGAGTTAATCTCAGACGAGCGAGTTACCCACTCGCGGTACTCCTCGCGGTGGTCTGGTGACGCGGCCGTCGTGAGAGCAGAGAGCAGTCGGTTCGGTACCGGATTCAGGTACCGCAGTACGACTCGGCCTCGGGACAGGGCCGGTCGGAGACCGCCGCCGTGCGGGCGTGTGCACGCCCTGAGCGACGGCACCGGGCGTGTGCGCCAGTCAGCCCGGCAACACCCGCACTCCATTCCTCACGCACCCGGTGCGCCCCAGGCGCATCCGGGCGTGTTCCCGTCGTCACCCTCATTCCTGGAGTCCCGCGATGGCCACTCCCCTGTCCGACACCCCTCTGTCCCCGCTCCAGACCATCGCCGTCGTCGGCCTCGGCACCATGGGCACCGGCATCGCCGAGGTCCTCGCCAGGGCCGGCCGCGACGTCGTCGGCATCGACATCAGCGAGGCGCAGGCCGCGACGGCCGTCGCCGCGCTGGAGTCCTCCACCGCCCGTGCCGTCGAGCGCGGGCGCCTCACCGAGCAGGAGCGCGCCGACGCCCTCGCCCGCGTCCGCACCTCCACCGACCTGCGGACGGCGGCCGACGCCGACCTGGTGATCGAGGTGACCCCGGAGTCGTACGAGATCAAGCAGCAGGTCCTCCGGGAGCTGGACGGCATCGTGCGCCCCGAGACGATCCTGGCGACCGGCACCAACGCCCTGTCGGTCACGCGGCTGGCCGCCAAATCGTCCCGTCCGGAGCGGGTGCTCGGCCTGCACTTCTTCAACCCGGCTCCGGCGATGAAGCTGGTGGAGGTGGTCTCCTCCGTGCTGACCGCGCCGGGCGCCGTCACGGCGGTCACCAACCTCGCGCTCGACCTCGGCAAGGAGCCCGTCGCGGTCGGCGACCGGCCCGGCTTCGTCGCCGACGGCCTGCTGTTCGGCTACCTCAACCAGGCCGCGGCGATGTACGAGGCGAACTACGCCTCCCGCGAGGACATCGACGCCGCGATGCGGCTCGGCTGCGGCCTGCCGATGGGCCCGCTGGCCCTGCTGGACCTGATCGGCGTGGACACCGCGCGCACGGTCCTGGAGGCCATGTACACCGCCTCCCACGACCGTCTGCACGCCCCGGCGCCGATTCTGCGGCAGCTCAGCGAGGCGGGCCTGACGGGCCGCAAGGCCGGGCGCGGCTTCTACACCTACGAGGCGCCGGGCAGCGCGGTCGTCGTGCCGGACGCGCTGACCCCGAGCGCGGGTGACAGCCCGGTGGCCGGCCGTGCCGTCCGCGCGGTGGGCGTCGCCGGGTCGGGCACCATGGCGTCCGGCATCGCCGAGGTGTTCGCCAAGGCCGGGTACGAGGTCGTGCTCGCCGCCCGCAGCGCGGAGAAGGCGCAGACGGCCAAGGCCCGGATCGGCAAGTCCCTGGCGCGCGGCGTCGACAAGGGCAGGCTGACCGCCGAGGCCGCCGCGCGGACGCTGGAGCGGATCACGCCGACGGGTACGTACGACGACTTCGCCGACGTCGATCTGGCGGTGGAGGCGGTCGCCGAGGACCTGGAGGTGAAGCGGCAGTTGTTCGCCACGCTGGACAAGGTCTGCAAGCCGGGCGCGGTGCTGGCCACCACCACCTCCTCCCTGCCCGTCGTCGCCTGCGCCCGCGCCACCTCGCGCCCGCAGGACGTGATCGGCATGCACTTCTTCAACCCGGCGCCGGCCATGAAGCTGGTCGAGGTGGTGCGTACGGTGCTGACGGCGGGCGACGTGCACGCCACCGTCCGCGAGGTCTGCGCCAAGGTCGGGAAGCACGCGGTGGACTGCGGCGACCGGGCCGGGTTCATCGTGAACGCGCTGCTGTTCCCGTACCTCAACAACGCCGTGAAGATGGTGCAGGAGCACTACGCGACGCTCGACGACATCGACGCGGCGATGAAGCTGGGCGGCGGCTACCCGATGGGGCCCTTCGAGCTGCTGGACGTGGTCGGTCTCGACGTCTCGCTCGCCATCGAGAAGGTCCTGCACCGCGAGTTCCGCGACCCGGGCCTGGCCCCGGCGCCGCTTCTGGAGCACCTGGTCGCCGCGGGCTGCCTCGGTCGCAAGACGGGCGCGGCTTCCGCGAGTATGCCCGCCGCTGAGTCGGGTCCCGGCGACTGGTTCCGGTCCGAGGAGGACTGGGGCGGACTGCTCGATCCCGCCGGGTCTCCCCCGCCCTCCGCGGGCGGGGAATCCCCGGTCACGCGCATGATTGCGCGCACATGCAGTACGTTCGGGTCATGTCCCAGCCCGCCAAGTCCTCACGTACACCAGCTACGCCCGACGCGCCGGAGAGCGCGGCCGGCGGCCGAGCCGCCGCCCAGCGGCTCAAAATGCGCCGGGAGCTGGCGGCAGCCGCGGTGGAGCTGTTCGCGACCAAGGGGTACGAGGCGACCACCGTCGACGAGATCGCGGCCCGCGCCGGGGTCGCCCGCCGGACCTTCTTCCGGCACTTCCGCTCCAAGGAAGAGGCGATCTTCCCGGACCACGACGACACCCTGGTGCGCGCCGAGGCGGTGCTCAACGCGGCGCCCGCGCACGAGCATCCGCTCGACACCGTGTGCCGGGGCATCAAGGAAGTCATGAAGATGTACGCGGCCCGGCCGGAGATCTCGGTCGCCCGCTACAAGCTGACGCGCGAGGTGCCCACCCTGCGTGAGGCGGAGATCGCGTCGGTGGCCCGCTACGAGCGCCTCTTCACCCGCTACCTGCTCGGCCACTTCGACGAGCACGCGCACGACGACGACGCCAACGACGACCCGCTGCTGGCGGAGGTCGCCGCGTCCGCCGTGGTCACCGCACACAACCACGTGCTGCGGCGCTGGCTGCGGGCGGGCGGGCAGGGGGACGTGGAGACCCAGCTCGACCACGCCTTCGCGATCGTACGGAAGACCTTCGGCACGGGCATCGGCGCCGGGCGCGACACGGCGTCCTCCGCGCGGGCCGGCGCATCCTCGGCCTCCGTGCAGGGTGAGGTGCTGGTGACGGTCGCGCGTACCGACGCGCCGCTGCACGAGGTCATGCGCACCATCGAGCAGGCGCTCAAGGAGCGCTGACCGACCCTGTCCCGCATGTGACGACGGCCACCCTCCGGGTGGCCGTTTTCGCATGTCAATGCCCCTTTAGCGGTCCTCGCGCCCCTCGTTCGATCGATCATCGCTCATCTGTCGGGTAAAGATTTCATCTGAGAGCAGGTTCTGGCACTCAGTGCCTTGCGGGGTGACACGCGGTGTCATACGTTGAAGGTGTCCGGGCTGTCCCCGCAAGCGATCGCCTGCGTGCCCGGCGCCTGCGTCACAGGCATCCTCCGCGCCACAAAGCGCCGCCGAACAGCACCACCGCCGAACCGACGGCACCCCTCACCGACCCTCAGCAGCACCGACGCAACCCTCAAGCGCCCCTCCCTCACGGGCGCTCGACGCCGGAGGCAACACCGTGACCATGAAGGACATCCTGGCCGCGATCCAGGCGACCGACTCCACGCCGGCCGACATCGCCGCCCTGCCGCTCCCCGAGTCGTACCGCGCGATCACCGTGCACAAGGACGAGACCGAGATGTTCGCGGGCCTCGAAACCCGCGACAAGGACCCGCGCAAGTCGCTCCACCTGGACGAGGTGCCGCTGCCCGAGCTGGGTCCCGGCGAGGCCCTGGTCGCCGTCATGGCCTCCTCGGTCAACTACAACTCGGTGTGGACCTCGATCTTCGAGCCCCTGTCGACCTTCGGCTTCCTGGAGCGCTACGGCAGGGTCAGCGAGCTCACCAAGCGCCACGACCTGCCGTACCACGTCATCGGTTCCGACCTGGCCGGCGTCGTGCTGCGCACCGGCCCGGGCGTCAACGCCTGGCAGACCGGCGACGAGGTCGTCGCGCACTGCCTCTCCGTCGAGCTGGAGTCGTCCGACGGCCACAACGACACGATGCTCGACCCCGAGCAGCGCATCTGGGGCTTCGAGACCAACTTCGGCGGCCTGGCGGAGATCGCCCTCGTCAAGTCCAACCAGCTGATGCCCAAGCCGGGCCACCTCAGCTGGGAGGAGGCCACCGCCCCGGGCCTGGTCAACTCCACCGCGTACCGCCAGCTGGTCTCCCGCAACGGCGCCGGCATGAAGCAGGGTGACAACGTGCTCATCTGGGGCGCGAGCGGCGGCCTCGGCTCGTACGCCACGCAGTTCGCCCTGGCCGGCGGCGCCAACCCGATCTGTGTCGTCTCCAGCGAGCAGAAGGCGGACATCTGCCGCTCGATGGGCGCCGACGCGATCATCGACCCCAACGCCGAGGACTACAGGTTCTGGAAGGACGAGCACACCCAGGACCCGAAGGAGTGGAAGCGCTTCGGCAAGCGCATCCGCGAGCTCACCGGCGGCGAGGACATCGACATCGTCTTCGAGCACCCCGGCCGCGAGACCTTCGGCGCGAGCGTCTACGTCACCCGCAAGGGCGGCACCATCACCACCTGCGCCTCGACCTCGGGCTACATGCACGAGTACGACAACCGCTACCTGTGGATGTCCCTGAAGCGCATCATCGGCTCCCACTTCGCCAACTACCGCGAGGCCTGGGAGGCCAACCGCCTCATCGCCAAGGGCAAGATCCACCCGACCCTCTCCAAGGTGTACTCCCTGGAGGACACCGGCCAGGCCGCCCACGACGTCCACCGCAACGCCCATCAGGGCAAGGTCGGCGTGCTGTGCCTGGCGCCCGAGGAGGGCCTGGGCGTGCGCGACGAGGAGAAGCGCGCCGAGCACGTCGACGCCATCAACCGCTTCCGGAACATCTGAGGACGGCGGAGGCCACACATGACTGAGCGTCAGAAGGACCGGCCGTGGCTCATGCGCACCTACGCCGGTCACTCCACGGCCGAGGCGTCCAACGAGCTGTACCGGCGCAACCTCGCCAAGGGCCAGACGGGTCTGTCGGTCGCGTTCGACCTGCCGACCCAGACCGGCTACGACTCCGACCACATCCTCGCCCGCGGCGAGGTGGGCCGCGTCGGGGTGCCGGTCGCGCACGTCGGTGACATGCGCCGGCTGTTCCAGGACATCCCCCTGGAACAGATGAACACCTCGATGACCATCAACGCCACGGCCATGTGGCTGCTGGCGCTTCTACCAGGTCGTCGCCGAGGAGCAGGGCGCGGACGTCACCAGGCTCCAGGGCACGACCCAGAACGACATCGTCAAGGAGTACCTGTCCCGGGGGACGCACGTCTTCCCGCCGGGGCCGTCCCTCCGCCTGACGACGGACATGATCGCGTACACGGTCTCCCACCTCCCGAAGTGGAACCCGATCAACATCTGCAGCTACCACCTGCAGGAGGCGGGCGCCACGCCGGTGCAGGAGATCGCGTACGCGATGTCCACCGCGATCGCCGTGCTGGACGCGGTGCGCGACTCCGGCCAGGTGCCGCAGGAGCGGATGGGCGACGTGGTCGGCCGCATCTCCTTCTTCGTGAACGCGGGCGTCCGTTTCGTCGAGGAGATGTGCAAGATGCGCGCCTTCGGCCGCATCTGGGACCGCGTCACCCGCGAGCGGTACGGCATCGAGGACCCCAAGCACCGCCGCTTCCGCTACGGCGTCCAGGTCAACTCCCTGGGACTGACCGAGGCCCAGCCGGAGAACAACGTCCAGCGGATCGTGCTGGAGATGCTGGCCGTCACCCTCTCCAAGGACGCAGCGCGCGTGCCGTGCAGCTGCCGGCCTGGAACGAGGCGCTGGGCCTGCCCCGGCCCTGGGACCAGCAGTGGTCGCTGCGCATCCAGCAGGTGCTGGCGTACGAGAGCGACCTGCTGGAGTACGGCGACCTCTTCGAGGGTTCGAAGGTGGTCGAGGCGAAGGTCGACGAGCTGGTCGAGGCGTCGCTCGCCGAGATCGAGCGCATCCAGGAGATGGGCGGCGCGATGGCGGCCGTCGAGTCCGGCTACCTCAAGTCGCAGCTGGTCGCCTCGCACGCCGAGCGCCGGGCCCGGATCGAGTCGGGCCAGGAGAAGATCGTCGGCGTCAACGCCTTCGAGGGCACCGAGCCGAACCCGCTGACCGCCGACCTGGACACCGCGATCCAGACGGTCGACCCGGCGGTGGAGGCCCGCGTCATCGCCTCGCTCCAGAACTGGCGCGACACCCGCTACCAGCCGCCCTTCAACCACCCGCGCCCCTGCAAGGCGCTGGAGAGGCTGAAGGAGGCCGCCAAGGGCACCGACAACCTCATGGAGGCCACCCTGGAGTGCGCCCGCGCCGGCGTCACGACCGGGGAGTGGGCCGGGGCGCTGCGCGAGGTGTTCGGTGAGTTCCGGGCGCCGACCGGTGTCTCGTCGGCCCCCGTCGCGATCCCCCGCCGAGGAGGGCTCGGCACTGTCCCAGGTGCGCCGCAAGGTGGACCTGACCGCCAAGGACCTCGGCGTCGGCAAGCTGCGCTTCCTGGTCGGCAAGCCCGGTCTGGACGGCCACTCCAACGGCGCCGAGCAGATCGCGGTGCGCGCCCGCGACGCCGGCTTCGAGGTGGTCTACCAGGGCATCCGGCTCACCCCGGAGCAGATCGTGGACGCCGCCCTGGCCGAGGACGTGCACGCGGTGGGCCTGTCCATCCTCTCCGGCTCGCACGCCCAGCTGGTGCCGGACGTACTGGAACGGCTACATGTGGCCGGTGCCACAGATATTCCGGTGATCGCCGGTGGCATCATCCCGAACGGAGACGCCGAAGCGCTGCGGGCCGCCGGAGTGGCCGCGGTCTTCACACCGAAGGACTTCGACATCACCGGGATCATCGGCCGCATCGTCGACGAGATCCGCAAAGCGAACAAGCTCGACCCCCTGGAGGTCCCCGCATGACCAGCCCCGCTCCCCAGGTCAACCGCCTGCGCCCCCCCGGCGTTCCTGCCTGGCGGTGCCCGGCTCGAACCCGCGCTTCCTGGAGAAGGCCCAGGGCCTCCCGGCCGACCAGGTCTTCCTCGACCTGGAGGACGCGTGCGCGCCGCTCGCCAAGCCGGAGGCGCGGCACACCATCGTCAAGTTCCTCAACGAGGGCGACTGGACCGGCAAGACCCGTGTGGTGCGCGTCAACGACTGGACGACCGAGTGGACGTACCGCGACGTCGTGACCGTCGTCGAGGGCGCCGGCCCGAACCTGGACTGCATCATGCTGCCGAAGGTCCAGGACGCCCAGCAGGTGGTGGCCCTCGACCTCCTCCTCACCCAGATCAGAAGACGATGGGCTTCGAGGTCGGCCGCATCGGCATCGAGGCGCAGATCGAGAACGCGCAGGGCCTGAACAACGTCAACGAGATCGCACAGGCCTCCCCGCGCGTCGAGACCATCATCTTCGGCCCGGCCGACTTCATGGCGTCCATCAACATGAAGTCGCTGGTCGTGGGCGAGCAGCCGCCCGGTTACCCGGCGGACGCCTACCACTACATCCTGATGAAGATCCTGATGGCCGCCCGTGCCAACAACCTCCAGGCGATCGACGGCCCCTACCTCCAGATCCGCAACGTCGACGGCTACCGGGAGGTCGCGCAGCGCGCCGCCGCGCTCGGCTTCGACGGCAAGTGGGTGCTGCACCCGGGGCAGGTCGAGGCGTCGAACGAGATCTTCTCGCCGTCCCAGGAGGACTACGACCACGCCGAGCTGATCCTGGACGCGTACGAGTACTGCACGTCCGAGGCGGGCGGCAAGAAGGGCTCCGCGATGCTCGGCGACGAGATGATCGACGAGGCCAGCCGCAAGATGGCCCTGGTCGTCGCGGGCAAGGGACGCGCCGCCGGTATGCGGCGCACCAGCAAGTTCGAGATCCCGGAGGCGTGACGGCCATGCAGTTCGGACGCACCTACGAGGAGTTCGAGGTCGGGGCGACGTACAAGCACTGGCCGGGCAAGACGGTCACGGAGTACGACGACCACCTGTTCTGCCTCCTCACCATGAACCACCACCCGCTCCACATGGACACCAACTACGCCGAGAAGACGACGGACTTCGGCAAGAACGTGGTGGTGGGCAACTACATCTACTCGCTCCTGCTCGGCATGTCCGTCCCGGACGTCTCCGGCAAGGCGATCGCCAACCTGGAGATCGAGTCGCTCAAGCACGTGGCGCCGACCTTCCACGGCGACACGATCTACGGCCAGACGACCGTGCTCGACAAGTGGCCGTCCAAGTCGAAGAGCGACCGCGGCATCGTCCACGTGGAGACCAAGGGCTACAAGCAGGACGGCACGCTGGTCTGCGTCTTCCGCCGCAAGGTGATGGTGCCCACCGAGACGTACATCAAGGAGCGCGGCGGCGAGCAGCCGGGCCGCCCCGAGCTGAAGGAACAGGGGAAGTAGATGAGCCGCCTCGCCCAGACCCACGGCCTCACGGACATCCAGCGGGAGATCCTCTCCACCGTCCGGGACTTCGTGGACAAGGAGATCATCCCGGTCGCGACGGAGCTGGAGCACCGGGACGAGTACCCGCAGGACATCGTCGACGGGCTGAAGGAACTGGGCCTGTTCGGCCTGATGATCCCGGAGGAGTACGGGGGCCTGGGCGAGTCGCTCCTCACCTACGCGCTCTGCGTGGAGGAGATCGCCCGCGGCTGGATGTCGGTGTCCGGCATCATCAACACGCACTTCATCGTGGCGTACATGCTCAAGCAGCACGGCACGCAGGAGCAGAGGGACCACTTCCTGCCCCGCATGGCCGCGGGGGACATCCGGGGCGCCTTCTCGATGTCGGAGCCGGCGCTGGGCTCGGACGTCTCGGCGATCACGTCGAAGGCGGTGAAGGACGGCGACGAGTACGTCCTGAACGGCCAGAAGATGTGGCTGACGAACGGCGGTACGTCCTCGCTGGTGGCCGTTCTGGTGAAGAGTGACGAGGGTCACCCGGACGGCACGGCGCCGCACAAGTCGATGACGACCTTCCTGGTGGAGAAGGAGCCCGGTTTCGGCGAGGTCCGCCCCGGCCTCACCATCCCCGGCAAGATCGACAAGATGGGCTACAAGGGCGTCGACACCACCGAGCTCATCATGGACGGCCTGCGCATTCCGGCCGATCGGGTGCTCGGCGGCGTCACCGGCCGAGGTTTTTACCAAATGATGGACGGCGTCGAGGTCGGCCGCGTCAACGTCGCGGCCCGTGGCTGCGGTGTCGCCCAGCGTGCCTTCGAGCTGGGTGTCCAGTACGCCCAGCAGCGTCACACTTTCGGCAAGCAGATCGCCCAGCACCAGGCCATTCAGTTCAAGCTCGCGGAGATGGCTACCAAGGTGGAGGCGGCGCATGCGATGATGGTGAACGCTGCACGCAAAAGGACTCGGGCGAACGAAACGACCTGGAAGCGGGGATGGCCAAGTACCTCGCCTCCGAGTACTGCAAAGAGGTCGTGGAGGACGCCTTCCGGATCCACGGCGGTTACGGCTTCTCCAAGGAGTACGAGATCGAGCGCCTCTACCGAGAGGCCCCGATGCTCCTGATCGGTGAAGGCACCGCCGAGATCCAGAAAATGATCATCGGCCGCCGACTGCTCGAAGAGTATCGATTCCAGGGTTAGATGTCCGGATACGGGGTGTTTTCTTGGAGAAGAAGGTCACACCCCGTGGGCAGTGTTCGGCCGCCGACTCGGCTTCCTGGCTTACCCAGTTGCGGCGGGGAGCCGCTACGATCGCCGGAAAGCCGCCGTCCCCCGTCAGTGTGCGGCATCATCCGCTACGAAGGTCATCCATGCCCCACAGCCAAACCTCTGCATCTCGCGACAGCCTGGCCGGCGTACGCCTCGCGCGCGGAGCATCGCCGTGGCTTCTGCCGACCGTCGCCACCGCAGCCGTCAGCCTCCTCCGTGCCCGCCGCTCCGGCGCCGCCAAGGCCGTCGCCGTCCCCCGCCACCGCGCTCGCGGCGGGGATGCTGTGGTTCTTCCGCGACCCCGAGCGCGAGATCACCCAGGGCCGGGTCATCTCGCCCGCCGACGGTGTGGTGCAGAGCATCATGCCGTGGAAGGACGGCCGCACCCGCGTCGCGATCTTCATGAGCCCGCTCAACGTCCACGTCAACCGTGCGCCCCTGTCGGGCACGGTGACGTCCGTCAGCACATCCCCGGTGGCTTCGTTCCCGCCTTCAACAAGGAGAGCGAGAACAACGAGCGGGTGGTGTGGCACTTCGACACCGAGCTCGGCGACATCGAGATGATCCAGATCGCCGGCGCGGTGGCCCGCCACATCGTGCCCTACGTGCCGCAGGGCACGAAGGTCGAGCAGGGCGAGAGGGTCGGGCTGATCCGCTTCGGCTCGCGCGTCGACCTCTACCTGCCGGAGGGCGTCGAGGTGGATGTCGAGGGTGGGTCAGAAGACGGTGGCTGGGGTGACTCGCATTGACCGTGATTGATCCACAGACCCAGGCCGGGTGGGTGCCCGAGGCCGACGAGGTGGACGACGAGGAGGAGATGCCCCTCTCGCTCCGCCTGTCGATAGCGGACACGCTCACGCTCGGCAACGCCACGTGCGGCTTCATGGCGGTGTACTTCACCACCACCGGCATCCTGATCCCGCACCTCATGGGCAGCGACGAGTCGGGCATGGCCCGGCACAGCGCGGCCACGCGGTCATCCTGATGCTGTGCGCGGCGATCTTCGATCTGTGCGACGGCCTGGTCGCGCGCAAGCTGCGCAGCTCGCCGATGGGCGCGGAGCTGGACAACCTCTCCGACCTGATCAGCTTCGGGCTGGCGCCGGCGTACTTCGTCCTCGTCTACGGCATGGTCGCGGACGACGCCTACCAGCGGTGGCGGCGGTGGGGGCGATCGTGGTGCTGCTGGCGGTGGTGCTGCGGCTTGCCCGGTTCTCCTGCGTCACCGTCAAGGACGGCACCTTCCAGGGCATGCCGTCGCCGTTCGGGGCGCTGACGGTGGTGTCGATCGTGCTGCTGGAGCTGCCCTTCGTGGCGACGCTGCTGGCCATCCTCGGCACGGCATGGCTGATGGTGAGCCGGGTCGAGTACCCGAAGCGCGGGGACGCCTCGCGGTGGCGATGCTTTCGTGGATCGTCCTGTCGATGGGCCTGCTGGCCGGCTGGGCCTTCGACGCGCCGAGCGGACAGCTGCTGTTGCAGACGGGGTGTGCGCTGCAGCTGGTGATGGGCGCGGTGATTCCGCTGTTCGCCACGGCCCGCAGGGTGAACAACTTCAGGGGACAACCGGCGGGAGGCGCGGGCGGCGCAGTTGCCGTAGCCGCTCCGCTGAGTGGGGCCCCGGACCCGGGTTGGGTCCGGGGCCCTTCTATTTGTACGCGCCCGGCGCTGGTGCGGAGCCTTGCTGGGGATCCGCCCCCAGCCCCCGGCCTATGCCCACCACCGCCCGACCTCGGTCGGGACAAAGGCGGCCACACCAGGTCGCTCAGCCCGTCCGGCGTTCGAGGACGAGGCCCGTTCAGGGCCGAAGCGGGGGTCCGGGGGCGGCAGCCCCCGCGTACAGGAGGTAGGGGGCGGCGGGGGCGAAACCCCTACGCCAGGAAGTCCCGCGCGATGCGCTCCGCGACCCGTTCCAGGATCGGCCCCGCCTCGGCGATGCACTTCGCCACGTCCGGCTCCACATCCGTCAGCGGATACGCCCGCCGGATCCCGGCCCGCCCCAGCGCCTCCGCCGGCAGGCGCCAGCCGCCCGCACACCGCGACGACCTCCTTGCCCGCCGCCCGCGCCGCCGCGCGGCGCGCACCGGGCCAGGGCCTTCCCGTGCAGGGTTTGCTCGTCCAGCGAGCCCTCCCCGTGATCACCAGGTCCGCCCGCTCCAGCGCCGGCGCGAAGCCGAGCACGTCCAGCATCACCTCGATGCCGGGCCGGAACCGCGCCCCGAGGAGCATTGCGCCGAACCCGATGCCGCCCGCCGCGCCCGCGCTCCGGCGGAGGCGGCGTACTCGGCCGCCCGCGCGCCCACGGTCGCCGTCTCCTCCAGCACCTTCACGAAGTGCGCGAGGGCCGCGTCCAGGGCAGCCACGTCCTCCGGAGAGGCCCCTTCTGCGGTCCGTAGACCGCCGGGGCGCCCTTCGGGCCGGTCAGCGGATTGTCGACGTCGCTCGCGAGCACCAGCTCGACGGCGGCGAGCCGCGGGTCCAGTTCGGACAGGTCGGCCGAGGCCAGGTCGGCGAGGCCGCCTCCGCCCGGCGCGACGGGCTCCCCATCACCGCGCACGAACCGCGCGCCCAGCGCCGCCAGCATCCCGGCGCCGCCGTCGGTGGTCGCGCTGCCACCGACTCCGAACACGATCGTCCGCGCCCCCGCGTCCACGCGCGGCCCGCGCAGCTCACCCGAGCCGTGCGTGGACGCGGTCAGCGGCGCGAGGCCGTCGGCCGGCAGCAGCTGCAGGCCACTGGCCTCGGCCATCTCCACCACCGCGGTGTCGCCGCGCAGCGCAGAACCGCGGCCGTCACCTGGTCGCCGAGGGGGCCGGCGACCCGCTACCTCCCGGCGCTCGAACCCGGCCGCGACCGCACGCGGCCACGGTGCCGTCGCCGCCGTCGGCCACGGGCAGCGCCTCGACGGCGAGGTCCGGCACGATGCGGCGCAGTCCGGCCGTCACCCGCTCGGCCACCTCGACGGCCGTCAGCGACCCCCTGAACTTGTCCGCGGCGACGAGCACCCGGCGGGTCCCGTCCACTGCAGCGTCAGCCACCTTGCTCTCCCCTTGCTCTTCGAGCCTTGCGCACGTCAAGGCAGTCGCGCCGCTGCGACCTTAACCGGAGGACGGCCGCGCCGTCATGCCCTGCCCGCACCCTGGAACGGCCGGGGAGTGGGTCGAGGGCTCGTTACGCTTTCGGGATGACCACTCAGGACTACGCCACCTACATCGCCGGGCTCCCCCGCGTCCCTCGCCGGCGCCGCCGCCTTTCCGCGACGCCGAGGGGCGGGTGCTGCTCGTCAGCCCAACTACCGTGAAGGGTGGGCGCCTGCCCGGCGGGACCATCGGAGTCGGAGGACGGGGAGACCCGCGGCAGGGCGCGTGGCGGGAGACCGTCGAGGAGATCGGGCTGGACGTGCGGCTCGGCCGGCTGCTCGCGGTGGACTGGGTGAGCGGGCCGGGCCGTCCGCCGATCGTTGGCGTACCTGTACGACGGTGGGATCCTGACCGAGGACGACCTCAAGGCGATCCGGTTGCAGGAGGAGGAGCTGCTGTCCTGGCGGCTGGTGCCGCGCGAGGAACTGGGCGATCACCTGCTCGGCACGCTGCGCGGCCGGGTACTGGCGGCACTGGACGTGCTGGCGGACGGGTCCAGGCGGCCGAGCTGGAGAACGGCCTCCGGGTCGACCGATAACCGTTCGCCGGGCCACCCCGGCGTCCTACCTCGACCGCATGACCAGCAAGCCCCTCGTCGCCATTCTGAGCGGCGCCGGCATCTCGACGGACTCAGGCATCCCCGACTACCGCGGGCCGAACGGGCTGTGGCGGCGCGATCCGGAGGCCGAGAAACTCGTCACGTACGAGTACTACATGGGCGATCCGGAGATCCGGCGCCGCTCCTGGCGGATGCGGCGCGAGACCGGGGCGCTGCGGGCCCGGCCGAACGCGGCGCACCGGGCGGTGGCGGAGCTGGAGCGGTCCGGGGTGCCGGTCCGGGTGATCACGCAGAACGTGGACGGTCTGCACCAGCTCGCCGGGTTCTCCGCCCGCAAGGTCCTCGAGCTGCACGGCACCGCGCGGAGTTGCGTGCACCGGCTGTCACGCCCGGATGCCGATGGAGGACGCGCTCCGCCCGGGTCGAGGCCGGCGAGGACGACCCGCCGTGTCTGGAGTGCGGCGGCATCCTGAAGCCGGCGACCGTGATGTTCGGCGAGCGGCCTGACCCGGTGGTGCTCGGCGAGGCGGCCGCCATCAGCAAGGCGTGCCAGGTGTTCGTCGCCGTCGGCAGCAGCCTCCAGGTGCAGCCCGGGCGGCCGGACTGGCCGGCGTGGCCGCCGACCACGGCGCCCGTCTGGTCGTCGTCAACGCCGAACCGACCCCGTACGACGAGCTCGCCGACGAGGTCGTCCGGGAGCCGATCGGGACCGCCCTGCCCGAGACGCTGCGCGGGCTGGGGCGTCGGGAGGGACGGAGAAGGTGACTGAGCGGGTGGACGAGGAGGTCATTCCGATCCTGCGCGTGGCCGACGCCGCCGCGGCCGTGCGGTGGTACGCGCGGCTGGGCTTCGCCGCGCGGTGGGAGCACCGCTTCGAGCCGGCCTGCCGGCGTTCGTGGAGGTCGCGCGCGGACGGGTGCGGCTGTTCCTGTCGGAGCACACCGGGGACGCCCGGCCGGACACCCTGGTGTATCTAGCGGGTTGCCTACGTCGACGCGGTCGCCGCCGAGTTCGGCGTGCGGAAGTGAGGAGGCGCCCTGGGCGCGCGAGGTCGAGCTGCGCGACCCGGACGGCAACCGCCTCCGGGTCGGCACACCTCGGCACCCCGAGTGAGTGAGGTGACCGGGTCCGTGGCAGGGGAGCTTTCGCCCCGTCTCGCCGAGATCGTGGACGCGCTGCCCCTGACGCCTGGGGCGCGGGTCCTGGAGATCGGCTGCGGGCCGGGTGCCGCCCGCGGGCGGTGGCGGCACGGCTGGTGTCCGGGCACGTTCTCGCCGTCGACCGTTCGGCGCGGGCGATCGCGTTGGCGGAGGCTGGCTCGGCCCGGGAGATCGCCTCGGGCCGTATGAGCGTGCGGTGCGTCGCGGCGGAGGACTTCCGTCCGGGAGCCCGGTGAGGGGCCCTTCGACCTGGTCTTCGCGGTTCGCGTCGGCGCCCTCGACGGCCGCCACCCGGAGGCGGGACGGCGCGCGCTGGAACGCGTCGCCGCCGCGCTGGCGCCAGGCGGCCGGCTGTTCGTGGACGGCGGCCGGCCTGCGGGAGATCCCTCTCTCCCCGGGACTCGCGGTGTTCGCGGCGACTAGAAGAGGCGCCGAGCCCCGTTCGAAGTCCAGCAGGGGCGCTGCTTGCGTTCCAGGCCGCCGCCGTAGCCGGTGAGGCCGCCGCTCGCGCGCCGATGACGCGGTGGCAGGGGACGATGATGCCGATCGGGTTGCGGCCGTTGGCGAGGCCGACGGCGCGGGAGGCGGCCGGGTTGCCGAGGGAGTCGGCGAGTTCCCCGTAGGTGCGGGTCTCGCCGTACGGGATCTCTGGCGCAGTTGGTCCCAGACCGTGCGTTGGAACGGGGGTGCCGTTCAGGCGCAGGTCGAGGGTGAAGTCCTTCAGTTCGCCGGCGAAGTACGCCGTCGGTTGCTCCTCCGTCTCGGCGAACGGACCGTCGCGTCTGCGCCGCTCCGAGAAGGTCTCTTCGGCCGGGCGGTGGCGCTGGTCGGTCATGTAGAGGCTGCATTGTGACGCCGTCCTCGGCGACGAGCGTGAGAAGGCCGTACGGGCTGTCGACGACGGTGTGCTGTTTCAGGGTTACCACGGCGTTTCCTCACGGGCAGGAAGTTGATCGGGTGGCTGTCGGTGGCCCACAGGTACTGGACGGCGTACGCCCGCCAGGGCCGCCAGGCCGCCGCGCGGGCGGTGAGCGCCGCCGGTGTCGAGGGCAGACCCAGCTCCCCGGCGGCCCGGCGGATGCCCGAGGTCGGTGGGGGAGGAAGGCGTCGGGGTCGCCGAGGGCCGCATCGCGATGACGTCGGCGGCCCCAGGGCCGAAGCCGGGGAGGGCGAGGAGCCGGGCGCGGGTCTCGGCCCAGTCGCACTCGACGCCGAGGTTGAGCTGAGCCGTCGGCCAGGTGGGAGACGAGGGAGGTGAGGCGAGAAGGTCGTGCGGCGGGAGCGGGGCATCGCCAGGGTTTCGGGGTCCACCGCCGCCAGGGCCGCCGCCGATCGGGAACAGGTGGGTGAGGCCAGCCCTCGGGGTCGTCGACCGTGTCGCCGTGTGCCGTGACCAGGCGGGCGGCGTGGGTGGCGGGCGGCGGCGGTGGAGACCTGCTGGCCGAGCACGGCCCGTACGGCGAGCTCCGCCTCGTCGACCGTGCGCGGGACGCGTCGGCCGGAGTGCCTTGTCGACCAGCGGCGCGAGGCGGTCGCGTCGGCGCGCAGCTGGTCGTCGATGGCCGCCGGGTCGGCGTCCAGGTCGAGCAGGCGCCGGCAGCGGCTGATGGCGACGGTCAGGTCGCGCAGGTCGCTGAGGGTGAGGCGGCAGGCGATGTGGTCGGAGTTGGGAGTGAGAGCCACGACGCCGTGACCGTACGGGAGGCGCAGGGTGCGCCGGTACGCGCCGTCCGCCACTCCTCACGCCGGGGTACGGCGGTGGCGGCGAGGTGGCCGAAGAGGTTGTCGGGATTGAGCGGGGTGCGGAACGGGAGGCGGAGGGAGAGGGCGCCGGGAGTGGTGGCGGCGAGGGGGTGCTTCGGGGCGCGGGTGCGCAGCTCGCTCGGGGAGAGCGCGTAGACCTCGCGGACCGTGTCGTTGAAGGCGCGGATGGAGGAGAAGCCGGCCGCGAAGGCGACCTCCGCCATCGGCAGCGGGGTCGTCTCGATGAGCAGCCGGGCGGTCTGGGCGAGATGGGCGCGGGCGAGCGCGAGCGGACCGGCGCCCAGGCTCGGCGAGGAGCCTGGCGTTCGCACCTGCCGGGTGCTGTAGCCGAGCCGGGCGGCGGAGAGCCGGGCACGCCCTCGCGGTCCACGACCCGTCGGCGATCAGCCGCATGGCGCGGGCCGTGAGATCGGCGCGCTGGTTCCACTCCGGTGAGCCGGGGCTGGTGTCCGGGCGGCAGCGTTTGCACGCCCGGAACCCGGCCTGCTGGCAGGCCGCCGCCCGGAGGAGGTCATGTTCTCGAGCCAGGCGGCACCACCGGGCAGCTGGGCCGGCAGTAGATGCGGGTCGTCCGGGACGGCCGTGAAGAACCAGCCGTCGAAGCGCGTCCTTCGACCGGACGGCGCGCGCGCAGCGCTCGGTGTCGGTGTGCATTCCGTCTGCATGCGTCCAGGATGGTCCACCTGCCGGCTCGGGGCTGGCGGAAATCCGACATGGACGTCGCGCTTCCTGGGCTCCGCCGGATCCCTTCGTCCGCCCGACCGCCCTGGTCACCCGGATCGCCATGCCGACTCGCGCAGCAGCCGCAGGCCGTTGAGACCGACCAGTACGGTCGAGCCCTCGTGTCCGGCGACGCCGAGCGGCAGCGGGAGGTCGTCCGATCAGGTCCCACAGGACGAGGACCGTGATGAACGTACCGGCGATGACCAGGTTCTGCAGCACCAGTCGGCGCGCGCGCCGGGACAAGCCGTACGACGGCGCGGTACGGCCGCCAGCTCGTCGCGCACCACGATCGCGTCGGCCGTCTCCAGGGCCAGGTCGGAGGCCGGGCGCGGCCCATGGCGACACCGGCGTGGGCGGCGGCGAGCGCGGGGGGCGTCGTTGACGCCGTCACCGACGAAGAGCACCTTGCGGCCGGCCCGCTCCAGTCCCCGTACGGCCTCGACCTTGCCCTCCGGCGGCAGGTCCGCTTGCGGACGTCGGTGATGCCGGTCGCGGTGGCCACGCGGGCCGCGGCGGGGCGTGTCGCCGGTGAGCAGGGGTGGCGGCGGTGCCGGTGAGGGCGCTGAGCGCGCGGCGGCGGCCGGGGCGGCGTCGGCGCGGAAGGCGGTCGGTGAGCAAGGGTGCCGACGGGGTGCCGTCGCGGGTGACCCGGACGGTGGTCTCGGCGCCCTCGGGCTGCTGAGCGCGGCCGACGATGCACCTCGTGGCCGTCGACGACGCCGGTGACGCCGAGCCCGGGAGTCGCGGTGTGAAGTTCCTCGGCGGGCGCGGTGCGCAAACCGCGTGCGCGGGCGGCGATGACGATCGCGCGGGCCAGCGTTCGCTTGGGTGCGCTCGGCGGCGGCGGCGAGCGCGAGAGGGCGTCCTCGTCGAGGCCGGAGCCGGGCAGCGGGCGTACGGCGGTCACCCGGGGGCCGCCCTCGGTGAGGGTGCCGGTCTCGTCGAGGGCGACGGCGTCGATCTCGCCGAGGCGCGTTCCATCGCGACCGCCGACTCCACCAGGACGCCGTGCCGGCCGGCGTTGGCCTGGCGGATTAGCAGGGGCGGCATCGTCGGGAGGACGACCGCGCAGGGCGAGGCGACGATCATGAAAGGTCATGGCGCGCAGCAGGGCGTCCGGAGGTCGGCGCCGAAGGCGAGCGGGTTACCGAAGGACCGCGAGGGTGGCGGCCACCCACGCCGACCGCGTAGCGCCTTTCGATCTTCTCGATGGAACAGCTGCGTCGGCGCCTTGGTGCGGGACGCCTCCTCGACGAGGGTGACGATGCGGGCGATGACCGAGTCGGCGGGGTCGCGTTCGACGCGGACGCGCAGGGCGCCGGTGCCGTTGAGGGTGCCGGCGAAGACGTCGTCGCCGGGGCGCTTGAGGACGGGGGAGGACTCGCCGGTGATGGTGGCCTGGTCGACCTCGCCGGCGCCGTCGACGACCGAGCCGTCGGCGCCGATCCGCTCCCCGGCCGGACCAGGAGCAGGTCGCCGACGGCGAGGTCGGCGGTCGGGACGGTCTCCTCGCGGTCCCCTCGCACGCGGGTCGCGGTGGTGGGCGCGAGGTCGAGCAGGCCGCGCACGGAGGTCGGCGGTGCGGGCGGTGGCCAGGGCCTCCAGGGCGCCGGAGGTGGCGAAGATGACGATCAGCAGGGCGCCGTCGAGGACCTGCCCGATGGACGCGGCGCCGGAGTGCCGCGACGATCATCAGCAGGTCGACGTCCAGGGTCCTCTCGCGCAGCGCCCGCAGGCCCTCCCGCGCGGGCCCCCAGCCGCCGGCGGCACAGGCGACCGCGTAGAGCGGGCCGCGTACGACCAGGCGGGGGCGCCGCCGAGGTCGAGGGGAGCGCCAGCAGGGAACGCGACGAGGGGACGCCAGCGCCCAGCGGGCCTCGGGCAGGGCGAGGACGCGGGTTCGGCTGCGGGGCGCCCGGTGGACGGGCGCGGGGACCGGGGTGGGGGCAGGCGTGGTGGACACGCGGCACACCATACAGGAACAGATGAAGACTCATTCATGCGTTCATGTGGTGAGTAGGATGAACCGTGTGGGTCACGGAGCCGCCACCACCGCGCAGGACGCCGCCGCACGCCTGCGTCTGGACGCGGACAACGTCGCCAAGGTCGCCACCACGCTCCAGGCCCTGTCCACTCCCTCCCCGGCTGCTGATCCTGGCCCGGCTGCGCGAAGGCCCGCTGCCCGCGACCGAGTTGGCGGCGGAGGTCGGCATGGAGCAGTCGGCCTGCTCGCACCAGCTGCGGCTGCTGCGCAATCTGGGCCTGGTGGTGGGCGAGCGGCGCGGCCGGTCGGTGGTGTACGCGCTGCACGACGACCATGTGGCCGGACTGCTCGACCAGGCCGTGTACCACGTGGAGCACCTGCGGCTGGGGGATCAGCGACGCGGCGGAGTGAGCAGCCCGCGCATGGTCTCTCGGCGGCGCGTACGGCGGCGTCCGCGCAGCAGTTGTTGAACAGCACGATGCAGCTCGTCCGTCCGCCGGGCGGCGCGCCGCAACCGGGGCACCCAGGCGGCGAGTTCGGCGACGTCGTAGTCGTACCGGAAGCGGTCCTCCTGCTGCCCCTCCCCCAGGCCGCGCTGCGGCCGGTGGAACCAGTACGACGGCGAGGCCGGGACGGGTCACCGGGACGATGGGCGGCAGCGACGCGGGCATGCCCTGGGCCATGTCGGTGCCGACGGCCGACGCGCCCAGGCCGGACAGCAGCGCGTGGGTGGCGTCCGCCCGTCGCGGCTCCCCACCACCCCGGATGGCGGAACTCCACGGCGAGCGGCCAGCCCTCCGTGCGCAGGGCGCACGCTCGAGCGTCGCCTCGGCCGGGGCCCCCGGCGCGAGCCACGGCGGGGAACTGGAACAGCACGGTGCCGAGCCGCCCGGCCTTGCGCAGCGGTTCGACCGCCTCGGCGAAGCGCCCCCACACCTCGTCCAGCAGGCCCTCACTCGCCCGCCCGCGCCTCAGCGGGCCCGGGTCGGCTCCGCGCAGGTCCGCGGGCAGGGCCGCCGCGCGCGTGGGATGGCCGGTCAGCAGGGAGAACGCCTTGACGTCGAACCGGAAGCCCTCCGGCGTACGCTCCACCCACAGCTCGCTGTTGCGCCGGCTCGGCAACGCGTAGTACCCGGCGTCCACTTCGACGACGGGCAGCCGCGAGGCGTAGTGCCGCAGCCGCCCCTCGGCGTCCCGTCGCCCGCGCGGATACCAGCCGCTCCCGAGGAGTTGGCGGTCCGTCCAGGAACATGCTCCGACCAGTACGTCACCCATGGGAGCCCGGGTTGCCCCGGACTCCCCGTTCATCCCTCGGTCACCCGGTCGCCGTGGGCCTGCGCGAAGGCCGCCATCGCCTCCTTCACGTCCGTCAGCGGGCGCAGCCGGTAGCTGTAGGAGGTAGTCCCGGTCGGCGAAGAGCTTGAACTCGTCGTGCGTGTGCGCGCCCCAGCTGTTGTCGCCGCCGACGCCCATCTGGCGGTGGCTCAGCCGGAGGACGACGGCGTCCCGCGGCGTGAGCTGGTAGTCGTGCCGCACCCCCGGCCGACAGGTCCTCCGGCGTGAAGTGGGAGGCGTTGGCCTCCAGCAGGGGCTCCCCCGAGGCGAGCAGGCCCATCCCGTCGCCGTCGGTGAGGGCGATCCACCGGACGTCGGTCTTGTTGCCGTTCTCCTGCGGGCGGATGTACGGCGTCCACTGCTCGGCGACGGTCCCGGAGTACAGGCCGACGTCGGTGCCGGTGTTGCGGTCCCAGTGGTTCTCCTCGGGGCCGCGACCGTAGTAGTGCAGGCGGTCCAGGCCGCGCGGCAGGAACAGCATCGTGCCGACCTCGGGGATGTACGGCAGGTTCGCGGCCCCCGGGTGCAGGGTGTTGTCGACCTTGACCTCGCCGTTGCCGAACACGGTGTACGTGGTGGTGTACGCCGACTCCACGGTGGTGGGCAGGGTGCCGCTGACCTTGATCTCGACGGCCCGGTCGCCCAGGTCCCGCACGGCGACGTCCGTGACCTTCCGCCGGGCGCCCGCGTCGCGCCAGGTCTGGTTGCGGGTGTGCTGGCCGTTGCCGTGGTCGTTGTCGGTGGGCGCGCGCCAGAAGTTGGGCACCGGCCCGGAGGTGATCAGCCGCCTGCCCTTCGCCTCGTACGAGGTGATGGTGCCGGCGCGCTTGTCGACGGTGACCGAGAAGCCCCGGCCGTCGACCGTGACCTCGTCGTCGCCGTCCCGGTGGCGCAGGGACGGCACCCGCCCCAGCGGCACGGGGGCCACCGCGCGGACGTCCGCGTCGAGGGCGAGCTGCGCCCGGGCGACCTCGAAACCCGCCTTCGCCCAGGGGGTGGCCTCCTTGGTGGTGAAGGACAGCTGGAGGAAGTACTCCGTGCCCGGTGCCGGATCGCTCGGCAGCCGCACGGGCACGGTGATGTCCTTCCTGGACATCGGCTCCACGTCCAGCTGGCGGCGGTCGAGCCGTCCGCGCCGCACCGTTTCGCCGTCGGCGACCAGTTCCCAGCGGCCGTCGAACTCGCGGAGGTTGGTGAACAGGTACTCGTTGACGAGCGTGACCGCGCCCCCGCCGCCGGACCGCTGCTCGACGCCGACCGCCTGGTAGACCCGCTTGACCTCGGCGGCCTTGCCGGTGTGGCCGCGGTCGGCGAGGACGATGCCGTCGGCGACGAAGCAGCCGTCGTTGGGGTTGTCGCCCCAGTCGCCGCCGTACGCGAAGAAGGTCTTCTCCTTCGGCCGCTCCCTGTCGACCCCGACGGTCTCCGCGTCGAACCAGAAGCGCACTCCGTCGTCGCCGGGGCGCGGTCGCCCCCGGCCAGTTCGGCGGCGCCGAGGGCGCGAGGCGTAGACGCGAGCGCGGCGGATCGTGCCGCTGAACTCGCGGGTCTGGTTGTCGGCGTCGGTGGCCAGGGCCAGGGAGGCCGTGTTGTTGGTGGGCCGCCGGTCGGTGGTGCGGACCGCCCGGCGCTCGCCGTCGACGTACAGGGTGAGGGTGCCGGCCTCCGCGTCGAAGACGCCCGCGATGTGGTGCTCGCGGCCGGTCCAGTCCTCCGGCACCGTCCAGGTGGCGGTGATCCACTGACCGCCGGAGTGGATGAAGAACTCCAGCGTGCGGTTGTTCTGCTTCAGCGCGTACTGGGTGTCGCCCTTGGCGAGGATCGGCTGGTGGTAGCCGGTCACGTCCGGGGTGACCCAGGCCTCCAGGGTCAGCGAGCCGGTGGGGTCCAGGCCCTCGTCGCGGGCGAAGACCGTGCCGCCGGACAGGCCCTTGCCGCGCTCGAAGGTGCCGGAGGCGGCGAGGATCTCACCGCGCAGCCCGGCGGGCCCCTCCTCGGTCAGCAGCGTGCGACGCGGCACCGGCCAGGTCAGCGACTGGTCGACGAAGTCCCAGATCCAGCCGCCCTGGAGCACGTCGTACGAGCGGATGATGTCCCAGTACTTCTTGAAGTTGCCGTTGGAGTTCCCCCATCGCGTGGGAGTACTCGATCATCACGTACGGCCGGGTGTCCGAGGTGTCCTTCGCCCGCTGCTCGACGCGCTGCGGGGTGTCGTACATCTCGGAGCGGATGTCGCTGATGCCCGGCCGGTCGTCGCCCTCGTACTGGATGACGCGGGTGGGGGTCGTAGGAGCGGATCCAGTCGTGCATGGCGGTGAAGGTGCTGCCGCCGCCCGCCTCGTTGCCGAGCGACCAGATGACGACCGAGGCGTGGTTCTTGTCGCGGTGCACCATGTTCTGGGCGCGGACCACGCAGGCCTCGGTCCAGTCGGGGTGGTCGCCGGGATACTTCCTCGCGGATGCCGTGGGTCTCCAGGTTGGTCTCGTCGACGAGGTAGAGGCCGTACTCGTCGGCGAGTTCGTACCACAGCGGGTTGTTCGGGTAGTGCGAGGTGCGGACGCTGTTCATGTTCATCCGCTTGATGATCTCGATGTCCTCGACCAGGTCGTCGCGGGTGAGGGCCGTGCCCCGGTCCGGGTGCATCTCATGGCGGTTGGTGCCCCGGAAGGAGACGGGCCTGCCGTTGATGCGCATCAGCCCGTCCTTGAGCGCGAACTCCCGGAAGCCGACCCGGTGGGACAGGGTCTCGACCACCTTGCCCGCCGGGTCCCGCAGGCGCAGTACGGCCGTGTAGAGGTCCGGGTGCTCGGCCGACCACAGCCTGGGCCTCGGTACGGCCTTCGTGGCCCGTACGGTGACGTCCTGGCCGGCGCCGACCGTGCCGAGGTCGGCGGACTGGTTCAGCGGGCGGGACCAGACCGCGTGGCCGCGCGCGTCGTACAGCTGGGTCTCGACGGTGTACTTGCCCGCGTCACCGCCGTCGCCGTACGCCCGCACGCTCGCGGTGACGGCCAGCTCGGCGTCCGTGTACGTGTCGTTCAGCGGGGTGTCCAGCTTGAAGTCGCGCAGGTGCACGGCCGGCGTGGAGTACAGGTAGACCGAGCGGAAGATGCCGCTCAGCCGGATCATGTCCTGGTCCTCCAGCCAGTCCCCGTCGGGTAGCGGTACACCTCCACGGCGATCTGGTTGGTGCCGGGCTTCAGGTGGTCGGTGATGTCGTACTCGGACGGGGTGAAGGAGTCCTCGTCGTAGCCGACCAGTTCGCCGTTGATCCACACGTAGTGCGCGGACTTGACGCCCTCGAAGTGCAGGAAGGTGCGGCGGCCCGTCCAGTCGCGCGGGACGGTGAAGGTGCGCCGGTACTGGCCGACCGGGTTGTAGCGGGTCGGCGCGGTGGGTGGCTGCGGGTCCTCGCCGCGGCCGTTGGGGCCCCAGTAGGGGTAGGTGATGTTCAGGTAGATCGGGTAGTCGTGGCCGTGCAGCTGCCACACGGACGGCACCGGGATGGTC
The DNA here is from genome assembly GCA_021502835.1 of Streptomyces thinghirensis. Next base: position 115,121 of record JAKFGP010000025.1, read on the forward strand.
CCCCAGTCGCCGTCGTCGGTGTCGGTGCGGTGGAAGTCGGCGTCCCGGTCCTCGGGGCGGTCGGCGTAGGCGAACTTCCAGGTGCCGTCGAGGCTCTGCCGGTAGGGCGAGCGGGTGCGGTCGCCGGCGAGGGCCGCTCACGTCGGCGTACGGCATGAGCGTGGTGTGCGGGGGCTCGGTGCCGAGCCGGAAGACACCGAAGTCGTTCCACTCCGGGGGCTCGTCGGCCGCCGCCCGCCGGCCTGCCGCGTGCGCCGCGACGGGCGAGGCGGACAGGGCGAGGGCGCCGAGGACGGCGGCGCTCCCCCTCCAGGAGACGGCGGCGGCTGACGACCGGGCGGGACGGGCGGGCCGGGGATCCGGCGGGTGACACGGGCGAGTGCGGCATGACCGTGGCCTTCCGTGGGCTTCGGGGGCGGCTCAACGCACGGTGCTGTGAGAGCAGTTGAGGTGGGGGTGGATCGCAACTGCCGGTGACGTGGCGACTACTGAGTCAGGCACACCCTAGAACCCGAACACAACCGAATCAATTACCCCGTCGGACTTTGTTGGTTCCTGATGGAGGTCTCAGGCGTCCTGGACTCCCGGCACGCCCGCCTCGATGACGAACGACTGTCGGTGCGGACCGGGACGCCGGGCCGGGTGACGTAGTCGACCACGCGGTAGTCGGCGGTGTACCGGTCCCTGGACGCCGAGCGGCGGACGTAGCCTCGGCGGCTGCTGTAGTACTTGGTGTGCGGGTTCTCGTCCCAGTACACCTGGCCGGGGTCGTGGGTGGCCGAACCGTCGCCGCCCGAGGTGATCGACGTGGTGACGAACTCGCTGCCCAGCAGCCGCGTCTCGGGCCGCTCGAAGTCGCGGCGCAGGTCGGCGAGGGCGTGGTCGGGAGCGCGGTCAGGGGCGCGTCAGCGTGGCCCATTCGACGGTGCGGTCGCACCAGCGGTCGAGCAGGACGCGGTCGTGGCCGACGGCCAGCAACCCCGCGCCGGTGGCGGCTCGGTACTCCTCCACCACGCGGACCAGGGCGGCGGTGGTCGAGGCGTCGAGCATCGCCGTCATCTCGTCGCACACCAGCCAGCGCGGGCGCAGCACGAGGGCGCGGGCCAGGCAGGCGCGCTGCAACTGGCCGTCACTGACCTCGTGCGGGCGCCTGCTCAGCAGGTCGGTGGTCAGCCCGACGGTGGCGGCCAGTTCGGCGACCCGGTCGGCGATGCCCTCGCGCAGGCCGGTGGCGCGCAGCGGTTCGGCGATCAGGTCGGTGAGTGCCAGCCGGGGGGTCCGGCGGAGAGCCGGGCCTGCTGGAAGACGACGCCGAAGGCGGCGGCGCTGCTCGCGCGGGGCGCGGTGGCGCCAGCGCCGTACGGGCGTGCCGTCGACCACCAGGGTGCCTGCGTCGGGGTGGTGCAGCAGGGCCGCGACGCGCGCGAGGGTGGACTTGCCGCAGCCGCTCGGGCCGAGCAGCCCGACGGCCTCGCCCGGCGTGATCGACAGGGATATGTCCCGGATGACGGGCGCGTTCCCGGCGTATCCGGCGGTGATGTCGCTCAGTTCAAGCACGGTCGGCGGCCTCCGTGAGCGCTGCGTGCGGGGTGGTGGCAGGCGACCGTGCCGGTCAGCGGCGGCAGCGTGGCGCAGGCGTCGGTCGCCCGCTCGCAGCGGGCGGCGGAGCGCGCAGCCGCCGGGGAGGGCGCCGAGTTCGGGCGGCAGGCCGGGGATGGGGGTGAAGGCGCGGTCGGGCGGGGCGTCGAGCAGGCCCCGGCTGTAGGGGTGGCGGGGGGCCGGGGGTGCCGAAGAACTCACGGGCGTCGGCGAGTTCGACGATGCGGCCGGCGTACATCACGGCGATCCGGTCGGCGACGCGCTCGGCGGCGGCCAGGTCGTGGGTGATCATCAGCAGGGCCCGGCTCTCGTCACCGGTCCTGTTGTCGACATGTCGCCTCAGCTCGTCGACGGTGCGGTCCACCAGGTCCCGGTCGAGTCCGGTGGTCGGTTCGTCGGCGAGCAGCAGTGGGGCGTCACCGACCAGGGCGAGGGCGGTGGCGGCGCGCTGGGCGAGACCGCCGGAGAGCTCGTGCGGGTGGTGGTCGAGGTGGTCCACCGGGAACGCGGCGCGCTCGGCGGCGGCTTCCCGCGGCCTCGCGCAGGGCCCCACGGCCGCCCGGACCGCGGTGTGTGCCGCGACCGTCTCCTCCAACTGGGAGCGGACGGTGCGGACCGGGGTGAGGTGAGCGGCCGGACTCTGCGGGACGAGGCCATCAGCCTGCCGCGCACGGTGCGGGCGAAGGTCCGCTCGTCGGCGGCGAGCAGGTCCAGCTCGCCGAGCAGCGCGCTGCCCGCGGTCCGCGCGTTGCCGGGCAGCAGTCCGAGCAGGGCGGAGGCGAGGACCGACTTGCCGCAGCCGCTCTCGCCGATCAGGGCCAGGCACTCGCCGGCCGCCACGTCGAAGTGGGCGTCGGTGACGGCGGCGACACGGCGCCCGCCCGGCATCAGGAAGCGCACCGACAGACCGCGTACCGACAGCACGGGGGCTCGCTCGGTCACAGCATCAGCTCCGATCGGCGGCGGGGGTTGATCCGCCTCGCCAGGCACCCGCGAGACCGGCGACGGCGAGGGTGGGGACGATGAGGAACAGGCCGGGGAAGAGGGTCGGCCACCACTGCCCGGCGAGCAGCGATCCCCCGCGCCTCCTGGATCAGGGTTGCCGAGACTCGCGGTGTGGGTGGGCAGCCCGAGCCCGAGGAAGGACAGCGCCGACTCGTGCCACATGGCGTGCGGCACCATCAGTACGGCGGCCAGCGCGGCCTGGGGCAGCACGCCCGGCAGCAGATGCCGCACGGCCACCTGCCACCGGGACGCGCCGCCGGAGACGGCCGCGTCGATGTAGGGGCGCGAGCGCAGCGACAGCACCTCGGCGCGGACGATGCGCGCGGTGGACAGCCAGTGGGTGAGCGCCACGGAGATCACCACCGGCCAGACGCCCGGCCGGAACATCGCGACGATGAAGATGCCCAGCAACAGGTGGGGGACGGAGGCGATGGTGTCGACGACCCGCATGACGGCCCGGTCGACCCAGCCGCCCAGCGCTCCGGCGGTGGCGCCCACGGCGGTGCCGACCACGGTGGCCGTGAGCGCCGCCGCCACCCCGACGAGCAGGGAGACGCGCAGGCCGTACACGCAGCGCAGCAGCAGGTCGCGGCCGACGTCGTCGGTACCGAGGGGTGTTCCCAGCTGGGCGGTCGCAGCTTGGCGGCCAGGTCGACGGCCTGCTGGTCGAGCTGGACCAGCGGCGGCACGAGCAGCACGGCGAGGACGGTCACGGTCAGCAGCGCCCGGGAGGTGCGCAGGCGCAGGGTGCGGGTGGAGCGGCGGTCCGTGCCGTGGGACCGCCACACGGTGAGGCCGTTCCGCCTTCTCGGCTGTGATCTCAGCCATGGGACTCACATTTCACTGAGTTTCACCCTCGGGTCGAACAGTCCGTAGAGCAGGTCGGCGAGCAGGTTGCCGGCGAGTACGGCGGCGGTGGCGAGGGTGGTCAGGGCGGCCAGCAGCGGGAAGTCGACGGCGGTGGCCGCCTCGACGGTGGCCGCGGCGATGCCCGGCCAGCTGGAAGACGCTCTCCACCAGCAGGGCGCCGGTGATGAGTTCGGGAACGCGGGAGCCGATCAGCGTGAGCACCGGCAGCAGCCCCGAGCGCAGGGCGTGCCCGAACAGGACGGTGCCCTCCCCGATGCCGCGGGCCCGTGCGCCGCGCACCGGGTCCTCGGCGAGGGCGTCGCCGACGCCCTGGCGCACGTAGAGGGTGAACCAGGGCAGCTGGGAGACGGCGAGCACGCCGGCGGGCAGCACGATGTGGCTCGCGACCTGTCCGAGGGTGACCTGTTCGCTGGCGGTGTCCGTCAGGCCGCCGGCCGGCAGGACGTCCCACTGGAGGGCGAACAGCCACACGGCGAGCAGCGCGATCCAGAAGACCGGCGCCGCCTCCAGGGTGTAGGCGAGCGAGGTGACGGCCCGGTCGACATCGATCCGGGACGGCGGGCGGCCAGCACACCGAGGAGCGTGCCGACCAGGGACGGCCACGGCGAAGGCGACGGCGCACAGCAGCGCGGACCACACGAGGCGTTCCCGATGACCTGCGCCACCGGCTGGCGCATCACCCCGGATTGGCCGAGGTCGCCGGTGAGCGCCGAGGCCAGCCAGTTCCACCAGCGGACGACGAAGGACTGGTCCACGCCGAGGTTGTCCCGCAGCCGGTCCAGGGTCTCCTGGTCGGCGCCGAGCGCGGCGGTGCCGGCGTAGGCCTTGACGGGGGTCGAACGGGGAGGCGGCGGCGATGGCGAACACGCCGAAGGTGACGACGAGGACGACGGGGACGGCGAACAGCGCCCGCCGTCCCACCAGGCGTGCCATCGCTCCCCCAGGGCAGCCGCCCGGGAGATCGGGTCATTTCTTCGGCTGCCAGTCCTCGATGTTCCACCAGGGCCCGCTGGCGAAGCCGTGCTCGTGCGGCTCCAGCTGCGTGGTCAGCCCGTCCCAGCGGTCGGCGAGGACGTAGAGGTGGTCGATGTGGGTGAGGAAGGTGTAGCCGGGGTCCTCGACCAGGCCCGCTGGATCTCGTCGTAGGAGGCCTCGCGCAGCTGGGTCCTGGCTGCGGCGGCCGGCGTCGAGTGCCTCGTCGACCGCCTTGTTGTCGTAGCCGGCCATGTTGTTGAAGCCGTCGTTGGCGAGGGAGGAGTGCAGCAGGGTGTAGAGGCCGAAGTCCGGGTCGCCGACGCTGCCGAAGCCCGCCAGGACGGCGTCGTGCTTCATCCGCGGCTCGATGACCTCCCAGGTGGCGCCCTCCACCTTCACCTCGATGCCGGCCTTCTTGGCGTCGGAGGCGTAGGCAAGCGCGTGGTCCTGGCGGTCCTTGCCGCCGGAGGGGTAGTACAGGGTGAACGAGGCGCGCTGACCGTCGCTTGGCGCGGACGCCGCCGGAGCCGGCCTTCCAGCCCGCCTCGTCCAGGATGCGCTTGGCCTTGTCGAGGTCGTGCGGGGCGCTCGATGCCGCGCGCGTACCAGGGAGTCGTCGGCGGGCAGCGGCCCGGCCGCCGGCCGGCCCGCGCCGTCGAGGATCTTGTCGACCATGGCCTGGCGGTCCACGGCGGCGTCCAGCGCCTGCCGGACGGCGCGGTCGCCGGTGACCTTGCCCGTGGTAGGGCAGGGTGACGGCCCGGAAGTCGTAGGACCTGGCACTGGTACGTGCGCCTGCCGTCGTCCTTCTTGAAGGTCGCGGCGAGGTTGGGCGGCAGGACGGCGCCGTCGAGGTCACCGGAGCGCAGCCGGGTGCGGCGCGGACGTTGTCGTCGGCGATGATCGCCATGGTGAACGACTTCACGCGGGCTCGCCGCCCCAGTAGTGCGGGTTGGCCTTGAAGGTGAGCTTCTCGCCCTTGCTCCAGCCGGCGAGCACGTACGGGCCGGTGCCGACGGGCTCGGTGTTGAAGGCGCCGGTATTGGGGTCCTGCCCGCCCGCGATGTGCTCGGGGACGATGGGCAGCACCGTGCGGGCCGCGAAGGCCGCGTACGGGTACTTGAGGGGAAGACGACGGTGTCGTCGCCCCTGCGCGCGGACGTCCTGGACGGCGTCCAGTTCGCTGCGGGCGGTGTTGTTGGTCTTCGCGTCGAGTACGGTGCGGTACGTGTAGACCACGTCCTGGGCCGTCAGCGGTTCGCCGTCGCTGAACTTCACGCCGTCGCGCAGGGTGTACGTATACGTCTTGCCGCCGTCGGCGACCTTCGGCAGCGCGGTCGCGAGCGCGGGCTTCAGCTTCAGGTCGGTGTCGCGGGCGAGCAGCCCGTCGAAGATCTTGGAGTTCCCGTCCTTGCCGTAGCCGAGCAGCGGGCTCAGCGTGTCCGGCTCGGAGGCCACACCGATCACGACGGACTCGGCGGCACTTGGCGTCGTCGCCGCCTCCGGGTGCCGAGCAGGCGCTCACGCCTGCGGCCAGGGCGGCCGATGCGGCGGCCGCTCGTATCCGACGGGTTCTCATGTTCCCCCCACGCTTGCTGCAAAAGAAATGCTATTGCACATCAATGGCAATTGAAGCGTCAAGCCGAGACGGACCGGCGGCCGGAGGAGGCGGGCACCGACAGTCGGGGGGACGGACCGAGCGGTCCGCCCCCGACTGCGTCCACCGCGGGCCTCAGCTCGCCCGCTGCTCCTTCACCAGCTTCTTCGCGCGGTCGCGACGGGACGTGCCGAAGGCGTCCACGTGCACGCCGGCGCCCTGGCCGGGGGTGGCCTCCGCCGTGCGGAGCCGGTCGGCGAGCTCGCGCACCCGCACGTCGTCCGGCCGGGGTCGATGTAGAACAGCGACTCGTCCACCGGGCTGTCGTCGCCGCCCCAGCGCACCACGCCCCCGCAGTCGGCGAGGATGTCGCGCACGGTCACCAGCTGCAGCGGGAAGAGCCCACCGGCGCGCTCGCGCCGGACGGACCCGCACCGCGGTGCCGGAGGCGAGGTTCGACTCCGGCAGGTCCTTCTTCAGTCCGTCGATCGGCTGCCAGCCGGCGAGGTCGACGCGGTGCAGCTGCTCGACCTCGTAGTGGAAGCGCCGGACGACGTGGAACAGGATCGCCTGCGCGTCGCCGATGCGGACGTCGACTTCCAGTCCCGTGCCGGAGACGGGGCGGGTCCAGACCGTGGAGACGTGATTGGCCTCCTTCTCCAGCGTCCACCCGTTGGCCGAGGTGGGGGCCTTGCGGCGGGTACCGGGCGCGCTCCGGGGAGCGGTCACCGGAGCGGCCGCGGCCACGGACGGGACGACAGCCCCGACGGCGGCCGCGGCGGTGAGCACGCCCGCGCTCTTGACGACGAACCGTCTCGGAATGCCGTTCTTGTTGTGGGACACGTCTTTCAATTCCTTCCCCAGCTGATGATGACGAGGGTGAGCGTGGGCGCATGCGGTGGCGCGGCGCTCCAGCAGCCAGTAGCCGCGTGGTGTCAGCGCCGTCCTGCGTCGCAGCGGACGGTTGGCCAGCCACCACAGGAGACCGAACAGCGTGAGGATCGGTGCCGCGACCAGCACCCAGGGCAGGACCCCGTCGTTCTCGGTGGGTTCGCGGTCGGTCCAGCCCAGGGCGGCCAGGGGCCAGTTGGACGCGAAATACCAGAGCAGGAAGGCGGGAACGACGGCCGGGATCCCCAGCAGGACGTTGACGGCCAGGGGGATGCTCAGCCTGAGCCACGGGTGTGCGGTGCTCGTCTTCACTCGGTCTCACTCGGTCTACTGGGCGCGGGACAGGATGTTGTAGTTCTCCAGCACGTTGTACAGGCCGATCAGCTCACGCCCGTACTTCGCGGCGTCGTCACCGGTGCCGTTGTACCGGGCCAGTAGTGCCTGCGTCTGGGCCGGGGTGGTGGACAGGCTCGGGCGAGGGGCACCGAGCTGGTGGGCGTTGTAGATGGTCAGGTACGCCACCGAGCGGATGTTGTACGTCGGGTCCTCGTTGAGTTGCTTCCACACCGACGCGATGTCGTCGTTGGTGAAGGCGTGCCGTTGATGATGCCCTGCTGCATGCAGTAGTTGCGGGCCTCGATGGTCACCCAGGCGAAGATCTGTCCCCAGCCGGTGCTGCAGTCGTCGTCCAGCCCTGCCTTGACCGCCTCGTCGGCGGCGACGTCAGATCGGTTGAGTTTGCGCAGCTCCCACAGGACCGGCGCCTGGATCAGAGCCTTGCGGAGCTTGAGCTGCCGTGCCAGCGAGGTGAACAGCCAGTCCGCGCTGAGTACCAGCTCGACCGCCTTGGTGTTGGAGATGCCGCCGAGCGTGACCCAGTCGTCGTCGGCCTCCCAGCCCTCGCCGCCGGTCTCCGGAACGCCGATGGAGTCCAGGTACGTGCGGACGTCCTGGAGCAGGGGCGTCCCCGTACGCGTCCTTGTCCAGGTCCGTGTCCAGGCCGTCCAGCGAGATGCCCGGGTCGAAGTCGCCCTGGCCGGTGTCACGGCCCGAGGTGATGTTGTTGTCGATCTCGATGGACCCGGTCCCCGAACCGACGGTGATGGTGGAGATCTGGTCGAAGGCCCAGTTGAGTGGGCAGTGGGTAACCGAGGTTCCCGGAGAAGCCGCTGGACATGTCGGAGACGAAACTGGTCACGGCGTACCCGGCGTCCGCGACGCGCTGGCTACACGTTGCGCGGGCCGTAGACGCCCACGCGGTAGCCTGAGTTCTCGCTGATGGCGCGCAGTACCCCGCGGAAGTGCGGGAGGACGTAGTCGGTGACCTCCGATCGCGTCGTAGTCCACGGCGGAGTAGATGACGGTGCCCGACTTGAAGCCGTGGAACTGGGCCACTCGATCGCCCGGAACGCGTCGGCCGTGCCCTGGTTGTAGCTGGAGTAGTCCGCGGACCGGCTCCACGTCTGGAAGATCGGGGAAGCAGCGCAGACCGGCCGCCTTGATGGTGGCCAGCTCGCCCGGCTGGATCTGCTTCTCCGGCTAGGCTCGTGGTGGAGGGGTTGAAGAGTAGCGGCCGATGGGCTGGTAACCGGCGTCCTTCAACGCCTGCGCCCGGGCCGGCGTGATCATGGTGACGCCGTCGCAGGCCGTGCCCTTGCGGGACTGGTCGCCGTAGGGAGACGAGCAGCGAGGCCCAGGTCTGGAAGTCGCCCTTGCCGGTGACCGGGAGCTTGCTGAAGGACTGGAAGGTCTGGCACGCCGGACTGCACCGTGGCGGGTGAAGTTGCCGCGAAGGCGAAGCTGCGCTTGTTGAGGATCATGGCCAGCGGTGAAGAGCTGCGCTCAGACCCCCGGTGGTGCCCAGCGACACGGTGTGGCTTCTTCAGGCCGGACGGTTGGTCCGAGGAACGCCAGGTGTAGCCGCATGATCCGCCATGCCCAGCTCGTACTGGATCGCGAACAGCATCGACTTGGCGACGTCGCGGGATTGATGGCCGGTCGCAGGGGATGATGTAGAAGTCCTTGCGCAGGACGTACCTGCCGTTCAGCCACTGCTGGATGGACCGGATGGCGTCGAGCCGTTGCTGACGGTGACGTAGGCGTCCATGTTGAACAGGCCCTTGACCACCTTCGGCCACAGGGAGCTGCCCGGGTAGGTGCCGGAGACGCCCATGTTCTGGTTGAGTCACGACCGCGGTGGGCCCGGGCCCGGTCGTTGTACTGGCCGTCGATCTCGCCGCCGTCGTAGCCCTTGCAGTACAGGGCGGACTGGATGATGCGGCAGAAGTTGGCCGACGGGACGGTCGTCCCCTGCCGAGCGCCGTACAGCTCGCCCAGCTTCCCGAGGTGGTCGGGCCGAAGGAGTTGGACAGGGCGGTGATGCCCATCTCGTACTGGAGCACGGGTCAGCGCGTACATCACGGGCCAGCCGATCCGGCCGTTCTCGTCCAGCTTGGATATGCCGAGCGTGGCGCCGTTGTTGTAGGTCGTGTTGATGAATCTGGGCGCGCTGCACCATCTCGTCTTGATGGGCTTCCTCCTGTCGTCCGGAAATGAGGCGGGGGAGAAGCGCTACCCCGCGGCGCGTACGAATTCGAGCCGGCGTCCGAGCGCGTGGAATGGCACCCCACCAGAGCCATGCCTGATGAAACCCCTCGTCGCTCCTGCGGGCTTTTGGGTCACGGTGCGCGGAGCGACGTCGTGATCTTCCGTCGCACCGTGAGGGGGGTCAAGTCCGTTATACGGAGAGAGCGTCGAACTGCTAGTTGATCATCTTCGCTTCGTCACCCATCCCAGATCCGCACGGTATGGAAATCGTGCATGGCACTTCGGCCAGTTCGGCGGTCGTCAGCGACGGAGTGACTCGACGGGCTGGATGCGGCTCGCGCGCCAGGACGGAAGGTAGAGGCCGGCCAGCAGGCCGGTGGCGAGGCCGAGGGCGGGCGCCGAGACGGGGGTCAGGGAGCGAGGACAGGCGTCCACACGTTGTGCAGGGAGACCCCGACGACGACCGCGGTGCCCAGTGAGGTTCCGCCACGCCGCCGACCAGTCCCAGCGCGGCGGACTCGGTCAGGAACTGCCGGGTGATGTGGCGGGCCCGCGCGCCGAGGGCACGCCTCAGCCCGATCTCGCCGACGCGTTCCATGACGGCGACCAGCGTGGTGTTGGCGATGCCGACCGCGCCGATGACCAGACAGACGATCGACAGCAGCAGGAACAGCTGCCCCAGGTCGCCGCCCACGGCGTCGCGGAGGGCTTTGGGGTTGAGCGGCGGAACCGCGCGCAGGTACTGGGGTGGTCGGGACGCAGGGCGGGGGCAGCCTCGCCGGCGACCTGGGAGGCCGCGCCGAGTTCCGTGGAGACGAGCATCTTGGCGCGCTCGTCCCGCGGCGGTCCCCAGGTCCGCTCGGCGGTGCTCCTGGGGACGACGACGGACAGGAGCAGGTCCGGCATGCGCCGAACGTCGTCGAAGACACCGATCACCGTGAACGCGTGGTCGCCGATGGCGAACGGCGGGCTGGGTCCGCAGCGTGGTGATGGCCAGGCGCGCGGCCGTCGAGGAGCCGATCACGGCCACCGACTGGTCGTGCGCGTGTCATCGAAGGCGTCCCATCCGCGGCCCTGCACGAAGTGCGGCGCGGCGCGGACGGTAAGTACGCCGGAGGACGCGGCGACGACGGGGGTCTGCGCTACGGCCCGTCGCTGCCGCCCACGGGAGAGGACCGGACGGTCTCCCCCGGCGGAAGGCGGACGCTTCCAGTGCACACCGGCGGCCTCGACCCCGTTCACCCGTGCCATCCATGCGGTCGGCGTCCTCGGGGAACGCCAGCGGGACCCGGTCGGCGTCGCGTCCGCCCGTGTCCTCCACGGTCACCTCGGTCGCGGTGAGGCGGTTGAAACGGGTGTCGATCTGCGCGGCAGCGGTACCGGTGAGACCCAGTACGGCGATGTTGCGCCGACCCCAGACCGTGCCGAGGGAAAAAGGGGGGGGGTCAGGGACGGAACGCGCGGGACGCTGCAGGATGCCCGCCACCGCCTCGGCGAGCAGGTCCCGCACCGCGAACCGCGAGCGGTCGGGGCGGGGCCCGGGGACGTCGGCGAGGACTGGGTTCCGCGGCGCCGGCGGCTCAGCACGGCCCACCCGCCAAGAGGGTGCGGCCCTCGGACAGCACGCCGTCGCGGATGGTGATGACGCGTTGCCCGCGTCGGGCGACGTCACTTGTCGTGCGTGATGACCAGGACGGTCATGCCGTCGCCGTGGGAGCTGGTCGAGCAGGTCGAGGATGGAGGTCGCGGTCTCGCTGTCGAGATTGCCCGTCGGCTCGTCGCACAGCAGCAGCGAGGTTCACCGACCAGGGCCCGTGCGACGGCGACGCGCTGCCGCTCGCCGCCGGACAGGTGGGTGGGGAGGGCGTGGGCGCGGTGGGCCAGCCCGACGCGGGCGAGGACCCCGGGCGGCCCTGTCCCCGGCGTTCGCGGCGGGGCGTGCGCCGGCAGACCAGGGCCAGCTCGACGTTCTCCTGGGCGGTGCGGTGGGGCAGCAGGTGGAACGACTGGAACACGAAGCCGATGTGCCGTCCCGCAGGGCCGCCCGCTGGTGGTCGCCGACCGTGGAGGTGTCCACGCCGTCGAGCCGGTAGGCACCCCGGGTGGGATTGTCGAGGGAGGCCGAGGACGTTGAGCAGGTGGACTTCCCCGATCCCGACGGGCCCACGATGGAGACGAACTCACCGTGCTCGATGAGCAGATCACAGGGATGGAGGGCGGTGACCGGCGGCGGGCCCGGGTAGGTGAGCCCTAGCCCTTCCAGCTGGATGACGGCCGGGCGAGCGTTGTGCGGCATGGTCAGTACTCCCCCGTGGTGCGCTGCTCGTCCACCCCGACGACGACCCGGTCGTCCACGGCGGAGGACCGCCGGTCCACCGGAGTGATCTGCACGTATCCGTCCCGCCGTCATCCCGGTGTCGACCACCACGCGCCGCTCCTGCTCGCCGCGCCGCACCAGGACCGTCGTCTGCCCGTCCCGCCGGCGGAGACTGCCGAGGCGGGGACCGCGAGGACCTTCTCTCCGGAGGAGGCGGCGGTGATGGTGAGCCGGACGTCCTCGCCGGCCAGGGCGGCGGGCAGCCGGCCGGAGGGCTTGACCTTCACCGGGTAGGTGTCGGCGCCGGACCGCTCCGCGTCCTTCTGCGGCTTCGCGGGCTTATTGGCGACCGATTCGACGGTTCCGTCGGCGCGGGATCCGGTGGTCTCGGACGCGATGGAGACCTTCTGGCCGGGTTTCAGCAGCCCTTTCATCTCCGCGCCCACCGAGCCGTCGACGATCAGGTCACCGGCCGCGATGGAGACGAGATCTCCCGTCGCCTCGTCACCCACCTGGGCGGAGACTTGTTCCACGAAGGCGGCGGGCTCGGCACGGACGTAGGCGATCTCCGCCATCGGGACCACGGGACGCGGTACGGGTGTTCCCGGATCGACGGGGGTGGGCTCCACGTGTGCTTTTCGGCGAGGAGGCGCTTCCGGTCGCGGGGCCCGCTTGCAGGCGCCCTCCTTCGGTGTCGTCGGGGTCGGTGCCGGATCGGTCGCTTCCATCACGGGGCTGTACCCGTGCGCCTCGTAAAGCGTTCGACCGCCCGTTCGGTGCCCGCACCGAAGGTTCCGGCGGGGTCGCCGTCCGAGGCGTAGCCCAGTTCGGCGAGTGCCTTCTGCAACTGGGCGACGTCCTCCCCCGTGCTGCCGAACCGGAGGTCCCGAGAGGCCGGGACGGCCCCCGCAGCACGTACACCGGGCGGCCGGAGACCTCCAGCAGCAACTGCCCCATGTCGACGGAACGTCCGGCCTTCACGGCCATCTTCGTCACGATCGAACGGCCGGCCTCCTTGCCGCCCGCACCCTCCCCCGAGACGTCGATCTGTTGCGAAGCGGCGACCTTGCCGCGGATGACGACCGTTTCCGCGAGGACCTTCTCCTGCACGGCGGCGGTCAGCACGCTCGCGGGAGGGGGACGTGTGTCGGCGGCGGCCTGCGCCGGCGACTTGATGAAGGACGCGGCGGCCACTCCCGCGCCCGTCAGGACCACGGAGCCGACGACCACGATCACCAGGGCCCGGCGCCGGCGCCAGCCCGCCGTGGGGCCGGCGCGCCGGGGTGTCCTCGTTCGAGACGATCTCTTCAGCCTCAGCTATGCGAAGTCCTACTCGCCCTTGACGATCCGCGATGCGTTGCGCACCGCGGCGTCGATCTTCCTGCGCCCCGCCGACAGTTCCTCGGCGTGCTGCTCGATGGCTTGCTTCTGCAGCGCGGCCTCGACCCGGAACCAGGTCCACGCCACCTTGGTCTTCTGGCGGCACGTGATGTCGGTGGTGGCGGTGGCGATCTCCTCGGAAGTCACCTCCGGGGAGCTGAATCGGGAGTCGTCGCTGGCGTCCAGGGCTTTCGGTAGTCGTATCCGCTGCGCTTCAGACACGCCGACCAGGCCGCGAACGCCTTGACCACCTCCGGCTCCGCTGGGACCTCACGAACGCCGCGTTGCCGAGGTCCACAGCGGTGCGGGCCTGGACCGCGTCGCTGTCGATCTCCTTGTTCGCCGCGCCCACGCAGCCGCCTTCGGGCACCTTCTTGCCGTCGACCTCCTGGATGCGGCCGTCGAGCGCCCGCGCGTCGAGCCGTCCCCGCCGTGGTGCCGTCGACGGCTCCTTCTCCACGGCGGCGTCGTAGGCCTCCTGCTCCTCGGCGTCGGGCTTGTACCCCCGCTCCTTGGCCAGCGCCATGTCATGGATGCCGTAACGCCAGTCGGTCAGCGTCTTCGGTCCGACCCTGGGCAGGTCGGGAGCGGGTACCCAGGTGAAACGGAAGCCCTTCATGCAGTCGCCGATCAGGAGCTTCTTCGCCTGCGACAGCCGGCTCTGTTCCTGGTCCGTCGGCAGATACGCCTGGACGGGGAGAACCCAGCTCTGCGGGTTCTGCTGGTCGAACGACTCCGTCTGCGTCTCGGCGTTCGACGGCGAGGTACAGCTGGTGAGCAGGAACATCACCGTGGCCGCGACCCCGGCGGCCATCGCGGAACCGGAGGAGTGGGATCTGGAGAGGAGACAGCATGGGAGGGCTTTCTTGAGGCAGGAGAAATCAGGGAGAGGGTGCCCGCGCCGGACGCAGGCACTCTCGACCGATCAGCTCTTCCAGTTGAACGAAGCGTTTTCGTTGTAGGTGGCTTCGAGCTGGTTCACCGTGCCCCAGATGTAGTCGGCGGCGCCCTTGTATCCACTGTTGTAATACAGGACTCCGGTGTAGGTGGAGTGGCTGTTGCGGGGCGGACGCCGCGTTGTTCTTCACCCGCTGGCCGCTTCCGGCACTTCTGAATCCGCAATACTTGAGCGGGCTGTAACCAGTGCCGTCCTGAACCGAGTCGAAGTCGTACACCGCGTATCCGATGTTCCGGTAGTCCCGGCCAGGTTGGAGTTGTGGAGAAAATGCGGAACTTGAAGTTGTTGCTCGACTCGTAATTGCAGCCGAACAGTAGTTCTCGTAATCCCCGCTCGCCGCGGACGCGGGCGGTGCCCATACCGGCTCCGACCGCCGCAGCCATCGCCAAACACAGCACTGCCTTCTTCAGGGTGGCGCATGTCGCCTTCCTTTCGATTACACGCACAAAAACACACGGGTGCCGCATGGGAAATTGCGGGGACCCGTAGGTGCGCGTGATGTCTGATGCAGACCTCAGTACACACGCGTTCGAGAGTTTTCAAGTGGACTTGAATCGCCACGAACAGGGGATGTTTCTGGATCGTTATGGGAAGCCGTACAACCCTCTACGCCACCCTGCCGTGCACCTGGAGATCCAGCCGCTGCAAACATCGGAAAAAGGAGCTTAACGATCTTGAAACGGGCATCACGGCGATCCTGCCTGTTCTGCAGAACAAGCGCCGCCAACCGCAGGCCGCGCCGCGGGGAGGTCACGATCGGGGAACGATGGCGATCGCTTGATGTCCCGTCAGGAGCCGCCTTCCTGGCGGGGCGGTGAGGACAATCAGCCCAGTCATGAGGCGAACACGGCGTGGGCGCGAGTGTCGAACAGGACGAACCGGACCCTTCGACGGCGGTCGGGGGTGTTGCGTACCGTCTCGACGGCGATGCGGGCCGCGTCGTCCATAGGCCAGCGGTAGACGCCGGTGGAGATGGCGGGGAAGGCGACCGTGCGGGCGCCCAGCTCGTCGGCGAGGCGCAGGGACTCGCGGTAGCAGGAGGCGAGGAGTTCGGAACGGTCCTCGATCTCACTGTGCACCGGGCCCACCGTGTGGATCACCCAGCGCGCGTCCAGGGCACCGGCCGTGGTGGCGACGGCCCGGCCGGTGGCCAGGCCCTTGCCGAGATGCCCCGCGCGGAGCTTGCGGCCTCCGCGAGGATCTCGGGGCCGCCGCGCCCGGTGGATGGCGCCGTCCACGCCGCCTCCGCCGAGCAGGAGGAGTTGGCCGCGTTGACGATCGCGTCGGCGCTCTCGCGGGTGATGTCGCCCTGGACGAGCGTGATGGTGGTCATGGCTGTTCCCCCGGTCGGTGCGGTTTCGTCGTCACGCCTGCCACCCGGTCACGCCGGTCACGTCTGCCGCAGCCTGCGCCAGACGGCCTTTGCCGCGTTGTGTCCCGACATGCCGTGCACTCCGGGGCCCGGCGGGGGTTGCCGACGAGCAGATGAAGACGGCCGGGTGCGGGGTGGCGTACGGGAAGAGGGACGGCTTGGGACGGAGCAGGAGCTGGAGGCCGGAGACCGCGCCGGAGGCGATGTCGCCGCCGACGTAGTTGGCGTTGCGGGCGGCGAGTTTGGGCGGGCCCGCGGTGGCGCGGGCGAGGACGCGGTCGCGGAAGCCGGGGGCGAAGCGCTCCAGTTGGCGCTCGATGGCGTCGGTGAGGTCGCCGGTCCAGCCGTTGGGGACGTGTCCGTACGCCCAGAAGACGTGCTTGCCCTCCGGTGCCCGGGTGGGGTCGGCGACGCTCGGCTGCACGGTGATGAGGAACGGTGCGTCGGGTGCCCGGCCCTGGCGGGCGGCCGCGTGCAGTGCCGCGCCGATCTCCGCGCTGTCGGCGCCGATCTGCACGGTGCCGGCGGTGCGGAGCTCCTGGGCGGTCCACGGGACGGGGCCGTCCAGCGCGTAGTCGATCTTGAAGACGCCGGGGCCGTCCCGGTAGTCGGCGTAGTGGTTGCCGAGGCCGGCGATGCGGGCCAGGGCCGTGGGCGAGGTGTCGAAGACGTAGGCGCGCGCGGGCGGCAGGTCGTCGAGGCGCTTCACCTCGTAGTCGGTGTGGACGGTGCCGCCGAGATCCTGAGGTAGGCGGCGAGGGCGTCGGAGATGCCCTGCGAGCCACCGCGCGGCCACGGGCCAGCCGCGGGCGTGCGCGGCGAGGGCGAAGACCAGGCCTATGGCGCCGGTGGCGAAGCCGCCGAGCGGGGCCATGACGTGCGCGACGAGCCCGGCGAAGAGGGTCTTGGCCTTGTCGTCGCGGAAGCGGCGCATCAGCCACGTCGACGGGGCAGGCCGGCCAGGCCGAACCGGGCGAGGGTGACCGGGTCGCGCGGCAGCGCGGTGAGCGGAAGGGACATGAAGTCGCGGGCGAGCGTGTCCCACCTGGGGAGGAAGGGCTCGACCAGCCTGCGGTACGCGCCCGCGTCGCGCGCTCCGAAGGAGGCGGCCGTCTCACCGACCGACCGGGACAGGACGGCGGCCGAGCCGTCCGGAAACGGATGCGCCATCGGCAGCCCGGCGTGCAGCCACTCCAGCCCGTACCGCTCCAGGGGCAGGGCACGGAACGCCGGCGAGTTGATGCCCAGCGGGTGTGCGGCGGAGCACGGGTCGTGCCGGAAGCCCGGCAGGGTCAGCTCCTCCGTGCGGGCCCCGCCGCCCACGGTGCCCCGCGCCTCGAACACGGCGACCGAGAAGCCGCGCCGGGCCAGCTCCACGGCAGCGGTCAGTCCGTTCGGCCCCGCACCCACTACGACCGCATCGAGCATCGACGGCACCTTCGGACCCCTTCGTCAGCCGATGGCCACTGAGGATCAGGATAGGCCCGGGAGCAGGCGGGTCGGACGGGGCGGCGGGTCAGGATCCGACGGATGGCACGCGTCGCACACGCTTCCCCGGCCCCGGGAGGGGCTCTGGCTCTGGTACGAGATCGGCGAGGACGGGCATGCGCTGCGGCAGGCGGCCTTCGACCGGTCACTGCCGGTCCCGCCCGCCGGGGATCCCCCGTACCGCACGGACTGCCGCACGGGCGGGATCGCCGACGGCGGCGCCTCGGTGGCGGCCTCTCGCGACGATCTACGCTCGACGCTCGAACAGTTCGGGCCGGACGGCCTGCGGTTCACGAGGACCGTGTACGGCGTGCTGACGGACGGCCCGGTCGAGGTGCCGCCCGAAGCGGGAGGACGTCACCGGCGCCGAGTACGAGCGGGCCTGGGAGACGGCGAGACGGCACCGGCGTTGCACGCGCCACCGCACGGGCCCGCTGCCCGAGGGATCGCTGGTCACGGGCACGGTCGCCGCCCCCTGCCGTGGGGTCCCGGCCTGACGGGGCTGGTGGTGGACATCGACCGGCCCGGACGGGCATTCGTGGACATCGGACAGCTACCCCGCGCGGCGAGGACTGGCCGCCCCGTCGGGGACCGTGACCGAGTTCGAGGTCGTCCGGATCCACTTCGACGTCCGGCCGGAGCGCCCCGACCTGGAGATCAGGCTTCGCCCGACAGCAGTGCCACCACCTGGCGGGCCGTGGCCGCGTCGCGGGCCGCGGTGAACGGCAGGTCGTTGTCGCCCGTGATCCGAAGGGCTCGCCCGTGCAGGGTCAGGTGGGTCCCGCCCGCCTCCTCCACCAGGGAGGAGCCCCGCGGCGGTGGTCCCAGGCGGCCTCCCAGGAGAAGGCCGTGGCGTCGGACTCGCCCCGGGCGACGGCGAGGTACCAGTCCGGTCGGCCGGCCGCAGGCGCGGGCGCCACGCCCGGGGTGCGCAGGCCGAGCAGGGCGTGCTTCTGCTCGTCGGTGGTGTAGTCCGGGTGGGACGTGGCGACGCGTAGGTCGCGGCCGGGCTCGGGCGGGCCGGCGTACAGCCGCTCGCCGTCAGGAAGGCGCCCCGGCCGCGTACCGGCCGTGGCGAGCCGGTCGTCGGCGGGGGCGTAGGTCCAGGAGGCGCGCGCACGACGCCGTGGTGCGAGCGGCCCAGTGTGCAGAAGCCCGGTCGCCGTGCCGAACTGCCGTGTCCCGTCCACGGGGTCGATGATCCACACCGGTGCCTCGCCGCGTATCGCCTCGTACGACGCGGGGTTGGCGTGCACCGCCTCCTCGCCGACCACGGCCGAGCCGGGCAGCATGGCGGACAGGACGTCGGTGAGGTACAGCTCGGCCTTGCGGTCGGCGTCCGTCACCAGGTCGTGCGGGCCGGCCTTCTCGTCGACCTCGTGCTGCCGCGAGGCGGCGCCAGCGCGGCATGATCTCCAGGGCGGCCGCCTTGCGGACGGCCTCCTCCATCGTCGGCGTGCCGGGCGAGAAACTCGTCGATGGTTTCGTTGTTCTCGATCATGCCTCCATGAGGAGCACGCCCCACCCCAACATCCCACCCGGGTGGTGTACTCCGGGTGGAATCGGCCTGGTATGGAAGTGCCGGTGTCCATGAGACGAGGCACAGAACGTGAGCTGAAGCGCCCAGGGTCCACGAGCTGGAGGCTCGGGAAGTCAACGTGACGGCAATGGCCTACATCCCGCGCAACGGGTTCATACCGCCGGCCGGCACCCGTCGGGTTCCGCGCGACACGGCCTGGCCCCCCTCGACCAGCGGGCCTCGCCGACCGTCACGACCGTGCCGCGGCGCGCAACCTGTACCGTCGGCGAGAACCCCAGTGACGCTCGGCCAGCATGCGCGCGGGAAGAACGACCCGGGAAGCTGTCGTTGTGCCAGTTCGGCGCGCGTCGATCACCTAGTCGAGCCGCCGCGCACCGGGCGCGCGGCCTTGACCGCCAGCAGGAAGTGCGGCTACCCACTGGTCCTGCTGATTGCCGCCAGCGACGTCCCGAACGCCTTGACGGGCTGCCCATGCCACAGGGCGATGGAGGGCGTGAGCGTGGTGCGCGGCCGGCGGCCTTCAGGGTGAGCGAGTTGGGCGGGCCCCTCCTCCAGCCCGGGTCATCTGGAGCCGGGTGCCAGGCAGGAAGCCCAGCTCGAGCACGACGGGGTTGGACTGGGCTTAGCCGCACTGGGCCGTAGCCGAGACCATGTTGCCCCAGCCGGTCCACGATGTCGGTGGTGGCGAGGTGTCGCGCTGGGTGCCCCCGTCGGCGGTGACGTCCAGGTTCACCCGGCACCGGTGACGTCGGGCTCTTGGCGACCGTTCGGCTCACCGACCCCAGGGCGTCGAAGCCCGCCCTCCACGGCCGCCCCGCGCGCGTGGGCGCCGAGCGCGCGGGGCGCGTCCGCCCGGGCTGCCGGGCCGCAGCTCGAAGGAGGCCTTGTCGCCGACAGGCGCCCGACGTGCCGCGTTGTACTCCGGCGACAGCAGGTCGTCGAGCGGCGCCCCGGCCGCTGCCGTCCGCGTCCCGTACCATGCCTCCCGGTCGGCGATGGCGACTTGCAGCCCTCGACCAGCAGGTGGACGTGGTCGGTGGAGATTGCCGTAGCGGGGCAGCTCGGGCGGGAGCAGCGCGAGGTTGCTGGAGCAAGGACGGGGCCCCTGGCTCCAGGGGGGCCGCCTTGCCACGGTCCAGCCGTTCCAGTCGTACGTCGCGGGAGCCTCGCGGGACGCGGACCAGCCGGCGGCGAGGTCGGCGGCGGTGGGGAGTGCCGGTGTGGCGCTCGCCGCTGGTGTGTCCGGGGTGGGCCGCCCGGACCATCGTACGAGGGCCTCGGCGACAGAACCCGGTGCGCCAGACCTCCGCGCCGCGTCGATCTGCGCCTCGGTCCCCGCACCGGCGGCCTCTGCGAGCAGCCGCTTCCAGGTGGCGGCGAGGGCGAGGTTGCGGAACAGCTCGCCGGGGCGCGGCGGGTGTCCGTCCGGCAGGTAGACCTCGGCCGAGGACGTCCACTCGGTCTCGAACAGCTCCCGCACGGTCTCGACGGTCTCCGTGAAGCGCTCCACGGGCGCGTGTCCGTGCTCGGCGTAGCCGATGGCGTACTTCAGCACGTCGGCCAGCGGTTTGGTGCCGTGGTCGCGCAGCGGGAGCAGCCAGGCGTCGAAAGGCACCGGGCACGGCGGCGGCGAGGTGGTCGGTGCCGGGGACGGGGTCCAAGCCGAGGCCTTGTAATGCGCGACCGTCGCTCCGGCCGGTGCCACTCCTGTCCGCACAGCACCCACACCTCGCCGCCCGCCGGCGCAGAGCAGGATCGGCACCTCCAGCGGGCCCGTTGAGGTGCAGCTCGACGACGTGCAGCACGAAGGCACCGGGCGACGGCGGCGTCGTAGGCGTTGCCCCGTCCTCCAGCACCGCCATGGCCGACTGCGAGGCCAGCCGGTGGGTGGACGACACCATGCCGAAGGTTCCTTGGAGCGTGGGCCGGGTGGTGAAGATGCCTCTCACCTCGCTGTGTCCGCGTGCCGGAAAGGGAGGGACCGGTCGTCAGCGCGCGAGACGGGTCCCGGGGAGTCCGGGGGGTTGCGCCGGAGCCTCCCGCGCCATCCAGCTCCCCCGGCGCAGACTATCGCCCGCCACAGGATGAGTCTTTTAAGCATCCGTCAGGCCGGCTGAACCCGATGCGTTGGAGCGTTGGCGGCCCGCGAGCGCGCTACCACTCGGAGGGCATCTCCTGCTGCTTCGCTCGGAAGACCTGATGGCGGGCCGCGCCTGCGCCCGTCTCGATCACCGCCGCCGACGACGAGGGCGGCGGCGGCGGAGTCCCCGCCGCCGGCCACTACGCACAGGACATCGAGGGACGTCCTCGGCGCCGAGATGAGCGCCAGCACGCTGATGGGCCTCTTCGCCCGCAACCCCGGCCCTCGTCCGCACACCGCCCTGACCCATGCTGCCGCCGGCATGGCGCCTACCGACTCGACGCCTACCATCACCGGCCGCACCAGCGTGGCCGGGATCATGGCGCCCACGCCCCCTAGTACGCGGCGCCGCCCGTCCTGAGCCCACCCGGCTCCCCTTCGGACGCCCGCGGGAACGCTCTCCGCGAACCCGTCCGTCCCTGGACGCGCTCCCCCTTCGGGGGGAGACCCGCCCCGGCAGCGAGCAGCGAACGCGGGCGAGGTTCCGCTGGCGCCGAAGGAGGACGTCGAAGCGGTCGCACCAGATGCTCACGCTGGTGTACTGGGACAGGTCGACGTCATCGGGTACGACGTAGTTCTGGCTGCCCTTGTTGCCGCTTGGGCTTGCCGGGGCTGGCGTACTACCGTCTTCGAGGTGCCAGCCGCGCCAGGCCCTCCTCACCGGCGCGTCGGTCGGCGACCTTCCAGGTCCGGGCCGTTGCTGGTGTCCAGGTTCTCCGGCCGTACGACATGGGAGCCGTCGGCGGGCCGCACCCGGCCGACCGTGCCGGAGGTGCTGTGCTCGTGGCTGATCAGCCGCTCGCCGCCCGCCGAGTGTCAGGGCCCGCGGCCACGCTCGGCGACAGGGCCGGGCCGGTGGCGGAGGCGGCAGGAAGGGGAGGACGACGCCGGTCGCACGACGCCGGCCAGCGCCTCGTCCTGATCTCGTCTGCCAGCTTCCACGGCTGGAACCGGTAGCCCAGGCCCGCCCCGGCGACGACCACCGCCAGCACCGCGACGATAGCCGCCTGCCGGTCTCCTCAGCCCGCGCATTGTCCCGCCCGCCTTCGATAATCCTCCGTCAACACCCCGACAACGCGGCCGGTGGCGCACGCAGGGCGAAGAACAGCGGATCTTGCGCCGCGTCGCCCACGACCAGGCCAGGTCCAGGGCCACCGCGGCAGCACGGCGGCGTGCGGCGTCCTCGTCAGTTCGGGCGTCGCCGCTGAGCAGCTTGGGCGGCGCAGGTTGAGCAGGCCGCGGCGACGCAGGCGCGGAATCCGCCGGTCCAGATCGCCGGGCAGGCGCCGGTCCAGCCGGCCATCGCTCCGGCGCGGACCTGGCCGAGTTGCGGGCCGATGCTGTAGGACAGCACCTCGATGCCGGCGAGCGCGCAGCAGTCGAGGCTGGTCTGGTTCCAGATGGTCGAGCGCCCCAGCCGCTCAGCATGTTGCTCCGCCAGTACAGGCACCCCAGCACCAGCCAGACCGCGACCTCCAGCCGGCCGCCGCCGCGGCAGGCCCCAGCCGGCGGCGCCGAGCACCACCAGCCGGCCGTGCCGCTGCGTTCTGGACGCAGCCACCCGGTCAGGCTGACTGGCGACCCGACGGCGCCGCCGAGTACATCAGCCCAGCGACCAGTCGGCGTCGAGTTCGTCGGCGAGGAAGGGGAAGACGGTGTTCGGGAGGCGAAGAACATCGCCGCCAGGTCGATCGCGTAGGTGCCTAGTGCAGTACCGGCCTCGGCCAGGCGTACCGGGCCCTTCGGCGATGCCGCGCAATGACGGCTTGGCCGCGTGCTCGAGCCGGGCGGCACGGACGAGAGCCGACGGCACATCAAAGTTGATCACAGACAGAAGCAGACCACCGTGGTGGCGTACACGCGGACGTTGCCGGCGTAGGCGACGACGAAGGCCGGCCAGCGCGGGGCCGGCGATGGCGCCGGCCTGCCAGCGCAGGGCTTGTTAGCGCCGTTGGCGGCGAGCTGGTCGTGCGGGGCCGATGCGGGCCAGTAGGGAGTCGAGCGCGGGTCGTTGAGCCCGGCGAGTGCCGCCACCCCGGCCGCCACCACGTACAGCGGCCAGAGCAACGGCGTCGGGTGCAGCAGCGCGTTCACGAGCAGGACGGCCGCCAGCAAGCCCCAGTCCCGCCTCGGTCAGCACGATGACCTTGCGTGCGGGTCCACCGCGTCCGCGAGGGCACCGCCGGCCAGTCGAAGACCACCAGCCCGGGACGAGTTCGACGGCGCCCATCACGCCGACCCGCGAGCGGGGAGCCGGTCAGGGTCCTTGATCTGGAGCGGCAGGTGATCAGCGCCATCACGCTGCCGAGGTAGGTGACCAGGCCCTGCGTCCACAGCAGGCGGAAGTCGCGGGAGGAGCGCCAGGGCGCGAGGTCGGGCAGCAGCGCCGCGAGCCAGGGTCGGCCATCGCTCCGGACTTCCGGGTGCTATTGCGGGAGGCGTCCGACGGCGGTGTTGGGCCTCGGTGCCGGTGCAGGGAGGCGTCCGACGCGGTAGTCGGAGGGTCTCCGCGTCGTCCGTCGTGTGGTGGCAGGCCATCGGCAGGATGAGGGCGCTTGCCGGAGACCGGTCCTCGATGCCGCGGCTCCATTCCCGTACAGGGCCCGGACCCGTGGCCTCGGTCATCATGTCCTCGGTCGTCCCGGCGGCGTGCAGCTGTCCGGACGCCAGGGCGATGAGCCGGTCCGCGTAGCGGGCGGCCAGGTTGAGTCGCCACGTTTTCATGACGATCGTGGTGCCGCGTTCCGGTTCAGGTCCGGTCAGCAGGTCGAGGACCTCGATCCGTGGCTGATGTCGAGGAACGTGGTGGGCTCGTCGAGCAGCAAGGCGGGTAGGTCTGCTGGGCCAGCACCAGCATCTGCTGATCCACACGCCGCTGGCGCTGGCCCCGGAGAGTTCGTCGACCGATCGGTCATCAGGTCGGTCGTCCGGGTCGCCTCCAGCGCGGCGGCCACCGCCGCGGTCGTCCTTCGCCGTCCAGCGGGAGAAGGCACGCTGGTTGGGGATGGCGGCCCCAGGCCGACCAGGTCAACACCGTGATGCCGTCGGGGGTGACCGGTGACTGGGTGAACTAGGCTGCAGGGTGCGGGCCAGTTCCTTGGCGGGGGTGCGGTGGACCTCCCTGCCGTCCAGGACGACGCGGCCGGTGCGCGGGACGAGCAGCCGGGACATGGCGCGCAACAGCGTCGACTTGCCACAGGCGTTGGCGCCGACGATCACCGTGATCCGCCTGCCGGCCGCCAGGGTCGAGGTCCAGGCCCTCGATGACGGCGCGGTCGCCGTAGCCGAGCGTAGAGCCCTCGGTGGCGAGGGTGTGGGACGCGGTCACAGTGCAGCCTCTCGGCCCCGGTTGGGATGCGGATGATCAGGTAGACGAGGATGGGGCGCCTGGAACGCCGGTGACGATACCCACGGGGTAGCGGGTGTCGAAGGCGTACTGGCCGGTGAAGTCGGCGACCAGGACGAGCAGGGCGCCGACCAGGCCGGCCGGCACCAGCAGGAGGCCGCCGGTTCCCGTCAGCCGGGCGGCGATCGGCCCGGAGAGGAACGCGGACGAACGCGATCGGTCCGGCGGCCTGTCGTCGCGAACGCGATCAGCCCATTTCCGGCCGCGACGATCACCGTGACGCAGGTCGTTCGACGACGCGGGTACTCGCGGCCGCGGGCCTGATCTCGTCACCAGGCTCCAGCGCCGCTCAGGCGATCACCGGCGCGGGACAGCGTACCGGGCCGCACACAGTACTGCCCGACGACGGCGGGAAGGGTCTCTTCCCCAGCGTGGTGCCGTTGAGGTTGCCGAGTGAGCCAGCGCATCGCCTCCTGGAGGTCCCATTCACCGGCCCTGCGACAGGACGTAGAGGCCGACGCTGTCGGCGAGCAGCGCGGCGACGCCGATGCCGATGAGGATGAGCCGGGTGCCGGCGACCCCGTCGCGGAACGCCGAGGTGTAGATGAAGCAGGGCCACGCCGAGGGCGGCGGCGGCGATGCCATGACCGACACCTCGGTCCGCCCAGCGAGAAGGTCACGATGGCGATGGCTGCCGCCGCGCCCGCTCCCGCGCTGATGCCGTGCAATGATGATTGGGCCCGCTGGCGAGCGGGTTGCGGAGCATCGTCGAAGATGACGCCGAAAGCGGCTGAAGCTGAACCCGGCGGTCAGCGCGAGGACCGCCCGGGCAGCCGCAACGCCGTGTCGACGCAGTGAAGGAGGCGCCGGCACCCGCTCACCCATGACCACGCGCAGCACGTCGCCGGCCGGGTAGAAGGTGTGGCCGGCCATGAGGGTCGTGACGAACGCGGCGACGACGAGGAGCAGCAGCGTCAGGACAGAGCCTGCGGCCGGTCGCGTCGCGGACCCAGCGCCCGGGAGACGGCCGCCGTCGTGGACGGGCGCGACGGCTGGGGCGCTCAGGCCGACCTTCTGCCGGCGGACGATGTGGATAGAAGAAGGGCGCCGATGATCGCCGTCGGGATGCCCGCGTCGACGCTCGACTGCCGCCGGCCCACGATCTATGTCCGCGCGGCCGCCAGCGGTCGCGCGCGCCGGGGAGTGGCAGCGGGCCGGCGGTGGTCGGCGCACACCCTCCACCCCGGCAGCGCGCGGGACGACGGACCGACGGAGAGCCGCATCGGTCCGGCGACGGGTGGACGCGCCGCACAGCACGACCGCGCCGAGCGCCGCGCCGGCCCGGACGAGGGCGACCCGCTCACCGAGCCCGGCGGGCCATGTCGCCCATGTGCCAGCGAGCCGGCGAGGAACGGGCGCGGCGGCCAGGCGATCACGAACCCGCCCACGAGGAAACCGGCGACCGCGCTGGCCGCGCTGGTCGTGGGGGCGCCTCCGACGCCGCCGATCTCGCCGCCGCCGAGTGTCGCAGACGTGCCCGTTGCGGGGCAGCTACGACGGCGCTTGACCAGCGAAGGCGAGCGCGGCCGAGATGGCGGCGCCGGCGAGGCCAGCTTCAGCGGGGTGGGGCCGCGCAGCGGCCCAGCGAGCCGACGGAGTACACGAAGGCGGCGGTCAGCGCCGCCCCCGAGCATCGCCGTCGAGATGTAGCCGGACGCCGACGCCGAGGCCGAAGTGGGCGATGCCGGTGACCACGGCCAGGGGGCGCCCATGTTCACGCCGAGGATGCCGGGGTCGGCCAGCGGGTTGCGGGTGACGCCCTGCATGACCGCGCCGGAGAGTCCGAGGGCGGCGCCCACGACGATGGCGAGGAGGGTACGGGGTATTCGTTTGGCGACCGCCGCCTCCTCGAAGTGGCCTCCGCCCCGCCGAGCGCCGCCCCACGTCGGACCAGGCGACGGCGCGGGAGCCGAAGGCGAGGGAGGCCGCCGACATGACGGCGATCAGGACCGCGGCGAGGACGAGGAACCACAGGACGCGGACGCGCGCCGGACGCCGTACCAGGACGGCGTCCGGCGCGACCAGGGTGTCGGTGACGCTCACTTGACCTTGTCCGCGGCCTTGGCGAGGGCAGCCAGGTAGTCGTTCAGGACGTACGGGATCGACAGCGGGGTGGGGTTGGCGGCGGTGGCCAGCGGGGTGCTGTCGGGCAGCAGGTAGATGGAACCCCGCTTGACCGCGGCCAGCTTCGAGGTGAGCGGGTCGGCCTTGAGCGCCTTGAGCAGTTCGCCCGTGGAGTCTCCGTAGCCGGTGATGATGTCGACGTCGTTGAAGTCGTCGATGCGCTCGGCGCTCTTGGTGAGGACGAACTTCTTCGTGGACTCGGACGGCTCGGAGACGCTCGCGGGGATCTTCATGCCGAGGTCGGTGAAGAACTACATACGCGGTGTCGTGGGTCGTGTAGAAGCCGACCTGGCTGACGTCCTTGGAGGACACGTGCGTCATGAACATCGCCGACTTGCCCTGAGCCGGGGGTACTTGGCGACCGTCTCGCCGATCCGCTCCTCCAGGTCGCCGATCAGCTTGTCGCCCTCGTCGGCGAGTCCGATGGCCTTGTTGTTCATGCGGATGATGTCGCGCCAGGGGTCGCCCAGGCGGCCTCGGGGTGAGGCCACGACGGGGGCGATCCGGCTGAGGGTCTCGTAGTCCTGCTCGGTCAGTCCGGAGTACGCGGCGAGGATGACGTCGGGCCTGGTGTCGGCGACGGCCTCGAAGTCGATGCCGTCGGTCTCGTCAGAACAGGACCGGCGTCTTGGCGTCGAGTTCCTTGAGCCGCTTCTCGGTCCAGGGCAGGACGCCGTCCCCGTCGTCGTCGCCGAAGGTGGCCTTGGCCATGCCGACGGGGACGACGCCGAGAGCGAGCGGCACTTCCTCGTTGGCCCAGTTCACGGTGGCGACGCGCTTGGGCTCGGAGCCGATGACGGTGGTCCCGAGCGCGTGCTTCACCGTCACGGGGAAGCCGGAGCCGTCGGCGCCGGCGGCGCCGCTGTCATCCTGGTCACCGTCCTGCCGCCGCAGGCGGTGAGGCCGAACAGGAGGGCCGCCGCGAGGGCGAGCACACGAAGGCGTGGAGTTCTCATCGACCCGTGGTGTCACTTTCGGTCGGCGGTGCCGGGGCCCATGCTCCGGCACGCGGACTCGGCGGCCGGGAAGCAGGGCACAGCACACGCGCCAGCTAGTTAGGTAAGGCTTACCTGCACAGGTTATGGAGTCGGCGCGCGCGCATCAATCGAGCCTTTTGGACAGGCCTTGTAGCGATCGGGACATCCTCGGATCCGTCAGCGAGTCCGGAAGCTGCCCGGAGTGGTCCCGGTGGTCCGCCGGAAGGCCGCCCCGAAGGCGCTCGCCGAGCGGTAGCCGACCGCGTCGGCCACCACGTCGACCTCGAATCCGCGGAGAGGAGCTGCACGGCGTGCTGGGCCCGTACCGCGGCGACCCAACGGGCGAAACTCGTGCCCGTCTCGGTCCGGAACGCCCGGGTCAGGGTGCGGACGCTGCACCCGAGGGAGGACGCCCAGCCGGCCAGCGTCCGCTGGTGGGCGGGATCGGCCCGTACCGCGTCCACGATCGGCCGCAGCAACGGGGACGTGGGCAGCTGCACCAACAGCGCCCGGGGCGACGGCCGCAGGACGTCGAGGACCATCGTCTCGGTCACGGCCCGGGAACACGACGTCAGGTCCTCCTCCTCCAGCCGCTCCAGGAGGAGCCGGAGCAGCGGGGTGATGTCCACGGCGACCGGTACGTCGGGCAGCGCCGACACCGTGCCGTGCCGGAAGAAGTGGGCCCGGTACGAGGTGCCCGCGACCGGAGGCGGAATGCAGTTGCCCCGCCGGCATCCACAGTCCCAGCGTCGGCGTGACGCACCACACCCGGGAGCCCACCACGACCGTGGACGCGCCGTGCCCGTTCCAGAGGAGTTCGTGCCACGGGTGCGAGTGCTCGTTCCAGGCCGTGTCGTCGGCGACGACCTCCTCGTACCCCTTGATCACGAAGGGCACGTCCACCTCGCCGGCGGCGGCGTCGGCAGCTCCCTGGTGACCCGCATGCGGTCAGGCTAACCGGCACCGGCCGCCCGCCCCGTACGCGGGTGGGGCGGCCCCGGGAACACCGTGATCGGCTCCGCTGTTGCCCCTCATGTGCGGAAACGGAGGCGGATCGGTGCACGGTGAATACAAGATCCCCGGCGGCAAGCTGGTCGTCGTGGACGTGGAGGCCGACGGCGGTGTGCTGCGGCGGGTGCGCGTGGCGGGCGACTTCTTCCTGGAACCGGACGAGGCGCTGGACGCCGTGAACCGCGCGCTGGAGGGCGCCCCGCGGACACCGACGCCGCCGGCCTCGCCGCGCGGATCGACGCGGCGCTGCCCGAGGGCACCGTGATGTACGGGCTGACCTCGGAGGGCGTCGGCATCGCCGTGCGCCGGGCCCCTGGCGCACGCCACGGACTGGACGGACTACGACTGGCGCTGATCCACGAGGGCCCCCAGGCCCGGCGCTGCACATGGCCCTTGACGAGGTGCTGACCGCCGAGGTCGCCGCCCAGGCCGGCGTCCGCCGACACTGCGGGTGTGGGAGTGGGGCGCCCCCTGCGGTGATCATCGGCAGCTTCCAGTCGCTGCGCAACGAGGTGGACGCCGAGGGCGCCGCCCGCCACGGCATCGAGGTGGTGCGCCGGATCTCCGGCGGCGGTGCCATGTTCGTGGAGCCCGGCAACACCATCACCTACTCGCTGTCCGTGCCGGGAGGGCCTGGTGCAGGGGCTCTCCTTCCAGGACAGCTACGCCTACCTCGACGACTGGGTGCTCGGCGCGCTCGGCGAGTTGGGGATCCGCGCCTGGTACCAGCCGCTGAACGACATCGCCACCGACCAGGGCAAGATCGCGGGAGCCGCCCAGAAGCGCGTCGTGGGGCCGGGCGGTGGTCCCGGCGCCGTGCTGCACCATGTACTATGTTGACGACATCGACGCCGACAAGATGCTGGAAGTGCTGCGCATCGGGCGGGAGAAGATGTCCGACAAGGGCATCAAGAGCGCGAAGAAGCGGGGTGGACCCGCTGCGCCGGCAGACCGGGCTGGCGCGGGGAGGCCGTCATCGAGCGGATGATCGAGTCGTTCGCCGGCCGGTACGGGCTCGCCCGGGGGAAGGTGACCGACGAGGAGCTGGCCCGGGCGCGGGAGCTGGCCGACACCAAGTTCGGCTCCGACGGGTGGACGGCGCGCGTCCCCCTAACGGAGACGCGCCTCCACCAGGCCCGACTCGTAGGCGAACACCACGAGTTGGGCCCGGTCCCGGGCGCCCAGCTTGGTCATCGCCCGGCTGATGTGCGTCTTGGCGGTCAACGGGCTGATCACCATGTGTACGGCGATCTCCTCGTTGCTCAGGCCGCGGGCGGCGAGCGCGGTGACCTCGCGTTCGCGGCGGGTGAGGCGGTCCAGGCCGGGGCGGTGGCACGGTCCGGGGGCCGGGAGACGAACTCGCCGATCAGGGTGCGGGTGACCGAAGGGGAGAGCAGCGCCTCACCGCGTGCCACCACCTCGATGGCCTGGAGCAGGTCGGCGGGCTCGGTGTCCTTCAAGAGGAAGCCGCTCGCTCCCGCCCGCAGCGCCTCGAAGACGTACTCGTCCAGGCCGTAGTTGGTGAGGATGACCACGCGGACGGCGGCGAGGGCCGGGTCGGCGGCGATGCGGCGGGTCGCCTCGATGCCCGACATCACGGGCATCTGCACGTCGACCAGCGCCACGTCGGGCACCCGGTCCCGCACCAGTGCCACGCCCTGCTCGCCGTCGGCCGCCTCGCCGACCACCTCGATGCCGTCCTCGGCGTCGAGGAGGGCCCGGAATCCGGCGCGCATCAGCGCCTGGTCGTCGACGAGCGCCACCCGCAAGACCTCGCTCATACCGTCTCCCCCAGCGGCAGCCGGGCCCGCACCGAGAAGCCGCCCTCCGCGCGCGGGGCGGCGCCCAGGGTGCCGCCGAGAGCCGTCACGCGTTCCCGCATGCCGGTCAGGCCGGTGCCCGGCGTCGGCGGGCGGGCCGGGTCGGCGGCTCCGTCGTCGTCCACGTCGATCGCCAACCGCCCCTCGCTCCCCTGCCGTAGTCGATGAGGACGGTCACCTTCGCCGGTCCCGCGTGCCGGGCCGCGTTGGTGAGGGCCTCCTGCACGATGCGGTAGGCGGCCCGGTCGACGGCCTGCGGCAGCGGGCGTTCGTCGCCGGTGACCGTCAGGTCGACGGCCAGACCGGCGGCGGCGGGCCCGCTCCACGGAGCAGGGCCGGGGTGCCCGGTGGGTTCGTCGGCGCGCAGCACCTGGAGGGCGGAGCGCAGTTCGCGCACGCCTCGCCACTGGCCTCCTGGATGGCGAGCAGCGCCGGCGGCACCTCATCGCCGCGCTTGCGGGCCAGGTGGACGGCGACGCCGGCCTGGGCTTGACGATGGAGATGCTGTGCGTGAGCGAGTCGTGCAACTCCCGGGCGATGCGCAGGCGTTCCTCACCGGCGCGGCGGAGGGCCGCCTCCTCCCGGGTGCGCTCCGCCTCCGGGGCGCGCTGCTCGGTCTGGCGCAGGTACGCCTGCCAGTTCCGGTCGGCGAGCCCGGTCACCACCGCGCACAGGAACCAGTGCCGGCGAGCAACCCGGCGCCCGCTCGGCCACCTCCTGGGTACCGGGGCCCGTCGCCACGTACCCGGCCAGGAACCACCGCGCCGCCGGCCGCGCGACGCCCCGGTGGCCGACCCGGGCCGCGGTGTGCACGGCGCCCCGGACGGGCAGCGCAGAGCGGCCCGGGATGGGCGTGCAGGGACGTGGGCCGTGCCCAGCACGGTGGCGACGGCGAGCACCGCGCGCGGGGCGGCACGGTGGAAGGCGAGCGCCGCCGAGGCGAGGGCGATCAGCGCGTGGTCGAGAGCCGTGGTGTCGTCGTCGAAGGCGGCCGCGGTCATGCCGAGGCACCGACCACGACCGCGAGGATCGCCGTCGGCGGGCCGCCCGCGATCGGCCTGACGCTCACTCGTGTCCGCACCCTAGACGGCGCCGACGACGGTCGCGTCGGCCCTGTGGACGGCTTGCGGACTACTCCCGGCGGAGTAGTGCCCCTCGGGACCGGACCGCGGGGCGCAGCGCCGACCGCATCCGGCCGTACGACGACCGCGGGCACCCCGGTGGCACACGCTGCTGTCCGCGCCCACACCCTTCCGTCACACCGAACCCCTTCCGCCGAAGGCGGCACCGCCGGCCGCGTCGCCGAGGTCTACGCCCAGGCGGCGCGGGACTTCGGCATCGAGCCCGCCCTCGTTCGCGGTCCTCTCCTCCGCGCCCTGCACTCTGCCCCGGCCTGGGCGCTGATGCGCAGTCCCTGATCGCCGGCCCGGCGGCCGGACCGGCAAGGAGGTCGCCGCCTTCGGGGTGTCGCAGGCCAACAAGTGCCGGTTCTGCGTGGACGCGCACACCATGCTGCTGCACGCCACCGGCGACCACGCCCTCGCCGAGCAGCTATGGCCCAGGGTCAGAACCGGCCGACGAGGCAGCACGCGCGTGCTCGACGGAGCGCGGCGCACCCGTGTCCCGGGGCCGCGCGGGGAGCGGCCATCCGTTCCCGCACGAGGAGGCCCCCGGCTATCTCGGCACCGCGCTGGCCTTCCACTTCATCAACCGTGATGTCGGCCCTGGTGACCGAGGGAACCTGCTCCCGGCCGACGCGCAGCGCTGCGTCCGGTGCGGAGCCTGGCGGGCCGGTCGCTGTCGCCGGACCGTGCGCGCCGGCCGTCCCCGGTGCCGCCCTGTCCCTTCTCGACGCCCCCGGCCCGGGACCGGCGTGGGCGGCGGGCACCCCGGTCGGCCCCGCGTACGCGGCGCTGAGCACCACCGCCACCATGGGCGCCGGGCTCCTCGACGCCGACGACCAGGCCCTCGTACGCGCCACCTCTGCGTGACTGGGACGGGTCTCCACCCTCCCCTCGCCCGAGGCCCTTCCCCGACCGGCGGGAGCGGCGGCGCACGGCTGGCGCTGCTGGCCGCGCTACACGCCGGGCAGGGATCACGGACGCGGACGTCGCGGCATGGCGCCGGCCCGAGCACCGACCACTGCCTGGTGCACCTCGTCGCGTACAGCGTTCGCCGCCGTGGACCGCATCGAGGGCGCCCTGAGTACATCCGTCACCCGCCCACCACCCAGGAGACCTCGCGAACGATCGTCGCCGAACCCCGCCGGGCCGAGGCCTGGAACGGCCCCGCCGGCGCGCACCGGGCCGGCCACCAGGACCGCTACGGCGCCATGCGCTGCGACGCCATGCGCTACGACGCGATGCCGGCGGGCGTGAACGACGCGCTTGTTCGGCGCGGCGGCCGTCGCCCCGGCGACCGTGTCCTCGACGTCGGCTGCGGGGCCGGCGCGACGACCCGGATCGCGGCGCGGCTCGCCGCCCCGGGTACGCCGTCGGCGTCGACGTCTCGGCGCCTCTGCCGGCACGGGCACGCGCGAGCACGGCGGTGGAGGGCATCGCGAACGCGACGTACGGAGTGCGCCGACGCTCGGGTGCGCGCGTTCCCGGCCGGTGGATACGACGTGGTCGTCAGCCGGGGCGGGGGTGAGGTTCTTCGCCGACCGTGCCGCCGCCTCCGGAACCTGGTGCGGGCCCTGCGGCCGGGCGGCCGGCTCGCGTTCGTCTGCCCCCGGCCGCCGGGACCCGAGTCGGAGCAGGGCCGGGCGCTCGCCCGCTTGTCGTCGACGAGACCGGCCCGAGACCCGGTCGCCGCCGCGCGCGATGGCCTCGTTGTCGGATCCGGCGCGCGTCCGGGAGGCCCCTGGCCGGGTACGAGGGGTGACGATCGTCCGGTCACCGTCGAGACGGTCTGGGGCCGGGACGTGCGCGATGCCGCCGAGTTCCTCCTGTCGCGCGTACCGGGCGGCGCGCTCCCGCCTCTCGGCTCGCCGGTCTGGAGGAGGCCCTGCGCCCGTTCCACACCGGCACCGGCGTGCGGATGCGGGCCGACGTGTGGCTGGTGTCGGCGATCCGGCCCTGACGCCCCCGCCGGGACCAGGTGCTCCCGTTCGTCTGCGTCACCGCGCGGCCCACCACCGAGTTCGCCCTTCCGCCCCACGGGGAGTCGTGTGACACTGGCGTCCCGTCCGCAGTGCGGACCCTCTCCGCACCGTCCCCCACGAGAAGTGCGCCGTGCGTTCTTCTTCCCCTGCCGCTCGCCCTGACCGCGCGTCTGGCTCCGGTCGCCGTGCTCGCCACCGCGGGCTGGGCGCTGTCGTCCGGGCCGGACACGTCACCGGCCGCGAAGGACAAGACGCCGCCCGACACCACCGAACGGTCCGCCTCCGCACCGGCGACCGAGGCGGTGACGAAGACGGCCGCCGCCGCTCCGGCACCCTGCGAGGAGCCTGGCCGGGAAGACGGTCACCTCCACTGGTGCCGGGTGCCAAGGCGGCCGGCAAGGAGATCCGTGTCGACGGACACCGACGTGCGCCGCACCTGCTCCTGGAACGCGCCTGGGGGTACGACTACCGGTGGCTCGACGTCTCCTTCGAGGTGATGGCGTCGGACGAGGCGGCGCTGAAGTCGTACAAGGAGCGGGTCGCCGACCGGAGGGCGGTGGCGAGGTGCCGGGGCTCGGCGACGCGGCGTACATCCGTCGTGAACCTCACCACCGAGGACAAGCAGCAGACGCGCGAGGCACCGTGCTGGTCCGCGCGTCCAACGCCCCTGGTGATGATCACATACAACGGCGGTGACTTCGAGTCGAAGAAGGCACCGAGTACGGAGACGATCAACAAGGGCGCCATCCGAGGCGGCCAAGGAGGCGGTGGCCGCCTTGGAGGCGGTCAGGGCTGAGCCGGGCCGCCGCCGTACGGGGCCGGGTGGCGGGAGCGGCATCAGCGCCAGGTAGAGCACCGTGGAGGTGCCGAGGCCCACCGCCCAGCCGTAGTCGGCCAGCGAGTCCCAGGAACGGCACCGGGACGGCCGTCGATCGTGGGTGGAAGTCGGGCGCCCCGATGGCCGGGGGACCGCCGCCGACGAGGAAGGCGACGACCGCCCGCCAGTTCCAGCCCCGGTCAGTGCCAGTAACGCCCGCCCGTGCGGTACAGGTCGACGAGGTCGAGCACGGGCGCGGCGCAGGATCCAGTAGTCCGCGATGAGGATGCCGGCGACCGTGCCGAGCAGCCCGCCGACCAGGCCGAGCCAGGTGAAGATGTAGCCCTGCGGGTCGGAGTACAGCTCCACGGGAAGATCAGCACGGCGAGGACGCAGGTGATGAGCGCGCCGGCCCGGAAACTCACCCCTGCGCGGGGGCGGTGGAGAAGTCGAAGGCCGGTGAGGCCAGGTTGGCGGCGATGTTCACGGAGCAGGGTCGCCACCAGGGACGGTGACGAAGGGCGAAGAGCAGCCCCACCACGTTGTCCGTCTTCGCGGCGAGCTTCACCGGGTCCCAGATGGCCTCCCCGTACACCGCCTGCGAACCGGAGGGGTGACCATCACGGAAAGGAAGGCGAACAGCTGTCTGGTGGTCGGCAGTCCGAGGGCCTGGCCGCGCGTCTGCGCCTTCTGGCTTCTTTCTCGTAGCGGGTGAAGTCGGGGATGTTGAGGGACAGCGTGGACCAGAAGCCGATCATGCCCGTGAGGGAGGGCCAGAACAGCTTCAGGAAGTCGCCGCCCCAGCCCAGCTTCGACGGTTGGTCGAAGAGCGGGCCGAAGCCGCCCGCCTTGTCGGCCATCCACCACAGCATCACGAACGCGCCGACCAGCACGAAGGGCGCCGCCCAGTTCTCGAAGCGGCGGATCGTCTCCATGCCCCGGTAGATGATGGCGACCTGGATCGCCCAGAAGATCGCGAACGACAGCCACATCGTCCAGGCGTGGCCGCCGAACGTCGCCGCCACTCGTCCAGCCGTCCGCCGATCAGCTTGCCGGCCAGGAAGTAGATCGCCTCGCCGCCGATCCAGGTCTGGATGCCGAACCAGCCGCACGCCACCAGCGCGCGCACCACGGCCGGCAGGTTGGCGCCGCCGGATGCCGAGGAGGCGCGGGCGAACACCGGGAAAGGGATGCCGTACTTGGGCCCGGCGTGCCCGGTGAGCAGCATCGGCAGGGCACGATCACGTTGGCCAGGGCGATGGTGAACACCGCCTGCTTCCAGTCCATGCCGACGGCGATCAGACCGGAGGCCAGGTCCAGGAGGCCGTGTTGTGGGCCATGCCGACCCACAGGGCGGAGAAGTTGTACGTGGTCCAGGTGCGCCCCCGACGGGGACGGGCAGCAGGTCCTCGTTGGCGTAGGGGCCGCTCGGCGGCGGGGAGCCCGGGGCGAGCTCCACGCGCCCGTCGGGGAGGGTGACTTGGGCGGACGGCGATGATCGCCGTGGGCGCGGTGTCGGTCATGGGCAGGCCAATCGTGCGGTGGGACGGGAGAAGGCCGTGCGGGCGGTGCCGAGGGGTGCGCGGGTGCGCCCTGGGCCCCCCTTCCCGAGCGGGAAGGGGGACGTGGTGAGTGGGCTCAGCCGTTGACGGCCGGGATCACCTTGATGCCGTACGCGTCGATCACGGCTTCCTGCGCGTCGTGCATGTCGTAAAGCGCGAACTGGTCGACGCCGAGGGCGCGCAGGGCGTTCAGCTTCTCGATGTGCTTCTCGGCCGGCCCGATCAGGCGCAGAACCGGTCGACGATCTCGTCCGGCACGAACCGGGTGTCCGGGTTGCCGCTGCGCCCGTGGTGGGAGTAGTCGTAGCCCTCGCGGGCCTTGATGTAGTCGGTGAGTTCGCCGGGTACGGCGGCGGAAGTGGACGCCAGTACTCCTCGACGAGGTCGGCCACGTGGTTGCCGACCATGCCGCCGAACCAGCGGCACTGCTCGCGCGCGTGGGCGAGCGCCTCGGGCGAGTCGTCGGCGGTGACGTAGGCCGGGGCGGCGACGCGATCCCCTCGGACGGGTCCCGCCCCTGCGGCGACGGCGGCGTCCTTGACGGCCTTGACCATGTACTCGGTCAGGTAGAGGTCGGCGAGCTGGAGGATGAAGCCGTCGGCCTCCTCGCCGGTCATCCTCAGCGCCTTCGGTCCGTACGCCGCCATCCACACGGGCACTTCGGCGCCCGGCTTGATCCAGGGGAACCTGACGACGGTGCCGCCGCCGAGGTCGGCCTCCTCTCCCCTGCCCAGCGCCCGGATGACCTTCATGGCCTCGCTGATGCGGGCCAGGGTGTTGAGGCTTTGCGGCCGGCGACGCGCATCGCGGAGTCGCCGCGGCCGATGCCGCAGACGGTGCGGTTGCCGAACATGTCGTTGAGGGTGGCGAAGGTGGAGGCGGTCACCTCCCAGGTGCGGGTACCCGGGTTGGT
Organism: Streptomyces thinghirensis; assembly: GCA_021502835.1. The sequence continues at coordinate 151,533 of JAKFGP010000025.1, forward strand.
GACCATCGGGCCGACCTTCAGTTTCGTGGTGTTGGCCAGGATCTGGCTGTAGATCACGAACGGCTCCTGCCAGAGCACGGCGGAGTCGAAGGTCCAGCCGTGGCTGAAGCCGTTGCTCTCCGCCCGCTTCATCAGGTCGACCACGCGGGAGGCGGTGGTCGGGTCTGCAGGACGAGTCCGAAGTCCATGGGCGCGGCTCCTAGTTCAGGTACTGACAGGTGGCGCGCGGGGTGTAGACGCCGTGGCCCTTGCGCCCGGTGTACTCCGCTCGGTGACGACCGGTTCGCCGCGCGAGAGCACGGTCTCCACGCGGCCGGTGATCCGCTTGCCCTCGTACGCCGAGTAGTCGACGTTCATGTGGTGGGTCTCGGCGGAGATGACCTGCTCGGCGTGCGGGTCGTAGACGACCACGTCGGCGTCGGCGCCCGGGGCGATGGTGCCCTTCTTCGGGTAGAGGCCGAACATGCGGGCCGGGGTGGCGCAGGCGATCTCGATCCAGCGGCGCCGGGTGACGTCCCGTCGACGACGGCCTGGTGGAGCAGGTCCATGCGGTTCTCGACACCCGGCATGCCGTTGGGAATCTTGGAGAAGTCGCCCCGGCCCAGCTCCTTCTGGCCGCTGAAGCAGAAGGGGCAGTGGTCGGTGGAGACCACCTGGAGGTCGTTGGTCCGCAGGCCCCGCCACAGGGCCGCCTGGTGCTCGCGCGGGCGCAGCGGGGTGCTGCACACGTACTTGGCGCCCTCGAAGTCGGGCTCGGCGAGGTTGTCGGTGGACAGGAAGAGGTACTGCGGGCAGGTCTCGCCGAAGACGTTCAGGCCCTCGTCGCGGGCCCGGGTCAGCTCCGCGACCGCTTCCGTCGCGGAGACGTGCACGACGTACAGGGCGCGCCGGCGACCTGGGCGAGCTTGATGGCGCGGTGGGTCGCCTCGGCCTCCAGGAGGGCCTTGCGGACCTCGCCGTGGAAGGCGCGGATCGGTCTCGCCGCGCGGCGAGGGCCTGCTCGACCAGGACGTCGATCGCGATGCCGTTCTCGGCGTGCATCATGATCAGGCCGCCGTTGTCGGCGGCGCGCTGCATGGCGCGCAGGATCTGGCCGTCGTCGGAGTAGAAGACACCGGGGTAGGCCATGAACTGCTTGAAGGAGGTGACGCCCTCCTCCACCAGCAGGTCCATCTCCTTGAGCGTCTTCTGGTTCACGTCGGAGACGATCATGTGAAGGCGTAGTCGATGGCGCAGTTGCCCTCGGCCTTGGCGTGCCAGGCGTCCAGGCCCGAACGCAGGCGAGTGTCCGACGCTCTGGATGGCGAAGTCGACGATGGTGGTCGTGCCGCCCCAGGCGGCGGCCCGGTGCCGGTCTCGAAGGTGTCGGCGGCGTAGGTGCCGCCGAAGGGCATCTCCATGTGGGTGTGGCCGTCGACGCCGCCCGGGATGACGTACTTGCCGCTCGCGTCGATGACCTGCTCGGCCGTGAAGGCCTGGGCGGCCGGGGTGCCGGTCGCGGCGAGGGCGGCGATCCGGCCGTCCTCGATCAGGACGTCGGCGTGGATCTCGTCGGACGCGGTGACGACGAGGCCGCCGCGGATGACGGTACGGCTGCTCATGCTGCTGTTCCCTCCTGTCAGGGGCCCCGGTCGGTCAGGGCGCGGTCAGCGGGGAGTAGGCGCCCGGCGCCCGGTCGCGGTAGAACTGCCAGCGGTCGCGGACCTCGCGCAGCCTGCCCATGTCGAGGTCCCGGACGACGAGTTCGCTCTCCTTGTCGCTCGCGACCTCGCCGACGAACCGCGCCTCGGGGTCGACGAAGTACGAGGTGCCGTAGAAGTCGTTGTCGCCGTACTCCTCCACGCCGACGCGGTTGATCGCGCCGACGAAGTACTCGTTGGCGACGGCCGCCGCCGGCTGCTCCAGCTGCCACAGGTAGCCGGACAGGCCGCGCGAGGTGGCCGACGGGTTGAAGACGATCTCGGCACCTTCCAGGCCCAGCGCCCGCCAGCCCTCCGGGAAGTGCCGGTCGTAGCAGATGTAGACGCCGACCTTGCCGACGGCCGTGTCGAAGACCGGCCAGCCGGAGTTGCCGGGACGGAAGTAGAACTTCTCCCAGAAGCCGCGCACCTGCGGGATGTGCGTCTTGCGGTACTTGCCGAGGTAGGTGCCGTCGGCGTCGATGACGGCGGCGGTGTTGTAGAGGACGCCGGGCTGCTCCTCCTCGTACATCGGGAGCACCAGGACGATGCCGTGCTCGCGGGCGAGCAGCTGGAAGCGCTCGACGATCGAGCCGTCGGGGACGCGCTCGGCGTAGGCGTAGAACTCGGGGTCCTGGATCTGGCAGAAGTACGGTCCGTAGAACAGTTCCTGGAAGCACATGACCTGTGCCCCCTGCGCGGCGGCGTCACGCACCGCCTGCTCGTGGACCTGGATCATCGATTCCTTGTCGCCCGTCCAGGCGGTCTGGAAGAGCGCGGCACGGATCACTCGGCTCATCTTCGGCCTCCACTCGCTCGGTGTGCTGCGAGCCTAGGAAGGGGCGGGTGGCCGAATTGAGTGGCACGGTGTCACGTTTGCGGGGGTCGGGCATTGCACGGTGTCACCCCTGTTGTGCGTCGTGGGCGAGGAGCGCGATGTGGACGGGAGGCGGCCTGCTCGAAGTCGTCGAGGTCGACGCCGAGGCGGCCCTGTATGGCTTCCAGACGGCGGTAGAGGGCGGGCCGGGAGACGTGGTGGAGCTGGGCGGTGCGGGACTTGTTGCGGCCGGTGGCGAGGTAGGTGCGCAGTACGGACAGCAGGTCCTCGTCGGGGCCGCGCAGCAGCCCGTCCAGCTCCCGCTCGGCGAAGGACTGCACGTGGGGGTCGTCGCGCAGCAGCCGGACCAGTCCGCGCAGGTGGATGTCGCGCAGCCGCACGACGGGCGGCGGGTCGAGGGCGGTCGCGGAGTCGGCCACGGCGTCGGCGACGTGCTGGGCCTCGCGCAGGCCGGCCGGTACGTCGTCCCAGGCGGCGCGGGCGTCGGCTGCCGCCACCACGGCGTGGGCGGACTCCGGCTCCGACCGCAGCCGGGCCGCGAAGTGGGCGGTCAGCTCCCTGGCGTCCTGGTCGGAGGCGAGACTGAGCAGGACGGCGCCGGCACCAGTCGGCGAGTTCCGCGACGATCCCGGGCAGGCCCAGCAGCCGCAGCACGCGGTTCAGCCGGGCGGGCTCCCTGGTCGCGGACGACGAGCGGGACGAAGACGCGCCGGTTGACCGGCAGTCCGGCGGCGCGGGCCCGGGACAGGAGTTGCCGCGCCGGTGGCGGCACCGCTGACCAGGTCGGTGAGCAGGCTCCGCGCGGACTGCGCCTCCCAGGAGTCCCAGGAGCCGCCGGGGGTCCCGGGGCCTCCCGCGTGGGTGCCGTCGCCGCCGAGCATGCGGTGCAGGACGAGGGCCTCGGCGGCGCGGTCGGCGAGCAGCCGTCCGGCGGCCCGGTCACCGCGGTAGCCGCACAGCACCAGCCGTCCCCAGCGTTTCGCCCGGCCGCTCAGCTCGGCGCGGATCCAGCCGTCGGCGGTTCCGGCGCCGGCCTGGCGGGCGATGCGTTCCCAGTCCCGGAGCACGTCGTCGACCGCGGCCGCCCCCCGCCGTGGCGAGGACGCGGTGGGCGAGGTTGGTGACGACGACCGGGCAGCCGCCGTGCCGGGCCACCTCGTCGAGGAGGCGCTGCACGGGGGCGCCCGCGGTGATCAGCCCGGTCAGTTCGGTGCGTACGGCCTCGGAAAGGCTGACGGCGGCGAACTTGCGCCGCAGCAGCCGGGACTGCACCTCCTCGGTCAGTTCGGCGAAGGGGAGAGCCGGTGCAGGACGACCATGGGCAGACCGCACCGCTCGGCCACCCGGCGCATCACGTCCGGCGGGGTCGGGAAGGCGCGGCCGAGACCGAGTACGACGGCGGCGGCCTCCGCGCGGTGCAGGGAGCGGATGTATTCGCCCTGCTTGTCCTCGTCGCCGGCGAGCAGCACCCCGGTGGTGAGCACCATCTCGCCGCCGCTGAGCATCACGCCGACGTCGGCGGCCTCGGCGACGTGCACCCAGCGCACCGGGCGGTCGAGCCGGTGCGCGCCGGCCACCACCTCGGGCTGCCCGGCGAGCACCCGCTCCAGGGTGAGGACTTGACGGACCGACAGAGCGGGCTCCCAGGGCTGCCGGTCCTGGTCCCAGGTGGTGGTCATGGCGGCGCCTCGCCTCCGCTGGGGACGCGGCCGTCAGATGCTCCGCAGAGCACGTTCGAGGATCGCGGCGCCCTCCTCGGCCTCCGCGACGGTGAGGGACATCGGCGGGGCGACGCGCAGGACGCTGGTGCTGTGGCCGCCGCCCTTGCCGATGAGCAATCCGCCCGCGCGGGCCTCCTCCAGCACGGTGGACGCGGCCTCGGGGGCGGCCTCGTCGGTGCCGGGCCGGGCCAGCTCGATGCCGATCATCAACCCGCGCCCGCGCACCTCCCGTACGTGCGGCACCTGGGCGGCGACGGCCCGCAGCCGTTCGATGAGCATGCCGCCGACGCGCCGGGCGTTGCCCTGGAGGTCGTGCTCCAGCAGGTACGTGAGATTGGCGAGGCCGGCCGCCATGGTGACCTGGGTGCCGCCGAAGGTGGAGATGCTGTTGGCGTCCAGGCAGTTCATGATCTCGGCGCGGGCGATCACGCCGCCGACGGACATGCCGTTGCCGATGCCCTTGGCGAAGGTCACGATGTCCGGCGGACCGCTGCGACCGTGGGCCTGCCAGCCCCAGAAGTGCTCGCCGGTGCGGCCCCAGCCGGTCTGCACCTCGTCGGCGATCCACAGGACGCCCCGCTCGTGCAGCACCTCGCGGAACGCGGCGTACAGGCCGTCCGGCGGCGAGGTGAAGCCGCCGACGCCCTGGACGGGTTCGGCGATCAGCGCGGCGGGCGGACGGGTGTGGCCGAGGAGATCCTTGAGGTCCTCGACGCAGGCGTCGATGAAGTCGCGGTCGTCCAGGTGCGCGTAGGGACCGCGGGTGCGGACGCCACCGTGGACGTAGAGCGTCTGGAGCGGGGAGAGCGAGGTCGGGGACCAGCCGCGGTTGCCGGTGATGCCGACCGAGCCGAAGGAGCGGCCGTGGTAGCTGTTGCGCATCGCCAGGACGGTGTTGCTGCGCCGGTGTGCGGTGGCGAGCAGCAGGGCGGTGTCGTTGGCCTCGGTGCCGGAGGTGGTGAAGAAGACGCGGGCGTCCGGGATGGCGGAGACGTGGGCGACGCGCTCGGCGAGTTCGACCATGGGCCGGTTGAGGTAGAGCGTGGACGAGTGGATGATCCGCCCGGCCTGCTCGCTCACCGCCTTGGTCACCTCGGGCAGGGCGTGCGCGGTCATCGTGGTGAGGATGCCGCCGAAGAAGTCGAGGTACTTGTTGCCGGCGGCGTCCCAGACGTGGCGGCCCTCGCCGTGGGTGATCTCCAGCGGGTCCTCGTAGTACAGGGCGAGCCAGTCGGGCAGGACGGCGCGGTGCCGGCCGAACAGGTCCTTGGTCACGGCTGCACCAGCCCTTCGTAGGCGTCGGGGCGGCGGTCGCGGTAGAAGGCCCACTGCTGCCGCACCTCGTCGATGAGGTCGAAGTCGAGGTCGCGGACGACGAGTTCCTCCCTTGGTGTCGCTGGCGGTCTCACCGACGAACTGCCCGCGCGGGTCGACGAAGTACGACGTCCCGTAGAAGTCGTTGTCCCCGTACTCCTCCTGTCCGACCCGGTTGATCGCGGCGACGAAGTACTCGTTGGCGACGGCCGCGGCGGGCTGTTCGAGCCGCCACAGGTGGGCGGAGAGGCCGCGGTGGGTGGCGGAGGGGTTGTAGACCAGCTGGGCGCCGCCGAGGCCGAGTTGCCGCCAGCCCTCGGGGAAGTGCCGGTCGTAGCAGATGTAGACGCCGACCTTGCCGACGGCGGTGTCGAAGACGGGCCAGCCGAGGTTGCCGGGACGGAAGTAGAACTTCTCCCAGAAGCCCTTCACCTGCGGGATGTGGTGCTTGCGGTACGTCCCGAGGACGGTGCCGTCGGCGTCGATCACGGCCGCGGTGTTGTAGTAGAAGCCGGACTGCTCGACCTCGAAGACGGGGACGACGATCACCATGCCGGTCTCGCGCGCGAGGGCCTGCATGCGCCGGGTGGTCGGGCCGTCGGGCACGGGCTCGGCCCAGCGGTAGTGCTCGGGGTCCTGGACCTGGCAGAAGTAGGGGGCGTTGAAGACTTCCTGGAAGCCGATGACCCTGGCCCCCTGCCGGGCCGCCTCGCGGGCGTGCTCCTCGTGTTTCGCCACCATGGACTCGGTGTCGCCGGTCCAGGTGGCCTGGACGAGAGCGGCACGTACGACGTTGGCCATGAGCTGCTCCTTCGACGCGACGTCAGAGCCTCTACGCCCGTAGAGCAGGCAGTAGAGGGACGAACGTAAGCCTGGCCGGACGGGCTTGCCAAGACCATCGTCGCCAAGCCGTGGTGTCGATCGTGATTCGCACTCCTGTGGGTGAGTGGTGGGGCTGGTGGGGTGGCCGGGGCGGGCTTCAGGTGGCGAATCCGGCAACGCGGAGGGCGTGGACGAGGTCCCAGTGGCGTTCGTCGGAGACTTCGTGGGCCGCCGCCAGCAGCAGCGGTACGAGGACCGGCGGGGCGGGTTCGACGCTGCGGGCGGCCTCTTCCGGGGTGCGGGCGCGGACGCAGGCGTCGAGGAGCGCGCGGCCCTCGCGGTGCCGGCCGCGCGGCGACCAGGCCGAGGGACGGCCGCGCCGATCTCGGCGGCGGGACGTACCACGCCCTGCCGCAGGACCTGCTCCCCGTCGGCCCCGCGTCCGGCCGCGGTCAGCTCGTCGGCGGCGGCGACCAGGCTCGGCGGGCAGGGAGGCGGTCTCCCACAGCAGGGTCGTCCAGTCGGCGCCGAGTCCGGCCTGTTCCAGCCGCGCGGCGAGCAGCGGGAAGCGGGCGGCGGGCCCGCGCGCGGCCTCGGCCAGCAGGGCGTGCGCCTCCCCCACTGCGCCCTTCGGCGCGCAGCCGCGTCAGCGCCTCGACGAGGCGGCCGGCCGCCGCGCGGTCCGCCGCCGCGGTCGGCGGCTCGGGCCGTGGGGCCGGCTGCTCAGCGGTCTCCGCGGTGCCGGCGAAACGCGCGCCGCGCGGGGTGCGTCTGCCCGCCGGTGCGGCGACGGGGCTCGGTACGTCGTCCGGCGCTACGGAGGCAGGGACGGCGTCCTCGTCGAAGACCCCGGCGAAACGCGCGCCGCCCCGACGGCGTCTGCGTGACCCCGCACCCCGGGAACCGGCCGCCCCGCGCTCTCGGCCCCTCCCCCTCGAAACCGGCCGCCCCGCGCACCGATCCTGCCGCCCCGCGCGCCCGCCCCTTCCCTCGGACCCGGCAAGCCCCTCGGGAACGCCCGCGCGGATCGCGGTGCCGTCCTCGGCATCTCCCGGCCGGACGGTCTTCGTGCGGCGGTCCAGCTCCGCCGTCCGGGCCCGGATCTCTGCGCACCGGGCCGTTGCCCGGGCGTGGTCGTCGCGAGCCCAGGCCAGGTCGACGCGGAGGGCCGCCGCCTGCCGGTCGGTGGCCGAAGCGAGCAGGCGGCCCAGTTCCACTTGGCGGTCGGCCGCGTACCGCTGCTCGCGGAGCATCCGTCGAGCCGGTCGGCGAGGGCGTCCCGGGCATCGGGAAGGGAGTCGTACGCGGTGAGCGCGGCGGCGTGGAGGGCACGGGCCCGGTCCGTCTCCGCCGTGGCGGCGGGGACGCCGTACCGGCCGGCGAAGTCCTGGAGCAGAGCCTCCATCACGTCCCAGGGCGGCACCTCGCGCCCGTCGAGACAGGCCCGCATGCCCTCGGGGTCGCGCTGCCGGAACACCCCGCACCAGCCGCTCTCCTGGTCCAGGCGCGTCAGGCAGGTCGGTCAGGTACCGGGCGAACCGCCGCACCCGACCCGGCAGTTGTTCCACGGCCATCACTCGGCTCCCGCCCCACTGGAGGACTCCGGTCCGGTCCATCCGGTCACGTAGGGAACACCAGCCGTGTTACGACGCCGCTAAGTGAGTTTTCAGGGAGTGTCGTCACACCACCCTCACACCGGCGCCAGTGCGCACAGCCCCGCCAGCTCGTCCATGGACAGCCCCAGCGCACAGGCCAGCGCGGCCACCGTGAAGAACGCCGGGGTCGGCGCGCGGCCGGTCTCGATCTTGCGCAGGGTCTCGGCGGAGACGCCCGCCTCGGCCGCGACCACCGTCATGCTCCGGTCGCCGCGGGCGCGCGCAGCAGCCGTCCGAGCCGCTCGCCGCGTTCACGCTCTTCGGGGGTCAGAGGGTGCGTACCATGCCGTCATTCTAATACCGGCTTCCCGTACCGGAGCGGACCGAGTCGAGACCAATTCAAATACCGGTATAGTAATTGGCATGGTGGAACTGAAGACAGACACGTCGATCGATGCCATGTACGAGTCCGGCCAGGTCGTCGCACGCGCCCTGACCGCCGTACGGCAGACCGCGGACGTGGGGGTGTCCCTGCTGGAGCTGGACGCGGTGGCGCACGAGGTGCTGCGGGAGGCGGGGGCGGCCTCACCGTTCCTCGGCTACCGGCCCTCCTTCGCCCCGACGCCCTTCCCGGCCGTCATCTGCGCGTCCGTGAACGACGCGATCGTGCACGGCATCCCGGACGGCTACCGGTTGCGCGACGGCGACCTCGTCTCCATCGACTGCGGCGCGATCCTGGAAGGCTGGGCCGGCGACTCGGCGGTCAGCTTCACCGTGGGCACCCGCGGGCGGCGGACGTGACGCTGATCGAGTCCGCGGAGCGGGCCCTGGCGGCGGGCATCGACGCGGCCGTCGTCGGCAACCGCATCGGCGACATCGCGCACGCCATCGGCTCGGTGTGCCGGACGGCCGGCTACGGGATCATGGAGGACTTCGGCGGCCACGGCATCGGCCGGCACATGCACGAGGACCCCGGGGTCCCCAACGAGGGCCGGCCGGGGCGCGGACTGCCCCTGCGCCACGGCATGGTCATCGCCATCGAGCCCATGCTGATCGGCGGCGGCCGGGACGACTACCACTGCGCGCCGGACGGCTGGACCCTGCGCACGAACGACGGCTCCCGGGCGGCGCACGTGGAGCACACGGTGGCGATCACGGAGACCGGTCCGCGCGTCCTGACCTCGCGGGACGGCCTCTGAGGCGGTCCCAGGGCCGGGCTCGCCGCACATGCCCGCAGGAACAGAACGTGTCATGTTGGGCATGAGCGCACCCCGCCCGGGTTACCCGGCCCCGGCACGTCGATCAGCGAAGCAGCGGAGGACCGGAAACGATGAGCAGCGGCTTCATGGGCCCGGAGGGTGACCCGTTCGCGGAATTCCTGGCACGCTTCTTCGGCGGGCCCAGGCCGAGGCAGATCGACATCGGGCGGCTGCTCAGCCAGCCCGCCCGGGAGCTGGCGGCGCGGCGCGGCCCAGTACGCCAGCGGAGCACGGCAGCCGGGGACCTGGACACCGAGCACCTGCTGCGGGCCGCGCTCGCCACCGAGCCGACCCGGGGCCTGCTCAGCCGGGCCGGTGCCGACCCCGACGCGATGGCGTCGCAGATCGACGAGCGGACCGGCCCGGTGCAGCATCCGCCGGGCGAGGCCCCGCCGCCGACCTCGCTCTCCTGACCCCGGCCGTCAAGCGCGCCCTGCTGGACGCGCACGAGCTGGCCCGGTCGACCGGCACCGGGTACATCGGCCCGGAGCACGTGCTCAGCGCCTCGCCGCCAACCCCGACTCGGCCGCCGGGCACATCCTGAACGCGGCCCGGTTCGCACCCTCGGGTCTGCCGACGGAGCCGCCGGACGCCGCGAAGGGCCGCGCGGAGGGGCCGCGTCCACGAACACGCCGACCCTGGACAAGTACGGCCGCGACCTCACCGACCTGGCCCAGCAGGGCCGGATCGACCCGGTGATCGGGCGCGAGGAGGAGATCGAGCAGACCGTGGAGGTGCTCTCCGCCGCGGCAAGAACAACCCGGTGCTGATCGGTGACGCGGGCGTCGGCAAGACCGCCGTCGTGGAGGGGCTGGCCCAGCGCATCACCGACGGCGACGTGCCCGATATCCTGGTCGGACGCCGGGTGGTCGCGCTGGACCTGACCGGCGTGGTCGCCGGCACCCGCTACCGGGGCGATTTCGAGGAGCGGATGAACAACATCGTGGGCGAGATCCGCGCCCACTCCGACCAGCTGATCATCTTCATCGACGAGCTGCACACCGTCGTCGGCGCGGGCGGTGGCGGCGAGAGCGGCTCGATGGACGCCGGGAACATCCTCAAGCCGGCCCTGGCCCGCGGCGAGCTGCACATCGTGGGCGCCACCACGCTGGAGGAGTACCGCAGGATCGAGAAGGACGCGGCCCTCGCCCGCCGCTTCCAGCCGATCCTGGTCCCGGAGCCCACCACCGCGGACGCGATCGAGATCCTGCGCGGCCTGCGCGACCGCTACGAGGCCCACCACCAGGTCCGCTACACCGACGAGGCGCTGGTGGCGGCCGTGGAGATGTCCGACCGCTACCTCACCGACCGCAGGCTGCCGGACAAGGCCATCGACCTGATCGACCAGGCCGGCGCCCGGGTGCGGCTGCGGGCCCGCACCAAGGGTACGGACGTACGCGCCATGGAGCGCGAGGTCGACCAGCTGATCCGGGACAAGGACCAGGCGGTCACGGACGAGCAGTACGAGCAGGCCATGCAGCTGCGGGACCGGATCACCGAGCTGAAGCAGCGGATCACCGAGGCCGACGGCGGCGACGAGGCCGACGAGGGCCTGAATCTGGTGGTCGGCACCGAGTCCATCGCCGAGGTGGTGTCCCGGCAGACCGGCATCCCGGTCAGCAGCCTCACCCAGGAGGAGAAGGACCGCCTGCTGGGCCTGGAGTCCCACCTGCACGAACGGGTCGTCGGCCAGGACGAGGCCGTACGGGTCGTCTCCGACGCCGTACTCCGCTCCCGCGCCGGACTCTCCAGCCCCGACCGGCCCATCGGCAGCTTCCTCTTCCTCGGCCCGACCGGCGTCGGCAAGACCGAACTGGCACGGGCGCTGGCGGAGGCCCTGTTCGGCAGCGAGGACCGGATGGTGCGGCTCGACATGAGCGAGTACCAGGAGCGCCACACGGTCAGCCGCCTGGTCGGCGCCCCGCCCGGCTATGTCGGGCACGAGGAGGCCGGTCAGCTCACCGAGGTGGTGCGCCGTCACCCCGTACTCGCTGCTCCTGCTGGACGAGGTGGAGAAGGCGCACCCGGACGTCTTCAACATCCTCCTCCAGGTGCTCGACGACGGGCGCCTGACCGACTCCCAGGGCCGTACCGTCGACTTCACCCAACACGGTCGTCGTGATGACCAGCAACCTGGGGTCCGACGTGATCACCCGGCGCGGCGCGGGCATCGGCTTCGGCGCCGGTGGCTCGGAGGCGGACGAGGAGGCCCGGCGCGAGCAGGCGCTGCGCCACGCCGCGCGAGCACTTCCGACCCGAGTTCCTCAACCGCATCGACGAGATCGTCGTCTTCCGCCAGCTCAGCGGCGAGCAGCTGCGGCAGATCACCAGCCTGCTCCTCGAGGAGACCCGCCGGATGGTGCACGCGCAGGGCATCACCGCCGACTTCACCGACGCGGCCGTGGACTGGATCGCCGAGCGTGGCTACCAGCCCGAGTACGGCGCCCGTCCGCTGCGCCGCACCATCCAGCGCGAGGTCGACAACGAGCTGTCCCGCCTGCTGCTGGACGGCCGCGTCGCGGAGGGCGGCCGGGTGACGGTCGACGTCGAGGACGGGCGACTGGCGTTCCGAACGCCCGAGCGGCCCGTCCCCGAGCTGTGACCCGCGCTACCGCACGGGCCTGACCACCATCGCCGAGCCGCCGCCGCGTCGTTCCTTCTCGGCGGCGGCCAGCCACTTGCCGTTCGGCAGCCGCTGCACGCCGGTCGCCGCGCCGATCTCGGGGTTGAGCTTGAAGGAGTGCCCGAGGGCTTCCAGCTCTGCCCGTACGCCGCTGTCGTAGAGGCCCGGTTCGAGTTCGGTCTGCGCGGCGTTGCGCTGGCTGGCGCGCGGGGCGGCGATCGCGTCGACGAGCGGGAGGCCGCGGTCGATGACGCCGGTGAGTGTCTGGAGCACGGTGGTGATGATGGTGGCGCCGCCCGGCGAACCGACCGCGACGACCGGCTTGTAGTGCTGATCCAGCACGATCGTCGGCGCGATCGACGACCGCGGGCGCTTGCGGGGGCCCGGCAGGTTCGGGTCGTGGACGGCCGGGTTGGCCGGGGCGAAGGAGAAGTCCGTCAACTCGTTGTTGAGCAGGAAGCCGCGGTCGGGCACGGTGATGCCGCTGCCGCCGGTCTGCTCGATGGTGAGCGTGTAGGCGACGACGTTCCCCCACTTGTCGGCCACCGTCAGGTGCGTGGTGTTCCTCCCCTCGTACGTCGTCGGCGCCGCCGTGCCGCCGCCCGCGCAGGGGGCGGGGTGCCGCGGGTCCCCGGGAGCGAGGGGGCTGGTGAGCGCCGCGTCGTCCCTGATGAGGCACTCGCGCGAGTCGGCGTACCGCTGGGACAGCAGTTCCCTCGTCGGTACGTCCTCGAAGGCCGGGTCGCCGACCCAGCGTCCCCGGTCGGCGAAGGCGATACGGCTCGCCTCGATGAAGCGGTGCAGGTAGCGGGCCTTGCTCGCCTTGGAGAGGTCGGTCCGTTCCAGGATGTTGAGGGCCTCGCCGACCGTGGTGCCGCCGGACGAGGAGGGCGCGATGGAGTAGACGTTCAGGCCGCGGTACGAGGTCTTCGTCGGCGTTTGGAGCTTGGTCCTCGTAGGCCGCGAGGTCCTTCGCGGACAGGTCGCCGGGGCGGGCGTTCCAGCCCGAGTCCGGGTCGACGGGGGCTCGTTGACGGTGGCGACGATGTCCTCGCCGAGTTCGCCGTGGTAGATCGCGCCGACGCCCTCGCGGGCCAGCTCCTTGTACGTGCGCGCCAGGTCCGGGTTCTTGAACGTGGAGCCGACGACCGGGAGTTCGCCGCCCGGCAGGAACAGCTCGGCGGTGTCCGGGAAGTAGCGGAACCGCTGCTCGTTGGCGGCGGTCTGGGAGCGGAAGGTGTCGTCGACGGTGAAGCCGTGCCGGGCCAGGTGCTCGGCGGGCCGCAGTACGGAGCCGAGCTTGCGGCTGCCCCACTTGTCGAGGGCGGTCTGCCAGGTGGCGGGTGTGCCCGGCGTGCCCACGGCGAGACCGCTGCTGACGGCGTCGGCGAAGGGGATCGGCTCGCCGTTCTCCGTGAACAGGTTCTCGTCGGCGGTCAGCGGCGCGGTCTCACGGCCGTCGATGGTGCGCACCGTACGGGACTTGGCGTCGTAGTAGACGAAGTAGCCGCCTCCGCCGATGCCGGCGGAGTAGGGCTCGGTGACACCCAGGGCGGCCGCGGTGGCCACGGCCGCGTCGACGGCGTTGCCGCCCTTGCGCAGGATCTCGATGCCGGCGGCGGAGGCGTCCGGGTCGACGCGTGGCGACCGCGCCGCCGTAGCCGACGGCGACCGGGGTCTTCGGGGCGGCGGGTCTGCTCTGGGCGGTGGGTGGCGCCGCCGCCCCCACCGACACCACGGCGGCCGAGACCGCCAGGACCGTCAGTTTCCGTGCGACAGGGCGACGCATCCGCACCTCCAGGGAAGGGCCGTTCGGGCAGCTTAGTTGATCGCCATGGTCGCGTCAGGAGCGCGTTCACCCCGGCCCCTCGAACACCGGTACGCCGATGCCCGCCAGCATCGCGCGCCCATGACTGACGACGTACGCAACATCGTCCTCGGCGTGGTCGCGGCGGGCATCAGCGCCGCGCTGGGCTGGTTCGCCCGTACCTACCTGTGGAAGCGGAGACTCCGCCGCAAGCAGGCGTTCTTCGGGCTGCCGGACAGTTCCGGAGTCGCTGTTGGTCGTCAACCGGGACCCCGCCGCCACCGAACCCGCGGTCCACCGCTTCGACGTCTTCGCGCTGCTGGAGCTGTCCGCGCTGATCAAGGACTGCGGCGCGTACGTCCAGGTGGTCACCCAGGACATGGTCCACCAGGGCTTCGGCGAGCGTACGGAGTTCTGCGTGGGCGGTCCCGGGTCGAACCATCCCGTTCCCCCCCGACTCCCCACTCTGGACTCCATGGCCAGCGGTGCGAAGGTCACCTTGATCTCCACCGGGTCCGGCTGCTGCACCGGGACCCACTCCGCGTCGGCCAACAGCTTTATCGCCTCGGCCCGAGGCCCCGGATCAGCCACAGGTTCGCCTGCGCCTTGAGCGTCACCCAGGCCACGCCGAACTCCGGCGCCAGCTCCTTGTAGCGGGCACCCGAAATGACCTTCTCCAGGAGCACTTCGACCATCACCCGGCGGGCGAAGATGCAGGATGGACCGCCCACCAGCCGTGCAATCCACTCCCAGGCATCGTCCGTGAGGGCGGGGACGCCGTCACCGGTCAGCCACGAACCACTGCCGTACCGCGCAGGCGACAACCTTCACCGCAGTGCACGTACCAAGCATTCACGGTGAACTTGTCGGCGTTCGAAGCGCTCATCGCGTGGCCGTGACCAGTGTTGGTAAGCCCGGCCATCAGCACTTTCGGAGCGCCAGGTACGCTCGACCACCGAAGAGAGCTTGCAGGACGGGCACGGACGGAAACACTCGATCGCTCTGGTGCCCGGGCCACAAGCTCAGGACCCCTGCGAGGACTTCGGGTCCGCTGGTACCCAGCCTGGACATCGGCCCGTAGATCGCCCTGCCCGGGCGGCGTCAGCTTGGACAGCGCCGGTGGCCGGCATGACGGCCCGTACTCCGAGGGTCGGCCCCGGCCGGGATGGCTGGGACGGGCGTCCGACGTTCATCACCGGAACACGTCAGCACATGCTGGCCGCAGTCCGGCTGCCGCACACAACGGCGGCGTTTGACCAGTGCACGACTGCGGACGGATGGTGCGAGAGAGCGCGAGAGGGCTGCAGCCCTCTCGCTAAGACGAGCTGCACGCCTGGACCGCGGCCGGCAGGTTTCGCGCGATCGCCGTGCTGCGCATTGGACCGTACTTCAGATGCCGGCGCGTTCCACGAGCCCGGCGGCGATCATGCGGAGAACGGTGCGTTCCCGCGGCGAGACTGGCCGAGGAGAACGAGGAACACACCAGCGTTGAGGTGCAGGGAGTCGTCGGGGACGGTCTTGCCAAGCTGGTTCATGGTGATGGTGTTTCCCGCCGGTGTTTTGGAAGGTGGTGCGGACCCGCAGGATCGGGCGGGTTGTCCAGCAGCTGCGTAGCGGTGTTGGTGAGTGTCAACCAGAGAGCTCGTCAGCGGCGACGGCCAGGCAGGCGGCCACCAGGACCAGGTTCTTCAGGACGTACTGTCCTTCGAGGGTGGGTACGCCGTGGTGCCACATCTGGTCGGTGCAGCAGCGCGAGGGTGGTGAAGACCCCGGTCATGTGCCCGAAGAACAGGATCAAGGCGGGCCGGAGCAACAGGCCGGTGACCAGAGCGAGACCGATCAAGGTCTCCGCGGTGCCCAGCAGCGGCATGGCCACGGTCGTGGTCAGCAGGCCGCCGGTGAGCTTCGTCATGGCGGCGGCCGCGATCTCCTCGGCCGGGCTTCCGGCAGGGGAAGAGCTTGAGCACCCCGGACCAGCAGTAAGGGACACCGACGCTGATGCGCAGGACCGCGGAGCTGCGCGCCCGAGTACTCGGCCGCGTGCTGTGTGGCTGTCCTTCGGGCCGATGGAGTGCGCACTGCGGGAAGGAGCCGGTCGCGTAGCAGGCGGCGGGGGTAGCTGGTCTGGAGCATGGGTCCTCCGTGAGGTGACCGGTCCGGCCGCGGCAGCCGACCGGTGAGGGGGAGGGAGGGGGAGGAGGCCCCGCGAGGTGTGCGCCTCGCGAGGCCGGTGTGCCGTGGCGTGGTTCAACTGTGTCCCGCTGGTGTCACTTGAAGTTGACGTCGCTGCACAGGAAGTACTTCTGGTCCATGTGGGACGCCTTCCAGACGGTCACCACGACGTGCCGTCCGCTGTAGCCGGAGGTGCTGACGTCGGTGACGTAGTGCGCCTGGTAGGGGTAGCGGCCGGTCTTCTTCACCAGTTCGAGGTCGTCCCACCCGATGAGCTCGTACTCGGGGTTGAAGCCCTGCTTGGTGACGTAGACCTCGAGCCAGTCGGCGCCGTGCCGGGCCTCCGTCGTAGAGGTCGACGGTGAAGTTGGAGCCGATGTCGGTCATCTTCCACGGGCCGGGGCGGTCGAGCGGCCGGTAGTTCGTCTCGCCCTGGCCGCCTGCGCTGCAGATCTGGCCGTCGGGGATGACCTGCTTGTAGTTGTCGCCGGTGTTGTTGGCGTAGACGGCCTTCCACGCGCCGATGGCGTTGGCGTTCTCGTGGTAGGTGCGGTAGCACATGGGGTCCTGGGACTCGTTGGGCTCGGTGTAGCCCCAGCGCTGCAGGCAGCCGTAGTTGCGGGTTTCGGGGGTGATGACCGTGCCGTGGCTGCGGCGGTCGGCGCTTGGGCGAGCATGCCGAGCAGGCTGGTGGCCAGGACTGCGGCGCCCAGTGCGGTGCGGCCGGCCGCGGTTGCGGGTACGCGGTTCATGGTGCTCTTCCTCCGTGTCCTTCGGGAATCACAGGCCGGGCGTGGCCCGTGATTTACGTGCTCATGTCAGGCTGTTGTGTCGGGCCAGATGCTGTGCGGGTCGCTCTTACCTCCTTTCGCGGGTGCTGCTTGCGGTGGGTGGAGTGGGTGAGCAGCTCGGTCGTGGCCCATCGGCCGGGGCCGAGGACGGCGATGAGCAGGAAGGCCCAGCAGAACAGGGCTGCCTGCTCGCCGCCGTTCTCCAGCGGGAACAGGCCGTCGCTCTGGTGGTGGACGAAGTAGGCGTAGGCCATGGAGCCCGAGCACACGGTGGCGGCGGGCCGGGTGCCCAGGCCGAGCAGGACGAGGGCGCCGCCGGCCAGCTGGATCACTGCCGCCCACCAGCCGGGCCACTCGCCGGTGCTGGGGGGCTGCCCGTGCGGCCCGCCGAGTACGTCGAAGAGCGCTGCTGCCCCGTGGCAGGCGAACAGCAGTCCGAGCACGATTCGGAAGAGGCCGAGCACCGGTCCCCTGGTACCTGGTGGGTGTCTCCACGGTGATGCCCCTTTCTGATCGGCGAGCGCTTATTTGGAGAGGAGCGGGGGTGCGGTGGCCGCCGGCAGCGGGTGGGTCGCCGGCGGCGGCCACCGGGTCGGGTCAGGAGGTGAGGGTCCACTTCTGGCTGGCCCAGGTGCCGCAGTCCCACAGGTGCAGGCGAGCGCCGTCGGCGGTGCTCTGGCCTTCGAGGTCGAGGCAGCGTCCGGACTTGACGTTCTTCAGAGTGCCGTTGGACTGGAAGGTCCACTTCTGGCTGTCCCAGCTACCGCAGTCCCACAGGTGGGCCTTGGTGCCGTTGGCGGTGGCGCCGCCTTCGACATCCAGGCACTTGCCGCCGGACTTCAGCTGCTGTCCGTCGAGCGCCCAGCTCATCGAGGCCGCGTTGGCGCAGGACCACTGCTGGACGGCGGTGCCGTTGACAGTGGAGCCGCCGGCGCGGTCGACGCACTTGTTCGTCGCACCGTTGACGATCTTGCCGCCGGTGACCGGGTCGGGGTCGGGGTTGTTGCCGCCGGGGCCCCAGGCGTTCCAGTTGTCCCAGGTCTCGGCGTCAAGCCGATCCGGCCGAGCTGGTCGGCTGCCCAGTTGTTGCCGGACTTCTGGATGACGGTGCCGCCGACGGTGTAGTTCTCCAGCTTCAGACCGCGGCTGTCACGCGTCTCGTTGCCGAGGGTCACCTTCTGTCCGGCGCTGTTGGAGTACCGCTTGAGGAGGTTGACCTGGGAGGACGGGTCGAGCTGGTTCCATGCGCCGATCTTGAGGTTCTTGACGTGAATGTTCTCGGTGCTGGACAGGGCGAAGACGCGGATCGCGCAGTTGGTCATGCCTTCGACGGTGATGTTCTCGAAGGTCATGTTCTTCACCCACGCGCTCGGGTCGGCCGTGGTGGTCGAGCCGGTGTTCTCCCAGTGCGAGGAGGAGTTGAGGATGCAGGTGTTGTACTTGACGTCCTTCCAGTACATCCGGTTGTGGATGACGTGGGTGTTGCTGACCCGGACGTTGTCGATGTTGCGGGGGTCCAGCCCCACTGGATGACGGGGCCGTTCTCGTTCTTCCAGATGACGGTGTTATCGATGCTGACGTCGCTGTGGTACATCTTCAGCACATCGTCGTTGGCGTTGAAGAACGTGTTCTTCATGGTGCTGCCGCGGTAGAGCTCGATGCCGTCGGTCTGCCAGTACCACGAGCCGACCTGCTTGTAGTTGTCGACCCGCATGCTGAAGGTCTGCTCGTCGCCGTAGACGACGAAGGAGTGGTAGGGCGGCTCGTTGATGGTGACGCCCTGCAGGTCCAAGTGCTGCTGGCGGCCCTGCGCCGACTCGAACTGCAGCATCTTCACGCAGCTGGTGTGGCAGTTGGAGGCACCCGAGAGGTGGTCGTAGTTGTTGGCGGTGTCCGCCTCGTAGACGTACTGCTCACCGGAGAGCACGCCCTGGCCGGTCACCTTGTACAGGCCCTGGGTGTCGTTGGGGAAGCGGATGGCGCCCTTCACGTACGCGCCGGGGGCCAGGTAGACCCACTTGACCTGCTTGGGCAGCAGCGCGTGGTACTTGGAGGTCATGTAGTAGGTGCCGGGCCGGAGGTACACGATCTCCTCGCTGATCGTGTTGAGGTTGGTGACCTGGCCCTGCTGCGGGTAGTGGATGCTGCCGGAGGCCGCGGTCGGGACCAGCCGGTCCTTCTCCGCGCCGGCCGGGCCGGCTCGGCGAAGATCATCATGGAGTTGCGGGGCTCGGTGTGGATGGCCCGGTTGCCGCCGCCGCCCTGGGTGGTCAGCTTGCCGGCGTCGGTCGCGGGGCCGGACATGTCGTTGTAGGCCGTGTACAGCTGCGGGTCGAACTCGACGGAGAACCGGTAGCCCTTGGCGTCATAGGGGACCTTGACGCGCACGGTCTTGCTGTCGACCAGTTCCTTGGCGAAGTTCAGACTGCTCGGCTTGATCTTGACCTGGTCGGCGGAGGAGATCGTCTGACCGGTGCGCAGGGACACGTCGACCCACACGTCGGTCGTGTACTGGAAGGACGACCAGCTCGTGGTGAGGTTCGCGGACGAGGAGAACTCGGCCCCGTCCTCCCTTGGTGTAGCCGATCTTGCCCTTGCCGCTGCGCGGATGCTCATGTACGCGAACAGAGTCGTACTTGGCCGTCGGGGCCGCCGCGGTGGCGACCTTCACGTCGTAGAACGACGACCTGCGGACCTTGTCGTTGGCCACCGGGCTGGTGGTGTTGAACTCGTGGTTGTCGTGCCACCAGGTCTTCAGGGCGGTGTTGTCCGCGGGTGTCGGCTCTGCAGCCGATGCGGCCCGGGGGGGGGGGCGTCAGGGGCGGGCCGGCTTGGGGTGTTCCGGCTATGGCCGTGCTGACGGGCACGATGACCGAGGCCAGTGCCAGCGCCAGACCGACGGCGATCGCCGCCAGTCGTCTCAGTGCTGCTGCGGGCATGCTGATTGTCCTTCTCCTTGGCATAGGGGGACCACCGACGGCTGTGCACCGCGGTCTGTTTCGGGCGGCTCGGCCAGCGCGCAGGCCGGCGAGACCGCACGCATCAGGGGAAGCGCGGCCGAAGCGGCCACCGGCGGGTTCTACAGGTGTGCTTGGGGGCGGGAACTGGGTGTCCCCGGCCGGGTCGGGGCTACGTACACATGGCTGGCCGGATGCCCGGCGGATCGGCCGGCCACGGCCGCGTGGCGGGCCGGTGACCGGGCCAGTGCAGGAGTCCTCCTTCGGCAGGCAAGTTCGGGGTGGCGCGTGCGTCCGGGTTCATCCGAGGGGGCCAGGACACCCGGTTCTCCGCCCGGCCGGGCCGGTGGACGCAGCACGCACTCCGCTGAGCGCCAACGGCGCAGACAACGGACCCTTGAGGTGCCGCCCAGGAACCGGCTCTCGGGCCAGCGCCGTGCGGTCGCCAGATAACGTCCCGTCATTTCTTCCCCGTGTCAACGAAATGAACGAGATTCGTAGCCGCTCCCCCCTCCCTGTGGCCGAACCGAGGCTCCATACCGGGACTTCTTACACAGGAACCAGGCATCCGGAGGCGCGATTACGGTTACGTAACACGCTGTTTTCTTTCTTGACGCACGAAAACTGGGGGGACAGACTCCCGTCATGTCCAGCTGGCCCGGGCACCGGGCCGGCGCCCGGAGCAAGGCGGGAGGGGAGCACGATGATCTTCCTGGCTCTGGTTGTGCCACGGTTTCGGCGTCATGGACGACGGCACGCACCGCATCGGGTTCGATGGAGGCCGACCGGACAGACCAGCCCTTGACCGACTACACCTTTGGAGGCGCGCGTGATGAGCCCGTCCAAGATCCGCTTTTCGGAGCTTGTCGGTGAGCAGACCCGGGCGGAGATCTTCGCGACCGTCCTCACCTCGGGCCCCATCTCGCGCACCCAGCTCGCCCAGCGCCTCGGTCTCGTCCCCTCGAGCGTGACCCGGATGCTTCCCCGCTCCTGGAGCACGACTACCTGCGCGAATCGGACGCCGCTCCCCAGGGGCGGGGCCGGCCGCAGAAGATGCTCCACGTCAATCCGGACAAGCACATCGTCGTCGGCACGAAGATCGGTCCCGCGCAGGTCTCCGGAGTGGTCACCGACATGGCGGCCAACGTCCTGGCCCGCGCCGAGCAACCGATCGCCGACTGCACACCCGAGACCGCCCTGTCCGCCGCTGCAGCCCTGACCAGCAGGCTCCTCGCCGAGGCGCCCGGAAGCGGCGGACAGGGTACTGGGGCTGGGAGTCGGGGTCAGCGGACACGTCGACTCCGGCTCCGGCATCTGCCGCTACTCGGCCCTGCTCGACTGGAACAAGGTCGACGTGGCCGGCCCGCTGCGCGAGGCGACCGGTCTGCCGGTCGTCGTGAACAACGACGTCAACACCCTCGTGGTCGCCGAACGCTGGTTCGGGCAGGGACGCGACGTCGACTCCTTCGCCGTCGTCACCGTCGGCCCCGGCATCGGCTGCGGCCTCCTGCTCGATGGAACCCTGTTCTCCGGCGCCACCGGCCTGGCCGGAGAACTCGGGCATCTCCCCTGGACCCCGCAGGCCCTATGTGCAGCTGCGGCCGCCGCGCTGTCTGGAAGCCCTCGCCGGGGACCGGGCAGTCCTGCGCCACCTGCAGGATGCCGGTATCCCCTGCACCACGATCTCCGAAGCCATCGACCTCGCCCGCACGCCTGCAGGCGGTCCGCCCAGATGGTCGCCCGCTCCGCCTTCGCCGAAGCCGGAGCCGCCCTGGGGCGCGGACTGGCCGGCATGTGCAACCTGCTGAACCTGCAAAAGATCATCATCGCCGGAGAAGGAGCGGTCGCTCACGACCTCTTCGGCCCGGCAGCGTCACAGGCACTGGAGGCGCACTCGTTCTCCACGGCTGCCCGCGACTGCGACATCCACGTCGACCCAGTCCGCCACGACCTGTGGGCCGCGAGGCGCGGCCCGCCTCGTCATCCGTGAAGCGGTGGGCGCGGCCATCTCCTGACCCACACCGCCGGCCATCACCACGGCCCTCCCTCCTCTCCATCTTCACTTTGAGTAGTCGATCACACACGATGAGGTTTGACGTGCCGGAAAACGTAGCCAGCCCCGCCGACTCCTGGTGGAGCAAACGCGGTGGTCTACCAGATCTATCCGCGCTCCTTCGCCGACTCCAACGCGGACGGCATAGGCGACCTCCAGGGTATCATCGAGCGCCTGGACTACCTGTCCGAGCTAGGCGTGGACGTGCTGTGGCTCTCCTCGTCTATCCCTCGCCGCACGACGACAACGGCTACGACATCAGCGACTACCAGGACATCGACCCGCTCTTCGGCACGCTCGCCGACTTCGACCGGCTGCTGACCTCGGTGCACGAACGTGGCATGAAACTGGTGATGGACCTGGTCGTCAACCACACCAGTGACGAGCACGCCTGGTTCACCGCCTCCCGCGACGGCGGACCAGGACGGCCGCGCGGCGCGATCAGGCCATCTGGCGCCCGCCGCGTGAGGGCATGGAGCCTGGAACGCCGGGAGCGGAACCGAACAACCGGGAGTCGTGTTCTCAGGTCCTGCCTGGATCGTACGATGTCGCCAGCGGCGAGTACCCCGCACACCTTCTCCCGCAAGCAGCCCGACCTGAACTGGGGACAACCCCGAAGTCCGCCAGGTCGTGTACGCGATGATGCGCTGGTGGCTGGAGTGCGGGGTCGACGGCTTCCGCATGGACGTCATCAACCTGATCTCCAAGGGATCCGGCCCTGCCCGACGGAATCGTCCCCGAAGGCGCCTGCTACGGTCTCGGCCACCCCTACTACGTGCGGCCCTCGCATCCACGACTACATCGCCGAGATGCACCGCGAGGTCTTCGACCGCCACCCCCGCCGGCTGCTCACCGTCGGCGAGATGCCCGGCGTCACGGTGGAGGAGGCCAAGCCTCACCGACCCTGCCCGCCGCGAGCTCGACATGGCCTTCCAGTTCGGCATCGCCGGGCCTGACCAGGCCCCGGCGGCAAGTTCGACGTCCGGCCCCCGAAACTGACCGACCTCGCCGTCTGGCCTCGGCCGCTGGCAGACCGGCCTGGGCGACACCGGCTGGAAGGGGCCTGTACTGGAACAACCACGACCAGCTCCCGGGTCGTCTCCCGCTTCGGCGACGACACCCCCGCCTACCGGGACTGCTCCGCCAAGTTGCTGGCCACCGTCCTGCACCTGCACCGAGGCACGCCCTTCGTTTACCAGGGCGAGGAACTGGGCATGGCCAACGCCCTGTTCACCTCCATCGACGACCTGCGGGACATCGAGTCCTCAACCACTACCGCGAGCAGACCGCGCGCGGAACCGATTCCGGCGCCGTCATGCAGGGCTGCGGCTACCGCAGCCGGGACAACGCCTCGCACCCCCATGCAGTGGGACGCCACCGATCACGCGGGTTTCACCACCGGGGTCCCGTGGATCGCCGTCAACCCCGGATCACGCGGACGTCAACGCCAAGGCCAGTCTCGCCGACCCGAATCGGTCTTCCACTACCGGCGCCTGATTGCCCCAGTGCCACACCGAGACCGCCTCCTCGCCCACGGGACTTCCACATGCTCCATCCCCGACCACGAACAGCTCTTACGCCGTCACCCGCCACGATGCGCGGACCGGGCACCGAACTGCTTCGTCCTGGCCAACTTCAGCGGAAGCACTCACCGTCGACCCGTCTCGACGGTTGGGAACACAGCGAGACCCCATCGCCAACGTCCCCGCGACCGCACCGCTCGCGGCCCAGCAGACCCTGCAGCCGTGGGAAGCCTCGCGTCCACCGCCGCCGCACCAGCTCGACACCACCGCCCTTGTCGCAACGACGCACTACCAAGGAAACTGCCATGAACAACCCGCGCATCCGCCCCGCTCTGCGCAGAGGCCGCTGTTCTCGCGGCTTCCGCCCTGGCCCTGCTGGCACCGCTGACCGCCTGCGGCGGCTCCGACACCGCCGCCGGCGACGGCAAGACACTTCGTCTGTGGCACTACGAGGACAAGGACGGCGCCCTGCAGGCGTGGGACGCGGCCATCGCCGAGTTCAAGAAGACCCACCCCGACGTGAAGGTCGTCTTCGAGCGCAAGACGTTCGAGCAGATCCAGCAGAACGCGGGCATGATCCTCAACTCGGACAAGGCGCCGGACGTCATGGAGTACAACAAGGGCAACGCCACCACCGGCCTGCTCGCCAAGCAGGGCCTGCTGACCGACCTCACCCCCTCGTGAAGGAGAACGGGTGGGACAGGAAGATCAGCGACAGCGCCTCCGTCACCGCCCGCTACAACGACAAGGGCGAGATGGGCGGCGAGAAGTGGTATGGTATACCCAACTACGGTGAGTTCGTCCTCACCTACTACAACGACGACTTGTTCCAGAAGCACCGGTGTCGACAAGCCCACCGACTTCGCGAGCTTCGAGGCGGCACTGGCAAAGTCCGTGGCCGCCGGCGTCGCTCCGCTGGCCAACGCCGGCAACGACCACCCCGCCGGCCACTGGCTGTACCTGCTCGCCCTGTCCAAGCGCCAACGCCACCTGGGTCGACAACTACCAGCTGTACCACGGCAAGGTCGACTTCCACGGCCCCGAGATGCACCTACGCCGTCGACAAGTACCAGGAGTGGCTCGACAAGGGCTACTTCGACAAGAAGGACGTCGGCCTGAAGGGCAACGACATGACCGAGCAGTTCGTCGCCCAGAAGCGGCCCATCATGGTCGGCGGCAACCGGTGGTTCGGCGGCCTGTCCACCGACATCACCAACTTCCAGTGGTCCACCGCCCCTCACCCCGGCAGCGACGACACCCTGGGCTCTGGCGGCAACCACTGGGTCATCCCCACCAAGGCCAAGAACAAGAAGCTCGCCGAGGACTTCATCGCCATCACCATGTCGGACAAGATCCAGAAGCTCATCGGTGAAGAGGGCAACGTCCTCGCTTGCCGCCAAGCCTCGACGACATCACCAACCCGAAGTCCCGCCAGCTCATCAACGCCTTCACCCAGAGCCAGGAGAACGGCGGCCTGTCCTTCTACCCCGACCGGCCGGTCGCCGGCTACTCCGACACCTGGTCGCCGCAACCCAGAACCCCATGAACGGCGGCAAGCCCGACACCGTCCTCGACGAACTGGCCGGCCCCTACGAGAAGTACCTGCGTGACCCGGACCTGACGTCACCACTGCGGCCGTCTCTCCAGGCGGCCGCGCACCAGGTTCCGGGGACGGCGGCCCGCCCGCCTTGGTCGCCGTCCCGTCCAACCAGGAGCAACAGTGAAAACCAAGCGTCACCCGCGGTCCACGGGTTGGCGCCGTCTTCTGCGCTGGCCTGTCGCTGAGTTCGCTCTTCCTCGTCGTCCCGCTGGTGATGACCTTCTACTACAGCCTCACCAGGGTGCGGCATCGGCGATCCCACCTTCATCGGCCTGGACACCTACACGCGGTTCTCCAGGACGCCGACTTCGGCCTCCTTCCGCAACATCGCCTTCGTCATCATCGGCATCGCCGTCATGCCCACCTCCTGCTCGGGCTGTTCCCGGCCGCGCTGCTGTTCGACTACATCGGCAAAGAAGCACGGCGACGGCATCGTCGGCATCTTCCGCTCCGGTCCCCCACCTTGCCGCAGGTCATCCCGTCGCCGTCACCGGCCTGATGTGGGGATGGGATCCTCGCCCCCGAAGGTTGCGCTGCCAACTCCGTCCTCGACACCATCGGCCTGTCCTCCCCTGTCCCAGAACTGGCTCGGCGACCCCGACCTCGCTGCCCTGTGGGCTGTCCTCGGTGTCCTGGTCTGGATGCAGCTCGGTTACCCGTTCGTCCTGTTCATGTCGGGGCTCTTGCGCATCGACCCCGAACTCTACGAGGCTGCCGCCCTCTACGGCGCTCTCCTGGTGGCAGCAAGCTTCACCCCATCTACCGTGCTCTATCCTGCGGCTCGAGGTCTACGTGGTTCCTGGTCACCACCACCATCGCCGGCCTGGAAGGTCTTCGCCCAGATCTCGTCCTCACCTCTCGGTGGTGGCCCGGGCAACTCCACCCCGTTCCCCTCCTACTCGCCTACCAGAACTCTTCGAACAGCGCCGACGTCGGCTACGGATCCGCGATCTCCAGCACGATCACCCCGCTCGTACTGATCATCGCCGGAACGATGCTCACCCGCTTAGGCCCGCGAGGACGGATGACCATGATCTACCGATACCACCCGCCCCCAGCGCCGCCCGTCCAGAAGATCGGAGACCCCGGCCGTACCCTTCACCCGGGACGAGCACCGGAAGAAGGGAACGCCCGGGTAAGCGCGGTGGCAGGCTCCACGCCGTCGTGGCTGGCGTCACCGTCTTCGTCCTGCCTTCCCCGCCCCGTTCGCGATCAATATCCTGCTCAACTCTTCAAGACCAGTGCCGACTACCGCGCCAACGGCTCCCTGTCCTGCCCGAAAACCGGAACTGGGACATCGTCGCCGACGTCTTCGGGGGAACGCGTCGACTTCCCACCCAGAAACCTCGTCAACAGCATCCAGATCAGTCTCGGCGTCGTCCTCATCGCCAGTCGGCAACCTCGCCCTCTTCAACTCTAAGCCTGCGCCATCGGTGGCACCGGCCGTAACCGCTGGCGCACCGCCTTCTCGTGTTCTTCCTCGGCGTCAACGTTCTGCCGCAGGAGGGAGTTCGGTCTACCGCCACTCATTACCTGTTCAGGAGATGGGGCTGGACGACGGCTAACTCGGTTGACACGATCCCCGTCGGTATCACCTAAGCGGCTTCGAGCACCTACCCGCTGTCCTCGGTCTTCAGCAGTTTCCGCGAACTCATCGAAGCGCTTCTCGACGGCGCCGGCTGCTGACCATCCTGGTGGCGCATCATCCTGCCCATGAGCTGGCCGACCCTGTCGGTGATGTGCGTGTTCTTCTTCGTCTGGAGCTGGAACGAGTTCCTCACCCCTCCTCGTCCTGTTGATCTCCTCCAACGACAACCAGACCGTCCCCCTCGGCCTGTCCGTCAGCCAGGGCCAGTACACCAGCGACCCCACCGCCGAGCGCCGCCGCCCTCCTCGGCGTCTATCCCCATGGGTCGCTCTTCCCATCTTCCAGCGCTCCCCTCACCCGCTGCGTCACCGCCGGCGCTGTCAAGTAGGCCGGCACGGCCACCAGCTCACCCCGGATCCGGAACTATCCACCGCCTCCGCAACCGGATCCGGGGGTACAGCCATCACACCTGGAAAGCGCGTCGGCGTTGCGAGAATCTGTACCTCAACCATCCTGGTTGCCGGTCAGAGGTACTTGCGCTTACTCGACCGCCTGTCGTACAACCCGCTGCATGAGATTGTGAGGCTCAACGTCGGTGCTGGTCCCAGCCGTATATCGGACGGATCGGTGATGCGGAGGGAGCCTCGGCCGGGGTCAGCGAGTTCGGGGGCGTGCTTGTAGATGGTGGAGCGATCACGCCGAGGAACAGGCGAATCCCGGATGCCGCCAGCCGGGTGGAACGGTGTTGGCCGCCGCTCCGACTCCTTCGCCTCCACAGCCATACTGAGAAGGTGAGTTCATGACGGGGTTCGACGTGTTCATCGTCGGCGGGTCGGGGGTCGACACCCTCGTCCGCGTGGGCGAGCTTGATCTCCCCGCCAGGTGAATACTCGCGGCTGGCGGCCGATCCGGGACTACGTGACTTCACTGGGAACGGCGTGGCTCGGGCCTTCACGCGCTCGGCCTGAAGAACGGACCTTCCACTACGTGGGCGATGTCGAGTAGGGCCGGCCGAGACCCGGAACGGTACCGCGAGGCGGGGTTGATCTACACCGGTTCGCCCGCCCCTGCGGAACCTGCCGCAGCGTCAACTCTGTGCGCCGTAGGGGACGGCGCTTCCTGTCTTGCGACGGGCGCCACCCGGCCGACCCGCGTGACGTCCGCCGACATCGCCGGACCGTTCCTGTCCGCGACGCCCGGAGCGTGTACCTCACCCGCGCTGACTCATTAGGAACTCCTTCCTCGTGCTGCTGCCGAAGGTGATCAACCCGCAGGCGTACGGCCCGATGCGTCGAGCTCGCCGGGACGTGACCCGGGCGGCGACGCCCCCTGCGCCGGCACCGGCGCCGACGACCTGCAACTCCCACCTGGCCTGAGACCGGTGCAGCTGATCTTCTAGCTCGCCTTCAGGACGCCCGTCCTGGCGTCCTGACGCGGCCGCGCGAAGCAGTGATCTCCGGCTGCACCTCTGCGTGGCGTTCTCCGTGCGTTCGTGTGTGACCCCGACCACCGCAACGTATCGACACAAACGGTGGTATGCCAACGACACGTCACCTTCGGCATTAACCCCATTTAAGGCGATCGTTGGGCCGGGGGTTCACGCGTTTCCAGGACCTCGCCGTGGCCAGCTAAAAAGCTCGGCACGCCGTCCGCCGCCCAGTGCGCTGGCCGGACGCCACCACGTCGAACCCTCGGCCGGAGGCGAGCTGTCGACGATGGGCCGCCCGTCGGAGCGGATGGACCAGGCGGCGCCGGGCACGGTGCGCACGATCACGGCGCGCCGAGGGTACGGCACCGGCGTCGTTGCCGAGCCAGCTGAGATCTCCTCGTCAGCTCCGCCAGGCGGCAGCACCTGTTGCTCTCCAGCGAGCCCGGCGGAGTCGTCGAGCCGGACACCTCCCGCAACGCCTGGGAGCGCCAGCAGATCGCGGCCGGCGAGCAGATCACCGATGCCCTCGGCGTCGTGAGCCCGGTGATCTCCGCGCCGCTTGCCCAGGAAGGAGTTCATCCTCCAGACTGTCATTCGTACCGCCATGTGCACCACAGGGCACGCAGAGCGGCGCGGGAGGCCGGGGGCGGCTACACGTCCAGGTCCACCACGACCGGCGCGTGGTCCGAGGCGCCCTTGCCCTTGCGCTCCTCGCGGTCGACGTAGAGTCGGTGACCGCCTTGGCGAAGGGCTCGTTGCCGTACACCAGGTCGATGCGCATGCCGCGGTTCTTGGGGAAGCAGAGCTGGCGGTAGTCCCAGTAGGTGAAGGGGTGGTCGTACTTGAGCGGGCGCGGGACCACGTCGGACAGGCCGGCGCCGCGCAGGGAGGCGAGAGGCGGCTCGCTCGGCGGGCGTGACGTGGGTGGAGTCATCGAAGGCGGCGCGGTCGTAGACGTCGTCGTCGGTCGGGGCGACGTTGTAATCGCCCATCACCGCGAACGGCGGCTGCCGGTCGCGTCGCCCTCGACGGCCGCGCGGAGCGCCTCGAGCCACTGGAGCTTGTAGGCGTAGTGGGGGTGCTCCACCTCACGGCCGTTGGGCACGTACACCGACCAGACGCGGACCGGGCCGCAGGTGGCGGAGATCGCGCGGGGCTCCTGTGCGCCGTCGTAGCCGGGATCGCCGGGCAGTCCCTTGACCACGTCGTCCAGGCGACGCGGGAGAGCACCGCCACGCCGTTCCACCGGCCGGTGGCGTGCACGGCCGCCTCGTAGCCCCTCTCGCGCAGCTCGTCGAAGGGGAACTGGTCCTCGGCGACCTTGGCCTCCTGGAGGCAGAGCACGTCGGTGCCGCTGCTCTCCAGCCAGGCGAGCAGCCTCGGCAGGCGGGCGGTGATCGAGTTCACGTTCCAGGTCGCGATGCGCATGTCCCACAACCTACCGGGCGGTACTATGACAACCCCGTCCCGCCCGGGATCGTCACCGGTCGGGGCTCACACGCGCGCGGAGTCCCCCGGGGTGAGCCGCCGGTGCTCGGCGCCGCCCAGCTCGCCGATCTGGCGGTCGTAGATCGGCCGGGCGAGGTCGGTGAGGAGGGCGTCGTGGATGTCGTAGGCGCGTTGCGGCTTCACCTCACGGACGTAGTCGATGACCTCGGAGATCTTGTTCCACGGCGCCATGACCGGGAGCATCAAGCGTCTCCACCGGGTGGTCGGGGACGGTGAGGGCGTCGCCGGGGTGGAAGACCTTGCCGCCCTCGACGAGGAAGCCCACGTTGGTGACGCGGGGGATGTCCGGGTGGATCACCGCGTGCAGCTCGCCGTGGACCTGCACGTCGAATCCCGGCGGTAGAAGGTGTCGCCGTGGCCGACGGTGTGCCGCGGCCCGGGAACGCCGCCGAGATCCGCTCCCGCGACCGACTTCAGCGTCCAGATCTCGGCGGCCGGGTTGTTCTCCATCGCGGCGCGCGCCGCAGCTCGTCGAAGTGGTCGGGGTGCTCGTGGGTGACGAGGATCGCGTCCCGGCGCCGAGGGCGGCGTCCTCCTCGCTGAATCCGCCGGGGTCCAGGACGAGCGTCCGCCCGTCCTTCAGGCGGACGCAGGCATGCGACTTCTGGTGAGCTTCATGACTCCATCCTGCCGCCGCGCGAGCCGGCCCGCGGCCGGGCAGGACTCACTCGGGCGGCGTGGTCTCCTCCCCGGATCACCTGCTGCGCCACCCGGAAGGCGCCGTTCGCGGCCGGTACGCCGCAGTAGACGCGGCCGCCTGGAGTAGTACTTCCTTGATCTCGCCCGGGTGAGGCCGTTGCGCAGGGCGGCCCGGAGGTGGGGCGCGAGTTCCTCCAGTGTGGCCGCCGGCGACGAGGGCGGTGAGGCGACGGCTACGGGTGCGCCGGTCCAGGCCGGGCCGGTCCCAGACCTCGCCCCACGCGTACCGGGGTGAGGAACTCCTGGAAGATCCCCGAGAACTCGTCCGCCTGCGCCAGCGCCTGGTCGACGTGCGCGTCACCGAGCACTTCGCGGCGCGCCTTGAGCCCTGCCTCGTACGGGTCGGGCCGTCCCTGTGCCGGGACCTGCGGGCGGACGGCGGCCGGGGCGATCTCGGCGATGGGCCCGGCCGACTGCGGCGGCGGGGCCATGGCCGGCTGGACGGGGGCGGCCGAGGGCGCCAGGGCGCGGGCCGCCGGGGGGCGACGGGTGCGGTCACGTGGGCGGCCGGGACGGCGATCTGGCCCGTGGACGCGTCGTGGCCGGTCTGCCAGGCGGTGGTGAAGTGCCGCACCAGCAGGTCGGTGACGGCCAGCGGGCTGCTCGACCGGGACCAGGTGGGAGGCGCCGGGGACGACGGCGAGACGGGCGTCCGGGATGCCGGCGACCAGGGTGCGGGCCTCGGCGGGGCCGGTGACCTGGTCGTCGGAGCCGACCAGGACCAGGGTCGGCACGCCGACCTGCCCGAGCTCGCCACGCACGTCGAACGCGGCGAGCGCTTCGCAGGCGGCGATGTAGCAGCCGGGGTCGGTGGTCCGCACCATCTGCACGGCCCACTCGGTGATCGCGGGCTGCGCGGCGGCGAACCCTCCCGTGAACCACCGCTCCGGCGAGTTGCGCGCGATGGGGTCCAGCCCGTTCGTACGGACGATCACACCACGCTGGCGGAACTCGTCCGCCGTCCCGGAAGCGCGGCGAGGCGGCGATCAGCGCGAGGAGAAGCGAGGCGTTCGG
The DNA here is from genome assembly GCA_021502835.1 of Streptomyces thinghirensis. Next base: position 182,526 of record JAKFGP010000025.1, read on the forward strand.
GGATGGCGCAGCGCCAGCTCGATGCCGACGGCGCCGCCGAAGGCACAGCCCGCGTAGCCGAAACGCTGCACGCCGAGTCCGTCGAGTGTGGCCAGCAGACGCGTGGTGAGCTCGGCGACGGAGCCCCCCGGGTGGGCGGCGGCGCCGCCGTGTCCCGGCAGGTCGAAGCGGAAGACCCTCCACTGCTGCGCCAACTCGGGCACCTGCCGGTCCCACATGTGCCATGTGGTACCCAGTGAGGGACCGAGGATCAGACCGGGGCCTCTTCCGGCCCGTCAAAGCGGTATTGCAGGGTGTTCGACGGTGTCTCACCTCACGCCCCAGACCCTCTCACGTATCACAAAATCTCACACAGCCGGGGGAAGCTGGCTGGCTCGATGCATCCGCGGCTCGACTTGTCGAGCACTGCCGACAGCGCCTCACCGATCGAGCCTGAACCTCCAGCCTGTACGGGCCCCCGTGCTACAGCGTGTCCTGCTGGCCGCGCTCGCGCCCGGTCCACGCGTGGGACGTGCTGCTTCGTCACCGGAACAGCCACCAGCCGTTCCGAGTTTGCAGCAAAGCGTGTGGCGCCGTGCCGAAGGTCGGGACGACAGTGTCCAGCGGCCCGGCCGAGGATCTCTCCCGTATGTCGGGCCAGTCGCTGCGGTCGCTGTCCCGTGCGCGGAGCAGGTCGAGGATGCGGCGACGCCCGGCCCGTGCATGGGTCTGAACAGTGCTGGCGAGAAGGGTACGCGACGCGGCACGCACAGCCGCCTCGGCACCGTGTAGGGCCTTCGACAACTCCCTGTCGTCGATGGAGGCCACATGACTGTGCAGGTCACGCCAGTCGGCCTCGGCGGCGGCGAAGCAGGCGAGCGCGAGGCACTCTGCGACGCGATCACCGTCGTACGCACCGAGGCCGTGCATGCACAGAAAACGGGTGCGTACGCGGCGCCGAGGAACCACGCGCGTGCGAGGCGGCCCGCCTTCTCCTCCACCTCTGTCGGCTGCGTCGGCCCATTGAGCACCTGGTGCAGTTCGGTTACGGCAACACCGAGCTGCCTGGCGTGCCTCGCGGGCCTCACCGGCCTGGCGCAGCTGCGTTCCGTGGTTGCGATATGTGCGAGAGCGTCCCGGGCACGGGAGAGCTGGTCGGCCGACACGTCGACCTCCACGGCGACGGTGGCCACGTTGGGCGAGGGGATCGGCCATGGTCCGCAAGAGGTTCTCGGCGAGTCCGGAGAACGCCTCGACCCCGGGTGCCGTTCAGCCGGGACACATGCGGTCGGTGCCGACGAACGTCCGGTTCCGCGCTGACGTGCGGTGATCCGTTCCAGCAGTTCGATCCAGCATGGACCGGATCGTAGAAGGCCGCCCGATCGCGGTGAGCGGGAACCGACAAGCCGGCCCCTGTCAGCACGCGCTGGTAGCGGAGCTCAGTGAGCGCGATCCCGTCGTAGACATCGTCCCGAGCCGCACCATCAGCCTGGTAGCCGGCCTGCTCGTAGCGCCGGCCTTCGTTGGTTGTCGCACAACACCCAAAAAGCCGATGTCTTTAATCCCCTCCCTTCATTCGAGCATGAGCATCGCCCAGGAGTCCGGCCGATGCCCTGGCCGATCAAACCTGGCGAGATGGACAGGGCGTAGACCTCACCCACCCGTTCCAGGCCGGGTATCTCACCTCGATACGGCCCGAAGCAGACCCACCCCACGGGCCACGGTCACCGAGCGCCACAAGGCTCGAGGCTTTTGTCCGGGTTGAGAAAACACCTGCCGCCGTTGACCGGCATCGCCTTCCACCGTCCTGGCATCCAGATTACGTCTGGAACAACGCCGGCGTACGCCCCCTGCCATCCTCGGACCGGATCGTCGAAACGGCCTCAACATCGGCCTCCGGCATCTCCCCGGACATGCAAAATCGCGCCACCGTAGTACCCCAGAAACCGGAGAACGAACTTGCTTAACCCCGCCGCGGGCGCCCCCTTCGCCCGAGAACGCCTCCTGACGAACGATCTCTCTGCGACACCTGCCTACGACCGACGAGTATGCAGAGAATCGGTCAAACTGCCTTGAACTGCGACTTCGCCGGCGAAGCTCACTAACCCCCACATTCACCCCGGAGGTCCCCGAGCGTTTGGTCGCAGAACCTTCACCAACTCGCCAAAAAAAACCCGGAGGGAGCAGGTCTTCCACGATGCGCCGTAAAGCGCAAAAACTGGACGGCGCGCTTATCACTCCCGTGCACCGAGCCGTTTAACAAAGCGTCCACCACGCCGGGGCTCCAGCTCGGCCGCGCTGTACCCCGCCGTTGTCCACAAGCTCACCGAAAGACGTAACAAAACTGGGAAGCTCCAAAACGGAACGCGCACAGCGCGCCGTTTAAAACCCTCGCTCACCGGGAAAATGCCGGTGCGCGCTAGCTTGCGGTCGGCCAGGGCAGCAAGCACCCCTGCCGGCCGCCAATCGGCCGCGCCAGCGGCGCACGGGTGTCCCATGCAGGTGGGTTTCGCGGCGATCCGGGCGTTGCCGCGACCTCGTGCCGCCAGGAGCACCATCGTCGCCACCCCTGGCGTCCCTGGGGCGGCCTTGCGGCCGTAGGCCACGGCTTTTAGTTGGGGGCGCTCGGAAGCGGTCAGCTCCCCGGGCACGGCAGAGCACACGGGCATGGAAGGAGCAGCCGCCCATCTCTCGGGGCGGTGAACGGCGGGACAGCGCCGGCTTCCCTCACCGGCGCACCCCTCAAGTCCCCGGTAACCAAGGTGTACCCCATGTCGTCCTCCAAAAACCCCTTGGAGGTCAGCGGGTAATCTCACCGTCGCGGTACTCCGCGTGGGGGGCGAGGGGCGTGATCACGTCGATCAGGACACCGCCGGGGATCGGCCACGAAAAAATACCTTGCCCGAAGTTCCCATGCGCAGTTCAAAGAAGGGGTGCAAACCTTCCCGGGTGTCCCGCCCCTTTTATTCCGCGTCCCCGTCCTCCCCCTCCAATTGAGCAGAAGGCCCTGGGCGGACCCAGCTCTGTGGGAAACCGCCGGGGGGCCGTGGTTGTTGGGGGTGTGTTCGCCCCGGCATTTCCCGGCTGGCGCAGGCTGATCGTACCAGTCGGCTCTTAACGTCGTCTCCCACCCCAGCAGCCGGGTGTAGAAGTCGTGGGACTCTCGCAGCTCAACCGTGCCGATCACGGATAGAAGCCGGCCAGCTTTCATACCCGAACTCCTTTCACATACCATCAGTATGCGAATGACGCTATTCGCATACCTTCGGTATGTCAATGAGTGCGATGCGAGCACGGCATCCGGGCACAGCAGGAAAGTGGGAGCAGACCAGGCAGAGGCTGCTGCGGGAGAGCAGGCGCTTGTTCTCAGGCAGCGGCTACGGCGCGGTGGGCCTGGGGAAATCGTCCAGGCAGCCGAAGTGACCAAGGGGCGCTCTATCACCACTTCACCGGCAAGGCGGACCTCTTCCGCGCCGTCCTGGAAGAGATGCAGCAGGGAAGTGGGCAGACGCGCGCGGCCGCGCGGCCAACGCTCACGACGATCCCTGGACCCAACCCCGACCGCTGGCTGCCAGGGAGTTCCTCACCGCGACCACCGATCCGGACATCCAACGCGTCCATGCTGGTCGACGGGCCTGCCGTACTGGGATGGAGCCAATGGCGGGCGTTTGTGGACGAACCGCCGTCGGCCCGCCACCTCGCCCGACGTTGTCCTCCTCCCTCATCGACGCAAGGATCATCGCCGCCCCGCAGCCAGTCGCACCACTGGTCCACCTGCTGTCGAGCTTTAATGAACGAGGCCGCCCCAGGTTCGCATCCTCCTCCTTCCGACCCCGAAGACCTGGACCACACCAAAGCCGCGCTGACGCAACTGCTGCAGGCTGCGAGCCGGTTGACGTGATGACCACGCAACAGGGCGCAATCGCCCGCTACCGACCCCACGCACACCACACGCCCAGTGCTCGTCAACCCCCGAAGAACTTCCGGAGCCGACCACTCCAGTGCTCCTCCGCGTGAGCCTGCCGGTGCGCCTCACCCGCGTTTCGCTTGCACGCACCGCCTGAGCCACGCCCACGGTTGGATCCTCGTCCAGGCGACCGCCCGAGCAAGCGATCAGATGCGGGACACGGCAAACGGTGCCCGGTGCCGGTTCGTCCAGGGCTGGGTTCCAGGCGATGTCAGCCGCTGTCCAATCTCGCTGCCAGCGGCGGTTCTCGGCGGGACGAGGTGCGCGGGGATCGGCCGTCGGGTTCGAGGAGGACGCCGACCTGGTGTACGTGCGGCGGACATGCAGTTTAAAATTGTATCCGGCCATTGTTTGATTTGAGCCGCCCGCTCCGTTCACATGCGCAGGCACTTCGCAAACGCGAGTAGATGCCCGTAGCTGCCGAGCGGCCCACCCGGTTCCAGCCTGCATATGGGCAATCTCGTCGGACGAGCTGGAATCGCTCTATCAACGCTCACCGACCAGGTGGCCACCAGTGAATCCCGACGAACTGCGCGCCGACATCCAGCCGCCTCAGCGAACGGACGAGGTACGGGACGCATCGCGACGCTCACAGAGCAGGTGATCTCGCTTCGGGAGGCCGAGTACCGGCATCGGAGCGTGGCACCGGGATACAGGAACGTTGCCGAGATCGTGGAGCGGGTCCACGCCGGCGTCGAAAGCCCGGCTAATGGCCGTCTCCCGGCACCGCCGAGGACGCCTCCGCCGACCTTCGAGCAGGCGCAGGAACTGCTCGTCCCGTTACGTGACGGAGCTGGCGAACCGGGGTGCGCTGGCGGTGCGCTTCCCCCACCCGACGGGTTTCCTTCACCCCGGCACATCGCGGGACGTCCCAGCACAAAACCGCCACCCGCCGGGACGAAGCGGAAGTCGATGCAGTCATTGCCAGGAGAGCGAGCCCGGTGAGTTCATCACAGTCCCGCGCACATTCGTGCCATGGAACGGAACAGGGGAGCGTGGAGGACGCCGCAAGAGCGCTGGATTTTCGCGAGCGAAGGTACGAGCTGATCCGCAGGGGCGTCTCCTGCCGCAAGCTGCATCGGGACGAAGTCACGTCGTCACGGCGTCCCTGCTCCGCGTGCTCGAAAGCGGGAACCGAGTACAACGATGCCTGCACCTGACGCCATCGGCGCCTTGAGCCAGTGTCGATGAGGCCCCTGCCAAACACTCTGCGGGCCTTACCGTCTCACTGACGCTCCCGACCGCGGGGTCCGGTCGGCGCCGGCTGGCCAGCGCCATGTGTCCGGCGCGGCACTGGCCACTGTGTGAGTCGCTCAGTGCATCACATGCCGACCTCGTGACGGCGACAGTGAGCGAAACCTGCTTTTGACGGACACCCTACCGGTGGGCGGGGTCAGGCTGCGAGTGCGGCCTCGTATTCGGCGGACTGTGATAGCCGAGGCTGCTGTGCAGGCGGTGCAAGTTGTACCACCCCTCGATGAAATCGAAGATCGCGGTGTGGCGGGTGGCCCGGCCGGGCCAGGAGACGGAGCCGAGCAAACCTCTGATGGTGGGCGAAGAACGACTCGGCGAGTGTTGTCCCAGCACTGTCCGGTGCGGCCGACCGACGACGTACCGGCGGGCGAAGCTTGGACAACGTGATGGGTGCAGGCGTGGCCAGACGCCGGCCTGTTCCAGTCCGCAGCCGGCGCCAGGCGGTCACGCCGGAGCAGCCCACGGTCTCTGCAGGACATCGCGCCACGCTGACACCGGTCCGCAGCACATACAGGACGCCGGCGAGCGCCACTGGTCGGGAACGCGCAGCCGCCCGGGTGGCGATGGCGCCGTTCGGGAGCAGGCGGCAGCAGCGGGGCCACCGCTCCCACAGGTCGTCAGGAACAAGATCGCGCGCACCCCGGACACCCTGCCGATCAAGATCATCTCGGCACAAGACCCGCGACTCAACTCATTCTGAAGCGATCATTGGAGCGCCCCGGACCGTCGACTCCGGTGTCCGTCAGCGTTCGGCGGCGAGACCCCGAAGAGAGCGTGCCGGCCAACAGTGGCCCGGCACCCCCAGCCGCTCGGTTGTGCGGACAGGTCCGGTCGGCCTGCAGCAGGATCCCGCCCTTCCTACGGACGGTGTCTTCGTAGTGCCCCCACCTTCTGGAGCCGGGGCCCGCGAAGTCTCCAGCGGGACAACTGATCCGCTAACGGCTGCGGCCGGTGATCCACCCCAATGACTCTCGGCTGACACTTGGTCAGCCGAGCGGGCGATGAGGCGGCATCGATCTTGGTGGCCTTGAATGACGACCGGGTGGCTGTCAAAGCGAAGGATGGGTCGCGTTCCTCCAGTCAACTCCTCTCCGAAAAGGAGATCGTCATGGCTTCGCCGTCGCTGTCTGCTCGGCGCACCGCCACCGCTACCGTCGCGGCCCTGGTGGCCGGCTCACCCCAGGCGCCTCGTCCATCGCCTCGTCCGCCGAGCAGCGCACGGACCACCGTCGGGCCGGGCGCGGCGCGGATTGTCGGTGCGGGGGACTTTGTACCTGCCGTACCTGAACGACAACGATGTACGCTCCTTCAGTTGACGCGGCCGCCCCGTACAGCACCCCGCGCCCGGGCGACGGCCGCCCGTCGACGCGCGGGGACGGTACGCATCTCGCACCACTCGGCTGACCAGAACGTCACCTATGCCTTCGACGGCCAAGTGGGAGTGCTTGGTCACCGGCCCGAACACGGCGACGGTCACGGCTCGATCACGAAGGTCAGCCACTAGGAGACCGGCCTGCTCGCGCGCGTCGGACTGAGCGTGCACGACGGCGGAAAGGCGGCGCGCCGATCGGGTGGGCTTCTCGAACGGGGTGAACCTGCTGCCGAACGGTGAGGACGCCGAGGTCGGCACCTGTATGGCCCCGGCCCCGTACGCCCCCGTCGTCAGGGGCGGCTACACCGTCACCCACGCCGAACTGGCAATCGCCTCGCCCGTAGGAGGCGTGTGCCACGGCCCGCCCCGCGCGACGCGCCGACCTCCACCAGGGGGCCGGCTCGAATGGCCTGCAGCCTCATATGCTCTCGCCGCCTCCGAACCGCATTTCCTGAAACGACTGTAAGTCAACAGATTGCAGGCATGTTGCGCGCCCGCCCGCACTGCTCGGTCAGTGTCAGTGGGGAGCGTCTTAGGGTGCTGTGGCATGTCTGCCTCATCACCTTGGCGCAGTGCCGAACCCCAACGCTGCCGGTGCTATCTCTTCAACGCACCAGGCGGAGTCGATCACCTCTATGGCGGGCAAGTTGCCGGAGCCACCCGCGACGTTCTCCTCGGCGGGACAGCGTGCCCGATCAGGGACGACGCGTAGCGCGGGCGGCGAGCGACTGACCTGCCTGGCATCGACTACGCCCTCGGTGCACCGTGTCCCGACCGCCGGGGACTGCGTTCGCCTTGACGGCCGACGCCCGGCTCGTCGAGCAGTACGTCGGCGCATCCGTGGTCCCGAACCTGGAGAGTACGGCCGATCTGGGCACCGGCCCCTCGGTCGAGGCCCTCCTGAGCGATGACACCCGCGCCCGGCAACTGACCGAGGCGCCGACCGGCACCACCGGCAACTGACAGGGCGTACGGTCCCGAGTTCGTCAACGTGCCTGCCGCCCAGACGACCAGGCGGTGGAGGAAGTCCGGACGAGGCGCTCCTGAGGCCGGTGCCTCCGGGCGGGCCCCCGCCCCGGAGGCTTGAGCTCACGTTGGTCTCAGGCGCCGCCGAGAGCTCGTGGTCCCGGCGGCTCGACGGGTTCCTCCGCACCATGGGCGCACGGGACCGGCTCCCCGATCGGGTGGGAGGGCGCCGGCCCCGTCAGCGCCCCTTCGAGGAATCGGACGCTGACGGAGTCGATCGCGCATCGCGACCAGTCCAGCTCCACGTCCTGGACGGCGGCCAGCACCTCGCGGTCGGGCGAACCGGTGCTGACGGCACCGCCCGTTGGAATACGGTCACAGGTCTTCCGCTGACGGCGGCCCGCGTCAAGCGGTCTTCTGCGTCCCCTCCCTCGTCATCGCCCACACGCCTGCAGACCGCTTCCGTCACGCTCAACGTGGATCGGGGACGGTCAGCGTTGCAGGGTCAGGACACCCGGTCGCCAGGGCAGTTGGTCGTAGGGGCCTCCCGGTGGGGACTGGCCCTGGTAGAGAACTGCAGGTCGCAGGGGTCGATGGTCATCGTCTGGTCAGGGCTGTCGCGGACCAGGTCACCGTGGCTGATGTCGTTGGTCCAGGTAGGCACCCGGTTGTTGGCCTTGCCCGCGAAGGGGTTGCTCACCGGCGGCCTGCGGGGTCCACGAGCCACTCAGGCTGGAGGCCGTGAAGGAGCGGAAGTAGCGTCCGTTGGCCCCATCGCCTCGACGATCATGAGGTACTGGTTCTGCCCTTGACCTGTAGACCTGTACGCCCTCGAAGAGGTTGGCCTTGGTGTCACCTGGGCGATCGTCGAGTACGACGAGCCGAAGTTGCTCGGGAAGTTCTCGATCGGCATGCGCCGCCCGGTAGATCTGGTAGCTGTTGTCACCGGCGAAGAACGCTAATGTTCTGTCCGTCGGCGATCAGAGTACTGATCGATCGGGCCGGTACCGGAACCGAGAAGCCCTGGTGAACAGCGCCTGCTGGAAGCCGATCCAGCCGCCGGGGTTGGTGGGGTCGCTCGACGCGGTAGACGAAGGGCGACGCACCCCACTGGTACGCCAGCACCCCAGACGTTCTGGGCGCGAAGTAGAACAGCGGCGCCACCGGGCCGCCCGGCCTTCATCCCGGCCCGCGCCGGTCGGGACGCCATGTCCTTGGACCAGTTCGTGAAGGGGGCGTAACATCATCGAGCCGTAGGACGATCCGGACACGTTCGACGCGTAGACCAGGTGCTTGCCGTTGTGGGTCACGGTGGTAGAGTCCTGACCGCCGCCCACCTCGTTCGCCGGCTGCGCCAGCACATCCCGTCGACGTCCACCCCGGTAGGTCGACGGAAAGAGAACACGGGCCATCCGGTGGCGGCGTCCCGGTCAGGCCGGACCACCCCTGGCCGCCGCCACCGACACACGTCCCGGATCTGCACCGCCGTGCTGTTGGCTGTACCGGCGCCCGCGACCTCAGGCACAGCCCGGACTCACGCCGACGACCGTGCTGGCGCCGGAGTTCACCCGCCAATTTAAGCTGGTTCGCACCGCCGAGCAGCTCCAGATCTGGACCCGCGTCCGGGCACGGTGGCGTGACCGGGAACATCCAGGCACTTGTTGCCGTACACGGTCAACTGCTGGCTGTCAGTCAGCGTCCACTGCTGATTGGTGCCACCCCAGCAGTCGTATATCTGCAGGTACGTTCCGTTGGTCTGGACGGCGCCCGGCACATCGAGACACCGCCCCGAACCAGTACCGCGCAGAGGCCGCCGCGGCCGCCTGAGCTGGGGCGCCGGTAGCAGCGCCGCCAACACGGCGACGGCCGCGACCACGGCGGCGAGCACCACGGACGGGCGCCCGTGGGTGAGATCTCCTCTGCGCATGGGGACTTCCTCTTCCGTGAGTGAGCGGTCGGCTTGTTCGAAATATGGAACAAAGGCCGGAGTGTCGAGCAGCCTGAATGCTAGGTAGCCGACGACCGACGTCAACCCTCTCGCACCTATCGCTCTCGAAACCGAAACATTCACGCCTGGCCGCTGCACCGCGCAGCCACCTCCGCTGCGTCCCACCCCCAGAACGACTGACGCTGATTCACGGAACTGCGACGAATACCGACGTGACGACACCGCGAGACCCCGCCGCGACCCCACGCATCCTCGCCAGCCAGGGACGACACAACCGAGGCCACCCATCCAACCCGCTGAAACTCGAATGTTTCGATTTCAATGCAGAAATTTTCTTGACAAGAGTATTGACGATGCATCGTCAACACCTCAACCATTCCTGTCGCCGCCCGGCTGCGTTCCGTCTGCCGCACGGGGAGCGGACGACGCGACCCCCTGCTCTTCAGTCCTTCCGTGATTTCTACCTTGGAGGCACAGTGATGGGCTCGTACGCCCCTCCCCAGGCCCGTCATCCCGCCAAGCTCCGCGGCACCTGTTGCTGGCGGTGTTCGTCGGCATCCTCGGAGCGGTCACCGCACTGGTCGCGCCGCCGACCGCGCACGCCGCCGAGAGCACCGGCGCGGCGGCGGCAGAGCGGCGGCTACTTCGGCACCGCCATCGCCTCGGGCAAGCTGAGCGACTCGACGTACACGACGATCGCGAATCGAGAGTTCAACTCGGTGACGGCCGAGAACGAAATGAAGATCGACGCCACCGAACCGCAGCGAGGGCAGTTCAACTTACCGGCGCCGACCGCGTCTACAACTGGGCGGTACAGGAACGGGAAGCAGGTGGCGGCCACACCCTGCCTGGCACTCCCAGCAGCCCGGCTGGATCAGAGCCTCAGCGGCGCGGCGCGCTGCGCCAGGCGATGATCGACCACATCAACGGCGTGATGACCCATTACAAGGGCAAGATCGCCGAATGGGACGTCGTGAACGAGGCCTTCGCCGACGGCAGCTCGGGGAGAGCCCGCCAGGCGACTCCAACCTCCAGCGCACCGGCAAACGACTGGATCGAGGTCGCCTTCCCGCACCGCGCGCGCCGCCACCCCAAGCGGCCAAGCTCTGCTCAACGACTACAACGTCGAACTGACCTGGGCCAAGACGCAGGCCATGTACGCGATGGTCCGGGACTTCAAGCAGCGCGGCGTGCCGACGTCGACTGCGTCGGCTTCCAGTCGCACTTCAACAGCGGCAGCCCCTACAACAGCAACTTCCGCACCACCCTGCAGAACTTCGCCGCGCTCGGCGTCGACGTGGCCATCACCGAACTCGACATCCAGGGCGCCCCTGCCTCGACCTACGCCAACGTGATCAACGACTGCCTGGCCGTCGAGCGCTGCCTCGGTAATCACCGTCTGGGGTGTGCGCGACACCGACTCCTGGCGATCGGGAGCAGACGCCGCTGCTGGGTCAACGGTGACGGCAGCAAGAAGCCCGCCTACACCGCCGTCCTCAACGCACTCCCAACGGCGGCACCACCACGCCCCTGCCGACTCCGGACAGATCAAGGGCGTCGGCTCGGGCCGCTGCCTCGACGATGCCCGGCACCAGCCACCACCGACGGCACGTGCGCAGCTGCCCACCTGTATGACTGCCACAGCGGCACCAACCAGCAGTGGATGTACACCGCAGCCGGCGAAGCTCAGGGTCTACGGCAACAGAGTGCCTGGACGCCGCCGGCACCGGCACCCGCTCGAAGTGTCCAGATCTACGGCTGCTGGGGCGGCGACAACCAGAAATGGCGCCTCAACTCCGACGGATCCATCGTCGGCGTCCAGTCCGGCCTCTGCCTCCGACGCCGTCGAGGCGGCTCCGCCAACGGCACCCTGATCCAGCTCTTTACTCCTGCTCCGAACGGAAGCAACCAACGTTGGACCCGCATTTGATGGGACCTGCCACAAACGAAGGAACGGATCGCGTGCCATTGCGAAGCAGGCATCCGCGGGGGTCACAGGCACACCCGGACTGCACGGGTCACTGGCCGCATAGTGCGCGCCGGCGCGTTCGATCTCGCGTGCAGCCGCACCGGCGTATGCCGGTGCGGCCTTCGCCTTCACGGATCGGCGCGGAGATCTCGTCAGGACGGGCCTTGGTGGAGGCACCCTGACTCTAGAAGAAGTGCTTGCGTCTCGCCGACGGCGCGACCGGTCGCACCCAGGATCCACAGGATGGCGCCAACCAGAATGAGGATGCCACCGATCGTCGTCCAGCAGACCCATGCCTACAAGCAGGCCGATGATCAGCAGAATGAGTCCAAGAATGATCATTTCCAAAATCCCATCGTCGATTCCGACTCAGGCCCGGTGTGCGTATACGCCTCACAGGGCCTCAGTTCGCCCTCAGGTTGGTAGGTCCCGACCAGCTCCGCATGCCAGGACCTCGGTGCGATAGCCCTTGTGCCCGGCGACACGGCGTTCACGCACCCCTCGAAACTTCGTTCAGTGGCCCGTGAACGCACAGCCGTGCCGGGCCCCCGCTGAGCGGGGAGCCCGGCACGGTCGGGCCGCTGTGGAGCGGCTGTCCCGGTCCGTTGGCGCGACGTCGGATCGGATCGGGACGCTCGGTGGTACGGTCGTCGGGCGGCGTCTCAGTTGTTCAGGGCGTCGATGAGGGCTTGTGTGCGCCGGCCGCGAGGCCGAGGCTGCCGGCCAGGGCGCTGCCGAGGTCGGAGAGGATATCGGCGCTGAGGTTGGAGGCGACGACGACCGACAGGTCCTCGGGGTGCAGGAGGAACTTGGCGGACATGGCGTCGACCAGGACCCTCTCGGTCTCGACGTCGGGGTGGTCGGCTGCGACGCCTTGAAGACGTCGTCCCCAGGACCACGCCGTACTGCTGGGCGTTGCTCCCGGTGACGGAGGAGACCTTGTGGCGGGTGCGGGGTGCGCGCGAGGTCGAAGGCGAAGCGGATGACGCGATCACAGCCGACGTCGGTGAACAGGGCGGGACTGGACGGCGACTTCGCCGCCGGGACCGCGGCCGGAGAGGCCGTGCGGCCGCCGAGCCCGGCTTACTCGCCCCTCACTGTTCGTCGGCTATCATCTTCCCGGTGCTTGCGTAGTAGTCGCTGCCCCAGGGGAACCCCCGCCAGTCGAAGGCGAAGGCTCTGTCCGAGGCGTCGGCGAGGGCAGGTCCACGACCAAAATCGATGGCCCGCATAGGCGGAACCTATGAGACGCCGCGTCATTCCGAGCGATGCGAAACTCGAATTCGGGGCGGTCCCACGGCACGGCGGGCGGGTTCGCGAGCGCGGTTCCGGTCCGCGTCGCGCCTACGCGGTGGTAGAAGTCCCTCGGCGGGAGGATGCGACACGACCTTGACCCGGTCGAGCCTCGAAGCGGCACGGGCCTCGGGCTGCATGTGCGCGACCGAGCAGCCGATCGGGGTACCCCCCGCCCTTGCGCTTCGTCGGCGACGAACAGCAGGTCGAGTTCCGGTGGGGCGAGGACGAGCGAGTAGAACCCGAGACCGGGCCGCCAGGAGCAGTCGGCGCCGACGGCCGCGAAGACGCGGTGGGCCTCGATGTGGTCGGGCCCGACCCGGTAGCCCGCGACCGCGGCCGCGTACTTACCCGCGTAGGCACCCGAGCCACGCACGAGGCGCGATGAGGCGTTTGGCATCTAAGCGACGGCCCTCCGAATATTGATCGGCCGGCTGATCGGGGACGTGCGTGAACTCATCGGGAGAGTATTTCGCCAGGGGCGTGCCGCTGGTCCGCACGCTTGGTGGACGCGGGGTCAGCGGGTCGCGCGGCGCCCGGGCGGGTGAAGGTGTAGAGGTCCAGGATGTCCGGCCGGGGCGCCACGCCGGGGCCACCGGCGCGGGCCCACCGGCGATGTCCTCGGTGGCGTCCGGGTCGTTGACCAGTCCGAGCCAGACCGGCCGGGCACCGGCGGCGGCCTTCCGTGGAGGGTTGTACGACGATGACGTTGGCCTGGTCGCGAAGACACGTCCAGGGCAGTCGGAAACGGCGTACCGGTGCGCGCGGCGCGCAGGCGTTCCGGTCTGCTTGGAGCCCGTGTGGTCGACGCCGGTCACCTTGGGGCTGCCGCAGCAGCAGTCTCGGCACACGACGATGCGGCACGGCGGCACCAGGCCGGTGGCCGTTGCGGCCCTCGCGTCGTCTGTCGTTCGTCCGGTCGGCGTTGCGGGCATGCGGTGCCGCCCCTCTCTCCGGGGAGATCCGCCCCGGTGGTTCGTCGAGGAGGCGACCGCGTGAGTCTCTGGCTCTCAGGTCGATGCTCGTACCCGGCGTTCCCACCCGTTGCCGGGCAGCGCCTCGTCCGGGAATTCGACTCGCCGATCACATGGCGGGACCGCGCCGATTACCACCGGCTTCCTCGTCCGGCCGTCGCCTTGTCGCCGGCCATCATCTATCGCGAACCGCCTTGCCCGCCCCGTTCAAGCCCAGGTAAATCGGTCTCCCTGGGGTGGGGGGCCGTCGCGGGCGGATGGGACGGACGGTCACGATCCGCCGTCACGGCCGGACACCACCACGGCCACGAGCCCGATGATGACAGCACCGGCGGCGGCCCGTCCTGCCACCTGTAGCCACCAACCCGACCGGGCCGACCCCCGCCCGGCCGACCCAGCCCCCGCCCGCCGGGCCGGTCTCAGCAGGCGGGTCAACAGCAGTAGGGCATCGACCCTGCAGCAGCCACAGGACGGTGCGCGGCCACTCCCCGTACCAGACGTTGGTCCTGTACAGCAGTGTGTGCCACACGCTCAGCACGTAGACGACGATCACGAAACGGTGCAGCCGTCGCCAGGTGTTCGCCCCGATGCGGTGCCGGACGTAGAACAGCAGGCCCCAGCGGGAATCGCCAGTACAGGGCGCCCTGGCCGAGCGGGATGGCGACCCGGCCGGTGCCGAGTCGTACCAGCCGGCACGAAGCTGTCGGCGAAGCCCACCCACAGCCGCTCGGCCCAGCCCACCTTCGTCTCAGGCGCACGAGTTCCGCCGCGAACATCAACGCGTGCGTCATCAGCGCCATCGTCGTCAGGCTCGTGGTGCGGTGCCAGCGCTCCAGTAATCACCGGGAGACCGGCAGCCGGGGTGGGCCGGTCCCGGACAGCAGCAGGTAGTCGAGCATGACCGTTCCCTGCGGCCCACAGCAGCCCCTACCATCCGAACGCCTGGCTGAGCAGGTACATCCAGTAGGTGCCGGCGTCGTCCATGAACGGCATGACCGCGGATGGTGTTCGAAGCACCCGACTCCATGCGGCGTAGAGGAACGCGAACACGCCGTGACTACCACCGCCGCGGTGGCGTCGGGCAGGGCGGGACCGCAGGTCGCCGCGGAGAGCGGCGCGATCGGCGGGAGGCCGCGTTGCCGTCCGGGCGCGGGCTGCTGTCCCGTCCTCGTCCGCACTCGCGTCTGACAGCATCAGGGCCTCCCGGGGTGGCCACCGCAGCGACGGTGCGCATGTGTCGTGGGTCAATGTCTTGCTGAAGAGACAACGACCCACGGAGGCGTTATCCGCCAGAGCCATGCAGCCCTACCCCGGCAGCAGGTCGTCCAGAAGCGGGCCTCCGGTGCCGCGCGGTTGGGGGCAGTCCT
Source organism: Streptomyces thinghirensis (assembly GCA_021502835.1). The sequence continues at coordinate 197,615 of JAKFGP010000025.1, forward strand.
GGGATCCAGCCGCAGTCGATGATCACCCCCCCTGACCGTCCTGAGAAGCCGTGACGGGCGGACTCGCCCTTCACGCCGCTTTGCCGTCCGGCGTGACGCGCCCACCTGGAGCGCACTTCGGCTCAGGTGCGTGGCCCGGGGTCTGTTCACCGCCGCTACGTGCCCGCCGACTCTTGCGCGGCGGTCTCCCGCAGCCATGATGTGGGCTGCGTCGTGTGTGCATCGGGGTGCCACCACACATCGCCTCCTGCAGCGGCAGCACCGCCTCGTACGGCGGCTCCTACGCAGGCCCGCACGGCGGCGAGCGGCTCCTATTAACAGCCGGGCAGAGGCGGGCCTGGATCAGGGGCGATGCGCCCGGTACCGGGCCACCAGGAGGGGCAGCAGGCTTGAAAGCTGGTCGACGGAGACCTCGACCCGGGAAGGTTCACCGCCCAGTATGCTGAGTTGGCGCAATGGCGGGGGCGCGCCGCGGAGTTGCGCTGGTAGGTGACCCAGGGCAGCCGGGCGAGGTCATGCAGGGTGAGGTTCTCGTCGACGCTCGCGGTGGAACGTCGGCGACGAGGAAGACCCAGCGGGTCCCGGTAGAGGTCGGCGGCGGAGGTCGCTGATGACGCCGTGCGTCACGCAGGGCCGTCGGTCGGCTCAGCAGCGTGTCCGTGGCGTCCACCACCGTGGGTGCGGGGTCTGCGCGAACCGCAGCCGGATACCGGGGGCCTCCTCGTGCATCACTACGGCAGTTCACCACCGAAGATGGCCACGGCGTAGTCGGATCGCCACGAGCTTGAACTCGCGGCTCTCTTGGCGGGGTCGAGTCCGCCTGGCTTGCGAAGAGTGCGTTCGAGCACGTCGTAGGCAGGTGGAGGTGCGGTCCAGAAGGACCTGTCCGAGGGCGGTGAGCTCGTAGTGGCCGCCGACACGGGGCGAGCAGGTCGTCGTCGAAGTGGCGGCGCAGCCGCCAGCGCAGCGCCTAGTCGCGGGCTGGCTGGAGGCCGATGCGCTGCCCGGCGCGGGTGACGTTGCGCTCCTCCAGCAGGGCGGCGCTGAGGGCGACGACGGATTGAGGTCCAGGCGGCTCAGTTGCACGGCTCTTCCCTTGGCTGAACGGTGCTGACCAGGGGAATTACTGCCATGGATGGTAATCATCCACAGAATCGATTTCCCTGATCGGTGGTGGCGGGTCCAGATTAGTTCCCATCGCAATCAGGAGGACACGTACGTGAATCCCGCACCCCTCGTCCGCACTGTTCGCGGGCCCTTCGCCTCGGCACGCTGCGTCGGCCCCGGGCGGGCCGGCCTTCCCCGCCTCGTCACCGCCGACGCCCAGGTGCTCTGATCTGCGCGTCGCCTTCGACGACTGAACGGCTGACCACCCGGACACTGCTGGAGAGCTGGGAGACGCACCTGCCGCCGCTGCGGGCGCTGCCCGAAGACACCGGTCGGGCTCGTATGCCGCCGCGGACTTCCGGGTGCACGCGCCGGTCGCACCGCGCCAGGTGTTCCAGTCCGGGGCCAACTACCGGCAGCACGTCATCGACCTGCACGTCGCACACGCGCGCCGGGCGACGACCGGCCGGAGGAGGAGCGGCGCGCGGAGGCGGCGCGCAGGATCATGGACCGGAGGGCGGCGGAGGACCTGCCGTACGTGTTCATCGGTCTGCCGAGCGCCCTCACCGGTCCCTACGACGACGTCGTGCTGCCCGCGGCCGAGAAGCCGGACTGGGAGCTGGAGCTGGCGGTGGTGATCGGCCGGCCGGCCCACCGGGTGCCCGTCGAGGGAGGCACTGGACCACGTCGCCGGATACACGATCGCCAACGACCTGACCGACCGCGCCACCGTCTTCCGCCGGGACATGCCGCAGATCGGCACCGACTGGCTGCGCAGCAAGAACGCCCCGGGCTTCACGCCGCTCGGACCCCGATCGTGCCCGCCGCCTCGGTCGGGGGACACGGGCGACCTGCGTCTGACGCTGAAGCTCAACGGCGAGACCGTGCAGGACGAGTCGACCGCGACATGACGTCTTCGACGTGGCGCGCATGGTCTCCCTACGCCCCAGACCGCCCGGCTCCTCCCCGGCGACCTGGCTCACCGGCTCCCCCGCCGGCAACGGCATGCACTGGGGCCGGCTGCTGCGCGACGGCGACGTCAGTGGACGCCGTCATCACCCGACTCGGCGCCCAGCACCGTTGCGTGGCGGAGGAGGCACGGTGACCCTGGACCGCACCGACCCCGAGAGCTCCATCGAGCGGGCCGCGAAGGACTGCTCCAACTGGGGCCGCTGGGCGCGGACGACGTCCTCCGGCACCCTCAACTTCCTGGACGAGGCAAAGCGCCGGGAGGGTGCCTCGCTGTCCGGCGGGGTGTCAGCTTCTCCCCTCCCAGCGCTTCGACATCAACGGCCCGCAGAAGGGCTGGCGGCGGCGCACCAACCCCGGTGACACACCATGCTCGACACCGGCACGGACGCGGCCCTGGGCAACCAGGGGCTGCCGCACGGCATCGGTGGCGCCGACGACGTGATCGCGATGCCGTTGCAGTGCTCCACCCAGTGGGACGGGCTCGGCCACATCTTCGACCACGGCAGGGCGTGGAACGGACGCCCCGCGGAGAAGGTCGTCACCTCCGACGGCGACCTGGTCACCGGCATCGAGCACATGGCCCCGCACGTCGCCGGACGCGGAGTCCTCCTGGACGTCGGCCGGGTCGTCGGCGAGGGCGGTGAGCTGCCCGACGGCTTCGCGATCACCGAGGAGCACCTGACCAGGGCCGCCCGGGCCCATGGCGTGCGTGGGCCGCGGTGACCTCGTGCTCGTGCGCACCGGGCAGCTCGCCCGGGTGCGCCGCGACGGATGGGGCGAGTACGCCGGCGGGCCCGCGCCCGGTCTCTCGTTCACCACGGCGGGCTGGCTGCACGGCAGCGAGATCGCCGCGATCGCTACCGACACCTGGGGCTTCGAGGTCCGTCCGAACGAGTTCGAGCACGCCTTCCAGCCGCTGCACCAGGTCGCTATCCCGCACATCGGCCTGCTGATCGGCGAGATGTGGGACCTGGACGGCCTCGCCGAGGACTGCGCCGACGACGGGGTGTACGAGTTCTGGCTCACCGCCGCGCCGCTGTCCATCACCGGCGCGGTCGGCTCGCCCGTCAACCCGATCGCCGTCAAGTAACCAGCGGGAACAAGGGAGTTCCCCATGAGCACAGCTCCGTACGGTCCTCGTGATCGGCGGAGGTGCGGCCGGCAACGCCGTGACGATCCTGCTGCGCCGCGCCGGCCTCACGGTGGACCTGGTCGAGGCCAAGGACGACTGGAACGCCACCGCCGGCTCCGGCATCACCCCTCCAGGGCAACGCCCTGCGCGTCCTGCGCGAACTCGGCGTCTGGGAACAGGTGAAGGCATCCGGCTTCGGCTTCGGTTCCGTCGCCATCACCGCCCCCGACGGCACCGTCCTGCGCACACGCAGGAGGGGCTGCGCACCGGCGGCGACGACCTGCCCCGCGACCGTCGGCATGCAGCGCCGCGGCTCCAGCGGATCCTCATCGAGGCGGTGCGCGACAGCGGCGCGCGACGGTCCGCCTGGGCACCACCGCCGAGATCCTCGGCCAGGGCCCCGACGGTGTCCGCGTCCGGCTCTCCGACGGCACCGAGCACCGTTACGACCTGGTGGTGGCCGCCGACGGCCTCGGCTCCCGCCACCCGCGCCGCGATCGGCATCACGGCGAAGCCCGAGCCGACCGGCATGGCCATCTGGCGCGTCGCCGCACCCCGCCCGGTCGGCGTGACCCGCACCGACCTCGCCTACGGCGGCCCCGCCTCATCGCCGGCTACTGCCCCACCAGCGAGACCACGCTGTACGCGTACGTCGTCGAGGCCAACCGGGACCGCGCCTCCATACCGCCCGGGTCGTACGCCGACGAGATGCGCCGGCTGGCCTCCTCGTACGGCGGCCACTGGCCGAGATCACCGAGACATCACCCACCCGGCGAAGGTCAACTACACCTGGTTCGACCGGCTGCTGGTCGAGGGTTCGTGGCACCGCGGCCGGGTCGTCCTCGTCGGCGACGCCGCCCTGCTGCCCGCCCACCCTCGCGCAGGGCGCCGCCCTGTCCCTGGAGGACGCCTGGGTGCTCGCGCAACTGCTGAGCGCCTCCGACGTCTGGGACGACGCACTGTTCCAGGCGTACTACGAAGCAGGCGGGTCGCACGCGTCCGGCCGGTCGTCGAGGCGTCGGTGCAGATCGGGCGGTGGCAGGCTGGACGGGTCCAGGACGCCGACGTACCTGGCCTGATGGCCGGCACCATGACCATGCTCAGGGAGCCGCCGCGGCCAGCCCACCATCGGCGTGCACGCACACGTCCTGCTCCCCCGGTCGAGTCACTCGTGACCGGCCTGCCCGGCCACGCCGAGGCCAAGGAGCTGGACGCCCGGCGCAACGGACCGGCCGCGCTCGCGGTCAGCGGCCCCATGGTCCGTGAACGTGTCCCCCGGTTGACCGATGCCGCCGTGCGCCTGGCCGCGATGGACGCGCAGGGCGTGGACGTTCAGCTGGTCAGCCCTCGCCGACGCACTACCACTACTGGGCCGGACGGGGTGAGTGCCGAGAAGCTGCAGCCTGGCTCGCCAACGGAGGCCACGGCGGCGCACTGTGCGAAGGCACCCGGACCGGCTGCGCGGGCTCGGCCTCGTACCGCTCCAGCACCCGCACCCATGGTGCGCGTTCCTCGGCCCCCCCTGGAACAGGGGCTGGCCGGTGGTGGGAGATCTCCAGTCACGCGCCCGGGCGGAGCCTGACCCGGCCTACGAGCCCTTCTGGGCGCGGGCCGAAGAGACCGGCGCGATCCTGTTCCTGCACCCTTCGGGTGCACGCTCGACGAGCGCCTGGACCAGTGGTACCTGTCCAACACCGTCGGCCAGCCCACCGAGAACGCCGTCGCGCTCTCGCACCTCATCTTCTCCGGCGTACTCGACCGCCACCCCGGCCTGCGGCTGATCGCGGCACGGCGGCGGCGACCTGCCCACCCCACATCGCCGCGCCGACCACGCGTGGTCCGCCCGCGCCGACGCGGGCGCCGGCTGCGCGCACCTCGCCCAGCAGCTATCTGAAGCGGCTGTACTTCGACTCCCTCGTCCACGACCCGTGCGTACTGCGGGGAGTTGGTCCGGGTCGCCGGGGCGGACCGCGTCCTGCTCGGCTCGGACTTCCCTTCGACATGGGCACCGAGGGACCCGGTCGGCGCGCTGCGCGCCGCACGGCTCCCCGAGGCCGACTTCCACGCCGTCCGTGGCGGCAACGCGGCGGCCCCTCCTCCGGGAAGGACTGACACCATGCGCCTGCTCACTTACCTGCGGCACGTCGACCTCGCCGTGCCCGACTACGCCAAGCAGCTCGACTTCTACGCCGGCGTCTGGGACTGACCAAGGTCGCCGAGGACTCCGGCATCTCTTCCTGGCCGCCGAGGGCTCCCCCCAGCAGTACGTCGCGGCTGCGCAAGGCCGAGGAGAAGCGTCTCGACCCTCGTGTCCTACGGCGCCGCGTCCCCTGCGGACGTCGACACCCTCGCCGAGCGACTACTCGCGGGCGGCGTGCAGTTGATCTCCCGACCGGGCAAGGTCGACACCCCGGGCGGCGGTTACGGCTTCCGCTTCTTCGACGTCGACGGCCGCACCATCGAGGTCTCCGCCGACGTCGAGGTCCGCCGGCACCGCAGGATCGAGGAGAAGGAGGCCATCCCGGTCAAGCTCTCCCACGTCGTTCTGAACTCCCCCGACCTCAACCCGCACCCGCGAGTGGTACGAGCGCCACCCTCGGTTTCGCGCTGTCCGACACGCTCAGCTCGCCGCACATGGGCGAGGTCATGCACTTCATGCGGATCAGCAGCCGGCACCACTCCATGGCCATCGCCCAGGGCCCGCACACCGCCCTGCACCACGTCTCCTTCGAGATGCGTGGCATCGACGAGTACATGCGCGGCTCCGGGCGCGTCATCCGGGCGGGCTTCAAGAAGATCTGGGGCCCGGGACGGCACATGGCGGGCGACAACACCTTCACGTACTTCCTCGACCCGCACGGCAACACCGTCGAGTACACCACCGAGCTGGAGAACCTGGACGAGGACACCCTGGCACCCCCACGTCTACGACTTCTCCCAGCCCGAGGTCACCGACCAGTGGGGCACCGCCAATCCCATGAACGAACTCGTCGCCAAGGAGTCCTTCAACGACCCCGACCGGGGCGTCTTCGTCGCCCCGCCGGTCTGAGCCGGCTCCCCCGGCCCCGGGGGTCCCGGACCGACCGCCCCCCACTGGAGCCCGCCATGCGTTTCGCCGCTCTACGAACACCGCCACCGCCACCGGGTGGCCGTCGTGGAGGACGACGGCAACCCTCCTCCCGCTACCGGGCGTCTCCCTCCCTGTCCGCCCTGCTCACGGAGACCGACGGCCTGCCCCGGCTGCTCGGCGCCGGCCGGGCGGCGCTCGACGTCCCGCCCGGCCCGCATGTCTCCGACGCATGGCTGCTGCCCCCGCTCCAGCCCGCCTCGGTACGGGACTTCGTCACCTTCGAGGAGCATGTCGAAGGCGTACGCCGCTCCGTCGACGGCGTCGCCGGCGTCCCCGAACAGTGGTACGCGGCGCCGGCCTTCTACTTCACCAACCCGCACGCGGTCTACGGCGACCGGGAGGACGTTCCGATGCCGCCCGGCTCCGCCGTACTGGACTTCGAGCTGGAGGTGGGCGCCGTGATCGGGAGGAGGGCCGGGACCTCACGCCCGAGCGGGCCCGCGACCACATCGTCGGCTACACCGTGTTCAACGACTGGTCCGCGCGCGACCTGCAGGGCGCGGAGATGAAAGTCGGCCTTGGCCCCTGCAGGGGTAAGGACACCGCCACCACCCTCGGCCCGTACCTCGTCACCGCCGACGAGCTCGAACCCTACCGGGACGCCGACGGCTTCCTGCGCCTGGCCCTGACCGCCGAGGTCAACGGCGAGAAGGTCGGCGAGGACCTGCTGTCCAACATGAGCTGGACCTTCGAGGAGATGACCGCCTACGCCTCCCGCGGCACCCGCGTCGTACCGGGTGACGTCCTCGGCTCGGGCACCTGCGGCAACGGCGGCTGCCTCGCCGAACTCTGGGGCCGAGGTGGCGGGCGGACCCCGCCGCCGCTCAAGCCCGGCGATACCGTCACCCTCACCGTCGAGGGCATCGGCACCCTGACGAACACCGTCGTCCCCGGCGCCGACCCCGTACCGCCCCGACCGGCCGACGGCGCAACCGGGAACGGCCGTGAGCGCCCCGGGCCCCAAGAGGCTGCTCGGCATGGTCGTGGTCGTCACCGGCCCACTCCTCGGCATCCAGCACCTCGAGCCCTGGGCCGCACCGGGATCGTCGACGAGGTGGCCCTGCTGGTGGTCTTCCTGCCGGCGGACGAAGCGGCTCGACGGCAAGGTGGCCTTCGTCCCGGAGGAGAATGAGTGCGCTCGGTCGGCGGGCTCAGTTCGTTCGGGTTCGGCCGCGCAGGCGACGTCGGTGCGCGGAGTTCTCCGGTGACGAGGAAGTTCGTCGTCCTGTCGTTGAGGCAGCGGTTCTTCAGGAAGAGGTACGCGAGGTGTCCGCCCTGGTCCGCGGATCATCCGTGCCCGCTCACCGAACGCCCTGCGCAGTTCACGGGCACCGGACAGCGGCGTCGACGGGTCGCGCAGGTTCTGCACGATCAGTACGTTCGACGGCCCTCGGCTGTTGATCCTCACCGGGGCTCGACGGTTCCGTCGGCCAGAAGGCACAGGGCCAGATGTTCGCGGCGGCCGCACCGAACACCGGGTAGCGGGAGCGGTCGACCTCGACGTTGCGCTGGTAAGTGGCGACGGACTCCGGCCAGTCGCGGTCGCTTGCAGAGCACCGCGAGTTGTCCGGCGACGGCGTTGTCGGCCGGCTGCCGGGCGGGTGCCTCGACGGTGAGGTTTGCGGGAGGGCTGTCCGGCTTTACGGCACGCCAGATCTCGGCCAGTTCGGGCAGCCACTGGTCCAGGTAGAGCTTCTCGAACGTCACCTTGCGGAACCGTTTGCCGTCGAAGCCGTCCGGCCTCGGCTCCGCGTCCAGCCGCGCGGCGATCTCGAAGTACTTCGCCCTGATCCCTTCCACCGAGGTGCCGAAACCGTACTCGGATGCTCGGAGAGGTACTCGCGAAGTCCGGGAACCTGGTCCTCGACGCCCTCCCCGAAGCCGCGGGAGGCCGACGGGCCGCCGCCTTCGGACCCATCGCGCTGTCGAGGACGATCTGGGTGCTGCGGCGCGGGAACAGCGTCGTGTAGACCGAGCCGAGGTAGGTGCCGTAGGAGATGCCAGGTAGGAGATCTTCGCCCGCCCAGCGCCGCGCGGATCCGGTCCATGTCGCGCGCGGTGTTGGCCGTGCTGATGTGCGGCAGCATCGGCGCGGTCGCCGCGATCCGCACCTTCTCGGCGACCTCGGCTGCGTACTCGGCACGCTCGGCGACGTCGGCCGGTCCAGTGCGTATTCCGGGATGTTCGCCGTCGCCGTCGCCTCACCCTCCAGGTCGGCAGGTCACCGGAGCGCTGTGGCCGACCCCGCGCGGACGAAGCCGATCACGTCGTAGGTGTCCAGGACGCTCTGCGGCACGCCGTAGTACTTCAGCACCAACGGGTAGTTCAGGCCTGCTTCGCCCGGTCCGCCGGCGTTCGTCAGCAGCATTCGCCGGCGCTTGTGGGGTTGTGGGCTGGTTATACGGAGATCGCGAGCGCGATCTTCTGGCCCCCGGGGTCGCGGTAGTCCAGCGGCACCTGAGCGTGCCGCACTCCAGTCCTGGCAGTGAGGTGCCGTCAGCACCCCCTCGCGCTCGGGTGATGCGCTCGGCGCCGTTTCGGCCGGAGGCCCCCTGCCAGGTGAGCAGCGCCACCACGACGGTGAAGCGAGAACGGCAAGACGTACTTTCGCAGTGCGGTGTCCTTATGGGCGGGCGGCTTTCATCCGGACCGGTCCAGGGGCGGGTCAGCCCGCCGCGCCGTCGAGCAGCCGGCTGTAGCGCAAAGCCGCAAGCGCTCGCTCTGTGCTGGCCGTGACGGTGATGAGCCCGGATCACGGTGTTGCCCCCATGCCGACAGATCGATGGGCGAGGTGAAGGTCCCGACGTGCTGGGAGGACGCCTTGGGAAAGGGGTGAGCTGCTCTGACGAGCTGTGCGACGAGGACGAACAGGGTGACGACGAGCGACGATCGACGAGAGGAACCCGATCCCGCGGCTGAGTGCGGGTGCTCTGCGGTCGAAGTGTGCGCGCGGCGCCCTTCGGCGGAGTCGCGGTCCGGGACGAGTTGGTACGACGCCCGTCGGCGCTGACGTAGTGGCAGCGCTTGAGCCCGAAGGCGCTCTATCCCTCACGACGGTGCGCCGCCCGGGACGGGGAAGGCGGCGGGGAGTCCGACTGGGCGTGGTGCCTGTCGTCGAGGTACAGGTCGGCTTTGACGTTGCCGGAAGAGTTGTTCTTGCCAGTGCCTGACGTCGACGGCGTAGATTCGCCTGCCGGCCGTCTCATCGCTTCGTCAGCCGGAGGTGGAGAACAGTGCCCGAAAGTCATCTGCCACCAGCGGAACGGCTTCAGTGGTCGTCCGTCCCCGGCGTGACCCGCCTCGCGGCCCGCGACGCCGCGTCTCCTCGAACATGCCTCCCCACCCCTGCTCGCTCGGTGGCCGGGTGGCGGGTGAGTGCCGCCCGGCCTCTCGAACGAGTCTGTCCGTGCGGCGCGGACGGCACATCATCCCGGCGGCTCGGAAGCGTCTTCGACCAGAGGCGAGGTGGTGATGCGACTCTTGGTCCAGGTGGGCTGTCCGGACAGTTCGGCACGGTGGTCAGGCGGGACATCCAGCGTCCGCGACCACGTAGTGGCCGGGTGAGGTCTGCTGGAGGGTGCGGGTGGTGAAGGTGTTCCACAGGCCCATGGGCTGTCCCGAGCCCTGTGCGTAGGCGTACCCGCCGTCCGCGTAGGCCCGTCCGGCGACGGTGTGGGCGTAGTTGCTCGCCGTGGCACGTGGGCGTGAACCCGCCGGTGGTCGCGGTGGACCAGGGACGAGAAGCCGGTCCGCCGCGCCTGCGGGAGCCGACGGCGGCCACGGTGTAGTCGTACGCGGTGCCGCTGGTCAGGCCGGTGTCGGTGTAGGTGGTCGACGTCGTGGTCGCCACCTCGGTGCCGTCGCGGAGTGACGGCGTACGAGGCCGCTCCGGTGACGCCGGTCTGCGCTCAGGGAGGCGGTGGAGCCGGTGGTCGCGGTGACGGTGAGCCCCCGTGGGGGCGGGGCAGCGTCCCGGGCTCCTCGCCGCCGCCGTCGCCGTCCAGCCCCCCAGAAGAGAGCCGTGTGTGGTAGCTGGAGCAGATGGTGTCGTGGAGGTAGTAGGCACCGGCGGTGCCGCACTGCTCGGCGCCGCTGCCGGGGTCAGTCGACCGCGAGTCCGTGTGCCATGCCGGAGATCGAGTAGACCTCGACCGGGCGGACCGGCCGGGAGGCGTCGGCGTAGACGCTTCGCGTGGTGCCCCCGGGGAGGCTCTCGCTACGGGATGGGGTCTGGCCCTGCCCCACACGTCGGTCCACCGGTCGCGCAGCTCGGTGGCGTTGGCGGCCGGACGGTGGTGTCGGCGGTGCCCCGCCAGATCGCCACGCGCGGCCAGGAGGTGGTGCCCGCGAGCGGCGGGAAACGCCCAGTTCCCACTGGGCCGGTGTCCTGTCGGGCGGGCTGTACATGCAGGTGTAGGCCGCGGGTCACGCTGTCGGCGCAGGAAGCGGGCAGTCCGGAGTCGACGGAGCCGCCCGCGAAGACGTCGGGGTGGCGAGCATGTTGGCCGTCATGCCGCCGCCGGCCGACAGGCCCGTGATGAAGACGCGTCCGGGGTCGCTGCCGCGTACCGCGAGATCGCTCCCGTCCACCATCTGTTTGATCGACAGTGCCTGGCCACCGCCGCGGCGCTGTCGCCCGGCTGGAACCAGTTGAAGCAGGAGTTGGCGCTGTTCGCGCCGCTCGTCTGGGGAAGACCGCCGCGAAGCCGTAGCGGTCGGCGAACTTCGGCCATCCCGAGTGCGCGTAGTAGTCGTTCGCGCCTGCGTGCAGCCGTGCAGGTGACCACGAGCAGCGCCGGCGGGCAGGGCGTCGGGCACGCGCGCGTACATGGAGAGTTGCCGGGGTTGGTACCGAACCCGGTGACCTGGGTCAGGCCTGTGGCGGACGCCGGCGGGCCCGCGGCCACCAGCGCGGCGGTCAGGGACGAGGGCGCCGGCCGCGGTGGTGATCCAGCGGCGGGACGCCTTCGAGGAGGTGGCGGCCCTTCGGGCGCGGGCGGAGGGTGGCCAACCCATGTCGGCTGCTCCTGGAGGACGGTGGACGCGCTTCCTCGGAGCGATGCCAGGTGCCTGGTCATCGGTGTGTGCGCATCATCCGGCGCTCTCATGCCGCTGTTGGCATGGACGGAACAACCAGGGTGGGCGTGGGGCCGTGTGTGACGGCGGGTCCATGGCCCGGCTCGGCTCCGGAGTGTATGGGGGAGAACGTGCTCCGGGCGGTCGCGCGGCCCCGTGCGTCAGCCGTCGTGCGTCGAGGCGCTGAGTTCGCAGTGTCCCGGTCACCTCGTCGTCGCTCACCTGCTCGAAGTCCTCGTACCAGAGGCTCGACCGCCTGAAGTCCGGACGGCTGGTACAGGCAGACGACGTCGTCGGCCGCCGAGCGCATCTCGGCGCAGGACTCGGCAGCACCGACGGGGACCGCCAGGATCAGCCGTGCGGGGAGCCAGGCCTCGCAGGTGCCGCAGGGCGGCGCGGGCGGTGGCTCCGGTGGCCAGACCGTCGTCGACGACGATCACGGTCCGGTTTCTGGACGTCGGGCGCGGACCGGTCACCTCGGTAGAGCAGAGCGCGGCGGTGCCCGGCGCGTCGCGTTCCACATCCGGGGCGAGGCGGTGTTCGCTCAGGCCGAGCATCTCCAGGGCCCGTCGGTCGAACAGCGGCGGATCGTCACCCACGATCGCACCGATGCCTGCCTCCGGTCGGCCGGGAAGACTGATCTTGCGTACGACCAGCACGTCCAGCGGCGCCCGCCGAGTGCTCGCGCGATCTGGGCGGCCACGGGCACACCGCCTCGGGGCAGCGCGAGAACGTCGGTGTCCGGGAACTCACCGTTCGCTGCCCGCTCCTTCAGCCGGAGGGCGAGTTCCCGGCCGGCCTCCGGTGCGGCCTCGGAATCGCATGGCCTGGTGTCCGCCCTTCTCACGCGAGGGAAGAGTGTGCGCCACTGTCCGGGGTTTCCTCCGACGCCGGCGAAAACCGTGGCGGACTGACCGCGGGGACGGCGGCCGGGGCCTGCCCGCCTGGTCACGGAAGCCTTCCCGGCACGTGGTCACGGAACCAGCCGGCGGCGGCCTCCGTCACCTGTGCCAGTGCGCCGGGTTCCGGGAAGAGGTGCGTGGCGCCCGGTACGACATGGATCCGGTGGGGTGCCGATCTCGGCCTCCCCGGCTGGAGATCGAGTAGACCGCCGCGTCGCCGCCACCGACGACGAGCAGGACCGGGGCCGTGACCAGAGGCGGCGTACGTCGCCCGCCAGGTCCGGCCGCTTGCCTGCGACACCACGGCGGACACCCGGTTCGGCCGCTCGGCGGCCGCCGCAAGCGCGGCCCCCGCTCCCGTGCTCGCCCCGAACAGGCCCACGGACAGCGCCGCGTGTCCGGGCGCTGCTCCAGCCAGTCGACGGCGTCCGTCAACCGTCGGGTCAGCAGCGCGATGTCGAAGCGATCGCCGTGCCGTGGTGGCGTCCTCGCGCTCCTCGTCCTCGGTCAGCAGGTCCCCAGCAGGAGCGGCCGGAACCTCGCCCGGTGCAGACCGGCGGCGACCGCGCGTGCCGGGCTGAGTCGTGAGCTGCCGCTGCCGTGTGCGAAGGAGAATCACCCCCGGTGCCTCCCGGCGGGAAGCGTCGAGGTCGCCGTCCAGGCTCCGCGTCTCCGGAGGGACCTTCCTGCGGTTCGCGAGACGGTTTAGAGACCAAAGCACTCATCTCTCCTGAGCTTTTGCGGGGGTCCGGGCACCGCCGGGGCCGGCCCCTGCCGGCAGGGGGTGGCGGCGGGGCCGCGTCGGGTCAGAGGCGTCGCCGGGGCCGCCCAGGCCCGTCAGGGCGCCGATCGGGTCGAGGTCGGGGGTGCGCGCGGCCACCAGTCGTCGCGGCCGGGTTCCGGACTCGTAGGCGTACCAGAGCCCTGCCCGGCCGCCCCTGAGCTGGACGTGGCCTTGGGGTGGGTGAGGCGGTCGCGCCAGGGGCGGAAGGCGGGGAGGTCGGCGGCGAGCAGTAGCGGGCGGGCTCGGTCGAGGCGGCCGGCCGGCGGGTCCCAGGGCTCCTCCAGGACGTCGAGTCCCTCCGGTCCGCCCTGGCGCCAGGCGGCCACGGCGCGCGCCAGGTCCGCCGTGTCGCGGCTCGCGGCCTTCGCGAGGGACGCGTAGAGCGCCTGGGTGCCGGCCGGTGGTGCCGGAACGGCGGCAGCGGCGAGGCGCACGGCGTCCTGTCACAGCGCGTCAGCCCGCCGACCGGGTCACGGCCCGTGATGAGCAGGGCGTGGGCGCGGGCGGCGGCGTCGGTGGCCAGCTGGTCCAGCGCGAAGGGCCGGGCCGCCCGGTGCCGCCGGGTAGGCCGGGGGCTGTTCGGGGTGCGGAGGCGGGGGCAGCGGCGCCGGAGGGGCGGCAGGGCGCGCGCCGTCCGTGCGCGGCGGCCCGGACGCCGGGCAGGGGCGCCGGTCCGCGATCCTGGGCGGCGCGCCGCACGGGCCGCGTTCAGCCGGGACAGGGCGTCGAGCAGCTCCGCGTTCGCCCCGGCCGCGCAGCAGGAGCAGGACGAAGGGGTCGGCGTCGAGCAGACGTGCTGCTCCGGTAGCAGAGGGCAGCGGCGTGCTTGCAGGGGTGCCCGGAGTCGGGGCAACTGCACTGCGGGCGAGGTCGCCGGGGCCGGGGAGCAGGGGGACACCGCAGTCGGCGAGGGAGGGGGCAGCTCTTGTCGAGGAGCGCGGCGAGTCGGGACGCTCGACGGCCGCGTCCAGGAACCGCTCCTAGCCGGCGTCGTCGAGCGCGCAGCCGCATCTGCACGCGGTACGGCCGGGGCCGGCTGCCCTGCACGTAGGCGAGGACCAGGCCGGGCGTCACGGTGATGGCGTCGACGTGTCCCTCGCTCGGCGTACCCGCGCCCTCGCGCCAGCCGCGCGGCGTCCAGGGCGCCCTCCTCCAGCGCCGTCACCCACGCGTTTCCCCACCAGGTCCCGGCGAGACTCCCGTCCGCCGTCGCGCGGGGCGGGAGGGCGGGGAAGGTACGACGCAGCTCGCCGTCCCGCCCGGCGCGGCCATCGAGCGGGGGGTGCGAGGGGTCGCGGGCGGTGGGGAGGGACGTCTGGGTCGCGGGCGGTGGGGAGGACGTCTGGGTCGCGGGCGGTGGGGGGACGTCTGGTCGTGCGCTGCCGGGTGTGGAGCTCGGTCCGGCGCCGCCGGGGCACGCCCGGGTCGCGGTGGCGCCTGCCGGCGTGGGGGGCGGTGGCTCGTAGGACGACGTGGACGGAAGCGCTGGAAGCCACGGCTCACCGGCGGCAGGAGTCGGGCCCTCGGCAGCAACCCTGAACGCGCGGCGCGATACGGCGTGGAAGTGGAGTCGGAGGCGAGCTCGTCCGGGGTCAGGGCATCCTCGTCGGGGTCCGCCTCCGGGGAGACGGAACGCGTCCGCCGCGAAGTCCCGGGTACGGCCCGTGCGCGGGCGTCGGCGGTGCGCGAACCGCCGCCCCCTGCGGACGACGGGCCGGGTGGGACAGCCGCCGCGTGCCCTCCGCCCCTTGGCCGCGGTGTCCCGCCGTCGCCTGCCGGCGAGCCGCCCGCAACGCCTCACGCGCCACATCCGCCGGCCGGCTGTCGCTCGCGCCCGCGGAGCCTGGGCGTGCCGCGGGGCTGCGTCGGCGGTCGCCTCACCGGGGAGGGACGTCGGGTCGGAGGCCGAGGCAGCGGCCGCCGCATCATCGGAGTGATCCACCGGGGTGGCGACTGTTGTTCCGTCGGAGACGATCGGCCGCCCAGCAGAGCGAGTCAGGTCTTCGGGCCGGTTGGTTTCTCCCCGTCTCGCCGCCTGCTCCGTCGTCCTCCCTTTCCTGCCGTGCGGTCCGCGCACTGCGCAGCGCCGCGCGTGCGACGTCCGCGGGCGGGACCGCTCGGTGCGCTCCTCCGGCTTCCGATCCCGATTCCGGCCCCGGTCAGGGTCCTGGTGCTGGTACTGGTCATGGCCTTGCGCCTGCGCCGGCGCCGGCTCGCGTTCGGGGGCGTCCGCTCCGGCTTCGGCCTCCGCTTCGGCCTCGACGGTGGGGTCGGCGCCGCCCCCTCGCCTCGCTCGCGTGCCTCGCGCAGGGCGCGGCGGGCCTCGTCGGCGGGCCGGGGGGTCGCGTGACGGCCTCCGCAGGGACACCAGGTCGGACAGTTCGCGGACCGTCAGTTCGGTGAGCGCCGCCTCGCCGGAGCCGAGGACCGCGTCGGCCAGGGCACGCTTGGACTGGAGCATCCGGCGATGCGGTCCTCGACCGTGCCCTCGGTGATGAGGCGGTGGACCTGGACCGGGCTGGGTCTGGCCGATGCGGTAGGCGCGGTCGGTGGCCTGCTCCTCGACCGCCGGATTCCACCAGCGGTCGAAGTGCACGACGTGGCCCGCGCGGGTGAGGTTCAGGCCGGTGCCGGCGGCCTTCAGGGAGAGGACGAGGACCGGCGTGGCCCCGCTCTGGAAGCGGTCCACCATGTGCCTGCGTCCGGCACCGGCGTACCGCCGTGCAGCAGGTCGACCGGGATCGCGCGAGCGGTCAGGTGCGTGGTGATGAGGCGGGCCATGCCGACGTACTGCGTGAAGACGAGCGCCGAACCGTCCTCCGCGAGGAGCGTGTCCAACAGCTCGTCGAGCAGGGCGAGTTTGCCGGAGTGGTCGGTCAGTCGATCCGCTCGGCCCGGCGGGTGCTCCTCCTTGAGGAACAGTGCGGGGTGGTCGCAGATCTGCTTCAGCGAGGTCAGGAGCTTGAGCACCAGGCCCCGGCGGCCCATGCCCTCGGCCGACTCGATGGCGAGCATCGACTCGCGCACCACCGCCTCGTACAGCGCGGCCTGTTCCCGGGTGAGCGGGACCGGTGGTCCGTCTCCGTCTTCGGCGGCAGCTCCGGGACGATGCCCGGGTCGGACTTCTTGCGGCGCAGCAGGAAGGGACGGATCAGGCCGGCGAGGCGCTCCACCGCCTCCTCGTCCTCGCCGCCCTCCACCGCGCGCGCATGCCGGGCGCGGAAGGACTTCAGGGGGCCGAGGAGCCCGGGGTGGTCCAGTCGAGCAGCGCCCACAGCTCGGAGAGGTTGTTCTCCACCGGTGTGCCGGTCAGCGCCACGCGCGCGGGGACGGGATCGTCCGCAGAGCCCTCGCCGTCGCCGAGAACGGGTTCTTGACGTGCTGCGCCTCGTCCGCGACGACCATGCCCCAGGGCTGCTCGGCCAGGGTCGCCGCGGCGGACCGCATCGTGCCGTACGTGGTGAGGACGAAGCCGCCGGTCAGGTCGTCCAGGGTGCGGTCGGGGCCGTGGAAGCGGCGGACGGGGAGGCCGGTGCGAACCGGGTGATCTCCCGCTGCCAATTGCCCAGCAGCGAGGCCGGGCAGACCTACCAGGGTCGGTTCGGTGCGGGCCCGCTTGAGGTGCAGGGCGATGAGGGGTGACCGTCTTGCCGAGGCCCACGTCGCGTCGGCGAGGCAGCCGCCGAGGCCGAGGGAGGTCATGAGGTCGAGCCAGGCCAGGCCGCGCAGCTGGTAGTCGCGGAGGGTGGCGTGCAGGCCGGGCGGCGGTTCGGCGGGGCGGACACCTGCCGTGAGCCGGTCGCGCAGGGCGGCCAGCGCGCCGACCGGCACCACCTCGACCGTCTCGCCGTCGGCCTCCGCGTGCCGGTGAGGGCGACGGACAGGGCGTCGACCGGGTCGAGGAGGCCGAGGTCGCGCTTGCGGGCGCGGCGGACCAGGGCGGGATCGACCAGCACCCACCGGGTCGCGCAGCCGGACGACCGGACGGTGGGCCTCCGCGAGGGTGTCCATTTCGGCCTCGGTGAGCGGGTCGCCGCCGATCGCAAGCTGCCAGCGGAACTGGAGGAGATCCTCGCTCGAAGAAGCCGGTGCCGTCGGTCGCGGAGCCGGGCGCGGGCCGGACCACCGCGTCGCGGTGAGGTCCTGGGCGAGGTCGCGAGGCCAGTGCACGGCGACCCCGGCGGCGGAGAGCCGGCCGGCCGCCACGCCCAGCAGGTCGATGACCTCCTCCTCGGAGAGGCTGAGGATCGTCGGGCACGTCCTGCTCGGTGAGCCGGTCGAGCGGCGGCCAGACCCGTGCCGCGCGCCGCACCCCGAGGGCGGCGTCCACGCGCGCGCGGGGACCGAACGCCGCGTCGGCCGCTCCCGACCACAGGTCCGCCGCGTCGGCCACGAGGGTGGGGTCGGCGAGGCTGTGCACCTGGACGACCGCCGCCCCGGCGCTGCGCGCGCCGCCGTTGCCCTCGCCGTCCCCGTCGAACAGGTCGTACGCCGACAGATCCAGGCGCAGCGAGATCCGCACGCCCGCGTCCATGCCGGCGGCGACCTCCGCGGCCCAGTCGTGGGCGTCCGGCAGGCGTTGTGCCGCGCGCGCGGCGAAGGGCCGGCCTCGGAGGCGTGGGGCGCGGCCGGGGTGCGGGGCAGGGTGTCGGCGACCGCGTCCAGGAAGGCGCGGACGAGTGCTTCCGGTTCCGGGCAGCCGGATCGGGCCCGGGCCGTCCAGCGGGACCGCGTGGACCTCCGGGGCAGGTGTGGCGGCCACCGACCGCAGGTGCGCGATGTCGTCGGGGTCCAGCGGGCCGGCCCGCCAGGCGTCGGTCCGGTCGCCGTCAGGCCGGGCAGAAGCCGGCCGCGCGCGGCGAGCCGCAGGGCGTGCAGCGCCGCGGCGCCCCAGCAGGCGGTGGCCGGGTGGGCGGCTGGGTCGTGCCGGGCGCGCACCAGCAAGGGCAGCGCCTCGGCGAGCGGGAGGGACAACGCGGGCGTCGTCCGGCGTCGCACCCCGGCGCCGTGCCGCCGTACGACGGTGAGGTCCGTGGTCCCGGCGGGGCGGGGCGCCGTGCCCGGAAGGCGAAGCGGCTGCCGACCCACCGTCCCCGGAAGGCGAGGCAGCCGACCCACCGTCCTCGGGAGGCGAAGCGGCAGCCGCCCCGCCTTCCGGCGTCGCGGCGGCAGCCCCGTGCTCGGGAATGGCGGTGGCCGCGGGCCGTCCTCGGGGTCCCAGAAGGCGATCCGTCCGTCGCGCGGGAGAGAGGCGCGGGCAGGAAGACGGCCGCGAGCCGGACGGGGACGGACGGAGTGGCTGCCTCCGGCCGCGTCGCCTCGTCCCGCTCCCCCGCTCGCCCGGTGGCCATCGTGCCCACCACGGCCATGTCGCTCATACGTCCTGTCACCTCCCGCCCGCGTGCCCGATCAGATGTCTTCGACTTTACGGGCTGGGGTCTGACACCGGCCCCGGCGCCCCTGCCGGGCCCGGTCGGCGACGCCTGTGCGCGGTCTAGGGAACCGTGCGCGAGACGACGTACACCATCGGGTAGTCCGGGTCGTCCATGTTCACCACGACGTCCTGGGTGGGCGCCGGGTTCCGCTGCTCGTTGACGAGGCCGTACCAGGAGCCCGACCCGCCGAACTCCCAGCCGGTGACCCGCTGGGCGCGGTCGCTGATGGCGATCTTGCCGCTCCTCCAGTGCGTCCCGGTCGACGCCCAGCCCCGCCAGGAAGGCGTCCAGGCCGGCGTTGGTGGTCTCGAACTGGACGTAGAGGCGACTGGTCTTCCAGTTGTTCGTCTCGTAGTAGGCGACCTCTTCGGACGGGGACCGGACGGGCACCTCGTAGACGCGGCGCTGCAGTTTGGACGGCCAGCCCTCGGTCATGCCGGTCGCCGCGTACTTCGCCTCCTTCTCCCGGCCGCTGTCGCGGCTCTGGTTGGCGGAGATCATGAGGTAGCCGGCCGGGGATGCCGATGAGCAGCACGATGATGAGCAGGGTGAGCGACCGGCGGCGGATCCTGTGCCGGCGGTCCTCCACCGGACGCCTGGGCCCGTCCGGGGGCCCGGCCTGGTGGGGCAGGGAATCCGTCACAGCGACTCCCGGGGCGTGCGGCGGGCCTCCGCGTACCGCTCGTAGCGCTCGTACCGCTTCCACCCGGCGCCGTTTGGCGCGGCGGAATCTGCAGGGCGACCAGCCGGGACAGGTCGCGGCGCCCACCATGCCGGCCTCGGGGCCGAGCTGGGCGCGGACGATGCGGGCCCGGGCGGTAGCCGCGCCGGTGAGCTGGCGCTGAAGGCGTCGCGCGCGGGGCCGATCAGCAGGTCGTCGGCGGCGCTGACCCCGCCGCCGATCACGAAGCAGGACGGGTCGAGGGCCGCGGCGAGGTTCGCGATGCCGACGCCGAGCCACTGCCCGATGTCCTGGAGCAGTTCGATGCACATGGCGTCGCCGTCGCGGGCCAGCTCGGTGATCATCGGGCCGGTGATGTCGCCGATGCTGCCCTTGACGTGCTCGATGATCCCGTACGCCACCGGCGAGTCGGCGGCCGCCAGTTCGCGGGCCTCCCTCGACCAGGGCGTTGCCGGAGCTGTACTGCTCCCAGCAGCCGCGGGTTGCCGCATCGGCAGCGGTGGCCGCCGGGGACGACCTGCATGTGGCCGAACTCGCCGGCGACCCCGTACTTGCCGCGCTTGACCTGCCCGTCCTCCAGGATCGCGCCGCCGATGCCGGTGCCGAGCGTGACCGTGACCAGGGCCCTCGCCGCGGCCGGCGCCGAAGCGCCACTCGGCCCAGGCGGCGGTGTTGGCGTCGTTGTCCACCAGGACGGGCACGGCGAGACGGCCGGCGATGCGGTCGCGCAGCGGCTTCGTTGCGCCAGGACAGGTGGGGGCGAACAGCACGCGGTTGCGGTCGGCGTCGACCCAGCCGGCCGCGCCGATGCCGACGGCGTGCACGTCGTGCCGGTCGGAGAGGTCCAGCACCAGTTCGACGATGGTGTCCTCGACCACCCTTGGGGCTCTTGGACTTGTCCGGCCCCGTGCGGAGCTTCCAGGATGTTGCTGCCGTCGGCGTCGACGACGCCCGCCACGACTCGTGCCGCCGATGTCGATGCCGACCGTCGGCACGCGGGGTGCCGTGAGGTGCGAGCGGCGTTCCCTCGTGCCCACGGTGCGCAGGACCGGGGCGCGGCGGGAGCCGATGGGGGGCGGTGAAGTCGGTAGGTGCTCATCGGGTGCGATTGCAGCCGCACGCTCACGCTGGGTGCCGAATGGGCAGGGGGTGGGTGGAAGCGGTTCGTTGCCGGGTGCGGGTTCGTTGTGGCTGGTCGCGCCGTTCCCCGCGCCCCTAGCCGCGTTCCAGTTCGTGGCGTAGATCGTCCAGCCCGTTCCGCTCCGCCATCTGCCGCGTCAGCTCGTCCAGGGTGATGTCCTCGCGCTCGTGGTTGCTCCCACCATCGTGCCGCGTTTCAGCAGCACGAACCGGTCGCCCACCAGGTACGCGTGATGCGGGTTGTGGGTGATCAAGACAACACCCAGGCCCTGGTCACGTGCCGCCGCCACGTACTTCAGGACGACGCCGGACTGCTTCACGCCCAGTGCCGCCGTCGGCTCGTCGAGCACCAGCACCTTCGCGCCGAAGTGCACCGCGCGGGCGATCGCCACGCACTGGCGCTCGCCGCCGGAGAGGGTGCCGATGGGCTGGTCGACGTCGCGGAGGTCGATGCCCATGCGCAGGAGTTCGGCGCGGGTCGTGCGGCATGTGGTCGACGTCCATGCGCTTGAAGGGGGCGACGCTCCTGCGCGGCTCCGAACCGGAGGAAGAAGTTGCGCCAGACCGGCATGAGGGGGACGACGGCCAGGTCCTGGTAGACGGTGGCGATGCCGCGGTCCAGTGCTCCTCGCGCGGGGAGGAGAGGCGGCCCCTCGCCGTCGATGCTCAGGGTGCCGCCGTCGTGCTGGTGCAGACCGGCGATGATCTTGATGAGCGTCGACTTGCCGGCGCCGTTGTCGCCCAGCACGCAGGTGATCTCGCCCGCGTGGACCTCCAGGGACACGCCTTCGAGGGCGCGGACGTTGCCGTAGTTCTTGCTGACGCCGGACAGCTCGACGAGCGCCGTACGTGCTTCCGTCCCGGTCACTCTGGTGGCCTCCGCGCGCTTGCGGACCCAGGCGTTGAGCAGGGTCGCGAGGAGCAGCATCGCTCCGAGGAAGAACTTGAACCAGTCGGGGTTCCACTCGGCGAAGACGATGCCCTTGCTGGTCATGCCGAAGATGAACGCGCCGACCGCCGAGCCGACGGCGCTGCCGTAGCCGCCGGTGATCAGGCAGCCGCCGATGACGGCCGCGATGATGTAGATCAGCCTGTTGCCGACGCCCTCGCCGGACTGGACGACGTCGTAGGAGAAGAGCAGGTGCTGGCCGGAATCCAGGCGCCGAGACCGACGCCCATGTAGAGGATGATCTTGGTCTTGGTGACCGGGACGCCTCACCGCGCGGGCGGCGTCCTGTTGCCGCCGACCGCGAAGATCCAGTTGCCGGCGCGGGTGCGCAGCAGGATCCAGCTGGCGACGGCGACCAGGGCGAGCCACCACAGGATGGTGACCTGGAAGCCGACGCCGCCGATGGTGAGCGTGGAGGCGAAGACCTCACGGGCAGAGGGGAAGCCCTCCATGTCGGCGATCGTCTTGGTGGAGACGGTGCCGTCGATCAGCTTGGTGAAGCCCAGGTTCAGGCCGGTCAGCATCAGGAAGGTGCCGAGCGTGATGATGAAGCTGGGCAGCTTGGTGCGGGTGAGCATGAAGCCGTTGAAGGCGCCGATCGCCAGGGTGACCAGCAGGGAGACGCCGACGCCTACCCAGACGTTGGCGGTCATCTGGTAGCTGAACATCGACGACACCAGCGCCGACGAGGTGACCATGACGCCCGGCGACAGGTCGAACTCGCCGCCGATCATCAGCAGCGCCACCGGGACGGCCATGATGCCGATCGTGGAGGCGGCGTAGAGGACCGTGCTGAGGCTGGTGGCGCGCAGGAAGCTGTCGGCGAAGAACGCGAAGAAGACGAAGACGGCGATCGCGCCGACCACGGAGCCCAGCTCGGGACGGCCCAGGAGTTTCCGCAGCGGAGAGGTCTGCAGGATCCTTTCGTCAGCGGTCGCCACGTCCGTGCCCGCGCTCATCGGGTGCCCCGCCTGGTGTAGTCGGCCAGCTCGGCGGCGTCGTCCTTGGTGATGATCTGCGGCCCGGTGAGCACCGGGCCGGCCGCCGCCGAGGACGTCGGCGTTGTACTTGTACAGCCACAGCAGGTCGACCGCCTCGCAGCCCCGAAGGTAGGGCTGCTGGTCGACGGCGAAGCCGAGGGTGCCGTCCTCCAGTCCGGCGGCCACCTTGGCGTTGAGGTCGAAGGTGTCGATCTCGGCTCTGCTGCCCGCGCCCTGCTTGGCCTTCACCGCGTGTCGGCGTAGGGGCGCCCAGGGTGACGACCGCGTCGACCGACTTGTCGGTCTGGAGCTTGGCCTCGATGGCGGACTCGCACGTCCGGCATGCTGGTGCCGTTGACGTAGAGCCGCTGGATCTTGCCGTCGAAGGTCTTCGACGCCGTCGCAGCGCTGCTCGTGACCGACGTTGCCCTGCTCGTGCAGCACGCAGATCGCCTGCTCGCGGCCCCGCTCGTTCAGTTCCTCGCCGACCGCCTCGCCGGCGATCGTCTCGTCCTGGCCGATGTGCGTGAGGGCGCCGAACTTCTTGGACTCCTCGGAGCCGGAGTTCACGGTGATCACGGGGATGCCCGCCTTCTGGGCACGGGCCAGGGCGGACTTCATGGCGGCGGGCTTGGCCAGCGTGACGATGATCCCGTCGACCTTCTTGTCGATGGCCGCGTTCACGAGCGCTGCGCCTGCTGCTGGCCCTCGTCGTCCTGGGGAGTACAGGAAGTTGATGTTGTCCTTCACCGCGCCTGCTCGGCGCCGCTCTGGACGATGTCCCAGAAGGAGTCGCCATCACCCGAGTGAGTGATCATCGCGAAGGTCCAGCGGGGCGTGTTCACCGCCGCCTTCCCTGGGCCGACGCGGCCTTGCGGGCATCCTCGGCGCGCTTGCCGCCGGTACCGTTGCACCCGGCCAGGGGACACCGACAGTGCCCCTGCCAGCGCTATGCCCACCCATGTCCGAAACCGTGCCACGAGGCCGTGCCCTCTTGCTGTGCCGTGCTAGTCGGCCGGGGCCCGCGGGAACCCGGCCGGGTTCTCGAAACCCCAAACGCCCCATTGTCCGACATGGCAATCGATCACTCGGCGCCGGGGAGCAGGCGTCGGTCACATTGTCCGGACATTGGCACGAACTCGCACGGCGAGCCGCACGGGAATCACCCGGCGCCCCCGGGGCGGCGGTCGGCGCAGGTCAGGACCGTACGAGTAGCTGGAACTCGAAGGAGTAGCGGGACGGCCGGTAGGTGTGCGTGCCGAGCTCGACCGCGCGTCCCGTGTCGTCGAAGGTCGTGCGCTCCATGGTGAGCAGGGGGCGCCCTCGTCCTCGCCGAGCCGCTCGGCCTCGTCGGCGGTGGCGGCGCGGGCGCCGATGGACTGGCGGGCGCTGTGCAGCGTTATCCCGGCGGCGCGCATCAGCCGGTACAGGCCGGTGGCCTCCAGTTGCGCGGTGTCCAGGTCGACGAGACCGGGCGGCAGGTGGTTGCACAGGTACGCCATCGGCTCTCCGTGCGTCAGCCGCAGCCGCTCCACCCGGTGCACGTCGCTCTCCTCGGCGACGCCGAGCGCGGCGGCGACCTCGGCGGTCGCGGGGACGACGGTGCTGACCAGGACCTTCGTGGCCGGGCGCTGGCCCGCCGCCTCCAGGTCGTCGTAGAGACTACTGAGCTCGAGCGGGCGTTTGACCTTGCTGTGCACGACCTGGGTGCCGACGCCCCGACGGCGCACCAGCAGGCCCTTGTCGACGAGCGACTGAATGGCCTGGCGGACGGTGGGCCGGGACAGGCCGAGCCGCGCGGCCAGCTCGATCTCGTTGCCCAGCAGGCTGCCGGGGGGTCAGCGCGCCGTGCTCGATCGCCGCCTCCAGTTGCTGCGACAGCTGGAAGTACAGCGGCACGGGGCTGCTGCGGATCCACGCTGAGGTCCAGCGACACGGTGGGGTCCACTTCTGGTTTCGGCACGGGCCGAGCGTAGCTCCGTGGGCTGTTGACGGGAAGTTGTGTAGTTCGATTGTCCGGACATACGCATTGACAGCGCGTGGGCTGTGAGCCCACTTTGATTCCATGCGCATCGGGGTCATCGGAACGGGCCGCATCGGTACCGTTCACGCCAACACGCTCAGCCGTCATCGCGACGTCGGATCCCCTGATCCTCACGGACGCCGACATCGCGCGTGCCCAGGACCTGGCCCACCGGCTGGGCGAGACGGCGGCACCAGGAGTCGACGAGATCTTCCAGTGGGGCGTGGACGCCGTGGTGATCACCACGGCGACGCCGGCCCACGCCGAACTGATCGGTCGGGCAGCACGCTCGGGTTTACCGGTGTTCTGCGAGAAGCCCATCGCCCTGGACCTGCCCGGTACGCTGCAGGCCATCGCCGAGGTGGAAGCCGCCGGGACGATCCTGCAGATGGGGTTCCAGCGCCGCTTCGACACCGGCTAGTCGGGGGCCCGTGAGGCGGTACGGTCCGGGCGGCTCGGCCGGCTGCACACCGTCCGGGCGGTGACCAGCGACCAGGCGCCGCCGCCGGCCGCGTATCTGCCGCAGTCCGGCGGGCTCTACCGGGACACGCTCATCCACGACTTCGACATCCTGCGCTGGGTGACCGGCCGGGAGATCACCGACGTGTACGCCGCCGGGTCCGACGCCGGGCCGCCGATGTTCCGCGCCGCGGACGACGTGGACACGGGGCGCGGCGCTCCTCACCCTGGACGACGGCACGCTGGCCACGGTGACGGCGACGCGGCTGAACGGCGCGGGGTACGACGTGCGCATGGAGCTGGCCGGGGAGCTGGACCAGATCGTCGTGGGCCTGGACGACCGTACGCCGATCGCCTCGACGGAGCCCACCGGGCCGCCGGCCGCGGACAAACCGTGGACCGGCTTCGTGGAGCGGTTCGGTCCGGCCTACGAGGCGGAATCCGACCACGTTCGTCGAGGTCGTGCGCGGCGAGCGGGCCAATCCCTGCGACGGGCGCGAGGCGCTTCAGGTGCTGCGGATCGCCGAGGCCTGTGAGATCTCCCGGCGCGAGCGCAGACCGGTGCGGCTGGCGGAGATCCCGGGGGCCGAGGCGTCCGTGGCGGGGTGAGCGGTTTGTGAGCGGGTTCGTGAGGGGCTTCCCGCGGAAGCCGTCGGCGGACCCGGCTCCCCAGGGCCGATCACGCGGCAACGCCGACGCCCGTGTCTCCGGTCAGGGGTGTCCTCGCCGTTCCCGTCCAGCAGCCCCGCGTCGTAGACCAGCAGGGCCACCTGGACCCGGTTGTTGAGGTCGAGCTTGGCCAGGATCCGTGAGACGTGGGTCTTGACGGTCGCGACGCTCATGAAGAGTTCCGCCGCGATGGCGGCGTTGGCCAGGCCCCGGCCGACCGCGACGGCGACCTCGCGCTCACGGTCGTTGAGGGCGGCGACGCGCGTACGCGCGCGCGTGCGCCTGGTGTCGGCGGCGGTACCGGCCGCGTGCTCCATCAGCCGCCGGGTCACGGCGGGCGACAGGACGGGGTCGCCCGCCGCCACCTGCGCACCGCGTCGAGGATCTCCGCGGCGGGGTGTCCTTGAGGACGAAGCCGGCGGCGCCCACGCGCAGGGCGCGCAGCACCTGCTCGTCCGCGTGGAAGGTGGTGAGCACGACCACCTGCGGGGGCGTCCGGGCGACCACGGAGCCGCTCGGTGGCCGTCAGTCCGTCCACCACCGGCATCCGGATGTCCATGAGGACGACGTCCGGGCGGGTGCGGTCGACGAGCGCCTCCACCTCGTCACCGTCGGCGGCCTCGCCGACGATCTCGACGTCTTCCGCGCCGCCCAGCATGAAGGAGAGCCCGGCCCGCACCAGCGGATCGTCGTCGACGAGGAGCAGTCTGATCGCAGTCATGGCCCTTACGAAACCACGGTTGCCGGCAGGCGAGTCGGGTCCTTCGGCGACTGCGATCACTTCGGAGGCTTCGGCGACGGCCGTCGTCCGTGCGCCGGCTCCCGGCTCACCCCCACGGCAGCCGTGCCCGCACCTCGAAGCCGCCTCGGGCGTGGGGCCGTGCCCAGGGTGCCGCCCGCGAGCGTGGCGCGCTCGGTCAACCTGATCAGGCCCTGCCCGGAGCCGGGCACGTGGGGCGCCTCGCCCTCGGGCGGGGCGTTGCGCACGGACATGGCGAGACCGTCGCCCGGGGCCCCGGTGACGGAGACGGTGACCTCGGTGCCGGGGGCGTGCTTGCGCGCGTTGGTCAGGGCCTCCTGGGCGATGCGGTAGGCGGTGCGGCCGACGGAGGCGGGCACGGAGGCGGGGTCGGTGACCCGGCGGGCGAGGGCGACCTTCATGCCGGCCTCCCGGGACTCGGCGACCAGCGCGTCCAGTGCCGCGAGCGTCGGTTGGGGCGGCCCGCGTCGTCGGACTCCCCCGGCCCGCAGGATGCCGATGATCTCCCGCAGGTCCTGAGGGCATCGTGCGCGCTCGCGGATGACACCGGCCGCCTGCGCTACCGCTCGCGGGGCGCGTCGGGCCGGAACTCCAGGGCGCCCGCGTGCACGCTGAGCAGTGTCAGCCGGGTGCGCGAGGACGTCGTGCATCTCACGGGCGATGGCCTCCCGGGCCAGCCGTTGCGCCTGCTCGGCCCGCAACCGCGCCTCCGTCTCCGCGCGTCGGGCCCGGTCGTGGAGGCTGAGCAGGAGCTGGCGCTTGGACCGGACGAGCAGGCCCCAGCCGATGACCGCGACGGCGAGCAGCAAGGCGATGACGAGCGACGCCAGGTAGGGGCAGGCCGGGTTCCGGGCGCATCCAGTAGTACAGCGGGACCAGGGCGAGGCTCGCGCCGCCGGTCCAGGCCACGTACCGGAAGGGGCGGTGTACGGCGAGCGTGAACAGGGGAGGCGAGGACGGCACCTCCCGCGGTGGCCGAGACGAGGGAGACGGGCACCATCGCCACGGCCAGCCCGACCGGCCACCGGCGCCGGAGCCACACGGCGGCGAGGCCAGGGCGCCGACCACCTGGTCGGCGACCTCCATGGCCGGTGAGAGGTCCGGCTCGTCCTGGAGGCGTGTCGGCGGCCAGCAGACCGATGACGACCGCGAGCAGGAAGCACGTGAAGTCGACGATCCAGTCGCGCGCGGTACGCCGGGGCCGCCCGCCGGGCCGCCGCGATTCCGGGTACAGGTCCTCGACCAGCGCCGCCGGCAGCACCCAGCGCCGCCTCGCGAAGGCGGGGGTGTCGTGGCCTGCTTGTCACCGTTCACAGTCGACAAATCTACGCAGCGACTGCGGCGGTGACGGTCGGCAGGACGGGATCACCGACCAAAGTCGCGGGACCGGAGACTTTCGGCGCGCCGGGTCGCACAGGACGGCGCCTTCGTCGGGTGGGCTCGCCCCGCGGCCGATGTGCGTGGGGGACCGCGGGCGAGAGTCGAGGTCATGAAGGAATTGCTGGAGTTCCTGGGCCTGATGGCCGTGATTCAGGGTGTGGCGGGCCTGGTGCACGAGTTCACCGACTGGAACTGGGGCCTGGTGCAGCGGATCGGTCCCCTCGATGGCTACGAGGTCTACGCGAGTGTCGTGTTGCTCGCCTCGGCCGCGCGCTGCTCGCCGCCGCCGAGAGCCGGAAGTCGGGGTGAGCCCAGACCCAGGCCCCGGCCCAGACGCAGGGCCCGGCGCCGGACCCGGTGGTCGACGCCCTCAGCAGCCGTAGTCGACGAGGTCGAACGAGGCGTAGTGGTCGGCCGTGTAGTAGTCCTCCTGGGAGGCGTCACCGGTGACGATCCGGCGGGCACCGCGCGTGTCGGAGCCGGGGGTGATCACCGTGTACTCGTGGTAGTAGCCGGTGGACTGGCTGGGCAGGATGCCCTCCCTGTTCTGGAAGACCGTGCCGTCCTGTTCGAAGGGGTAGGGCCGCCCTGCTCGATCAGGTCGAGCGTGTCGTGCGCCTGCGAGGGCAGGGCGCTGTAGCAGATGTCGCCGACCGCCGCGGGGCGGCGCCGGCCGTGGTCGCGGAGACGGTGCCGCCCACGAGAAGGGCGGACAGGACTGCGGCTGCTGCGCCCAGCCGAGCGGCGCGTAGGGGGAATCGCATGACCTCATGATGACGCGCGTAGACAGTGGCATGTCAATGACAAGGTCGTGGAGTTTACCGGGAAGTCATATGTGTTTTCGGCGAGTTCACAGCTCGTACGAGCCGTACTCGGGACGCCCGGCCAGGTCGTACGACTGGATGGAGACGCCCGCGGCCGTCACCCGCCCGCCGATGTGCCGGAAGGCCGTCGGCAGGGCGCCCTCCGCGAAGAGGCGGCGGCCCGCACCGAGCACCACGGGGAAGGTCAGCAGGTGGACGGTGTCGACGAGGTCGAGCGCCAGCAGCGAACCCGCGAGGGCTCCGCTGCCGTGCACCTGAAGCTCCCCGTCGGTGCGCTCCTTCAGCGCCGTGACCTCCTTGGCCAGGTCGCCGCCGAGCACGGTCGTACCCGCCCAGCCGGGGTCGGTGAGGGTGGTGGAGGCGACGTACTTCGGCAGACCGTTCAGCTTGGACGCGACGGGGTCGGCCGGGTCGGTCATCTTCGGCCAGTACGAGGCGAAGATGTCGTGTCGCGTGCGGCGGCCGAGGAGGAACGCGCCGACGCGGCCGAAGACCTCGTCGACGAACCGGCCGAAGTCCTCGTCGCCGTACGGAACGCTCCAGCCGCCCTGCTCGAAGCCGTCGCGGGTGTCCTCCCGGACTCGCCGGGGGCCTGGTAGACGCCGTCGAGTGTGAGGAACGTGGTGAGTACGAGCTTGCCCATGACGGGTGCCGCCTTCCGGTGCCGTGGCCTTCACTGGTCATCGGTTCAGACCGCGCCGGCGCCCGTAACTCATCGGTCAGGTCGACGTCCGTTCGCCGCCAGCGCGCGGGGGCCCGGCCCGCTGGGATGGGACCCATGAACACGAACACGGAAACACTTGCTCACCCTTCGGCACCTCCCGACCGGCCGGACCGCCCTGGTGACGGGCGGCAGTCGCGGTATCGGCGCGGCGACCGCACTGCGGCTGGCGAGGGAGGGCGCCGATGTGGCCCTCACCTATGTGAACGGCAAGGACGCGGCCGAGGACGTCGTACGGGACGTCGAGGCACTGGGGGCGACGGGCGGTGGCGCTGCGGGCGGATCTCCGCCGACGCCCACGAGGCGGCCGGGGGTGGTGGAGCGGGCGGCACAGTCGCTCGGCGGACGCCTCGACGTGCTGGTCAACAACGTGGGCGTGGCGGCCTGCTCGGCCCGCTGGAGGGGGCTGTCGCTCGCCGACGTCGACCGGTTGCTGGCCGTGAACGTGCGCGGGGTCTTCCTTACCCGCAGGCGGCCGCGTCCCACATGGCCGAGGGCGGCCGGATCATCACGATCGGCACCTGCATGACCCAGCGGGTACCCGGGCCGGGCGGGACGCTCTACGCGACGAGCAAGTCGGCGCTGATCGGGCCGGACCAAGGCCCTGGCCAGGGAGCTGGGCCCGCGGGGATCACGGCCAACATCGTCCACCCTGGCCGATCGACACCGACATGAACCCGGCGGACGGCCCCTACGCCGGCGGGCAGGTGGCCATGACGGCGCTGGGCCGCTTCGGCACGGCGGACGAGGTCGCGTCGACGGTGGCGTACCTGGCGGCTGCCTCGTACGTCACGGGCGCGGGAGTTCGCGGTGGACGGCGGGCACGCGGCGTAAGCGGCGGATCCGCTGCGGGGACGGCACCGGCGTGGGTGACGCGCTCGTCGGCGGACGCACGCGCGGGACGCACCGGTGCTGTTCACGCGCGGGGCGCACCGGTGCCGTCCGGCCGGTGGCGCCCCGCGGGTCCTGGAGGGCCGGCCGCCCCGTTCCGGTGGGGCGGCCGGTCCGTTCGCGGGTCGGCCGCCCCGTTCGGCGGGCGGCCGGTCCGTCTACTGGCTCAGCCGCCGAGTTCCTGGTGGCGGGCGGCCAGGTGGGTGGCGCCGTCCTCCGTCAGCGAGCCGAACAGGCGCAGGCGGGAGATGCCGCCGTCGGGGAAGATGTCCACACGCGCGTGGGTGCCGACGGCCGCCTCGGGCAGGACGAAGCGGTGGTTGGTCGGGCTGCATGCGGGTGCGCGGGAGCACCTCGCGCCACTCGCCGGACTCGCCGTCCTTCACCGACACCGACGCCCAGCCGGCCGAGTTGCCCTTCAGGTAGGCCGTGTCGATCTCGATCGCGCGGATCTGGGCGCGGTCCACCAGCCGGTAGCGGATCCAGTCGTTGCCCTGGTCGCGGCGGCGGCGGGTCTCCCAGCCGTCGTCCATCTTGCGGGAGCGGCCCGGCTGGATGGTGTTGGTGGCCGGCGAGTAGAAGAGGTTGGAGGCGTCCTCGACCTGGCCGCCGTTCTCCAGGGCGACCACGTCGAAGGTGCCCAGAGGGCGGTGAGCCACGCCGGGTCCGGGACGACCTCGCCGTACACGCGCAGGCGGGCGATGCCACCGTCCGGGTGCTGCTTGAGGCGCAGGTGCGTGACGTCTCGGCCGAGACGGCGAAGCCGTTGGCCGCGTGGCCGCCGACCGCGGTGCGCGGGACGAGGGTCGTCCACTTCACGTCGTCCGCGAGCAGTTCCTCCGGCGACGGGGGAGCCGGCGACCGAGGCGCCCTCGACGGAGACCGCCCGCGGGTAGTTGCCTGCTGAAGTGGGCCGTGTCGACGACGATGCCGCGGATCACGCCGGGGGCGCCGGAGGCGGATCAGCGCCCAGTCGTGGTCGTCCTCGGTCGGCCAGGGCTGCTCGGCGGAGACGCCGCGGCGGCGGCGGGTCTCCCAGCCGTCCATGACCTTGCCCTTGTGCCCGAAGTGCTCGGGGTCGAACTCGGCGGGCTCGGGCACCAGCAGGTTCTCGCGCTGGGCGAAGAACTCGTCGTTGGCGGCGACGACACCCGCGCCGAGCTGCCGGTCGGCAAGGTTGGCGTACTGGGTGAAGGGGAGGTCGGCGGTGCGGTAGTCCGCGTACGGGTCGCCGCCTCCGTAGGGGTTCGCGTCTCCGGTGAAGCTGGCCAACGAGGGGTTCTGCTGGGCCGTCACGGTGATCAGGAGTTCCTTCGGGGTCGTTCGAGGTGAGCTGGATTCAGGGGTCCGGACGGGTCAGGTCCGGGTGAGGAGCTGTCCCTTCGGCTCGGTGAACGCGCCGTCCGCCACGACGCGCTGTCCGCGCAGCCAGGTGGACTTCACGACGCCGTACAGGGTCTTGCCCGCGTACGCGGTGACGCGGTTGCGGTGCTGGAGGGCGGCCGGGTCGACGGTGAACGTCTCGTCCGGGGCGAGGACCGCGAAGTCGGCGTCGTGGCCGGCCGCGATGGCGCCCTTGCGTCCGTCGAGTCCCACCTGGCGTGCCGTGTTCGCGGACATCCAGCGCACGATGTCCTCCAGGCCGTGGCCGCGCTCATGGGCCTTGGTCCACATGGCCGGCAGGCTGAGCTGGAGGCCGGCTATGCGCGCCCCAGGCGGTGGCGAAGTCGTCGGTCTTGAGGTCTGCGGTGGACGGCGAGTGGTCGGTTACCACGCAGTCGATCGTGCCGTCCGCCAGTGCCTGCCACAGCAGGTCCTGGTTGGCGGCCTCGCGGATCGGCGGGCAGCACTTGAACTCGCTCCGCGCCGTCCGGCACTTCCTCGGCGGTGAGGGTGAGGTAGTGGGGGCACGTCTCGACGGTGACCTGTACGCCGTCGGCGCGAGCCTCGGCGATCAGCGGCAGGGCGTCACTGGAGGACAGGTGGAGCACGTGCACGCGCGCGTTGAGCCGCTTGGCCTGCGCGAGGAGCGCGGCGATCGCGGTGTCCTCGGCGTCGCGCGGGCGGCTGGCGAGGAAGTGCGAGTACTTCGGGCCGCCCTGCTGCAGGGGCCGCGGCCAGGGTGGTGTGGGTCCTCGGCGTGCACGATCAGCAGGCCGTCGAAGGCGGCGATCTCCGCGAGGGACCGGGCGAGCTGCTCCTGGTCGAGGTGCGGGAACTCGTCCACGCCCGACGGGGGACAGGAAGGCCTTGAAGCCGAAGACCCCGGCCTCGGTGCAGCGGGCGCAGGTCCCCGACGTTGTCGGGCAGGGGCGCCGCCCCAGAAGCCGACGTCGATGTGGGCCTTGTCGGCGGCGACCTCCGCTTGGTGCGCAGGTTCTCGACCGTGGTGGTCGGCGGGATGGAGTTGAGCGGCATGTCGACGAGGGTGGTGATGCCGCCGGCCGCCGCGGCGCGAGTGGCGGTCCAGAAGCCCTCCCACTCGGTGCGGCCGGGGTCGTTCACGTGCACGTGGGTGTCGACCAGGCCGGGCAGCACGATGTGGTCGCCGACGTCCTCCAGCCGGGCGCCCGCCGGGACGGGGGCGTCGTACGGCAGGACGGCCGTGATCTTCTCCCCGGTCACCGCGATCGACGCGGCGCGTATCCCCTCGGGAGTGATGACGCGCGTCGAGCGCAGCACCAGTTCAGCTTCGGACACCCGAACCTCTCTCACCGATTTCAACGTTCTGTTGAAGAAGTCTTCATTCCCGGTTCCGCGCCGTCAAGAGGCACCCTTTGTGCGGGCATGCCCAGTGGGCTCACCCTGGACGTTTCCACAAAGCGGAATTAGAATTCCAGCAAGCAGAACGTAGCTACGTACAAGCCGGTAGTCAACCGGCCGCCGGGTACGCTTCTTTCCTCCCGCCAGCCCCGAAAGGAACGTGCCGTGCCGACGTCCAGCGCCAGCACCACCGACTCCGCCAGGTCCGCCACAGGCGGCGTCCAGTCCCTGGAGCGCGCCTTCGACCTGCTCGAACGGATGGCGGACGCGGGTGGCGAGGTCGGCCTGAGCGAGCTTCCGCGAGCAGCGTGCCTGCCGCTGCCGACCATCCACCGCCTGATGCGCACGCTCGTGGCCTGCGGGTACGTACGCCAGCAGCCCAACCGCCGCTACGCGCTCGGCCCCCGCCTGATCCGGCTCGGCGAGTCCGCCGCCCGGCTGCTCGGCACCTGGGCCCGCCCGCACCTGGCCCGCCTGGTCGAGGAGACCGGCGAGACCGCGAACATGGCGCTGCTCGACGGGGGACGAGATCGTGTACGTCGCCCAGGTGCCGTCCAAGCACTCGATGCGCATGTTCACCGAGGTCGGCCGCCGTGTCCTGCCGCACTCCACCGGCGTCGGCAAGGCGCTGCTCGCGGACTTCCCGGCGGACGAGGTGCGGGCCCTGCTGGGCCGGACCGGGATGCCGGCCGCGACCGACAAGACGATCACCACTCCGGACGGCTTCATCGCGGCGCTGGCGGACGTGCGGCGCCAGGGGTACGCGATCGACGACAACGAGCAGGAGATCGGCGTCCGCTGCCTGGCCGTCTCCGTGCCGAACTCCCCACCGCGGCGGCGATCTCGATCTCCGGCCCGGCCGGCCGGGTCACGGAGGCCGCGACCGACCGGATGGTGCCGCTGCTCCAGCAGGTGGCGGCGGAGCTGTCGGAGGCCCTGCTCACCTCGAACGGCAACCCGGCGGCGTGACCAGCCCCCGCGGCGCGGGACTCAGCGTCGCGGGACTCAGCGTCGCGGGGGGTCGCCGAACAGTTCCACGGCGTGCCGGACTTCCGTCAGCCCCGGGACAGGGCGCTGACGGAGCCGATCGCGCCGGCTATCAACAGCAGGGCACGGTGCAGCCGCGGCACCTCGGGGACGCCGTGGTTCGTCATCGCGGCAAGGTCGGCCAGCTCGTCCTCGGCGATGGCCCGGTCCGGGAAATCGGCAGGCAACAGGGCGAGCTGGCGGCGCAACCGGGACACCGCGGTCCGCAGTGCCGCCACCCTCACGTCCTCGTCACCCACGGTCACTCGCCTCTGCCCCAAGCTCCGCAACACAGCCCCCTCCTCGCACCCCGTTGTGCGCCCCTACGTGGTGATCGCGCCGAGCGCCCCGGACGCTGGTCGGGCGCCGGGGACGCGGGCCAGTAAACGCCACCCCGCACCGGACGCGCCACCGCGCGGACCGAATTTCAGTCTCCCGAAACCCCGCGCACGCCGGAGCGTTTGGCGGGCGGTCAGGTATGCAGGACGCATGACGGAGAACGAAGACCAGGTAGCGGGGCTGCTGCTCGCCGCCGGGGGCGGGCGGCGACTCGGCGGACGCCCCAAGGCACTGCTCGAACACCGCGACATCCACTCGTCGAACACGCGATCGCCGCGTTGCGCGCGGCCGGTTGCGCCCGCGTGCACGTCGTCCTGGGGGCGCGGGCCGAGACGGTACGCGCGCGGGCCGCGCTCGACGGGTGCGTCGTCGTGGACAACCCCGACTGGGAGCAGGGCATGGGGTCGTCACTGCGCGCAGGGATCGACTCGCTGGCCGGACCGGCCGGGGCCGGTTGCGGGCCGCGCTGGTCTCACTGGTCGACCAGCCCGGCATCGGAGCGGAGGCGATGGCGCGGGTGCGCGCCGCCTACCGGGACGAGGCATCGCTCGCCTCGGCGGCGTACGCGGGCGAGCGTGGGCATCCCGTCCTCCTCGGCGCCGCCCCACTCGGCAGGCGTCTCGGCGACTGCCACCGGGGACCGGGGGGCACGCGCCTATCTGAGGGAACACGAGGCGGACATCACACTGGTGGAGTGCGCGGACGTGGCGCGGCCGTACGACATCGACACCGAGGCCGACCTGCGCCACCTTGAGTAAGGAGTGTGGCACTGGGCGCCACCTTCCCTCGACTCAGAGAATCTCGACATCAACAAACCATTGAAGTTCCACAATGAGGAAACTACTATCCACTGACCAGAAGCACTCGACCGCACAGCGAGTGCGCTATGCCCTATACGTGCCCGTTGGCACCCGGTGCCACCGCTGAAGGAAGTGACAGCTCATGTCCGCACCAGCGCCGTCCACGCTGGCCATCGTCGACGCCGAGCCCCTGCCCCGGCAGGAGGAGGTCCTCACCGATGCGGCGCTCGCCTTCGTGGCCGAGCTGCACCGGCGGTTCACGCCCCGGCGTGACGAACTCCTCGCCCGCCGTGCGGAGCGCCGCGCCGAGATCGCCCGCACCTCCACGCTCGACTTCCTCCCGGAGACCGCCGCCGTGCGCGCGGACGACTCCTGGAAGGTGGCCCCAGCTCCGGCCGCGCTGCAGGACCGCCGGGTCGAGATCACCGGCCCGACCGACCGCAAGATGACCATCAACGCCCTCAACTCGGGCGCGAAGGTCTGGCTCGCGGACTTCGAGGACGCCTCCGCACCGACCTGGGAGAACGTCGTCCTCGGCCAGCTCAACCTGGCCTCCGCCTACACGCGGAGCATCGACTTCACCGACGAGCGCACCGGCAAGTCGTACGCCCTGCGCCCGGACGAGGAACTGGCGACGGTCGTCATGCGCCCGCGTGGCTGGCACCTCGACGAGCGCCACCTCCAGGTCGACGGCCGGCCGGTCCCCGGCGCCCTGGTCGACTTCGGCCTGTACTTCTTCCACAACGCCCAGCGCCTGCTGGACCTCGGCAAGGGCCCGTACTTCTACCTCCCGAAGACGGAGTCGCACCTGGAGGCCCGCCTCTGGAACGAGGTCTTCGTCTTCGCGCAGGGACTACGTCGGCATCCCGCAGGGGACCGTCCGCGCCACCGTCCTGATCGAGACGATCACGGCCGCGTACGAGATGGAGGAGATCCTCTACGAACTGCGTGACCACGCCTCCGGGTTGAACGCGGGCCGCTGGGACTACCTGTTCTCCATCGTCAAGAACTTCCGTGACGGCGGCGCCAAGTTCGTCCTCCCGGACCGCAACGCGGTGACGATGACCGCCCCGTTCATGCGCGCGTACACCGAACTCCTCGTCCGCACCTGCCACAAGCGGGGCGCGCACGCGATCGGCGGCATGGCGGCGTTCATCCCGTCCCGCCGGGACGCCGAGGTCAACAAGGTGGCCTTCGAGAAGGTCCGCGCCGACAAGGACCGCGAGGCCGGCGACGGCTTCGACGGCTCCTGGGTCGCCCACCCCGACCTGGTCCCGATCGCCATGGAGTCCTTCGACAAGGTGCTCTGGCGACAGGCCCAACCAAAGGACCGGCTGCGCGAGGACGTCGACGTCAAGGCGGCCGACCTGATCGCCGTCGACTCCTGGACGCCAAGCCGACGTACGCGGGCCTGGTCAACGCCGTGCAGGTCGGCATCCGCCACATCGAGGCGTGGCTGCGCGGCCTCGGTGCGGTCGCGATCTTCAACCTGATGGAGGACGCGGCCACCGCCGAGATCTCCCGCTCGCAGATCTGGCAGTGGATCAACGCGGAGGTCGTCCTCGACAACGGCGAGCAGGTCACCGCCGAGCTGGCCCGCAAGGTCGCCGCCGAGGAGCTGGCGAACATCCGTGCCGAGATCGGCGACGAGGCCTTCGCGGCCGGCAACTGGCAGCAGGCCCACGACCTGCTGCTGACCGTCTCCCTCGACGAGGACTACGCCGACTTCCTGACGCTGCCGGCGTACGAGCAGCTGAAGAGCTGACGCCCGACCCCAGGAGAGCCCGTCCGCGCCCCCGGTACCGCACAGCACCGGGGGCGCGGACGTGTCTCAGCCCAGGTGCACGGACCAGTCCTGCTCGGCGGGCGGCTTGCCGTGCAGGTCGGGTACTCGCTTGAGCCAGTCGGGACGGCCCTGCCGGGCGCGCAGCACGGGCGGCGTTCTCGGCGGCGAGTTCCTCGCGGGTCGGGAAGTCGGTGGGCAGCCAGTCGCGGGAGGCCCGGACGCGCGCGTGCAGATAACCGACGTAGGCGTCCCGGACCTCGTCCGGCGTGTCGAAGCCGGCCTCACAGGTCAGCCAGGCCTCCGGCACCCGGGCCACCACCTCGCGCAGCAGCTCCTCCGTCACCTTCGGCGCCAGTTCGGCGTCGGCGGCGCAGACGTCCGGTGCGTAGTGGCCGAGGGCGTGGTGGCGGGAAGTCGTACGCCTTGTCCGGCGCGGAGGCGTCCCAGCGGTGGTGGAAGACGAGGGGCCGCCCCGTGGTCGATGAGCCACAGGCGCGGGGGC
Organism: Streptomyces thinghirensis; assembly: GCA_021502835.1. The sequence continues at coordinate 234,847 of JAKFGP010000025.1, forward strand.
GCGGTGCCGAAGGTCGGCCAGACCATCAGGTTGGAGCTGTGCACCGTGCGGTCGACGTTCACGGTGAGGGCGTCCAGCCAGACGACGCGCCCGGCCTCCGCCGCGTCCACCGGGAAGACTTCCGCGACCTCGGGCGTGAAGTCGGCGCCGCCCGACAGGTAGTCCATGCCGAGGTTGAGTCCCGCGCTGGCGTTCAGCAGGTCCCGCACCTCCTGGTGCGGTTCGTCGGCGGCGATCGCCGGGTCGAAGTGGGCGAGCACCAACTCCGGCACCCGAAGCCCCAGCTCCCGCGCCAGCTCGCCGACGACCACCTCGGCGACCAGCGCCTTGCGGCCCTGCGCGGAGGCGCGTGAACTTGACGACGTACGTGCCGAGATCGTCGGCCTCGACGACGGCGGGGACGGAGCCGCCGGAGCGCAGGGGCTCGATGTAGTGGGTGGCGGTGGACTTCGGTGAGCATGGGACGAGCATATGGATGCGCGGACACGTCGAGCCGCCCCATCGGATCCCGGCCCGGAAACGTCGGGGCATCTCCAGCCGCGTCAGTCACGCTGGAAAGTTATAGGTACTCCACGTCGTGAAGGCACCCCCAGACTGTGCCGTCGGATGTACGAGGGCGTAGCGAGACGACCGACACGCCCCTCCCGGAAGACTCGACTGAAGGAGTGCCGTGTTGAGAACGGGAGCAAGACCCCAGGCGGACTCGGTACCGTCCGCCGGCCCGCACCCATGGAGCCGGTGGCGGCCTGTCCCCCTTCCGCCAAGCCGGGCACCGAGGGCCTCCGGGACCTGCTCAACGAGGCGTACGGCTCTCACACTTCCTACATCCCCGCGCCTGCGACAACGGTGACACGAGTGAGCACAAGGAAGGCCAGTGCACTGGACTACATGCTCGACTACTACGACTCCGGTGAGCGCGCCATCGCCGAGGACATCCCTCACCTGGCTGCTGAAGACGGACAAGTACGGCAACAAGCACGCCAACGCCCGGCGGCTCGGGATCATGTACCTGATCTGGAACGACAAGATCTGGTCGTCGAGCCAAGCCGCAGACGGGTGGCGGGAGTACAACGGCAGCAATCCGCACACGGACCACATCCACTTCAGCCTCAGCTGGGCCGGTGCCCACCAGGAGACAAGCTGGTGGCAGTGGGAGGAGCCCGACACCCTGGCCACAGCGTGACGGGTGACTCGTTCTCCGACCTGGTGGCGCTGAAGCCGGACGGGCACGATGTCGCTGTACTCCAACAACTTCATCCGCGACGACGGCGACCCCTACGGCGACGTCCGCCAGATCGGCCACGGCTGGAACACAACCGCATCATCCCGGCCGACGCCACCGGCGACGGATACACCGACCTGGTGGCACTCAAGCCCGACGGCACCATGTGGCTCTACTCCAACAACTTCGTCCGCGACGACGGCGACCCCTACGGCAGCGTCCGCCGAGATCGGCCACGGCTGGAACACCTTCGACCGCATCATCGCGTGAGTGGGCGCTATCCACTTCGGCTCGTCACGGTGACGTGCGTCGAGGTGGCGAACTGCTGACGCCGCCGCACGACCGGCCCCCCGCCCCGGAACCTCTCCCGGGCGGGGCGGCCGTGTCCGTCGGTCGGCGATCCAAGTCGTCGACAGGTCACCTGCCCGGTACGGGCATCGTGCCGACGTGCGGCTTCGTTCCTCACCGCGGGCGCCGAACGCCCGTGGGGACCCCGCCATGGGGGGGGCCGCGCGTCGGCGGCGGCGACGGCCCTCACGCTCCCCGCAGCGGATTGGGCAGCGGCCGGTACCGCGCGTCGGCGCCGTCCGCGCCCGTCCAGCGCAGCAGGAGGTTGGTCTTGCCCGGGAGGGTGGGCGAGGCGGAGGAGGGCCGGGATCTCGGGCAGGTCGTGGCCGGCCAGGGCGTGGCGGGCGGCGGGCCACGGGTCGAGGCCGGGGTGGTGCTCGGCCAGGGCGGCGGCGATCTCGCAGGAGGTGGTTGACGACCAGGCAGTACACCAGCCGTTCCCAGCCGGCCGCCCGGGAGGTGTCCGGCAGCAGCTTGACGCCCTCGGCGTCCCGGAACAGGGCCTGTACCGGTGTGCCGCCCGCGTCCACGGCGAAAAAAAAAAAAAAAAAAAAAAAAAAAAAAAAAAAAAAAAAAAAAAAAAAAAAAAAAAAAAAAAAAAAAAAAAAAAAAAAAAAAAAAAAAAAAAAAAAAAAAAAAAAAAAAAAAAAAAAAAAAAAAAAAAAAAAAAAAAAAAAAAAAAAAAAAAACCAGCGTGTTCTGCAGGTGCGCCTCCAGGACGACGCCGTCGTCGGCGAAGGCGGTCAGCACGGGTGGGACGACGGCGGCCAGGTAGGCCTCCCACCAGGCCGCCGGATCCGTGGCGCCCTCCAGCGGGCTGCCCGGGAAGCCCTCGACGAATGCGGCGGCGAGGAGCGGGGTCGCGCCGGGCAGGACGCGGTCCCGTAGTCCGTCGCGGACCACGACGGCCAGTTCCTCGAAGGCGAAGTCCGCGTGCGGTAGCGCGCGTCGCCGAGCCAGGCCGCCGGGGACCCGATGGCGGCGAAGGCCTCGGTGACCGCCGTGTCGGTGCGGCGCAGTCTCATCAGGGTCGGGCGCCACAGGCGGCGGATGTCGTTGGTGATGCGCACGTCGAGGCTGAACTTCAGGAACAGGTCGCGCCCCGGAAGGTACTCCGGGGCGTACACCGTGCGGATCGCGGCCGTCGGCCAGATGGGAAGCCGGTCGTGCCCAGCCGGACGAGGCGGCCGTCGGCGAGGGCCGGGGCCAGGGCGGTTCCGGCCAGGTCGAGCTGCCAGGGGTGGGCCGGGAGCAGCCGGTAGCCGGGCGGTGCCTCGCCCAGGGCGTCCAGGGCGGCAGATGTCGCCCTCGTCGACGACCGTGTCCTCGCGCAACCCCGAGCAGCGGCAGCGTGAAACGGGCGTGCGCCTCGGGCGCGTACGGCAGCCAGCCCGCGGTGCGGGCCACCGCCGCGCGCCTTGGGGGCGGGGTGGTGGGTGTGGCCGGTGAGCAGGGACTGCTCGGAGCGGAGATACGGGTCCTTGCGCGGGGGTCGCCCGCGCGCGTGCCGTCAGCAGCGCGGCCACCGCGTCCCGGCTGTCCGGTCATCTCGGTGGGCAGTTCGTGGTTGGGCAGACCCGTGTGCCGGCGCAGCTCTCCGTGACGAGTTTCACCAGCTCGGTGTGGCCGACGCGGTGCCAGCCGTCCGCCGCGCGCACCTCCGGCTCGGCGGGTCGCCGGCCTCCGCGTACGCGCAGCAGTCTGCCGCCGGGCAGCCGGTGGCGCACCGGCCGGGTGCCGGGGCCCGGCAGCGGTTCGGCGACCTCGCGCAGCAGGCAGTTCAGCAGCGGCACCGCCGCATGGGCGTCGGCGCGTTCCGCGACGTCGTCCGGGGAGGCGGGCGTCGGCGCCGGTGGGCGGGGGCAGGAGATCACGCGTTCCACTCGTTCCCTACGGTCTGTCCATGGCGGAGATGGCGGGGACGATCAGTATGTCTGTCGTCCCCCCGTGCCGTGACACCCCCCTACTCGTACCGAGGAGCCCGCCGTGCATCGTCCCCCCAGCGCAGAGGCCGAGGTCGCCGACGAGCTGGCGGCCGTCCGCCCCGGTCTGGTCGCCCGGTTCACGGCCGAGCTGCCCGGCGCCCGCGCGGCCGTGCTGTCCCGGCTGTGGCGGGCGTGCGCCCATGAACCACTGGCGTGGATCGCCGGCCGGGAGCCCGCCCGGGAGGGACTGGTGCTGCGCCTTCGGGGACGGCCGCCGGCTGGCCGGTCCGGCGGCCGACCCGTACCGCCGACGACTACGTCCGCGCCGTAACGGCTCGACGAGGTCCCGTACGACGATCCGGCGCGGCTGATGACGGACCTCGCCGTACCGCACTCCGCGGGGTTCGCCGCCGAACTCGGGCACAGTGTCGCGTCGTTGGCGCTGTCGCGGGCGGGGCGGAAGAATCACCCGGACGAGTGGCCGGACAGTGACTGGGCCTGGGAGCAGCGGGTGGTCGACGGGCATCCGTACCACCCCGGCTGCCGTTCCCGACCCGGCTTCTCGGTGGCGGAGCAGCTCTCGTACGCGCCCGAGCACGGACCGGTGGTGGGGCTGGGGCTGGTGCCGGTTCCGGCGGCCGAGTGCCTGACGACGGGCGACTGGCGCGCGGGGACTGCGCGACGGGGCGCAGGTACTGCTGCCGTGCACCCGTGGCAGGCCGCGCACGTGCTCAAGCGAGGCGTGCGACGACCAGCTCGCCGCCCACCCGCTGATGTCCCTGCGCACGCTCGCCGTGCCCGGCGGACCGCACGTCAAGACCGCGCTGAGCACCCGGCTGACGTCCTCCGTACGGGACATCTCGATCGCCTCGATCGCCGCGTCGGCGACCCTGTCGTCGTTCGGTGAGGATCTGGCAGCCTACCGGACGGCCTGCTGCACGTGACCGGCACGCTGGGCGCGGCCACCGCCCACTCCCCCGACCTGGCCGCCGTACTGCGCGAGTCGCCGCGGGCGTACGCGGCCCCGGGCGAGTACGTCGGCTACCGGTGGCCGCGCTGGCGACCACCGAGCTGCCCCGCTCCCCGGCGTGGTTGGCCTCCTTCGCACGTCTCGCGCTGACCGTCGGACTGCGCGCGCTGGAACTGGGCGTGGCCCTGGAGGCACACGGCCAGAACCTCGTCGTGCTGTCCCCGGCAGGCGATCCGCTGCGCCTGGTCTACCGCGACCTGGCCGACATCCGCGTCAGCCCGGCCCACCTCGCACGGCACGGCGTCCCGGCCCCGAGCTGCCGGCCCGCATGCTCACCGACGACGCGACCGCCCTGCACCGCAAGCTGTTCGGCTCGCTGGTGGGCGGCGCGCTGGCGGCGTGACCGCGGGATCGGGGGCGGCGCTGGGCGCGGCACTGGAAGGGGCGGTACGGGAGCTGCCGCGCACGGGGATCTGAGCGCGCTGTGCGCGGCGTCACTGCCGGTGAAGGCGTTGACGGTGATGCGGCTGACCCCGGGGCGTACGGGCGACATCTGGACCGTGCTGCCCGGCCCGCTGACGGCATGACCACGAACATGCGGCCGATCACCTGATCACCTGGATATCTGATTGCCAGTCATACTCCTGTGGAAAAACAGTCATTGGTCCGGCACCACGGCCCCTACGGTGTGGTCCTGTGGGGTTTCCCTGACGTGAGAGGTGCGAGGGCGGGACATGACTGACGTCGACGACGGTGACGGCCTGATGACGCCGATCCGCCCCGACCAGCTGGAGCCGGGGGCGGTGATCGCGCAGTCCCTGGACAACCAGTGGGTACCGGACGACCTCACGGTGGACATGATCGAGCAGGGCAAGGTCCCTGGACCAGGTCGCCGGCCGGCGCGTCAAGGAGGTGCGAGGCCGAGGGTACTTCCGCAGTCTCATCAACGCGAGCCAGGTCGTGATCAACCGCGCCTACTTCTACAACAACCCCGCGATCAGCCGCGACCTGATGGAGGAGGGCGAGGACCGCACGGCGCACCACCCAACCTCCTCCGCCTCCGGGCGCCATCGCCCTTCCTGCTCAACGAGCGGCATCCGGCACAGGGAGCCACCCGCCCACCTGCGTGCGGCGCGGGGGTTCACCGCGTGGCGGGAGACCCTGGAGGAGCATGCCGGCCACCGACCGGGTGCGCTGTGTCCGCATGGCCTGGGGTGACTCGGACGACGACCGGGAGAACAAGGAGAACACCCGGATCCGGCTGTTCCAGCCGTTCACCAGAAGGTGCAGGGGCTGACCGCCAAGAACATCGACGCCCTCGCCGCTCAGGTGGGTGTGGCCCCCGAGAACGCCGACGAGTTCGGGCGGCGGCTCGGTGAGAATTGGTCGGATACAGCAACAGTCTCAGCGTCCGCCGGCACGCCCGTCGTGCGCAACACGCTCTAACGAGGAGTTCGTGTCCGTTCCGGGACGGAAGCGTCGCGGAGGGCAGCTACGACCGGGACAAGCTCTTCGCCAAGGAGATCCGGCAGCTTCTCGACCTGATCTACAACGTCAACCCTGGCAGACGCGCTGGGCCGTTACCCGCTCACCCCGCGGACAGTCTACGACGTGTGGTGCTGCAGGAGGCCCGCGAGGCGCGGACCACCTCCGGCTTCGTGGACGATCCCGAGCAGTTGCTGACATTCCTGCAAGGCGGCCGGCAGGCCTTCGCGGCCGTCCAGGACCACCTGACGCCGTCAGCGGGTGAACTCGCTGAGCCTTCAGGACATATGGCGGCTGCGGCGGACCGCCGCCTGGAACGGCTACATCCGTGCGTTCGGGGCGCTGACCGCCGCACCGGAGCACTTCCACGACGCCGCCGGGCGGGTCTTCGACCGCTACGTCCGGCTCCAACTCGGAGATCCTCAAGCTGGCCCAGGAGCGCCGACGGGCCGGCCGACCCGGTGGCACCCGGTCGTCGAGGTCGTCGTCACCCTGACCGCGGGCACCTTCTCGGCCGTCAGCGGGGGCGGGCCTGTGGGAGCTGACCGGGGCGCTTGCTGCCGCCATGGTATCCACTCCGGTGACCGGATCGGTGCAACTGCTGCTGCGCAACCAGGGTCGGGACGGGAGGAACAGAGGTTCGCCCGGGAGATAGCCTCCGTACGGCTGGCGAGTGACCGAGAATGGCGGCAGTTCCTCGACCTGGTGCAGCGTCTGCCCGGCTACCGGCCAGGAGCCGGACGCCGGGTCGGCCGGGAACGCCTCCACCACCACCCAGGACGACGAAAGTGCCCAAGGACTACTGACCTCCCGCTGAATTACCGTGCACAACCTGCGAAGCGCCCGATGAGCCGGTACGAGCCTGCGCCGAGGACAATCCCGAGGTGGTTCGCGACGCCCCCGGAGGGATCGAGATCTGACGGACCCGGCGCTGATCCGCAGGGCCCGCAGGTCGGCGGCGCCGAGGGGTGCGTCGCGGCCCGGCCGGTTCGCTGTGGGCCCGGCTGCGATCGGCGCTGCGGCCGGTCCCGGTGGGTGTGGTGTCGGCCAACCGCTATCTGTGGTACTTGCGCGATCCGGTGCGCTTCCCCGACGGCCGGCTGGGCCTGTACTGACCGGCTCATGCCGCCCCGGACTCCTCCCCGGGTGTGGTGGTGTGCCGCTGCTCGGCGACGAGGCGAAGGTCGTGCTGCTCGAGCACCGCCGGCACGCCGCCACCGCGGCCTGCACTGGGAGGTGGTCCGCGGCTTCGGCGACCCGGGCGCGACCGGTGAGCAGAACGTCGCGCGGGAGCTGGCGGAGGAGATCTCCGCGCACCCACGACGGTGGTCCCCCTCGGCGAACTCCACCCGGACACCGGTCTGTGCGCGCACCGGGTCGAGCTCTACGCGACACGGGTCGAAGCCGTCGGCGCGCTGGACGAGGGCGAGGCGATCCACAGGGCGGTCGCGGTGTCGCCGGCCGAGGCGGAGGCCATGGTGGCCGACGGGAGGATCACCGACGGCTTCACGATCGCCGTCCTCTACCGGGCCCGGTTGGCGGGGCTGTTCTCGCCCACCGAGGAGGAGCGGCGGTACGGACTGACGGTGCGTCCGCCCGGTGTCCGGCGCCGGCCACCCGTCGTTTTGGAGCCCGGCACCCCTTGATCAATAAGATCCGCCGATGATCACAGGAACAGCTGGCGGCGGGTGCCTGTGCCCTGCTCGCCGCGCTGACGGCCGGGATCGCCTTCCCGGCCCCAGCGGGCCGCCGGTGAACCCACGGGCGAGGACGCGCCGAAGGTCAACCTGGTGCTCGACGTCAGCGGTTCGATGCGGACGCGGGACATCGACGGCGGTACCCGGATGGCCGCGGCGAAGCAGGCGTTCAACGAGGTGCTCGACGCGACGCCCGAGGAGGTGCGGCTCGGGATCCGGACCCTGGGCGCCGACTACCCGGGCGACGACCGCAAGACCGGCTGCAGGACACCGCGCAGCTCTACCCGGTCGGCCCGCTGGACCGCACCGAGGCCAAGACGGCGGTGGCGACGCTGGCCCCACCGGCTGGACGCCGATCGGCCCCGCGCTGCTCCAGGCGGCCGACGACCTCGACGGCGGCGACGGTTCCAAGCACATCGTGCTGATCAGTGACGGCGAGGACACCTGCGCCCCGCTCGACCCGTGCGAGGTGGCCCGGGGAGATCGCCGCCAAGGGCATCGGGCTGACCATCGACACGCTGGGTCTGGTGCCCAACGCCAAGATGCGGCAGCAGCTCAGCTGCATCGCCGAGGCGACCGGCGGGACGTACACCTCGGTCGAGCACACCGACGAACTCACCGACAAGGTCAGCAGTTGGTGGACCGCGCGGCCGACCCCGGTGGTGACTCCGGTCGCCACCGAGGGCGCGGACGCGTGCGCGAAGGCGATGCCGACGCTGAAGTCGGGCTGTACACCGACCGAGAGGGAGTTCGGCCGGCAGCGCTGGTACCGGGTGGACGTGGAGCCGGGCTTGAGGCTGCGCGCCTCGGTCAGCGTGGGTGCCGACCGCGCCGTGAAGACCCCTCCTACGGGGTGCTGCTGCGGGCGGTGACGGTACGGCCGGGAGATCGTGCGCGTGGCGAGGCGGCCGGCAACGGCCGTACCGATGTGCTCTCCACGGGGTTGCGGTATCGGGGCGCGGCGAGCGACGAGGAGGACGCCCCCTGCCGAGAGCCGTGTGCCTCCAGGTCACCAACTCTCTTTCTCCGTCGCCGCCGGTGTGAAGACCACGCCCGGACTGCCGGTGGCTGACCGTCGACGTCGTGGACGGTCCGGAGCGACGCCGGCGACGTGGTCCTTCGGCCTCGGCTGGTGGCTGCTCGGTGCGCTGATCCTGGCCGGGTTCTTCGCCGGTCTGCTGTGGGGGCTGGCTCTCGCGCTGGCGGTTCGCGGTCTGGAGGACCAACTCGATGCGCTTACACACGAGTGCTGGGCGCCTGGCGCTGCTGCTCGGCTCGCCGTGTCCCCGCGGCGGCCGACTCCTCGCCCTCCAGCCCGTCGGACGATCGCCGGCGCTTCGACCGAGGCTGGGGCACGGCCTTCCGTACGGCGACCGAGATCGAGCGGGGGCAGCGGGGCCGCGGCGAACGGCTCCGCCGGTGACTACCTGTACTGGTCGTTCCCGGCCGACGCCGGGCGGCGCCCCCACCGTCGAGGCGACGTACGGTGCGGCTGCCCGAGAAGCACGCCGCCGAGACTCTGGCGGATCGGCGTGTACGACGGCCTGCGCCGCGCCGCCAGGCCTGTTAGTACGGCGCGCAGTCCGCACCGCCGCGACGGGCACCTCGTCCGTGGAACTGGCCTGAGTGCTGCGCACGGTCCGTGCCTGGTCGGAGCCGTGGGCCGACGATCCGCCGCCGGGGACGTACTACATCCGGCTGACGGCGGTGAACCTCCCGACGTCGGACCTGGGTGTCCGGTCTCGGCCGAGGTCCGGGTGGACTCCGAGGACATGGGCGGCGCGGCGGCGGTGGACGGTTCGCTGGCCGAGCCGCTGGTGCCGGGCGTGGCGATGAAGTCCGGCGCGGACGAGGAGGGCTCGGAGACGCGGCGCCGTGCTATCCGCGATCGAGCCCGACGACGGCTGGTCCTCCGGATGGTGGTCCGACCGGTGGGTGTGGACCGGGATCGGCGGCGTGCTGGCCGCGCTGGCGGGCATCGGCGGATACGCGCTGACCGCGGGGCGGGACGGCCTGGGCGGGGTACCGCCGGGATCTGACGCTCCCCGAAAGGCCCCTAAGGCCCCCTCCCGGCGAGCCTTGTGGGGCAACTTCCGCCGTATCCAGCCCTCCCGGAGCGCCTTGGCCGCCGTTCCGTCGCCGATCACCGCGGCGGCCGGCCCGCACACGGCGTCCCGCAGGCCGAACTCCCACGGCTGAGCGCGGCGCAGGTCTCGGCGTCCAGCACGAGCAGGGCGTCGGGCTCCCCGGCGCGGACCCGTCGCCGTACACGGGATCTTCCCGCCCGCGCGCAGAGGTGGAAGTTCCCCCTCCTCGAGCCGGACACTCGACGAGCCCCTCCGCCACCCCGGCCTTTCCGCGGGGCCGCCACCCGGGGGCGCGAACCAGTGCGCCCGCAGGGGGCGATCCGTCGGCCTCCGCTCCCCCAGCACGCCGGCGCCCCACGCGCCGAGCGCCTCCAGCACCGCCCGTAACCCGCTGCCGCGCTCGGTGTGAGTTCGTAGACGTACGCCGCTCCGGGCGGGGGCAGCCGGCGCCGGGTCGTCCAGTCCGTCGCGCTCCATGTCCTTCAGCCGCGGGCGAAGTACGTCCGATGCTGACGCCGGGCGGGTCGCGTGTGCAGGTCGGTGGCTAGCGCCGCGGACCGGCGAGCAGCTCCCGGACGATCAGCAGGGTCCAGCGGTCGCCGACGGCGTCGAGCGCGCGGGCGGCGGAGTAGTACTGGTCGTAGCTTCGGCGAGGTGACATGCGGGCGCAGTGTAGACAAGTTGTTGGACTTTCCAAGCTCTCACTTGGTAAAACCAAGCAACACCAGATACCGGAGGGAAGCGCCGCAATGGGTTCCGGCGGTCGAACAAACTCAGCGAGGTCTGTTACGAGATCCGCTGACCCGGTCATCGAGCAGGCCAACGCGCTGGAGGAGGCGGGGCACTAGCGTGCCGCGCCTGAACACCGGCAACCCGGCGCTCTTCGGCTTCGAGGCGCCGGAGGAGAGTCCTCAGGACATGATCCGCAGTGCTGCCGCGAGCGCACGGATACACCGACTCTCGGGGCATCCTCTCCGCCCGCCGGGCCGTCGCCCAGCGCCTACCAGGCCCTCGGCCTGGAGGTCGACGTGGACGACGTCTTCCTCGGCAACGGCGTCTCGGAACTGGTCTCCACGGCGGTACGAAACCCTGCTGGAGGACGGCGACGAGATCTGATCCCCCGCCCCGACTTCCCCCCTCTGGACGGCGGTGACGACCCTCGCGGGCGGCCAAGGCGGTCCATTACCTTGCGACGAGCAGGCGGAGTGGTACCCGGACCTGGCCGACATGGAGTCGAAGATCACCGACCGCACCAAGGCGGTCGTCATCATCAATCCCAGCAACCCCACCGGCGCCGTCTACCCCAAGGAGATCGTCGAGGGCATCCTCGACCTCGCCCGCCGGCACGGCTTCGATAGATCTTCGCCGACGAGATCCACGACCAGATCCTGTACGACGACGCCGTGCACCACTCGGCCGCCGCGCTCGCCCCCGACCTGGTGGTCCTGACCTTCTGCGGCCTGTCCAAGACCTACCGGGTGGCGGGCTTCCGCTCCGGCTGGCTGGTGGTCACGGGACGCGGCAGCACGCGCGCGACTACCTGGAGGGCCTGACCAATGCTGGCCTCCATGCGACTGTGCGCCAACGCGCCCGCCCAGTACGCCATCCAGGCGGCGCTCGGCGGCCGCCAGTCCATCCGCGAGCTGACGGCTCCGGGCGGGCGGCTGCGCGAACAGCGGGACGTGGCCTGGGAGAAGCTGAACGAGATCCCGGGTGTGTCGTGCGTGAAGCCGGAGGGCGCGCTGTACGCGTTCCCACGCATCGACCCGAAGGTGCACAGGATCCACGACGACGAGCGGTTCGTCCTGGACCTGCTGCTGCGGGAGAAGATCCAGGTGGTCCAGGGCACCGGCATTCGCTGGCCTCCTGACCACTTCCGCATCCTGACCTCTGCCCCACGTGGACGACCTGGAGGCCGCCATCCGGGCTGGATCGGACGGTTCCTGGGCGGGGTACCGGCGGTAGCCTGGGCGGCATGGGTGATCTCTTTCTGGTCCGGCACGGTGAGACCGAGTGGTCACGGTCCGGGCGGCACACCGGGCTGACGGACGTGCCGCTGACCGAGAACGGGCGGGGAGCAGGCTCGAGCCTCGTACCGCTGATCCGGTCGCACCGATCGGGCCGCTGTCGTCGGCCCGTTCCAGCGGGCCCGGGAGACGGCGGAGCTGATCGGGTTGCACGGGTGCGGATCGAACCGGATCTGCACGAGTGGGACTACGGCGGGTACGAGGATCACGACGGTCGAGATCCACCGGAGCCGGCCGGACTGGTTCCTGTTCACGGACGGGGTCACGGCCGGACCGCCGGACCACCCCGGGGAGACTCCGGAGCAGGTCGGGGAGCGGGCCGACCGGGTGCTGGCCAAGGTGGAGGCGCCGCCGCGTTCGCGAACACCGAGGGAGTGCGTGGTGCTGGTGGCACACGGGCACTTCCTGCGGGTGCTGACCGCGCGGCACCCCGGGTTTCCGGCATCGGACGGCGCCCTGTTCCAGCTGGAGCACGGGGACGCTGTGCCGACTGGGTATCGAGCACGGGCGGCCGGTGATCGCCGCGTGGAATGTCAGACCTCCGTCTAGCCTTCTGAGGTCGCCGTCTCCACCGGCGGCACCGATGAGGGAGGGAGGACGCCGTGGCACCATGCCGCCCACCGCCGCAGCGGCGTGTCATCGACGCCGCCGACCCCGCGACCGGGCGTCTGAAGGGGACGGAGGCGCGTGCTCGCGGCGCTGGTGAAGCGGGGACTCGCCTTCCGGCACCCGCGCCCGCCGCACGACCACTTCCTGACGCGCGGCCGGGCATCGGATGCAGGGGAGTCCCCGCCGGGCCCGGACACCGGCGACGACCGAGCCAGCGGCACCGCTCCGCCGCGCCGGCCCCGCGCCGGCGGGGTGTTCGCCGCGCGGGTGGGCGGGGAGGACGCCGTGCCGGGCGACGCCGGGTTCGCGCGGCTGCGTGAGGTGCGCAGCGCCTGGCAGGGCTGCTGGAGCTGCGCCGGATGACGGGTTCCGACGGGAGCACGGACCGGCCCTGCGGGTGGGAGCGGACGATCGTGCAGGCCGCCGCGCTCGCCCTGAGGCGGCGGGACGACCGTCCGGCCGGTCCGGGCGGCGGTGACGGGTACCGGGTGCGCGCGACACCGCAGCCGGAGGCCGTCGCCGTGGACGGGCCCGACGGCACCGCGCTACGGGGGCTGCGGGGCGGACTCTAGAGGGCGCGCAGGCTGGCAGGTCGGCGAGTACACGGAGCCACGGACCAGGGTGCGTTATCTGCTGGCGTCCCCGCGCAGGTGTACGCGACGCGGCCGTGTAAGGATTGCGCGCGCAGCGTCCACGAGGAGAGAGGCAGTAGCGGTGAGCGAGCCGTTTTACCGTGCCGGTGACCGTCCGCGGGTACGAGACCGACACCCAGGGCCACCTGAACCGGGGGCCGTGTATCTGAACTACGCCGAGCACGCCCGGCTGGTCGCTGCTCCGGGCGGCCGGAATCCGGCAGGCCGACCTGGTGGCCGCGGCGGTGGGGCCCGTGGTCCCTGAGACGACCATCCGCTTCCGGCGGGAGCTGCTCGCGGGCGACGAGGTCGAGGTGACCTGCGCGTTCGAGTGGGGCGAGGGCGAGACGTTCCGCATCCGGCAGATCATCCGCAAGGCGGGATCGGCACGGTCGCGGCCGAGGTCGAGGGCGTCGGCGGGCTCATGGACCTCGGCGCCCTGCAAACTTGCAGCCGACTCGCGGCGGCGCGCTCTGGAGAACTGCGGCGCGGCCGGGCCTGTTCGGTCTGTGACCGACGCGACGCTCAGGCGTCCGGCGGTTCCGGGCGGCGGGGGCGGTAACTGTGCAGGGTGCGGCGCCTCTCGTCCGGAGGCGCCGACCCGCGTGTTTAAGGCGCACCCGGCACTCACGGCGTGGCGCGGCGCCGCGGACGCCTCGGTGATCTCCTCCCCCGCTTCCATGGGATGGGTCACTCTCCTCCGCCTCCCGTCCCTGGCCGGGATGTGGTTAGAAGATTGCGGTTGAGCAGGACGGCGGCCACACAGCCGGTCGAGATGCCGGAGTCGAGGATGATCTCGCGTTCTCCGGGAACGAGTGGTAGAACTCCGGCGCCGCGATCGGGATGATGCCGACGGCCAGGGACACCCCGCCACGATCAGGACGTTGTTGTCCTTGTCCAGGTCTCGCCCGGACCAGGGTCTCGATGCCGGCTGGCCGCGACGAGCCGAACAGCACCACGCCGGCACCGCCGAGGACCGGGCGCGGGACGACGGCGCTGAGCGAGGCGGCCATCGGACACAGGCCCATCAGGACCAGGAAGCGCGCCGCCGCGACGACGACATGCCCCGGCTGCGGGATCTTCGTCACATCGCGACGAGGCCGATGTTCTGGGCGAAGGCGCTGCACATGAAGCCGTTGAACAGCGGGCTGACCGCCGAGCCGAGGGTGTCGGCGCGCAGGCCGGCCGCGATGGTCTTCTCGTCGGCCTTGCGGTCCACGATCTCGCCCAGGGCGAGCAT
>JAKFGP010000026.1 GCA_021502835.1 Streptomyces thinghirensis
GGTACTGAAAGGGTGCTGTTCACCTTGTCCTTGTAGTAGGTGGAAGAGGCTTGCGTGGTCCTCGATCTTCGCCTTGGCGAGGTGTGGAGCGGTCGTGGCTTCCGGAGTAGAGGCCGGGGCCAGGCGCTGGACTTGATGAGCTGCGCCGGCGGGGCGGCCAGCTGGGAGCAGTACGCGTACGGCCTCGACCTGTTCGGCGAGTGTCTCGGCGCTCGGGGTGGTGGCGTTGCCCATGAACAGCAGTTCCGGGTACGGGCGATGCCGTAGGGGGTGCCGAAGCCGGGCTCGTAGTCCTCGTAGGTGATGTTGAGGCCTTCGAGCTGCTCCGGGAAGGTGTCCTGGCCCGGTGCCGTCGTGGTAGAAGCGCAGGTCCATGGGCTGGGCCTCGGGCGACCAGAGCCAGAGGGTGACCTCGTGCTCCGTCGGTCTGGGCGTCGCGGATGTCGAGCTGGGCGGGGTGCTTCTCCCAGAAGTGCGCGAGGCCGGCGGAGAGTCCGCCGCTCGTCCTGCCGACGTAGCCGAAGCCGGAGGCGCGCCGGCCACCGCCCGCGCCGATCCAGCCGTGGCCCTTCTTGGTGCGCTTGCGCAGGGAGAAGCCGTCGGCGGAGAGCTGGGAGAGGGTGTAGTCGCCCCACTCCGGGATGTACTTCAGGCGGGTGGTGACGCGCTGGTCCCAGGTGGCGGGGTCGGGCAGCTTTCTCCCCGCGAACTGCGCCGCCGCACGGCCGCGCCGGGGTCGCGGCGCAGGCCGGTGATGCCCTTGACCGCCTCGCGCAGCAGGCCGGTGCCCTCGCCGCCGATGCGGATGTGGCGGTCGTAGGACTCGTCGCGCATCGGGACGGTGGAAGCGGCCACCGAGGCCGCGATGGGAGGTCGCCGCTTCGCCCTTGCCGGGCTCCTGCTTCCCGTCGAACGTGATGGTGTGCACCATGCGGAAGGCCGGCGCCCGCTCGCGTAGAAACGAGGCGGACGGAGAGGAGCAGCCAGCCGTGGTGTCGCCCTTGGTGGTGTGCTTGCCGTCGATGCGGACGACGGCGCGGACCGGGCCCGGTGCTCGACCTTCACCTCGTCGATGGCGCCGTCGAAGCGCTCGACTCCACGGCGCGCCCCCTGGGCCGCCGATCGTCCCTCGATCTCGGTGCGGGCGCAGCGGAGGACGAGGCGGGCGCGTTCTTCGCGATCTCGGTGAATGCTCTGGCGATTCCCTGAAACGATCTGGGTCGATCCGGTACTCGCGCGATTCTCGCGCAGCGACACCGGTCGACAGTCGATGGTGCCGCCGCGGTCGTCGACGGTGACCTTCTTCGCGGGCGCGGCGGGGGTGCCGGGCGGTGTAGGGGGTGAGTTCGCCGTTGCCGGAGCCGACGGCGTGCGCGTCCACTTGAGGAGCCGTCCGGCCCGTAGGCGAGGGGCCAGGACTGGGCGGGTACGGCCCTGCCGTCCGCGTCCGTGACGGCGAAAGGACTGGTCCTGCCGGTAGGTGCCCTTGGGCCACGGGACGCCGACGGTGGAGCCTGGGGCGGCGCCGAGGCCGCCGTCCTCCAGCCAGGTCAGGGTGACGGGGTCGGCGTCGGCGTCCTTGGCGGCGGGCGCGGCTGGGCGTTCTTCTCGCCCAGCGCCCAGCTGAACTGGGCGGCGGCTCCGGCGACGGCGGCCGCCTTGAAGGAAGGGACCTGCGGGGATGGGGGACACGGGCGCTCCTTTCCGTTCCGTGCGGGGCGGGTGCAGGGTGTCGAGGGCATGGCTCCGACGTGCGAGCAATGCCTGTCACGGGCATGACAGGGAGAGATGTGGCACCACGGGCGCCGGGGGCGCCGACCCCGGGGCGGAGGCGCCGCCGTCAGCCTGGCGCCGGTAGCGCTCCTCCACGGCGACGGCCGCCGCGCGCTACGGCGCCGAGGACGGCGACCGCCAGCGGCGGCGCTGGACCAGGCCGAGCAGACCACGACGGCCAGCCCGCCGACGATCAGGGAGGAACCCGCCGGGGTCGAGCACGGTGCGGCGCCCGGCCTGCGCGAGCAGCGACCGCCAGGGAGGCGCGCGGGCGCGCGGTCAGGCCGCCGCCGCCGCTGCCGTGTTGTAGGCTGTTGCCGGCGCAAGCCCGGCCACGGCCGCGCCGATCAGGGCGAGGACCCCTACGGCGCCCACGAAGGGCTCAGCCCGGCGAACCGCTGCGTACGGCCTTGCATCGTCCACCCAGACCGCTGCCAGGGCGGCCCACCCGGCGAGCCCGGACGAGCTAGCCGCGCCGCGCACCGCCGCCCGGAAGTCGGCCGTGAACCCGCCAGCCGCCGCGCTCGTGGTCCAGCGAGGCCCGAGATGCCGCGCGCCGGCCGCGGAACGCGGCGGGGTAGGTGACCAGCGGCAGCGAGGCCAACGCGATCCACACCCGTGAGCAGGCACTCGGCGAACAGGGCGAACCCCTCGGCGAACCGTGACTCCCCCGCTCGGTGCGGGCCTTGGCGGCGTGCGTCGGTCACGATCGGGTTCATCCTCAGCCCTTCAGACCGGACGTCGCCATGCCGTCGATCAGATAGCGCTGGAAGGCCAGGAAGAAGGCGAGACGAGCAGCGGGCGACGAGCGACATGGCGATCATGCCGCCGTATAGTTCGCTCAGCCTTCCTGGTCCACGAACATCTTCAGGCCGAGGAGACGGTGTACTTGCCGGGCTCGTTGAGGTAGATCAGCGGGCCCATGAAAGTCGTTCCACGAGTTGATGAAGGTGAAGATCGACTGGTGATCAGGGCCGGACGGCACAGCGGGAGCACGATCGACCAGTAGATGCGGAAGTGCCCGCAGCCGTCGAGCCGGGCCGCCTCGTCCAGTTCCCCTGGGCAGGTTCCGCATGAACTGCACCATCAGGAAGACGAAGAACGCCTCCGTGGCCAGGTACTTCCCCAGCAGCAGCGGGGTGTACGTGTTGGATCATGTCCATGTTGCGGAACAGCACGTACTGCGGGATCAGCGGCCCGTGGTACCGCAGCAGCAGAGTGCCGATCATCAGCGTGAACAGCGGTTGCGGCCCGCGAACCGGATCTTCGCGAAGGCGTAGGCGGTCAGTGAGCAGGACACCACGATCCGATCACCGAACCGACCGCGAGGAAGAGTGAGTTGAAGAAGAACGTGGAGATCGGAGATGTCCGCGATGCCGTCGGTGAGGCTCGTGTAGTTGGAGAGGATCGGGTCGCCCGGGAAGAGGTCCAGGCTGCCGACGATGTCCCCGCTCTCCTTGAAGGAGCCGCCGATCACCCAGAGCACCGGGTAGAGGATCACCGCGAGGATCGCCAGCGACCCGAGATGCCAGGCGAGCGAACCCGGCAGCCTGCGCCGCAGGGCACCCCTTCGCGGCGGCCGGCGTGACGTCGGTGGCCTGCGCGCTATCGGCCGCCCTCCTCGTAGTGCACCCAGCGCTTCTGGGACTCAGAACAGCACCGCGGTGACCAGGGCGACCGCGACCAGAAGCATCCAGGCCATGGCGGAGGCCAGGCCCATGCGGCTGTTCTCGAAGCCCTGGACGTACAGGTAACAGGTGTAGACCATCGTGCCGTCCGCGCGGACTCGCAGGCGTTGCCCGGCGCCGCCGCCGACGATGTAGGCTCGAGCTGAAGATCTGGAACGAGTGGATGGTCTCCAGCAGGACGTTGAAGAAGAGCACCGGGGAGATCATCGGCAGCGTGATGTTCCAGAACTGCCGCAGCTTGCCCGCCCCGTCGACGTCGGCCGCCTCGTACAGCTCGCGCGGCACCTGTTTGAGGCCGGCCAGGAAGATGACCATGGGGGCGCCGAACTGCCAGGACGGTCAGGGCCACCAGGCTGTAGATGATCAGGTCCGGGTCGCCGGTCCAGCCGCCGGCGTCGATCCCGAAGAGCCGCTGCGTACGGTCGACGACCGCGTCGTCCGAGAAGATCGCCTTCCACACGATGGCGACGGACACGCTCGCGCCGATCAGCGCGACGGAGCGTAGAAGGCGGCCCGGTAGAAGGGCCAGTCCGCGCCGCTTCTGCGCCAGCAGCAGGGCCACGCCGAGCGCGGCGATCAGTTTGATCGGGGTGCCGACGACGATGTACCAGAGCGTGACCTGGACCGAGTGGCGCCAGCGCGGGTCGCCGAACATCTCGGAGAAGTTGTCCAGGCCGATCCACTGGGGAGCGTCGAACAGGTTGTAGTCGGTGAACGCGAAGTAGGAGCGAGGCGACCATCGGTCCCGCCGTCAGCAGCAGGAATCCGGCGATCCAGGGGGACATGAAGAGGTAGCCGGCCAGGTTCTCCCGGCGGCCCCGCCGCTTCAGCTCGGCGGGGGCGCGGGGACTTCACCGGGCCAGTGCCGCGCTCGAGTCCTCGGCCAGGCCCTCCATCGCAGGGGCGTGTGTCACTGCGTTCCCCATCAGCCGACGAGCCGTCTTCGACTCCGGTGAAGAACTGCTTCACGGCGTCCTCGACGGACCCGCTTCACCGAGCGCCATCTCCTCGGCGATCCGCAGGAAGGCGGCCTCACAGATGTCGGCACCGTTCCGGGTGCGGGGTGATCTCCTCCAGGACGCCCGCCTCGACGAGGGACTCCTCGTAGGCGGCGATCGCCTTGTTGACCGGGTCCGTCGGCTGCGCGTCGTACTGGGCCCTGCGTCGTCCGGTACGCCCCGGTCGTAGCCCATGATCTTGGCGACCTCGGGGTCGTGAACCGTGAAGTCGAGCTGGGCGACTTCCTTGGGAGTGCTCGGTGCGCTTGTAGGCACGAGCATCAGCGAGCCGAGGTACTGGCCGGTGCGCTTGCCGTCCGTGGTGGGGGATCGGCGCGAGACCGTACTCGCTCCTGCCCTCGGAGGTGTAGCGGACGGTGAAGTTGTCCCAGGTGAACTCAACGCCGGCGAGCTCCGCGGAGAGCGCCGACTTGGGCTTGATCTGGGCGACCTTCTTGGGGTCCGGCGAACAGGCCGGGACTTCACGCCCTTCTCCGCCTTCGTCCACCAGGTCGGTCAGGTCGGCCTCGAGAAGCCGAGGCCCGTCCTCGGTGAAGAAGACGCGCCTGCCGTTCTTGCCGCATGTACAGGTCGTAGAGGTACATGACGCCGTACATGCCGCGCTGTCCCAGGCGCGGGCCGGTCCGGTCCCGGATCCTCGTCATCGCCTCGTCGAAGTCGGTCCCCAGGTCCACTCTGTTCGGGCTTGCTGCCGGCCCTGGTGTAGACGCGCTTGTCGATGACGAGGGCCATCGAATTCGAACCGACCGGCTCGCCGAGGAGTTTCCGTCGATCTCACCGAACTTCTCCAGGCCCGCCCGGAAAGCCGTCCATGGAGAGGTTTCCCGTCTTCGGCCTGCTCGCTCAGGTCGAGCAGGACTTATTCTTCGCGTCGTATTTGCGGAGAAAAGCCGATGGCATTCTGGAAGACGATCGGCGGATTCCCGCCGGAGGCTGCGTGTTGAACTTCTTCCAGAAGTCGGTGTACGGCTGGAAGTCGGTCTTGACCTTGATCTTCGGGTACTTCTTCTCGAAGAGCGCAATGAGTCTTTGTTGATGCGGTTCGGGGCCCGATCCTCGGCGCCCCACCACGAGTAACGGATCGTCACCGTTCCGTCCCCCGAGCCCGCTGCCGCCGCCGCACGCGCGGTGGCCGTCGGCTCCAACTCCGCGACGGCCAGCGAGGCCCCCGCCGCTCGAGGATCGTGCGCCTCCCGGTCCGCCTCTCCGCATTCCCGTCCTGCTGCATACGAGCCTCTCCCGCGACGTCGCTTCCGCCCTCATGAATCGTTTCTGGCGGTAAGCGCTGCTCGGCACGTTACGGAGGGCCCGGGGGCGCGTCAATGATTCGGACAGGAATTCATGGGCGCGGGGCGCGGACCGAGCGGACGACCATCCCGGCCGCACGGCCGGCGGCACCGGAAAGCCCGAGGTCGGCGCGGGTGGCCGAGGGACCGAACGCCGCTGGGCTCTCCGGGACGGGCGACCCGGAAGGTCACCGGTTGGGTGAAGCCGCCCGGAAGCGGAACGCCGCACAGCCGGCCAGGAACGCGCCGCACGTGACGCTCGTGGCACGCCTCGGGACCACCCGGGCGCACGCACGACGGAACGGCCCGGCTCACGATGGTGAGCCGGGCCGTTCGGTGGCATGTTCCGATGGGCGATACTGGGTTCGAACCAGTGACCTCTTCGGTATGAACGAGCGCTCTCCCACTGAGCTAATCGCCCGGACGCAGGGAGAACATTACCCCATGTCAGGGGGTGCCTGTGACCAGCGGGGCCGGGCCACCACGCCCCCAAGCGCGGATCACTGGTCCTTGATCTTCCAGGGCATCTCGAGTCCGAACTTGGCAAGAGGTAGATCCCGGCGCCAGCACGGCCACGATCACCACGCCGATCGAGGGTCAGGATGATGTTCCGGCGCCGCACCTTGGGATCGAGGGCGCGCTGCGCCGCCTCGGTGACCTTGCGCTTGGTCCAGCGCAGGACCAGCTGGGCCCAGACGAACTCGGTCGCCCAGATCGCCATGCCACCGAAGATCGACCCAGCCCGGTCCGGGCAGCACCAGCATGGCGACGCTGGCCACCCACGACCGCGAGGCCGACGACGAAGACGGCTGACCTGCCAGCTCAGGTGGAGGGCGCGGCGCGCCCTGATGAATCCAGTGCCCGTGACCCCAGCGCGCGGTCGGCCGCGGCCTCGTCCGTCCCCGTACGGTCTTCCGCCACGACTGCCTCGCCGGGCGTGTTACTCCCCGTGTTCATACAGCCAAACACTACCGGAGCGAAACCTGTCACCGGGATGGGCGCACGACCCGAACGATCACTCGGCCGGAAGAGTTGCGTAAACGCACCAAAACACTCAGAGGGGTTTACAACGGCACCGTAGGTGGCATGTCGATTTCGCCGACGTGCGAATCCCCGAGCGCACACTGGAGCGAAAGGCCCTGGCGCTTATGAAGACACCACGGTCATTACGAGCTGCACCTGCGCCTCGTTGTGTCGAGCGAGTCCTCCCTGCTTGTCCCCGCAGGCCTGCGGTACGACACGGCCGACCCCTACGCCGTGCGCACGCCACCTTCCACACCGGAGTCGAGGAAACCGTCGAGTGGGTAGTGCCCGCGACCTCCTCGCCGAAGGTCTCCACCGCCCCACCGGCACCGGCGACGTCCGTGTCTGGCCGTCCCGCAGTCATGGCCAGGGCGTCGTGTGCATCGCCCTGAGCTCCCCCGGAGGGCGAGGCACTGCTCGAGGCCCCGGCACGGGCCCTGGAGTCCTTCCTGAAGCGCACAGACGTGCCGCGCTGCGCCGCCCGGCAACGGAATACCCGCACTTCGATTTCGATCAGGAGCTCTCGCACATCTGGCGGAAAGCTGAGGCGAGGCACCGTGAAGCCGCCCGTCGCCGTCGACTCGGGGTGACGGCACGGCCCGGACAACTGCATACGGCACACACCGGCGTCGTCTGCCGCGGACCTCCGCGGGGGCGACGCCGGTGCGCGACAGGACGCGCGGCCAGACGCCTCGCGCTGCCTCCCGCCACCTCATGCCGCCTGCTGCCGCCTCCTGCCGCCCTCTCCGGGAACGAAGGCAGTTCCGTCGCCGTGTACCGGCAACCAGGCGGCCGGGACCGCGATCCGGGCCAGGGTGGCCCGCCGCGGAAGCCACTACCATCGGCCAGCATCGGCGGGCGCCCGCCCGACCCAGGCCAGGGAGCGAAATGTGCTGATCACCCACGACACCGGTGCGCCCTCGACACCGTGGTGGATCTAATTGAACACCGTGCCGGAGGACGAATCGGCGCCGGACGGACTGCCGGATGTGGCGGCCCTCAGGAATTCGTGGGGAACGCACGAAATCAGCGACGTCGGCGTGCGTCGCCGGAGCTCGACCTCTCGGCAGTGCGCAAGATCCGCGGCCGGTTCCGCGGCGGTCTTCGCCCCCCCCCGAGGCCCGGGCGTGGCGGGACTGATCAACGCGACCTGGTCACCGCTGCCGGAACCACCCCCCCGGCTCACCGACCACGACGGCTACGACTGGCACATCCACTACTTCGCGCCCGGCGCCTCCGTCGCGGACCACCTGGCCGCCGACTGCGGAATGGCGCTGGCGTTCTTCGTCGTCGCGGGGGAGCAGGGGCGGCTGCGGCGGTTCTGAGGCGCCCGACTGCCGGCGCGCCTTCGCGTCGACCTCTCCCGGAACCGCTCGCGACGGTACTGCGACAGCCGCACGTGCGGAAGCCGCTTGCACGTGGCCCGCGTACCGGGCACGGCGCAAAGAGGCGGCGGGCTGACACACCGCCGTTCCCCTGACCGGCGGGGCCACCGGAGCGCTTTGGTGTCGACGCGATCCCCGGCGGGTGGCGCCGGGGAACGTGGGCACTGACTCACAGCAGCACAGCAGATCGATGCAACGAAGCCATGAGCAGCAGACACCGATCACCGCAAGGAGGATCATGAGCGGTGGCTGGGAGAGGGGCGAAGAGGCAGCCACGCGAGTTCGCTGTGCGCCGCGCAGTTTCGCTTCTGTCTCGGGTCCAGCTGGGATCCAGCTGAGTGGCGTTATCAGCATCTCGCCGCGATGATGACGCAGCACGCAGGGCCTACCGCGATCAACACGCCCCGTAAAGACCGGGAGTTCGTTGGATGTCGCAATGTCCGGTCGGATCTTGATCATTCCGGAGCACGCTCTGACGGCCTCGGACCGCTGTGTCGTTTCAGTCCGGGACGCCGAGAGCCGGCCGGCGGTCGGCCGACGGTCCCAGATCCCGATGCTTCTTCAGGATCGCCTCGATGTCGCTGGGGAGTCGTCCTCGCCGCGAGACATCGTCACCGGTCGGGACGTGAGGCCGGGCGGCCGGGCGGGGAGCCGGCGCCCAGGGGGCGCTCCAGCCGCCGGGGCGACCGCGTCGCGCGGTGCGGCGGCGCGGGCCTCGCTTGCGTTCACTTTGCGGGTACCGCCGCGGTGGCGGCACCTCCGCGGTGCGCGTGGTCATGAACAGCACCCGGGACACCGAGCACCCGCGAAGCCGGCCCAGGCCACCGGGCTGAAGGCCGTGTCCGGCCAGCCCACTCGACGACCCCGGTCATCACCAGGCCGATCGGGACAAGGGAGTGAAAAGGCGGCGATGCGGGTCGCGGTGGGGAAACGCCTGCGGTACGCGTGATCGCCGATGCCCAGGCCTGCCGCTGGACACCAGTAGGAGCAGACGGTCTCGGCAATCATCCCGGTCCTCCAGGCCTGGCTCGGTCGGGCGTGCGTGCTTCTGTCCCTTCCCATCCTGCACCGTCCGGGCGCCGTGGGGCTGTGGTCGGCCGAGATCAGGGGAGATCAAGGGGTTCGTCGTTTGGATCAGGCCGGCTCCGGGCAACGCGGTTGCCTCGCAACCGGCCCGAAACGGGGTCTGGTGCGATGCAGCTGCAGGGCGGAGGAGGGGCGACGGGGGCGGAGCCCTGGCAACCGACGGCAACACCGCATATGTGCTTGCCCGGGCCCCGCGCACCCGGCTGGGACTCGAACGACACCCCCGGGTCGGCTCCTCCTCCAGGTGCCGACCACCGTCGTACGACGGTGGTCGGGGTGCCATCCCGCCGGCTGGGAGAATGGCAGCATGAGAGCGACTCTCCACCACGCCCGTCCGCGCCCGTCCTCGACGTCTGGGTGCGAACTCCAGGTGCCCGGACTGCCGCACCGCCTGGACGACCTCCGTTGCCCTGCGCGCCCGCTACGGCGACCGTCTGGAGCTGCGGCTGCGGCCTTCCCCTGGAGAAGCACAAGCACTCCTTCGCCGCCGCCCAGGCCTGCCGAAGAGGCCGTCGCCCAGGGCCGGGAGGGTGACCGTATGCCGAGGCCGTGCTGGGCCGGGTGGCGGGAGCTGGACCGCAAGGGAGAAACCCTCCTGGTGGAGGTCGCCCGGGAACTGGGACTGGACGCGAGGAGTTCGACACCGCGCGCTGATCGACGGCCGGCACATCCTGATCGTCGACGCCGACCAGGCCGGGGGCAAGGCGATCCGGCGTGACCGGCACCCCACGTACGTGATCGGCGGCGAGCGCGCCTCGACGGCGGCAAGAGCCAGGAGGGGCTGCGCGAGCGCGTCGAGGAGATCGCGGACCGGCTGCTGGCCGAACAGCGGGACTGATCCGGGCCCCCGGGGCCGCGCCCGTCCCCGCGCCGCGCTGTCGCAACGGCGGTTTTTGTAGAAGCTGTACCGCGTCGTCCCGTAGCCGAGCGACTCGTAGAGGCGCTCGGCACGCGGTGATTCCCCGCGAAGACGTTGAGGCCCGATCGGCGGCCGGCCCGCGGCGTCGCCTGCGCCTCGGCCAGCAGCATCAGCGTGCGGCCCGTGTCCCCGGCCCCGGTGGGCCGCGTCGACTCGACGTCGAAGACGAAGGCCCGGCCCTCGTACAGCGCCAGCCACAGGAGCGCCGACCCGCGTTCCCTCGTGCTCCAAGGACGCTGAACAGCATGTTCTCCGTGCCCAACCCCTGCGGCAGCTTAGCGCGTCTCGTGATCGCTGCGCTCTATAGCGAGGCTTCCCCCTCGGGCATCCCCCGCTCGATCCAGGTCCGGGCGTACTGCTCCGACTCGTAGGCCTGCCAGACGTCGAACTCGTCCCGTGTCATGGGCCGCGCTCGGCTGCCCGCGGGCAGGGCGGGCGGGGGTGTCGCCGAGTTGCTTGGTCATGCGCGGGTGCGCAGGACGTACCCGAGCGCGGCGGTGAGCCGCAGACCCGCCACGGCGTCGGGACCGACGGTCGCCTCGATCTGCCCGCAGCCCCAGCCCCGCGCGATCTCCTCGGCCGCGAGGGCGGCCACCGTGCCCCGGCCGCGCCGGCGGTCCGGCTCGTCGATGCGCAGCTTGTGGATCACGGCCACCGGGTCGCCGAAGGCCTTCGACGTGCCGAGGTGTATCGCGCCGACGGGACGACTGTTCACGCACACCTGGTAGTGGCGGGAACGCGTTCCGTCGGCGGCGCGCTGAAGCGGCTCGGTCGGCCGCAGGGTGGTGGTCATCACGGGTGTTCTACCCGCCGGGGGTGCGAGAGTGCAGCCGAATATCCGCGCTTACGGGTCCAGGTCGTCCCCGGACCGCTCCTCGAAGATCCGCATGGCCTTCGCGGTCACCGGTCCCGGGGCGCCCGGCAGTTCGCGGTCGTCGACGCGGTGCACGGCCTGCACGTCCGCAACGTGGAGGTCAGGAAGACCTCGTCGGCGCGGGCCAGGACGTCCAGCGGCAGATCGGTCTCGCGGGCGCCGGTCCACTCGACGGCCAGGGCGCGGGTGATTCCGGCGAGGCAGCCGGAGGCGACCGGCGGGGTGTGGATCTCGCCGTCGAGGACGACGAAGACGTTCGACCCCGTGCCCTCGCAAGTGCCCCACCGTGTTGCCGAACAGCGCCTCCGAGGCGCCCCGTTCGCGGGCGCGGGCGGGGGCGACGACGTTCTCGGCGTAGGAGGTGGTCTTCAGGCCGGTGAGCGCGCCGCGCTCATTGCGGGTCCAGGGGACCGTGATGACGGCCGTGGAGTCGGGGCGGCGGCCGGTCTCGCCGAGGGCGACGACGAGGGTCGGGCCGTGCTCGCCGCGGTCGGAGCCGAGCGGGCCGTGGCCGCCGGTGTAGGTGACGCGCAGCCGGCCCAGCGGCATGGGGTTGGCCTCGATGACGGCGGCGCAGGCGCGGCGCACCTCGTCGAGGTCGGGGTCGGGCAGCCCCAGGCCGCGCGCCGAACGGGTCAGCCGGTCGAGGTGCCGGGTCAGCGCGAACGGCTTGCCGGCCACCGCCTTCACCGTCTCGAAGATGCCGTCGCCCACCGTCAGTCCGTGGTCGAGCACGGAGACGCGGGCGGACTCGATGTCCTGCAGCCCGCCGTCGAGCCAGATCTTCACGTCAGTAGCGCCTCTCCGCTTCCGTTCACCTCGTACGCACCCGACGCTACCGCGAGCAGCCGGGACGCCAATGAGTTCGGTCTCCCGCCACTCCCCCTCGGGATCGGAGCCCCAGGTGATGCCGGCGCCGGTGCCGAAGCGCAGCATGTCCGCCGGCTCGGTCGATCCAGAAGGTGCGGATGCCGACGGCCAGCTCGCCGGTCCCCCGGTCGGCGTCGACTTCCGATGCCCCCGCAGTACGGGCCCCGGGGCGCGGTCTCCAGCGCGTCGATGATCCGCAGGGCGCTCGACTTGGGCGCGCCGGTGACGGACCCGGGCGGGAAGGCCGCGTCGAGCAGCTCCGGCCAGCCGGCGCCCGCGCGCAGCTCACCGCGTACCGACGAGACCAGGTGCACGAGCCCCGGGTGCTTCTCGACCGCGCACAGGTCGGGCACCGTCACGGTGCCCGTGGCGCAGACCCGCCCGATGTCGTTGCGGACCAGGTCCACGATCATCACGTTCTCGGCGTAGTCCTTCTCCAGCAGGTCGGCCTCGGTCCGCCCGGTGCCCTTGATCGGCCCGGACTCGACGACCCGGCCGTCCCGGCGCAGGAACAGCTCGGGCGACGCGGTGGCGATCTCGACGCCGTGCCCGGGCAGCCGGATCGTTCCGGCGTACGGCGCCGGGTTGCCGCGGGCCAGCAGGGCGGTGAGGGCGTCCACGTCGGCGCCGGGGGCGACGGGCGCCAAGAGCACCCGGCAGAGGTTGGCCTGGTAGACCTCGCCGGCGGCTATGTGCTCGCGGATGCCGCCGTACGGCCGCCGTGTGCGCGGTGCGGTCGAGGGAGGACGTCCAGTCACCGACGGCCGGCCCCCGCCACTCTCCCGGTACCGGCGCGGGTACCGGGGCGGTCCGTACCTCGGCGAAGCGTGCGCAGGTCAGACGGCCTTCGAAGTCCGCGCAGACGGCCCAGAAACCCCTCGAGTCGAGGGCGGCGGGGTCGCTCGTGACGTCGAGGAGACCGGTGGCGAGGCGGTCGCCGAAGCGGGCGAGGAGGAGGAGGAGGTCGGGCACGCTGTCGAGTCTAGGCCGGTGTCCCGGAGGTGACCCGAACCTGTCCTTCCGGGTGCCCTGACCAGGTCCGCGACCGGACGCACCGCAGCACGCTGCACAAACGCGTTTTGTACTGGCCCCGGAATCCGCTAGAGTTCGCGGCGTCGCCGGGACGCGCAAGCGGGACCGCACCGACAGGCGGACGTAGCTCAGTTGGTAGAGCGCAACCTTGCCAAGGTTGAGGTCGCGAGTTCGAACCTCGTCGTCCGCTCGCAGGAAACAGGGGGGTCTCCCGGGCCCCCTACACTCCTGGTGGAGTGGCCGAGAGGCGAGGCAACGGCCTGCAAAGCCGTCTACACGGGTGTCAGGATCCCGTCTCTCCACCTCCAAGGACGATTAGCTCAGCGGAGAGCGCTTCCCCTGACACGGAAGAGGTCACTGGTTCAATCCCAGTATCGTCCACTGATCCGCAAGGATCACCGACCCGTACGGATCATCTCCGTATGGATCCCCGCGCGATTAGCTCAGCGGAGAGCGCTTCCCTGACACGGAAGAGGTCACTGGTTCAATCCCAGTATCGCGCACGCAGTACTCGCACCACTCCCAAGGACGATTAGCTCAGCGGGAGAGCGCTTCCCTGACACGGAAGAGGTCACTGGTTCAATCCCAGTATCGTCCACACACCGAAGCCCAGGCCGTTCCGTACGGCCGGGGCTTCGTCGTGCGTCCGCTCGCTCAGCTGGAGAAGAGCATGCGGCCGAAGCCCTTCTGACGGTGGTGACCGTGGTGGCCGTGGTGGCCGCCGTGCGGGCGGCGCCCCAGGCGGGGGCCGGAGGAGTCGGGTAGGCCTGCGGAGCGCCGGCCGGGTAGGCCTGCGGGGCGGCGGGCGGGGCCGCCGGCGGCGGGCGGACTGGGACCACTGGGCCTCCAGGCGGGTCAGCGACTCCAGCTCGCCGTAGTCGAGGAAGATTCCGCGGCAGCCACTGCACTGCTCGATCTGAACGCCGTTGCGGTTGTAGGTGTGCATCGGTGCGTGGCGCCAGGGCACTGCATGCTCGGCTCAACTCCTCGCCGGTCGGTCCTGCTTCGCGTTTCGCCAGGACAGACTCTGTCCGGCCGCGGGTCGGTTGCACCCTACTTCGCGAAACTTCGGCTCAACCGCGTGGGGCGCGGGGGCCGATCGAGGCCATCCGGGCGCAGGCGTCGACCAGTGACCGTTCCACCTCGTCCAGGGGCCGGTCCGCCGCGGCCGCCTTGGCGACGGCCCAGGCGGCGGTCTGCGCGGTGAGGGCGCGGGCCGGGACGTCCAGGGCGGGCCAGGGGTCGCCGTGCGGCGGGACGGCCGGGCCGCCGGCCGCGCGATAGGCGGTCAGGAAGCGGTGCCAGTCGTCGGGCGACAGCAGCCCGCAGGCGTACCAGGCCGCCGGGCGGGCCAGGTCCCAGGCCGGGACGCCGGTGCCTAGGTCGTCGACGTCTATCAGCAGCCAGGGGCCCTCGGGGCGCGGGGTGGCGTATGAACTGGCCGAGGTGGAGGTCGCCGTGGCAGAGGGTGTCCGTGTCCGGCATGGCGGACCTCCCCGCCCCGGCCCAGGCGGGGAGGGTGGCCCAGGCGTGCAGCACGGGGGCGGTGGCGGGGGTGGTGCGGGGCGGCGGTCCGGAGGCGGACGACGGCTTGCGCGGCCTTCGCGGGGCCGCGCATGGGGGGGCACGGCGATGGGGGCCGGAGTCCGGTGGAGGCGGGCGAGGAGCGGTGGCCGCGGCCTCCCAGGGCGCCCGCGTCCGGGTCCTCCGGGTCCACAGGGGTGCCGTACGGCCAGGACGTGACGAGCCGACCGTGCAGCGCGACGGGCGTCGGGTCGAGCGGGGGGCAGGAGGATGCCGGGGAGGCGGGCGGCGACGGTGACACGGAGGGCCAGCTCGGCGGGGTCGGCGTCCGCCGCGTGAGCCTTGGCGACGATGCCGGCGTGCCGGACGACGGTGGCGTCGGGGCGGTCGGCCAGGGGTGGCGCCGGCGGTGCCGGTGAAGGGGCGCCGCCGCAGGGGCAGTCCGGGGCTCCGGCGTGGGCCCTCTCCCTGACGCGGGCCGTCAGGGCGGGCAAGGAGGTGGTCCGTTGTCACGGGCTGAGAGTACGCAGGCGTGCGCCCGTCCCTCGCCCCTCGCCCCCTGGAGGCAAAGCAATGCCGGCGCAGCTCCCCAGCTGCGCCGGCATTTTACCATCCGCCGCACCCCCGTCCCCACGGGGTTTCATGGATGGATGTCCCCGCCCGGACCGCTCTTCCGGGCCTGGGGTCGCCGCTCAGCGCCCCCAGCATCACACCCACGGACGACGCCTGTGTGGCCACTGTCTCCCACCCGTCGAAGACGAGGAGGAGCAGGACCGCCAGGGGCAGGGCCATGAGCGTCGCCACCGCGGGGTGGCGTCGTCCCTGACGGCGGCTTCGCCGTGTGCGGACCAGCGTCCGCGGTACCGTCTGGGCCATGGTCCCTCTCCTGACCGATTCCGTTGTCTTTGGCAGCGGCGGGCGTCTGACCTCGGGGGACGAGTGCTGCACCCGCCGCTTGACCTCAAATCGAGGCGTCCGGCGCTCTCGGACGTCATGCCCTCGTACCGATTGCCGGGCCTCCCGGAGGATGAGCCATGACCAGCGGTGTACTCCCCTGGGTGGAGACCGGGTCCCGGCTCTCGGGGTCTTCCCGGAGGGGGAGCCCGCCGTGCCCCGGTATCTCCGCGCCGCCAGGTGACTTCGCTCACTTCCGCCAGGCCCGGGCGCACCTCTGTCTCCGCCCCGCGCACGGCCTCGCCCGCCGCCACGCCGCGGGCGGGGGCGCCTTCCCGCTGGCCTCCACCGCCTCCACCCGCTCCACCTCCCCCGGTCCAATGCCCGCCCGCTGGCGGGGTGATTGGGATCACCGGCAGATCGGTGCCGAGCCGCTCCCACGTTCCCTGACCGCTCCTCAACTCTCGCACCCGGCACTGACAATCCGTCGTTCCGAGAGGGCGCGGCCTCTGCGCGCGGGCGGCCGTGGAAACGTAAGCTGTGGCTCGTCACAGGGACCGGGCAGCGGGGATGAACATGGCGATGATGCGCCCGAGGCGCGAGGACCCGCGCGTCGTCGGCTCGTTCAGGCTTCACAGGCGGCTCGGCGCGGGTGGAATGGGCGTGGTCTACCTGGGCTCCGACAAGAAGGGGCAGCGGGTCGCGCTCAAGGTCATCCGGCCCGACCTGGCCGAGGACCAGGAGTTCCGCTCACGGTTCGCCCGTGAGGTCTCGGCGGCCCGGCGCATCCGCGGCGGCTGCACCGCCCGGCTGGTCGCCGCGGACCTGGAGGCGGACCGGCCGTGGTTCGCCACGCAGTACGTGCCCGGCCCCTCCCTGCACGACAAGGTCGCCGACGGAGGCCCGCTCGGCGCGGCGGACGTCGCCGCCGTGGGCGCCGCCCTGTCCGAGGGGCTGGTCGCCGTGCACGAGGCCGGGGTGGTGCACCGGGACCTGAAGCCGTCCAACATCCTGCTGTCCCCGAAGGGGCCGCGGATCATCGACTTCGGCATCGCCTGGGCGACGGGCGCCTCCACGCTCACGCACGTCGGCACGCGGTCGGCTCACCCGGGTTCCTCGCGCCGGAGCAGGTGCGCGGAGCGGCGGTCACACCGGCCACGGACGTGTTCTCGCTCGGCGCCACACTGGCGTACGCCTCGATGGGCGACTCGCCCTTCGGGCACGGCAGTTCCGAGGTGATGCTGTACCGCGTGGTGCACGAGGAGGCCCAGCTGCACGGCGTCCCCGACGCCGTCGCCCCGCTGGTACGGGCGTGCCTGGCCAAGGACCCCGAGGAGCGCCCCAGCACGCTGCAACTGTCACTGCGGCTCAAGGAGATCGCCGCCCGGGAGGCCCAGGGCCTGGCCGACGTGCGGCCGCCCGCGCCGCGCAGCGGGAGGCGGACCTGCCCACGGGACGGCTCGCCGACACCTACCCGGAGCGTGCTCAGCGGCGGCCGCAGGGCCGGCCGGGCGCACAGGGGCACGCCCGCGCCGCGGAGCACGCCGGGGGCCCGGGGCCGGCCACGGCACGCGGTGGCGATCCGTCGCGCGGTGCCGACCCGTCACGCGGCGGCTCACCCTCCCGCGGCGGCTCGCCGTCCCGCAACGGATCCGCCGCCCGGGGCGGCAGCGCCTCGCGCGGCGGCGGAGCAGGGGCGCGGTCCGGGTCGCGGCCCGCTCCCGCCTCCCGCAACTCCACCGGCCGGAACTCCTCCGCAACGACAGCGGCGGACGGTCCGC
Organism: Streptomyces thinghirensis; assembly: GCA_021502835.1. The sequence continues at coordinate 17,155 of JAKFGP010000026.1, forward strand.
GCCGCGCAGCGGAGCCGGGCGTACGGCACCGAGGACCACGGGAACCCGTTGGCGACGGCCCGCGAACCCGCGGCTGCTGCGGCAGCGGCTGTTCGTGTTCGTGGTCGTGACGCTGCTGGTCGCGCTGGGCATCGCCGCCGCGCAGGGCTGCCAGGGGCCGGCGCGGGGGTCTCGGCGACGACCGGGACGGCGTACGGGCGCAGCAGGAGCGGGTGGACGTGCGGAGCCACTCCTCCGGACATCGGGCACCCGGACTGTAGACGGGCGGGGCAGACCGTCGACGTGGACGGGCGGGGGCGGACGGTCGACGACCGTTTGCGGTCCCCGGCCGGGTGGCCGGGTAGTCGGCGCACAGGCCGGGTGGCCGGTCGGTCTGCCGGTTCTACGCCGAGGGCCGGCCCGTCGCCACCGCGTAGAAGGCGACCGCTGCCGCCGCGCCCACGTTGAGGGAGTCGACGCCGTGGGACATCGGGATGCGGACCCACTCGTCGGAGGCCGCCAGGGCGCGCCGGGAGAGGCCGTCGCCCTCGGCGCCCAGCATGAGTGCCACCCGGTCCATCCGGTGCGGGGCGACCTCGTCGAGGGCCTTGGCGCGGTCGTCGGGAGTGAGGGCGAGGAGCGTGAAGCCCGCCTCGCGGACCGTCTCCAGGCCGGTCGGCCAAATGTCGAGGGCGCGCGTACGGCACGCGGAAGACCGCGCCCATCGAGACCTTGACGCTGCGCCGGTACAGGGGTCCGCGCAGTCCGGGAGAGCAGGACCGCGTCCATGCCGAGGGCGGCAGCGGAGCGGAAGATCGCGCCGATGTTGGTGTGGTCGTTGACCGACTCCATGACGACGACCCGGCGGGCGGTGGTCAGGAGGTCGGCCGCCGTCGGCAGCGGCTTGCGCTGCATCGAGGCGAGGGCGCCGCGGTGGACGTGGTAGCCGGTGACCTGTTCGGCGAGCGCCGGGTCGACGACGTACACCGGGGGCGGGGGCCTCGTCGATGATGTCGCGCATGGTGTCGACCCACTTGGCCGAGAGCAGCATCGAGCGCATCGCGTAGCCCGCTTCGCCGGCCCGCCGGGATGACCTTCTCGCCCTCGGCGATGAACAGGCCCTCGGCGGGTTCGCGCCTGCGGCGCAGTTCGACGTCGGTCAGGCCGGTGTAGTCGTGCAGGCGCGGGTCGTCGGGGTCGTGGATCGTGATGAGGTCGGCCATGTCACGCCGCCCCGTGCGGACCGACGCCGACGCCGACGACCTCGCCGACGACGATGACGGCGGGCGGCCTGACCTCCTGCGCGACGACCGTCTCGGCGACCGTGGCGAGGGTGGCGTCCACCCGGCGCTGGGCGGCCGTCGATGCCCTCCTGGACGAGGGCGACCGGGGTCTGCGGGGACTTGCCGTGCGCGACGAGGGTCTCGGCGATCCGGCCGATCTTGTCGACGCCCATGAGGATCACGAGCGTGCCGGTGAGTCTGGCGAGGGACGGCCAGTCGACCAGGGAGCGCTCGTCGTCGGGGGCGACGTGCCCGCTGACCACGGTGAACTCGTGGGCGACGCCCCGGTGGGTGACCGGGATACCGGCCGCGCCGGGGACCGAGATGGAGCTGGAGATGCCGGGGACGACGGTGCACGGGATGCCCGCCTCGGCCAGCGCCTGCGCCTCCTCCATGCCCCGGCCGAAGACGAACGGGTCGCCGCCCCGAGTCGGCGACCGCCTTGCCCTGCTTGGCGTGCTCGATGAGCGCGTTGTTGATGGCCTCCTGGGCCATGAAACGGCCGTACGGGATCTTCGCCGCGTCGATGACCTCGACGTGCGGCGGCAGCTCGGCGAGCAGGTCGCGCGGGCCGAGCCGGTCGGCGATGACGACGTCGGCCTCGGCGAGCAGGCGGCGGCCGCGGACGGTGATCAGGTCGGGGTCGCCGGGGCCCGCCGCCGACGAGGGCGACCCCGGCGGTGCGGGTGCGCTGGTGCGGAGCGACGAGGGTGCCGTCGCGCAGGCCCTCCACGACCGCGTCGCGGATGGCGGCGGTGTGGCGGGGGTCGCGGTCGCGCGCGCTCGTGGTGAGTACGGCGACGGTGACGCCCTCGCTGTGCCCGGTCGCGGGGGTCCAGGCAGTGGCCTGGTCGGCGTCGTCGGACCGGACGCACCAGACACGGTGGCGCTCGGCCTCGGCGGAGGCGGCGGCGTTGGCGTCGGTGTCGCTGGTGGCGATCAGGGCGTACCAGGCGTCCGCGAGGTCGCCGTCCGCGTACGGGCGCTGCTCCCAGGCGATCTCACCCGCGTCCGCCATGGCCTCGACGGAGGGGTCGCCTCGGGAGAGACGAGGCGGATGTCCGCGCCCGCCGCGATGAGGGGCGGGCGAGGCGGCGCTGGGCGACCTGCCCGCCGCCGAGGACGACCACGCGACGGCCGGTGAGGCGGAGGCCTACGGGGTAGGCGGGGTGTTCGGCCATGAGGGAGGGCTCCTCGTCCTGGCGGTGCGGTGGGCGCTGCGGCGATGGAGCGGCCCTGACGTGGGGATACGTGCGGATTCTAGGAGACGTGCGGAGGTGGCACGAGGTCGGTCCAGCGTACGGCGAGGGCAGGGGCGGGGCGGCGGTGACGGATCACCGGCCGCGCCGCCCCTCCCCGCTCGGCCGCGGGGCTACTTCTCGGTGACGCCCGCCGAGTCGAACGTCGCGACCTCGTGCATCGCCCGCGCGGTGCTCTGCACCATCGGCAGGGCGAGCAGCGCGCCCGTGCCCTCGCCGAGGCGGAGGTCCAGGTCGACCAGCGGGCGCAGGCCCAGCTTGTTGAGCGCGGCGACGTGGCCGGGCTCGGCGCTGCGGTGACCCGCGATGCAGGCCGCGAGGACCTCGGGGCGATCGCGCGGGCCACCAGGGCGGCGGCGCCGGCGCTGACGCCGTCCAGGATCACCGGGGTGCGCAGGGAGGCGCCGCCGAGCAGCAGGCCGACCATGGCCGCGTGCTCGAAGCCGCCGACCGCCGCGAGGACGCCGATGGGGTCGGCCGGGTCGGGGCTGGTGGACTTCCAGCGCGCGGCGGACGACCTCGGTCTTGCGGGCGAGCGTCTCGTCGTTGATGCCGGTGCCTCGGCCCGTGACCTCGGCCGGGTCGGCGCCGGTGAAGACGGAGATGAGCGCGGCGGACGCGGTGGTGTTCGCGATGCCCATCTCGCCGGTGAGCAGCGCCTTGTTGCCGGCCGCCACCAGGTCGCGGGCAGTCTCGATGCCGACCTCGATGGCCTGCTTGGCCTCCTCGCGGCTCATCGCGGGGCCGGTGGTCATGTCGGACGTGCCCGCGCGGACCTTGCGGGGGCAGCAGGCCGGGCGTGGCGGGCAGGTCGGTGGCGACACCGACGTCCACGACGCACACCTCGGCGCCGACCTGGGTGGCGAAGGCGTTGCAGACCGCTCCCCCGCCCAGGAAGTTGGCCACCATCTGGGCGGTGACCTCCTGCGGCCAGGGGTGACGCCCTGGGCGTGCACCCCGTGGTCGCCGGCGAAGACCGCGACGGCCGCGGGCTCCGGAATGGGCGGCGGGCACTGACGGGACAGGCCGGAGAGCTGGGCGGAGATGATCTCCAGCATGCCGAGCGCGCCGGCCGGCTTGGTCATGCGCTTCTGCCGCTCCCATGCCTCGCCGAGCGCCTTGGCGTCGAGCGGTCGGATCTGTGCGACGGTCTCGGCAAGCAGGTCGTGGGTCCTCTCCGGGCAGGGCGCGTCGGCCGTACGTCTCCTCGTGCACGACCCAGGACAGCGGGCGGCGCTTGGACCAGCCGGCCTGCATCAGCTCGAGCTCGTCCGGGAACTCGTCGACGTACCCGACGCACAGGTAGGCGACGACGTCCAGGTGCTCGGGCAGGCCGAGGGCGCGGACCATCTCGCGCTCGTCGAAGAAGCTGACCCAGCCGACGCCGAGGCCCTCGGCGCGCGGGCGGCGAGCCAGGAGGTTCTCGACCGCGAGCGCGGAGGGTACGGCGCCATCTGCGGCTGGGTGTGCCGGCCAGCGTGTGCCGGCCGCCGCGCGTCCCGTCGGCGGTGACGACGATGTTGACCGGGGTGTCGAGGATGGCCTCGATCTTCAGTTCCTTGAACTGCTTGGCCCGGCCCTTGGGAAGGGACTTCGCGTACGCCTCGCGCTGACGCATCGCCAGTTCGTGCATGGCGCGGCGGGTGTCGGCGGAGCGGATGACGACGAAGTCCCAGGGCTGCTGAGTGGCCGACGGAGGGCGCGGTGTGGGCGGCCTCCAGGACGCGGAGCAGCACCTCGTGCGGGATGGGGTCGCTGCGGGAAGCCGTTGCGGATGTCACGGCGTTCGCGCATGACCTTCAGGACGGCCTCGCGTTCGACGTCGTCGTAGGCGGGTGCCGCCGGGCCGGCGGACTGCCGTACTTCCGCCACGGCGGCCGGGTGCGCGATCGTGCGGCTCTTCCTGGTCGGCGGCGCGCGTGTCCAGGTCGTCGGCGCTTTGGGCGACCTCGGGGTCGGCCTCGCGCGGGGCGGGGACCGGTGCGACGGGGTCCGGCGCCTGGGCGTCCGCGTGGGCCTCCGGGGGAGGAGGACGGACTCGGGCGGCGTCGGGGCGAGGTGCGGGGCGGTGGGCACCTGACCGCCGTCGACCGGCACGGAAGTGGCCGACGGGCTGGGCTTCGGGCTCGGGCTGAGGCTCGGGCTCGGGCTCGGGCTCGGGCTGAGCCTCGGGCTCGGGCTCTGCCTCGACGGTGCCCGTCGGTGTCGCGTCCGGACTCCACGGGTTCGGGCACGCTGTGGGGCACGTCCCCGTCCTGCGGTACGGCGACGTTCACGAGGGACTGGGGGCCCTGGGCGGGCTGCGGCTCGTCCGGGACGGGCTGGGCTTCGGCGGCGGGCTGGACGTCCGGCTGTGGTCCGGTGTCCTGGGGTACGGGCTGCGCGTCGGGCTCGGGCTGCGCGTCCGGCTGCGCGTGTGCCGGCGCCTGTGCCTGTTGTTCCTGTTCCTGCATCGGCTGTACGGCCGTTGCCGGTACCGGTGCCTCCGGGGACGGCTCCGCTTCGGCGTGGTTGGACAGCGTGATCGCGTCGGGTGCCTGGATCTCGGGGGCCTCGGCGAGCGAGGGCTCCTGCGGCTCGGGGGCCTCGGCCGGTTCGGCCGGCCGGATCGGCCCGGGCGCGGGTGGCTTCGGTGGCCTCGGCAAGCTGCGGGGCCTCCGACACCGGCTGCGCGAAGACCTCTTGGGCGGGCTGAACGGGCTCGACTGCCTGGACAGGCTCGGGCGCGGGCTCCGGGTGACCGCCTCGGGAGCCAGTACGGATTCCTCCACGGGGTCGGGGCCGGGTCCCGGGTCGGGCTCGGCGGCCTGCTCCACCTCGGCCTGCGGGGCGGGGCGCCTCCTCCGCTGCGGCCTCGGGCACTACCAGCGGCCGCCGCCAGGCTGCATCCTCGGCGTTCGGCGTCTCGGGGGCGGAGGTGGCCTCGTCACCCGGCACCGCGTCGGCACCCACGGGACCGACGGAACCGTCGGCGCCCTCCCGCGTCGACGGCCACGGTCTCGGTCCGGGCCTCGGGGGGCGGCGGCGACGTCAGCGGCGGCGGCGACAGCCGGAATCTCGGCCTCGCCGACTGCGCCGGACATGCCGAACTCACGGGGCTCGCCGACTTCACCGGATCTCTTCGGACCCACCGGCCCCACCGACCTCGCCGGTCTCCTCTGCCCCACCGGCCCCACCGGCCCCACCGATCTCACCGGCCCCACCGACCTCGCCGACCTCGCCGACCTCGCCGACCTCAGCCTCTCCGATCGCTCCGCCGGTCGCCGCCACAGCCTCCGTAGCCACTCGGGCCACGGCCTCCGTCGCGCACGGCCTCCCGTAGCCACGCGGGTCACGAGTGCCTGGGCCGCGCCCACCGGCTCCGGCACCTGTTCCGGGACCGGAACAACCGTTTCCGCATGCGCCGCCCCGTCGCTCACCGGGGACTGCGCTCCCAGGGCGCCGCCCCCTGCGGTGGCATCGCGGCCGCCTGCGGGACGTCGAGGTACTCGGGACCGGCGGTCTGCGGGCCCGCGTGCCGTACCGGCGCGTCGGCCGGGCGACGGTCGGCGAGGGAACGGACCGGGCTCGCGGAGGTGTCGGGGATCGGCGGGCCGAGGTGCAGCGGCCTGCGCGGTGGCACCGGCGCGGACGCGGGCTCGGGTGCCGCTTCCGGCTCCGGCAGGCGGACGCCGCCGAGGTCGACCGAGCCGCTGTCGCGGCCGGACATCTCGTGCGGGCCCGGCTGGTGCACGGTCTCGACGACCGGCTCCGGCGCGGGCGGCGCGACCTCGTTGCCCCAGGCGCTCTGGGCTCCCGGCAGCAACAACAGGTCCTCGTCCTCGGCGGTGGTCTCGGAGAGGTAGGTGTACGCGCCGGGTGCGGGGACGCCCGGCTGCTCCACCATGCCTGCGTTCTCCGGCAGCCCCTCGCCCGGGATCTGGCCGGTGTCGGTCATGCGTAACCCCTCGCCCATCGGTTAGTGCTTCTACGACCAGCTACACCCGGGACGGCGCACCGACCGCCCCGTAGTGAAGAACGAGCGTGCGTGCCCAGCGGCACGAACGACCCGCCGGAAAAAGACGACAAAGCCATTGAGTGGCATTGTCGCGGTCGTTCCCCCGCCACGACAGCTTGATCCGCGACGCCCGCTGTGGACTGCGCCACGTTGCGCGTCCTCCGGTTCTGCCGTACCACACCCAGCCCGGATCGGGCGGGTTTTTACGGACATTGACCGACGAAGCGCCGGGTGTCCGAGTGCGGTACAACAATCCGCCAGCCTACCCCGCGCGGTATGACAAGCCGATCACGGGGCGCGGTCCGGGAGGACCCCGCTGAGCAGGAACACGACGCTCCGCTCGGTCTCCGTCCAGGCCCGGGTGTCGAGTCCGACGGACTGCAGCAGGGCGCACTCGACCCTGTAGCCGTGCTCCGTCAGGTCCCTGCCGACGAGTTCGGCCGCGTCGCGGGTCGCGGCGTGCGCGACGATGCGCTGCGGCCGCCGGTCGGCGACCGCGGAGACCACGGCCGCTCCGCCGCCGCCGACCCGGACCACGTCGGGCTCGGGGAGGTTCTCCAGGACGTGCGGAGCGGTGCCGTGCACGATCTGGAGCTGGGCGCCGAAGTGCCGGGCGCAGGCCTCGGTGCGGGCGCAGGCGTCCAGGTCGCGGTCGACCGCGATGACCGCGGCGCCCGCACGGGCGGCCTCGGTGGCGAAGGCGCCGCTGCCGCAGCCGATGTCCCCACCAGGTCGCCGAGGCGCGGGCCGAGCCGGGCGAGTTGGGACACGCGGAGCAGGTCGGCCTCGCCCTCGCCGAGTTCGCCGGCGTACGCCTCGGCGGGCAGGGCCCAGCCGCGCGGGCCGGCGGCGGGGTCGCGGCCGGCGACCCAGCCCGTGCCGTCGGTCGCGGTGCCGGGGCCGACGCTTCCGCCGGCGACGATGACGACGTTCGGGTCGCGCCAGGTGTGGTCGGCGGCCTTGTCGGAGGTGACGACGGTGACCCGTTCGCGCGCGGTGCCGAGTTCCTCGCAGATGACGAAGGTGCGGTGGATTCCCTCCATCAGCAGGCCGAGTTCGGCGGGGCCGGCGCCCGGGGAGGTGAGGACCGCGACCTTGGTGTGGGCCCGGCATACGTTCACCGCGCGCCGCAGGGTGTGGGGGTGGGCGACGACCACATGGGCGTCGTCCCAGGGCATTCCGGCGCGCGCGAAGGCGGCGGCCACGGAGGAGACGGCCGGGACGACTTCGACCTCCAGGCCGAACTCGGGTGCGCGCAGAGTGCGTACGACGCCGAAGAAGCCGGGATCGCCGTCGGCGAGTACGACCGCCGTTCCGCGGTGGGCGGCGATGCGGCGGGCGGCGAGGGCGACGCTGCCGAGGCGGATGCGTTCGGCGGCGGGCGGTACCTCGGGAAGTGCCAGGTGGTGGGCGGCACCGGCCACCAGTGTGGCGGCGCCCAGTGCGGAACGATGCCGCGGCGGTCAGCGGCGAACCGTCCCATCCGATCACCGTGACCCGGTCGGCCATCGTCGTCAGTCTCCAGGGTTTCGCAGGTCGTGGTCGCGGAACCGTTGGCCGGCGCGCCCCGTGAGGGTACCCGGTGCGGCCTGGGGGGCGGGGCCGTGGCGCTCTCGGAGCCCCCGTGGATCAGTTCCAGTCGGTGAAGGTGGTGAAACCGTCGTTGTCGGTCAGTGACCCGGCCGCGCCTTCAAGGTCCTCCGGCAGCAGGCTCCACACGATGAAGTCGGTGCGGACCTCCGTCCAGACACCGTCGTCCGTGCGGACGCGGGCTATGCAGGCGTTGCGCAGGACGCCCTCGCTGATGCAGCCGATCTTCTGGGCGACCTGCTGGGAGGCGGTGTTGTCGGCGGCGGTGCGCAGCTCGACGCGTTCGAACTTCTGGTCGCCGAAGAGCCATTGGGCGGTGGCGAGCGCCGCCTGGAGGCGTAGCCCTCGCCCCGGGCCCAGGGGGCGACGATGTACGACAGCTCGGTGGACCGTACGTGCCAGTTGGTCTTGGCCAGCTGGATGACGCCGACCAGGCGCTGGGTGAGGAACTCGGTGACCGCGAGGTCGAGTCCCCGGCCGGATGTGCGCTCGGCGGGGGCGTGGTCGCCGATCCAGGTGCCTGCGGCCTGCTCGGTGAAGGGCTGGGGGACGTGGGTCCAGGCGGCGACCTGCTCGTCGTTCATCATGGCGGCGAGGGCCGGGACGTCGTCCTCGTCGAGGGGGCGCAGCACCAACCGCTCCGTGCTGATGGAGATGTTGGGGAAGGTGCTCGTCATGCGCCGCTCCGTAACCTGTGTGACCGTCAGGGCCTACTCAAACTGCCCAGCATGCAGCATGAAAGCACTCAACCACACCACCGGGGTCCGCCCCGGTGCGGAGCGGACCCCGTGCGCGGCGGACCCCGTGCGGGACCGGCGGTGCGATCGAAGGAGGGCAGGACGGCGCCGGCGTACTTGTCCGCGATGAACTTCTTCACCTCGGGCGAGTTGAGGAGCTTCGCGAGCTTCTTCACGCGCGGGTCGTCCTCCTGGCCCTCCTTGACGGCGAGCAGGTTGCTGTTCGGGGTTGCCCCTTGGCGCTCTCCAGCAGGAGGGAGTCCTTGGCCGGCTTCAGGTCGGCCTCGATGGCGTAGTTCCCGTTGACGACGGCCGCGTCCACGTCGTCCAGGGAGCGGGGGTCCTGGGCCGCCTCCAGCTCCTTGAACTTGAGGTTCTTCGGGTTCTCGGTGATGTCCGAGGGGTCGCCGAGGTGCCGACGCCGTCCTTGGAGCGTGATGAGCCCGTTGGCCGCGAGCAGCTGCAGGGCGCGGCCCTCGTTGACGGTGTCGTTCGGGACGGCGACGGTCGCGCCGCTCTTCAGGCCCTCCGCCTTGTCGACCTTGTGGGAGTAGAGGCCGAGGGGGCTCCAGGTGCACGTCGACGACGGACACGATGTGAGTGCCGTTCTTCTTGTTGAAGTCGTCGAGGTACGGCTGGGTCTGGAAGTAGTTGGCCCCCACCGAGCCGTCCTCCGTCGCCGTGTTCGGCGTGACGTAGTCGGTGAACTCCTTGACCTCGAGGTCGAGGCCCGCGTCCTTCGCCAGGTTGTCCTTGACGTAGTTCAGGATCTCGGCGTGCGGGGTGGGGCTCGCGGCGACGATCAGCGGGCCGGAGGTGTCGGAGGCGGAGTCCTTGCCCGAGCCGCAGGCGGAGAGTCCGAGGGTGAGCGCCCCGGTGGCGAGGACAGCGATGGTGATCTTGGCGGTGTTACGCACGAAAAGTGCCTTTCCTGATGAGGTGGTGCGACCCCGTCACGGGTGACGGGGAGTCCGGTGAAGAAGTGGAGCGGCCGGTTACGCGACCTTGCTCACGTCGGCTGCCGCGGGTTCCTCGGTCCTGAGCAGCCGCAGCCTGGGCCCGGCGCCCCCGCGTCCGCCGCGGCGGTGCAGGGTGCGGGCGGCGTAGTCGCCGGCGAACTGGATGAGCGAGATGACGACGGCGAGGATCGCGACGGTGATCCACATCAGCCCGGTCTCGAAGCGCTGGTAGCCGTAGCGGACGGCGAGGTCGCCGAGACCTCCGCCGCCGACGGTGCCGGCCATGGCCGAGTAGCCGATGAGGGCGATGATCGTGGTGGTGGTGCTGGCGATCAGCGACGGAAGCGCTTCGGGGACCAGGACCTTGCGGACGATGGTCCAGCTGTTGCCGCCCATCGACTGGACGGCCTCGACGAGCCCTCCGTCGACTTCGCGCACGGCCGTCTCGACGAGCCGCGCGAAGAAGGGGATGCCGCCGATGGCGAGCGGCACGATCGCGGCCTCGCTGCCGATGGTCGTGCCGGTGACCCAGCGGGTGAAGCTCATCAGCGCGACCATGAGGATGATGAACGGCATCGAGCGGCCGACGTTCACGATCTGGCCGATGACCTTGTTGACCAGGACGTTCTGCAGCAGGCCGCCCTTGTCGGTGAGGACGAGGAGCACGCCGAGCGGGAGCCCGGCCACCACGGCGATCAGGGTGGACCAGCCGACCATGATCAGGGTCTCCCAGGACGCCTGCTCCAGCAGTGGCTGCATCTCGGACCAGGTCACTTGGCACCTTCCTTCACCAGCAGGGACGGCTCCTGGTCCGTCTCGCTCACCACGTCGATCTGCAGGCCCTGTTCGCGCAGGAAGCCGACGGGCACCACGTTGTCCTCGTAGCGTCCGGGCAGTTCGATCCGCATCCGGCCGACCTGGAGGCCGCCGACGGTGTCGATGGCGGCACCGAGGATCGATATGTCGATGTTGTAGGTGCGGGACAGCTGGGAGATGACGGGCTGCGTGGCGGCCTCGCCGTGGAAGGTGACGTCGAGGACGGTGCGGTCGGCGCCGGACGCGTCGCCGCCGACCGGGAAGAGGGCGGCGGCCAGCTCGGAGCCCGGGGTGGCGAGCAGCTCGCCGACCGTGCCGGACTCGACGACGCGGCCCCTGTCCATGAGGGCTGCCGAGTCGCAGACGCTCTTGACGACATCCATCTCGTGAGTGATGAGCAGGACCGTCAGGCCGAGTTGCCGGTTCAGGTCGCGCAGCAGCTGGAGGATGGAGCGGGTGGTCTCCGGGTCGAGGGCGCTGGTGGCCTCGTCGGAGAGCAGGACCTTGGGGTCGCCGGCCAGGGCGCGGGCGATGCCGACGCGCTGCTTCTGGCCGCCGGAGAGCTGGGCCGGGTAGGCGCCCGCCTTGTCGGCGAGACCGACGAGGTCGAGCAGCTCCAGCGCCTTGCGGGAACGTTCCTTCCCGGACTTGCCGAGGATCTCCAGCGGCAGTTCGACGTTGTCCTGCACGGTCCGGGAGGAGAGCAGGTTGAAGTGCTGGAAGACCATGCCGATACGGCTGCGCGCCTGCCGCAGTTCCTTGCCGGCGCGGGGGCGCGCGCCGGCGAGCGCGGTGAGGTCCTGGCCGGCGACGGTGACCGTGCCGGCGGTGGGGCGCTCCAGGAGGTTGACGCAGCGGATGAGCGAGGACTTGCCGGCGCCGGACTGGCCGATGACGCCGTACACCTCGCCCTCGCGGACGTGCAGGTCGACGCCGTCCAGGGCGGTGACCTCGCGGCCCGCGTGAACGATAGACCTTCGTGAGGCCCGATGTGGTGATCACGTGGGTTTCCGTCACTGTCGAGTGCGCGGCGCGGTGGTGTGCGCCGGGCACGGGGCGTTGTTCTTCGGGTGCTTGGGGGTCCTTCGGAACGCGGCACGGTTCTCGCGGTGGCGATGCGCGGTGGCGTGGGAAACCGGGGAGAAACGTGTGCGCGGGGCGTGGCTCGGCCGCGTGCGCGGGGCGCGGTGGCGGGTACGAGCCGGCGCTCGCTTCGGGGCGCGAGGCTCAGGTGGTGCGGGGGCCCTCTAGAAGGCGCACATTCGACACATACAACGAGCACCGGGCGTCATCGTCGCCTCGGTCGCAGGGGGTGCGGTCGCTCGTCGTGCTCATGCGATCAGTAAAGCAGACCCATGGTCCTGACCGGACACCGCTGTCCGGATGTTGGACAGCGGTGGACGGTGGCCGGTCGCGGGAGCGCCGATCAGCCCCGGACGGAGATCTCGACTCCCGCCTCGGTGACCAGTGCCGACAAGGCCGACAGGTCGGTGACCACCAGGTCGGCGTCGAGTTCGTCGGCGCGGTGGGTTGTGGCCAATGCCACGGTGGTCATGCCGGCGGCGCGGCCGGCCTGGAGTCCGACGGGTGCGTCCTCGAAGACCACGCAGGCGGCCGGGTCGACGCCCAGGGCGCGGGCACCGAGCAGGTAGGGCTCGGGGGTCGGGCTTGCCGCGGGTGATGTCGTCGGCGGCGACGAGTGTCTTGGGCAGGATGCCGACGGCGCCGAGCCGGGCCTCGGCGAGCCGGCGGGTCGCCGAGGTGACGACGGCCCAGCGGTCGGCCGGCAGGGCGTCGAGGAACTCCCGGGTACCGGGCAGCAGGTGCACGCCCCCGCCCGGTACGTCCTCGACCTCGAGCTGCTCGATCCGCGCGACGGCCTCCGGCACCCGGCCTGCGGGCAGCAGGTCGGCGGCTATCTCCGCGGCCGGCCGCCCGTGCAGCTCGACCCGCGCGAACTCCTGCGCCGTGATCCCGTACTCACCGGCCCACCGCGTCCAGCAGCGGCGTACGGACTCGAGGGAGGAGACGAGGGTTCCGTCGTTGTCGAACAGGAGGGCTTGGGCGTGGATCTTCATATCTTCGACCCTACGGCTCGGCCGGTCCCCGCCGGACGGGGCCGGGGGCGGCGGGCCTTTTGGGCCGTAATAGGGTCGCTGCCATGCTTGACGTCCTGACGCTGGTGACCGGCGTCGCCGCGCTGCTGCTCGCCGCCTGGTGCGGCTGGGCGGCCTACCGTGACCAGCCGACGAAGGACTGGCACTTCATCGGCATGGCCGTGGTCTCGGTACTGGCACTGGTCCAGCTCGTGGTCGGGATCGTGCAGCTGGCGCGCGGCGAGGAGCCCGGCCAGGGGCACGACGATCTTCGTGGCATATCTGCTGGGCGCCTTCGCGTGTGTCCCGGCGGCGGGGTTCATGTCGCTGGCCGAGCGCACCCGCTGGGGCTCGGTGACGGTCGCCGCCGGCGGTGTCGTCCTCGCCGTCCTCGAGGTGCGGCTGTATGACATCTGGGGAGGCTGAGATGGTGGCCGCGCAGGCGAGACGGACCGGAAACGGTTGATCAGCGGTCCCGGGATCCTGCTGGTGTGGCTGTACGGGGTGATGGTCGTCGGCGCCGTGTCCCGGTCCGCGTACCAGATCGCGACCGAGTTCGACCGGGCGCCGCTGCCCTACACGCTGTCGGCCGTCGCGGGCGTCGTCTACGGTTTCATCACGTACACCCTGGTGCGCGGCGGCGAGACGGCCCGCAGGCGGCGCTGGTGTGCTGCGCCGCCGAGCTCGTGGGCGTCCTGACGGTCGGCACCTGGACGCTGGTGGAGCCGTCCGCCTTCGCCGACGCGACCGTGTGGTCGGACTACGGGATGGGGTACCTCTTCATCCCCGTGCTGCTGCCGCTGTCGGCCGTGTACTGGCTGCGCCGGGCCCGCACCGCGTAGCGGCGGCCGGGCCCGGATCCCGTCGGCGCCTTCAGGCCGTGGTCGCGTACGCCTCGGCCGGCTTCTCCAGGACGATCATGGGCACGCCGTCCGCGCCCTGCGCGGTCCCCACCGTCTCGTAACCGACCCGCCGGTACAGCCGCAGGTTGTTCTCGCTGCGGTGCCCGGTGTGCAGGCGGAAGCGCTTGGCGCCGCGCTCCTCGGCGAGGGCGGACTCGGCGGCGCGCAGCAGGCGGGCGCCGATGCCGTGGCCCTGGAGCCGGGGATGGACGCACAGCTTGCCGATGGACGCCGCCCCGTCGTCGGTGACCCGGCCGTGCACCGAGCCGACGACCTCGTCGCCGAGCCGCGCGACGAAGACGCAGTCGTCGGCGACCTCCTGGCGCACGGAGTCGAGGGGTCTGGACGAGCGGGTCGATGCGGTAGTTGCCGTACAGCGCCGCCTCGCTCTGGAAGCAGAGGTACTGCAGCCGGAAGATCTGCTCGGCATCCTGCTCGGTCGCCGCCGAGATGGTCACGCTCATGCCCATGTGTGCATGCCTCCCCGCTCACCTGATCACCTGTGGTCCCCCACTCCTATCCCCGTCCTCAGCGGGCCGCAACCTCCGGCGTCAGCAATCGGCGCAGACATCCCAGACATCGGGAACGTTTCGGGCCAAGACTGCCTTGTGAGATACCCAACTCCCCCGCGATCTCCCGGTATGTGAGGTCCTTCGGCGACAGCAGGGCGTCCATCAGCCGGGGGCAGCGGCCGGGCAGCCGGCGCACGGCGTCGCGCAGGGCGCGGTGCCTGGCGCGGTGAGCGCGAGCTGTTCGGGCTCAAGTGCTCGGCCGCCGCCGGCGGGTTCGGTCTCGTAGGGCCGTTCAGTCGCGGGTCGTACGGCGGGTGCAGCCAGGCCTCGATGCGGACGGCGCTGCGCAGCCAGCGATGCGGGTCGCGGGGGCGGGCCGTCGACCTCCAGGCGGTCCGCGGAGCGCGCAGCCAGACGGCCTGTTCGAGGTCGCCGGGCTCGGCCCCGACGCTATATGCCTCGGCCGATGCCTCGGCGGTGAGCAGGGGGCGCGGGAGGTCGCCCGGTCGTGCGTCATATGCGGGTCGACGCGGCCGCCCGGGCGGCAGGTTGCCCGGACGGCCGAAGGTCACCCCAACCGGGGGCGGTCGCTCAGTTGTTGCAGCGAAGTCCTCGCGGGCCAGCAGGCCCGTGTCCGGAGTGGTCGGTGAAGACGCCGTCGATGCCGGTGGCGAAGTAGGTCCGGAACGCGCCGAAGACGTCGCCGTAGGCGTCAAGGTCGCTGCCCTCGCGGAGGTCCGCGGGGAGGAACGGGCTCTCGTTGCGCATCGTGTACGGGTGCAGGATCAGGCCCGCGCGGTGCGCGTCGCGCACCAGCGTGGTCGGTTCGGTGAGCCGGCCGGCGGAGTCCTTCGGGATGATCAGGTCCAGGGTGGGGCCGATGCCCTGTGCGTAGGAGGCGATCTCCTTCAGGCCCTTCGGCGTGATAAAGGTCGGCCGTGGTGCGCGGGTCGCCCGGTCTCGACGAAGTCCCAGGGCGGCTGTTCGCGCCGGACAGGAGCACGGCGAGGGGATTGCCGACAAGCTTGTTCATCCGCTGGATGCTGGTGGGCTCGAAGGACTGGATGATGACGGGCGAGTTCTTCCGGTCCTTGCCGTACTTGCGCAGCAGCCGCGCGAGGCGCTCCTCGGTACCGAGGCCCAGCTTGCGGAACTAGGTGGGGTGCTTGAGCTCGGGGTAGATCCAGACCTGCTTGCCACGCTTGCGGGTCTGCTCGTTCTGCCAGCGGAGCACCTCTTCAAGGTGGGGATCTCCCAGCGGCCGTCGTAGAGGGTGTTGTGCGGGCGGTTGGCCGGGATGCGCTCGGTGGCGCGGAGCGTCTTGAGCTCGGCGAGCGTGAAGTCCTCGGTGAACCAGCCGGTGACGGGGACGCCGTCGAGCTGCTTTCGTGCGCTTGCGGTCGGCGAACTCGGGGTGGTCGGCGACGTCCGTGGTGCCGCCGATCTCCGGCTCGTGCCGGCGGACGAGGGTGACCGTCCCTGGTGGGGACCAGGTCACCGGCCTCGACGATGTCGGCGCCCATGTCGAGGAGCCAGTTCGTAGGCGCCGGAAGGTAGTGCTCGGGCCGGTAGCCGCTGGCGCCGCGGTGTCCGATGACCGTCGGGACGGGCAGGCTCCTCACCCGCCGCCGCGACCGCCGTGTCCGCCGCCGTGCCGGGCGTCGGCGGCTCTCGCCGTGCCGGACAGGCCGAGTACGGCTCCGCCCGCGCCGAGCACCGCCGCTCCGAGGAGCGCCCGCCGTCCGGTGCCGCCCGCCTGCTCGTCCGACTCCTGCGTTCTATCAGGGCCCTCCTGCCGTTGACCGTCAGTGCGGGCCGATCGGTAGGGGCGCGTACATGACGAGCGGGGAGACCGTGGCCGAAACACGCGGGTGCGTGGGGATGTCGCATGGGCGCGGAGGGACCGGTGGGGCGGGATTGCCTGACATGCCGCTTCGGCTTCGGGGCGGCCGGGTGGGAGTACGCGGTCGAGTGGCCGCGTTCGTCGTGGCGGTGCCGGACGAGCCCGTGGCCACGGAGAAAGGGTCGGCGGCACGGCTCCAGCGGCGCGCCCCTCGCGCAGTCCATTCGTCGCCCGATGCTTCGATCCGGGCGGTGTCCGAACCCCCGGACCAACGACGCCGGTCCCGGCAGGACCAGGGACGGTGGCAGCGGCCATGACGACACAGAAGCACGGCGAGTGCGGCGAGGATCGGCACGCGGTTCCCCTCCCCTGTGGGCGCGACCTGCCTCACATCCTCGCGTGGGCGTTACGGCCGCGCAACACCCTGCACCGCAGGTGAACGCACGTCAACACTGGGTAACGCCCGGATGACCCGACGTGCGTGACACCCTCGGCCGCGAGTAATGTCCTCACCTGCACAGACTCATACCGCATCCCCCGACACCGGAGGACCCGTTGTCCCGCTTTCGCGCTCATCAAGGCAGTGCTCGGCCCGATCAGCGCCTGATGTTCCGCCCACAGGTGGAGGGCGTGGAGACATCCCGGCGACGGTCCGGTGATCCCTGGCCGGCAACCATCTCACCTTCATCGACTCGGTGATCATGCCCCTGAAGTGCGACCGGCAGGTCTTCTTCATCGGCAAGGACAGTACGTCACCGGCAAGGCTTCAAGGGACGGCTGATGGCCTGGTTCTTCACCGGCGTCGGCATGATCCCGGTCGACCGGGACGGCGGCCGGGGCGGGGTCGCGGCACTGATGACCGGCCGCCGCGTGCTGGACGAGGGCAAGGTCTTCGCCATCTACCCGGAGGGCACCCGCTCCCCCCGACGGCCCGCCTCTACGCGGCCGCACCGGCATCGCCCGGCTCACCCTGATGACCGGCGCCCCCGTCGTCCCGTTCGCCGTGATCGGCACCGACAAGCTCCAGCCGGGGGGCGCGGGCCTGCCCCGGCCGGGCAAGTCACGGTGCGCTTCGGCGAGGCGATGGAGTTCTCCCGCTACGAGGGCGATGGACCGCGACCGCCACGTCCTGCGGGCCGTGACCGACTCCGTGACCCGAGGTCATGCGGCTGTCCGGCCAGGAGTACGTGGACATGTGTACCGCGAGCAAGGCGAAGGCGGCGTAGGACCGCGCGCGTGCGGAAACGGACGGACGGACCGCTCGATGAGCGGCCCGCCGTCCATGCGTTGTGATTGCTCTGGCGGCGTCCCGGCGACGGAGGGGCTGCCGTCGGGAGTGCCGGCGACGGAGGGGCTGCCGTCGGGGTGCCGGGGGGCGCGCGGACCGGCGCTCCGCGTAGCCCGGCTGGGCGCCGTGTTCGCCTGCGCGGGCGCCGCGTCGCGGGCGCGCGGGCGCCGCGTCGCCTGCGGGGGCGCCGTGTTCAGGCCGGTCCGCGCGTTCCGGCCCGCCCAGTCCATGGCCGTCGGCACCGGTGCAACGGCGTCGTGCTGCGGGGACGGCGCCCGACAGCCAGGTTGCGGGCCGCCTTCCGGGGCGCAGACCCGGCGGAGTACCGGCGGTTGCTGAGACCGGCCGGGTGGCCGGGGGCGGCGGGTAGAGTCGACTTTCCCGGCGGGGGTTTCCCTCGCAACCCGGCCCGGCCGACCGGAGGCCCGCCCCGGCCTCCTCGGCCGACTCGGGCGGCTCGGGCGGCTCATCCGGCTCGGGGGGCTGATCCAGCTCGGGGGCTGATCCGGCTCCCGGGGGGCTGGTCTGGCTCGGGCGGCACATCCGGGTCAGGCGGATCGGGTGGATCGGGTGGATCGGGAGGCACATCCGGCTCACGCCGGATCGGGCAGCACATCCGGGTGGGGTCCGCTCGGCCCGCTCGGTCGGCTCGGCCCGCTCGGCTGAGCCGGCCGGCTCCCTACGGGTGTTCCACCCGTCCTCAAGGCGCTGACCACGCAGCAGGAACCATGACGCCACGGCGGCGGCCAGAAGGACGGCCGCGCCTACGCCCGCCGCGAGGGTCAGGCCGTCGACGAAGGCCTGGCGGGCGGCGTTCAGCAGGGCCTCGGCCGTGTGCGCGGGAGGTCCGAGGCGGCCTCCACCGCGCCGCCCAGCGACTCGTGAGCCGCGGTCGGCGTACCCTCCGGGCCGGTGAAGTCGCGGTAGACGCCGGTCACGATGGAGCCCAGCACCGCGATGCCGAGGGCGGCGCCGAGTTCGTACGCCGTCTCAGGGGGCCGCGAGGCGGCGCCCGCCTGTTCGCCCGGCACGCTGGACAGGATCACGTCGGCGGTGACGGTGAACGAGAAGCCCGCGCCCGCCGACGACGAGCAGGACCGCGCCGAGCAGCGGGTAGCCGGTGTTCTGGCCGACGACGGTCAGCGCGGCCAGCGCGAGACCCACGGCGGCGAGTCCGCCGGAGACCACGGCACGGACCGAGAAGCGCCGGGCCGCACGGCCGGCGATCAGGCCGGCCACCACCGCGCCGATGGCGGCGGGCAGTTCGGCCAGGCCCGCCTCGAACAGCCGCCGCCCCTGCACGAGTTGCAGGTACTGGGAGAGGAAGAACACCAGCCCCGACAGGCCCAGGATGGTCAGCAGGTCGGCCAGGACCGCGCCGCTGACGCCGCGGTTGCCGGAACAGCCGCATGTCGAGCAGCAGGACCGGCATGGTCAGCTGGCGGCGGACGAAGCCGTAGAGCGCGGCGGCGCCGAGCAGACCCGCGGCGAGCGTGGCCCACGCGAACCCGTGCGCGGCGGCCTCCTTGACGGCGTACACGACGCCGACCATGCCGACCAGCGAGAGGGTGACGCTGAGCAGGTCCCAGGGGCCCGGGTTCAGGTTGCGGGACTCGGGCAGCAGCTTGATGCCGACGACGACCAGGACGGCCATCACGGGCAGGTTGATGAGGAAGACCGAGCCCCACCAGAAGTGCTCCAGCAGGAAACCGCCGACGACCGGGCCGACCGCCGCACCGGCCGAGGGCGCGGCGCCCGCATGCCCCACGGCGAGGCTGCGTTAGCGCGGGTCGTGGAAGAGGTTGCGGATCAGGGCGAGGGTGGCGGGCATCAGGGTGGCGCCCGCGACGCCGAGCAGGGCCCGGGCGACGATCATCAGCTCGGGCGTGGACGCGTAGGCGTTGAGGACCGAGATCGCGCCGAACGCCGTGGCGCCGATGAGCAGGATGCGCTTGCGGCCGATGCGGTCGCCGAGGCTTCCCCATGGAGACCAGCAGGCCGGCGATGACGAAGGAGTAGACGTCGCCGATCCAGAAGCAGCTGGGTGCCGGAGGGCGCGAGGTCCTCACTGATGTAGGGGGTCGCGGACCGAGAACGGTCGCGTCGACGGCCACCAGCAGCACGGCCAGCACGAGGACGGACAGCGCGAGCCAGCGGCCGGGGCGCTTCACCGCCTCGTTCGACTGCGCCGACTGCAGGGTGCGGGTCATGGTTCACTCTCTCCGAAGTGCGCCGCCGAGCAGCAGCTCGACGATCATGTGGGTGAAAGTCGTTGCGGGCCACACGGCCCTCGGTCACGGCCCAGGCGCAGGCGCCCAGCAGCCCGTAGAGGGCCTCGGTGAGCCAGGCGGGAGTGAGGTCGATGCAGAACTCGCCCGTTCTCCTGCCCGCGGCGGAACACCGCGGCCATCCGGGCGTCGATGCGGGCCCAGCCCTCGTTCTACTCCTCGCCCTCGAACAAGCTGGTTCTCGGTGTAGAGGAAGGCGAGCAGGCCGGCGGCGGGGCTCGATCTCGCGCACGAGCCGGCGCACCGCGTCGGCCGCCGGCCCGTCGTCGAGGCGGGCCGCGTCCAGGGCGGCCTCGCTCCGGCGATGCCGAGGGACTCCAGCGCCCGGACCAGGGCGTCGCGTCCGGCGAAATGCCGGTGCAGCGTGGCCCGGCTCAGCCCGGCCGCCCTGGCGACCTCGTCCATGGTCGCGGTGGCTCTGCGGGTCAGCAGGGCGGCGGCACTGCGCAGTACCTGGTCACGGTCAACAGCCATGAGACAACGATAAACCATGTGAGACAACTTTGTCTCATGCGGGGCGCGCGTGACTCACCTCACGACCGAGACGGCCTTGCGAGGACAGTCAGTGCCAGGGCAGCTGCCCGCGCCGCTCCCAGTAGGCGTGCGGGTCCTCGACGAGCGCGCCGAGGCGCGCCACCTGGTCGTCGTCGAGATCGACGGCGGCGGCGTGCGGGTTGGGCCGAGCTGGTTCACGGTCGCGGCGCCGGAGAGGACGACGCCGGCCCAGGGCTGCCGCAGGATCAGCGCGAGGGCGACCGCGTCGCGGCCCAGGGCGGCCTCCTCCGCCACGGCCTTCAGGGCCCCCGGCGCATGCGGCTCCGCGAGGCGGCCGTTGGCCATGCCCTCCTTGACGATCACGGTGAGCCCGGCCTCGTGCGCCTCGGCCAGCGCGGGCCCGGCGGAGGTGTCCAGCACGTGGCACGTCGACTGGACAGGTACGGAAGAGGGGTCTGCTGTCGACGGGTCACGGCGAGCGCGGCACGGATCGCGTCGGCCTGGGCGGGACCGCTGGTGGAAAAGCCGATGGTGACTCCCCGCGCGGCGGCCTCGGCCAGCTTCGCGTGCAGTTCCTTGTCGGTGAGGGCCGGACTGTCGGGGGTCAGCCAATGGATCTGGTAGAGGTCGAGCCGGTCGCCGAGCAGGGCGTCGGTCTCCGGCGCGCTGGCGCTCGTACGTCGCCACGCCGTGGTCACTTGACCTCGTGCCGCTCGGCCTCGGCCGACCAGTCGGCCGTGTAGGTGTAACCCCACTTGCTGCCGACGACCACGTCGTCCACGTCGGGACGCTCCCGGAGCCAGTCGGCGAGGAACTCCTCCGAGCGCCCGTAGGAGCGGGCCGCGTCGAAGTACCGGACCCCCTGCGCGTAGGCGGCGTCGAGGACGTCGATGAGTGCGCTCGCGCATCGCCTCGACGCTGCGGTCGGGCGGCGCGCAGGTCCCGGTCGCGGCCGAGGTTGATGTAGCCGGGGCGGCCGACGGCGGCGAGACCCAGGCCGATGTGGCAGGTGGGGGTCGTGGCGGCGGCCAGGCGGGCGAAGGGCATCGACGGGCTCCGTTCGGTCGGCTGCCGAAGCTGTGGAGGCTGCTGAGCTGTTGACCAACGTAACCGCGATGCCCCTCGAGCACACCGGCTGCTGCTACTTGGCGTTCGCCCGCGGTGCTGGCCGGCCACGTCCGCCTTGACCTCGGCGAGCTGGACGGCGACCGCGCTGGGGGCCGTACCGCGCGGCCGCTGCGGGAGGCGAGCGCGCCGGGGACGTTGAGGACGGTGCGCACCTCGGGGTCAGGTGGGCGGAGATCTTGGCGAACTGCTCGTCGGTCAGCTCGTCCAGCTCCTTGCCCTCGGCCTCGGCGGCCTTCACGCACTCCCCCGGCCACCTCGTGCGCGACGCGGAACGGCACGCCCTGCTTGACCAGCCACTCGGCGATGTCGGTGGCGAGCGAGAACGGGCCGGGGCCGGCTCCTCCATGCGCTCGCGGTGCACGGTGAGGGTGGCCATCATGCCGGTGAGGCGGGGAGCAGGACCTCCAGCTGGTCGATGGAGTCGAAGACGGGCTCCTTGTCCTCCTGGAGGTCGCGGTTGTACGCGAGCGGGAGGGCCTTGAGGGTGGCCATCAGGCCGGTGAGGTTGCCGATCAGACGGCCGGACTTGCCGCTGGGCCAGCTCGGCGATGTCCGGGTTCTTCTTCTGCGGCATGATCGAAGAGCCGGTGGAGAAGGCGTCGTGCAGGGTCACGAAGGAGAACTCCTTCGTGTTCCAGATGATGATCTCCTCGGCGATCCGGGAGACGTTCACGCCGATCATCGCGGTGATGAAGGCGAACCCGGCGACGAAGTCGCGAGGCCGTCCCGTCGATGGAGTTGCCGGCGCTGCCGTGCTCGAAGCCGAGGTCCTTCGCGACCGCCTCCGGATACCAGGCCGAGCGGGAACCGGCCAGGGCGCCCGAGCCGTACGGCGACACGGCGGTGCGCTCGTCCCACTGGCGCAGCCGCTCCGCGTCCCGGGACAGCGCCTGGACGTGGGCGAGAGGACGTGGTGGGCGAAGAGCACCGGCTGGGCGTGCTGGAGGTGGGTGCGGCCGGGCATCGCCACGTCGGGGTGGGCCTCGGCGGGGCCGACCAGCGCGTCCTGGAGGTCGGCGATCAGTCCGCCGACGGTCCGGGCGTGGTCACGCAGGTACATGCGGAAGAGGGTCGCCACCTGGTCGTTGCCGGGACCGCCCGGCACGCAGTTTGCCGCCGAGGTCGGGGCCGAGCCGCTCCAGCAGGCCGCGCTCCAGGGCGGTGTGCGTCCTCGTCGGCGATGGTGCCGACGAAGGAGCCGTCGGCGACGTCCGCCTCGAGCCGGTCGAGTCCGGCGGTCATGCGGGTCAGCTCGTCCTCGGTGAGCAGGCCCGCCGCGTGCAGCACGCGCGCGTGGGCACGCGAACCGGCGATGTCGTAGGGCGCGAGCCGCCAGTCGAAGTGGACGGACGCGGGACAGCTTCGCCAGCGCCTCGGCGGGACCGTCGGCGAAACGGCCGCCCCCAGAGCCGGACATCACCGTTGTTGCTGCTCACCCGGGTCGCTCCTCTGGGCCGTTGTGATGCCACCGCCTCCGCACGGTTACCTCCGGTGGCATGCATGATTATGCAGAGGTCCGCATGATTCGTCAATCTGGCGAGGTCCGGCTGAACACGAGGACCAGCCTTCCCGTATTCCCCGAGCGCGCGCAGGCGCGGTGGCCGCCCCGCGAAACGCCGGCCGGGGCGGCCACGGGCGCGCCGGAAGTGTGCGGAGAACGCGTCCGCATGACGGGACCAGCGGAGATTCCTCGGACAGGCGCACGACGGGGACCCATAATCGTTAGTCATGGGAAAGACTTATGAGCGCATAGACGGCAGACTCCGCACCTTCATCGAGGCACAGCCCCTCTTCTTCACCGCCACCGCTCCCCTGGCCGGCGACGGCACGGTCAGCCTGTCCCCCAAGGGCCTCACGGGCCAGTTTCGCGGTGCTCGACGAACTCACCGTGGCCTACCTCGACTTCGCGGGCTCCAACGCCGAGACCATCGCCCACCTGCGCGAGAACGGGCGGATCACGCTGATGTGGTGCGCCTTCCAGGAGCCGCCGAACATCGTCCGGGTGCACGGCCGCGGCGAGCCGGTCTTCCGCGACGACCCCCGCTTCCCGGAGCTGCTCGCCCACTTCCCGGACATCGACACCACCGAGCACGGACTGCGCGCGATCATCATCGTGCACGCCGACCTCGTCCGTGACACCTGCGGCTACGCCGTCCCCTTCATGGCCTACGAGGAGGACCGCGATCTGCACGGCAAGCGGTTCGCCCGCGAGGACGACGCGTCGCTCAGCGCGTACTTCACCAAGAAGGAGCACATCGCGACGAGCATGGACGGCCTCCCGGGCTGCCGCTGCCGCTGCCTCCGTCTACCGTCTGACCCATGCGCCCCCGGTGTCGTCGCCGTCCTCGTCTCCGCCTCCCTCCTCGTGCTCGGTGCCGCGCCCGCCGGCGGGCTCCGCTCACCGGCCGCTGCCGGCCCGGATGGCGGACACCGGCGGCGGCACCAGCTGAGTCACCGCGGTCGCCCGCGCGGACCGGCTCGACCGAGGGCCGGGTCACCTGGTGGGACCGCAGGGGCGGCAGCCGGTGGGTGAAGGCCGGTTCCGCGCCGGCCCGCTTCGGGGCCAACGGGCTGGCCGACGGGGCGACGCGGGAACAGGGCACCAACACCACCCCGACCGGGCTGTACGACCTGCCGTACGCCTTCGGCATCCGGCCGGCGCCGCGCGGGACGGCGTACCGGTACCGCCCGGTGCGCCAGGACTCCCTGGTGGTGCCAGGACAACGCCTCCGGTGCCTACAACCGCTGGACCGAACCACGCCCCGCCGACTGCCGCGCCGCCGAGGCCAGAGCACCTGATCACCTACACGGCGCAGTACGCGCACGCCCTCGTCGTCGGCTTCAACTACCACCGCCCGGTGCGCGGACGCGGCGCGGGCATCTTCCTGCACGTCAACGGGCGAGCGACGGCCGGTTGCGTGTCGGTGCCGGCGGAGGCGATGCCGCATCCTGCGGTGGGCCGACCCGGAGGACCGGCCGCATCGCGATCGGCACCTCGGGCGGGGCGACGGCGATCACGCGCTACTGAACGGGAGCGGCAGTACCGGCACGGGCTGAACGCTCCGGGGGTGCGGCGCGGTATCTCTGGGCCAAGGGCCAAGTCCCACGGAGAACCGTGACCACCACGCTCGCCGGCAGCCGTGCCGCCCGCCGTCAGACGATGCTGGCGCATCCGTCCGCGCCGCCTCCCCCGCCGTCCCCCTGCTGCTCGCCGTGTGGGCGGGCGCGGCGGGCGTGTTGTGGCTGTGGTGGCGCAACACGCCCACCATGTCTCAACCGGCATGATCCTCAACGCGGGCCGGATCACCGGTCTGCTCGCCGGGTACCTGATGGCGCTGGTGGTGCTCCAGATGGCGCGGTGCCGGCGCTGGAGCGGCGGGTGGGCTCCGACCGGGTCGCCCGCTGGCACGCCATGACCGGCCGGTACACGCTCTGTCTGATCCTCGCCCACGTCTTCCTGATCATGTGGGGTACGCCGCCCAGGCCGGCAAGGGCCTCGGCGACATCGTGCAGCAGACGGTCAGCTCCGTGAACCAGCGCTGCCGGACATGGGCAAGGCGGCCATCGGCACCGGACTGCTGGTCCTCATCGGACTGCTGTCCGTCGGCCCGGTCCGCCGCCGGATCCCGTACGACGCCTGGTACCACGTGCACCTGCTCACCTACGTGGCGGTGTTCCTGACCTTCTGGCACCAGCTGACCACCGGCAACGACTTCGCCGTCGAGCCGGTCGCGAAGACCGTCTGGTACGCGCTGTACGGGACGGTGACCGCGCTGGTCCTCTGGTACCGCGTCCTGACCCCCTCCCGCCTCAACCTGCGGCACCGCATGCGCGTCGAAGCGGTGATCGAGGAGACGCCCGGGATCGTGTCGGTACTGATCGGCGGGCGCCGGCTGCACCGGATGGGCGCGGAGGCCGGGCAGTTCTTCCGCTGGCGGTTCCTGGCGCCGGGGATGCGGTTCAGCTCGCACCCGTACTCGCTGTCGGCGGCGCCGCGCCCGGACATGCTCCGGATCACCGTGAAGGCGATCGGCGACCACAGCGCCCGGCTGCGCGAGCTGGAGCCCGGCACCCGGGTGTGGGCGGAGGGCCCGTACGGGGCCCTGACCGCGCAGCGCCGCAGCCGCGGCAAGGTGCTGCTGGTGGCGGGCGGGGTGGGGATCACGCCGATGCGGGCGCTGTTCGAGACGCTGCCCGGCGCGTCCGGCGACATCACCCTACTCTACCGAGGCCAACAGCACCCAGGACCTGGCCCTGTGGGACGAGCTGGCCGGGATCGCCGACGAGCGCGGGGCCCGGCTGATGTACGCGGTGAACAGCCCGGACGGGGAGCGCCCCGACATCTCGCGCGGAGACCCTGAGCCGCAAGATCCCGGACGTCGACCGCCACGACGTCTTCCTGTGCGGGCCGCCAGGCTTCGCCCAGTCGGTGTACGAGGCACTGCGCGGCGCGGGGGTCCCCGCCCGCCGTATCCACCACGAGTCGTTCGAGATGTGAGCGACGGACATCAGAGTCCAGGACAGATGAGGAAAAGCCACCCCGTTCGGCGTGCCGTGCTCGCCGGCGCCGCGACCGTGTCCGGGATCGTGCTGCTGCTGTCGCTGAAACCGGCGTCCGACCGGGCTCCGCCTCGGCGGCGGGCGGCGCTTGGCGCCGCCGGTGGCCGCGCAGTCGCCGCAGGGCGGCCGGGGGGCGCGGGGGGCCGGCACGGTCACGGGTGACGCGGCGAGTACGCAGTACGGCCCCGTGCAGGTCCGGCTCACCGTGAACGGCGGGAAGATCACGGGCGCCGAGGCCGTGCAGGCGCCCAGGGCGGACAGAGCGACCAGATCACGGCCAACGCCGTCCCCAAGCTCAACCAGGCCGCCGTCGCCGCCGGCAGCGCCGACATCGACGCCGTCTCCGGCGCCACCTACACCAGCGCCGGATACGTGAAGTCGCTGCAGTCGGCGCTGGACAAGGATCGGCCCGCCGCCGGGTCCGCCGGACGGGAGCTCGAACGGCGGGGGGTCCGGGCGGCGAGGGGTCGGACGATGACGGATCAGGCGGTGACGGATCGGGCGGGGGCGCCCAGGGCACTCAGACGCTCACCGGCGCCGTCGCGCAGACCCAGTACGGGCCCGTGCAGGTCCGTGTCACCGTCAGCGGCGGGAAGATCACGGACGCCGAGACCCTCCAGGCACCCAAGGGCGGGCAGAGCGACCAGGTCACCGCCAACGCCGTCCCCAAACTCGACCAGGCCGCCGTCGCCGCCGGCAGCGCCGACATCGACGCCGTCTCCGGCGCCACCCTACACCAGCGCCGGATACAAGCGGTCGCTGCAGTCGGCACTGGACCAGGCCGGTGGCTGACGCCGTGGCCGAACCCGCACAGGCTCCCGCCGCCCGGTGCGTCGTGTGGAGGAGACGATGGGGACCGTCTTCTCCCTCGACGTCCGCGGCGAGAACCCGTGGCCGTCCACGCGGCGCTGGACGAGGCGGTGACTGGGCTGCACCGGGTCGACGGGTGTTCAGCACCTACCGGGAGGGCAGCCAGATCTCGCGGCTGGCGCGCGGTGCACTGACCGTCGACGCGTGCGCGCCCGAGGTCGCCGGGGTGCTGGAACTGGCGGCGGAGGCGGAGCGGGTGAGCGACGGCTGGTTCAGCACGTCGTACCAGGGCCGTCTCGACCCCACCGGGATCGTCAAGGGCTGGGCCGTGGAGCGCGCCGCCCGGCGGGTCGCGGCGGCGGGCGCAGTGGCGTCAGCGTCAACGGGGGCGGGGACGTGCAGTTGCTCGGGACGCCGGGGGCGGGGCGGCCGTGGCGGGTCGGGGTGTCGGACCCGCTGCGTCCGGGCGGGCTGGCGGCCGTGTTCTCGCGGCGGGGGCGGCCGAGCTGGCCGTGGCGACGTCCGGAAGCGCGGAGCGGGGTGCGCACATCGTCGATCCGCGCACACGGGCGCTCCGCGGTGACCGACCTGGTGGCGGTGACGGTGGTGGCGCCACGGCTGACGTGGGCGGACTGCTGGGCGACGGCGGCGTTCGCGATGGGGTCGCGGGAGGGGTTGCCGGTGGCTGGAGTCGCTGGACGGGGGTCGAGGGGCTGTTGGTGACTGCGGGGGACGAGGTGCGGTGCACGGGGGTCTGGCAGGGTGGCTGGGCTGAGGTACCGCGGGTGTCACTCGCCCGCGTTGGCGGGGGTGCCTCCCCACTCTCCGGCTCCCGCTCGAGCGGGAGGTGCCCCCACCGCCCACCCGTGCCGCCTATGGGGTACCTCCCAGGCCGTTCTGGCACTGCGGGAGGCACGACTGCCCGCAGCGGGGGGAGGGGCGCGAGGGAACTGCGCGACCAGCCACGGACGGCCCGCAGTCGGCCGATCCACCCGCGCCGCCCCTTCGGTGGCCGTTCTGGGCCAACCGCAGCAAATGGTCCGCCAGCGCCTGCCGCGCCGCAGGCTCCCTGCTGATCAGCATCAGCGTGTCGTCTCCCGCGATCGTCCCCAGGATGTCGTGCAGCTCCGCCTGGTCGATCGCCGAGGCGAGGAACTGCGCCGCCCCCCCGAGAGTCCGCAGGACTACGAGGTTCGCGGACGCCTCCGCGGAGATCAGCAGCTCCGCCGAGGCCGCCGCATCCGCTCCTCCTTCGCCGACTCCCGAGCGGGGGCCCGCGGGGTGCGGAAGCCCGCCCTCGCTGGGCACCGCGTAGATGGGTCGCCGTCGGTGTTGCGGATCTTCACCGCGTTCAGCTCGTCCAGATCCCGGGGGAGCGTCGCCTGCGTGACGGTCAGCCCGTCGTCGGCGAGCAGCTTCGCCAGCTGGCTCTGCGAGCGCACCGCCTGCCGGTTGAGGATGTCCACGATCCGGCGGTGGCGTGCGGTGCGAGGTCTGCGGAAGGGCGGGCCCGGCCGTCTGCTCGTGCTCCTGCGCATGGCTCATCGTCGTCCCATTCTCCGGATCGTCCGTCCCCGTGGGCCGCGTCGGCGGCCTGGTCCAGGATGCCGGGCAGCGCGGGGAACGCGTCCACCACGTCGTCGCCGAGGTTCAGCGCGGGCATCAGCCGTACGACATCGGGTGCGGGCGCGTTCACCAGGATTCCGGCGTCCTGAGCCGCCTGCTGCCCACCTGGGCGGCGAGCGGCTCCGGTGAGCACGATACCCGGGAGCAGTCCCGCCCCCCGGACGTGGCCGACGAGCGGATGGCCGAGCGCCTCCACCGCCCCGCAGCTTCTCGCTCTGCCGCTTGACGTTGTCCAGCCGGTCCCTCGTCCCGCGATGGTGTCGAGGACGGCGGTCCGGCGGCGCAGGCGACCGGGTTGCCCCCCGAAGGTCGTGCCGTGCTGGCCGGGCTGGAGCAGCTCGGCCGCGCGGCCGAGGCGACGGTCGCGCGCCAGCGGCGGTCCGCCGCCGAGGCCCTTGGCGAGGGTGACGACGTCCGGCAGGACGCCCTCGTGGGCCTGTGTACTCGAACCAGTGCCCGGTCCGGCCGACACCGGTCTGCACCTCGTCCAGGACGAGCAGCGCGCCGGTGGCGGCGGTGATGGCGCGGGGGCGGCCTTCAGGTAGCCGGGGGGCGGGACGACGACGCCGTTCTCGCCCTGGATCGGCTCGATGATCCGCAGGGGCCGTCTCCTCGGTGACCGCGGCGGCCAGCGCCTGCGGGTCGCCGTACGGTACGTGCGTGACGTCGCCGGGCAGCGGCGGGAACGGTTCCCGCTTGCCGGGCTGGCCGGTCAGGGCCAGCGCGCCCTGGTGCGGCCGTGGAAGCCGCCGTCGGTGGCGACCATGTGCGATCACCCGGTCAGCCGGCCGATCTTTAGACGCGCGCCCTCGTTGGCGCCCGCGCCGGAGTTGCAGAAGTAGACCTTGCCATCGCGGCCGAGAAGCGCTGGAGCAGCAGCCGTTCGGCGAGGGCGACGGGCGGTTCGGCGACGAAAGAGGTTGGAGAACGTGGCCGAGGGGAGGCGATCTGCCAAATCCCCCACCGCCCCCCTCCACCACGGCCGGAGTGGGCGTGGCCGAGCGCGTTGACCGCGATGCCGCCGACGAAGTCGAGGTACGCACTTGCCGTCAGCGTCCAGGAGCCGGGAGCCCCTCGCCGCGCACCGGGGGCGGGCGTGAGGGTGCCATGCCGTTGTTCGCCAAGCGCGCGCGCCCTGCCGGCGGGGCGGTCAGCTCCTGGTTAGTCATCCAGCTCCTCTTGCTCGTCAGGCGCGCACCTATCGATGCCGTGCCCTCGTCAGTGAAGATCTCCAGCGGGGATCGGAGAGTGCTGGACCCGGCAAGTGGTGACGCGAGGCGGGCGGTGGTGACGCCGTTGCGTACGGCGTGCAGGCAGCCCTCCATCTTCGGCACCATGCCGAGGACAGGGTCCGGCAGCAGTTTCTCCAGCTGGGACGCGGTAGGCGGCTGATCACCTCGTCGGAGTTCGGCCAGTCCTCGTAGAGGGCCACAAAAAAAAAAAAAAACTCCGACGATCGGTGAGGACCATGGGAGAGTCTCGGCGTCGAGCGCCGCAGCGGAGTGCCGCAGCCGCCGTATCAGCATTGACGTTGTAGACATGAGGTGGTCGTCCTGGGGAGCGGGCGATCGACGAGACGACCGGGATGCGGCCGTCGGCGAGAGCAGCGCCTCGATGGCGCCGGTGTCGATCTCCGGTGATCTCACCGACCCGTCTCCGATGTCCGACGAACTCGCCGTCGATCTCGGGCTGGTGCCGGGTGGGCGGTGATGGTGTGCGCGTCCTCGCCGGTGAGGCCGACGGCGAACGCGGCCCGTGCTGTTGAACAGCCCGGACCAGCTCGCGCTGCACCTGCCCGGCCAGCACCATCCGTACGACGTCCATGGCGATCCTCGGTGCGGGGTGACGCGCGAAGAAGGCCGGCCTTGAACTCGCTGACGATGCCGGCCTTGTCGAGGCGCCCCCGGCTGATCAGGGCTTTTTTACTGGAGCG
>JAKFGP010000027.1 GCA_021502835.1 Streptomyces thinghirensis
CGGAACGGCCTGTACATCATGGCGGCCTTCCTGTGTGATGGCCGTGCTCTGGGACGTCGGCACCCGCCGGGTCGCGGGCGCCCACCGCCGCATCTGGCGGTGCTGCTGAGGTACGACCGGGGCTGGGCGTTCCCGTCGACGGTGCCGGTCGCGCCCGCCACGCACGTCCTGGCATCCTGGCTTCGGGCTGATCCTCTCCCCGCCGACGGCAGCGGCTATTACCGCGACTGGCCGCGACCGACGGCAGAACAGCTCCTGGTCCTGGCTCTTCCCGGACCGGTGGCGCAGCTCCTGTGGTACCGCGAGACGCAGGTGCTGGAGTTCCACACCAACCTCACCTCGCCGCACACCTACCAGTCGAACCCCTGGAGTTGATCGGGCCTCGGCCGCCCGGTCTCCTACTCTACGAGTCGCCGGCGCCCGGTTCGGACGGGCTGCCCGGCCGACGCGGGTGAGAAGTGCGCCCGCGAGGTCCGGGGCGCTCGGCACCCCGCGCTGTGGTGGGGTGGGCTGCTCTTGCGCCGCTGTACGTCCTGTGGCGCGGGTCTTCCGCCGCGACTGGCGCGCGGGCGCCATCGCCCTGCGGCATCGCGGCCGGCTATCTGCCCTGGTTCCTGTACCAGGAGCGGACGATCTTCCTCTTCTACGCCGTCGTCTTCCTGCCGTTCCTGTGCCTGGCGGTGGCGATGCTGCTGGGGGCGATCGTGGGCCGGCCGGGCTGCGGCGACGCCCGTCGGTCGCGGGGCGACGGGCGCGGGCGTTCTGGTGCTGCTGATCGCGTGGAACTTCATCTACTTCTGGCCCATCTACACGGGTACGGCGATCCCGATGGAGGACTGGCGGTCGCGGATGTGGCTCGATACCTGGCTCTTGAGTCCGGGCCCAAAGACGCCGTATCTCCATTCGGCCAACAAACGGAAACATCCGTCCCGCCGGTCACGCGCTGCAGCATAGTGCAACCCACAACTGCTTCTGAACGTGTTCAAGAGGGCGGACGGAAGCTCTGAACGGGGATCCGGGAACGGGGAGGGGACTGCCGATGGGCAGGGGGGTGAAGGTCGCCGTCATAGGCGGCGTGTTCGCCGTGATGGTGGGCGGCCGGGTACGGCGCCTACAACGTCGTGTCGGCGCTGGACGGCGGCGGGGTTCCGGGAGCCACGGGGACGGCTGAAGAAGAGCGGGCCGCCGAGCGGTGACGAGGTCGGGAGACGCACGGAGAAGTTCTTCACGGCCTGGGAGAAGGGGACGCGACCACGGCGGCGTCGTACACGAACAACGCCACGGTCGCCGGGACGCTGCTCACCGCCTACGGCGAGGCGGCGCATCACCGACGTCGAGATCACGCCCGGCACGGCGACCGGCACCGCCGTGCCGTTCACCCTGTGCAGGCGAAGGTGTCGTACGAGGGCGCGACCAAGCCGCTGACGTACAAGAGCAAGCTGACGGTGGTGCGCGGGGAGACCAGCGGACGCGCGCTGGTCGACTGGGAGCCGTCCGTCGTCCATCCGCAGCTGAAGGACGGCGACACCCTGGTCACCGAGGAGTCGTCGACGCCTCAGATCCAGGCGGTCGGCCGCGACGGCACCGTGCTCACGAAGGAGAAGTACCCCTCCCTCGGCCCGGTCCTGGACACGCTGCGCCAGAAGTACGGCGACAAGGCGGGCGGCACCCCGGTGTCGAGCTGATGGTCCGGCACGCGGCCGCCGAGGCCGCCGACACGTCGCTCCTGACACTGACCGAGGGCGAGCCCGGCAAGCTGGAGACCACGCTCAGCGCGAGCGTGCAGGCGGCGGCCGAGCAGGCGGTGAAGCGGTACGGCGAGTCCTCGGTGGTGGCGGTCAAGCCGAGCACCGGCGAGGTGCTGGCCGTGGCGAACAACCGCGCGGACGGCTTCAACGCGGCCTTCCAGGGACAGGTCGCCCCCCGGCTCCACCATGTAGAATCATCACCGCGGCGATGCTCATCGACAACGGCGTGACCTCGATGAACGACCCGGCACCCTGCCCCGACACGGCGACCTGGCAGAGCCAGACCTTCAAGAACCTCACCGGCATGAAGGCCGACACGAGCGCCACCCTCGCCAACACCTTCATGCGGTCCTGCAACACCGGCTTCATCAAGCTCATCGACGAGGACCCGCTCACGGACGCCTCGCTGACGGCGGAGGCCGAGGAGCGGTTCGGACTCGGCCAGAACAACTGGCAGACCGGCATCACCTCCTCGACGGAAAGGTCCCCGCCGTGAGCGGCCCGGACCGCGCCGCCAACGCCATCGGCCGGGGCCAGGTCCAGATGAACCCGCTGAACATGGCGTCCGTGACGGCGACCGCCGTCACCGGCGAGTTCCGCCAGCCCTACCTGGTCCCGTTCGAGCTGGACGACCGGAAGCCGGCCACCGCCAAGGGCCTGCCGCAGAGCACGGCCGCCCAGCTCAAGCAGATGATGCGGCTCACCGCCACGCAGGGCACCGGCGCCGCGGCCATGTCCGGACTCGGCGGCGACATCGGCGCCAAGACCGGGTCGGCCGAGGTCGACGGGCAGACCACGTCCAACAGCTGGTTCACCGGCTTCCGCAACGACGTCGCGGCGGCGGCCATGACCGAGGAGGGCGGCCACGGCGGCGACGCGGCCGGCCCGATCGTGGCGGACGTGCTGCGGGCGGAGGGCTGAGAGGGGCCGGACGCGCGGGTGCCCCTACTGTGGTCGCCGTCGTTGGAAGCATGAGGCAACGAAGGCACCGAGGGCCCCGGGAATCCGGGCGCCGCGGAGGAACGGGACACAGTGGGCAGCAGAAGGGCCGGCGGGCGAGCGGCGGAGGACGAAACCCGCCGTGATCGGCAGCGTGGCCGCGGTGGTCGTGGCCGGCGCCGGATTCGGCGCCTACGCGATGTACGGCGGCGGGGCCGGCACCGAGGACGGCGCCCGGACGACGTCCGCCGGCCGGGAAGGAGGTGAAGTCGGGCCCCCTCACGGCGGCCGAGGTCACCTCGACGGCCCAGCGGTTCCTGACCGCCTGGCAGAAGGGCGACGTCGCCGGGGCGGCCGCCGCGACCGACGACGCCGAGGCCGCGAAGGCCCTGCTCACCGGCTACGCCAAGGACGCCCGGGTCAAGGACGTCACACTCACCGCGGGCACCCCGGCCGGGGAGAAGGTCCCGTTCGCCGTGAAGGCCACCGTCGCGTACGAGAAGACGGCGAAGCCACTGGCGTACGACAGCGCGCTGACCGTCGTCCGCCGGGCCGGCGACGGCGAGCCGCGCGTCGACTGGCACGCCGCCGTCGTCCATCCGGAGCTGAAGGACGGCGACAAACTGGTCACCGGCGAGGCCGGGGCCCCGCCGGTCGAGGCGCTGGACCGGGACGGAGCGGAGATCACCGCCGCGAAGTACCCGTCGCTCGGCACCGTCCTGGACGGCCTGCGCGAGAAGTACGGCGAGAAGGCCGGCGGCACCCGGGCATCGAGCTGCGCGTGGTCCGCGGCAAGGAGTCGAAGGCGGCGAAGGCCTCCGACAAGACGCTGCTGGAGCTGAGCGAGGGCACGCCCGGCACCGTGAAGACGACCCTGGACCCGGCCCTCCAGGCCGCCGCCGAGAAGCAGGTGGCCGGCAAGGCGCGGGCGTCGGTGGTCCTGCTGCGCGCCTCCACGGGCGAGGTCCTCGCGGTCGCCAACGGCGGGCACGGCTTCAACACCGCCTTCCAGGGCTCGCTGGCTCCCGGCTCCACGATGAAGGTCATCACCGCCTCGATGCTGATCGAGAAGAACCTGGCGTCGATGGACAAGAAGCACCCGTGCCCGAAGTACTTCAGCTACGGCGGCTGGAAGTTCCAGAACGACGACAAGTTCGAGATCAAGGACGGCACCTTCAAGGCGAGCTTCGCCCGTTCCTGCAACACCGCCTTCATCAGCCAGGCCCCCGAGCTGGCCAACGACGACCTGACCAAGCAGGCGAAGGAGGTGTTCGGCCTGTCGATGAACAACTGGTCGGTCGGCGTGCCCACCTTCGACGGCTCGGTGCCGGTGCAGAGCGCGGCCCCGATGGCCGCCTCCTCATCGGCCAGGGCGGGGTGCGGATGAACCCGCTGAACATGGCGTCCGTGTCGGCGACCGTGAAGTCGGGCAGCTTCCACCAGCCGTACCTGGTCGCCCCAGTCGGTCGACGGGCGCAAGCTCGCCACGGCCTCCCGCACGATGTCGTCGTCGACGCTGGCGCAGCTGCGCGGCTGATGTCCTACACGGCGGCGGCGGGCACCGCCGGGAGGCGATGGCCGGGGTCGGCGGTGACGCGGGCGCGAAGAGCCGGCTCGGCGGAGGTCGACGGCCAGGGAAGCCCAACGGCTGGTTCACCGCGTACAAGGGCGACGTGGCCGCGGCGGGCGTGGTCCAGCAGGGCGGCCACGGCAGCGAGTCGGCGGGCCCGATCGTCGCGGCGCTGCTGAAGAGCGCGGGCTGAGACCGCGGCCGGGCTTCGGCGCGAGCACGCGCGGCCGGTGGCTCAGTGGGCCACCGGCTGGGCCACCGCCGTGTAGGTCCGGCGCAGGAACCGGATGAGCGCCTTGGTCTCGAACTGGACCACGGAGCACCCCTGCGGGGTGTGGAACTCGACGACCGCCTGCAC
This sequence comes from Streptomyces thinghirensis, assembly GCA_021502835.1. The sequence continues at coordinate 4,616 of JAKFGP010000027.1, forward strand.
CCGCCCGCACGGCCACACCCGTACCTCGCCGCTTCCGGCGGGGGCCCGCAGGCCCTGTTCCAGCAGCGCCCGGTCGAAGGTCCACTCTCGGAGCCGGTGCCCGGACCGCGGCCCCGCGCGGGCGAGTCCGACGCACACCGACCGCGGGTCGCGGTCGGGGTCGTAGCGCAGCACGACGGGTATCGCTCCGCCGTCGTCCTCGTCGGGAAGGTCCGCGTCCGTCAGAACGTGGGCTCGTGCGTACTGTTCGACAACGGACATCGGATCGCCCCTTGCGCTGTGCCACCTGTGCGAAAGCTCTGCGTCCACCCTTCTCCAATGTCCCATATTTCCCGGACCAGCCGCCCTTCGGGGCGTATATCACATGTGAGATCAGCCTTTACCTCGCCTACGCTGCGCGCGCCGGGAGCTTGAGGCCCCTCTCGCGCGAGCGGCGTGCTTCTTCGCGGTGCAGATGGTCAACGGCCCGTAACTGAAGTCCCGGGCTTGCACAACGGGACATCACTGGCAGTGATGCCACGTTTGCGTCCAGCCCCGGCTCCCCGTTGCAGGGGTGGGGCAGGGGGCCGTTGACGGGGCCCCGCGTCGCCACAACTCCCGCGCAGCGAGCACGAATGTTGCGGGAGCCGTTCCGGTCGGCGTGATCAACGAATCCGCAGGGACCGGCACGCGAACCGAGCCTGGGAGGCCCTGTTCGCCCTGTCGATGTGGCCGCACTCCTCGGCGCAGGTGCGGGAGGTATACGCCGGATCGACGTACGCCACCAGCACCCCCGCCCGGCGGGCCTTGTACGCGATGAACTGGCCCAGCTGGGCGAAGGCCCAGCTGGAGTGGGTGGCCCGTTGGGGCTTGCGAAGCCGTACCCGTTCGCGGATGCCCGTGAGGTCTTCGAGGGCGATCCCGCGATCGGTGCGTTTTGCCTCCGCCACCACATGTTTCGCGATCTTGTGGTTGATGTCCCTGGCCCGCCGCGCCTCCTTGCGGCGGCGCTTCCTCAGCCTGCGCCTAGCGGATGGGGTGTTCTTCTTCTGTAGCTTGGCACGCAGGCTGCGCTCACGGACCCGGATCCGGTTGAGTGCACGTCCGGCCATAATCTCGCCGTCGCTGGTGGTGGCGATGTTCACGACACCGAGGTCGATACCGAGGAAGTCTGCCGGGACCGTGTTCAGCGGCGCTTCGGGGGACCTCGCAGGTGGCGTTGAGGAACCACTTGCCGTCCCGGTGGACGAGGTCGGACTCGCCCTTGCGGTGCAGCGCGAGCGTAGCCAGTTGCTCCGGCGAGGCGGTGAAGACCACGTTCTTCATTCGTCCGCCGGTGGTCCACACCGACACCGTCCGCTCCGTGAGCTGCCAGGAGAGCATCCGGTCGTCGAACGGCTGCGCACCATCAGGCCGGAAGGCAACAGGCTTCTCGGCGGCCTGGCGGTAGCGTGCCGATCCGGGGACAGCCCAGACGCCCCGCCTTCAGGTTCGCCCTGAGTGTGGCGTACGCGTCGCAGGTCTTCTTGATCACATGCTGGGCCGCCTGTGCGCCCAGACTCCACCGCGACTTCACCTCCGCGTAGTGAACTTGCGCAGGGCGAAGTTCTTGAACTCCCCGCGTTCGAAGGCCACCTCACTCGCCCAGGTGGCAGCCTCGTTGCAGGCACGCAGGGTCGCCACCAGAGCCGCCGCCTGCACGGGCGTCGGCAGTAGTCTGACCTGCACCACTAGCTTCACGATCACCGACCGTAGACACCCGCACGACACCCCACCACGCGTTCCCCGCTCACCACCCCATCGAGTGAAATCCTCGGGGCCCGTACCCCGATAGAGAATGAGACGCGACCACTGCACGACCGGACACACGGCGACACCACGACACTGCGTGCCGCGCCTTAGCTAGGACGCCGTTCCTGTGGTATGCGCTGGCCCCTCCCCGTCGCCTACCCCGACGGGCACCAGGCCCCTCTTCGGCGTGGACTTCTCCGTCGCCCGCGGCGAGCGGGTCGCGCTGCTCGGCCCGAACGGCGCGGGCAAGACGACGCTCGTCCTCCACCTCAACGGCATCCTGACCGGCGGCACCGGCACGGTCACGGTCGCCGGGCTGCCTGTGGACAAGCGGAACATGGCGGGAGGTCCGGCGCCGGGTCGGCATCGTCTTCCAGGACCCCGACGACCAGCTCTTCATGCCGACCGTGCGCGAGGACGTGGCGTTCGGACCGGCGGCGGCCGGGATGAAGGGGGCGGAGCTGGAGCGTTGCGTGGACCGGGCGCTCGCCCTGGTCGGCATGGCGGAGTTCAGGGACCGGCCCCCGCACCACCTCCTTCGGCCAGCGACGCCGGGTGGCGGTGGCGACCGTGCTCGCCATGGAGCCGGAGATCCTCGTCCCGGACGAGCCCTCGTCCAACCTGACCCGGCCTCCCGCCGCGAACTCGCCGACATCCTGCGCTCCTGGACGTCACGGTCCTGATGGTCACCCACGACCTGCCCTACGCCCTGGAGCTGTGCCCCGCGCGCTGATTCTCAGCGACGGCGTGATCGCGGCGGACGGCCCGACCGCCGGCCTGCTCTCCGACGACGAGCTGATGCGCACCCACCGCCTGGAACTGCCCTTCGGCTTCGACCCGCGGTCGGTGTCGGCGAGCGGGTGAGGAATCGCAGGGGGCCGGCGGCGGTTGCACCCACTGTCGCAGGCGATCCGAAGGGACGGGTGGAGAAGTGAACGCGGACATGGACGTGCACGGCACAGTGGCCGAGGGCTTCGAGCCGGTCAGGGACGCGTTCGCACGGAACTTCACGGCGCTCGGGGACCGGGGCGCGGCGGTCGCCGTCTACCGGAACGGGCGCAAGGTCATCGACCTGTGGGGCGGCACCAGGGACGTCGATGGCACAGCCGGCACCGAACCGTGGCGCCGGGGCACCGCCCAGGTCGTGCGCTCCGCCACGAAGGGCGTCGCCGCCGCCGTACCGCTGCTGCTGCACCAGCGCGGGGAGCTGGACCTGGACGCGCCGGTGGGCGAGTACTGGTCGCAGTTCAAGGCGCACGGCAAGGACGGGTGCTGGTCCGGCACGTGCTCAACCACCGGAGCCGGGCTGCCGGTCCTCGACCGCCCGCTCACCCCGGACGAGGCCTCGACCCGCTGCGCGGGCCGCAGGCCGTCGCCGCCCAGGCACCCGTCTGGGAACCCGGCACCGACCACGGCTACCACGCGCTGACGTACGGCTGGCTGCTCGACGAACTGGTCCGCCGGGCGACGGGCGGGCGGAGCACCGGCGAGTGGATCGCGGACGAGATCGCCGGGCCGCTGGGCCTGGACCTGTGGCTGGGGCTGCCCGCCGCGGAGGAGGCGGCGGGCCGGGTCGGGCGGGCCGGGCGTCGAGGACCCCGAACCGTCGGGCGGCGGCCCAGCGGCTGCGCCCCAAGCGCGCGGTCACCGAGGCCTACCAGGACCCGGACTCCCTCACCCGCCGCGCCTTCGCCGCGATCACGCCGTTCCCTGGACCAGAACGACCCGGCGTACCGGGCGGCGGCCCTCCCCGCGACCAACGGCATCGCGACGGCCGACGGGCTGGCCCGCTTCTACGCCGCGCTGATCGGCGAGGTCGACGGCGTGACGCCGCACGCCCGGCTCTTCGACCCGGCGACGCGGGAGGCGGGCCCGCGCCGAGGAGTCGGCCGGGCCGGACCGGGTCCTCGTCGTGAACACCCGCTTCGGCCTGGCTACTGCTGCACCGCAGCGCGTCCCCGTTCCTCTCCCCGGCTCCTTCGGCCACCCGGGCCGCGGCGGCGCGCTCGGCTTGCCGCCGACCCGGAGGCGGGCACGCCTTGGGTATGTCACCAACGGCTTCCGCAAGACCGTGACGGCGGACCCGCGGGCGCAGGCACTGGTGCGTGCGGTGCGGGCGTCGCTCGGGCGGACCGGCTCAGACGTAATGGGGTGTGAGGTCCTCCCCGACGCCGCGTCGATCTCGTCGTGCGCCTTGGTGAGCAGTTGCATCGCCAGCTCGTCCAGAGCGCGTGCCGCCCGCGACCTCCTCGCCGACCCTCGGCTGGTGGGAGTCGACGCGGTGGCGGCTGGCGTGGCCGTGGCCGCGACCTCGCTGCCGTCGGGGAGCTGCACCTATCGCGACCGCCCGCGTGTGCTGATCGTCCTCCATGAACTCCAGCTCGACATGCTCATCCCGCACTGTGTGCATCATGACGATCACCTCCGGAACACCTGCTTCCAGGGTGCTCCTCGCAGCCGCCGTGCGCACTATCCCGTGTGCAGCATCAGTCCGATCCCGACGACGAGGAGGCCCGCCGCCGCGATCCGGGGGGCTGCGCCGAACGCTCCTTGAAGAAGAGGGCGCCTATCGCCGCGCCGACCAGGATCGAGGACTCGCGCAGGGCGGCGATCGGCGCGAGTTCGGCGCGGGTCTGCGCCCACAGGACCAGCGCGTACGCGGCGACGGACAGGACCGCGCCGAGCAGCCCCAGACCGGCGTGCGGCCGCAGCAGCGCCCAGGCACCGGCGCGGTGGCGGTACAGGAAGTACGCCGGGAGGACCGTCCCCAGCACCGCCATCAGCCAGGCGATGTACCCGAGGGAGGACCCGGAGGCGCGTACGCCCAGTCCGTCGACGACCGTGTACGCCGCGATGGTCGCCCCGGTCGCCAGGGCCGCGCCGATCGCCGCCCAGTCGGGCCGGCGCCCGCGCAGCCCCCACAGGGCGACGCCGGTCGGCCCCGCGCAGGACACCAGGACGCCGCCGGTCGCCCAGCCGTCCGGCACCTCGTGCGCGAAGACGGCGGCGAGGACGGTGACCAGCAGCGGTGCGCTGCCGCGGGCGATCGGGTAGGCCTGGCCGAAGTCGCCCAGCCGGAAGGACCGCATCAGCAGGGCGTAGTACGCGATGTGGATCGCGGCGGAGACGAGGAGGTACGGCCACGCGCCGGCCGCCGGGAACGCCGTGAACGGCAGCAGCGCGAGCCCGATGAGCATCCCGCCGCCCGAGATCAGCGCGAAGCCGGTCAGCTTGTCCGTGATCCGGTGGGCGATGGCGTTCCAGCTCGCGTGGGTGACCGCGGCGAGCAGGACGGCGCCGGTGACCAGGGGTGTCACTCGGAGCGCTCGCGCACGTCCACGAGGGTGGCGCCGGCGGTGGCGACGAGCTCCTTGGGTTCCATCGGGAAGACGGCGTACGGAGTGCCGGCGGCGGCCCAGACGACCTCGTGCGCGAGGAGGGAACGGTCGGCGAGTACCCGGGTCCTGCTCCGGTGCCCGAAGGGCGGCACGCCGCCGATGGCGTATCCGGTGGTCTCCCGTACGACGTCGGCCTTGGCCCGCGTGACCTTTCCGGCGCCGAGCTCCTCCCGGACCCGCTCCAGGTCGACGCGTGAGGCGCCGTCCATGAGACCAGTACGGGCACGCCGTCGGCGGCGAAGATGAGCGACTTGCAGATCTGGCTCAGCTCGCACCCGATCGCGGCGGCGGCCTCGGCGGCGGTGCGGGTGGCCTCGGGAAGCGGCGGGCCCGTCCGGCCAGGTCACCGAGGCCGAGTTCGCGCAGGGCTTCGGCGAATCGGGGGTGGGCGGCGGGGGTCGCGGAGGCGTCGTCGGTCGTCGTCATGGACGGCACCGTAGCGGTACGTGTAGCCGGCAGGCGACCGGGTTGGGGCGTCCTCGCGCGACAGGAAGCCGGTGAGGGCAGCCCCGTCCCCACGGAGCCCTCACCGGCTGGTCTGTCGTCCTGTCAGAGGTGGCGCGTCAGGTGCGTACCAGCTCCCGGTCCTCGTCGGGGCCCGAACCCCGCTCCTCGGCCGTGCGCAGGCCCTCGCCCTCGACGTCCACGTTGGGCAGCGCGCGGTCCAGCCACTTCGGCAGCCACCAGGCCTTCTTGCCGAGCAGCGCGAGGACCGCCGGGACGATGGCCATGCGGACGACGAACGCGTCGAAGAAGACGGCGATCGCCAGGCCGAAGCCGATCATCTTGACCATCGACTCGCTGGAGCCGATGAAGCCCGCGAAGACCGCCATCATGATGACCGCCGCGGCCGTGACGACCCTCGCTCCGTGCCGGAAGCCGGTGACGACCGCCTGGTTGGGCTTCTCGCCGTGCACATAGGCCTCCCGCATGCGGGTGACCAGGAAGACCTCGTAGTCCATCGCCAGGCCGAAGACCACGCCGACCATGAAGATCGGCATCATCGACATGACCGGGCCGGTCTCCTCCACGCCCATCAGGCCGGACAGCCAGCCCCACTGGAAGACCGCGACGACCGCGCCCAGCGCCGCCATGACGGAGAGCAGGAAGCCGAGGGCCGCCTTCAGCGGGACCAGGATCGAGCGGAAGACCACGATCAGGAGGAGGAAGGCCAGGCCGACGACCAGGACCAGGTACGGCAGCAGCGCGTCGTTCAGCTTCTCGCTGACGTCGATGTTCATCGCCGTCGAGCCGGTGACCAGGGTCTCCGCGCCGGTGTCGGCCTTGATGTCGCCGCCCGCGTCGCGGATGGCGTGCACCAGGTCCTCGGTCTGGACGGAGGACGGCTTGGAGTCCGGGATCACGGTGATGGTCGCGGTGTCGCCGCCCCTTGTTGGGCGCGGGCGGGGTGACCGCCACGACGTCCTCCAGGCCCTTGATCTCGTCGGAGACGTCGGTGAACACCTGCTTCAGGGCGTCGCTGCCCTTCGCGTCGACGACGACCATCAGCGGGCCGTTGAAGCCGGCCCGAAGCCCTCCGACAGGAGGTCGTACGCGCGGCGCTGGGTCGTGGAGGTCGGCTGGGAGCCGTCGTCGGGCAGGCCCAGTTCCAGGGGAGGCCGCGGGGATCGCGGCGGTCGAGGCCGATGACGCCGAGGGAGCAGGACGGCCAGCGGGCGGCGGACGACGAAACTCGCCCAGCGGGTGCCCAGGTTGGCCTTGGCGGGCTTGCCGTCGGCCGCCGCGTCGTTCTTCTTGCCGGCGCCGCCCAGGAGCCTGCTCTTCGCACCGGTCGGCTTCACCCTGCGGCCGGCGTAGCCGAGCAGCGCGGGGACCATCGTGAGGGCGATCAGGACCGCGATGGCGACGGTGCCGGCCGCCGCGATGCCCATCTTGGTCAGCATCGGGATGTTGACGACCGCGAGGCCGACCAGGGCGATGACGACCGTGAGGCCGGCGAAGACGACCGCCGAGCCGGCGGTGCCGACCGCCCGGCCCGCGGCCTCCTCGCGGTCACGTCCCTCGGCGAGTTCGGCGCGGTAGCGGGAGACGATGAACAGGGCGTAGTCGATGCCGACCGCGAGGCCGATCATCATCGCCAGGATGGAGGTGGTGGAGCCCAGTTCGAGTGCGCTTGCGAGGGCGGTGATCGACGAGACGCCGATGCCGACGCCGATCAGGGCCGTGAGCAGGGGCAGTCCGGCCGCGACCAGCGAGCCGAAGGTGATGACGAGGACGACGGCGGCGACCGCGATGCCGATGATCTCCGTGGCGCCGGTGTGCGGGACGGCCTGGAGCGCGTCACCGCCGACCTCCACGGTCAGCCCGGCGTCGCGCGCCTGCTGGGCGGCGTCCTCCAGGGGCGTCCTTGGTGGTGTCCGCCAGCTCCATGCCGGAGACGTCGTACCTCACGGACGCGTAGGCGATCGTGCCGTCCTTGCTGACGGCGTTGCCCGTGTACGGGTCGGCGACCGAGGCGACCTCGGAGCCGTCGGCGAGGTCGGCGACCGTCTTCTCGACGGTCGCCTTGTTGTCGGCGTCCGTCATCGTCTCGCCGGACGGTGCCTTGAAGACGACGCGAGCGGTCGCCCCGTCGGCGCTGGTGCCGGGGAAGCGCTCTTCGAGCAGGTCGAAGGCCTTCTGGGCCTCGGTGCCCGGGATGGAGAAGGGGAGGTGGTGCCGGCGGGCGGGGCACTGGCCGCGCCGACGCCCCGCGAGGGTCAGCAGCGCCACCCATATCAGGGCGACGAAGTGCCGTCGGCGGAAGGCGAGCCGGCCGAGTTTGTAGAGGAACGTGGCCACGAGGGCGTACTCCCGGTCAGGTCGTGGGAACTTCGGGGCAGGGGGATCGGCCCGACGACGTGAGCGGTTACGTCAGGTGGGGCTCAGGCGGTGTTGCTCAGGTGGTGGGGACGCCGAGGGCGGGGAGGATCACGGCGTCGATGTAGGAGGTGAGGAAAGCCCGGGTCGGTGGCTGGTCCTCGAGCAGCGTGCGGGTGGCGAAAGCACCGACCAGCATGGGCACGAGGAAGTCCAGTGCCGGGCAGTCCGCTCTGATCTCGCCCCGGTCGACGGCGCGTTGCAGCAGGTGCCGGAACTCCGCCATCTCCGGTTCGACGAGTTGGTCCCGGAAAGCTTGGCGCAGGTCCGGGTTCTGGTGGAGCGCCATGGCCACGCCGCGCATCAGCGCGGAGTTCTGGGCCATGGTGCAGTCGTCCTCGCGGGCCATCAGGGCGTGCAGGTCGCCGCGCAGCAAGCCGGTGTCGACGTCGCCGATCTCACCGGGCTTGTTGTGCCGCATGGCCTTTGACGACCAGCTCGGGCTTCCCGCCCCACTGGCGGTAGAGCGTCGCCTTGCTGGACCGGGTGCGGGCCGCCACGGCGTCCATGGTGAGGGCGTCGTAGCCGACTTCCCGGAGCAGGTCGAGCACGGCCTCGTACAGCTCGGCCTCGCGCTCGGGAGTGATCCGACTGCGGCGCGCGGTGGCTGCTTCGGTCATCTCGCTCACCCCTCTCCGTCCACTCCGTCTGAACGACACCGTTTCGTACACACCCAAGGTACCCCACCCCTAGCGAAACGAAACGGTTTCGTTCGTGTTCTGGGTCACTCTATGCATGCGAGGCGGCTCCGATGGCCCGAACGCGTGTGCCAATAGTCGCCGGTCGGGGTGATGACTGCGAGATCGTGGGGTGTTCGTGCGACTGCCGTACGTATGGTCCTTCGCAGGGTTCGGGGCGGCGGCAGAGTGTCCTGGCCGGGCCGTGGAGGGGGCGGGATGGCGCAGGTGGGGGCGGGTGAGGGAGGCGGTCATGCCCGGTATACGTACCGGTTGCGTGTGTCGTCCGCTGCCCGCACCGCGCTGGGGGCGGAGTGGGACCGGTGCCGTTGGGTGTGGAACGAGTGCGTCGCCAAGTCCAGGGCCGTACATCTGCGCAATACGTCCACCGACGAGAAGGCCACGTGCGGCCCGGCCCAGCTCGACAGGATGCTGACCGAGTCCCGCGCCCGTACACCGTGGCTGCGGGAAGGCTCCTCGGTTCCCCAGCAGCAGGTCATCCGCGACTTCGGCCGCTCCCGGGCCAAGGCGCACAAGGACATCACAGCGCGCCTGCCCATGGCGCGCCGGGCCGGGATGCCGAAGTGGAAGGCCAAGCGTGATGCGCTGCCGACCCTCAACTACACGAAGCGCGGGTTCCGGCTGAGGGACGGCCGGCTGCACCTGGCGGGCGACGTCGTCCTGACGGTGATGTGGTCGCGGGAGCTGCCGGGTGAGCCGTCCTCGGTGCGCGTGTGCCAGGACAGCCTCGGACACTGGTACTGCTCGTTCGTCGTCCCCGCCCAACTCCAACCGCTGGCTGAGACCGGCCGTGTCCTCGGTGTCGACTGGGGGGTGCGGGAGACCGCGACCACCACGTCCGACGCCCACGACCTGCCGCACCCCGGGCACGGCGGGAAGGCCCGGGCGAAGCTGGCCCGGTACGACCGGATGATGGCCCGCCGCAGACCGAAAAGGGCCATCCGGCTCGAAGGGCTACCACGCGGCGAAGAGGCTGGCGGGCGAAGCACCACAAGAAGGTCGCCAGACAGCGTGCTGACACCGGCCGCAAGTGGGCGAAGAAGGTCGTCCTCGACCACGATGCCATCGCGGTCGAGGACTTCCGCCCGAAGTTTCTGGCCAAGTCCACGATGGCTCGCAAGGCTGCGGACGCCGCCATCGGCGCCACCAAGGCCGCCCTGATCGAGATGGGACGCAAGCACGGGCGGGACATCCGCCTGGTCCATCCCGCGTACACCACGATGGACTGCGCCCAGTGCGGAGCGAGAGCCAAGCACGCACTGCCGCTGGGTGAACGCACCTACACCTGCACCGCCTGCGGAACCGCGTCCCCACGGGACAAGAACTCCGCACGCGTCATGCTCGTCCGGGCTGGTCTCAACCCGGCTGGCGCCGATGGCGCAAGACCTCCTGGAGCGCTGCTCCAGGAGGCAGCCTGAGCCAGAAATCCCCTCCCCCTTTAGGGAGGGGGAGGATTCAAGGTTGTCGGTTACTCCGCAAGTGCCGACGGGAACGCGGGTCGAGTTGCCGGGGTCCGGCCCCGGGCAAAGCATGGGGTGGGTGAGTTATCTGCGCCTTCCACACCTCGAGTGGCGACCAGCTGTGCTTCGTGGCCGAGGACGACCTCTGGCTCGCGAACCTCGACGGTCCGGGCCGTGCCTGGCGGCTCACCGTCGACCGCACCAAGGCCGGCCACCCGCGCTTCTCGCCCGACGGCCGCCACATCGCCTACACCAGCTGGCGCAGTCTGTCGCCGGAGGTCCACCTCGTGCCGGTGGACGGCAGGTCCCGGACGGCAGCTCACCCACTGGGGCGGCTTCGACACCCGGGTCTGCGGCTGGTCCCCGCCCGAGCCCGACGGCCACGCGGCCATCCTCGCCGTCGCCTCGCACGGCGAGCCCTTCTCCCATCTGACCTGGGCCTACAAGGTCACCCCCCGACGGCGACCCCGGCCGCAAGCTCCCCTGGGGGCCGGTCACCGACATCCAGGCCGCCGACCTGGACGGGGAACGCAGGACGCTCCTGCTCACCGGCACCCCGCCGCACGAACCCGCCGCCTGGAAGCGCTACCGGGGCGGCGCCACCGGCCGGCTCTGGCTGCACGGGCGACGGCTCCTGCCCGACCTCCAGGGCCATCTGCACTCCCCCATGTTCGTCGGCGGCCGGATCGCCTTCCTCTCCGACCACGAGGGCGTCGGCAACCTCTACTCCTGCGCCCATGACGGCTCCGACCTGCGCCGCCACACCGACCACGACGCCTGCTACGCCCGGCACGCCGCGAGCGACGGCGACCGCGTGGTGTACCGGTGCGCGGGCGACTACCGTGGATCGTCGACGACCTGGCGCCCGGCTCGGTGCCGCGCCGGCTCGACGTCCGGCTGAGCGGGCCGCGCGCGGGACGGCGTACGTACCAGGTGCCCGCCGCGCAGCATGTGGGCGGCGTGTCCGTCGACGGAGACGGGCCGCGCGAGCGCCGTCGTCGTACGCGGGCAGCTTCTCTGGCTCCACCCACCGTGACGGCCCGGCCCGCACCCTCGCCGACACTCCGGGGGTACGGGTGCGGCTGCCGGAGATGCTCGGGGCAGAGCGGGCGGATCGCGTACGTGACGGACGCGGAGGGCGAGGACGCCCGTCAGAGATCGCCCACCTGCCGCGCGCGACCGGGGGCCGCGCGCCCAGGCGGCTCGCCTCCGGGAGGCTGGGCCGGGTCCTGGAGCTGGTCTCGGACCCGGCGGGCGAGCGCAACTCGCCATCGCCTCGCACGACGGCCGGCTCCTGCTGCTCGACGTCTCGGAGGAGGACGCGGAGGTGGCCCGGGCGCTGGGCGCGGTGACGCGAGGGACGCCGGGGACGCGAGGGACACGGAGGGTTCGGCGGAGGCGGCGGACACGGTCGGCCGACACCGACACCGACACCGACACCTGGCACCGGCACCGGCACCGGCACCATCGCCGACAGCGACAGCGACAGCGACAGCGGCACCGACAGCGGCACGGTGGGCGCCCCCAGCCTCACCGGTTCCGCCGGAGGCCTACCGTCACCGAGCTGATCCGGTCCGTCAACGGCCCCGTGACGACCTCGCCTTCTCCCCGGACGGGACCTGGCTCACCTGGTCGCACCCGGGCATCGGACGCTCGCTGCGCCGGATCAAGATGGCCCGGATCAACAGGGCAGAACGGACAGAGCGCGCAGGAGGGCCCGCTCGTCGTCGACGTGACCGACGGCCGCTTCGAGGACGAGAACCCGGTGTTCACCCGGGACGGCCGCTATCTCGCCTTCCTGTCCTGGCGCGGCTTCGACCCGGTGTACGACGTGCACACCGGCGACCTGTCCTTCCCCGCTGGGCTGCCGCCCCTACCTGGTACCGCTGTCCTCCGCGACCCCTCCTCCTTCGCGCTGAACCCGGAGGGCCGTCCCGCCGCCGGGGGGCTGGACCCGCTGGAGGACGAGCCCGGCGAGGGCGGCGCGGTGACCGTCGAGGTGGAGGGGCTGGCGAACCCAGGTCACCCCGTTCCCGGTCACCGCGTCCAAGTACTCGGCCGCTGCACCCGGTCGCGGGCGGCGGCCTGGTCTGGCTGCGCTGGCCCATCTCCGGCGCGCTCGGCGAGACCTTCGCCAAACCGGCAGACCCGAGCGGGCGGCCCACCCTCGAGCACTTCAACCTCGCCAAGGCGAAGAAGTCCGAACTGGTCGACCACCTCGACTGGTTCCGGGTCAGCGGCGACGGCACCCGCCTGGTCGTGCTCGACGAGGGGCGACCTGCGCGCCGTACCGGCGACCGAGATGGGCGACGGCGACTCGACCACCTGGATCGACCTGCGCCGCATCCTGCACGAGGTCGACCCGGCCGCCGAGTGGCGCCAGGCGTACGACGAGGCGGGCCGCCTGATCCGCGCCTACTTCCTGGGACCCCGGCATGTGCGGCATCGACTGGGACGCGGTGCTGGACCAGTACCGGCCGCTGCTCGAACGGGTCGCCTCCCCGACGAGTTCGCCGACCTGCTCCGCGAGGTGCTCGGTGAACTCGGCACCTCGCACGCCGTACGTCGCCGCCGCCCGGCGCAACGAGGGTCCAGCCCACTACCAGCGCTGGCAGGGCCTGCTCGGCGCCAACTTCGTGTGCCGGGACGGCTACTGGGTGGTCAAGCGCATCCCCTGCCCGGCGACTCCTCCGACTCCAAGGCCCGCTCCCCGCTGGCCGGCACCGGCATCCGCGAGGGGCGGCGCTGACCCACGTGGACGGCCGCCCGGTGGATCCGGTGGCGGGCCCGTACCGCTGCTGGCGGGAGCGGGCGGTACGACGGTGGAGGCTCACCTTCACGCCGGGCGAGGGCGGCCCTGGACCGGCCCGCCGGGTCGCCGTCGTACCGCTCGTCGACGAACGGCCGCTGCGCTACCAGGACTGGGTGGCCAAACGCCGCGAGGTGGTACGGGAGTTGAGCGGCGGACGGTGCGGCTACCTGCACATCCCCGACATGGGCGGCTCCGGCTGGGCGCAGTTCAACCGCGACCTGCGCATGGAGGTGTCCCGGCCCGCGCTGATCGTGGACGTGCGCGGCAACGCGGGCGGGCACATCAGCGAACTCGTCATCGAGAAACTGACCCGCACCATCCTCGGCTGGGACCTGACGCGGGACGCGCAGCCGGTGTCGTACACCTCCAACGCCCCGCGCGGGCCGTCGTGGCGGTCGCGGACGAGGCGACGTCCTCCGACGGCGACATGATCACGGCCGCGTTCAAACTGCTGCGCCTCGGCCCGGTGGTCGGGCAGCGCACCTGGGGAGGCGTGGTCGGCATGACCGGCCGGCACCGCCTCGGCGACGGCACGGTGATCACGGTGCCGATGAACGCGGCCTGGTTCGACGCGTACGGCTGGTCCGTGGAGAACTACGGCGTCGCCCCCGACGTCGAGGCGCTGCGCACACCACTGGACTGGGCCGGAGGGCCGCTACCCGGTACTGGACGGGGGCGGTCCGGCTGGCACCGGAGCTGCTGGAGACCAACCCGCCCGCCACGCCGCCCGGTTACGACGACGTGCCCGACCGGTCGCGGCCGCCGCTGCCGCCCCGGGGGTGACCCGGGAGCGAGCCCGGGGCAGGCGAAAGGGCGCCTCCGCGTGTGCGGTGGGCGCCCCCTTCGACTCAGCGGCGGCGCGTCAGGCGTCGTAGCTCTCCTCGAACCGCTCGTCCGCGTCACGGCGGCGCGTGGCGGGGCTCGCGCTCCTCCGCGTCCCGGCGGCGCGACGGGTCCATCTCGTCCTCGTCACGACGGCGGTCGCGGTTCGGGAACTGCTCCCTGGCCTGGTCGGCCCGCTGCTTGCCCTGCTGCTGCATGCGCTCTGGCCTTGTCCTGGAACTGGTCCTTCATACCCATGTGGGTTCACTCCTGTGATGTTCGGGCCCGGCCGGATCGGCCTGGCTCGATCAGATTCACATGGGCCGTGACCGTGCGCATGTCGATCACTTACGGACCGTAGTCCTGCTGGTCGGACGCTGTTCGTCGGCCGCTCCGCCCGCACCGACCAGGCCCGTGCGCACACTGTCGAGCCGGTCCCCGAAGCGCCGCATCTCGCGCTGTCCGACGGTGCCGATGACGGCCGGCAGGTAGCCGCGCACCCCTGCATGCCGCGCAGCCACCACTGCCCGTAGACGTGGGCCGAGCGGCGCTCGATGCCCTCCACGAGCCGGTCGACCGCCGGGCCCAGCGGATAGGTCTTGTTCGACGGCCAGGGCAGCCGCTGGCGCAGTTCGCGCATGACGTCGTCCTGGTCCGCGCCGCGCACCATGCCGGTGTCGGTCCACGACAGATAGCCGACGCCGACCTTCACGCCCCGGTGCCCGACCTCGCCGCGCAGACAGTGCGCGTACGCCTCGACACCGGACTTGGAGGCGCAGTAGGCGCTCATCATCGGCGCTGGGGGTGATGGCGGCGAGGGACGCGATCTGGAGCAGGTAGCCACGGCTCTCCAGCAGCGCCGGCAGGAAGGCTCGCGCCGTGACCGCCGAGCCGATCAGGTTGACCTCGACGACCCGCCGCCAGGGACTCCGGGTCGGAGTCGACGAAGGGGCCCGCCGGTGGCGACGCCCGCGTTGGCGACGACGATGTCGATCCTGCCGAACCGTTCCTGGACCTCGCCCGCGACCCGGGCCATCGCCTCGTGGTCGGTGACGTCGGCGTGCCAGTGCTCGCTCTCAGCTGTGCAGCCGGGCCGAGACCTGCTTCGAGCTCGTCCGGCTCCCAGACCGACCAGGGCCACCTTCACCCCGCGCGCGGACGGCTTGCGGGCCAGCAGCTCCCCCGCCCCGCGCGGCTCCGGACGACGGCGACCCGCCTTCCGGGCTCACCCTGCTCATGCGCTCTCCTCGGCGTATACGGCACGCTCACTGCGTGCGGTGGGTATGTGGGTGGCGGCGAGGGCGCGTATCTTCCGGTGACCAGCTCCGGTGCCTCCACCGGCGTCGGTGGCCGAGCCCCGGAAGCTCCGTCAGGCCCACGCAGTGGAGCAGCGCGGCGGCCAGTGAGCGGGCGTGCACGGGCGGGGGTCAGCCGGTCGGCCGTGCCGACGACCACCTCCACCGGCATCGTCAACTCCCGCACCCCGTGGTCGAGGTCGAGCAGGTCCAGCACCTCCGACCAGGCGTGCCGTACCTTGCGCGGACAGGCGTGCACATGTGCGGGCACGGGCGTCGACCATGTGCGGGGCCGAACCGGGGCCCATCGTCCCGTACTTGAGGATCCTGCGCGCGAGGGCGTGACCGGCCCCAGCGGCGCCCGGGAGCCGAGGATCCGCCGGGTCAGCCAGGTGCGCACCCGGCCTCCCGAGCGGCACCACGGTCGAGGAGGCCACCAGCCGCGAACTGCCCGTGCTGGCATTGCAGGACGGCCGCCGCGTGCGCGCGCACCGCCGGCCGGAGCCGCGGCCGCCATCACCGTCATCCCGCCCATGGAGTGCCCGGCGATCACGGCCTGTTCGCCCGGTGCGAGCGTGGCCGTGAGGACGGCTTCCGAGGTCGTCGGCGAGGGCCTCGGTGCCGCACGCCGGGTTCGCCGGACTGCGGCCGTGGCCGCGCTGGTCGTACACGACGACCCGGTGGTCGGCGGCCAGCGCACGGACCTGCGCCGCCCAGAAGGCGGTCGAGCAGGCCCACCCGTGCGCGAGGACGACCGCGGAGGCGTCCTCGGGGCCGTGCACCTCGACGTGTATCCGGGCGCCGTCGGCGGCGGTGACGGTCAGCTCGCGGGCGGGGGCGGGCGGCGCGTACGGCCCGGCGGCGACGGTGCAGCAGGCGGCTCACGCGCCCACCTCCGCGGTCGCGTCCGCGCCGGGGGCCGCCTCGGCGTCCGCGGCCTGCGCTGCGTCCGCGGCCGCGCTCGGTGCCGCCTCGGCGACGGCCGGGCGCAGCACCTCGTACTCCGCGAGGTCCACGCGCCGCGTCGCGCGCCGGAACTCGGCGGTCGTGCCGAGCCAGACGGTGGGTGTTGCGAGCCGCTCGCGTCCAGGTACCAGCTGGTGCAGCCGCCGGTGTTCCACACCGTGCGCTTCATGCGCTCCTGCACCCGGTGGTTCCAGTTCCGCACGGCGGCGGGCCGGGCGTCGAGGGCCACCGGCCGCCGAGCACGTTGATCTGCCGCAGGTAGTCGGCCATGTAGTTCAACTGCGACTCGATCATCAGGATCATCGACGAGTTCCCGAGGCTGGTGTTGGGCCCGATGACCGTCATGAAGTTGGGAAGCCGGCCGCCGAGGCACCGCGCAACGCCTCCATGCCGCCCCCCTTCCAGGTCTCGGCGAGGGTTCGCCCGTCCGCGCCCACGACGCGCTCGGCGATGGGCATGTCGGTGACGTGGAAACCGGTGCCGAAGATGATCGCGTCCGCCTCGGCCTCGGTGCCGTCGG
The DNA here is from genome assembly GCA_021502835.1 of Streptomyces thinghirensis. Next base: position 21,237 of record JAKFGP010000027.1, read on the forward strand.
CGGCGACGGGGGTCGAGCCGCGCACCTCGCTCAGCCCGCCGGCGACGACGTCCACGTTCGGCTTGGCGAGCGCCGGATAGTACGTACTCGACAGCAGGATCCGCTTGCAGCCGATGCGGTAATCGGGGGAGTGGTTGGCGCGCAGGGCCGGGTCCTTGATGGCGGCGCCCATGTTGCGCTTGGCGATCTGCTCGACGAAGCCCAGCTCGTTCGGGTGCTTGGTGAAGGCCTGCACCTGGAGTTCCCCGGATGCCCCACAGCAGCCGCTGGCGCGCGGCTTGGGTGGTGACGGGCAGCGCCCGGTGCAGGGCGCGCTCGGCGCCGCCGATCGGCCGGTCCATTCGGGGCATCACCCAGGCCGGGGGTGCGCTGGAAGAGGGTGAGGCGGCCGGCCTTCGGCTGGATGGACGGCACGATCTGGATCGCGGACGCGCCGGTGCCGATCATGGCGACCCGCTTGCCGGTGAGGTCGTAGTCGTGGTCCCAGCGGGCCGGGTGGAAGACCTTGCCGGGGGAGGAAGTCAAGACCCGGGATGTCCGGCACCTTGGGGTCCGGACAGCGGCCCGGTCGCGGACACGACGACATCGGCGGTGAGACTCCCGCTCACGGTCTCGATCTCCCACCGCAGTTGCTCTCGCGGTCCCACGCCATCCGCTTCACCTCCGAGTCGAAGCGGAGGTGGGGGCTGCAGCCCGAAGGTGTCGGTCACCGTGCTTCCCGGTAGGCGCGGATGTGCTCCTGCCCGGAGAGGGTGCGCGGCCACTCGGGGTTGGGCGCGAAGGAGAAGGAGTACGGGTGGGACGGACGTCACAGGCGCACCCGGGGCGGCTGTTGTCCCGCCATGTGCCGCCGACGCTCGAGGGCCCGCTCCAGCACCACGAAGTCCGTGATCCCCTCGCGCCGCAGCCCGCACGGCGGCTTTAGCCGCGCCGGCCGGACCCGATCACCGCCACCCGCACGTGTTCTTGAACCTGCTCGTTGCTCGGCCATCCGAAGCCTCCACGCGTCACCCTGGAGAACTCTGCCAGTGAACACTGGCGCAATGAGAGGATAGAGCAGCACCGTACTGATGGGTAGGGGTTGGAGCGGAGAAGGGATTACCTGGTCCGCGACTTAAGGTCGGGGCGTGACCGAGAAGCGCGAATACCGCATGGCGGAACTGGCCCGGCTGGCCGGCATCACGGTGCGCACCCTGCGCTTCTACCGCGAACGCAAACTGATCCCCCCGCCCCGCCGCGAGGGCCGCATCGCCTGGTACGACGACCACCACCTGGCCCGCCTGCGCACCATCGCGGCCCTCCTGGAGCGCGGCCACACCCTGAACGGCATCGCGGAACTCGCCGACGCCTTCGACCACGGCCGCGACGTCGGCGACCTCCTCGGCCTCGGTGAACCCACCGAGGAGACCCCGGTCCGCCTCACCCCCGAGGAACTCGCCGCCCGCTTCGAGGGGGAAGTCACCCTGGAGAACCTCGCCGCCGCGATGGACCTCGGCTACCTCGGCACCGACGGCGACGAACTCGTGTCCACATCAGCCACCGCCTGCTGGAGGTCTCCTCCGCCCTGGTCCGCGAGGGCATCCCCCTGGGCGAAGTCCTCCGGGCCGGCGCCGAGTCCCGCGAACACGCCGACGCCCTGGCCGACCTCTTCGCCAACCTGATACTGCGCCACGCCCCCGAGGAGGAACTCCACCGCCTGCGCCCCTCGCCCGCAGCGTCATCGAGGCGGAACTCTCCCTGGCGCTGGACCGGCGGATACGGAAGCAGGGCAGAGAAGGCGGAGAGGACTGACGGGGGTCTAGCGGTCGTAGACGACCGTCACCGGCGCGTGGTCGGACCAGCGCTCGGCGTGCGTGGCGGCCCGCTCGACGTGACCCTTGACCGCCTTCGCGGCCAGCCCCGGGGTGGCGACGTGGTAGTCGATGCGCCATCCGGAATCGTGGTCGAAGGCCCGCCCTCGGTAGGGACCACCACGAGTACGGCCCCTCGACATCCGGGTGCAGGGCGCGTACGACGTCGACGTAGCCGCCCCTCCGCCGGATCCAGGACGCGTCCCAGCCACTCGCGCTCCTCCGGCAGGGAAAGCCGGAGTTCTTCTTGTTGGCGCGCCAGTTCTTGAGGTCGGCCTCGCGGTGGGCGATGTTCCAGTCGCCGCAGACGACGACCTCGCGGCCGTCGGCGGCGGCGCGTTCGCGCAGTTCCTTGAGGTAGGCGAGGAACTCGCCCATGAAGCGGACCTTCTCGTCCTGGCGCTCGGTGCCGACCTCGCCGGGGGGAGGGTAGGAGGCGACCGTCACACCGGGCAGGTCGGCCCTCGACGTACCGGCCGCCGGCGTCGAACTCCGTCGAGCCGAAACCGACCTGGACTCGGTCGGGCTCGCGGCGGGTGTAGAGGGAGACGCCGGCGCGGCCCCTTGGCGGCGGCGGGGGCGTGCGTGACGCCAGCCGTCGGGGGTGCGGACGTGTTCGGGCAGCTGCTGGGGCTCGGCCCGTACCTCCTGGAGGCACAGCACGTCGGCGGAGGTGTCGGCGAGCCACCCACGAAGCTCTTCTTCGCGGCGGCGCGCGAACCGTTCACGTTTACGGAGGTCACGGTGAGCACCAGGGCACGATACCGGCACACTGGACGATGTCCCGCTCCGGATAGCGCATCCATATACGGTAGGTAGCATGAACATACGCCGGGTCCCCTTCGACCACCCCGACGCCGTGAAGCTCAACGACGAGGTACAGGCCGAGTACGACGTCCGCTACGGCGACGGCGGCGACGCCACGCACCTGGACCCGTCGGACTTCGCGCCGCCGAACGGCCTGTACCTGGTCGCGTACGACGAGAACGACGTCCCGGTCGCTCCCCGGTGGCTGGCGCAGCCAGGAGACCAACGACGAGGGCTACCGCGACGGGGACGCCGAGCTGAAGCGGATGTTCGTGATCGAGCAGGTGCGCGGGCGCGGGCTGGCCCGCCGCATCCTGGCCGCCCTGGAGGAGGACGCCCGTGCGGCGGGCCGGACCCGCATGGTGCTGGAGACCGGCACCAAGCAGCCGGAGGCGGTGGCCCTGTACACGTCCAGCGGCTACGAGCCCTGCAGGAAGTTCGGCTTCTACCGCTTCCACGAGGAGAGCCTCTAGCTACGCGAAGGCTCTGCAGGTCCCATAGCGCCGGACCATCAGCCCTCGTCAGGCCGTGTCGGCTGCATTGCGGCGGCGTGAGACGGCGAAGAGTACGCCGCCCGCGGCGGGGCCAGCACCGCGCCGGCCGAGGGCGAGCAGTGCCGTGGAGCCGGTGGAGGCCAGCAGGCCGTCCTGGCCGCCCTGCGGCGACTGGCCGCCGGTCGTGCCTCGGTGGAGCCGGTGCCGCCCGTGCCGGTGCCGCCGGTGGCGCCCCCGGTGGAGGCGGAGCCGCCGGTCGTGCCGGTGCCGCCCGTGGTCTCCGAGCCGCCGGTGGTGCGGAACCGCCCGTGGAGCCGCCGTCGGTGCCGCCCGTGGTGCCACCGGTGTCGCCCGGCGTCTCCTCGTCGCCGGTGCCGTTGAGCACGATCCAACCGGTGTCGTTGGACGGGTCGCCCTCCCACGGGTTGTCCCACTCGGGAAGGGCGATCTTGCCCTTGGCGCCCTCGACGACCTTGTCGATGCGGAGCCGGAAGGGAAGGTGCGCCGGTCGTCCTCGAGGAACGGGGTGTCGGCGAAGCAGAGGTACTCGGACTTGGTCTCGTCGTTCATGGGACGGCAGGGGCTGTCCACGACGCTGGCGCCCTCGGGGATCCGCACGCTGAAGCCCAGCGGCTCACCGCCCGAGCGCAGTGCCCCGATCCAGGCGGGTCCGTGGTTGCTCAGGCCGATGTCGACCGTGACGGTCTCGCCCTGCTCGCCGTCGACGCGCACCGGTGAGGTCGAGGTCGTAGCTGTTCTGCGTGGGCAGGTCGATCTCGGCGTACTTCGTGTAGTCGCCGTTCTGGCCGCCCTTGACCGGCTTCAGGGTGAGCGTCTGCCGGACCCTGCCGGTAGTCGGCGCCCGACCGCAGCGCGTCGGCCTCCTCGGCGCCGACCGCGTCGAAGCCGTAGTGGAAGATGTCGCCGAGCGCGAAGTCGCGGTCTTCACCCGGACCGGCTCGCTCAGTTCGTAGGCGGTGCCGAGCCGGGAACTCGCCCTCGAAGGTGCACAGGGCGACCTTCTGATAGCGGATCAGGTCGTTCTTGTTCTCCTCCGCGTACGAGCAGTTGTCGTACCGGAGTCGGGGAAGGACAGGCCGCGCGTGCCGCCGAAGCGCAGGACCACGCCGTCGGCCGCCATGCTGCCGACGTTGCGGAAGCCGAGCGGGGCGCTGTAGGTGTCGCCGGCCTCGAAGTCCTCGGGTTCGGCCGGGAGCTTCTTCTTCAGCAGCTCGGGCCCGCCGACCAGCACGTCGACGGTGTGCTCGTTGAACTCCAGGCCCTCGCCGGCGCCCGTCACCCGTATCTTGCCGAAGTCTCCGGCCTCGGCGGTGTCCTTGAGGTCGAGGCGGATGTTCCAGCTCGGGTTGTAGGAGTCGCCGGGGTACAGGCTGCTCGTGTCGCAGACGGCGGTCAGTCCGTCCACGTCGCACGACTGCGGCAGGTCGACCTCGGCGAAGCCCGCGAGGCGCGGTGGCGTCGATGGTGACGCTGTAGCCGTTGTTCGGGACCGGCTCCGGGTCCGTGCCGCTGTCCGGGTCGTACTCCCCCGGCCCGGTGATGCCCAGCCGGATCTGCGGCTCCCCCGGCTCGCCCTCGGCCCCCGTCCAGCGCCAGGTCCACCTTGTCCGGACCGGTGATGGTGACGAGGGCACGGCGCCTGGCCGCCGTCCGCCTGTGCGACTCCGGCCAGCCCAGCGTGGCGAGTCCCGCGACGGTCCACTTGGGCCACTGCCGCGCGAGTCCACGGCGCGCAGGGCTACGTCTCATGCTTCTCTTCCGTTCCCCAGACGACAGGACGGCGCCACTGCGGTGACGCCGCGCACGAGGTGACCGCTGGTAACGGTGAAGGTTGCACAATGCCCGGTCACGGATTTATCTCGGCCCTACGTGCCTACCGGTGCGCCGCCTGCAGGCGCGCCTCGGAAACGACGAAGGTCCCGCCCGATCGTGATGATCGGACGGGACCTTCGTCAATGTGCGTGGACCTGTGGGGATTTGAACCCCAGACCCCCTCGATGCAGACCAGGGTGCGCTGCCAGACTGCGCCACAGGCCTCGCGACGTGTGAAGCACAGCACCCCGACCGGCCTGCTCAAAAATCGCTTACGACCGGCGAGCAGGCGGCCCGGCGGGAAGCTACTCGTTGGCCGCGCGAGGCGGTCTCCGTCCTCGTACTGGTCGAAGGCGGGGTCCGGCCCCGTTCCCGGGACCGGCGGGCGGACGCGGCGCGGCGGGCGCCGCTGCGGCCGGGGTTTCCGCCCCGGTCCTCGGTGTGGGAGCGCCGGGTGCGGTCCGGCTGGGGGTCGGCCGCTGTGTCCTCCTGGTCGGCGACGGCGCTGGAGCGTGCCGAGCTCGGGCGTCCGGCGCCGCGAGGTCCACGTCGGGCGTGGCGCGGGGGCGACCGGCGCGGTGACGTAGGTGGGCAGGGGACGGGCACCGGGTCCCAGCTGTCGCCCTGCGGTCGCCGCTGCCGTTCGCGCTGCTGGTCGACCCACTCGGCGTGGTCGGTCTGCTCCACCAGCGCGCGCCGGTCGGCGGCGAGCGCCGACGGGCTGAGTCGGGCTCCTCCTCGGGTCAGTCGTCCGGCTCCTCGGCGTCGGGGTCGCCGACGGGGCCGGCGGGGTCGGCGGGCATGCGCCGGCGCGGGCGGCAGTCGCCGTCGCGCAGCCGCTGCGCGTCGACCTCTGCCTGGCGGCGGTCCATGTGGAAGCCGAACCGGTGGCGTTCCTGCGAGCGCAGATAGGCGATGTAGGCGCTGAGCAGCACGGCGGGCACTCCGGGTGCCCACAGGAAGGCGAGTCCGCCGACCGCAGCGACGACCGAGCCGAGGGTGAAGGCCAGGAACAGCATCACCGTCGTGCGCCGACGGCGCGCGAGGACCTTGGTACGCCGGGCGCGGGCCGGCGGCCGCCGGTGAGACGGGCGCGCGCCGGGCCTGCGGCACGCGCTTGCGCGCGCACCGCCGCACCGGGTCGGAGGAGCTGTTCGGGTCTGGGACCGTGCGGACGTCCGCCGGTCTCCTGGCGCGCCGGTTCGGGCCGGCGCGCCGTCTGAGCTGCTCCGCGGGCTGGGCGCGGGCTGCTGCCGTGCGTCGGGGCGGGGGGTGCCGGCGCGTTCTGGACACGGCAGAAGGCCCGGACGTCCACCGAGTCGGTGGCAGCGTCCGGGGCGTCGGAGTCAGAGCTCCGCCTCGTCGGCGGAGCGCGACCGCAGGTCCTTGGCGTACCGGCGCTCCATGCCCGCCCGTCCGGACAGCAGCCGGATGGCGGTGCTGAAGCGTTCCGTCGGACGGGCCTCGTTCAGCTCGTCCTGCCTACGGAGCACATCGGCACCAAGTACGCGGCCCCAGGCCCCGACGATGACTGCGTAGATGAGGCCGCTGCTGCTCACGCCTCACACGGTAGAGGGGTTTGCTTGAGGCCATCCGCCAGGGGAGCCGGTGTGTCGCACGATCTGGCTGATATTTCGAACTTTTTTGTGATCGATGCGATCAGCCGACTACCAGGGTCGCGAAATTATCCGTTCGGACGGTCGCACCCTGGTCAATTTCGAACGTTTATTCAATTACCGGTCTTCCGCGTACTCCGGTCCCGTGACCGGTGCCAGCGCCGCAGCAGCCCCCTCCGGGACCTCCTCCGCGGTGAGGCCTCGAAGGCGAGATGGGCCGGCGCCAGGCTCCGTCGATGTAGCCGGAGATATTGCCGGCCTGAGGACCCTCCTCGCGAAATCCGAGTTTCTCCACGGCCCGGCGACTGGGCGCGTTCTCGGGGCGAATACAGATCTCATACGGTGCAGTCCGACGGTGCGGAAACAGTGGTCCACCACCATCGCCACGGCGGTCGGCATCACCCGCGGCCGGCCACCGCCTCGTCCGCAGTAGCCGACGTGCCCGAGCACATCGAGCCCCAGGTGATGCCGGCCACCGTCAACTGCCCGACCAGTCGCCCCTGGTACTCGATGACGAACGGCAGCATCCGGCCCGCGTGGGCCTCGGACCGCAGGTGCCGCACCATCTGGCGTGTAGGTGGGCCGGTGCGTGAGCGGACCGCCGGGCGTCGGCGGCGGAATCGTCGCCTCCCACGGTCGCAGCCAGTCGCGGTTGCGCCGGTTGACCTCCCGCCAGGCCTGGCTGGTCGCGCAGCCTGCATCGGCCTGATGACGATGTCGCCGTCCACCAGCTCCGCGGGCCAGGATGGGCTGTTCAGCTCGCACCCCCCACCACTGGCGGGTCTGGCGTGGTCGCCGCCGCGGAGCTGGTCCACAGCGTGCGTGAGCAGCGGCTCCAGCACGGCGAGGCCGTCCTTCACCCCCGCCGGAGGAACCCGGCAGGTTGACGATCAGCGTGCCGCCCGCCACTCCGGCCAGGCCCCGGGAGAGCACCGCCGGTCGGCACCTTGTCCCGGCCGTACGCCCGGACGGCCTCCGCGATGCCGGGGACCTCGTAGTCGATCACCGCCCGGGTCGCCTCGGGGGTGCGGTCGGTGGGCGAGATGCCGGTACCGCCGGTGGTGACGACCACGTCGTAGCCCGCCTCGGCGCCCGCTCGCAGGGCGGCCTCGACGGGGTCGCCGTCGGGGACGACCTGCGGGCCGTCGACGGCGAAGCCGAAGCGGCGCAGGCCCTCGGCGATCAGCGGCCCGCCCTTGTCCTCGTAGACCCCGGCGGCGGCCCGCCGGAGGCGGTGACCACGAGGGCGCTGTACGGCGCGAGGAGGGCGCCCCCGATCGGTCCGTCCAGTGTCATGCCCGGCTCCAGTCGCCCGACTTGCCGCCCGTCTTCTCCTCCACGCGCACGTCCGTGATGACCGCTCCCTTGTCGACCGCCTTGACCATGTCGATCACGGTGAGCGCGGCGACGGGAGACCGCGGTGAGCGCCTCCATCTCGACACCCGTGCGATCCGTCGTGCGCACCGTGGCGGTGATCTCCACGGCGTCGTCCGCGACCGACAGGTCCAGTTTCACACCGGAGACCGACACGGGTGGCACAAGGGGATCAGGTCCGGGTGCGTTTGGCGCCCATGATGCCCGCGATGCGCGCGGTGGCGAGGGCGTCGCCCCTGGGGGACCCCTCGCCGCGCAGCAGCTCGACCACACGGGCGCGACCAAGGACGCGTCCGCTCGCGCGCGCGGTGCGTGCGGTCACTTTGGCGGACAGTCGCCGACCATCCGGGCGGCGCCCGCCTCGTCGATGTGCGTGAGCCGGTCCTGCGGGTCGTGCGCGTCCTGGCCGTGGTGCGGGGTCGGTCCTGCGTACTCATGCTTGTGTGGCGCTCCCGGTCCGGGCCCGGCGCGGTGCGGCGCGTGGGCCTGCTGTGCGCGACACGGTACCGCCAAGCGGGCCGGGTCAGCCGAGCAGGACCACCTCGACGTCGGCGCCGGGCTCGACGGACTCGGTGTCCTCGGGGACGACGATCAGCGCGTCGGCGTGCGCGAGGGCGGCCACGAGGTGGGCGCCCGAGCCGCCGACCGGGGTGACCGATCCGTCGGCGTAACTGCCGCGCAGGAACTGCCGGCGTCCCTTCGGCGAGGTCAGCGCCTTCCCGCGGCCAGGGACGCGGTGGTCGTCGGGCGGTGGACGTCGGCGAGGCCCATGAGGGTGCGGATCGCGGGGCGGACGAACAACTCGAAGGAGACGTACGACGACACCGGGTTGCCGGGCAGGGCGAGCAGCGGGGTGTGGTCGGGGCCGATGGAGCCGAAGCCCTGGGGCTTGCCGGGCCGCATTGGCGAGCTTGCGGAAGTCCACGCCGCGCCAGGCTCGTCCTCGTCGGCGACGTGCGCCAGCGCCTCCTTGACCACGCCGTACGCCCCGACGCTCACACCGCCGGTGGTGACCATCAGGTCGGCGCGGACCAACTGGTCCTCGATGGTGGACCGCAGGGTCTCGGCGTCGTCGGCGACGGCGCCCACGCGGCAGGCGATGGCGCCGGCGTCGCGGGCGGCCGCGGTGAGGGCGAAGCTGTTGGAGTCGTAGATCTGGCGCTGGGCCAGTTCCTCGTCGGGCTGGACGAGTTCGCTGCCGGTCGAGAGCACCACCACGCGGGGGCGCGGGCGGGACGCGGACCCTGCCCCGGCCGATCGCGGCGAGCAGCGCGATTTGCGGCGGGCCGAGGACCGTGCCGGCCTCCAGGGCGCGGCTCGCCCGACTTGACGTCGCTGCCCTTCGCGCGGACGTGCGCGCGTACCTCGGCCGGGCAAAAAAAAAAAAAAAGGGTACACGTGGACCTGGCCCTCGGCGTCCTCGGGGGCCAGGCTGCGGGCGCGCATGCCGGCCACCGGGCCCTCGCCGAGCCCGCCGTCGGTCCACTCGACGGGGACGACGGTCTCGGCGCCGGGCGGCAGCGGGGCGCCCGTCATGATGCGGGGCGGGCCTGGCCGGGGCCCACGGACGGCGGGTCGGCCTGGCCGGCGGCGACGTCCCCGACGACGACCAGGGGCGGGCGGGGAACTCCCGCTCGCGCCCGCGACATCGGCGACCCGCACCGCGTACCCGTCCATGGAGCTGTTGTCGAACGGCGGCAGGGAGAGCGGCACCGTGATGTCGTCGACCAGGACGCAGCCTGGGCGTCGAGCAGGTTCAGCTCGATGGGTTCCAGGGGGCGGACGGTGGTGAGGATGTCGTCCAGGTGGTCCTGCACCGACCACAGCCGGTCCGGACCGAAGTCCGCGGGGGGCGTGGTCGTGGCCGGTGTCAGGTGCCGGTGCTGCTCAACGTCCTACATCTCCTCGGCTACGTAACTGCGAAGCCAGGTCCGGAAGTCCGGGCCCAGGTCTTCACGTTCGCACGCGAGTCTGACAATGGCACGCAGATAGTCGCCGCGGTCGCCGAGCCATGCTAGCGGCGGCCCTTGAAGACGACGCCGTGCACCGGGCCGCCGACCTTCGTCCTCGGCGAGCTGCTGGAGGGCGTCGGTCAGCTGGATCTGCCGCGCGCGGCTGGGCTCGGTCTTGCGGAGTATGTCGAAGATGTGGGGTCGAGCACATAGCGGCCGATGATGGCGTAGTTGGAGGGGGCGTCGGCCGCGTCGGGCTTTGACCAGTCCGCCGACCTTGACGACGTCGCCGTCCTCGGTGCTCTCACGGCCGCGCAGCCGTAGAGGTGGATCTGCTCGGGCGCGACCTCCATGAGGGCGATGACGCTGCCGCCGTACTGCTCCTGGACCTCGATCATGCGCTGCAGCAGCGGGTCGCGCGGGTCGATCAGGTCGTCGCCGAGCAGAACCGCGAAGGGCTCGTTGCCGACGTGCGGGGCGGCGCACAGCACGGCGTGGCCGAGGCCCTTGGGGTCGCCCTGGCGAACGTAGTGGATCATGGCGAGGTCGCTGGACTCTGTGACCTTGGCCAGCCGGCTCGCGTCGCCCTTCTTCTGGAGGGCGGACTCCAGTTCGTAGTTGCGGTCGAAGTGGTCCTCCAGGGGCGCTGTTGCGGCCCGTGACCATGAGGACGTCGCCGAGGCCCGCGGTCACGGCCTCTTCGACCACCGTACTGGATCGCCGGCTTGTCGACGACCGGCAGCATCTCCTTGGGAGTGGCTTTGGTGGCCGGCAGGAACCGGGTACCGAGCCCGGCTGCGGGGATGACAGCCTCGTTGATCCTGGGGTGGGACTGAGCTCGGCGCGCGCCACCATATCCGGTGCCAATAGGGAGAATCTGTGGACCCGATCATTGGCGCTCATATGAGCGCATTAGCGAGGTACGGGAGCGACCTTTGAGTCACATCGGACCTATTGGCCAGCCTGACAAGCGGACGTTGCGGCGGAGTTCCTCGCGGTGAGGAACAGGCTGACGGCCGATGACGTGCGAGAAGCGGCGGACCTGCTGGCCGCACGAGCGCTCGCGATGCCGGAGGTGGCGCAGGCGCGCGCCGGGCGGCATACGTCTCCGTGGGCGCCGAACCGGGCACCCTCACGCTCCTGGATCGCGCTGCGCGCGCGGGGTGCGCGTCCTGCCGGCCGGCGCTGCTGCCGGACAACGACCTGGACTGGGGTGAGTACGCCGGGGAGGACTCCTCGCGGTCGTGCGGCACGGCGGGCGGATGGCCCTGTCCGAGCCCGCCGGCCGGCGCCTGGGGCCGGAGGCGGTGACGGAGGCCGACGTCGTGCTGCTGCCGGGTCTGGCGGTCGACGGGCGCGGCCCGCGGCTGGGGCGCGGCGGCGGGTCGTGACGACCGGGTCCTCGCGCGTCTGGACCGGGCGGGCAGCGTCCCGCGCTGCTGGTCCTGCTGTACGACTCGGAGGTCGTCGCGCACGTCCCCACCGAGCCCCACGACCGGCCGGTGGACGCGGTGGCTACGCCGTCGGGGGTGTGCAGTGTTCACGCGCGCGTGAGTCCGGGGGGTGCGCGGGTGCACGCGCGCAGGTTCGAGCCGGTCCTCCACGCGCGCGTGGAGGGGCCGCTTCGGGTCAGTCGTCGGCTACGGCTTCAGCACCAGCGTGTCGCTCGTGCTGTCGTCGACCGCCTCCTGGAGAAGGCCCACGGCAGCAGTTTCCTTGGCCCACTTGTCCGTCTGATCCGTGTAGTGGGCGCTGTAGGCGTGTCCGGAGGCGCCGGTGAGGTTGATCCACCGCGACTTGTCGAGGTCGCCGAGGTTGACCACCATCCGCATCGACGGCACCCACACCACGCCGTAGCCGCCGGCCGCGTTCCAGCCGGAGGCGTTGACCGCCGCCTCGCCGCCGCTGAGCTTCCACGGGCCGGCGCGTTGAGGGCGTACTTCAGGAAGCCGGGGCCCTCGGTGCCCAGGGTCTGGTTCTTCAGGAACAGGCGGTGCAGCCGGCCCCGCAGTTCCAGGTGTCGATGTCCTTCGCCGAGCTTGGCGGTCAGCTCCAGGCGGGCGTCGATTATGGCCTGCTTGAAGAGATCGTCGCGGTTGTGGTCGGCGCCCTTGCGGGTGCCGGAGGCGGGCGTCGTCCACCAGTCGCTCTTGGGCTTGTCCATCAGGGTGCGGACGACCTCGAACCAGCGGTCGCCGCCGTCCGGCTGCGCCTGGTCGGCATCCCGCTGGCCGCACTCGCGGACCTTGTTCGGTCCCGTCCGCGGGTCCGGTGGTGTTGACCGGGTCGACCCACAGGCACTGGCCCTCGACCCGCAGCCCTTGGGCAGCTTGTTGCCGAAGGCGAGCTTGAGGACGTTGCGCCACACGGCGTTGAAGTAGGCGGCGGCCGCCGAGTCGGCGTCCTGGTGTAGTCCCAGTCCTCCAGCAGCTTCTGCGCCTCGCGGACGTCCTTGTCCCCGACGTCGATCTTCAGCAGCTGGGGGACGAGTAGCAAGCTATCTCGCTGCTGCTGTCCAGCTGCATCTGGCGCATGTCGTCGGTGGAGATCTTGCCGCCGTCCTTGGATCTTCTGCTCGATCAGGAGGTGATCCGTTGGCTGCGGTGCCGTAGCCCCAGTCCGTGGTCAGGCGTGTACGGGTACTCGTCCGCGTCGACGACGGCCTGGTTGGCGGTCACGATGTAGCCGCGTTCCGGGTCGTACTCGTACGGCAGCTCGTCCGGGTCGATGTACTCGCCGGTCCAGCGGTACTCGGAGGTCCAGCCCGGTGCCGGGACCGAACCGTCGTGGTCCTCCGCGCGCACCGGGATCTTGCCGGGCAGCGTGTAGCCGATGTGCTCCGCGTCGGCGTAGACGAGGTTCTGCGAGGGCACGTCGAACAGGGCGGCGGCCTCGCGGAAGGCGTCCCAGTCCTTAGCCCGGTCCATCGCGAAGACGGCGTCCATGGTGGTGCGCGGCGTCCAGCGCGGTCCAGCGCAGCGACGCTGCAGCCGTCGCCACGGTCGGGGGCGGCGGTGTCGACGGTGGCCTTCTTGCCGACCTTCACGAGCTCGTCGTCGCGGTCGGAGTGCAGGGGGGCCGTCTGTTGGTCTCGCGTACGACGATCTCTTGGACTCGCCGCCGGCGACCTTGATGGTCTCCCGCGCGTCTCGAAGGGGACCACCTCGCCGTCGTACTCGGCAGCCGCTGCCGGTGATCTTCCCGAGGTAGAGTCGGAGACGTCGACGCCGGAGTTGGTCAGCTCCCAGGCGATGTCCTGGCGGCCGACGACCACGCCGGGCATGCCCGGCGAAGGTGTAGCCGGCGACGTCGTACTGGCACTCGCGAGACGCTGCGGCAGTGCAGGCTCCATCTGGTACCAGACGGACGGCAGCGACGGCGAAGGTGCGGGTCGTTGGCCAGCAGCGGCTTGCCGGTGATGGTGTGCTCGCCGGAGACGACCCAGGAGTTGGAGCCGATGCCGTTGCCGTTCACGCCGACGGCGGTGGGCAGGTCGCCCAGGACGTCCTGGAGACCGGCCAGTTGGCCCTGCAGGGCGTTGCCCGTACCTGCGCCCGTGCCGGTACCGGCCCCGATGCCATTGCCCGTGCTCGCCCGTGCCGGTGCTCCGTGCCCGTGCCGGACGAGGAGTCGTCGCCACCGACGTGCTGCCGCCGTCGAACGTCTCGGTCAGCTCGTCGTACTGGCTCCTCCTGGACGATCGCCTGGTTCCGGTCGTACGTGGTACGCCGGATACAGGTCGGCGATCTGCTTGGGACCGAGGCGCCGGTCATCAGGGCCCGTCGACCTCGTCCTGCATGTTGCCGCGGCTGGTCCCAGGCCATCGCCTTCAGCCAGGCCACCGAGCCGACTGGCGTCCACTCCTGCGGCTTGTAGTCGTTGGTGAAGCCGAGGGCGGCGTACTCCAGGGAGATGTCCGCGCCGTCCTTGCCCTCCAGGTAGGAGTGACGCCCTTGGCGTACGCCTGAGGTACTTCTTGGTGGAGTCCGACAGCTTCTCGTCGTACTCTTCCGCACCCGGTGCCAGCCCGCGTGCGCAGGAACTCGTTGTTGTCGACCTGGCCCTTGCCGAACATCTCCGACAGTGCCTGGAGGTCAGTGGCGGCGCACGTCCATCCTGTAGAACCGGTCCTGCGCCCTGGACGTAGCCCCGCGCCATGAACAGGTCCTCGCCGGAGGAGGCGTAGATCTGCGGGATGCCGTAGTCGTCGCGCTTGACGTCGACCGGCCCCGACAGGCCCTCCAGCGTGATCGAGCCCTTGGTCTGCGGGAAGGACGCGCGGACGGTGCTGATGGACCAGTACGCCCTGTAGACGAGGTGCCGCCGATGATGGCGCAGAACCAGCACGAGGACGAACAGGCGCCCTTGCGCCCCTCTTCCCGCCGGACTAGTTGGGCTGCCGACCCGTAGGTGTTGGTGGGGGCACGCTGTTCCGTTGTCCCAATCAATGAGCGGCAGGGGCGGGCTGTGCTTGTACCGAACGCTGGAGCAACTGGTAGGCGCAGGCCCACGCCCCTTGACGCGGAGTCGGGTACCGGCGGGCACGGGCGTTCGATCTCGCCGCCGAGCGTCAAGAAATCGTCGGAGCATAGGTAACGCAACGGAAGCAGTTGTCCGCAGAGCACTGGGTCTCGTGTGCCATGGGGTGCTTTTTCGCACCGGCGCGGGAGGCACTCGTCCGTGCCGCGATCCGCACCGTGGTCCGTGCCGCGATCCGTGCTGTGCGCCAGGGAAGGGAACGGCCGCTGACTGTCCACCACCTCAACCAGCTCCTGCCCGTCTGCCTGCTCGTCCTGCTCATCGCCGGGCGGCGGTCCGGATCTCCCGCGCAGCGGGCTCCCCAGCCCGCTCGTCTACCTGGCGATCGGCGTCGCCACGGGCCAGGACGGCATCGGCGACATCCGGTTCGACGACGCCGAACTCGTCCAGGTCATCGGGCACGCCGCCCTGGTCGTGATCCTGGCCGAGGGCGGTCTCGGCACGAAGTGGAAGGAGGTGAAACCGGCCCTGCCGGCCGCCTCCGCACTGGCGCTGGCTGGGGTCGCGGTCAGCGTCGGCGTGACCAGGCCGCGGGCGCGCACTACCTGACCGGGCTGGAGTGAAGGCAGGCGCCGATCGTCGGTGCGGTGGTGTCCTCCACGGACGCGGCGGCCGTCTTCGGTGCTGCGCCGGATCCCGCCGCCCTCGCGGATAGTGGGCACCCTGAGGCCGAGTCGGGCTTCAACGACGCCCCGGTGGTCATCCTGGTGGTCGCCTTCTCCACGGCCGGCCCGATCGAGCACTGGTACGCGCTGCTGGGCGAGATCGCCATGGAGCTGGTCATCGGCGCGGCCATCGGACTCGCGGTCGGCTGGCTGGGGGTCGCGCTGGGACTGAAGCACGTGGCGCTGCCCGCCTCCGGCCTCTACCCCATCGCCGTCATGTCGATACGCCGTCGCGGCCTACGCGGCCGGTGCCATGGCCCACGGCAGTGGCTTCCTCGCCGTCTACCTCGCCTCGATGGTCATGGGCAACGCCCGGCTACGCCGCACCGGCCTGCCACCCGAGGGCTTCGCCGACGGGCTCGGCTGGCTCGCCCAGATCGGCATGTTCGTACTGCTCGGTCTGCTGGTCACCCCGCACGAGCTGGGCGACGACATCCTGCCCGCCCTGGTCATCGGGCTGGTGCTCACCATGGTGGCGCGCCCGCTGAGCGTCGTACTGTGCCTGGTGCCGTTCCGGGTGCCGTGTGGCAGGAGCAGGCCCTGATGTCCTGGGCCGGGCTGCGCGGCGCGGTGCCCATCGTCCTGGCGACGATCCCCTGGTGGAGGGCGTCGACGGCAGCCGCCGGATCTTCAACATCGTCTTCGTCCTGGTCGTCGTCTACACCCTGGTCCAGGGGCCGACCCTGCCGTGGCTGGCCCGCAAGCTGCGCCTGGGCAAGGGGACGAGGGCCGCCGACCTCGGCATCGAGTCGGCGCCCCTGGAATGGCTGCGCGGGCATCTGCCGTCCGTCACGATCCCCGAGGGTTCGAGGATGCACGGCGTCGAGGTCAGCGAGCTGCGGCTGCCGACCGGGGCCGCCGTCACGCTGGTCGTCCGCGACGGGAAGTCGTTCGTGCCGCTGCCCACGACGGGCTGCGGCGCGGGGACGAACTCCTCGTGGTCGCCACCGACCCCGTCCGGGACGCCGCCGAGGCGCGGCTGCGCGCGGTCGGCCACGGCGGCAAGCTGGCCGGCTGGCTGGGCACCGGAGACACCAGCGGCAGTCACAGGCGCGCGGAGAGGCGAGCGCGGGTGTGGGGCAGGGGCAGGTGTGCGGCAATCGCAGGCGTGAAAGAGAGGGAGTGCGCGCTGTCACAGGTTGCCCCCTCTTGATCCCCTGTACGATGAAGGCGGCACCTGATCGAACCAACTCTGCCTGAAGCAGAGCTGGCGCGACCGTATGGCGGCCGGCACGCCCCCCTCCCCAACCGGGCTCCGGCATCTACCGCAGTCCGCGCAGAGGACAGCTCTCGGCGCTCCCGCACGGCGACAGCCGCGAGGCGGACCGCGCTACCAGGCGGCAGAAAGGCACGGGCCGTGGCATCCACGGTCACCCCGTCGAAGAAGTCGCCGGAGGGGCGCAGCACACCGCGCCCGGCTCCGCCCGCCCCGGATACGGACAGCTGCTGCGCACCGCTGGCGCCTGGACGTTCCTGCTCCCCGGCTTCGCGGCACGCCAGCCCTTCGCCATGCTGACGCTCTCCATCGTGCTGCTCGTGCAGCACACCACCGGCTCCTACGGCGTCGCGGGCGCCGTCGCGGCCGTCACCGGCGTCGCCATGGCCGTGTTCGCCCCTACACCGGCCGGCTCGCCGACCGCTACGGACAGCGCGCCGTCCTGCTCCCCCGGCGTGCTCGTGCACGCCGCGTCCGGTCTGATCCTGACCGCCCTCGCGCTCGCGGACGCACCCCTGTGGGCGCTGTTCGTGGCGGCCGTGCCCACCGGTGCCTCGGTGCCGCAGGGTCGGGCCCATGGTGCGCGCCCGCTGGGGGCGTGAAGCTCAAGGGCTCTCCCTGATGGGCACGGCGGCCGCCTTCGAGTCCGTCACGGACGAGCTGACCTTCGTCCTCGGCCCGCTGATCGCCACCGCCCTGTGCACGACCGTCGCACCCGGCCGCGGGCCTGGTCACGGAGGCGGCGCTCACCCTGGTGGGCGGTCTGCTGTTCGCCGCGCAGAAGAGCACCCAGCCGACGGTCGGCCGAGCCGACGGCGACCACGCGCGCGTGGAGCACGTTCCGGCGCTGCGCATCCCCGGGGTGCGCGTCCTGATCGTGGTCTTCCTGGGGCATCGGTTCCGTCTTCGGCGGCATGCAGGTCTCGCTGGCCGCGTTCACCGAGTCGATCGGCGAGCCCGGGCTGAACGGCGTCCTGTACGGGATCTTCGCCGCGGGCAACATGCTCTCCGGCCTAGCCTGCGGCGCCATCGCCTGGAAGATCGCCCCGCAGCGGCGCCTCCTGGTCGGCTACACCGCCCTCGCGCTGACCGCGTCCGGGCTGTGGGCCGCGCACTCGGTGCTCGTACTGGCCGGCCTCGGCCTGCTCGTCGGCATGTGCATCGCGCCCGCCCTCATCACCGGCTACACGCTGGTCGAGGGGCTGGTCCCGGCCGGCGCCCGCACCGAGGCCTTCACCTGGCTGACCGGCGCCGTGGCACTCGGCCAGGCGGCGGCCGTGACCGTCTCCGGGCAACTGGAGGACCGGTTCTGGGACGGCGCCGGGTTCCTGGTGCCGATGGGCGGCACCGTGCTCGCTGGCGACGCTGGTGGCGCTGCGATCGCGGCTGGAGACCCGGCCCCGGGGGCGTACGGTCGCACGTGGCGTCGGTCACCGCGAGCACGCCAAGTGGACTGATCCGCCGGAATACGTCACTATGGATCGTCGTTAGCACTCATCGAGTGAGAGTGCCAGGAGGAAGACAAGCGCCGACGTACCAGTACCAGTGTACCGAGTGCGGCGAGGGCCTCGAGGCGGTGCAGGAGTTCACCGACGACGCCCTCACCGAGTGCCCGAACTGCCAGGGCCGCCCGAAAGGTGTTCTCGGCGGTCGGCATCGTCTTCAAGGGCTCCGGCTTCTACCGCAACGACAGCCGCGGCAGCTCGTCCAGCAGCTCGACCGCGTCGAAGTCCTCGGCGTCCTCGACGTCCTCTTCGTCGAAGTCCTCGGACCCGGTTCGTCGTCGGGCTCCGGGTCGTCGTCGAGCTCGGGATCTTCGGGTTCCGGCAGCTCCTCCTCCAGCACCACCGCCGCGTAAGGCCCATCAGGACTCTTACGAGACCCTGTCGTCGTCCGACGACGGGGTCCTCGGCGCTTCCGGGACGGCTAGGGTGCGGGCATGGCGAACATGGCGAACAAGGTGGATGCCGAGATCGGCGTGATCGGCGGCTCCGGTTTCTACTCGTTCCTCGACGACGTGACCGAGGTCGAGGTGGAGACCCTGCATGGGCCGCCCAGCGACTCACTCTTCCTCGGCGAGGTCGCCGGCCGGCGGGTCGCCATCCTCCCCCGGCACGGGCGCGGCCACCATCTGCCGCCGCACCGCATCAACTACCGGGCCAACCTGTGGGCGCTGCGCTCGGTCGGCGCGCGCCAGGTCCTCCTGGCCCGTGCGCGGTCGGCGGCTCGCGCCTCGAGTACGGGCCGGGCACCCTGCTGGTGCCGGACCAGTTCGTCGACCGTACGAAGTCCCGGCCGTCGACGTACTTCGACGGGCTGCCGATGCCCGACGGCACGGTGCTAACGTGGTGCACGTCTCGCTGGCCGACCCCTACTGCCCCACCGGACGGGCCGCCGCGCTGGAAGGCGGCCGGGGGCGGGACTGGGAGGCCGCCGGTGGACGGCGGCACCCTGGTCGTGGTCGAGGGCCGCCGTTCGGGACCCGCGCGGAGTCCTTGTGGCACCGGGCACAGGGCTGGTCGGTGGTGGGCATGACCGCCATCCCGGGGCGGCGCTCGCCCGTGAACTGGAGCTCTGCTACACCTCGCTGACCCTCGTCACCGACCTCGACGCCGGTGCGGAGAGCGGCGAGGGCGTTTCGCACGAGGAGGTTCTGCGGGTGTTCGCGGCGAACGTGGACCGGCGCGGGCGTCCTGTTCGACGCGGTGGCAGCGCTGCCGGCGACCGCGGGCTCGGGACTGCCCGTGCGGGGCGGCGCTGGGCGGGATGGATCCGGGATCACGCTGCCGTAGTCGCGGGGCGGTGCCGATCGGGGGCGGTGCCGGGGCGACTGGGTCGCTGGTGTCGTATCGGTGGCGGTGGCGACTCGGGCGCTGGTGTCGGTGCCGGCCGGGAGCTGGTGTCGGGAGCCGGAACGTCCCGTTCGGGTGAGGGAGTTGTCCACAACCGGTGGGTGGCCCACGGGCTCCGGCGGGCGACGGCGAGAGCCTCATCGTGGGACGCAAGCCGATCCCTCGTCGTCTCCTCGTCACATGTGGTGGTCACCGTGTTCCGTTCCTCCCGTTCCACCGTTCCCAGCCCGCTTCCTCCTCCCCGCCCCTGCTCCCGCTCGGCACCGAGGCGCCGCCCACGTGCGAGGTGCCGCACCTCGCCCCGGTCCGGGTGCGCGGCGGACGTCATCTGCTGCACCGGCTCGTACGCCACCGGCGGCGCGCCGTGGCCGCCGGGCTCGCCGTCACCGCCGCGGCGCTGGTCGCGGCGGGCCCGCACCTGGGCGCCGGCGCACTGGGACTCCAGCGGGCACGCGGACATCCGGCGACGGACTCGGAAACGGCAACGGAGACGGCGCGCAGGCGGCACGGCGCGCGACTCGTGACGGCGCCGGTGCGGATCGCCGACGCGGCCACCGGTGCGGCTGCTCGGGCCGGGCGACCGGGTCGACGTCGTCGCGGCCGGGGACGGCGGCGCGGGCGACGCCTCCGTGATCGCGCGCGGAGCGCTGGTGGCGGAGGTGCGGAGCCCATCGACGGGCCGCGCGCCGGCGGCGCACTGGTGGTGGTCTCGGTGCCGCGTGCCACCGCGCACCGGCTGGTCGGCGCGAGCGCCCTGTCGCGGCTGGCGGTGACGCTGTGGCTGAGCCCGTCAAGTCGCTCGTTCGAGGGGTCTGATTGGACAGGACGGCCCAGCACTGACGTAGGTTGCGGAGCGTTTGTTCCACACCCTGTCCGTGCGAGACCCGTTCGCGCGAGCTTGTGCATCAAGGAGAGCCCCCGAGGTGAGCGGAGAAGAACGAGCCGGGGGGGGGGGGAGCGTCTGGCAGGGCTTCAAGGCCTTCCTGATGCGCGGAAACGTGATCGACCTGGCGGTGGCGGTGGTCATCGGCGCCGCCTTCACCAACTATCGTCAACTCGGTGGTGAAGGGGTGTCATCAACCCCCTGGTCGGAGCGTTCGGCACCAAGAGCCTGGACAGCTACAGCTCCTGTCTCAAGGGCCCGTGCACCGGTACCGGGACGCCGCCACGGGCGTGCGCATCCTGTGGGGCTCGGTGCTGGGTGCCACCCTCACGTTCGTGATCACCGCGGCGGTCGTCTACTTCATGATGGTCCTGCCCATGGCGAAGTACCTCGCGCGGCAGGAGGCCCGCCGCAAGGCGAAGGAGAGCACTGCGGGAGATCGTCGAGGTCTCCGAGCTGGAGGTGCTCAAGGAGATCCGGGACGCGCTGGTCGCGCAGCGCGGTTCGGGCCACGACCGCCGTAGGACCGCCCGAGGCGGGAGCGGCTCGGCGGGTAGCCGCACGGTTCAGAGGTGGTGGGGCGGCTTCTCGTCGAGGAAGCGCTTCAGGTCGGCCGCGCTGTCGCCCTCGGGCCCGCTCGCCCCATCCCCGGTCGGTGTCGTCCGAGGTCTGCTGGTCCAGCGGGTCGTCGAAGACCAGCGCGGGCCTGGGCGCGCGGGGCTCGGGTTCGGGGTGGTGCTCATGGCTCCAGGGTACGGCCCCTCCGCTGCGGGGGCGCCCCGGCTTCCCGGGCACCCCTGATGCCGCCGCCGGGCGCCGGTGCCTGGACGAGGACTGGCGGCATGACAGTTGACGCATTGACGGACGTGGCCGGCCTGCTGGTGGGGCACGCGACGCGCACCGGCGACGGGTGGCTCACGGGCACGACGGTGGTGCTCGCGCCGGAGGGCGGGGCGGTCGCCGCCGTGGACGTGCGCGGAGGAGGCCCCGGCACCAGGGAGACGGACGCGCTCGATCCGCGCAACCTGGTGCAGAAGGTCCAGGCGGTGGTGCTGACCGGCGGCAGCGCGTACGGGCTCGACGCGGCGTCCGGGGTGATGGCCTGGCTGGAGGAGCGGGGACGCGGGGTGCGTGTCGGCCCGGACCCCGCGCACGTGGTGCCGGTGGTGCCCGCGGCGTGCGTCTTCGACCTGGGGCGCGGGGCGACTTCCGGGCCAGGCCGGACGCGGCCACCGGACGCGCGGCGGCCGAGGCGGCCCACGCGAGCGCGCCGGGCGCGGGGGTGGCCGAGGGGTCCGTCGGGGCGGGGCACGGAGCCGTGGTCGGCACGCTGAAGGCGGTATCGGCAGCGCCAGCACCGTGCTGGGCTCGGGGATCACGGTGGCGGCGCTGGTGGTGGCCAGCCGGCGGGATCGGTGACGGATCCGGAGACGGGGGTGCTGTACGGGGAGTTGTTCCGGGGCGGACGGGCGGAGTACCCGGCGCCGGGCGTCCACGAGGGCGGCGGGCGGCGCCTCGCCGAGGTCGCGGCGAGGAACGCGCAGCCCCCGCTGAACACCACGCTCGCCGTGGTCGCCACCGACGCGGATCCGTCTGGCGCAGGTGCAGAAGCTGGCCGGCATGGCGCACGACGGCATCGCGCGTGCCGTGCGGCCGGTGCACCTGCTCAGCGACGGGGACACGGTGTTCACCCTGGCGACCGGGCGGCGCCCCCTCGACGCGGCCCAGCCGCTCGCGCGCTGAACGAGCTGCTGGCGGCGGCGGACATGGTGACCCGCGCGATCGTGCGCGCCGTCCGGGCCGCCGAGGCCGGTGGACGGCCGGGCGGGGCGGCTGCCGTGGTACGAGGAGCTCTACGGACGGCCGCCGTCCAGGACCGGTTGACCAGATCCAGGAGCAACTCTCCCAAGTATCACGGGTCGTCCCGAGCAGGTGATTGTCCCGGTTCTGTCACGCGTCGGCGTTCCGGGCGGCCGGTGGGAACCCCGTCGGCCGCCGGGCACCTCTACAGGTCTGGAAGCGAGCACCGCACAACACCCGCAACCTGGAGCAGCCCGTGACAACGCCGGACATATCTGCGCGGCGCGTACTGGGCGCCTGTGCCGCCCTGGTGGTCGGCGCCCTCACCCTCACCGCCTGCGGCGGAAGCGCCAGTGCCGAGGACAGGAAGGACGGCAAGGGCGGGGCGGACTCCGCCAGGACCTCGGTCGCGAAGGTCGTGATCTCGGCGGAGAACGGTTCGACCGGCGCCTCGATCAACGCGACCGGCGTGAAGGTCAGCGACGGCAGGCTGACGGACGTGAGGATGACGGTGCCGGAGACGGGCGCCGTCGTGCCGGGCGCGGTCCCCGCCGGACGGCGGCAGCTGAAGCCGAAGGAGCAGTTGGAGCGCGGCACGAAGTACCGGATCACGGCGGGACCGCGAAGGACACCGACGGCCGTACGGCCGCCGCCGACTCGGTCTTCACCACCTCCTCGGCTAACAGCTTCATCGGCACGTACACCCCGGACGGTGGCACGACGGTGGGGGTCGGAATGCCGGTGTCGTTCACGTTCGACAAGGCGATCAGCGACTGCGGAGCGTGCAGTCGCACATCACGGTCACCCCAGCAGCGGGCAGGAGGTGGTCGGCACTGGGTTCGGGTCGGGCAGCGGCTCGACTTCCGGCCCGAGGAGTACTGGAAGGCCGGCTCCAAGGTCATGATGAAGATCGACCTGGACGGGGTGGAGGGCGCGAACGACGTCTACGGCGTGCAGAAGAAGACCGTCACCTCACCGTGGGCCGCGCCTACAGGTCTCCACGGTGGACGCCAACACACAGACCATGACGGTCGTGCGCGACGGCAAGACCATGAAGAGCGTCCCGATTCTCGGCGGGCGACGCCCAGCACACCACGTACAACGGAGGATGGTCATCTCCGAGAAGATCCTGCAGACCCGGATGGACAGCCGGACGGTCGGGCTCGGCGGCGAGTACGACATCCCGGACGTGCCGCACGCCATTCGGTGACGACCTCCGGCACCTTCCTGCACGGCAACTACTGGTACAACCAGGGCAATCCGCCCTTCGGCCGCCAGGGCACCAGCCACGGCTGTGTCGGACTGCGAGACGTCCAGGGCGGGCAGGGCGACACCCCCGCCAAGTGGTTCTACGACAATCCGCTCATCGGGGACGTCGTGGTCGTCAAGAACTCCCGGACGACACGGTCGCGCCGGACAACGGACTCAACGGCTGGAACATGCCCTGGAGCGAGTGGGTCGCCGGAAGCGCCGCCTGACCGGCCTCTGAGCAGCGTATTTTGACGATTCGTCGGGTCGCGCGGGAACTTTTCGCGTGGCCGCGCGTTTTTCGGACGTACGTTTTCTCGGTTCCCGGACATGATGTCCGATCGAGGGGCTACGGTATGCACCCTACAAGGTGATGCAGCAACGCCGGGAGAAACCTTGAGCGTTCCGTACGAGGACGGCAGCGTACGAACCACCCGAGTTCGCCTCGAGTCTCCGGAGGAGTACCCTCATGCGACTGCTCGGTCGCGCCCTGAACTCGTTCGAGCTGCCCGACGAGACGATACGGCAACTGGACTGCGCGCTGGCGCACGACGGTTCCCTGCACTCCGCGCACCACAGCGCGGGGCTGCACCGCGAGACGTACCGGCACACCTGGCTGCTCGCCGACGGCTCTGGCGGTCACGCTCTGGGAGCTGGTCCACAACACCGCCCCGGGCAGCGAACCGCAGCACGAGGTGTACGTCGACGAGGAGGAGCTGCGCACCGCCACCGCCCGGCTGGCACTGCCGCCGGACACACCGGACTTCGAGCTGCCGGTACAGGTGCAGCTGTCCCCGGTGCCCGCCCCGCGGCACGCCTACGTCCCCGACGCCTCGGCGGACCACGCCCGCCGGCTGCTGCGCCGCGCGGAGAACGCGGACCGGCCCGGTGCCGACCCCGCCAGCGCTGCTGGCGACGGCGTCCGCGCACCAGATCACCCAGGCGTTCGGCGGCCCCGCCGCACGGGCCGCGCCCGGATCGGTTTCTCGCTCTACGAGCACGCGTCCCTGCTGCGGACGGCGCGGAGGTCTCCCTCTGGGAGGTCGAGCACACGGCTACGCCCGACGGGCGGCACATGTGCGAGGTGGTACGACAGCGAGGACTCTGCACCGCAGCGCGATGGAACGGCGCGCGGCTCAGGTCTCCTAGACCGGGCAGGTCTCCTAGGCCGACGCCGCCGGGCCGAGGAGGCAGCCGGGCCGCGACGCCCTCGGGCCGGGCCCCTGCGGAACCCGGCCCGTGCATCGGCACCGTTGACGAGGACCGTCCCTACGCGGCTACCAGCTGCTTGGCCCCCGGCGCCGAGGCCGACGGGTCCGCGCCGCCGGGTCCCGGTGCCTGCTACCCCGGCGCCGGCTTGCGCAGGCCCTTGAGGACGATCACCAGGGCCGTGGTGACGCAGACGCCCGCCGCGATGGCGACCAGGTAGGAGCAGCGGGTTGCCGATCAGCGGGACCACGAAGATGCCGCCGTGCGGGCGCGCAGCGTGGCGCCGAAGGCCATCGAGAGGGCGCCGTGACCGCGCCGCCCACCATCGAGGACGGGATGACCTGCAGCGGGTCGGCCGCGGCGGAGAACGGATCGCGCCCTCGGAGATGAAGGAGGCGCCCAGCACCCAGGCGGCCTTGCCGTTCTCGCGCTCGGCGGCGTTGAAGAGCTTGCTCCCGCACGGTCGTGGCCAGGGCCATCGCGAGCGGCGGGACCATACCGGCCGCCATGACCGCCGCCATGATCTTCATCGCCGAGTCGCTCGGGTCGGAGACCGCGATGCCGGCGGTGGCGAAGGCACAGGCGACCTTGTTTGACCGGGCCGCCGAGGTCGAAGCACATCATCAGGCCGAGCAGGGCGCCGAGCAGGACCGCGTTGGCACCGGACAGGTCGCTCAGCGAGTTGGTCATCGCCTTCTGCGCGGACGCGATGGGCTTGCTCGATCACCACGAACATCAGGAACCTGACCACCGCCGAGGAGATCAGCGGGATCACCACCACCGGCATGATGCCGCGCAACGCCGCCGGGATGCGTACCCGTTGGATCGCCATCACCACGGCACCGGAGATCAGACCGGCCGCCAGACCGCCGAGGAACCCGGCGTTGATGGTCAGCGCGATCGAGCCGCCGACGAACCCGGGGACCAGGCCCGGCCGGTCGGCCATGCCGTAGGCGATGTAACCGGCCAGCACCGGGACGAGGAAGGCGAAGGCCACGCCGCCGATCTGGAACAGCAGCGCCGCCCAGTTGTCCGCCTGGGACCACACGAAGTGGTCCATCACCGACGGCGCCTTGTTGATCTCGTAGCCGCCGATCGCGAAGCCCAGGGCGATCAGCAGACCGCCCGCGGCGACGAACGGGACCATGTAACTGACCCCGGACATCAGCCAGACGCGCAGCTTCGTCCCGTATCCCGCACCGGCCCCGCCCCCGCGCTCGACGGGCGACGCCCGCCGGAACCGGCCGGACCGGCCGAACCGGCCGCCGTGACCTCGCCGCGGGCCGCCTTGCCGCGGACCTCGCCGATCAGTTCGGCGGGCCGGTTGATGGCCGCCTTGACGCCTGTGTCGACGGTGGGCTTCCCGGCGAAGCGGTCCCTTCTCGCGCACGGGCACGTCGTGGGCGAAGATCACGCCGTCCGCCGCCTCGATCACCGCCGGGTCGAGCCGGGTGAAGCCGGCCGAGCCCTGGGTCTCGACGGCGACCTCGACGCCCGCCTCGCGGCCCGCGTTCTCCAGCGACTCGGCCGCCATGTAGGTGTGCGCGATGCCGGTGGGGCAGGAGGTGACGGCGACGATACGGAAGGGGCGCCCGGGTCTCGCCGCTCCCCTCGTCGGGGCTGCCCGTGGCGGTCTCGGCGGAGGCCGCCGCCGAGACCGCCACGGAGTCCTCGGCGCCTTCGGAGGCGTTTTCAGGGACACCTTCGGAGTCGCCTTCGGAGCCGCCTCCGGCACCGGTCCGCTCCTCCCCGCGGATCAGCGCCGCGGCGGCGCTCGCGTCGCCCACCGACCGCAGCGCGCCGGTGAACTCGGCGTTCATCAGCTGCCGGGCGAGTGAGGAGAGGGATCGTCAGGTGGGCGTCGTCGGCGCCCGCCGGAGCGGCGATCAGGAAGATCAGGTCGGCCGGGCCGTCCGCCGCCCCGAAGTCGATGCCGGCCGCGCTGCGCCCGAAGGCCAGCGTCGGCTCGGTGACATGCTCGCTACGGCAGTGCGGGATGCCGATGCCGCCGTCGAGGCCGGTCGGCATCTGCGCCTCACGGGCGGCCACGTCGGCGAGGAAGCCGTCCAGGTCGGTCACCCGGCCCTGGGCCACCATCCGCTCGGCGAGGGCGCGCGCCGCCGCTTCCTTGGTGTCGGCGGACAGGTCGAGGTCGACCAGATCCGCGGTGATCATGTCGCTCATCGCGGGCTCCTTAGCTCGCGTATCGCCCGGAACGTGGGGTGGTGGGCGGGGGCGGGGAGGGGGGACGGGGGCACTGCGGTGGGGGCGTGAGCCCAGGCCGCGGGGCCCGGGACGGGGTGGGGCCGAGGAGCAAGCCGGGGTGGAAGTCGGGGGTAGGAGCGGGGGAGGGAGTTCATGACGCCGGCTCCTTCAGTGCGCGGTCCACCGGCACCTCCGCCGTGACCGTCACCGCCCCCGGGTCCAGGTCGCCCGGCGTCGGCATCACACTGCCGGGCAGCTGCACGGCGGCGGCGCCGTGCGCGACGGCGGAGGCGAGCGCGCCCGGACCGGCACCGCCGGCGACGAGGAAACCGGCGAGGGAGGCGTCACCGGCGCCGACGTTGCTGCGTACGGCGTCCACGCGGGCGCTGCCGAACCAGGTGCCCGCGTCGTCCACGAGGAGCTGGCCGTCGGCGCCGAGGCTGGCGAGCACGGACCGGGCGCCCAACTCCCGCAGTTCCTCGGCGGCCTTCACGGCGTCGCCGACGGTGGCCAGGGGGCGCCCCACGGCCTCCGCGAGCTCCTCGGCGTTCGGCTTGACCACGTCGGGCCGCTCGCGCAACGCCTGGAGCAGGGCGGGCCCCGAGGTGTCCAGGGCGATGCGGACGCCCGCGGCGTGCGCCCGGGCGACCAGGTCGGCGTACCAGGAAGGGGCGAGTCCGCAGGGCAGACTGCCGCAGCAGGCGATCCAGTCCGCGCCGCGTGACTGGCGCCGTACGGTCTCCAGGAGCAGTTCCCGTTCGGCCGCCGACAGCTCGGGGGCCCGGCGCGTTGATCTTCGTCAGGACGCCGTCGGCCTCGGCGAGCGCGATGTTGGCCCGGGTGACCCCGGCGATCGGTACCGGCGCGACCTCGATCCCCTGGGCGTCGAGCAGTTCGGTGACGAGGGCGCCGGACGGGCCGCCGAGCGGCAGCACCGCGACGGTGCGCCGGCCGGCCGCCGTCACCGCGCGCGAGACGTTCACGCCCCTTGCCGCCCGGGTCCACGCGCTCGCCCGTGGCGCGGACGACCTCGCCGCGGTCGAGGGAGGGGACCTCGTAGGTGCGGTCCAGGGACGGGTTGGGGGTGACGGTGAGGATCATGCGCGTACTACTTCCGTGCCGGCGCGCTCGATGGCGGTGGCGTCTTCGGGGCTCATCCCGCTGTCGGTGATCAGCAGGTCCACATCGCTCAGGGCGCCGAAGCGGGCGAAGTGCTCCTGGCCGTGCTTGGAGGAGTCGGCGAGCAGCACCACGCGACGGGCGGCGGCGACCGCGGCCCGCTTGACGGCGGCCTCGGCGAGGTCCGGGGTGGTCAGACCGTGCTCCACGGAGAAGCCGTTGGCCGCCACCACCAGCACGTCCGCGCGGATCTCGCCGTACGCGCGCAGCGCCCAGGCGTCCACGGCGGCGCGCGTACGGTGCCGCACGCGCCCTCCGACCAGGTGGAGCTGGATGCCGGGGGTGGTCGGCGAGCCGGGCCGCGATGGGCAGGCTGTGGGTGACGACGGTCAGCGAGGTCTCCGGCGGGATCGCGGCGGCCATGCGGGCCACCGTCGAACCGGCGTCGAGGATCATCGTGCCCTCGGTCGGCAGTTCCGCCAGGGCCGCCTTCGCGATCCGGTCCTTCTCGTCGGCGGCCGTCGACTCGCGCTCGGCGAGGTCCGGCTCGAAGTCCAGCCGCCCGGCGGGGATCGCGCCGCCGTGCACCCGGCGGAGCAGACCGGCGCGGTCGAGCGCCTTGAGGTCGCGGCGGATGGTCTCCGCCGTCACCTGGAACTCCTCGGCCAGCGACACCACGTCCACCCGGCCGCCGTCCCGGGCGAGCCGGAGGATCTCCTGCTGCCGCTCCGGTGCGTACATCACCGATCGCCTCCGACCTGTGCCCGAACCTGTGGTTTCACTCGGAGATTACGCCCGGTATTCCAGAATGTAAACAGGAAATCGGAAGCGCTCGGACTCAAACAGACATGAACGGGCATCGTGAAAGAAGGGGCGGGCCCGGCACCGAAGTACCGGACCCGCCCCTCCCGTCCCAGCGTGGGCTCAGACCAACGTGGGCTCCTTCTCCTCCGCCCGCGCCTCCTCCCGGGGCGCCCTCCACGTGCTGGGCCGGCCGCCTGGGCAGCGCGAACATCAGCAGGAAGATGACGCCCATCACCCCGGCCACCCAGCCCAGCGCGTTCTGGAAGCCGTCCGCGTAGGCCGCACCGATCCGCGCCGGTGTCAGGTGGTCGCTCATCGTGCCGAAGAAGACCACCGAGACCAGCCCCAGCCCCAGCGCGTTGCCCATCTGCTGGACCGTGTTGATGAGCCCCGACGCCGCCCCCGGCGTGCTCACGCGGCACCTGGGACAGCACCGCGTCCGTCAGCGGGGCGACGATCAGACCCATGCCGAGGCCCATGACGACGAGCGGCAGCGCCATCTCGCCAGGACGTGATGCCGAGCCCGTACCGCTCCGACTCCCAGATGTAGAGCAGTACTCCGGCCGCCATCACCAGCGCGCCCGCCTGGAGCACCTTGCGCCCGAAGCGCGGGACCAGCTTCTGCACCGACACCCCGGCCGCCACGGAGACGGCTATCGAGAACGGCACGCCGGTCAGCCCGGCCCGCAGCGGGCTCCAGCCGAGCCCCTCCTGCATGTACAGCGTCCAGACCAGGAAGAAGATGCCGAGCGCGACCCCGAAGACGGTCTGCACGGCGATGCCCGCCGCGAAGCTCTTCACCTTGAACAGCGACAGCTCCACCAGCGGCGAACCGTCCCGGGCGGTCTTCCGCCGCTCGTACGCCACCAGCACCGCGAGGACGACGACCGAGCCGGCCATCGACAGATATCCCCACAGCGGCCAGTCCAGCTCACGGCCCCGGGTGAGCGGGGTAGACCAGCATCAGCAGACCGAGGGTGACCAGGGCGACCCCGACCAGGTCCAGCTTGAGGGCGCGCGGCGCCTTGACTCCGTGATGAAGCGGCTGCCGAGGACGAGTCCCGCGATGCCGACCGGCAGGTTGATGAGGAAGATGGGCCGCCACTCCAGCCCGAAGAGGTTCCACTCGGTGAGCAGGGCACCCAGCAGCGGGCCGGAGACGGCCCCCAGTCCGACGATCGCGCCGAACAGCCCGAACACCTTGCCGCGTTCGTGCGCCGGGAACGTCGCGTGCACGATCGACAGCACCTGCGGCACCATCAGCGCCGCCATCGCACCCCTGGAGGATGCGGGAGGCGACCAGCATCTCCGGGTTCACGGCGAGGCCGCACAGCGCGGACGCGACGGTGAAGCCGCCGATGCCGATGAGGAACACCCGCTTGCGGCCGTGGATGTCACCGAGCCGCCCGCCGGTGATCAGACCGGCGGCGAAGGCGAGGGCGTAACCGGCGGTGATCCACTGGATCTGGCTGAAGGTGGCGCCCTCGTCCTGCCGGATCGACGGAATCGCGATGTTGACGATGGTGACGTCGACCAGGTCCATGAACGCCGCGGTCATCACGATCGCGAGGGCGAACCAGCGGCGCCCGGTCGCCCCGCGGGGGCCGGGCTGGTGACGGGTCCGGGGTGTGCGTGAAGGTCATGGAACGAAGCTATGACCCCTGTAGGACAGGGTCTCGTCCTAGATCTGCGGCATCCTCGAACGCATGACGACGGACACACCGGCCCGGCTCCTGACGCTCCTCTCCCTCCTCCAGACGCCCCGCGAATGGCCCGGCGGCGAGCTCGCCGACCGGCTCGGGGTCTCCCGCCGCACGGTCCGGCGGGACATCGACCGGCTGCGCGAGCTGGGCTACCCCGTGCAGGCGACCATGGGTTCCGACGGCGGCTACCGGCTGGTGGCCGGCAAGGCGATGCCGCCGCTCGTCCTCGACGACGAGGAGGCGGTGGCCATCGCGGTCGGGCTGCGCGCCGGCGCCGGTCACGCGGTCGAGGGCGTGGACGAGGCGTCGGTACGGGCGCTGGCCAAGCTGGAGCAGGTGCTGCCGGGCCGGCTCCGTCACCGCGTCGCCAACCTCCAGGCCGCGACGACCCCGCTGACCAGCGGGGACGGTCCGAGCATCGCACCCGAGACGCTGACCGTCATGGCGTCGACGGTGGCCGGGCGGGGAGCGACTGCGGTTCGCCTACCGCGCGGGGACGGTGTCGAGTCGCGACGCGTGACGGAGCCGTACCGGCTGGTGTCGACGGGCCGCCGCTGGTACCTGGTCGCCTACGACCTCGACCGGGACGACTGGCGGACCTTCCGGGTCGACCGGGTGAGCGAGCCGTTCGCGACGGGTGCGCGGTTCGCCCCGCGGGAGCTGCCGACGGGGGAGCGCGGCGGAGTACCTGCGGCGCTCGATGCAGCGGCGTGGCGACTCGTACGAGATCGTGGTCGCCTTCGACGCACCGGTCGAGGTCGTCGCGGCACGGCTGCCGCAGTGGCTCGGCACACCGGAGCCGACGGACGACGGCGCGTCGTGCGTCCTGCGGGCGACCGTGTCCGACGCGGTGGAGTGGATGGCGGTACGTCTCGCGATGCTGGGAGTGGACTTCCGGGTGCGGGAGCCGACGGAACTGGTGGAGTGCGTACGGGGTTGGGAACGAGGCTGGTGAGGGCGGCAGCGGACCGGTGACCGGCCCTGCCGTGCTCCCGCCGCCATGCGCCGGTCCCGCAATGCCCCCACCGCCATGCGCCGGTCCCGCCGAGCTCCGGCCCCGGAAACCGGAATCGGCGACACCGAAGCGCGCCCGACCCCTACCCCGTAGAACCACCCGGACCACCGGGACCGCCAGGACCGCCAGGACCGCCAGGACCGCCCTCCCAAGCGACCTCCCGCAGCACCCGCAGATTCCGCAACGCCAGTTCCAGCGGGCTCCGCGCCCCCTCGACCGAGGGGGCCTCCGCGGAGACCGCCCAGTACTCCACCGCCACGCGCACCGCCGCACTCCGCCACAGCTGCCGCGAAATGCAGCTCGGGAGAGGCCCGCAGCCGCGCGGCAACGTTGTCGTCCCCCTGCGCCGTCCGCACGGCCAGCGCCTCCACGAGCCCCCGCTCCGCCGTCTGGCAGACCTCCGCCCACACCTTCCGCAGCGCCGGACTGGTCTCGGCCAGGCGGATGAGCGCGCGGGCCCATTCCCAGGAGGGCGCCGACACCCCGGCACCCGGCGTCAGCGTGTGCCGTACGGCGTACCCAGGGCCTCGGGCTGGGACAGCTCGGCCGGGGCCTCGCGCACCGCCTGCGCCCAGCGCTCGGCGCCCAGGGCGTAGAGCGGGGCGACGGCTTCCTCCTTCGTCGCGAAGTAGCGGTAGAAGGTGCGCGGCGCGATACCGGCGGCCCGGGCGATGTCCTCGGCGCGGGTGGCCTGCAGGCCCTGGCCGACGAAGAGCCGGGCCGCCGCGCGGGCGATCTCATCCGGGTCTCGGCCTTGCGCCGTTCGGTCAGGGAGACGGGGGCCGGACCGGGCGCGGGGGCCGTCGACGATGCTGGGGGTGGTGCTGCTCACTTCGGCAGGCTATGCCGCTGTGGCAGAATCTGCCATTCGGCGGGCCACCCCGGGGTTCAGGTTCGGGGTGCCCCGCCTCCCACGCTCCGCCCGGCCAGGGGAAGCCCCGCCTCGCCGAGCCGCTCGGGCGCGCGGCCGGCTCGCGCTCGCGATGCGGAAGGAGCCGGGCTGCGGCACCCCGGGGAGAGGCGCCGAGCCCGGCTCGGGAGAGTCCCGGCGCCGGGGGGAGTGCGTCGGGACGTGGTCCAAAGGGGCGGAGGGAACGGTTCGCGGCCCGTGTCCCGGGCCCGGAACTGGTGTCCCGGAGTTCTTGTTCCCGGGCCCCCGCCGGTTGAAGCAGCGTTGTACAGCCATGTTTGCGCGGGGTTCGGCCACCGGCGTACGCCCCACGCGTCACGTCACGCCCCCCGCATCACGAGCTCCGGCGGCGGCCCGCCCCGCCGTGCCGCCGGCTGTCCTGCCACTCGCTTACGCCGCCGCCTCGAAACCGGTGTCGCGGGCCAGCTTCTTCAGTTCCAGCAGCGCGTGCTTCTCGATCTGCCGGATCCGCTCGCGGGTGAGCCCGTGCTCCTTGCCGACCTCGGTCAGCGTACGCTCACGGCCGTCGTCGATGCCGTACCGCATCTTGATGATGGAGGCCGTGCGCGGGTCGAGGCGGCCGATGAGGTCGTCGAGCCCTCGCTGCGCAGCAGCGTCATCACCGACTGCTCGGGCGACACGGCGGAGGTGTCCTCCAGCAGGTCGCCGAACTGGGTCTCGCCCTCGTCGTCCACCGACATGTTCAGCGAGACGGGGTCGCGGGCCCAGTCGAGTACGTCGGTGACGCGCTCGGGCGTCGAACCGAGCTCGGCGGCGATCTCGGCGGGCTCCGGCTCACGGCCGTGCTCGTGGTTGAACTCGCGCTGCACGCGTCGGATCCGGCCCAGCTCCTCCACGAGGTGGACGGGCAGCCGGATGGTGCGCGACTGGTCGGCGATCGACCGGGTGATGGCCTGGCGGATCCACCAGGTCGCGTACGTCGAGAACTTGAAGCCCTTGCGGTAGTCGAACTCTCGACCGCGCGGACCAGGCCGGCGTTGCCCTCCTGGATGAGGTCGAGGAGGGGCAGACCACTGCGGGGGTAGCGGCGGGCGACCGCGACGACGAGGCGGAGGTTGGAACGGATGAAGACGTCCTTCGCCCGCTCGCTCTCCTCGATCAGGGCCTCCAGCTCCTCCCGGGTGGCGTCCCGCCCCGGTCTCCTCGTAGCCTTCGAGGACCTGCCGCGCGAACACACCCGCCTCGATGGTCTGGGACAGCTCGACCTCCTTGGCGGCGTCGAGCAGGGGGGTCCGTGCGATCTCGTCGAGGTACATGCCGACCAGATCGCGGTCGGCGAGCTCTGCCGCCGGCTGCGCGGACGCTGGTTGCCGCGTCGGAGGTCCCGCCGGTGGCGGACTTACGACGGGCGACGGCACGGGTTGCCATGCGTGCTCCCTTGCGATGGTGGTTCAGCGGGTGGTCCTGTGGACGCCGGGCACCGTGTGGGGTTGTCGTCTCCGGTGTTCTCGGTCCCGGATCCGGTCTCCGGTCCCTCTCGGGACTCTCCTCGGGTGCCCTGCATCTGATGGAAACAACGACTGGAATCCGGACAGAATTCCCAACCCGCCCCCGATTTTTTCTGATCATGCAGTACCCTGTGCCGCCACATAGGGAGGCACGATGGCGCCGGGACGCACAGAGGTCCAGGTCATGCCGGGAGTCGAGGACGATCTCAAGGCCCTCACCGACCTCTACAACCACTACGTACGTGAGACGCCCATCACCTTCGACACCGACACCTTCACCCCGGAAGAGCGCCGCCCTTGGCTGCTCTCCCACCCTGAAGACGGCCCGCACCGGCTGAGGGTTGCCACGGACGCCGACTCACAGGAGATTCTGGGCTACGCCACATCCAGTCCTTATCGCGCCAAGCCCGCGTACGGGACCTCGGTGGAGACGACCGTCTACGTCGCCCCAGCGGGCCGGCGGCCGGGGCATCGGCACGCTTCTCTACGCGTCCCTCTTCGAGGCCCTGGCCGACGAGGACCTGCACCGCGCCTACGCGGGCATCGCGCAGCCCAACGCCGCCTCCGCCCGGCTGCACGAGCGCTTCGGCTTCCGGTACGTCGGTACGTACCGTGAGGTGGGCCGCAAGTTCGGCCGGTACTGGGACGTGGCCTGGTACGAGAAGCCGCTGTAGCCCCCTCCGACACACACAGACCGGCGCGCCCGCCTCAGCCGAACTGCACCGACCGCTTGGCCAGCCCCATCCAGAACCCGTCGATCACGGATTCACGCAGGGCCGGCTCACCGGCCGCGTCCGCCGCCCCCATCGTCACGAACAGCGGGGCGAAGTGCTCGGTGCGCGGGTGGGCGAGCAGGCCTGCCGGGGGACTTGCGGGCGAAGTCGAGCAGCCCGTCCACGTCACCGGCCTCCAGCGCGCGCCGGCCCCAGTCGTCGAACTCGGCGGACCAGGCGGTGCCGCTCTGGCGCAGTGCGGCCAGGTTGTGGGTGAAGAAGCCGGAGCCGATGATCAGCACGCCCCTCGTCGCGCAGCGGCGCGAGCCTGCGGCCGATCTCCATGAGCCGCGCGGGGTCGAGGGTCGGCATGGAGACCTGGAGGACCGGGATGTCGGCGCCGGGGGTACATCTCGACGAGCGGCACGTACGCGCCGTGGTCGAGGCGCGGTCGGGGACGTCCTGTACGGGCGTGCCGGGGGCGCGCAGCAGCTTGCGGACGGACTCCGGCGAGCGCGGGTGCGCCGGGGGCCTCGTAGCGCACCCGGTAGTAGTGCTCCGGGAAGCCCCAGAAGTCGTAGACCAGGGGGACGGTCCGGGTGGCGCCGAGGGCGAGCGGGGCCTCCCTCCCAGTGGGCGGAGACGACGAGGATCACCTTGGGGCGCGGCAGGGCGGCGGCCCACGCGGCGAGTTCGCCGGGCCAGACGGGGGTCGTCGGCGAGCGGCGGGGCGCCGTGACTGAGGTAGAGGGCGGGCATGCGCTCCCGGGTGGCGGCGGACATGAGGGCGGCTCCCAGTACTTGAACTCTCAATCTCTCCGTGTGCTCGAATCTACGCCTACTTTGTTTAAACTTCAAGGAGTGAGTGCGTACGATGGGTTACATGAACACGGCACCCATCCCGGCCGCCCCCGCCGAAGAGCCCCGCTGGCTCACCGCCGATGAACAGCGTGTCTGGCGCTCCTACATCGAGGCCGCGACCCTCCTGGAGGACCACCTCGACCGTCAGCTCCAGCGCGACGCGGGCATGCCGCACGTCTACTACGGCCTGCTGGTCAAGCTCGCCGAGTCACCGCGGCGGCGGCTGCGGATGACGGAGCTGGCCCGGTACGCGAAGATCACCCGCCTCCCGCCTCTCACGCGATCGCCCGCCTGGAGAAGAACGGCTGGGTGCGCCGCGAGGACTGCCCCTCCGACAAGCGGGGCCAGTCTCGCCATCCTCACAGACGAGGGGTACGAGGTGCTGAGCGGGACCGCGCCGGGCCATGTGGAGGCCGTACGCCAGGCCGTGTTCGACCGGCTCACGCCCGAACAGCAGAAGTCCCTCGGCGAGATCATGCGGATCGTCGCCGAGGGACTTCAGCCGAGCGAGCAGGGTGCGGACCTGCCCTGGCTGCGCTGAGCGCGCGGCCGGGGCAGGGTCCCGGGAGCCAGTGCGCGAGGGGCGTCCCCTCCCCTGCGCATGGATTGAACAGGTGGCCCGAAGGGTACCGCGTCCGGCGTCGTGTCAGTGGGCGACGACCGGCACCGCAGCTCGTCCTCGACCGCGTCGCCCGAACCGGAGCCCGAACCCGTGACGGCGGTGCCGCCCGGGCGGCCGGCGTTGACGAAGGTCAGGGGCGATCACGGCCGCCGCGACCAGGATGCCGACGGCGAACCAGATGGCGCTGGTGTAGCCCTGCACCTGACCCTCCAGCTGGACCAGCTGCTGCTGGGACCGGGAGGTCGCGCCGCCGATGTGGTCGGCGATGTAGGGGACGTGGTCGCCGAGGCGGCGATCGTGTTCAGTAGCGCCGTACCGATCGCGCCGCCCGCACCTGCTGCGAGGTGTTGACTATCGCGGAGGCGACACCGGAGTCCCGCGGCTCCACGCCCATGGTGGCCAGGGACATGGCCGGCATGAACGCCGTACCCATGCCGAGGCCGAGCAGGAGCATGCCGGGCAGCAGCACGGCGGTGTAGGAGGTGTGTCGATCTCCAGCTGGGTCAGCAGCAGCATGACGACGGCGGCGGCGAGGAAGCCGGGGCCCATCAGCAGCCGGGGCGCGACTCAGGTCATCAGACGGGTGCCGATCTGCGTGGAGCCCGTGATCATGCCCGCGATCATCGGCAGGAAGGCGAAGCCGGTCTTCACCGGCGAGTAGCCCCTTCACGATCTGCAGGTAGTAGGTCAGAAGAGGAGAGCAGACCGAACATCGCGATGATCGCGGAGGCTGCCCAGCGAGAAGGTAGATCCCGCCCCTCGTTGCGCTCGGTGATCACGCGCAGCGGCAGCAGCGGGGCCTTGACCCTCGACTCGACCAGCACGAACGCGAGGAGCAGCACGGCGGAACCGACGAACATGCCGACCGTCACCGCGTCGCTCCAGCCGTGGGACTCCGGCGCGGCGGTGAAGCCGTAGACGAGCGCGACCAGACCGAGGGTGGAAAGGGATCACGCCGGGGATGTCGAGCGGCGAGCGGTTGCGGCTGCTCCGCCCGGCTCACGGATGACGAGGTACGCGCCGGCGCGGCGACGATCGCGAACGGGATGTTGGACGAAGAACGTCCAGCGCCAGTTCAGGTACTCGGTGAGGAATCCGCCGAGGGGATCAGACCCACGGCGCCGCCACCACCGGCGATCGCACCGTAGATGCCGAAGGCCTTGGCGCGCTCCTTGGCGTCCAGTGAACATCACGGCGAGCAGCGAGAGCGCGGCGGCCTGACAGCGCTCCGAAGACGCCCTGGGAGGGCGCGGGAGCCGAACATCATCGCCTCGTTGGTGGCCGCACCGCTCGAAGCGCGGAGGCGACGGAAGCCGCCCAGGCCCTAGGACGAAGGTGCGCTTGCGGCCCCACAGGTCGGCTATCCGGACCGCCCAACAGCAGCAGACCGCCGAAGGCGAGGGCGTAGGCCGTGACGACCCACTGCCGGTTGCCGTCGGAGATGCCGAGGTCCTGCTGGGCCGAGGGCAGGGCGATGTTCACGATGGTGGCGTCGAGGACGACCATCAGCTGGGCGAGCGCGATGAAGACGAGCGCTTTCCAGCGTCCGGCGTCCGGGCGTCGGTGACGCCGGAGGCCTTGACGGCTGTTTCAGACATGGGGATACCCACCCGGGACTTACCGTGACGGAAAAGGGTGAGTAAAGGACGACCGGGCCGGGGTCGACGGCTACGGGAGCCGTCGTCCTCCGGTCAGACGGTGAGTCTTCGCGTGACTACTGGTCGCAGGGCCGGCGCAGGTCCTCCATGGTCACGGCCGCGCCCGGCAGGGCGGAGCGGGCGGGAGCCCGCAGCCCGTCCAGGAACAGTTGCAGGTGGCGGTGGACGAACCGGTCGGCGTCAGACACCCGCGCTACCGGCCGGGGGCCGGCTAGCTGGGCCGCTGGCGATCATCAGGTCGCCCACGCCCACGTCGGTACGGAGCTGACCGGCCGCCTTCGCCCGGTCCATGACCTCGGCTACGAGTCGCTCGACCCGTTCGCGCGCCGCTTCCAGGTCGGGGTGGTGCTGGTCGAACGTGCTGGACCACCATGGGGCACAGGGCACTGATCCGCTCGTCGACGGAGGCGTGCACGAAGCGCTCCAGCGCCTCGAAGGCGTCGCCGGTCTCCGTGGAGCGAGCTCGGCCGCCCGTGCCGTACGGTCCATGACCGAGCAGACGACCTCGCCGGACGAGGGGCGTCGCGGTCGGGGGAAGTTGCGGTACACCGTGGCGTTGCCGACGCCGGCCCGGCGGGCGACGTCGTCGAGCGGCACGTCGGGCCCGTGCTCGACGAACATCTCCCGGGCGGCGGTGACGATCCGCTCCCGATTGCGCAGGGCGTCGGCGCGGGGCCGGGCCCACCTTGTGCTGCTCGGGGGTTGCGGTCCTGCACGGCGTACTCCTCGGACGGCTTGGCTGGCGATCCGGGAGGGAATCCCCCGTTCCGCGCTCGGACCACAGGGCTAAACGGGGAACGATCCCCGGTTATTCTCGAACCCGAACCGATCTACCGTGACCTGCGTCACACCCCCACCGCTGTCGCTCCCGGATGCCACGCCTCCGGGCGGGCCCCCGTCCCCCGGTCGGCGGCTACCGGCGAAACCCACGATCGGCTCCTCCAGCGCGCGCCCTCCCACCTCGGCACAGGGTGATCGCAAGGGTGCAGCCGGTGTCCGGCGGCTGCCGTGGTCCGAGGGTCTGCATGCAGGCGCAGCCGCAGCCGCAGGCGCCGAGCCGTCGGATACGCCCGCGCCGGCTGGCCGCGATCGCGACCGTCACCGTCGTGACCTTCGCGGCCAGCACCTCGGCCGGCACCGGCCGGCTCGCGCCGAGCTACCACGGCGTCCGGCCCCGGCCCGGCCGCCCTCTCCCGCTCCCCTCCGCGCACGGCCCCTGCATGATCAGCGGCGGCTCCGAGATCCAGATGTCCGAGGGCGTCCCGACCTCCGCCGGCTACGCCCGCCCGACCGGCACCGTACGCGCCCTCACCCTGATGATCGACTTCTCGGACGCACCCGGCGAGGTCAGGGCATCTCGACCAGGACGCGGAGTTCTTCCCGCAGACCGAGGAATGGTTCCGCACCAGCTCCTACGGCCGCCTCGACTACCAGCCCGAGACCCCGATCCGGGACTGGCTGCGCATGCCGAAGTCGTTCGCCGAGTACGGCATAGAACGCGGCGCCCCTTCGACCCCGGCTACCGGAGCCTGGTCCAGGACCTGGGTGGCGGCGGCCGACGCGGAGGTGGACTTCCGGTCGTACGACCTCCTGAACGTGCTGGTCACCCCGAACGCGGGCCCCTCCGCCCTGGACACGAGTCCTGTCCGTCACCTTCGCCGGCAACGAGGCCCCGGTCGCCGACGGCGTCCCGGTGTGCACAACGCGTCCTTCGTCTACTCCCGCCAGGACGACGGCTCCGGCTCCTACGACGAGACCGGCTACCGGGTCCTGCCCCACGAGAACAGCCACGTCTTCGGCCTCCCCGACCTCTACACCCAGGAGGGCGGAGGGGCCGTCGGCCACTGGGACATCATGAGCGAGGACTGGGGCGCCAGCAACGACCTCCTCGGCTGGCACAAGTGGAAACTGGGCTGGCTCGACCCTCCCAGGTGCACTGCAGCGGCGGCGCCCGGCACGACGAGTACACACTCGGCCCCGCTGGCCGACAAGGGGGCGGCGACAAGCTGGTGGTCGTCCCACTGGACGGCAGGTCCGGCTACGCCGTAGAACTGCAGCACCCGCGCGAGGCAACGACGAGACGGTGTGCCGCCCGGGAGTGCTGATCTACAAGGTCGACGCCGACGTGGACGCGGGCATGGGCCCGGTGACGGTCTACGACTCCCCGCCGGGACAGCGGCGGCTGCACCCGCAGCCCGAACGTCCACGCCGAACTCTCGGACGCCGCCTTCACCCCGGGCGAGACCTTCAAGGACCCACGCCGAACATCACGATCGCGGTGTGTCGGGGCGGGTGACCCGGCGGCCACCAGGTGCGGGTCACCCGCAACTGACGCCCAGTGACGATCGCCCGCCCGGTGGCGGTGGCGTGGCGCCTCGCAGCGCATGGTGCCCTGGGCCGCGACCGGCGTACCGCGTTGATCGCCGTACCGGAGAGCCCGGTGAGCCGATACCCACCCACACGGCGACGGGCGGACTCCACCGGCGGCGGCATTACCGAATGGGCCTGCCACGACCGCCCGTACCCGCCACACCGGAGAACCCGAGAACCGATAATCCCCTCCCGGCGACGGCCGACTCCGTCCCCCGGCGGCATTACGGTAGCCCTGCCGCGACCGCCGTACCGGAGAGCCGATGCCTCGCCCACCACCACGAATGACGCCACCTCGCGGGAGGCCGCCGCCCCACCCGGCACCGGGAACCGAAGACAGCCCGCGCACGCACCCCTCCGTCCGCTCCATCCGCTCCATCCCGCCCCGCCGGCCGAGGCGTGTCGCGCCGCACATGCTGCGCGGTATCGCCGTGCTCGGCGGCTGACCGAGGCGGACGACGGCGGCACCCCAGCCTCAGCTGGCCTGGAGAAGCGTCAACGGCCTGGCCTCGCCCACCGTCGACCGCGTCACGCATCTTGACCCTCGCCCGTATGGGATACGTCCGCCTGGACGGCCGAGACGTCACCCTCGCCCCCCGCCCACCTGACGGAACTCGGCAACGCCTACCTGGCCGCCCTCCGCCGCCCGCCCTGCTCTCCTCCCGTGCCGACGCCCTGAGCCGGCGAACGGACGAGTCGGTCTCCCCTCGCGGTCGGCGACCGGACGGCATCCGCTTCATCCACCAGGCCACCCGACGCCGCGCGATGTCCCTGAGCTTCCGCATCGGCGACCTCCTCCCCGCCGAACGCACCGCGCCGGGCCCGCTGTTCGCCACGGAGTGGACGGAGGCCGACTGGCGCCACTGGCACGAGCGCCGGGCCGCGGACCCGGAGGACCGCACCTTCCCCGCCGTACCCCACGCGAAGCGCACCACCCAGGACGACGACTTCGAGCACCGCACGGCCGCCGCGTGGCCACCGACTGCGCCCTGGACGACCAGCTGATCGAACCCGGCCTGGTCGCGGTCTCGGCCCCGGTACCGGACCCCGGCACCGGCCGGGTGGCGTGCGTGGCGAGCGTGGTGAGCCACACCAGCCGCCACACGGCCGAGAACCTGCGCACCACCCTGCTCCCCCGCCTCCGCTCGACGGTCACCGCGATGGAGAACGACCTGCGCACCGCCCCCACCACCCGAACCGGGCACCCCCCGCTCCGGCCTGGCCACCTGGACGACCGCGTCGAAACACGAACTGGGCCGGGAGTTCCCGTCGAATCCCTGGCCCGCGGCCTGACCGCGCCTGACGGCGTTCGGCGAAGGCCGCAGCGCGCTGACCTCACGGAGGTCGCGAAGGCGACGGGCCTGGGCCCGCGCGACAGCCCGCCGGGCCCTGATCACCCACGAACACGCGGGCCTGGTACGGCAGACCCCGACCACCGCTTCACCCTCACCCCCGAGTCCTCTCCCTCGGCTTCCCCGCCCCTCTCCCGCACCTCCCTCCCCCAGATCGCCCAGCCCCACCTGACCGCACTCGCCGACCGCGTCCACGAGTCGGCCTCGCTGGCCGTCCTGTCGGACTCGGGGCGAGGAGATCCAGTACACGGCCGCGCGCATCGACGAGCCGCGTCATGAGCGCCCACATCACCCTCGGCACCCGCCTCCCGGCCCGGTCGACGGCCCTGGGCCACGTCCTCCTCTCCCTCCCGGAGGCCCGCTCCCTGGGCTACGCCCTGGTCGACGAGGAACTGGAGGCCGGCCTGCGCTCCCTCGCGGTCCCGGTACGCGACCGCGAGGGCCGCACGGTGGCCGCCGTGAACGTCGCCATGCACGCCGCACGCCGCACGGCAGCGCAGTGCGCGACGGACATCCTGCCGCCCCTGAAGGAAACGGCCGCACACATCGAGGCCGACCTACGCGAGGCGGGCCGCTTCCGCCGGGTCCCCCTCACCTGACCAGCCCGCCACCCTCCGACCCACCCGCTACACTGTCGGGCGGTGGCACATCCGCACCTCACCGTGCCGCCACCGGCCTCGTAGCTCAGGGGGATAGAGCACCGCTCTCCTAAAGCGCGTGTCGCAGGTTCGAATCCTGCCGGGGCACAACGCGTTACCGTTCTGACCTGGGGTTTCTTCTCCAGGGAGTACCCCTACTCGGCCTCGGACTCCTCGTCCGGGGCCGTTTTGCGTGAAGCGGACGGAGAGTTGATCTCCCGAATATCCCCCAAAGGATCTGCATCATCCGGCACGGCCTCCGAGCCGGGCGAACATGG
This sequence comes from Streptomyces thinghirensis, assembly GCA_021502835.1. The sequence goes on from JAKFGP010000027.1 coordinate 63,292, forward strand.
CATACTTGAAGTATGGCAACCCGGAAGATCACCATCACCGTGCCGGAAGAGCTGGTGGAATCGATCAAGGAGCGCGTCGACGCACGCGGAGTGTCCGGCTATATCGCGGCCGCCGCCGCTCATCAGGACGCCATGGACCGACTGCGCGAGCTGGCCGGGCGCCTCGAGGAAGAGCACGGCGCCGTGACGGACGACGAGCAGCAGGCAGCGCTGGACCGCATCGCCGCCATTGACGGCTGGCATGACGAGCAGCGATCACATTCGACGAGGCCGCGTGAGCCGCACCGCCCGGGCGAGGCTGCATCGGCCGCGACAGCGCGTCTTCGTGTTCGACTCGAGGCTCTCTCCAAGGCGGTCCAGGGCGATCGGGAGATGGCAGCGCTGATCAAGACGGCTCCACGGCTCGACATCCCGATCGTCACCTCGGCGCTCACGACCTTGGAGGCACGGGACCCTCGCGAAGCGTCGAGGCAGGCACTGTGGAACTGGACGCTGTCCCGGATCCGCGTCGTGCACACGGACGACCAGGTGATCGCCATGGCGCGCGACATGCTGAAGACAGCCGGCCTGCATGGGCACGAGTACGCCATAGACGCAATTCTGGCGGCCGTGGCCGGGCAGGAAGCCGCGCAGGGAGCTGAGGCAACCGTCTTCACCTCCGACACCGACGACATGAATCAGCTCCTCGCCGGACACTCCGTGCGAGTCGAGAAGGTCCGACGAGACGCCGCCCACACTTCACTCCGATGACTCGCCGGCTCCCCCGACTGCCCGTTGGCCGTACACCGACAGGCACCCTCCGTTACGGGTGTCAAGCCGACCGCCGGGACGGAAAAGCCCAAGCGCGCTCTGGCATCGGCTTCGTGTACCCACACGAGCCAACTGTGATCAGTGCGCGTGGCCCGCCGTAGTCGGGACGGGCCACGGACGCGAAGAGCGGAGACACCCTTCGCGGAAGAGCAGGCACCCGCCAGTCGGGTTGACCCACCGGGGGAACCAACGCGGCCCCCGGTGTGAGCAGTGGCTCAAAAGCACGCATGGTGAACACACTGGGGAGCTGGTCCGTGCTCGTCGCCCGAAACGGGGTACCCCGGCGGCGCACGAGTCCCCCGCTCGTCTTGCCCCCAGGAGGCAACGCCCATGACGTTCAATCCGTTGGAGCAGCGGGGTATCCCGCTGGACCGCCAGCTGCGCAGTTGGCGTGAGCTGAACGTGGACCCGATCGACCCGGACCACTGCGACCCGTACACCCGCTGCCGGATCATCACGATGAACGGGATCGAGGTGGAGGCGATCCTGTTCAGCCACCAGCTGGCGCGGAACACGGTCGACCCGGAGGTCAAGCGGCAGCTGGCGCGGGTGCGCTACATCGAGCGCAGCAGCAGAAGGTGGTGAACTGGCTGCTCCCGGGGGTGTCGTCGGTGCTGGAGACGACGATCGCGTACGAGCAGGTGGCGGTGGACCTGACGGCGTGGGTGGCGCGGATGGAGCCGGACCCGTACCTGAAGCAGGCGTACCAGTTCGGTGTGCTGGAGGACTTCGACCACCTGTACCGGTACGCGAACCTGTACGAGATGATCGAGCACCGCAAGGCGGAGTCGATCGTCGACGGCCTGACCGAGGTCATGCCCGGCCGGCCCACCAGGCTCCACCACCGTGATCCGGTCGACAACGTCCGCGACCCGTACGCCAAGGGACCAGACCGACCCGCTCTCCAAGTTGCACGCGCTGACGATCATGTCGGCGGAACAGCAGACCATGAACTTCTACATGAACACCGGCCCCACCTACATGGAGCCGATCGCCCGTCAGCTCTACCAGGAGATCGGGCTCATCGAGGAGGAGCACGTCACCCACTACGAGTCGCTGGTGGACCCGGGTGAGACGTGGTGGGAGCAGCTGGTCAACCACGAGTACAACGAGTGCTACCTCTACCACTCCTTCATGGAGCAGGAGAGCGACCCCAAGGTCAAGGCGATCTGGGAACTGCACCTGAACATGGAACTGGAGCACCTGCACGCCGCCTGAGACCTCATGCGCCGCCACGACGGCCGCGACCCCGCCTCCGTGCTCGCCCCGAGCTGCCCAACGTGCTCACCTTCGAGCCGAACAAGGGCTACCTGCGTGAGCTGCTCGACACGCAGATGGACCTCACGACGCTCGGTGCTGGGTACGTGCGCGAGGCGCACGAGCGGTTCGAGAAGATGCAGGAGCAGATCCACGGCGGCGAGGCGCCCCCGAGCGACCGGGATGACCGAGCACGACGAGATGTTCGGCCGCGAGTACCGCGTCCAGTCCGAGGGCGAGCACCCCGACCCCACGCAGCGCGAGAAGTAGGGAGGCCGGGATGTCCGAGCTGAAGACCCCGCACGCCGGGGACGACATGGCCAAGGACGATGACGTCGTCGCGTTGCTGATGCGCCAGCACGGTGACATCCGCAACCTCTTCGACGAGGTCGAGGCCACCACGGGCGAGGAACGCCGGGACGCCTTCCATCGTCTCGTGCGCCTGCTGGCCGTGCACGAGACCGCCGAGGTAGAGGTCGTCCACCCCTTCGCCCGGAAGGGCTTCCCGGCGGCGAGCAGGTCGTGAAGGACCGTCTGCCGAGGAGAAGGCGGCCAAGGAAACACCGGCCGCCCTCGACGAACTGGACACCGACGACCCGAAGTTCATGCCCCAGCTGCTCAAGCTGCGCAAGGACGTCCAGGAGCACGCGCGGGCCGAGGAACGCTACCAGTTCACCCACATCCGGCGTAGCACCGACGCCGCCAACCTGGCCGCGATGGCCAAGGCGATCAAGGCCGCCGAGGCCACGGCACCCACCCGACCCCACCCGGGCGTCGAGTCCGGGGCGAAGAACATGGCACTCCGGACCGGTCGCCGGCTCATGGACCGCACCAAGGACGCCGTCCGCAGGCCATGGGCAAGGACTGACTCCGCGCCCTCCTGGCCGGTCGGGCACATTGACCGGTCGGCCAGGGCGCTGAGGCAGTGCCCTTCGACGCGGCTGTTTGTCACCTGCCCCTGGGGGGACCTCCGCCCATGAGCACAAAGCCAGGTCGCCGCCGTATGGGCCAGAGCCGGATGCTGTGGCTGCTCGACGCCCTGGAGCGTGATCCCAGGGCGGACGCGGCGATCGACAAGCTCACCAAGGGCGTGCGGGCGCTTCCGCTGGGCCGGGCCTGAGACGCGTTGCACCGCGGGTGGCTCGGCCATCCCGTGCACCCCCTGATGGTCCAGGTGCCGGTCGGCAGCTGGATGTCCGCCGCCGTGCTCGACCTGTGGCCCGGCCGCACCCGGGAGGCCGGCCTCCTGGTCGGGGTCGGGCTGGCGGCGGTCGGTCCGGCCGCGTTGGCGGGCGCGGTCGACTGGGCCGAGCTGCACCGGCAGCAGACCCGGGTGGGGCTGGTGACGCCGTGGCCAACACGCGGCCGTGGGACTGTACGGCGCCTCGCTCCTGTGCCGCCTCACCGGACGGGCGACAGCGGGCCGCGCCTCCGGCTTCCTCGGGCTGACGGCGGTCGGCCTGGGCGGCATGCTGGGCGGCCACCTCGCCTACCGGCAGGCTTCGGAGCCAACCACGCCGAAGAGGTACCGCACGTCGTCAGCGAGGCTGGCACCGGGTCGGCACGGTGGACGAGTTCCCCGCCGGCCGGCCCGTGCGGCGTGCCGTGGACGACGTGCCGGTCCTGGTGGTGCGCGAGACCGGCGGCACCTTCCACGCACTGGCCGACCGGTGCAGTCATCTGGCGGGCCCGCTGTCCGAGGGCACGGTCGCCGACGGGTGTGTCGAATGTCCCTGGCACGGCAGCGTCTTCCCGGCTCTCGGACGGCTGGAACGTCCGGGGCCCCGCCACCGCGCCCCAGCCCGCCTCCGACACCCGTGTCGTCGAGGGGACGCGTGGAGATCAGGCTGTGCGGTGAGGGTGAGACGGAGGGACCGGACCCGGATCGAGCGGCCGTGGCGCAGGAGCGGACAGGGAGAGAACGAAGGTCATGGACACGGCATCCGACGGCCGTCTCACGGAGCGGCTGAGGCGACGACTGCGACGCACCGAACACACCTACTCGGCGGGAGAGGATCGCCCGCTGCGCGGCTACGCGGCGGCCATGACGGCTTTCGGTGTCTACACGGCGGGGTGGGCGGCGGTGGTCAGGATGCGCGGTCATCCGCTGCCGGACCGGCCCGAGCCCTGGGGACGTGGCACTGGACGGCGGTGGCGACGTTCCGGCTGAGCCGGCTGCTGAGCAAGGCGTCGGTGACGAGTCCGCTGAGGGCTCCCTTCACCACGTTCCAGGGCCCCCGAGGACCAGCCGAGCTGCACGAGGAGGCGCGGCCCGAGGGGCCAAGGACACGGTCGGCGAGCTGGTGACGTGCCCGTTCTGCATGAGCGTCTGGGTGGCCTCAACCCTCACCGCCGGACAGCTGCTCTGGCCGCGCGCCACCCGCACCGCCATGGGGGCGCTCACCGCGCTGGCCGGCGCGGACGCCCCTGCACCTGACGTGCAGCGCGCTGGTGGCCAAGACGACCCGGCGACTGACACGCCACACCGCGCCCGCCCGACCGCCTCGCGGCCGCGCGGGCGCACGTGGCGGTCACCGCCCCCGGGGCGGAGGTCCCACGTCGGATCGGCGGCCGGGGCGCATGCCGCGTGCCGCTGCCGGGACCGGGGCTGACCGGGCGGCCAGGGCGTCGGCGACCGCGCCGGTGACGAAGGCGTACACCGTCTTGTGCAGCAGGTCGACGGCGAGTTCGAGGCGGGGGCCAGGTCTGGGGCGGGGGCACCGGACGCCGGTGGCGTTCTCCAGGATCTGGTCGGAGGTGACCCGGACGACGGCGAACTTCCCCGACGACCAGGGCCCGCGGCAGCCCGGCCTGCGCCATCACCGACCGCAGGATCCCGAGGGAGGGCGCCCTGCCCCACGTGCATGGCCAGGTTCACCCGGCACCGGCTGACGCCCGGAGTGCTCCCGCATGCCGGTCAGGCGTTCCAGTGTGCGGGCGGGGACGTGGGAGTCGGGCCGGCCGGTCAGCCGTTGCTCCGCCTTCTCGCCCAGCGTCATCGCCAGCACTCCGGTCGTACCGGTCAGCGTCCCTGCCACAGTGCGCGCTTCATCATGCGGCGGCGAGTACCCGGCGCGCCCCGGCTCACCTGCTCCCCGGCCTCCGACGGAGGTGCGCCGTCCGGGTCCGCTCAGCGGGCCACCGTGCACAGCGCACCGCTGACGGCGGCCGCGCAGACCAGCAGGCACGACGCCCAGACACCGTGACGTTCTGAGCAGGTCGCGTCGGAGCCCGCAGGTACCGGGCCTCGTACTCCCGGCCCAGCTCGTCGGCACGGCGCAGGGTCGCCTCGAACATCTGGTGGGAGAGGCGGAGACGGTGGGCGACATAGTGCCGGGTGAGATCCTCCGCCTGCGCGGTGGTCAGCCAGGGGAGGGCGCCGCAGAGCGCCTGCGCCTCCCGGTGTGCGGCTTGCCGGTGTTCCCGGGCCAGGAGGAAGCCTTCCGCCTCCGCCGCGATGCCCTGGGCGACACCGGAGACCGGACCAGCGGAGGTGCCCGTCCGTCATCTCCGGTCGCCTTGCGGCCGCTCGTGTCGAGCGCGTCGCGTTGTCCGGTGTTCTCCGCCTGGTCGAGGTCGGCGAGCGCGGGGTGGTGCAGGTCGAAGCCGGGGGACTTGGAGCGGACCCGGGGCAGGAGTGACGAAGTTGTGGCGCCCCGGGGCGGGCAGGAGGTGGCCCACTCCAGCGAGCGTCCGTAGCCCCAGGGTCGTCGACCTCGATCCGCTTGCCGTGTTGGGCGGTCTTCCAGACGTTGTAGAGGAAGGGCGGCGTGGACAGGCCCAGGGGAGGAAGGCTCCGATGGAGGAGATGGTGTTGAGGGCGGTGAAGCCGTCGGGCGGCCAGGTAATCGGCGTAGCGGCGGGGCATGCCCTGCTCGAGCCAGTGCTGGACCAGGAACGTGGTGTGGAAGCCCACGAACAGCGTCCAGAAGTGCACCTTCTCCAGCCGTGTGTCGAGCATGGTGCCCGTCATCTTCGGCCACCAGAAGCTGAAGCCGGCGAACATCGCGAACACGATCGTGCCGAAGAGCACGTAGTGGAAGTGCGCCACGACGAAGTAGCTGTCGGTGACGTGGAAGTCGATCGGCGGAGAGGCCAGCAGGACGCCGGTCAGTCCGCCGAACAGGAACGTGACCAGGAAGCCGGCCGCCCACAGCATCGGTGGCTCGAACGACAGCGAGCCCCGCCACATCGGTGCCGATCCAGTTGAAGAACTTCACCCCGGTGGGCACGGCGATGAGGAAGCTCGTGAACGAGAAGAACGGCAGCAGCACCGCACCGGTGGCGAACATGTGGTGCGCCCACACCGTCACCGACAGGCCGGTGATGGCGATGGTGGCACCCACCAGCCCCATGTAGCCGAAGATCGGCTTCCGCGAGAAGACGGGGATGATCTCGGTGATCACCCCGAAGAAGGGCGGGGCGAGGATGTAGACCTCGGGGTGGCCGAAGAACCAGAAGAGGTGCTGCCACAGGATCGCCCCGCCGTTCGCCGGGTCGAAGACGTGCGCACCGAACTGGCGGTCCGCCTCCAGCACCAGCAGGGCGGCGGCCAGCACGGGGAAGGCCAGCAGGACGAGCACCGAGGTCAGCAGCACGTTCCACGTGAAGATCGGCATGCGGAACATGGTCACGCCGGGCGCCCGCATACAGATGATCGTGGTGATGAAGTTGACCGCGCCGAGGATGGTGCCGAAGCCGGAGAGCGCCAGCCCCATGATCCACAGGTCACCGCCGGTGTACGGGGTGCGCTCACCGCCGCTGAGGGGTGGTAGGCGGTCCAGCCGAAGTCGGCGGCGCCCTGCGTGGTGAGGAAACCGCCCAGCACGATCAGGCCGCCGAAGGCGAACAGCCAGTACGACAGCATGTTCAGCCTCGGGAACGCGACGTCCGGGGACCCGATCTGCAACGGCATGATCGCGTTGGCGAACCCGGCGAACGTCGGGGTGGCGAACAGCAGGAGCATGATCGTGCCGTGCATCGTGAAGGACTGGTTGTACTGCTCCGCCGACACGATCTGGAGACCGGGCCGCGCCAGCTCCGCCCGCACCACCATGGCCAGCGCTCCCCGATCAGGAAGAACGCGAACGACGTGATCAGGTAGAGGTGGCCGATCTTCTTGTGGTCGGTCGTGGTCAGCCAGGTGACCACGACGTGGCCCCGGCCACGTCGCTCGGCCACGGGGACGGGAGCCACCGGCTCGGTATGGGTCGCCATCACGTTCCTCACTCGGCGGAGCGCCTGGTGGTCGGCCGTTGGACGGCGACGGTCCCGCCCCCGCCGGCCGTGTGTCTCCGGGCAGCGTGTGTCCAGCCCTCGTGGAAGGTAGTTCGCTCCGGTACGGGACCGCGCCCGCATCCAGCCGATCGCGGGCCGAACGGGCTCCAGGTTCCAGTCGGACGGGTGACGACGGGGAGCGCCGGGCACCGGCCGCGGTGACCGTGGCCGTTTCGTCCGCGGGCCACGGAAACCCGGCGCCGGACGGTGGCCGCCGGGACACCGGAAGCGGAGGGCGTTCGATGAGGAAGCTGTGGTGGGCGGTTCCGGTCGCAGCCGCCGGGGCGGCGGCCGTACGGCGGTCCCGGTCCTCGCACCGGGCCGACGAGCGGGCGGGCGACCGCTGGCTCCACCGTGACGGTCAACCGGCCGCCCACGGACGTGGGGTCCGAGGGGAAGCTGCCACCGCCCCTGGACGAGCTGGCGGGAACGGATCGACGTGCGGATCCGCCTGGCTCCGGGCGACCGCGGCACGGAACTGGCCGCGCGCTTCAAGGAGCCCGTGCCCGCCGCGTCCGCGTCCGTGCCCGCGCGGCTGGCCGGGCAGGACCCGCGTCAGGAGCTGCGGGGCGCGTTGCGCGACGCCAAGTCCCCTGCTGGAGGCGGGTGAGGTGCTGCGCCCGACGCGCCACCCACGACCCGCTCCACGCCGGGCGGAAAGCTGGTCGAACTGTTCACCCGTCGCTCCGGTGGGGAGGGGAACGCTGTGAAGGCCCTGTGCTGGGAAGGCGTGAACAAGCTGTCCGTCGAGCAGGTCCCCGATCCGGAACTGCGCAACGACCAGGACGTCATCGTGCGGCTGATCGCGGGCACCACCTGCGGCCCCGACCTGCACCTCATCGGCGGCTACATCCCGGCGATGCGCGCCGGTGACGTGATCGGCCACGAGTTCGTCGGCGAGGTCGTCGAGACCGGCTCCGCCGTGCGCAGGCACAAAGTCGGCGACCGGGTCGTCGTCTGCTCGTTCGTCGGCTGCGGGCGCTGCTGGTACTGCGCCAACGACCTGTGGTCCCTGTGCGACAACACCAACACCAACCCGGGCATCGGCCAGGCCCTCTTCTGCTACGAGACCGCCGGCATCTTCGGCTACTCGCACGCCATGGGCGGCCTGCGCGGCAGCCACGCCGAATACGTCCGCGTCCCCTTCGCCGACTACGGCGCCTTCAAGGTCCCCGAGGGCATCGACGACACCAGCGCCCTGTTCGTCTCCGACTCCGTGCCCACCGGGTGGATGGGCGCCGACCTGGCCGGGGTGAAGCCCGGTGACGTGGTCGCCGTCTGGGGGTGCGGCGCGGTGGGACAGATGGCCGCCCGGGCGGCCATCCTGAAGGGCGCCGAACGGTCATCTCCGTCGACCGCATCCCCGAGCGGCTGGCCATGACCGAACGGTACGTCGGCGCGGAGACCATCGACTACACCACCGCCGACGTCGCCGCGAACTGCGCGAGTGTGCCGGCGGCCGTGGCCCCGACGTGTGCATCGAGGCCGTCGGCATGGAAGCCCACAGCGACGGCCCGCTGCACCTGTACGACCAGGCCAAGCAGCAGCTCCGCCTCCAGACCGACCGGCCCACCGCCGTACGCCAGGCCATCCACGCCTGCCGCAAGGGGGCACCGTCTTCATCCTGGGCGTCTTCGCGGGCGCCGTCGACAAGTTCCCGCTCGGCGCCGTGATCAACAAAGGGCTCACCGTGCGCGGCGCCCAGATGCACGGCCAGCGCTACATCCCGATGCTGCTCGAGCGGATGGCTGTCGGCGAGATCGAGACGGCCCACCTGGGCGACCCACACCCTCTCGCTCGACCAAGCGCCCACCGCGTACGACATGTTTAAGCAGAAGACCGACGGCTGCGTCCGCGCCGTCATCCGCCCGGAGCCCCGAGGAGCCGCATGATCGCCGAGCGGACCGCTCACCGAGTGGGCCGACCGTCTGGCCTGGTGGCTGCCGGGCACCGGCTCTGCACCCGCACGGGTGCTCTGCTCGGGCACGCCGACAGTGACCGGCAGCGCGGACGCCGGATGGGGCGTTCCGTGGCTGGACCGGCCCGGCGCCTACCGGGTGACGGTGCGCTGGTCCCGCGCGCTCGGACTGCCCCGGGCGACTGCCGGACGGCCTGGGTCTGGCCGTCCGCGTCGAGGACGCCGACGGTCCGGACAGCCCGCTGGACCTGCTGTTCACGTCCAGCCGCCCAGGCCGGTTCGGCCGCCATCTGCCTCTGCTGCGGCCCGATGCCCTGACCGGCCCGTATTCGACCCTGCTGTCCTACCGGCTGGGTGAGCGCGAACGCGTCCTGGCGGCCTTCCCGTCCCCGGCCCGGGCGGCACCCGTGACGACACCCTGCCGACCCTGTGGCAGGAGATCGCCCGCCGGCCCGTCCGCTTCGACCTGCGCGCAG
>JAKFGP010000028.1 GCA_021502835.1 Streptomyces thinghirensis
GCGGTCCGTCGGCCCCGGCGACGACGCCGCCGTGGTCGCCGCGCCCGACCGCCGGGTGGTGGCCAGCACCGACATCCTCGTGGAGGGGGCGGCACTTCCGCCGGGACTGGTCCACCGCGTACGACGTGGGCCGCAAGGCGGCGGCGCAGAACCTGGCCGACATCGCCGCCATGGGCGCCGTACCGACCGCACTGCTGCTCGGGCTGGTGGTACCCGCCGAACTGCCGGTGACCTGGCCGACCGAGCTGATGGACGGGCTGCGCGACGAGTGCCAGGTCGCGGGCGCCTCCGTGGTCGGCGGCGACGTGGTGCGCGGCGACACCATCACCGTCTCCATCACCGCGCTCGGCGACCTGCGCAACCAGGAGCCCGTCACCCGCGGTGGCGCTCCAGCCCGGCGACCTCGTCGCGGTGACCGGCTGGCTCGGCTGGTCCGCGGCCGGGTTCGCCGTACTGTCCCGGGGTTTCCGCTCGCCGCGTGCCTTCGTCGAGGCCCACCGCCGCCCGGAGCCGCCGTACCACGCGGGGCCGGCCGCCGCGGGTCTCGGCGCCACCGCGATGTGCGACGTGAGCGACGGACTGATCGCCGACCTGGGCCACATCGCGGAGGCCAGCAAGGTCAGGATCGACATCCGCTCCGGCCAGATCGACATTCCGTCCCAGATGAACGACATCGGCCAGGCCGTCGGCGTCGACCCCATGCAGTGGGTGCTCACCGGGGGAGAGGACCACGCGATCGTGGCCACCTTCCCGCCGGACGTGAAGCTGCCCGCCCGCTGGAAGGTCATCGGCGAGGTCCTCAACCCCTCCGCGCTGCCCCAGGTGACCGTCGACGGGGCGCCCTGGACCAGCAAGGGCGGCTGGGACCACTTCGGAGAGGACGTGGAGTCATGACACCGCCCCTGGTTCTCACCGTGGCCGGCTCCGACTCCGGCGGCGGCGCCGGTATCCAGGCCGACCTGAAGACGATGCTCGCCCTCGGCACCCACGGCATGAGCGTGCTCACCGCGTGACCGCGCAGAACTCGCTGGGCGTGCAGGGCGCCTGGGAACTGCCCGTGGACGCCGTGCGGGCCCAGTACCGCAGCGTCGTGGACGACATCGGCGTCCAGGCGGTCAAGACCGGGATGCTGTCCTCGGCGGAACTGGTCGAGGCGGTCGCCGAGTTGATCGGCGGCACGGACGCCCCGGCGGTCGTCGACCCGGTCGGAGTCTCCAGCCACGGGGACGCGCTGCTGGCGGCCTCCGCGCTGGACTCCGTACGCACCAAACTGCTGCCGGTGGCGACCGTCGCCACGCCCAACCTCGACGAGGTCGCCCAACTCACCGGCGTACGGGTCGAGTCGGACACCGATCTGCGCCGGGCCGCGACGGCCGTGCTGGAGTACGGGCCGCGCTGGGTGCTGATCAAGGGCGGCCACCTGGCCGGCGACGCCGTCGACCTGCTCACCGACGGCTCCGAGGAGCACTGGCTGCGCGCCCCGCGCCTCGACAACCGGCACACGCACGGCACGGGCTGCACCCTCGCGTCGGCCGTCGCCTGCGGTCTGGCGAAGGGGCGGTCGGTACCCGAGGCGGTCGCGGCGGCCAAGGAGTACGTCACCGGGGCGATCGCGGCCGGATTCGGGCTCGGCTCCGGCATCGGGCCGGTGGACCACGGCTGGGCGCTCGGGCGGGACCACGGCTGAGCCTTCGGGCGGGGTGGGCGCTCCCGCGGCGAGGCGGACTATTACGGGGGCGCCGTCGGCCGTGTGCGGCCAGGGTTACCGGCCGGGCAGGATTTCCGGCACGGCAAAAGCCGGCCCACCCGAGGTGGACCGGCTCCATGCAGCGGACCAGGCAGTGGCCGCGCGCTCAGCTGACGCGTCAGCGCAGACCTTCCCGGCCTTGATGCACGAGGTGCAAGCGTTCACGCGCTTCGGCGTCCCGCCGACCACGGTACGCACACGCTGGATGTTCGGGTTCCAGCGACGGGACGTACGGCGGTGCGAGTGCGAGATGTTGTTGCCGAAGCTCGGCCCCTTGCCACAGACGTCGCAGTTGGCAGCCACGGGTCACTCCAAAGACTTCAGATGCACTTACGGTTGACCCCGGCATGCCGGGATCAAGGTCCGGGGCCGCGAGCGGTCCGGGGTCTGAATGGCGGTGCCAGGGGGAAGAGCCCGATCGGGATCGGGCAACCGGAGCAGCATACAACGGCTGCTCCCGTACAACGAAACTACCATGGCAGCTCAGGGGCCCGCCCCGGCCCTCTTCCGGTGGGCACCCTCCCAAGGTCTACGCTGCCTGCCACGTCCAGCAGCTCAGGGAGGCGCAGGTGGCGCAGGTGCCGCAGAGGTTCTTCGACGCTCTGGCGGTGCGTACCTGGTGCGGTCTGTCGCTGCGCGCGCTGGGACGGGCACGCGAGGAGATCGACGCGATCAACGTCTATCCGGTCGCGGACGGGGACACCGGCACCAACCTCTATCTGACCGTCGAGTCGGCCGTCGCCGCGGTGGAGGCGGTGTTCGCGGCGCACGCGGTGGACGCCGGGGAGCCGGACGCGGGCGGCGGGCCCTCGCTGGCCGATGCCGTGGGTGCCATGGCGCACGGCGCGCTGATCGGCGCGCGCGGCAACTCCGGGACGATCCTCGCGCAGCTGCTGCGCGGCATGGCCCAGGTGCTCACCGCCGGGGGTGAACCCGCTCACACCGACGGTCCGGGCCTGCGGCTGGCCCTGCGGCACGCGGCCGAATCCGCCCGGCAGGCCGTGGCCCACCCGGTCGAGGGCACCGTCCTGACCGTCGCCTCCGCCGCCGCCGACGCGGCGGACGACGCGGCCGAAGGTCCGGCCGGCGGGGCGGCCGAAGGTGCGGAGGGCGACTGCGCGGCGGTGGCCCGGGCGGCCTACGAGGGTGCCCGCGCGGCGCTCGCCGCGACCCCGGGTCAGCTGCCCGTCCTGGAGCGCGCCGGAGTCGTCGACGCCGGCGGACGCGGCCTCGTGACGTCCTCGCGGCCCTGGTGGAGACGTTCACGGGCCGTGCGCCGGGACCGGAACCGGTCGCCGTGCCGCACGCGCGCGCGGCGCACGGCGACGAGGCCGCGGGGGAGTGCGCGGCGGAGGAGGGAGACGAGAGCGGCCCGGCCTTCGAGGTGATCTACCTCCTGGAGGCCGAGGACGCGGCCGTGGCGCGGCTGCGGCAGCGGCTCGACGCCCTGGGGGACTCGCTCGTGGTGGTCGGCGGCGACGGACTGTGGAACGTCCACGTACACGTCGACGACGCGGGCGCCGCCGTCGAGGCGGGCGTCGAGGCCGGGCGGCCGTACCGCATCCGCATCACCCACTTCGGGCACGGCGACGCGCACACCGCCGGAACCGGGCGCCCGCCGCGTGAGCGCACCCAGCGCGCCGTGGTGGCGGTCGTGCCGGGGGAGGGTCTGGCCGGGCTCTACACCGAGGCCGGCGCGACCACCGTGCTCGCGCGCCCCGGGGAACCGCCCGCGAGCGGGGAACTCGTCCAGGCCGTACGGCGGGCACACACGCGCGCGAGGTCGTGCTGCTGCCCAACGACGCCGAACTGCGCCACACCGCCGCCGCGCGGCCGAGCAGGCCCGCACCGAAGGCATCCGCGTCGCCCTCATCCCGACCCGCTCCGCGGTCCAGGGCATCGCCGCGCTCGCCGTCCACGAGCCCGAGCGGCGCTTCGACGAGGACGTGGTCGCGATGACCTCGGCGGCGGGCGCCACCCGCCACGCCGAGGTCGCCGTCGCCGAACGCCAGTCGTGGACCACGGCCGGCATCTGCCAGGCCGGCGACGTACTCGGCCTCGTGGACGGCGACGTGGCCGTGATCGGCGCGGACGTCACGGAGGTCGCCGCGACCGTCCTGGACCGCATGCTCGCGGCCGGCGGCGAGCTGGTCACCCTGGTCCTCGGCGACGAGGCCCCGGAGACCGTCACCGCCCACCTGGAGGCCGCGTCCGCGAGGCGTACCTCGCCGTCGACACGGTGGTCTACCGGGGCAGGCAGGCGCGCGCTGCTGCTGATCGGCGTGGAGTAGCGCGGCGGTACCGCCGGTCACCCGGGAGGCGTGCGGCCGATCCCGCCGGTTTGCGGGGAGGTGCGGGGCCATTGTCAGTGGCGTGGTGTGCAATGGATCTCGTGCCCGCACTGCGAGAACCCCTGAAGAAGGTGCTCGGCCCCGCCACCGCGAAGGTGATGGCCGAGCATCTCGGCCTGCACACCGTCGGCGACCTCCTCCACCACTACCCCCGCAGATACGAGGAGCGCGGCCAGCTCACCCACCTCGCCGACCTGCCGATGGACGAGCACGTCACGGTGGTGGCCCAGGTCGCCGACGCCCGCCTGCACACCTTCGCCTCGTCGAAGGCGCCGCGCGGCAGGGGGCAGCGCCTCGAAGTGACCATCACGGACGGCCACGGCCGCCTCCAGCTGGTCTTCTTCGGCAACGGCGTCCACAAGCCCCACAAGGAGCTCCTGCCGGGCACCCGCGCGATGTTCGCGGGCAAGGTCTCCGTCTTCAACCGCCGACTGCAACTGGCCCACCCGGCGTACGAGTTGCTGCGCGGCAGTGATGACGACGACGGGACCGAGAGCGTCGAGTCCTGGGCGGGCGCCCTCATTCCCCTCTACCCGGCCACCGCCAAGCTGGAGTCCTGGAAGATCGGCAAGGCGATCCAGACGGTGCTGCCCAGCGCGCAGGAGGCCGTCGACCCCCCCCCGGCTCCCTGCGCGAGGGACGTGGCCTGGTCTCCCTCCCCGAAGCCCTCCTGAAGATCCACCGCCCGCACACCAAGGCCGACATCGAGGACGCCCGCGCCCGCCTGAAGTGGGACGAGGCCTTCGTCCTCCAGGTCGCCCTCGCCCGCCGCCGCCACGCCGAGACCCAACTCCCCGCCGTCCCCCGGAAACCGAGCCCGGACGGCCTGCTCACGGCCTTCGACGACCGTCTCCTCTCACCCTCACCGAGGGCCAGCGGAAGGTCTCCCGGGAGATCTTCGACGACCTCGCCACCGACCACCCGATGCACCGGCTGCTCCAGGGCGAGGTCGGATCGGGAAAGACGATGGTGGCCCTGCGCGCCATGCTCGCCGTCGTCGACGCGGGCGGGCAGGCCGTGATGCTGGCGCCCACCGAGGTGCTCGCCCAGCAGCACCACCGGTCGGTCGTCGAGATGATGGGGGAGCTGGCCGAGGGCGGCATGCTCGGCGGCGCCGAACACGCCACCAAGGTGGTGCTGCTCACCGGGTCCATGGGCGCCGCCGCCCGCCGCCACGCCCTGCTCGACCTGGCCACCGGCGAGGCCGGCATCGTCATCGGCACGCACGCGCTGATCGAGGACAAGGTGCAGTTCCACGACCTCGGGCTGGTCGTCGTCGACGAACAGCACCGCTTCGGCGTCGAGCAGCGCGACGCCCTGCGCGGCAAGGGCAAACAGCCGCCGCATCTGCTCGTCATGACCGCCACGCCGATTCCGCGCACCGTCGCCATGACCGTCTTCGGCGACCTGGAGACCTCCGTCCTGGACCAGCTCCCGGCCGGCCGTTCCCCGATCGCCAGCCATGTCGTCCCGGCCGCCGACAAACCGCACTTCCTCGCCCGCGCCTGGGAACGGGTCCGGGAGGAGGTGTCCAACGGCCACCAGGCGTACGTCGTCTGCCCGCGCATCGGCGACGAGGACGACGCCCCGAAGAAGGGGTCCCAGAAGCCCCCCGAGGGTGACGCGGAGAAGCGGCCCCCGCTGGCCGTCCTCGACGTCGCCGAGCAGCTGGCGAAGGGCCCGCTGCAGGGCCTCAAGGTCGAGGTCCTGCACGGCCGGATGCAGCCCGACGACAAGGACGCCGTCATGCGCCGCTTCGCCGCCGGGGGAGACCGACGTCCTCGTCGCCACGACCGTCATCGAGGTCGGCGTCAACGTCCCCAACGCCACCGCGATGGTGATCATGGACGCCGACCGCTTCGGCGTCTCCCAGCTCCACCAGCTGCGCGGCCGCGTCGGCCGGGGCTCCGCCCCCGGCCTGTGCCTGCTGGTCACCGAGATGCCCGAGGCGAGCGCGGCCCGGCAGCGGCTGGGCGCCGTCGCCGGCACCCTCGACGGCTTCGAGCTCTCCCGCATCGACCTCGAACAGCGTCGCGAGGGCGACGTACTCGGCCAGGCCCAGTCCGGCGCCCGCACCTCCCTGCGCGTCCTCGCCGTCATCGAGGACGAGGAGATCATCGCCGAGGCGCGGGAGGAGGCGGCGGCGGTGGTGGCCGCCGACCCGGAGCTGACGGGTCTGCCCGGTCTGCGGACGGCTCTGGACGCACTGCTGGACGACGAGCGGGAGCAGTACCTGGAGAAGGGCTGACAGACTGGGACGGACACCGTCCGCACATTCGAGCACACCGACAAGGACCCGAAGATGACCCGCGTGATCGCCGGCAAAGCCGGCGGACGCCGCCTCGCCGTCCCGCAGGGGACCGGCACCCGCCCCACCTCCGACCGCGCGCGCGAGGGACTCTTCTCCACCTGGCAGTCCCTGCTCGGCGGCCCGCTGGACGGCGAGCGGGTCATCGACCTGTACGCCGGTTCCGGCGCCGTCGGCCTGGAGGCGCTGTCCCGGGGCGCCGGGCACGTCCTGCTCGTCGAGGCCGACGCCCGCGCCGCCCGTACGGTCCGGGAGAACGTCAAGGCGCTCGGCCTGCCCGGCGCCGAGGTCCGGGCGGGCAAAGCGGAACAGATCATCCGCACTCCGGCACCGGCCGAGCCGTACGACGTCGTCTTCCTGGATCCGCCGTACGCCGTCTCGGACGACGATCTTCGGGAGATCCTGCTCACACTCCGCACGGAGGGGTGGCTCACCGGGGAAGCGCTCGTCACCGTGGAGCGCAGCACCAGGGGCGGCGAATTCCGCTGGCCCCAGGGCTTCGACGCGATCCGGTCCCGTCGCTACGGCGAGGGGAACGTTTTGGTACGGTCGCGCCGCCTCTACGTGCGAAGACGCACGATGACCGGACCGGAGAGCGAGGGAACACAAGTGCGCCGCGCCGTCTGTCCCGGGTCATTCGACCCGATCCACAACGGACATCTCGACATCATCGCCCGTGCCTCCAGCCTCTATGACGAGGTGTACGTCGCGGTGATGATCAACCGGTCCAAGAAGAGCCTGTTCGAGATCGAGGAGCGGATCGACCTCATCCGCCAGGTCACCGCCGAGTACGGGAACGTGCGCGTGGAGTCCTTCCACGGCCTCCTCGTCGACTTCTGCAAGCAGCGCGAGATCCCGGCCATCGTCAAGGGCCTGCGCGCCGTCAGCGACTTCGACTACGAACTCCAGATGGCCCAGATGAACAACGGCCTCTCGGGCGTGGAGACCCTCTTCATCCCCACCAACCCCACCTACAGCTTCATGTCGTCCTCCCTGGTCAAGGAGGTCGCCACCTGGGGCGGCGACATCTCCCACCTGGTGCCGCCGCTGGTCCTCGAAGCCCTCTCCGGACGCCTGAAGAAGGACTGACGCCCCCGTCGTGCAGCTGCCGGAGACTGACTGGCCGTCACCCGGTGTCCCCCGGACACCCCGGGGTCGTACAGTCGTCCCGTCCGTCTCCAACACAGCTGTAGAGAGTGGCGAGCACACGGTGGACGTGCAGAAGAAGCTCGACGAGATCAGCGCGATGGTCTCCGGCGCCCGCGCCATGCCCATGTCGGCCTCGTGCGTGGTCAACCGCGCCGAACTGCTCTCGATGCTGGAAGAGCTGCGCGCCGAGCTGCCCGGATCCCTCGCCCAGGCCCAGGAGCTGATCGGCGACCGCGACCAGATGGTCGCGCAGGCCCGCCAGGAGGCCGACCGGATCATCGAGAGCGCGCAGGCCGAGCGCGGTTCCCTGATCTCCGACACCGAGGTCGCCCGCCGCTCCCAGGCCGAGGCCGACCGGATCCTGGCCGAGGCCCGCCAGGAGGCCGAGGAGGTCCGCGCCGAGGCCGACGACTACGTCGACTCCAAGCTCGCCAACTTCGAGGTCGTCCTCACCAAGACCCTCGGCTCCGTCGGCCGGGGCCGCGAGAAGCTCCTCGGCACCGGACCCGGCCTCGACGAGAACGGCTACGAGGACGAGGACGCCCCCGAGCGCAGCCACGACCCGGAGATCCTGCGCCGCGACGCCGACACCTACGTCGACACGAAGCTCGGCGCCTTCGAGGCCGTGCTGGCCAAGACCCTGGACGCCGTCGGCCGGGGCCGCCAAGAAACTGCACGGCCGGATCGCCACCGACGACCTCGGCGCCCTCGCGGACGACATGAGCACCGTCCAGCACTCCAGCGACGCGGGACTACCTCGCCGGCCTCTCCGACGCCCCCACCGTGCGGCTCCCACCAGCGGGAGTACGGCGAGCAGCAGCAGCCGGCGGCCGCACAGGCACCGGTGCAGGCCGTGCCGGAGATGCCGGCGCAGCAGCCGGCGTACGGCTACGCCCAGCAGCAGCCCGATCCCTACGCCGGCTACCAGCAGGCCTACGGCGACGGGCAGGACCCGTACGGCTACCAGCAGCAGACGGCGGACCCGTACGTCTACCAGTACGACCCCAGCAGCAGACCTACGACGGACAGCAGGGCTACGCGCAGCCGCAGCAGCCCCGCAGCCCCCGCAGGCTCAGCCGCAAGCCCTCGACGAGACCAGCCTCTTCGACACCAGCATGATCAGCGCGGAGCAGCTGAGGGCCTACGAACAGGGCCGCGGACTCTAGCCCCGGGCGCCGTCACGGGCTCCGCCCCGGGCCGGATTGGGCCGAAAGCGAATGGTCCAGTATCCCTGGCTCTTCGGTCGCGCGTACGTCCGCGATCGCCGCTGCCCGGGAACACCGAAGGGCGGCAACCCCCACACTCACGAAGACCGAAAGCAGGAATGGTTCTGAACGCGCGCCTCGACCACCGCAACCCCTCGTGTTCGACACACACGAGCTGGGACGGCGGCCCGGTGCGCTCCAGCGCCTGACCCGCACGGTCGACGCTCCCAAGGACTTCGGTATCCAGGGAGTCATCGGAGTGCCGGAAGGCGCCCCGGTGGAACTCGATCTCCGGCTCGAGTCGGTCATGGAAGGGGTGCTCGTCACGGGTACCGCCCGTGCCAAGGCCGAGGGGAGTGCGTAAGGTGTCTGGAGCCGCTCGAGCAGCAGCTTGTGGCGGACTTCCAGGGAGATGTTCTCGTACCCTGACGCCGACGACCGGGGCCGCCCTGTGGCGGAGCCGGCCGACGACGCCGAGGAAGACGAGGACAGGCTCTTCGTCGAGGACGGACTGATCGGCCTCGAACCCGTGCTGCGCGACGCGGTGGTGCTCGCACTGCCGATGCAGCCGGTGTGCCAGGAAGACTGCCCGGGTCTGTGCTCCGAGTGTGGAGCACGCCTGGCGGACGACCCGGACCACCACCACGACGCCGTCGACATTCGTTGGGCGGCTTTGCAGGGACTCGCCGGTTCACTCGGAGACGGCGAGAAGGACGAGATGAGCGGCGCCGAACCTGGCGTCGACGAGAAGCAGGAGAAGTAGCCGTGGCTGTTCCGAAGCGGAAGATGTCGCGCAGCAACACGCGCCACCGCCGGTCGCAGTGGAAGGCTGCGGTCCCCACCCTGGTTGCGTGCGAGCGCTGCCACGAGCCCAAGCTGCAGCACATCGCGTGCCCGGCTTGCGGCACTTACAACAAGCGCCAGGTCCTCGAGGTCTGAGCGGCTGGTGAGAGGCACTGTGTCAGTCCCCAAGAAGGCGGAAGACGCCAAGGCGGACCCACCCGCCAAGAAGAAGGCGGACACCCAGGCCTCGTCCCACACGCTTCTGGAAGGGCGGCTCGGCTATCAGCTCGAGTCCGCCCTTCTGGTGCGTGCACTGACCCACCGTTCCTACGCGTACGAGAACGGCGGTCTGCCGACGAACGAGCGGCTGGAGTTCCTCGGTGACTCCGTCCTCGGCCTCGTCGTCACGGACACGCTGTACCGCACCCACCCCGACCTGCCCGAAGGCCAGCTGGCCGGAGTTGCGGGCCGCGGTGGTCAACTCGCGTGCGCTGGCGGAGGTGGGCCGTGGGCTCGACCTCGGCTCCTTCATCCGGCTCGGCCGCGTGAGAGAGGGCACGGGCGGCCGGGACAAGGCCTCCATCCTCGCCGACACCCTTGAAGCGGTGATCGGCGCGGTCTATCTCGACCAGGGCCTCGACGCGGCCTCCGAACTGGTACACCGCCTGTTCGACCCGCTGATCGAGAAGTCCTCGAACCTCGGCGCCGGCCTGGACTGGAAGACCAGCCTCCAGGAACTCACCGCGACCGAAGGGCTCGGCGTCCCCGAGTACCTGGTCACGGAGACCGGCCCGGACCACGAGAAGACCTTCACTGCTGCCGCCCGCGTCGGAGGCGTCTCGTACGGCACCGGCACCGGCCGCAGCAAGAAGGAGGCGGAGCAGCAGGCCGCGGAATCCGCGTGGCGGTCCATCCGGGCCGCGGCGGACGAGCGCGCCAAGGTGACTGGCGGCCGAAGCGGCGGCCCAGCCCGCCGCCGAAGCAGCGGCCCAAGCCGAGCGCCGACGCCCCGTCGGCCTCTGCCTGATCCGTCCGATCCATCTGACTCATTCGCACGTTCCGAACGCCCGCCCCCACTCAAGGGGCGGGCGTTCGGCTCGTCCACCGGCCCACCCGAGGGGATGCCATGCCCGAGTTGCCCGAGGTCGAGGTCGTGCGGCGCGGCCTGGAGCGCTGGGTCGCCCACCGCACCGTCGCCGACGCCGAGGTGCTGCACCCGCGCGCGGTACGCCGGCACATCGCCGGCCCCGACGACTTCGCCCACCGCCTCGCGGGCCACCGCATCGGCACGCCCAGCCGCCGGGGCAGAGTACCTGTGGCTGCCGCTGGAGGACACCGGCCAGGCGATCCTGGCCCACCTCGGCATGAGCGGCCAGCTGCTGGTCCAGCCGCACGAGGCACCGGTCGAGAAGCATCTGCGCATCCGCGTCCGCTTCACCGACACCCTGTCCACCGAACTACGCTTCGTCGATCAGCGGACCTTCGGCGGCCTGTCCCTGCACGACACCACCCCCGACGGGCTGCCCGACGTCATCGCGCACATCGCCCGCGACCCCCCTCGACCCGCTCTTCGACGACGAGGCCTTCCACCTCGCGCTGCGCCGCAAGCGCACCACGATCAAACGGGCCCTGCTCGACCAGTCACTGATCAGCGGCGTCGGCAACATCTACGCCGACGAGGCTCTCTGGCGCTCCCGCCTGCACTACGAACGCCCCCACCGCGACCTTCACCCGCCCCCGCACCGCCGAACTCCTCGGCCACGTCCGCGACGTGATGAACGCGGCCCCTCGCCGTGGGCGGCACCAGCTTCGACACCCCTACGTCAACGTCAACGGCGAGTCCGGCTACTCTGACCGGTCGCTCGACGCGTACGGCCGCGAGGGTCTGCCCTGCCGCCGCTGGCTAGCCACACCGATGCGCCGCCGGCCGTGGATGAACCGCTCCAGCTACTTCTGCCCGAAGTGCCGGCGGGCGCCCCGCCCGGTCTAGAAGAGCACGCTCAGAGCTGCCGGGCGTCGTACCGCTCACGCGACGCGAGTACCTCGTCCATCCGCCCCTCCAGGCACTGGATGAGCGCGATCAGCCGCCCGGCCACCGCGTGTCCCAGCGCGGTGAGCTCGTAGTTCACGCGGGGCGGGTTGGTGGGCTGGGCCTCGCGGTGCACCAGGCCGGTCGCGCTCCAGCGCGTGCAGGGTCCGGGCCGAAGCATCTCTCGCTGACGCCGTCGACGCGGCGCCGCAGCTCGTTGAACCGGAAGGAGCCCTCGTACAGCGCGCCGAGCGTCAGCGCGCCCCAGCGCCCCGTGACGTGTTCCAGGGTGCCGCGCGAGGACGGGCCCTGGAGGAACACGTCGTGCGGGAGATCCTGCTCCTCCGTGCGCTCCTGCGTGGTCGACATGCGCCCAGCGTACGTGAGCGCAGCGCTGAGTCGCAGGTCGCGCGGAGCCCCGGACAGCGCACCGGCGCTCCCCGGAGGCTGCTCTAGTAGCCGAAATTCTGTCCACCAGGACCGCCGGAGCCGAAGTGGACTCCGACCGAGGGTCTGGAAGTCGCAGTTCAGGATGTTGGCCTTGTGGCCCGGGCTGTCCATCCAGGCGTCCATCACGGCCTGGGCGTCGGCCTGTCCGCGGGCTATGTTCTCGCCGCCGAGGCTGCTTATCCCGGCCGCCTCGGCCCGGTCCCAGGGGTCGCGCCGCTGGGGTCGGTGTGGTCGAAGAAGCCCTGTTCGGCCATGGCCTGGCTGAAGTCCTCGGCCAGTTCGCGCAGCGCGCTGTTCGCGGCCACCGGGCTGCAGCCCACCTTGGCCCGCTCGTCGTTGACGAGCTTGAGCACCTGGGCCTGGGCGACGGCCTCGTCCGACACGGCGGCGGGCGCGCTGGGCTCGCTCGGGCTTCTTGTCGGCCGGACGCGACGGCGTGGGCTTCGGCTTGCTGGGGAGTCGTCTCCGGCTTCTTCGTCTTCGACGGCGTCCCGGCCGGGGCGGCGGGCTTCGACGCCGACGCCGAGGGCGAGGACGGCGCGGAGGAGGAGGACTCGGAGGAGGACGAATCGGACGGGGAGGACTCGGTGGACTGGGAGGACTGGGAGGACTCGGCCGCCTCGGAGGGCGACGAGGACCGGTCGGTTCCGCGGCTCGTGGAGGCGTCGCCGCCACGGCCGGCCTCGGCGCTGCCGGAGGTGCCGCCCTGCTCGGACGGGGTGTTCGTCGGGGCGTCCTGGGACTGCACCCGGTCGCCCCGCCGCTGCCGCCGCCGATCCGGTAGTTGTCGGGCCCCGGGCACCGCGCCCGTGGCCACCGCCACGGTGCCGATGGCGACCCGGCCGGGAGACACCGAGCAGACCCGTGCGGACCGGGGGTGACGCCCTTCCTCTTGCGGCGGCGGTGCGTGCCCGCGCGCTGCGGACCGTCGTCGGGGAGAAACCGTCGCTCGGGAAGGGGACCGTGCGGCCGGCCCGCGGATGGCCCTCGCCCCCCGTCGCCGTCCGGGTCGTCCGGCGCGAACAGGTAGGCGTCGCTCTTGGCACGGACCTCGGCGTACGCCTCGGGGTTCAGGTAGGGCGCGATCCCCATCGTGGGGCGGTCGCCCGGGGCCTGCGGGTCACGGCCCCGTTCCGTCGCGCCGTCCGGTTGATGGCCCCCCGCGGCGCGGCCCGTGGCGGCGCGGCCGGCGGCGGAGCGTCGGTGGCGTCCCATGTTCTGGCCTTCCTCGTCCTCGCGCTGGACGTGTCCTCGCGGTCGACGTGTCCTCACGATCAACACGGAACTCACACGATCGAGTGAGTTTCAGGTGAGTTTCATTGGGTGGGGACGGTACCGCATGGCGCCAGGGGTGAAGTGTCCGGCGAGACATTGACTGGTTAGGTTGCAGTCATGAGCGAGGATGTACGGCTGGTCGCGTGGGTGCGCGGGCAGGTCCAGGGTGTGGGTTTCCGCTGGTTCACGCGGGCCAGCGCTGGAGCTCGGCGGGATGAGTGGCTTTGCTCTCAATTTGGCCGACGGACGTGTCCAGGTCGTCGCGGAGGGCCCGCGCGAGCGCTGCGAAGGACTGCTCGACTGGCTGCACGGTGACGACACGCCCGGACGAGTGGACGGTGTCACCGAGATCTGGGACACAGCCTCCACGGGGGCTACGAGGGCTTCGCCATCCGCTGACGCCGGACCGCGCGGAGGACCCCGGAGCCCGGCAGGACCGTCCTGGGAGAGGCGTCCGCAGCGGAAACGGGCAGGTGGTTGCCAAGAACGACGGGTCGTGGCAGGCTCCGCACGCAGGATGATCGCCAACGCCCCCAGGGGCCCGCAGGAGTCGCCGCGTCGCCGTTTCCAGGCCGTGCGCCCGGGTGCCCGCCGATACGGGGCGTGATCGTGTTGACCGTCAAACTTTTTGGTGAGACGCTGAAAGCCCCGCGCACCTTAGCTGTTTGGCATGGTTGAACGGCAGGAAAACTCCAAAGTGCCAAGGCGCACCGCGTGGTACGATCCCTACACGACCCACACCGCTCGGTCGGTCACTCATTGTGGAGGACCATCCATCGCGTGCAAAGGCGCTTCTCGGTTACGTCGGCGGCTCCGACCCTCGACTCCTCGCCGAGATGCGACGGCTCCAGCAGCGCGTCCAGGACCTGGAATCCGAACTCGGACGGATCCAGGCGGAGAACGACGCGTTGGCGGCTGCCGCTTCTCACGACAGGATCATGGAGAGCGTTGACGCACACCAGGCGGAGCCTGCGCTCACCTGATCACTGCATCGCTCCAACACGGCACGGCAGTGGTTGGGCCCGTCCGTACAACCGCTCAGGTGTCAGAGTCTGCAAGGGACGCTTCGGCGTCCCTTCTTTCTTTCCTGCCCCCGTCTCCGCCGCCCGGCCCGCCCGGTCCTCCCCCGCGCATCCTTTCACCCTCTTCAACGTCTGATGTGCCCTGCACGTTCACCGGTGAAACCGCAGCGGTTCACCGGTTCATGGAGTGAGACACCCGTGAAAGGTAAAGTCCGACGGCGTGCACCTGAAGGCCCTGACCCTGCGCGGGTTCAAGTCGTTCGCCTCGGCGACCACGCTCCGGTTCGAGCCGGGCATCACCTGCGTCGTCGGGCCGAACGGCTCGGGTGACGTCCAACGTCGTCGACGCGCTTCAGCTGGGTCATGGGCGAACAGGGCGCCGACGCTGCGCGGCGGCAAGATGGAGGACGTCATCTTCGCCGGCACCACCGGCCGCCCGCCGCTCGGCCGGGCCGAGGTGTCGCTGACCATCGACAACTCCGACGGGCCCTGCCCATCGAGTACGCCGAGGTCACCATCACGCGGATCATGTTCCGCAACGGCGGCAGCGAGGTACCAGATCAACGGCGACACCTGCCGCCTCCTCGACATCCAGGAACTGCTCGACCCGGCATCGCCGCGAGATGCACGTCATCGTCGGCCAGGGTCAGCTCGACTCCGTCCTGCACGCCGACCCCGATGGGCGCCGCGCCTTCATCGAGGAGGCCGCCGGCGTCCTCAAGCACCGCAAGCGCAAGGGAAGGCGCCCGGAACTGGACGCGATGCAGGCCAACCTCGCTCGCGTGCAGGACCACCGACGAACTGCGGCGCCAGCTGAAGCCGCTGGCCGGCAGGCGGCGGTGGCGCGCCGGGCCGCCGTCATCCAGGCCGACCTCCGGGACGCGCGGCTGAGGTCCTCGCCGACGACCTCGTACGGCTGCGCGGAGGCGCTCCAGGCCGAGATCGCCGACGAGGCCGCGCTCAAGGAACGCAAGGAAGCCGCCGAGCGGGAGCTGGGCCGGGCGCTGCGCCGCGAGGCGGACCTGGAGGACGAGGTGCGCAGGCTCGCCCCGCGTCTCCAGCGCGCCCAGCAGATCTGGTACGAGCTGTCCCAGCTCGCCGAACGGGTGCGCGGCACGATCTCGCTGGCCGACGCGCGCGTGAAGAGCGCCACCTCCACGCCCCCCGAGGAGCGGCGCGGCCGGGACCCGGAGGAGCTGGAGCGCGAGGCCGCCCGCGTCCGCGAACAGGAGGCGGAACTCGAAGCGGCCCCTGGAGGCGGCCGAGCACGCCCTGGAGGACACGGTCGCCCACCGCGCCGACCTCGAACGCGAACTGGCCCTGGAGGAGCGCCGCCTCCGGACGCCGCCCGCGCCATCGCCGACCGCCGTGAGGGACTGGCCCGGCTCAGCGGCCAGGTCGGCACCGCCCGTTCCTCGCGCCGCCTCGGCCCAGGCCGAGATCGAGCGCCTCGCCGAAGCGCGGGACGAGTCGCAGGAGCGGGCCGCCGCCGCCCAGGAGGAGTACGAGGCGCTGCAGGCGGAGGTCGACGGGCTGGACGCGGGCGACCAGGAGCTGGGCGAGCGCCACGAGGCCGCCAAGCGGCAGCTGGCCGAGGCGGAGGCCGCCCTCGGTACCGCCTCGCGAGGCGGTCACCGCGACGGAACGCGCCCCGAGCCGCCACACAGGCCCGCCACGAGGCCCTCGCGCTCGGACTGCGCCGCAAGGACGGCACCGGGGCGCTGCTCGCCGCGAAGGACCGGCTCTCCGGCCTGCTCGGCCCGGCCGCCGGGCTCCTCACCGTGACCCCCGGCCACGAAGTCGCCCTGGCCACCGCCCTCGGCGCCGCCGCCGACGCCCCTCGCGGTGACGTCCCCCGCGGCCGCCGCCGACGCCATCCGCCTGCTGCGCAAGCAGGACGCCGGCCGGGCCGCCCCTGCTGCTCGCCGGCGCCCCCGATGACGTGGCGGAGGAGCGCGCGAGCGAAGGGGCCGCCGTACGCCGCCGACCCCGTCCGCGGACCCGCCGACCTGATGCCGCGGTGCGACGGCTGCTGCGCGCGGGATCGTCGTCGTCGCCACCCTGGAGGACGCCGAGGACCTCGTCTACGCCCGGCCCGGGCTGACCGCCGTCACCGCCGAGGGCGACCTGCTGGGCGCGCACTTCGCGCAGGGCGGGTCCGCCGGGGCGCCCAGCCTGCTGGAGGTGCAGGCGTCCGTGGACCAGGCCGCCGCCGAGCTGGAGGAGCTGGGCGTGCGGTGCGAGGAGCTCGCCGAGGCGCAGGACGCGGCCGTCGAGCGGCGCCGGGAGTGTGCTGCGCTGGTGGAGGAACTGGGGGGAGCGGCGCCGGGCCGCCGACCGGGAGAAGTCGGCCGTCGCCCAGCAGCTGGGCCGGCTGGCGGGACAGGCGCGGGGCGCCGCCGGCGAGGCCGAGCGGCCCGCGCGGCGGCGGCCCGGGCGCAGGAGGCGCTGGACAAGGCGCTGATGGACGTCGAGGAGCTGGCCGAGCGGCTGGCGGTCGCCGAAGAGATGCCGGTCGAGGAGGAGCCCGACACCTCCGTGCGTGACCGGCTCGCCGCCGACGGCGCCAACGCCCGCCAGACCGAGATGGAGGCCCGCCTCCAGGCCCGTACCCACGAGGAACGGGTCAAGGGGCTGGCCGGACGGGCCGACTCCCTGGACCGAGCCGCCCGCGCGGAACGCGAGGCACGCGCGCGTGCCGAACAGCGGCGGGCCCGGCTGCGGCACGAGGCGGCCGTCGCCGAGGCCGTGGCCGCCGAGTGCCCGGCAGCTGCTCGCGCACGTCGAGGTCTCCTGACCCGCGCCGACGAGGAGCGCACCGCCGCCGAGGCCGCCAAGGCCCGGCGCGAGCAGGAGCTGACCGCCGCGCGCACCGCCGGGCGCGACCTCACGCGGAGCTGGACAGGTTGACGGATTCAGTCCACCGGGGGCGAGGTACTCGGCGCCGAGAAGCGGCTGCGCATCGAGCAGCTGGAGACCAAGGCGCTGGAGGAACTCGGTGTGGAACCGGCGGGGCTCGCGGCCGAGTACGGCCCCCCATCAAGAGGTGCCGCCCTCGCCCCCCGCCGAGGGCGAGGAACTGCCCGAGGACCCTGAGCACCCGCGCAACCGCCCCCGGCCCTTCGTCCGCTCCGAGCGGGAGAAACGCCTGAAGGCCGCCGAACGCGCCTACCAGCAGCTCGGCAAGGTCAACCCGCTGGCCCTCGAGGAGTTCGCGGCGCTGGAGGAGCGGCACCAGTTCCTCAGCGAGCAGCTGGAGGACCTGGAGGAAGACCCGCGCGGACCTGCTCCAGGTCGTCAAGGAGGTCGACGAGCGCGTCGAGCAGGTCTTCACCGAGGCATTCCGGGACACGGCCCGGGAGTTCGAGGGCGTCTTCAGCAGGCTGTTCCCGGGAGGCGAGGGCGGCTGATCCTGACCGACCCCGACAACATGCTCACCACGGGCGTGGACGTCGAGGCCCGGCCGCCGGGCAAGAAGGTCAAGCGGCTGTCGCTGCTCTCGGGCGGAGAACGCTCGCTGACCGCCGTGGCGATGCTCGTGTCGATCTTCAAGGCGCGGCCCAGCCCGTTCTACGTCATGGACGAGGTCGAGGCGGCGCTCGACGACACGAACCTGCAGCGGCTGATCCGGATCATGCAGGAGCTGCAGGAGGCCTCGCAGCTGATCGTCATCACGCACCAGAAGCGCACGATGGAGGTCGCCGACGCGCTGTACGGCGTGTCCATGCAGGGGCGACGGTGTGTCGAAGGTCATCAGCCAGCGGTTGCGCTAGTTACCCATCGCATTACTTCAACTCTTGAATGTGTATCCCCACTCCGGGTCCTCAAACTCACAGCTCTTGCCCTATTGACTTCGAAACTTGAAGGCATAGTCTCTGCAACGTTGCTTTTACCTTCAGGTTCCTTCGGTGGCACCTCGAAGGCGATCCACCCCGGCAGCGTTGCCGGTAGCCCGAGGAGTACACGTGGCCAGCACATCGCAGGCATCCAGTTCCAGGAGCCAGGACGGCTCATCCCGAGCATCTCGGGCACGTCATCTTCATCGCGGCGGCGGCCGCGATAGGCGGTTTCCTGTTCGGCTACGACAGTTCCGTGATCAACGGCGCCGTCGAGGCCATCCGGGACCGCTACGACGTCGGCTCCGCGGTGCTGGCCCAGGTCATCGCCATCGCACTGATCGGCTGCGCCATCGGCGCCGCGACCGCCGGTCGCATCGCCGACCGCATCGGTCGTATCCGCTGCATGCAGATCGCGGCCGTCCTCTTCACCGTCAGCGCCATCGGCTCCGCACTGCCCTTCGCGCTGTGGGACCTCGCCATGTGGCGTGTCATCGGCGGCTTCGCCATCGGCATGGCCTCGGTGATCGGCCCGGCCTACATCGCCGAGGTCTCGCCGCCCGCCTACCGGGGCCGGCTCGGCTCCTTCCAGCAGGCCGCGATCGTCATCGGCATCGCCGTGTCGCAGCTGGTCAACTGGGGTCTGCTCAACGCCGCCGGCGGCAGCAGCGCGGTGAGCTGATGGGCCTGGAGGCCTGGCAGGTCATGCTCGGTGTCATGGTCATCCCGGCCGTCCTCTACGGGCTGCTCTCCTTCGCCATCCCCGAGTCCCCGCGCTTCCTGGTATCCGTCGGCAGGCACGAGCGCGCCAAGCAGATCCTCGAAGGGGTCGAGGGCAAGGACGTGGACTTCGACGCCCGCGTCGCCGAGATCGAACACGCCATGCACCGCGAGGAGAAGTCCTCCTTCAAGGACCTGCTCGGCGGCAGCTTCCTCTTCAAGAAGATCGTCTGGATCGGTATCGGCCTGTCGGTCTTCCAGCAGTTCGTCGGCATCAACGTCGCGTTCTACTACTCCTCGACGCTGTGGCAGTCGGTCGGCGTCGACCCGACGCAGTCGTTCTTTACATACCTCGTTCACGACGTCGATCATCAACATCGTCGGCACCGTGATCGCGATGATCTTCGTGGACCGCGTCGGCCGTAAGCCACCGCTCGCCCTCATCCGGCTCGGTCGGCATGGTGATCGGCCTGGCGCTGGAGAGGCCTGGGCGTTCTCCTTCGACCTGGTCAGACGGCGAAGCTCGGAGACGCAGGGCTGGGTCGCCCTGATCGCCGCCCACGTGTTCCGTACTCTTCTTCGCCCTGTCCTGGGGCGTGGTCGTCTGGAGTCTTCCTCGGCGGAGATGTTCCCGAACCGGCTGCTTTCCTCGCACTAGGTGTGTGCCGCCCGCCGCTCAGTGGATCGCCAACTGGGCCCATCACCGCGAGCTTCCGTCGCTGGCCGAGTCAGAACCTCTCCGGCACCTACGTGATCTACACGATCTTCGCCGCGCTCTCCATCCCCTTCGTCCTGGAGATTCGTGAAGAGAGGAGACGAAGGGCAAGACCCTGGAGAAGATGAGGCTACGCGCACCCGCCCCCGAATCCGGGGAGAAGGGCCCAGAGTCCCCGCTGCCCCTCTCCTCGTACTGTCCGCCGCCCTTGGCCCGGGCTCCACCGCCCGGGACCGGGGGCGGCGGTATCTACGTCCGGGTCCGGTCCTCCGGTCCCGGCCCCCGGCCAGTCCGAGTCCGGTCCCTTCCGGTTCCGGCCCCGGGCGGCTCACCCGGATGAGGGGCCCCGCCGCCTGTCTCCAGCGCCTCGGACCGTCGGTTCCGGAGCGAGGACTTCACCAGCAGATCCGTGGACGCCGGACAGGCACCCCCGGTGGGGCGGGTGCCGCACGCATCGCCCCTCCCGCCGGCCTCAGTAGGCTCCAGCCCGGGAAGGGGCGACGGAGGTAACGCACAGGGTCAGACGGTCGCGGACGCGGGCTGCTCGGCCCCGCTCGGCCGACGCCGGCGCCGGGACGACCACCGGCGGCTTCGGCAGTACGGCCGCAACCGCAGGCCGGAGATGACGACCGTGGCGACCCAGCCGAGGCCGTACTCGCCGATGAAGTTGTTCGCGGCGGGGGGCCGGTGAGACCAGTCGGACGTGGTAGAACATCAGTGGATCAGACCCACCGCCCAGGCCGGCGACGGCGGCAGGGGAGAAGCCCCCTCGGTACTGGTAGGCACTGGTGCGGCCGGTGTCGGCGAGGGCGTCGCCGTCGTACTCCTCGCGGCGCGGCATGTCCGCGCCGGAGAGCGCCGACCCAGGCGGAGAAGGCGACGGCGAGCAGCGGCGGGAAGGCGATGGAAGGAGCCTGAAGCTAGTCGCCACCAGCATCAGTACGCCGCCGAAGATCAGCGAGATCCACGGCGTTGACCGAGACCGCCCGTGCGCGGCTTTTATGAAGACCAGGGTCTGCGCGGTGAGACCGGCCGGAGTACATCGACATCAGAGTTGATCGGCAGCGCTACCCGATCAAGCGCGCGATCAGCCCAGGTACGGGCACCGCGATCCAGGTCGGCAGGATCTCGCCGAGAAGAGACCGGGTGGAGGCCGAGGCCAGGTCCGGCGTGGAGGCAGCCGCTGACCATACCCATCAGAGTCCTTGGGCAGGACGACGATGCCGGCGCCGCCGATCATCACGCCCACGATCCCCTTCGGAGGACGCCGTGCGCGGCGCGGGTACCGGGTGAAGTCCGGGGCGGACGGGATCAAGCTGACGCCGCGGCCGCGAAATCAGGCCGACGCCCGTGATCATCTCGGCCACCGAGACCGGCGGACCGGTCGAACACCCGGACCAGTCCCGGTGTCGACGACCAGGCTAGCCGAGGACCAGTACCGAGGAGGCGGCGAAGAGGTAGGCCGCGCGTACTTGTTGCACTTCGCTGCTACGGCGTTGATGCCCAGCCCGGAGATCGCGAAGGTCGCCACGACGAAGGCGAGCAAGCGTGACCCTGTCCCGGCACGCTGTTGGCCCCGGATGCCGAACACGATGTCCAGCACGGTGAGCAGGGCGTACGCGCCGGTCACCGCGTTGATCATCTCCCAGCCCCGGCCAGACGATCCAGATGGCGAACCCGGCGGCAGGTTGCCCCTTTGCCCGGAGCCTACCGCTCGGGACAGCGCCATTCCGGGCGCGCCACCGCGCTTGCCGGCGATACCATCAGCCCGACCAGGCCGTAGGAGAGGACCGGCGCGGCGGCCGCGACGACGAGGGCCTGCCAAGTTCAGCTGGTACGCCACGACGAGACTCGCGCCCATCGTGAGCAGCAGCACGCTGATGTTGGCGCCGGACCCAGGTCGGGAAAAGCTCGCGGGTCCGGGCGGTGCGCTCGCTGGTCGGGCACCTGCTCGATGCCACGTGTTTCCAGGGCGCCTTCGGTCTCGGCGGTCTTGCTCGTAATGGGTCCGTGCCTCGATCGTGGGAGAAGAGGGGTTGACGGGACTCTACGCGCGTTGACGTGGCGCTCTTCCATCGTACTTTGATCCGACTCCTGCCAACCAGGGGCCTTTGTCCTTTAGGGAAGCCACGAGGTGCCCTCGGAGCCCATGGCTGATACTGGACGAGTTATGGAAATCCGTCATCCTTGCTGTAGTCATCGCCGTGGTCGTGATCGGCGCGCTCGGCGGGCTGGTCATCGGCAGTCGCCGTAAGAAGCGGCTGCCTCCGCCGCCCCCGCCGCCCCCGACATCACCGCCCCCTCCGGCCAGAGCCGCACGTCGGCGACGAGGCCGAGGACGCCGCCGCGACGAAAGGCGC
Organism: Streptomyces thinghirensis; assembly: GCA_021502835.1. The sequence continues at coordinate 21,951 of JAKFGP010000028.1, forward strand.
CGGACGATGGGGGGTCGACCTCCCGGACGGCGGCACCGCTCCCCGCCACCGTCGAGGAGCCGCCCGTCGTCGAAGAGCTCGAGATCCGCAGATCGAGGTTCCCGAGCCCACCGCCGGCCGTCTGGTCCGGCTCCGTGCCGCTCTCCCGCTCGCAGAACGCCCTCGGCGAAGGCCTGCTCACCCTGCTCTCCAGGAGCACCTCGACGGGGACACCTGGGAGGAGATCGAGGGGCACGCTGCTCACCGCCGACGTCGGCGTGCAGCCCACCAGGAGCTGGTCGAGCGGCTGCGCGAGCAGGTGAAGGTGCCTCGGCACCCGCACGCCCGACGAGCTGCGCACCCTGCTGCGCGAGGAGCTGATCACCCTCGTCGGCCCCGACGCCGGAGCGCGAGGTCAAGACCGAAAGCCGCCGGACAGCAAGCCCGGCATCGTGATGGTCGTCGGGGTCAACGGCACCGGCAGAGACCACCACCACCGGCAAGCTCGCCCGGGTCCTGGTCGCCGACGGCCGCAGTGTCGTCCTCGGCGCCGCCGAGCACCTTCCGTGCCGCCGCCGCCGACCAGCTCCAGACCTGGGGCGGAGCGGGTCGGCGCCCACCCGTGCGCGGCCCGGAGGGCGGCGACCCGGCCTCCGTCGCCTTCGACGCGGTCAAGGGGAGGCCAAGGAGCTGGGCTCGGACGTCGTGCTCATCGACACCGCAGGCCGCCTGCACACCAAGACCGGCCTCATGGACGGAGCTCGGCAAGGTCAGGCGCGTCGTGGAGAAGCACACGCCGCTGGACGAGGTGCTGCTCGTGCTCGACGCCACGACCGGGCAGGAACGGCCTGATCCAGGCTCGGGTCTTCGCCGAGGTCGTCGACATCACTGGGCATCGTGCTCACCAAGCTGGACGGCACGGCCAAGGGCGGCATCGTGGTCGCCGTGCAGCGCGAGCTGGGCGTGCCGGTCAAGCTGATCGGGCTCGGCGAGGGCGCGGACGACCTGGCGCCGTTCGAGGCCGGCGGCGTTCGTGGATGCCCTTATCGGCGAGTGACGCTGCCGCCTGCCGGACTCCGGCGCGCGTCCCAGGACACGCGCCCGCGCGTGAACAAGCGCCGCCTCCCTTGACCGGGAAGCGGGCGCTTCGCTGTGTGCGGGGACGTGGTAGGCGCGCGCCGGACGGTGGTGGTGTGGGGTGCCGCGTCCGGTGCGTGCCAAGGGGTGGACGGCGGTGGCAGGCGTGGTGCGTGGGGCGTTGGGTGGGGTGGCGCGCCGGCGTGCGCTGGGTGGCGGGCGCGTAGGCGTGGCGCGCGGGGGCGTGGGGTGAAGGGCGCGCTGGAGTTGGCGCACGGGGCGTTGGGCGCGGGGGCGGTCACGACGGCTGGCAGAACGTGGTGCATGGGGCGTTGGGTGGCCGGCGTGTTGGCAGGGCGCGTGGGTGGCGGGTGCGCGGGCTGGTGCGCCAGGCGCGTAGGCGTGGCGCGCGGGGCGTCGGGTGAAGCGCGCTGGCGTGGCGCGCGCGCGGCGCTGGGCGCGCAGGGGCGGTGCGACGGCTGGCGGACGTGGTGCATGGGGCGTCGGGTGGGGGCTTGCAGGCATGGCGTCGGGTCGCGGGCGTGCAGGCGTGGCGCCGGGCGCGTAGCGGGGCTCGCGGGGCGTCGGGTGGTGGGCGTGCAGGCGGGGCGCCTGGGTGGGGGGCGTGCAGGCGTGGCGCCGGGTGGCGGGCGTGCAGGCGTGGCGCCGGGCGCGTAGCGGAGGCTCGCGGGGCGTCGGGTGGTGGGCGTGCAGGCGGGGCGCCGGGTCGCGGGCGCGTAGGCGTGGCGCGCACCGCGTGATGTGCGAGGCAGGGCAGGTACGCGGGGCGCGGCACGGCAGGAGCGGGTACGCGGGGCGCCGCAGGGGTGCGTTGCGTGCGCTTGAGGAACCGAAGGCGTACCCGGGAAACCGTCCACCTGCCCTCCCAGCCGGAGGAGACCTACGCCCGGGACCGATGGGCGACGTACGCCAGTGTTCCCAGCAGCAGCCGGGCCGCCGGTGGCTTGGTCGCCGAGTCGAGGGCCGGTGGGCGCAGCCAGCGCACCGGGCCGAGGCCGCCGCGGTCGGAGGGCGGGGCGGTGACGTGGGAGCCGGGTCCCAGTCCGCGCAGGTCCAGGGCGGTCGGGTCGTCCCAGCCCATGCGGTAGGAGCAGCCGGGGCAGCTCGGCGGCGGCGCCCGGGGCGACGAAGAAGTGGACGCGGCCCTGCGGGGTCGCCGTGACCGGGCCGAGCGGGAGGCCCATGCGCTCCAGCCGGGCCAAGCGCCCGCAGCCCCGCTGAGCTCGGCCACCTCGATCACGTCGAAGGTCCGTCCGACCGGCAGCACGGCCGCGGCGCCCGGGAACTCGGCCCAGGCCTCGCTCCGCCTCGTCCAGTGTCGCCCCGGCGAGTACCTCCGGCGCGAAGTCGAGCGGATGGGCACCCGGCGCCGGGCAGTCACGCCGGCCGCACGAGCAGACGCCCGCGGCGGCGGGCCCCCGGCACCGGCCCAGCCCACAGCCCGGTGAACTCGGCCACCGCGGTGCACTCCGAGGCGCGACCGCGGCGGCGTGTGCCGGACCGGATGTCGCGCATGCCCCGAGTGCTGCCGATGCCGATCGTGAAGCCCATGCCCCCTCCAGCGGGTCGACGCAGCGGCGGTTACGCAGCGGACGTGAAACGTGACTCTCTGCTTCCAACTCCCCAGTCCGGCGCGGTTCAGACAGCGTCCGGAAGCGCGCCGGGTGGTGTGCTCGCCCGCGCACGCCCCGGTGTGCACCGTTGCACCGACTCCCGGTTGGCCTATGTCAAGTGAATCGCGTGCAGGCCACCGGGAGTTCATCCGAAGGGGTGGCGAATGGTGGCGATTCCGCAATCGCCATGGCTGGACGGGTGATCGTAGGATTACTTTGTTGCATGGAGCCGTGGGGCACATGCACTTGTGGGTATGCCGGAGGCAACTCCGGCTTTCCGTTCGAAGGGTGGCAACCACCGGACGGAGGGCCTCAACCACCGGCATTCTGATGGGGCTTGGCGCACTCGGCGACGAGGTGGTCTCAGGGATGGGGGCGTTCCAGTGAGCGGCGGGGACGGCGGAAGCGGTACGAGCGCGGGAAGCGCGTCGCCCGCTGACAAGCGCCCCAACGAGCTGCTCACCTCATGGTTCGCCCGCAGCGGCTGGTCCAGGGAGAGCTGGCCCGCCAGAGTCAACCGCCGGGCCGCCAGTTGGGCGCCAACCACATCTCCACGGACACCTCACGCGTGCGCCGCTGGCTCGACGGCGAGAACCGCGCGAGCCGATCCGCGGATCCTGTCCGAGCTGTTCTCCGAGCGCTTCGGCGTCGTCGTCTCCGTCGAGGACCTGGGCCTGCGCTCCACCCGCCCGCCGCCCTCCGCGACCAGCGTCGACCTGCCCTGGACGGGCCCGCAGACCCGTGGCCCTGCTCAGCGAGTTCTCTGCGCAGCGACCTGATGCTGCGGCGCGGCGCGCTTCCTCGGAGGCTCGCTGGCCCCTCTCCGCCGGGCCCGTCCCTCTCATCGAGCCCATGCAGCGCTGGCTCGTCCCCTCGCCGTCGGCCTCCCCCTCCGGACGCGAGCCCGCGCCCGCCTCCCGCGCGCGTGGCCGCCTGTCCAGGCCGGAGCTGGACCTGCTCGAGTCGACCGCCGTGATGTTCCGCCGTTGGGACGCCCAGTGCGGCGGCGGCCTGCGCCGCAAGGCGGTGGTCGGCCAGCTGCACGAGGTGACCGACCTGTTGCAGGAACCCCAGACGGAGGCCACCCGGTCCAAGCTGTTCAAGGTCGCCGCCGAACTCGCCGAGCTGGCCGGCTGGATGTCGTACGACGTCGGGCTCCAGCCCACCGCGCAGAAGTACTTCGTCCTCGCCCTGCACGCCGCCAAGGAGGCCGGTGACAGGCCGCTCGGCTCGTACATCCTCTCCAGCATGAGCCGCCAGATGATCCACCTCGGCCGGCCCGACGACGCCCTGGAGCTGATCCACCTCGCGCGCAGTACGGCAGCCGGGACTGCGCCAGCCCGCGCACCAGTCGATGCTAGTGATGCGATGGAGGCCCGCGCCTACGCCAACATGGGGCAGCCCGGCCGCTGCAAGCGGGGCGGTGCGCATGGCCGAGGACACCTTCGCCGAGGCCGACGAGTGGGACGAGCCGGACCCCGACTGGATCCGCTTCTTCTCCGAGGCCGAGCTGTACGGAGAGAACAGCCACTCCTTCCGCGACCTCGCCTACGTCGCCGGCCGCAGCCCCGCCTACGCCTCGCTGGCCGAGCCGCTGATGCGCCGCGCGGTGGAGCTGTTCGCCGAGGACGACGAGCACCAGCGGTCGTACGCGCTGAACCTGATCGGCATGGCCACCGTGCACCTGCTGCGCCGCGAGCCCGAGGAGAGCACCGGCCTGGCCGTCGAGGCCATGGGCATCGCCAAGAAGGTCCGCTCGAACGCGTCAACACCCGTATCCGCAAGACCGTCGACACGGCCGTACGCGATTTCGGCGACCTCGGTGAGATCGTCGACCTCACCGAGCGGCTCGCCGTCGAGTTGCCGGAGACCGCCGAAGCGGTCTGAAACCCACCAGCCCCGGCCGCGCCGGCCGCTCCCGAACTGCCCGACTCGGCTCCCCCATGCCAGGTCACTCGGAGGCCGCCGCGGCCGGTTTGTGTCCCGGTCGGGACGTTGCGCCACGATAACGATCGCCCGGCCCCGCATCCGGCAGTTCACCGACGCGTAACACGCACAGCGCCTTCGTCACGGCGGCGAAACAACGAGGGGCGCCCACCGAAACGGTGCTGAGCCAATCTCGTGGCTCATAACCGGCCCACCCCTCATTCCGCTCAGGCTTCGCCCGCACGGGGCCGTACCAACGACGAGGAGACGCCGATGGCTCCAGCCATCACGTCGCCGCAGAGACGGAGCTCTCTGCCGCCAACACGGGCTTCATGCTCATCTGCTCCGCCCTGGTGATGCTCATGACCCCGGCCCTGGCCTTCTTCTACGGAGGCATGGTCCGCGTCAAGAGCACCCTGAATATGCTGATGATGAGCTTCATCAGCCTCGGCATCGTCACCGTCCTGTGGGTGCTGGTACGGCTTCTCCATGGCGTTCGGCACCGGACACCGGCGGCATCGTCGGCTGGAACTCCGACTGGATCGGGCTCAGCAACATCGGCCTGACCGAGCTGTGGGACGGGTACACCATCCCGGTCTTCGTCTTCCTGGTCTTCCAGCTGATGTTCGCGGTGCTCACGCCCGCCCTGATCAGCGGTGCCCTCGCGGACCGGGTGAAGTTCACGGCCTGGGCGCTGTTCATCGCCCTGTGGGCCACGATCGTCTACTTCCCGGTCGCCCACTGGGTGTGGGGCGCCGGCGGCTGGGCCTTCGAGCTGGGGGTCATCGACTTCGCCGGTGGTACGGCCGGCACATCAACGCCGGTGCCGCCGCGCTCGGCGTGATCTGGTCATCGGCAAGCGGGTCGGCTTCAAGAAGGACCCGATGCGCCCGCACAGCCTGCCGCTGGTCATGCTCGGCGCGGCCTGCTGTGGTTCGGCTGGTTCGGCTTCAACGCCGGCTCCTGGCTGGGCAACGACGACGGTGTCGGCGCGCTGATGTTCGTCAACACGCAGGTCGCCACCGGCGCGGCCGTCCTCGGCTGGCTCGCCTACGAGAAGATCCGGCACGGCGCGTTCACCACGCTGGGCGCGGCCTCCGGCGCCGTCTCCGGTCTGGTCGCCATCACCCCGGCGGGCGGCGCGGTCTCCCCGCTCGGCGCGATCGCCGTCGGCGTCATCGCCGGTGTGCTGTGCGCCATGGCGGTCGGCCTAAGTACCGGTTCGGCTACGACGACTCGCTCGACGTCGTCGGAGTGCACCTCGTCGGCGGCATCCTCGGCTCCCTCCTCGTCGGCTTCTTCGCCACCGGCAAGGGCCAGTCCGACGTCGCGGGCCTGTTCTACGGCGGCGGCCTGGACCAGTTCTGGAAGCAGTGCGCCGGTGTCTTCGGGGTCCTCGCCTACTCCCTGGTCGTCTCTGCCATCCTCGCCTTCGTCCCGCACAAGACGATCGGCATGCGCGTACCGGAGGACGACGAGGTGGCCGGCATCGACCAGGCCGAGCACGCCGAGACCGCATACGACTTCAGCGGCGCCGGCGGCGGTGCCGCCCGGACGACCGCCACGCCGGCCGCCTCCGTGGCCGCGTCGGCCCAGAGCAAGAAGGTGGACGCATGAAGCTCATCACCGCCGTCGTCAAGCCGCACCGGCTCGACGAGATCAAGGAGGCCTCCAGGCCTTCGGGGTCCACGGCCTGACCGTCACCGAGGCGAGCGGCTACGGCTGCCAGCGCGGCCACACCGAGGTCTACCGCGGCGCCGAGTACACGGTCGACCTGGTGCCCAAGATCCGCATCGAGGTGCTGGTCGAGGACGACGACGCCGAGCAGCTCATCGAGGTCGTGGTCAAGGCAGCCCGCACCGGCAAGATCGGTGACGGCAAGGTCTGGTCGGTTCCGGTCGACACGGCCGTACGGGTGCGGACCGGCGAGCGCGGCCCCGACGCGCTCTGAACAGCTTCGAAGCAGCTCTGTCGCAGCTCTGAGGCACGAGAACGGAACGGAGTCGCCGGGTGACGAGTACGGACGTGACGAAAGAAGCAGAGGACTCGGGACCCAGCGGCTACGCGGCGGCCCGGCTGCGCCTCCTCACCGAGGAGGCGCGGCCCGGCCGCCGCGCCGTGCCGCCCTCGCCGGACTGACGGACGAGTGGCTGTCGGGCCTCTTCGCCTGCCGCAGGCTCCGCTCCGGGCGTCTCCCTGGTCGCCGTCGGCGGCTACGGCCGCGGCGAGCTGTCCCCGCGCAGCGACCTGGACCTGCTCCTGCTGCACGACGGCGGCGACGACAAGGCGGTCGCCGCCCTCGCCGACCGCCTCTGGTACCCCGTCTGGGACCTCGGTCTCGCCCTCGACCACTCCGTGCGTACGCCCGCGGAGGCCCGCAGGACGGCGGGCGAGGATTTGAAAGTCCAACTCGGTCTCCTGGACGCCCGGCACCTCGCGGGCGACCTGGGGCTGACCGCCGGGCTGCGCACCGCCGGTCCTCGCCGACTGGCGCAACCAGGCCCCCAAGCGCCTCCCCCGAACTCCAGGAACTCTGCGCCGAGCGGGCCGCACGCCAGGGCGAGCTCCAGTACCCATGCTGGAACCCGACCTCGGCGAGGCGCGGGGCGGCCTGCGCGACGCCACCGCCCTGCGTGCCGTAGCCGCCTCCTGGCTGGCCGACGCCCCGCGCGAGGGGCCTCGCCGAGGCCCGGCGCCGGCTGCTCGACGTACGCGACGCGCTCCACCTGGCGACGGGCCGGGCGACCGACCGGCTGGCGTTGCAGGAGCAGGACCAGGTGGCGGCCGAGCTGGGCCTGCTGGACGCCGACGCGCTGCTGCGGCAGGTGTACGAGGCGGCGCGTGCCATCTCGTACGCCGGCGACGTCACCTGGCGCGAGGTGGGGCGCGTACTGCGCTCACGCCCCGTGCGGCCGGAGGCTGCGCGCCATGCTGGGCGGCGGAAAACAGGTCACCGAGCGCTCCCCGCTCGCCGAGGGGCGTCGTCGAGCAGGACGGCGAGGTGGTGCTCGCCCGCACCGCGCGCCCCGACCGCGACCCCGTGCTCCCGCTGCGTGCCGCGGCCGCCGCGGCGCAGGCCGGGCTCCCGTCTCCCTGCACGCCGTGCGACGCCTCGCGGCCACCGTGCGCCCGCTGCCCGCGCCCTGGCCCGCCGAGGCACGCGAGCAGCTGGTGACCCTGCTGGGCTCGGGGCCGGCCCACCGTGGAGGTCTGGGAGGCGCTGGAGGCCGAGGGGCTGATCACCCGCTCCTGCCCGACTGGGAGCGGGTCCGCTGCCGCCCGCAGCGCAACGCCGTCCACCTGTGGACCGTCGACCGGCACCTGATCGAGACCGCGGTGCCGCCTCCGGGTTCACCCGCCGCGTCCACCGGCCCGACCTGCTCCTGGTCGCCGCACTGCTGCACGACATCGGCAAGGGCTGGCCCGGGGACCACTCCGTGGCCGGTGAGACCATCGCCCCGGGACGTGGCCGCGCGGATCGGCTTCGACCGCGGGACACGGCCGTCCTCGCCACCCTCGTACGCCACCACCTGCTGCTCATCGAGACGGCCACCCGGCGCGACCTCGACGACCCGGCCACCGTGCTGCGCGGTCGCCGAGGCGGTCGGCACGAGCACACCCTGGAGCTGCTTGCACGCCTGACCGAGGCGGACGCGCGCGGCCACCGGGCCCGGCGGCCTGGTCGTCCTGGCGCCGGCTCCCTCGTCGCCGACCTGGTGAAGCGCGTCTCGGCGGTGCTGGCGGGGGACCCGCTAGGAGCCCGGGCCGCCGCGCCCACCGCGGGTAGGAACGGCTCGCCGTCGAGGCGTTCCCGCACGGGCGGACCGGTGCTGGCACTCGCGCCCAGACCGAACCGCCGGCCGATCCGGAGCACGCCGCCGACCCGGAGCCTCGGCGTGGAGCTGTTGATCGCCGTACCGGACCAGGCGGGTGTGCTCCCCGCTGATCGCCGGGGTGCTGGCCATGCACCGGCTGACCGTCCGCACCGCCGAGCTGCGGTCCCATCCGCTGCCGGACGGCGTCGAGGGCTCGTCCTGCTGCTGGACTGGCGCGTCGCCGCCGAGTACGGCACTCCTGCCCAGGCCACCCGCCTGCGCGCCGACCTGGTCCGGGCCCTGGACGGCACCCTGGACATCGCCGGCCGGTCGCCGAGACGGGACGCCGCCTACCCCCGGCGCCGGGGCGTGAGGCCGCCCCGCCCCCGTGACGGTCGCCCCGGCCGCGTCCCGGCTGGCCACGGTGATCGAGGTCCGCGCCCAGAACGCGCCGGGCCTGCTGTTCCGGCTCGAGGCGGGCGCTGGAGGCGGCGGGCGTGCGGGGTACGGAGCGCGCACGCCGTCGACCCTGGGTTCGAATGCCGTGGACGCCTTCTACGTCACCGGCCCGGAGGGCGCGCTGCTGCCGGGGAGGGAGGCGGGGGACGTGGCCCGGGCGCTGGAGGAGGCGTTGCGGGGCTGACCCCGTGGGTTCCGCCCGTTGAATGCGGCAGGCGGGGACGAATGTCTTGCGGAGGCAGATACCCTGGAAGACGCTCAGACCGCCCCGACTCCGAGGACCGAGCTCCACCGTGTTCGATACCTCTCCGACCGCCTTAGCGCGACTTTCAAAATCTCCGCGGCAAGAGCAGGTTGTCCGAGGCGGACATCGACGCCACGGCCCGCGAGATCCGCATCGCGCTCCTCGAAGCCGACGTGGCCCTGCCCGTCGTGCGTGCCTTCATCAAGAAGGTCAAGGAACGTCCCCCTGGGCGCGAAGTCTCCAAGGCGCTCAACCCCGCCCAGCAGGTCCTCAAGATCGTCAACGAGGAACTGGTCGGCATCTCGGCGGGAGACCTCGCCGCCTGCGCTTCGCCGCGGCAGCCGCCGACCGTGATCATGCTGGCCGGCCTCCAGGGTGCCGGTAAGACCACCCTCGCGGGCAGCTGGGCCGGTGGCTCAAGGAACAGGGCCACTCGCCGCTCCTGGTCGCCTGTGACCTCCAGCGCCCCAACGCCGTCAACCAGCTCAGCGTCGTCGCCGAGCGCGCCGGCGTCGCGGTCTACGCGCCCGAGCCGGGCAACGGCGTCGGCGATCCGGTCAGGGTCGCCAAGGACTCCATCGAGTTCGCCAAGTCCAAGGTCCACGACCTGGTCATCGTCGACACCGCCGGCCGTCTCGGCATCGACCAGGAACTGATGCGGCAGGCCGCGGACATCCGCGACGCGGTCTCGCCGGACGAGATCCTGTTCGTCGTCGACGCCCGATGATCGACCAGGACGCGGTCAACACCGCCGAGGCCTTCCGCGACGGCGTCGGCTTCGACGGCGTGGTGCTGTCCAAGCTGGACGGCGACGCCGCCGGTGGTGCGGCCCTGTCGATCGCCTCGGTGACCGGCAAGCCGATCATGTTCGCGTCGAACGGCGAGAAGCTCGGAGGACTTCGACGCGTTCCACCCTGACCGGATGGCCTCCCGCATCCTCGACGCCGGGTGACCTGCTCACCCTGATCGAGCAGGCGGAGAAGACGTTCAGCCAGGAAGAGGCCGAAAGAATGGCCTCCCAAGCTGGCGTCCAAGAAGGGCCAGGACTTCACCCTGGACGACTCCTGGCCCAGATGGGAGCAGGTCCGGAAGATGGGCAGCATCAGCAGCAAGCTGCTCGGCATGCCTCGGGCATGGTCAGATGAAGGACCAGATCAACAACCTCGACGAGCGCGACGTCGACCGCACGGCCGCCATCATCAAGTCGATGACTGCGGCCGAGCGCCTGGAAACCGACGATCATCAGCGGCTCGCGCCGCGCCCTTATCGCCAAGGGCTCCGGCGTCGACGACCAGCGCCGTGAAGAACCTGGTCGAGCGGTTCTTCGAAACCCGCAAGATGATGTCCCGCATGGCGCTGGGCGGCGGCATGCCGGGTATGCCCGGCGTCCCGGAATGGGCGCGCGGCGGCGCGCCGGCAGAAGCAGCAGAAGAAGGCCAAGGGCAAGCAGCGCTCCGGCAACCCGATGAAGCGCAAGCAGCAGGGGCAGGAGAGCCGCCCGCCGCGCCGCTGGCCGCGCAGAACGGCGGCGCCTTCGGGCTGCCCCAGCAGGGCGGCCAGGACTTCGAGCTGCCGGACGAGTTCAAGAAGTTCATGGGCTGACGGTTCTCGGCTCGTAGGCTGCACGGCGCTGGGGCGCCCCTCACCGGAGGGGCGCCCCAGCGCCGTACATGCACGTGCCAGCGCGGCTTTCCCGTCGTAACGTCCGGATATGACCAACCCGTCCCCGCCGCGCAAGGCCCCCGAGCCTCCCTGGCGCACCGAGGGCACGCCCGACGAGCCCCCAAGCCGCCATCCGGCGGCGGGAGGATGCGCGGGGGCTGGTGGAACCCGGCCCTGGCCGCGCTGATCGTCTTCCTCATCGCCAACCTCGTGCTCTCCTTCTTCAACGAGGGCGACGAGCCGACCATCTCCTACACGGAGTTCAGCAAGCAGATCGAGGCGGGCAACGTCAGCAAGATCTACGCCAAGGGCGACGCGATCCAGGGCCAGCTGAAGAAGGCCCGGGACAACCCCGAGGGCGACGGACGTACACCAGGTTCACGACCGAGCGGCCGACCTTCGCGGATGACCAGCTCTGGAACGACCTGACCGAGCAGAACGTCACCGTCACGGCCGAGCCGGTCGTCCAGCAGCGCAGCCTCCTGGTCAACGTGCTGATCTCGCTGGCCCCGATGCTGCTCCTGGTGGTGCTGTGGGTCTTCATCGCGCGGCGCATGAGGGGCGCCCTGGGCGGCGGCGCGGGCGGCATGCTGGGCCGCAAGGCGCCGCCCAAGCCGGTCGAGCTGGAGGCCGGTGAGCCGCGCACCACGTTCGCGGACGTGGCAGGGATCGACGAGGTGGAGGGCGAACTCAGCGACGTCGTCGACTTCCTGAAGAACCCCGACGCCTATCGCCGCATGGGCGCCAAGATGCCCCGGCGGCGTCCTCCTGTCCGGCCCGCCCGGCACCGGGAAGACGCTCCTCGCGCGCGCGGTCGCCGGCGAGGCGGGCGTGCCGTTCTTCTCGGCGTCCGCCTCGAGTTCATCGAGATGATCGTGGGCGTCGGCGCCTCCCGGGTACGGGAGCTGTTCGCCGAGGCCCGGAAGGTGGCGCCGTCGATCATCTTCATCGACGAGATCGACACCATCGGCCGGACCGCGGCGGCGGCACCGGCATGGGCGGCCACGACGAGCGCGAGCAGACCCTGAACCAGATCCTCACGGAGATGGACGGCTTCTCGGGCGCCGAGGGCGTGATCGTCATCGCCGCCACCAACCGCGCCGACATCCTGGACCCGGCCCTGACCCGTCCCGGCCGCTTCGACCGGGTGGTCAACGTCTCGCCGCCGGACCGGGGCGGCCGGAAGGCGATCCTGGAGATCCACACCCGCGAGATCCCGCTCGCCCCGGACGTCGACCTCGCCCAGGTCGCCCGTACGACCCCGGGCATGACCGGCGCCGAACTCGCCAACCTCGCCAACGAGGCCGCGCTGCTCGCGGTCAAGCGCAAGCAGGACCGGGTGACGCAGGCGAACCTGTCCGAGGCGATGGAGAAGGTCCAGCTGGGGGCCGAACGCCCGCTGGTGATGCCCGAGGAGGAGCGCCGGCGCACCGCCTACCACGAGAGCGGGCACGCCCTGCTGCGCATGCTGCAACCGGGCGCCGACCCCGTCCGAAAGATCACCATCGTGCCGCGCGGGCGGGCGCTCGGGGTGACGCTGTCGACGCCGGACGCGGACAAGTACGCGTACACGGAGGAGTACCTGCGCGGTCGGATCATCGGCGCGCTCGGCGGCATGGCGGCCGAGCAGGTGGTGTACGACGTGATCACCACCGGCTCGGAGAGCGACCTGGAACAGGTCACCCGGATCGCGCGCGGCATGGTCGGCCGCTGGGGCATGAGCGAACAGGTCGGCAGGCTGTCCGCCCCTCCCCGGAGACGCGCAGCAGGCCTACGGGCTCGCCGCCGCCCCGGGGACCCTCGACGCCATCGACGGCGAGATGCGGCGGGTCGTCGACGAGTGCTACGCGGAAGCCGTCCGCAAGCTGACCGACCATCGCGGGCAGCTCGACGCGCTGGCCGAGGCGCTGCTGGCGAACGAGACGCTGGAGGAGGCGGACGCGTACCGGATCGCGGGGGTCACGCGGATGGCGAAGGACGGCCCGGAGGCGTGAGGACCGTGCGCCGCCCCTCCGGGGACTGCTGCTTCCGCTGCTTCTGGCGCTGCTGCTTCTGCTACTTCTGCGGGAACTTCCAGACGTAGGGCTCGCCGTCCTCCTCGGACCAGTGGACCTCGACGCTGGTGGAGTTCGCGGGGATCACGTACGTCTCGCAGAAGACGGTGGCTCTCACCCTGCTTCCAGTTCTCGACGTCGTAGGGGTCCTCGCAACCCGGGGCGTCGTCGGAGGCGCCGATGAGGACGCCGCCGCGCTGCCCGTCGGCGAAGATCGTGGTGCCGTCGTGCACGTCGGAGCCCTCGGTGAGGGCCGGCCCGCTCTTGTGCGTGTACTTGACGTGCGCGACGGCCAGCACCTTGCCCTTGGCGTCCGCGGCGTCCGCCACCGCCTTCGCGGCCTCCGCCTCGGTGCCGACCTCGACCTTCTGCGCCACGACCTCGTAGGTGACCTCGCCGGGGTCCTCCGCGACCTTTCCCGTCGCGCTCTCGCCCGTCGCCAGTTCGCCGCCCGAGGCCGCCTGGGAGGGAGAGGCCGGGGCCTCCGGGCTCGCCGGGCTCTTCGCGTCGGTGTCGGCGTCGTTCCGCCCCCGCACGCGGTGAGGGCCAGGGCGAGGACGGCGACGGGTGCGGGCGACGCGCAGCCGGTCTTGTGGTGCGGCACTACAGGCTCCTGTATGCAGATGTGTCAGTTCCCCGAACGGTGGATCAGGTTAGGGGCCCATGATCCACCAGGTGAAACCGCAGAAGTCCTGATCCGGCTTCTTCACAGAGTTCACACCTGCATCGGAAGAAGTCACTCAGGCTCCGCACACATCCGGTCGGAACCGGTTGTCAGGAGTCCGGGCGATCAGATACCGGAACACGTTCGGCATCCACACGGTCCCGTCCGGACGCTGGTACGGATGCAGGGCCTCCGACAGCTCCTTGTCGACCTGTTCCTGGTCGGTCGCGGCGATCGCCGCGTCGAACAGCCCGGTCGACAGCAGCCCGCGCGCCGCGCTGCCCGCATCGGCGTAACCGAAGGGGCACGCCACCCGCCCCGAGCCGTCCGGCCTGAGCCCGGCCCGCTGGGCGACCTCCTCCAGGTCGTCGCGCAGGGCGGGGCGCCAGCTGCCCGCGCCGCGCAACGGGTCCGCGAGTTTGGTGGCCACCCGCAGCACCGACGTCGTGGCGCACCGCCCGGCGGGGCCCCAACCGGCCAGCACCACGGCGGCCCCGCGCCCGGCCAGCGGCGTCGCCTGGGCGAGCAGCTCACCCAGCCCCTCCGAGTCGCCCGCGAGGCACCCGATGGGCTCGAAGGCGGTCACCAGGGTGAACGCCGGCGCCAACGGGTCCTCCGCGTCCCGGGGTGTGCCCTCGACGATCCGTGGCGCGTCCGCCCGTGCCGCGTCCGCACGCGCGCGCGTGCCCCGCGACCCGGGCGCGTCGAGCGTCTCGGGAAGCAGGCGCCGCCGCGCCAGGGCCAGTCGTTCCGGTGAGCGGGAGTCGACCCGGTCACCGCGGCGCCGCGCGAGGCGGCCAATCAGCAGGCCAGCCCGGAGCCGCAGCCCAGCCCCAGCATCCTTGTGCCGCCGCCCACGTCCAGTCGCTCGAAGACGGCCTCGTAGAGCGGTACGAGCATCCGCTCCTGTATCTCGGACCAGTCACGCGCGCGCGTGCGCAGGTCCACACGAGGCGTTGTCCCCGCGTGAGAATGGAGGCGCTGCCGCACGAGCGTAGGTGTCATAGGAAAGCGCCCCAATCGACGAGTGTTGCCGCTGTGCCCGGTTCCATGGCCCCCGTGCAGTGCGCTCGCACTTCCCCGTATGCCAGGAAACCCGGGCTCGCCGTGGCGTCCAGTGGTAGCGGCGGCCGGTTTGCCCGAGCCGCCCCCCAGTGGCGAGATTTCACTTCCCGGCAACGTGCGCCTGGCCGTGCGGTACTCCCGGTAGCCCCTTCCCGACCGCTGCGACGGATGGCCTGATCGTGACCCTCGGCGATGACAGCGGGTGGCGGCGACGCCGACGAGGCGGTTCCGGCCAAGGTCGGCGGGCCCCGCGACCGCCCCACGGTGATGGGGACGGGCGGATTGCGGGGCGGTGCCGCACGCCGACGGCACACCCGGTAACGTCGCACCCATCGATGAGCGCATCGATGGGCCGATCGGGTAGCGCCCTTCTGGCGCGACAGTGACCGAAACGCCCCTTGCGCACCCGCAGAGCCCCACGCACCCCGGCGCGTGGACGGGGCCTACGCGCCGGCGCGTACGTCGGACTACGCACCAGCTTGGTATGAGCTGTGAGGCTTATCCGCAGATCAGCGCACCCGCCCTCGTCGGGACGCATCAGCGGCAACTGACGGGTACGTGCAAATTATTTGGGATGCCCCGGAATAGGAACACAGCGGCACCCCGGCTCGTTGTCATTACGTGAGCACGACACCACCTGTTCTCGCCGCAGAGCTGGCGCAGGCGTGGGCCGACATTCAGCGGCACCACACCGAGCTGCCCGATCTTGCCGCGCCCGAGTCCTTGATCGGAGAGTCGTCGTCCGCGTGCGGGCACGAACTCTCCTTCGAACGACTGCTCCATGAGGCAGTCCACGGCATCGCCGCCGCGCGAGGAGTACGCGACACCTCCCGCGCGGGGCGCTACCACAACCGGCGGTTCCTCGCGATCGCGGAGGAGCTGGGCCTCGACCATCCAGAGGAGCCGCATCCCAGCAGCGGCTTCTCGCTGGTCACGCTCACCCCCCCCGAGGCGAAGCGCCGCTACCGCCCGACGATCGAACGCCTCCAGCGCGCGCTGAGGCGCACCGCCGCGACGGCGACCGACACGGCCCGCAGCTTCAGCGGTCCGGCGCGCCTGCCACGGCTCCTCCGGTGGAGGGGTGCGCGTGAAGGCCGTCTGCGACTACAGGTCGCAACGTCCGGGTCGTCCCGTCGGTCCTGGCCCAGGCCCCGATCATGTGCGGCGGCTGCGGCAAGCCGTTCCGGATCCCGGAGGTGGTCGGCGCGGCGGCGAAGCGACGGTCCGGCTGCTCGTGGCAGCCGGAACCGGGCGCTCCGCCCTCGGTCCGTCCTCGGTCCGAAGGGCTCGCCCGCGTGTGGCACAATGGCTAGCTGTACTCGACAGTCGCACAGGACCCCTCTCTCCTCCGGCTGACGCGTCCATCGGGCACTCGGGTACCGCAACCCCACGCGGCTCTCTCGCCGTGCCCAATCACGTCAAAACCAGGAGAACCCACTCCAGTGGCAGTCAAGATCAAGCTGAAGCGTCTGGGCAAGATCCGTTCGCCTCACTACCGCATCGTCGTCGCCGACTCCCGTACCCGCCGTGACGGCCGGGCCATCGAGGAGATCGGCGAGTACCACCCGACGTACAACCCGTCGGTGATGGAGGTCGACGCCGAGCGTGTCGCGTACTGGCTGCGTGTCGGCGCCCAGCCGACCGAGCCCGTGCTCGCCATCCTGAAGAAGACCGGCGACTGGCAGAGTTCAAGGGCGAGCCCGCCCGGCGCCGCTGCTGCAGCCGGCCGAGGAAGTCGGCCCGTCCGTCCTTCGAGGCGATCGGTGGCGACGACGAGGGCAAGGGTGAGGCCATCACCCAGAAGAAGAAGGCCGACAAGAAGGACGAGGCTGCCGCCGAGTCCACGTCGACCGAGGCCTGAGCATGCTCGAGGAGGCTCTCGAGCACCTCGTGAAGGGCATCGTCGACAATCCCGACGATGTGCAGGTCGCCTCGCGCAACCTGCGTCGCGGGCGTGTGCTCGAGGTCCGGGTCCACCCCGACGACCTCGGCAAGGTGATCGGCCGCAACGGCCGCACCGCGCGCGCCCTGCGGACCGTCGTGGGCGCCATCGGCGGCCGCGGTGTCCGCGTCGACCTCGTCGACGTGGACCACGTCCGCTGACGCCAACGCAGCACCGGCTCGGGCCGGGGAGGGCCACTGGGCCGTCCCCGGCCGTAGTCGTACGAGCCGTGACCGGCTCGTCGCAGTTCCGACAGGGAGATCAAGCACAGTGCAGCTGGTAGTCGCGCGTATCGGCCGAGCCCACGGAATCAAGGGCGAGGTCACCGTCGAGGTCCGCACCGACGAGCCGGAGCTGCGGCTCGGCCCCGGTGCCGTACTGGCCACCGACCCCGCCTCCGCCGGACCCCCTCACCATCGAGACCGGCCGGGTCCACAGCGGCCGCCTCCTGCTGCGCTTCGCCGGCGTCCACGACCGCACCGGAGCCGAGGCGCTGCGCAACACCCTCCTGATCGCCGACGTCGACCCGGATGAGCGGCCCGAGGACGATGACGAGTACTACGACCACCAGCTGATCGACCTCGACGTGGTGACCAAGGACGGCGACGAGGTCGGCCGGATCACCGAGATCTCCCACCTGCCCACGCAGGACCTGTTCGTGGTGGAGCGCCCCGACGGCAGCGAGGTCTACGTGCCGTTCGTCTCCGAGATCGTCACCGAGATCGACCTGGACGAGCAGCGCGCGGTCATCGACCCGCCGCCCGGCCTGATCGACGACCGCGCGGCCCGCGACGAAGTCGCTGATGGACACAGCGCTTCCGCGCGGGACGCCGCCGCCGAGGACGCCGGGGAAGAGGCGTAATGCGGCTCGACGTCGTCACGATCTTCCCCGAGTACCTGGAACCGCTGAACGTCTCTCTGGTCGGCAAGGCACGCGCGCGCGGACAGCTCGACGTCCACGTGCACGACCTGCGCTCGTGGACCTACGACCGCCACAACACCGTCGACGACACCCCGTACGGCGGCGGGCCCGGCATGGTGATGAAGACCGAGCCGTGGGGCGACGCCCTGGACTCCGTCCTGGCCGACGGCTACGAGACGGGCTCCGGCGAGCCCGCCCTGATCGTGCCCACGCCCAGCGGCCGGCCCCTTCACCCAGGAACTCGCCGTCCACCTCTCCGAGCGGCCCTGGCTGATCTTCACGCCCGCCCGCTACGAGGGCATCGACCGCCGCGTCATCGACGAGTACGCGACCCGGATGCCCGTGTACGAGGTGTCCATCGGCGACTACGTCCTCGCCGGCGGCGAGGCGGCCGTGCTCGTCGTCACCGAGGCCGTGGCGCGGCCTGCTGCCCGGCGTCCTCGGCAACGCCGAGTCCCACCGCGACGACTCCTTCGCTCCCGGCGCCATGGCAAGCCTGCTGGAGGGCCCCGTCCACACCAAGCCGCCGCAGTGGCGCGGCCGCGGCATCCCGGACGTGCTGCTCAGCGGCCACCACGGGAAGATCGCCCGCTGGCGCCGCGACGAGGCCCCCCTGCGGCGCACGACGGCCAACCGGCCCGATCTGATCGAGACGTGCGACCCCAAGGCCTTCGACAAGAAGGACCGCGAGATGCTCTCCATTCTGGGCTGGGAACCCGACCCGGACGGGGAGCCGTACGGCCGATTTTGGCGCAGGACGCCGGGCATGGAAGAATAGGGCGCTGTTGTGCGTCCGTCCGGAGCGCGCCCCTGCCACAGGGGGAGACGACGCCCGTCCCGACCCGCACGACCCTGATTCCGAAACACCTAGTTTCCGTTGATGACCTGTGGCATCAGCGAGGAAAGCAGACGAAATGTCTCACCTGCTCGACTCCGTCGACTCCGCGTCGCTGCGCAGCGACGTCCCGGCCTTCCGCCCCGGCGACACCGTCAACGTCCACGTCCGCGTCATCGAGGGCAACCGCTCCCGTGTGCAGCAGTTCAAGGGCGTAGTCATCCGCCGCCAGGGTGCCGGCGTGCGCGAGACCTTCACGGTCCGCAAGGTCTCCTTCTCCGTCGGCGTCGAGCGCACCTTCCCGGTGCACACCCCGATCGTGGAGAAGATCGAGCTCGTCACCCGCGGTGACGTCCGTCGCGCCAAGCTGTACTACCTGCGCGAGCTGCAGCGGCAAGGCCGCGAAGATCAAGGAGAAGCGCGACAACTGAGCGCCCTCCGAGGTCCACACCGGGGCCGGATAACATCTGGCCCCGATGGACACTGAAGCACAGCCCACGGAGCGCGACCGCTCCTCCCGCCCTCCCGACTCCGAGCAGCCCTCGGATCCGGAGCGCCCGGAGGAACGGTCGCGTTCCGCGTTCGCGGGGCGGATCACGGACTGGGTGCCGGGCGGCCGGATCACCGTGACCCTCCTGACTCTCCTGCTGTTCCTGCTGCTCCTCAGCACCTTCGTGCTCCAGCCGTTCCAGATCCCCAGCGGATCCATGGAGCGCGGATTGAGGATCGGTGACCGGGTTCTCGTAAATAAGTTGGCGTACCGTTTCGGGGACCGGCCGCAGCGGGGCGACATCGTCGTCTTCGACGGCACCGGGCTCTTCGGGCACGGCGACTACATCAAACGCGTTGTCGGTGTGGGCGGGGACCACGTGGTGTGCTGCGACAGGGAGGGGAAGGTCCAGGTGAACGGCCAGTCGGTCGACGAGTCGGCGTTCCTGTACCCCGGCGACCGCCCGTCCACGGTGCGCTTCGACGTCGTCGTCCCCGACGGCACCCTGTTCGTCCTCGGCGACCACCGGGCCGACTCCAGCGACTCCCGCGACCACCTGGGCTCGCCGGGCGGCGGCATGGTCCCGGTGGACGAGGTGATCGGCCGCGCCGACTGGATCGTCTGGCCCTTCGACCACGCCACCCGCCTCGGCCGCCCGGACGCCTACGCGCGCGTGCCGGAGGCGGACGAACCGGCCGGTGGGCCACGTCGGTCGGAGGGTGCCGATGGGTAGCCGGGGCAAACCGCGCGGGGCGCCCAGCAGCCCCACGGAGAACCTGCTGCCCACCGGCTCGCGGCGCACTTCCCCGCCGTCCGGCGGCCGGTCCCGTGCCGAGCGGCGCAAGCTGCAGCGCAAGGTCAAACGCCGCCGCAGGCGCGGTGCGGTCAAGGAGATACCTCTTCTCGTCGGCGTCGCCGTCCTGATAGCGCTGGTGCTCAAAACCTTCCTCGTCCAGGCGTTCGTGATCCCGTCGGGCTCCATGGAGCAGACGATCCAGATCGGTGACCGGGTCCTGGTGGACAAGCTCACCCCGTGGTTCGGCTCCGAGCCGCAGCGCGGGGGACGTCGTCGTCTTCCGCGACCCCGGCGGCTGGCTCCAGGGCGAGCAGACCACCAAGAAGGACGACCCCGTCGTCATCAAGCAGGTCAAGGAAGGCCTCGCCTTCATCGGCCTGCTGCCGTCCGACGACGAGAAGGACCTCATCAAGCGGGTCGTCGGCGTGGGCGGGGACCGGGTCAAGTGCTGTGACACCCGGGGACGGGTCACGGTCAACGGCGTCCCACTCAACGAGACCTACCTCTATCCCGGAGACTCCCCGTCCAAGGCGCCGTTCGACGTCACGGTCCCCGAGGGACGGCTGTGGGTGATGGGCGACCACCGGTCCAACTCCGCCGACTCCCGCGCCCACCAGGAGACCGACTTCGGCACCGTCTCCGAGGACGAGGTGGTGGGGCGGGCCATGGTGATCGCCTGGCCGTTCGGCCACTGGACCACCCTGGACGAACCGAAAACGTATGCGTCCGTGTCCGACTCGGCCTCCGGTTCGACCGCCGCCCCCGGCTGTCGCATAGGGTTGCCCCCGACGATCCGAACGCGATGATTCAGCTCCCGACCCCTGCGGAACTCCCGCTCGTTATGGGAGTGGTGGCCCTGCGCCGTGTACGGGGCAGGCGGTGGCAGAGAGTAGGGAGTTGGCGTGGGGGATGTGGCGGTTGGCGCACGGTCCGGACACGACGGCGAGGAGAACCGCGGACACCCCGTGGAGGCAGCCGGTCCGGTCGCGGACGGCGCCCCGGCCTCCGGGCACGACTCCGGGACCGAGGACGGCAGGGTGACGGACGAACACGGCGGGACCCAGGACGAGGGAGTGGGCGGGACGCCCCCGGCGGCACCCCCCGCGGCCAAGAAGCAGCGTTCCTTCTGGAAGGAACTGCCGATCCTGATCGGCATCGCGCTGGTGCTCGCGCTGCTGATCAAGACGTTCCTGGTCCAGGCGTTCTCGATCCCGTCCGCCTCGATGCAGAACACGCTCACGATCAATGACCGTGTCCTCGTAGACAAGCTCACCCCCTGGTTCGGCTCGGAGCCCGAGCGCGGCGAGATCGTCGTCTTCCACGACCCGGACGACTGGCTCGCGGGCGAGCCGACGCCCGACCCGAACGCGCTGCAGACGGTCCTCAGCTGGATCGGCCTGATGCCGTCCGCGGACGAGAAGGACCTGATCAAGCGCGTCATCGGGGTCGGCGGCGACACGGTCGAGTGCAACGAGACCGGTCCCCTCAAGGTCAACGGCAAGGCGCTCAACGAGCCGTACGTCTACCCCGGCAACACGCCGTGCAGCGTCGACGACCAGGGCGGCCAGTTCAAGGTCAAGGTCCCCGAGGGCTCCATCTGGGTCATGGGTGACCACCGGCAGAACTCCCGGGACTCCCGCTACAACCAGTCGGACAGTCACGGCGGCATGGTCCCGGTCAAGGAGGTCGTCGGCCGCGCCATCGTGATCGCCTGGCCGATGAACCGCTGGGACACCCTGCCGGTCCCGGACACCTTCGACCAGGACGGTCTGCAGGCCCAGTCGTCGGCCGCCGCCGCGCCTGTCGGTCGCGCCCCAGGGCTGGCCCTCGCCGGAGTCGTCCCGGTCGTCTGGTGGCGCCGCAGGCGCATGGCCCCCGCCGAGACCCGCTGAGCCGCCCGGCCCCGCGCCGTACGTCCGTCAGGCGGTTCCTCCAGCCCCTCCCGGACCCCGGGAGGGGCTGCCCCCGTTCGGGTACCGCCGGGTAAGGTGCGGATCCATGGGTGGCGAGCACGACACGTACGGTCCCGCGGGGCGGCGGCACGAACAAGGGCCCGGTGGGCAGCCGGACCGGGCAGCGGCTGTCCGGGCTCGCCGTGGCGCTGGGCCTGGTGCTGTTCCTCGGCGGCTTCGTCTGGGGAGCGGTGGTCTACCGCCCCTACACCGTGCCGACCAGCTCGATGACGCCGACGATCGACGCCGGTGACCGGGTACTCGCGCAGCGCATCGACGGCACCGACGTCCGCCGCGGCGATGTCGTCGTCTTCAAGGACACGACCTGGGCCGACGCTCCGATGGTCAAGCGCGTGGTCGCGGTCGGCGGGGACACCGTCGCCTGCTGCCAGGAGGGCAAGCTCAAGGTCAACGGCAAGGTCGTCGACGAGCCGTACCTGCCCGATGGCACGCCGGCCGAGATCAGCAACTTCCCGACCGTGACCGTCCCCGAGGGCCGCCTGTTCCTGCTCGGCGACGAGCGGGACAACTCCGTGGACTCCACCGCCCACCTCACCGACGCCGCCGGCGGCACCGTGTCGCGCGGTGCCGTGGACGCCCGCGTCGACGCCGTGGTCTGGCCCATGAACGGCATGCTGGAGCGGCCGACCGGCTTCGAAACGCTGGGCGGCCTCTCCTCGCCGGGCCCGCTGCGGACGGTCGTCGCGCTGGTGATCGCCGGTGCCGTGCTGATCCTCGTCGGCGCCGCCTACGGCCCCTTCGCCAAGCGCGCCGCGGCCTCCCGCGCCCGGACCGGAACGGGACCCACCGGTGTCCGCTGAGGCGACCCGGGCCGGGCAGGACTCCTACGAGGGCGGGCTGCGCAGGGTGGCCCGGGTGGTACTACTCGACCCCGAGGACCGCATCCTGCTGCTGCACGGGCATGAACCGGACGATCCGGCCGACGACTGGTGGTTCACCCCGGGCGGCGGCGTGGAGGGCGACGAGACCCGTGAGGAGGCCGCCCGGCGGGAGCTCGTCGAGGAGACCGGCATCACCGACATCGAGCTCGGCCCGGTGCTGTGGCGGCGCAGGTGCTCCTTCCCCTTCGCGGGCCGCCGCTGGGACCAGGACGAGTGGTACTACCTGGCCCGGACGACCCAGACCGCGACCGAGGCCGTGGGGCTGACCGAGCTGGAGCGGCGCAGCGTCGCCGGAGCGCGCTGGTGGACGTGTCGGGAACTGACCCGGGCACATGAGACGGTGTATCCGACCAGACTCGCCGAGCTGCTGCGCAAGCTGCTCGACGAAGGTCCCCCCGCCGGACCGGTGACCCTGGACACCGAAATCGTCTAGGGGGCTCACGGGACGGGCGCACAATGGTGGGACCGCACGGCTGAAGGGGAACATGCCATGAGCGCCGAGGACCTCGAGAAGTACGAGACCGAGATGGAGCTCAAGCTCTACCGGGAGTACCGCGACGTCGTCGGTCTGTTCAAATACGTGATCGAGACCGAGCGGCGCTTCTACCTCACCAACGACTACGAGATGCAGGTGCACTCGGTCCAGGGTGAGGTGTTCTTCGAGGTGTCCATGGCCGATGCCTGGGTGTGGGACATGTACCGGCCGGCCCGGTTCGTGAAGCAGGTGCGGGTGTTGACGTTCAAGGACGTGAACATCGAGGAGCTCAACAAGAGCGATCTGGAGCTTCCCAGCGGCTGAGACTCGGCGAGAGATCAGTGGGTGTCACTCGTGTGGGTGACGAGGTTGTCCACAGCCGCCTGACCGTCCACCAAGATCCAAAAGCTCGCTGAGTCCGCCTCATCGTTGGCACCGGAGGTGGTGCCGACATGAACGCACGAGGTGCGCTGGGCAAGTACGGCGAGACACTCGCCGCCCGCAGGCTGACCGGGGCCGGCATGACGGTCCTGGAGCGCAACTGGCGCTGCGGCAGGAGCGGCGAGATCGACATCGTGGCCCTGGACGGCGACATCCTGGTGGTCTGCGAGGTCAAGACGCGCAGGGGCGGCTCCTTCGAGCACCCGATGGCCGCGGTGACTCCCGAGAAGGCGGAGCGGCTGCGGCGGCTCGCCGAGCGCTGGATCCAGACCCACGGAGGGGCTCCGCCCGGCGGAGTCCGCATCGACCTGGTCGGTGTCCTCCTCCCGCGGCGCGGTGCCCCCCCGGTCGAGCACGCGCGGGGGTGGGGTGATGGGTTTCGCGCGTACGTGCTCCGTGGCGCTCGTCGGCGTCGAGGGCGTGGTGGTCGAGGTCCAGGCCGATCTGGAACCGGGTGTCGCGGCGTTCACGCTGGTCGGGCTGCCGGACAAGAGCCTGACCGAGAGCCGGGACCGGGTACGGGCCGCTGTGGTCAACTCGGGCGCCGAGTGGCCGCAGAAGAAGCTGACGGTGGG
Organism: Streptomyces thinghirensis; assembly: GCA_021502835.1. Next base: position 45,860 of record JAKFGP010000028.1, read on the forward strand.
CCTCAGCCCCGCGTCGGTGCCGAAGAGCGGCAGTGGATTCGACCTCGCCGTCGCAGCCGCGGTCCTCGGCGCTGCCGAGCGCATCGATCCCCGCGTGCTCGCCGACATCCTGATGATCGGGGAGCTGGGCCTGGACGGACGGGTGCGGCCCGTGCGGGGGCATCCTGCCGGCGGTCCTGGCGCGGCGGAGGCCGGCTACGAACAGGTGGTCGTCCCGGAGTGCGCCGCCGCCGAGGCGTCCCTGGTGCCCGGAGTGTCGGTGCTCGGCGTACGCAGTCTGCGCCAGCTGATCGCCGTCCTCGCCGACGAGCCCGTGCCGGAGGAGGAACCGGACCAGCAGGGTCGGCCGGACCCGCTCCTCGCAGGCCTGCGCATGCCCGGCACGGGAGCCGCCACCGGAATGCACGGCATGGGGACGGCGCAGTACGACCACGGTCACGACCTCTCGGACGTCGTGGGCCAGGAGGCGGCGCGCACGGCTGTGGAGGTCGCCGCCGCCGGCGGTCATCACCTGTTCCTGGAGGGGCCGCCCGGCGCCGGGAAGACGATGCTCGCCGAGCGCCTGCCCGCCGTCCTGCCCCCGGCTCTGCCGGGAGGAGTCGCTGGAGGTCACCGCGGTGCACTCGGTGGCGGGCCTGTTGCCGCCCGGCAAACCCCTGATCGACGTGGCCCCCTACTGCGCGCCGCACCACTCCGCCACGATGCAGGCCCTCGTCGGGGGCGGCCCCGGCATCGGGCGGCCCGGAGCCGTCTCGCTGGCACATCGCGGCGTCCTGTTCCTGGACGAGACGCCGGAGTTCAGCAGCCACGCGCTCGACGCCCTGCGCCAGCCGCTGGAGGCCGGGCACGTCGTCATCGCGCGCAGCGCGGGCGTGGTGCGGTTCCCGGCACGGTTCCTGATGGTGCTCGCGGCCAATCCCTGCCCGTGCGGACGGTTCTCGCAGAAGGAGGACCTGTGCGAGTGCTCGCCCTCGGCGATCCGCCGATACCAGGCCCGGCTGTCCGGTCCACTGCTCGACCGGGTCGACCTCCGGGTCGAGGTGGAGCGGATCACACGCAGCCAACTGGCGGGGGTCGGCCCCCGAGGCGATACGACCGCGACGGTCGCCGACCGGGTGCGGGCCGCCAGGGACCGGGCGGCCGAGCGTCTCGCGGGCACCCCGTGGCGGTCCAACAGCGAGGTGCCCGGACGGGAGCTGCGCAGCCGCTGGTACGCGGCACCTGGGGCGCTGGACGACGCGGAACGCAGCCTGGAACGGGGCGTGCTCACCGCCCGCGGCCTCGACCGGGTCCTGCGCGTCGCCTGGACCGTCGCGGATCTCGTCGGCCACGACCGACCCGACGCGAGGGACGTCGCCCTGGCGCTGCAACTGCGCACGGGGGTGCCCAGGGGCGTCCCGATGGCCCTTGGAGCGCTGACGTGACCGGGCATGGCGCCGCGAACGGGGACGGTGCCATGACCGGGCGCGGTGCCATGGCCGGGAGCCGCGCCGTCGCCGGTCATGGCGGGGACGGCGCCGTCGCCAAGGGCGGTGAGCCGACCGCAGACGATGTCGTGATCGGGGAAGACGCCGATGCGGCTGCTGATGACGAGCTGCTCGGCCGGGTCTTTCTCACCCGGGTCATCGAGCCCGGCGACGAGACCGGTGGACGGTGGGTGCGGGAACGCGGCGTGGCGGACGTGGTGCGGCGGCTGCGTGCGGGCGGGCGTGCCCTGCCGGGGGTGAGCGAGAAGCGGTGGGCCGGCCTGTGTGCCAGGGCGGGCCGGGCCGAGCCGCGCCGGGGACCTCGCCGTCGCCAGGGCGGCGGGGGGTGCGGTTCGTGGCACCCGGGGCGGCCGAGTGGCCGCGGCAGCTCGACGACCTCGGGGACGCCAGGCCCCTCGGATTGTGGGTGCGCGGCAGGCCAAGTCTGCGCATGTGGGCGCTGAGGTCGGTGGCCGTCGTCGGAGCCCGCGCCTGCACCGAGTACGGCGCCCACATGGCGGCCACCCTCGCCGCCGGGCTCGCCGAACGCGGCTGGGTCGTGGTGTCCGGCGGCGCCTACGGGGTCGACGGCGCCGCCCACCGGGGCGCCCTCGGCGCGGGCGGCGCCACCGCCGCCGTCCTCGCCTGCGGCGTCGACCGCCCCTACCCGCCGGGGCACACGGGGCTGATCACCAGGATCGCGGAACAGGGACTGGTCGTCGGGGAGCTGCCACCGGGCGATCATCCGACGCCCAGCAGGTTCATCCTGCGCAACCGCGTGATCGCCGCGCTCACCCGGGGCACGGTGGTCGTCGAGGCCGCCTACCGCAGCGGCTCGCTGGTCACCGCCCGGGCGGCCCAGCGCCTCGGCCGGCACACGATGGGCGTGCCGGGACCGGCCACCAGTGCGCTGTCGGCGGGGGTGCACGAGTTGCTGCGCGGCGACGCGGTGCTCGTGAGCGACGCCGCCGAGGTCGTGGAACTGGTCGGCGACATGGGTGAGCTGCCCCCGGACCGGCGCGGGCCAGTGCTCCCCACCGACCTGCTGGAACCCCGCACCCGCCAGGTGCTGGCCGGGCTCCCCGCACGTGGAGCGGCGGGGAGCGGACGAGGTGGCGCGACGCGCACAGACCACGCAGGACGACGCGATCGCGAGACTGTACGAGCTTCGAGCGCTTGGTTACGTCGAACGACACGGCGACGGCTGGAAGTTGACACGCCAGGCGATGATCTCGGTCCGCGGTGGCCGGAGCCCGTGTTGACCCAGCGTGTTCGGCCGTCCGGGGAACCCCGACGCCCTTGGGAATTCTGGCAGTTGGGGTATTCGAGTGATCACGCAGAGCGATCACCCCTCCCCCTGGAGAGCGTTCAGCGGAACGTATCTGCGTACGGGCCCGCCTCATTCTTCGCACACCGCGACTGTCCAGTCACGCTACGCTCACGAGGACCCCCACGCAGACAGCAGACCGGCGGCCTCACCCAGGCACACCAACATCACGGCAGAACGGCACAAGGCGACGAATGCCCCAGCACACCTCCGGGTCCGACCGGGCGGCGATCCCCCCAGCCGCCCGCGACGGTGGCAGCGTGCGACCGCCCGCCCCTCGACGCTCGACGAGCTGTGGCGGTCGTACAAGGCGACGGGGGACGAGCGGCTGCGGGAACAGCTGATCCTGCACTACTCGCCCCTCGTGAAATACGTGGCGGGCCGGGTGAGCGTGGGACTGCCGCCCAACGTCGAACAGGCCGACTTCGTCTCCTCGGGGGTGTTCGGACTGATCGACGCGATCGAGAAGTTCGACGTCGACCGGGAGATCAAGTTCGAGACCTACGCGATCACCCGGATCCGGGGCGCGATGATCGACGAGCTGCGGGCGCTTGACTGGATCCCGCGGTCGGTCCGGCAGAAGGCGCGGAACGTGGAGCGCGCGTACGCGACGCTGGAGGCACGGCTGCGCCGCACCCCGTCGGAGAGCGAGGTGGCCGTCGAGATGGGGATCGCGGTGGAGGACCTCCACGCGGTCTTCAGCCAGCTGTCGCTGGCCAATGTGGTGGCGCTGGAGGAACTGCTGCACGCCGGGGGGCGAGGGCGGGGACCGGCTGAGCCTCATGGACACGCTGGAGGACACCGCCGCCGACAACCCGGTGGAGGTCGCCGAGGACCGGGAACTGCGACGGTTCCTGGCGCGGGCGATCAACACGCTCCCGGAGCGGGAGAAGACCGTCGTCACCCTGTACTACTACGAAGGGCTCACGCTCGCCGAGATCGGGAACGTGCTGGGTGTGACGGAGAGCCGGGTCAGCCAGATCCACACCAAGTCGGTGTTGCAACTGCGCGCCAAGCTGGCAGGCTTTGGCCGCTGACCTGGCCTTACGGCATGAGATCGACTCCTTCGGTGACCCCGTCGGCGGTCGTGCGGTCGGGTGAGTGACTCCCGTACCGGGTGGCGCGTCCGTAAAGTGGTGACGTGCCAAGGATTCGAGCGGCCTCCGTGGCCGAGCACCGGTCGATGCAGCGTGCTGCCCTGCTGGACGCGGCACGCTCCCTGCTGTCCGACGGCGGAACGGAGGCGCTGACCTTCCCCGCCCTCGCCGAACGGACGGGCCTGGCCCGGTCGTCCGTCTACGAGTACTTCCGGTCGCGGGCGGCGGTCGTCGAGGAGCTGTGCGCCGTCGACTTCCCGGTCTGGGCCGCGGAGGTCGAGGCGGCGATGGAACGCGAGACGGCCCCCGAGGCCAAGGTCGAGGCGTATGTGCGCACACAGCTCGACCTCGTCGGGGACCGGCGGCACCGCGCCGTCGTGGCCATCTCCGCGAGCGAGCTCGACGCCGGCGCGCGGGAGAAGATCCGGGCGGCGCACGGCGGGCTGATCGCGATGATCGTCGAGGCGCTCGGCGAGATGGGGCACGGGCAGCCACGGCTGGCGGCGATGCTGCTGCAGGGGGTCGTGGACGCGGCCGTGCGACGGATCGAGCTGGGAGCGGCGGAGGAGCCGGCGGCGATCACGGAGGCGGCGGTCTCCATGGCGTTGCGGGGCGTGCGGGGCTGATCGCCGGGGGCGGTCGAGAACCTCGGCGTCCCTGGGGGCATGGTCCCTCGGTCACGGGACGGGCGCGCGGCCCAGCGTCACGGGGTGCCGCTCGTGCCCACCCCGTCACCCAGCCATCCCTGGCACCCAGCCACCCCTGTCACCCAGCCATCCCTGTCACCCCGACCACCCCAGCCACATCTGCCGCGCTTGCGGCGCGACCGTCCGCGGCCTCCGGAAGCGGGATTCCCAGGACCGGCAGCAGCCTCGACGGGCCCCCGTCGAGCAGCCACGGTGGGGAGCAGGGACAGCGGGTCGAGGTAGACGTCGCCCCGCAGCAGGCCCCAGTGCAGGCAGGCCGCGCAGTGGGAGCCCGTCGGCCGCACCGTGCCGAGCACCTCGCCCGCCGCGACCCTCGTCCCCCTTCTGCACCGAGACCTCGACCGGCTCGTACGTCGTCCGCAGAGGTGGATCACCCGTCCCCGTGAGTTCCAGCGAGACGACGCCCCTGCCCGCCACCTGCCCGGCGAACGACACCCGTCCCGCCGCCACCGCCCGCACCGGCGTCCCGGCCACCGCGGCGAGGTCCACGCCGCGGTGGCCGGGGCCGCACGGCGTCGCCGGAGGCTCCCAGCCCCGTAGAACCGCGGGCCGGGTGCCGACCGGCCAGAGGCGGGCCACGGTCGGCACCACCGGATCCGGGGCCCGCCCGGCGCCCGTGGCCGCCACCGCCACCGTCGCCGTCGTCGTGGTCGCGGCCGTTGTCGGCACCGCCGCCGTCGCCGGCCGCGGCGCACCCCCTGGCCAGGACCGTCAGCAGCACCACCACCCACGTACACGCACCCACACATCGCCTCGCTCGCATGCCGGAACCGTCCCGCACCAGGGCCGATCACCGTCCGACCCTGTGGACCACTCCCCACTTGTGGACAGCCGCGTCACCCGGTACCCCGCGGGTCCCGTACACTTCTGATGGCGATCCGGGTCACCGGGTCGACTTCGCACGCCCCGACACGACGCCGCCCAAGGCTCGTGTCAGCGCCCCTCGGTCCCCAGTGGCACGGCGCATCGCGGGCGTCAGGCGCGGGAGCCGTCCGGCTTCCGCGGCACAACCGAGAAACTCGAGGAGATACGGCCATGGCCGTCGTCACGATGCGGGAGCTGCTGGAAAGCGGCGTCCACTTCGGTCACCAGACCCGTCGTTGGAACCCGAAGATGAAGCGATTCATCTTCACGGAGCGCAACGGCATCTACATCATCGACCTGCTCCAGTCGCTGTCGTACATCGACCGCGCCTACGAGTTCGTCAAGGGAGACCGTCGCCCACGGCGGCACGGTCATGTTCGTCGGCACGAAGAAGCAGGCGCAGGAGGCCATCGCCGAGCAGGCCACCCGCGTCGGCATGCCCTACGTCAACCAGCGCTGGCTGGGCGGCATGCTCACCAACTTCTCGACCGTCTACAAGCGCCTGCAGCGCCTGAAGGAGCTCGAGCAGATCGACTTCGAGGACGTGGCCGCCTCCGGCCTCACCAAGAAGGAACTGCTCGTCCTCTCCGCGAGAAGGCCAAGCTGGAGAAGACCCTCGGCGGTATCCGCGAGATGTCCAAGGTGCCCAGCGCCGTCTGGATCGTGGACACCAAGAAGGAGCACATCGCGGTCGGCGAGGCCCGGAAGCTCAACATCCCGGTCGTCGCCATCCTCGACACCAACTGCGACCCCGACGAGGTCGACTACAAGATCCCGGGCAACGACGACGCGATCCGCTCCGTCACCCTGCTCACCCGCGTGATCGCCGACGCCGTCGCCGAGGGCCTCATCGCCCGCTCCGGCGCCGCTGCCGGCGACAAGGGTGACAAGGCCGCCGGCGAGCCGCTCGCCGCGTGGGAGCGCGACCTGCTCGAGGGCGAGAAGGCCGAGAAGAAGGCCGACGCCGAGACCGCCGAGACGCCCGCCGAGGCTCCGGCTGCCGAGGCCGCCCCCGCCGCCGAGGCCCCCGCCGCCGAGGCTGCGGCCACCGAGGCCCCGGCCGAGGAGGCGCCCGCCGCCGAGGCTCCGGCCGCCGAGGGCGAGCAGGCCTGACCGTCCCGTCGGCGTCGACGGCGGGAGCGGTGACATGAGATCCGCTCCCGCCGTTCACCCGTAGGTCGGTGGAGGGGACACGGACCTGCAGCTCCATGTAGGTCCGTACTCCCGCAAGATCTTCGATCTTCCAGACTTCCAGAAAGATTCACAGACTCATGGCGAACTACACCGCCGCCGACGTCAAGAAGCTTCGTGAGCTCACCGGCGCCGGCATGATGGACTGCAAGAAGGCGCTGGACGAGGCCGACGGCAGCGTCGAGAAGGCCGTCGAGGCGCTCCGCATCAAGGGTCAGAAGGGCGTCGCCAAGCGCGAGGGCCGCTCTGCCGAGAACGGCGCCGTCGTCTCGATCATTGCCGACGACAACACCTCGGGTGTCCTCGTCGAGCTGAAGTGCGAGACGGACTTCGTCGCCAAGGGCGACAAGTTCCAGAACGTCGCCAAGGCCATCGCCGAGCACGTCGCCAAGGCCGCCCCGGCCGACCTCGAGGCGCTCCTCGCCTCCGAGATCGAGTCCGGCAAGACCGTGCAGGCGTTCGTGGACGAGGCCAACGCCAACCTCGGCGAGAAGATCGTCCTGGACCGCTTCGCGCAGTTCTCCGGCGGCTTCGTGACCGCGTACATGCACCGCACGATGCCCGACCTGCCCCCGCAGATCGGTGTCCTCGTCGAGCTGGACAAGCCGAACGCCGAGATCGCCAAGGGCGTCGCCCAGCACATCGCCGCCTTCGCGCCGAAGTACCTCTCCAAGGAGGACGTCCCGGCCGAGGTCGTCGAGTCCGAGCGCCGCGTCGCCGAGGAGACCACCCGCGCCGAGGGCAAGCCCGAGGCCGCCCCTGCCGAAGATCGTCGAGGGTCGCCTCAACGGCTTCTTCAAGGACGCCACGCTGCTGGGCCAGCCCTACGCGCTCGACAACAAGAAGTCCGTCCAGAAGGTGCTGGACGAGGCCGGTGTCACCCCTGAAGCGCTTCTCGCGCATCAAGGTCGGCATCTGAGTCCGTACCGCGACGGACGCGCGACCCCGGTAGGGTCGACAGCAGTCGTCGGCGCCGTTCGCGTACGCCGTTGCGTACGCGCGCGTGGCGGCGGACGACAGCAGATCTGACGAGGAGGCCATTGCCGCGTATGGGATGCGAAACACGCCCCCACCGGCAGTGGCCTTCTTCGTGTGTGTGACCCACGTAAAGAGGCGAGATCTCCATGACCACCAAGGCCGAGAAGAGCGACGACGGCAAAGTACGCGGCCGCTTCATGCTGAAGCTGTCCGGAGAGGCCTTCTCCGGCGGTGGGGGCCTGGGCGTCGACCCCGACGTGGTGCACGCCATCGCCCGTGAGATCGCGGCCGTCGTCCGGGACGGCGCCGAGATCGCGATCGTCATCGGCGGCGGCAACTTCTTCCGTGGCGCCGAGCTGCAGGTGCGCGGCATGGACCGCGCCCGCTCCGACTACATGGGCATGCTCGGCACCGTGATGAACTGCCTGGCCCTCCAGGACTTCCTGGAGAAGGAGGGCGTCGACTGCCGCGTGCAGACCGCCATCACCATGGGCCAGGTCGCCGAGCCGTACATCCCGCTGCGCGCCGTGCGCCACCTGGAGAAGGGCCGCGTGGTCATCTTCGGCGCCGGTATGGGCATGCCCTACTTCTCCACCGACACCACCGCCGCCCAGCGCGCCCTCGAGATCGACGCCGAGGCGCTGCTCATGGGCAAGAACGGCGTGGACGGGGTCTACGACTCCGACCCGAAGGCCAACCCGGACGCCGTGAAGTTCGACGCGCTCGGGTACGGCGAGGTCATCACCCGTGACCTGAAGGTCGCCGACGCGACGGCCGTCACGCTCTGCCGCGACAACAGCCTCCCGATCGTGGTCTTCGAGCTCTGAGAGGAGGGCAATATCGCCCGCGCCGTCAAGGGTGAGAAGATCGGCACGCTTGTGGGTGACCAAGGCACCCGGGACCGACCGGAGAAGCACCCCTGTCCGCGGACGCCACCTGTCCGGGGGACGGACGGGACGGGACCGGGCCGGGGGATGGACAATGTCCCGCCGGTCGGGAACCGTGCAGGAAGAACGCGACGCAGCCGGCCGCCGGCCCGGACAAGGAACCGCAGCCGGGCCTACTCAAGACACGCAGGAGCAAGTGGTGATCGAAGAGACCCTCCTCGAGGCCGAGGAGAAGATGGAGAAGGCCGTCGTGGTCGCCAAGGGAGGACTTCGCCGCGATCCGCACCGGCCGTGCGCACCCGGCGATGTTCAACAAGATCGTGGCCGACTACTACGGCGCGCTGACGCCGATCAACCAGCTGGCCTCGTTCTCCGTGCCCGAGCCGCGCATGGCCGTGGTGACCCCTTCCGACAAGAGCGCCCTGCGCAACATCGAACAGGCGATCCGCGACTCCGACCTGGGCGTCAACCCCAGCAACGACGGCAACATCATCCGGGTGGGTGTTCCCCGAGCTCACCGAGGAGCGCCGCCGCGACTACATCAAGGTCGCCAAGAGCAAGGCCGAGGACGCCAAGGTCTCCATCCGCTCCGTGCGCCGCAAGGCCAAGGACGCCATCGACAAGATGGTCAAGGACGGCGACGTCGGCGAGGACGAGGCCGCCGCGCGGAGAAGGAGCTCGACGACACCACCGCCAAGTACGTCGCCCAGGTGGACGAGCTCCTGAAGCACAAGGAAGCGGAGCTGCTCGAGGTCTGATGAACGACTCTTCCTGGGGAGCGCCGCCACAAGCCGGGTACTGGGGGGCGTCCGACCAGGGGCCTGTCCAGGGGGCTGCCCCGGCGGGTCCCGCGTACGATGCGCATTACGCGCAGCAGACTCGCCCCATGCCCATCGTGCCCGACGTACCCGAACACGGCGGAGACCAGGATGACGGCCAGGGGGGCCGCTCGGCTGAGCGGCCCCCTGTTCCGAGACGAGCCGTTCCGCGACCAGACGTATCGCGGAGAGAATCCGTCGGCGCAGCCGCATGCGGCGGTGCCGCAGAATCCGGAGCCCATGCCCGACGCCCCCAGCCGGCGCAGCCGTAGCCGCAGAAGAAGACGCGGGGCGCGACCTGGGTGCGGCGATAGGGGTCGGCGTCGGGCTCGGCGCGGTGATCGTCGCGTCGCTGTTCGTCGTCAAGGCCGTCTTCGTCGGTGTGGTCGCGGTCGCCGTCGTGGTGGGCCTGTGGGAGCTGACCAAGCGGCTGGAGGAACGCAAGGGCATCAAGGCGCCCCTCGTGCCGCTCGCGATCGGCGGCGCGGCGATGGTGGTCGCCGGGTATGTGCGGGGTGCCGAGGGCGCGTGGGTCGCCATGGCGCTCACGGCGCTGGCGGTCCTCGTATGGCGGATGACCGAGCCGCCGGAGGGCTACCTCGAGGACGTCACGGCGGGGCTCTTCGCCGCGTTCTACGTGCCGTTCCTGGCCACGTTCGTCGCGATGATGCTCATGGCGGACGACGGCTCGCGGCGCGTCCTGACCTTCCTCGTGCTGACGGTCGTCAGCGACACCGGCGCCTACGCCGTCGGCTGGCGCTTCGGCAAGACCAAGCTCGCCCCGCGCATCAGTCCCGGCAAGACCCGTGAGGGCCTGCTCGGAGCGGTGGCGTTCGCGATGGTGGCCGGCGCGCTGTGCATGCAGTTCATGATCGACGGCGGCACCTGGTGGCAGGGCCTGCTGCTCGGCCTCGCGGTCGCCGTCAGCGCCACGCTGGGCGACCTCGGCGAGTCCATGATCAAGCGGGACCTCGGCATCAAGGACATGGGCACGCTGCTCCCGGGCCACGGCGGCATCATGGACCGCCTGGACTCGCTGCTGCCGACGGCGCCGGTGGTGTGGCTGCTGTTGGTGATCTTCGTCGGTTCCGGCTGACGACCGGGTCGTCCTCCTGACGGGTAAAGGCCCGCCGTCCCCTGGGCGGCGGGCCTCTCGCTATCCGATCCGGTCACCGCGCTCACGGCCATCGCGGTCACCCGGCAGCGGTCGAGGCGGCGCCGCAGCTCCTCCTCCGAGACGTCCTCGATGTGGGTCAGGAACACCCACATGTGGCCCGAAGGGTCCTTGAGGATGACGGTGCGGTCACCGTGGAACATGTCCTTCGGCGGCTGGAGGATCTCCGCGCCGGCGGCCTCCGCCCGCTCCGCCAGGCTGTCCACGTCCGGTACGAAGACGTGCAACGTGACGGACGTGCCCCCGCCCAGCGACGCCGGCGCGGCGAAGGAGGCGGCCTCCGCCTCGTCCACGCTGGAGTCGCCCAGCATCAGGGTCGACCGCCCGATGGTGATCTCGGCGTGCATGATCCCACCGCCCGGAGCACCGATCCGGAAGTTCTCCTGGGCGCCGAACGCCCGCCGGTAGAAGTCGATGCCGCGGCGGCGTCGTCGACCATGATGTGCGGGATCACGGCATAGCGGTAGCGGTCGGGGATCTCGAAGTGGGCTGTGTGCTCGCTCATGGCGAACCTCCTCGAAAAGGCACGTTGATCGGTCCCTGCGGATCGGTTCCTGCGACCTTGAGCGGAGCCTAAAAGCTCAAGTTTGTCCAGGTCAAGCGGCGATGCGGCGCCGCGGATCTGCCGGAACGACAGCGGCATCCCCTGCCTCGCCGATCGGAAGTCACAACGCCGATCCGGGCGCTCGGTCACGCCGGGCCTGGTCTCCCGCAGGCCACCCAAGTCGATCTGCGACACTGGTTGAGTCATGCCTAAGCCCGGAGAACTCGCAGTAGCCGGGCAGCAATAAGCCCCCACCAGCGCGTTCGGCGCGGATAGGGGGTCTTGTTCGGGCTACTGGGCCGTCTCTGGGCCGTCAGGCTCGCGCGGGGCCGAGAAGCACTCGATCCACGGCCTTCCTCGTACGCTCCTGGCTCGACGGCATGAGGTGCGCGTACACCCTCAGCGTCAGTCCGGGGTCGGCGTGTCCCAGGTACTCGCTCACGGCCTTGATGCTCTCGCCGGCGTCGAGGAGCACCGAGGCGTAGAAGTGCCTCGTGGCGTGCGTGCCGTGCTCCCGAGCGGACTCGTACTTGCCGTCCGCCCCGGCCTCCGAGATCAGCCCGGCCGCCGCAAGAGCAGGCTTCCACTCCTGGACGTTGAAGTTGCTGCGCCAGACGAGGCCGCTCGCGGTGTTCGTGAACAGCAGGCGGGCCGACACCTTCGGGCCGTCCGGCTTGCGCCAGGGCAGCGTGATCTCCACCGGCTTGAAGGCGTTCATGTGAGAGCCCGCAGGGCCTCAGCGACCGAAGGCGGCAACGGTACGTCCCGCTCCTTGTTGCACTTCGGCGGAGCGAACACGGCCTTGCCCCGAATGAGCTTCACCTGTCGGACCACCCGGACGATGCCGCTCGCGAAGTCGACGGCGTCCTCGGCCAGGCCCACGATCTCGCCCTGACGAAGCCCGCACCCGGCACCCATGTCGACCAAGGGCCGGTAGCGCTGGGGGAGCGCCGCACGGACGGCCTGAACCTGTTCGGGCAGCCACGGCACAACGCGACGTTGCTCGGCGGCCGGCGGGCGGACGGACTTCGCCGAGCACGGGTTGCGGGGAAGGAGGCCGTCATCGACCGCCGCACTGAGCACGGCCCGCACGTCACCGTAGATGTTCCGCGCGTAGCCGCCGCTCACAGTCGGGTCATTCTCCAGGGCGCTCACCAAACCCCTGATGTGCTCCGAACGGAACGAATCCAACGGCCGGGAACCGATCAGCCGGAAGGCGTGCAGGCGCAACCGCTGCTCGATCACCACCAGACTGGCGGGGTCGATGTGGTGAGTCTTGAGCCAGCGCTCCGCGTAGCCCTTGAAGGTGATGCGCGCTGCACGCGGATCGATGTAGCGACCGCGAGACATGTCCGATGCGATGTCGGTGAGCCACTGCTCCGCGAGTCGCTTTTGTCGATCAGGAAAGCTTTTGGACTTCTCCGTGCCGTCGGGGCCGACGTATCGAGCGCGGTAGCGCAGGCCGGTGCCGTGGCGATCGGTCTTGACCTTGCGCCCCTTGCCGTTCTGGCCGGTCTCCGTCCGGTACCAGCGGTCTTGGATGTGGCCGGCCATCAGGCAGCCTCCCCGATCTGGGAGTCGACCCAGGCGCGTACGTCGTTCGGGTCGAAGCGGAGGTGTCGGCCGACTCGGAAGCCGCGGGGGCCGGTGCGCTTGCGCCGCCACTGGTAGACCGTCTCGACGCTGGGCAGCTCGAACATCTCGACCAGGTCATCAGGGGTCAGGAACCGACGAGGCAACTCTGAGGCCATGGTCAGCAGTTCCTTTCATCGGCTAGCAAGGTGGCTAGTTCTTCGCGGGCGATCTCGCGGTTGTGCTGGATGTCCCGGCGGATGTTGGCGGCGAGCCAGGATTCGCCGGGGGTGTGGCCGTGGCCGGCGTAGGTCCAGTGGGCGAGGGTGAGCGTGGTGGTTTCCTCGTCGTCGGGGTCGGGCAGGCCGAGGGCGGCGCGTTGCTGGGCTGCGCGGTAGTCGGCGCGGGTCTGGCGCAGTTCGCCGAGGGTGGTGGAGTAGCGCCGGGACTCGGTGGAGAAGTGGCCGCGGAAGCCGAGCATGTGGGCCCAGTCGCGGAGCTTGCGGTCCGGGTAGAACGCGTGGAGGTCGAGGCACGCTTCGATGAGCCGACGGGGGTGGTCGGCGACGCCGAGGAGGACCATGGCTTCCTTGTTGCCAATCCGGCGGTCGACCGTGCCGGTGGTCTCAGCGGCCTTCGTGGCGTATTTGGCGACGTAGGAGGCGACCGCCTGTTCGGTGATGTCCTCTCCGTCGCCGAAGGCCCGGATGGGGCGTACGTCGAGCTGGGTGCCCCAGCGAAGGGTGCGGGCGGGCTGGTCACCGGACGGCGGGACGTCGACTTCTACGCGGGCGGCGGCGGCCTGGATGGCGTCGGTGAGCAGGTCGAGGGTGGCCCAGGCGGGCGGGGGATCGTCGGGCCCGTCCGGGCCGTCGAAGCGGATCACGGCGTGGAAGTGAACGGCGCCGCGTTTCTGGTACTCGGCGACCTTGCCGAAGGAGACCCGGGACTGCTCCTTCGCGTCCTTCTGGGTGAGGCCGGCGCGCTTGGCGATTTCGCGGCGCAGGTAGATCGTGAAGTAGCGCCACAGCTCGGAGGCGTGGTTGTTCCACAGCACAGCCCCGGCGTAGTCGTACGTATCGGGGTCGAGCGGGGTGCCCAGCTCCGGGGCGTCCTCGGCGTGGCGGGACACCGCAGCGGCAGGGCCGGTTGCCGGGGCGATTGTGGACTGGGCCGAACGACGGGGCGGTCAGGGTGGCGAACACCCGCTTAGGTAGTCCCGGATCGTTTCGGGGGTGCCCTTAGCGGGGTCGCCGACGAGGCCGGCGCGGATCAGGTGGTAGGTGTCGCCGGCGTAGGTCCAGGCGCAGGCGGGGCAGCGGGAGGCCCGTCGGTTGCCGCAGGCGACGCGGAGCCGGCCGCCGGGCTCGGTGTCGGTCGAGTAGGAGTGCAGTACCTGCCTGGTGGTGGCGTCGCGGGAGACGGTTGAGCCTTGCAGGTGGATGGGGTCGGAGCAGCCGCCGGTGCGGCGGATCTGGTCTTGATGCGGTCGAAGCCGGGGGACCCGGCCAGCCTCAGCACGTCCGGCGAGGGTGGCCGGGTCCAGGCCCGCCACGGTGGCGGTGTTAGTCACGTGGTCACCTGCCCGGCGCGGGTACAGAAGGGTGGCGAGGGCGGTGGTGCCGGTGCCCTTGCAGGTCGGGCAGGCGACGCGAAGGGTGGCACGGGTGCCGTCGGTGTGGCGGGTGCCGGCGGTGATGGCGGCGGTGGCGAAGCCGTCGCAGTCGCGGCAGACGTGCTTGTTCTGGGCGTGCTGGGGCATGATGGACTTCCCTTTCGGGTCCGTTGGATCTGGATTGGGGTCGAGGCGCCCGGAGCGGCGGAAGTTTGGCGACCGAGGCCGCTCGGGGGCCGTTCAGTTGTGGACGTTGCGCCTTCCGTGGCCCTTGGCCGCGTACATGCCGGCGTCGGCCGCGGACAGGGCGTCGGTGAGGGCGGGGACCGGCAGGTCGGCGCGGTGGCAGAGGCCGACCGAGGCGGAGACCGGCAGCAGGTGACCGTCGAAGGCGACGGGGCGGCCAAGGGCGGTTTGCGGTGCCGTCGTTCCGGAGGTGCGGGCGGGGTCGGTGACGATGGCGGCGAACTCGTCTCCGCCGAGGCGGGCGGCGATGCCGTGGTTTCCGCACCAGTCGCGCGGTCGGCGGGCGGTCGCGGTGAGGACGGCGTCACCGGCGACGTGTCCGTGCGTGTCGTTGATGGCCTTGAAGTCGTCCAGGTCGATCAGGATGACGAGCGCGGCCGGGTTCCCGGCGAGCAGGTGTTCGGCGCGGAGTAGTGAAACCGGCCCGGTGTGCAGGCCCGTCAGCGGGTCGCGGCGGGCGGTGGCCAGGCGGCGCAGCAGGAGACTGCCGTGCAGGGCCCAGCCGAGGGCCGGTAAGGCGGCGGCGATCACGGTCTCCACGGGTTCACCGTCCTTGTGCATGTCGTTGACGAGCAGGCGCAGGACGACGGCGACCAGGGCGACAGGAGACGCCGGTGATGGCGACCGCCCAGAAGCATGGAGACCAGGACCGCGCCGACGACGAGGACCACGGCGGTTGCCGCCGCCGACGAGGGAGGGCCGGGCGGTGCTGGGCGTGACCTGGATCGTGGGCCGGGACGGAGCGGGGCGGGCAGGGCCGGCGGCGGTGCCGGGTTGCCGGGCGTGATGCTGGTCGGTTCGACCACGGTGGGCGGGGTGGCCATGCCGGTGGGCTGGGGCATGGTCGGGGAGCTTGGGGCGGAACATGGGCGGGATCTCCTTTCGCGGGTTACTTGACGGCGGTGTCGATGACCGGGGGACAGGAGGCTGTCGGCGAGGAGGGTAGCCGCCGAGGAGGAGCACGGCCACCAGCCACCAGGGCGGGCGGATGAGCTTGATGCCGAGGAAGCCGACGACGAGCAGGGCGAGCCAGAGCGGAACGTCCATGGCGCGGTAAGTCCTCCTACGCCTTGCAGCGGTGGGTGCGGGCGGCGAGTTCGGCGGCGGAGCGGTCGTGGTAGTCGGCGGAGAAGGCCGCAGCGCGGGGCGGTGCAGGCGGCGGGTGTGCATCTCGCGGCCCCGGCCGTCGTAGTAGGTGCCGACCTGCACGGGCCCGATCCGAATGCGGTTGCGGAAGGCTGCGGTAGACGCTCATCGGGGTCAGTCCTCCTGCCCGGAGGCTGTGGCCGGGGAACTCGGCGAGGATGCGGGCCTTGTCCTGCGGGTTCGAGGTGCGGTCGGCGGCTTCCTCGGCGAGCAGGCGGGGCAGGGCCGGGCGGCCGGCGGTGGCCATCTCGCGGGCGGCGTCGATGTAGTCGGACGGGCGGTCGAAGGTCTGCATGTTGCTTGCCTCCCTGTGCTGGTCAGGTGAGCTGGAGCTGGGCGGCGATTGCGTCGGTCATCGGCGCGGGCAGTCCGAGTCGGGCCGAGAGGACGTCGGTGGGCATCAGGGCACCGGTGGACGCTTTGTGTGCGTCGGCGAGCTTGCGGGCGTGGTCCAGCAGCGCGGCCGGAACCGCGGGTGCGGTGGGCGCGGACTGTGGCGGTGCCGGGGTCAGCTCCGGAGCAGCAGGCGCCGCAGACGGGACAGGTGCGGGGGTTTCATCGCGTGTGACGTCGACTCCGCCGGGGTTGCCGGGCCGTCGTCCACAGGTTGGGCAGGGGCAGCGCCGTGTTTGTCGGCGGGGGTGTGGACCAGGAGGGTTCCGCCGAGGAAGGCCAGAGCGGGCCACCCGGCGACGAGGATGCGGAGCCAGGCCGGGCACGTGGGCCAGATCGAGGAGTCCGGCCGTCGCGATGTTCGCGCCGAGCGAGGCGAACAGGGCGGATGACAACCAGGTCCAGGCCGAGCGGTCCCGGCGGGCCGTTCGCCAGCTGTCGCCAGGCAGCGACCAGGAGGAGATCGACGGAGATCGGGTAGGCCCAGGCTTTCCAGCCGGACTGT
This sequence comes from Streptomyces thinghirensis, assembly GCA_021502835.1. The sequence continues at coordinate 62,390 of JAKFGP010000028.1, forward strand.
CCGGCGGCTTCCGCGAGGTCGTGCAGGTGGGCGGAAGGACAGGGCGCCGGCGATGACGGCCTGGACGAGTACGGCGTCGATGCGGATCGAGCGGGGCATGGGGGGCACCTCCCTTCGAAGAGGGTTGGGCCGGGGACGGGCGGGGAGCGTGTCTGGCCGTCCGGTCCCGGCGGTCAGTCGGTGACTGGGCGGGGCTTGCCCAGCGACGGACCGGCCGTCGGCGCCTCAGTGGGGCACGAGGGGCCGGAAGGGGTCGAGGGCGGGGAAGTCCAGGACCAGGTGGCGAACTCCCGGCAGGCCGCGATCACTTCCGCGCGGGAGGTGTGCGGAGTGCGGATCTTCGACCAGCCGCCCGTGGAGTCCGCGGCTGACAGCGGTGCCTGGGCGGTCCATCGGGATCAGACCGGCAGCCTGTACGGCGTCCGGTGCCACGTCGGCCAGGCCCATTTCGGCGGTCTGCTTGTCGTTGACCCGGTGTACGACACGGCCGGTGAGCTGGGCACGGAGCCATGGTGGCGCCCTTGCCCAGGTCGGAGCCGAACCGCTGCCCGCAGATCTCCAGGTAGATCCCGATCGCGCGGGCCATCTGCGCCAGCCGGATCAGTGCCGTGACGATCCGCTCGCGGCGTTCCTCATCCTTCTTCGCCGAAATCAGGAACAGTTCCGCCACCTCGTCGACCAGGACAACGACCGGCACCGGCCGCAGGTGTTCGGGCAGCTCCCACACGTCCGAGACGCCATGCAGGCTCAGTAGGTCGAAGCGGTCTTCCATCTCCGCGACCAGGACCGCGAGCAGGGAAGCGGCATCGTCGGGAGTGGTGACCAGAGCCGACAGCCGGGGAGCGAACGCGGACTGTTCCACCCCGCGCTTGCAGTCGATACCGACCAGCGCCACCGGCAACTGAGCCAGCCCCTGATCAGGTTGCGCTGATACATCGACTTGCCCGAGTGATTCGCGCCCAGCGTCAGCGCCATCGGACCTTGCGGTAGTCCCGCTCGAACGCGGTCCCGTCCTCCCGCAGTGCCACCGGCACCACCAGATCGTGCGGGGCGGCGTTGCGCGGCATCTGCACCCGGCGCAGCACGTCATGGCCGGTCATGCGCAGTTCGACGAACCCGGGCTTAGTCTCCACCACAGTCGCGGAGTGCACACCCCAGGCGTGCCGCAGCCGCTCGGAGGAGGCCATCACGTCGGCGGGCTCCAGGCCGGCCGGAAGTCGCAGCGTGACCCGCAGCCCGGTCGACGTGGGCCGAACCCGGCGGATCTTCGGCGGTACCGGCTGTACCTCTCGGCTAGCGACGCTGCGCGTCACCGAACGCCCGCAGTCCGGACGGCTGAACCGTCAGCCCGCAACACGTCCATCGTCGACCGGTACGAGAAGGTGAACCGTCCCCAGGTGAGCGGCATGCCCACCAGCGACCAGTACACCCGCGGGGCCCGTACCTTCGCATAGCCGAGACCGCCGACGCCCGCTAACGCCCCCGTGGCCTCCAGCCACATCGTCAGGTCAGCCATGATCAGGCCGCCGGGGTGATCGCGACCGCGCAGAACGAGATCCCGTGCCGCTTCTGGCCGTTGAACTCGTTCTCCCAGTCCCGCGCCTTCAGGCCGTGCACCTTGACCGGCGTACCCGGTATGAGGTTCTCCGGGTAGCCGTTCTCCGGAACGGTCACCTGGTAGAGGTTGCCCTCCCCTCGTCCGAGACCAGCAGGCCCACGGTGGACAGCCCCAGGCTCGGGTTGTCCCGGTCCATGGCTCGCTCACCGGTCTTCTTGTTCGCCATCTTCGGTTCCGGCGCGGTCGCCACGAACACTACGGCGGTCGAAAGGTCGATCTTGGAACGACGGCATGAGCACTCCTGTTTCGAAGCTTTGGAGCAGGCCCAAGAAGGCCTTCCCTTCCCGCTGTCCTAGGACTGCGGTGGGCGTGACAAGACTGTGGCACGCAGTCCTGGGACTGTCAACAGTCCTGGGACTGTGCTTGACTGGACTCGTTGAGAGGAGTCATGCAATGGCGCCCAAGTGGCGGGAGCTAGGCGGACAAGCTGGCTGAACAGATCAAGAGGGTGAGTACGCCCCCGGCCAGCAGCTCCCCGCAGATCAGGGAGCTGGTCGCAGCAGGCGAGGGCAGCAAGTCCACCGTCCATCAGGCCTTCAAGGCTCTTGAGGCAGAGGGCCTGGTGACGTCATCTCGCGGCCACGGAACCGTGGTGCGTGAGCACGTGCCTCTTAAGCGACTCGGCATCGCCAGGTACGACAAGGCCAAGTGGCGGGACGGCGACGAGGTCGCATTCATCGCGGACCGTGTGGCTTCCGGACGGGGGTACCGCCGGAACGAGCAGACCCAGACGATCAGCCGTGTCGTAGCGCCACCCAGAAGTGGCAGCCGCTCATGGACTGCCGGAAGGCGCCGAGGTCTACGCCCGCGCGCGGCTGGTGAAGGAAGGCGATCAGCCGACGCACACGTTGACCAGCTACTACCGGCCCGAGCACGTCGAAGGCACTCGACTGGTAGACCCCACGCCGGGGCCCGCCGGCCGAGGCGGAGGGTTCCGAGTGCTGTACGACGCGGGTTACGAGATCGACCACATGAAGGGAGCGACTGTTCGCCCGCGCTGCCACACCGGACGAGGTGAGGCAGCTCCAGCTACCACCGGGCGAACCGGTCGTCGAGTTGCATCGGACGACCTACACGGCCGCGGGCATTGTCGTGGAGTACGCCATCGGGGTACACGCGGCATCGCGCTTCGCGTGGGAGTACGACTTCAAGGTGCCCGATTCGGCGAAGGACAGGGAAGGCCAGCAGTGATCTCGGCACAGGACTGGGCGGACGCCCGGTGCGTATGGGACTACCACCAGATGGGCCACACTCCCCGGCCGTGCTCGGTTGCCATCGGTCTTGGTAGTCACGATCTGGGCGTGGCCGACACGGCAGTGAGCCTGTACAAGCGCGGCATGGCCCCCTGCTCCTGTTCACTGGTGCCACCAGCCCACGACGCGGGAGCGCATGCCCCCGGGGTGAAGCAGTCCACTACAAGGAACGGGCACTGGAACTCGGTGTCCCCAGTACGGCCATCCTCGTAGAGCCCCGCGCCCGCAACACAGGTGAGAACATCCGCTTCTCGCGAGAGCTGTTGGAAAAGGAGGGGGCCGAGGTTTCCTCGGTACTCCTCATCAGCAAGCCCTACGAGGAGCGGCGAGCGTACGCCACCGCACGCAAGCTCTGGCCGGCAGTCGAGGTCGTCAAGTGCTTCCGCTCCCATGACGCTCGACGAGTACGTCGGCTCCATCGGTGACGCCCGCTTGGTGATCGACATGCTGGTTAGGTGCGTTGCAGCGACTGATGATCTATCCGGAGCAGGGCTTCATGATCAGCCAGCCAGTGCCCTCCGACGTGCTCGACGCGTACGAGCGCCTGCGCCAAGCCGGATACACGAGCCGACTTCTGCCCACTGGCGCGCCTTCGGCGGCCGAGCAGAGTGAGAGCTGTTACAGGTTTCTCTACCTCATCAAGGCCCGCGCACGGCGCGGGCGCGCGCCACCTTGTCGGCGGGGCCGCCGCCCTGTCTTCGCCAGCGGCGGCCGCCGGCGGCGCGCTGCGTGCAGCGGACAAGGACGAGAAACGATCTACCGCATGCCCAATGAGGGCCGCCAGAATGGCCCCATGGGGGATTCCACCGTGCGCACAGCGTTCCGTCTGACGTTTACCGACTACCACCAAGACCCGAACGATAGCGACGTGCTGCGGCGTGCAGTCACCATCCCGGCCGACCGGATCACGTTCGACGACGGTCACTTAAACCTGTGGCTCACAGGCACCCACGTCGGAGGTTCCCGCTTGAGATCATCGAGTCCGTCTGCCCCGCCGGCGATGCCAGCAGAAGGCGTGAGACGCCGGAGGAGCTACGGGCTCGCTTCCCACGGATGGGTCACCCGTGGTCACCAGAGGACGACGCCCGTCTCCTAGCGCTCTACCAGCAGGGCGAACGAGACTTCGACATGCTCGGGGAAACAGTTCGGCCGGAAGCCCAGCGCCATCCGGTCGCGACTGGCCAAGCTCGGCCTCGAAAGCCTCGCCTGACAGTGCTGAGGCTCAGACGTCTGTGGCTGGGGCGGTCGGCTCCACGGCTTTAGGCAGCCACTTTGGGGCGAGCCTCTAAGATCATGGCCCCAACGTCGTGCTTTAACGGGCAGGTCCACAGACTGCCCGACTCGCCATCAGCTTACGGGGCCATGATCACTCGCCCCAAAGCAGCTCCAGCCCAAAGCCGCTCCACCGACCTCGCAGCAAGGCCTCCCCATTGTGGACATCTGTGCTTTAAGATCTTCTCGTCCAGAGCACGCCAGGCAAAGAAAGCAGGAGAATGCTGAGAGAATTCAGTGCCGCGCGTTTTTGTCTCCTACTCTCATGATTCTAGTGAACACAGGGAGCGGGTGCTCCATTTCATCCAATCTTTGCGGCGTAATGGAGTAGATGCGTGGGCCGATTTTTCGTAGAAAGCACCCCGCCAGCCAATTGGCCCGTGTGGATGCAGAATCAAGTCGAGGAGGCCGATTACGTACTCGTCGTGGTCACGGAAACGTACGCGAAGAGATTCAATCAAAAGGAAGCGCCGGGTGTTGGTACAGGGTTCGCTGGGAGGGAACTCTGATCACAACAGATATCTATTACAGCACCAGTGAACGCATCAAGTATATTCCGGTGATTTTCTCACCGGAAGACTTCGAATTCATCCCTACCCCACTGAAGGTGACGAACAGATACGTTGTATCACCTGAAGACGATTCAAGCCTCATTTCACTACTTAGGCATTTACTGCAAGCGCCGGAATTTGTCCCTGCGCAGATTGGTGAAGCGCCGCCGCTGATCAGTCGAGAGGGGTAGCTCGCCCGCAATCCTGGCGATTGACCCACGGATTGCAGAGGCCATTCAGTTGAGCGAAGCTGATCCGAATGGAGCCCTCGATGCTTTGACGGATTTGCTTGATTCGCTACGTGGACCACAGCGAGCCTTCGCTTACTGTGCTATGGGCGAGATTCATCAGAGGATGGGGTTTTGGGCGCCAGCCCTTACCGTGTATCAACGCGCACTTGAGAGCACTCCGGACAAGCAGACCGCGGAGGTCGCGGCCCGAAACATGCGCCTCGCCTTGGACGCGATGGAATGGCATTTCCGCGATGGTGGACCTGTCGACACCGCCAACAAGTTCGTGCGTGCCGTCAAAGAAGGAAAGTTTAATCGAGCATGGGGGCTGCTCACTCCAAAACTCCGGTTGGTCTTGGTGCAGGCATGGATTTGGGCGAATAAAGACCATGAATCTCTAAGGCCGTTCGATCAGGAAGAACTAGCCAAAGCGCTGTCGGCCATCAAGCCGGAACACGCACTCGCTAGGGCGTTCAATGGTACTCAACTGGGCGAGTTCCAGAACGCCTTCCCTACGATTGATGAAACATGGGGAGCTGCTAGCAATCCCAGGCCCATCGGGATCGATTACGAACTCGTCGTACTCTCACCAACTGGTGGTGACCTCCGTGGTATTCGATGAGGCGACAGGACCTGTTCAGACTGCGCCCTTCCTTATGAAGCAGTTGATGGGGCAGTGGAGGGTAGAGAACTTTGGCCTGCCTACCCTATCCCTGGATGGCCGCCGTCACACGAGGAGATTCCTGCCGAGATAAGTAACCTGACGCTCGTCAAGAATCCCGGAAAAGAGGCCCAAGGTGAGTGAAGGGCATAGCGATGCGTTGATTAAGCATCTCGAGTTCATCCAATCCACGATCGCCCGACTCGCCAATAACTCCTTCCTGATACGTGGTTGGAGTATAACCCTTACGGGTGCACTGGCGGCGGCTTCACTAACGAGCGGGAAATCCTCTCTTGCTGCGGCATCCTTCATCCCAGCTCTGGGGTTCTGGTTTCTTGATTACTTTTACCTGAGACAGGAAAGACTTTTCCGTAAGCTGTATGAAACTGTATCGGGCGGTAATCAGAGTACCCCTGCATGGTCAATGAATGTAGCACCTTATGTGTCTGTAGTGAAAAGGCGTAAGGTGTTCCTGTCTCCAACGCTTTGCCTTTTCTATCTTCCTCTGCTTACGGCAAACCTGGCAATTCTCGCCTGGGGATGAGGTGGAGGGGTGAGTGCATCGAGATCATCAGGACGCTAAAGCAGTGGCGGACATTACAGTGTCATGCCGTAGGAGATGACTCCACCCCCTTCGGGGCCGTCATCAGGAGTGGCTGATCTGAACGCGGAGCGCTTGCCGCTGTGTCCTGGCCGGATCGCCCTCTTGTGTGCCCTTCGTGTGCGTGTCAAACAGTTCACAGGCGTGATCTGGGGGAGGGCACTGCATGGCGGTGTTGGGTGGCTATCCTGCGGGGCCGTCGGCCTGGGCCGGCGAGCGGTTTGGGCGGCATGCCGGCGTGCTTGCCGCGGCGGTTCCTGTGCAACTGGCCAAGGCTCATGTAAAGGCTCATGCCGCGCACCTCGCTCGGGGCTGAAGAAGCGGAGCCCGTACGGTGTCGCCCTGGCGGGCCTGGTGCGCGAACACCTGGCGGAGACGGCACGTGAGCTGGGGGAAGCCGTACGAGACGTGCGCGGATACGAGTACGCAGTGATCAACGATCACGCACTCTTCCCCCTTCCGCTACGCCGACAGGCCGCGGCCACTGGACCGGGCCCGGCTGCCCGCCAACGCGTCGCCCACGCGGCAACGGCTGTTCCGGGCGCACGGGCCGCAGCCTCCGGAAGGACTGTTCGACGTCGATGAGGACCTGGTGACCGCGGAGTACTTGGGGTTGCACGAAGTCTTCGAGGAGCTGGGAGCTTCCACCAGGCTCGTCTGTGTGTTCTTCACAGCTGACGCCGAAAACGGCGTCCATGCCATTCACTGGGGTGACGCCCATCTCGAACCCGACCGCACCTTCACATGGCCGTACAGGGAACAGCTCCCGGTCGCTCCAGCGCAGATGGAATGACAGGCCGTGGTGCCGCCACCTGGGCACCTACGCGACGACTGACTGAGTCCTGGGCCGTCCCTGGGCCGTCCGAGGTCGACCAAAGCTGACAGTCGGCACCCACGGGTGACCACCCACACCCCGCTCTGGCCTGGGCGCCCGGAGATGATCTGCCACACTAGGAAGGTCATGCCTAAGCCCGGAGAACTCACATTCGTCGCCCCCCGCGCAGCCAAGAAGCCGCCGCGGCACCTCGCCGACCTCACGCCCGCCGAGCGCAAGGAGGCCGTCGCCGCGATCGGCGAGAAGCCGTTCCGTGCGAAGCAGCTCTCGCAGCACTACTTCGCGCGGTACGCGCACGACCCCGAGCAGTGGACCGACATCCCCGCCGGCTCCCGACAGGGGCTCCGGGAGGCACTGCTGCCCGAGCTGATGTCGGTCGTGCGGCACCTGTCGACCGACCAGGGCACCACCCGCAAGACGCTGTGGAAGCTGTTCGACGGGACGCTCGTCGAGTCCGTCCTCATGCGCTACCCGGACCGGGTGACCATGTGCATCAGCTCCCAGGCGGGCTGCGGCATGAACTGCCCGTTCTGTGCCACGGGGCAGGCGGGCCTGGACCGGAATCTGTCCACCGCCGAGATCGTGCACCAGATCGTGGACGGGATGCGCGCCCTGCGGGACGGTGAGGTCCCCGGAGGACCGGCCCGCCTGAGCAACATCGTGTTCATGGGCATGGGCGAGCCCCTCGCCAACTACAACCGCGTCGTCGGCTCCATCCGCCGCCTCACCGACCCCGAGCCCGACGGACTGGGTCTCTCCCAGCGCGGCATCACCGTCTCCACGGTCGGCCTCGTGCCGGCGATCCACCGTTTCGCCGACGAGGGCTTCAGGTGCCGCCTCGCCATCTCGCTGCACGCCCCCGACGACGAGCTGCGCGACACCCTCGTCCCGGTCAACACGCGCTGGAAGGTGCGTGAGGTGCTGGACGCCGGGTTCGAGTACGCGGAGCGGTCGGGCCGGCGGCTGTCGATCGAGTACGCGCTGATCCGGGACATCAACGACCAGGCGTGGCGCGGCGACCGGCTCGGGCGGATGCTCAAGGGGCAGGCCCGTGCACGTCAACCTCATCCCGCTCAATCCCACGCCCGGCTCGAAGTGGACCGCTTCCACGGCCCGAGGACGAGAAGGCGTTCGTCGAGGCGATCGCGGCGCACGGTGTGCCGGTGACGATCCGGGACACCCGTGGTCAGGAGATCGACGGGGCGTGTGGTCAGCTCGCCGCGAGCGAGCGGTAACCTGACCGGCGTCGTACATCGTCGTACGACAACTTCATACGGAAGTACGTCCGGAACCACATCTTCATATTCCGACAGGGGAGCGCCACAGCGCTGAGGTGCGGCACCGGCCGCAGACCCTCGAACCTGGCCCAGGTCATTGTGGGTAGGGAGATCGGTCACCACTCGAGCTGTTGCGCCCTGCCCGGGACCCTCGCCAGGGGTTCCGGGCGGGGCCGCGTCTTCTCCTGGTCACCCAGGAGGAATTCAGTGAGCATCACCAAGAAGGCCACCGTCCTTGCCGTCGGGCTCGGCATGGTCGGCTGCCTGGCCGCCTGCGGATCGTCGTCCGACGGCGGCAGCCAGGGCTCCGGCGACTCCAAGACCGTGACCCTCGTCAGCCACAACTCGTGGGCCGCCTCGAAGGACGTCATCGCCGCCTTCGAGAAGAGCTCCGGCTACAAGGTCCGGGTGCTGGAGGACGGCGACGCCGGGCAGGCCGTCAACAAGGCCATCCTCACCAGGGACAACCCCCCAGGGCGACGTCTTCTTCGGCGTCGACAACACGCTGCTGTCCCGCGCGCTCGACAACGGGCTGTTCCAGCCGTACGAGGCCAAGGGCTCCGACCGTATCCGCCCCGAGTACCGGGCCGACCAGGACAAGCACCGGGTCACGCCCGTCACCACCGGCGACATCTGTGTCAACTACGACAAGGCATACTTCAGCAAGCACGAGCTGGCCCCGCCGGACTCCTTCGACGACCTGGTCAAGCCCGAGTACAAGGACCTGCTCGTCACCGAGAACGCGGGCACCTCCTCGCCCGGTCTCGGCTTCCTGCTCGGCACCGCCGCCGAGTACGGGGACGACGGCTGGCAGGACTACTGGAAGAAGCTGAAGGCGAACGGCGTCAAGGTCGTCGACGGCTGGGAGCAGGCGTACAACGAGGAGTTCTCCGGTTCGTCCGGCGGCAAGAAGGCCAAGGGCGACCGCCCGCTCGTCGTCTCCTACGCCTCGTCCCCGCCCGCCGAGGTGATCTACGCCGACCCGCAGCCCGAAACCGCGCCGACGGGCGTCGCCACCGGCACCTGCTTCCGTCAGGTCGAGTACGCAGGCCTGCTGGGCAACGCCGAGAACACCGAGGGCGGCAAGGCACTCCTCGACTTCCTCATCGGCAAGGAGTTCCAGGAGGACATGCCGCTGAACATGTTCGTCTACCCGGTGCGGGAGGGCGCGCGGATCCCCGAGGCGTTCCGGAAGTTCGGGCCGCAGGCCGAGGACCCGCAGACCATGGACCCGGCGAAGATCGCCGGCAATCGCGACCAGTGGGTCAAGTCGTGGACCTCACTCGTACTAAGTAGGCAAGGCCAGGACTTCGCGCGGGAGCGCGGCGCGGTCGGCCCTGATGGCCGTGCCCGTCGCGTTCTTCGCGGTGTTCTTCGCCTACCCCGTCGCCGCGATCGTCGCGCGGGGGCTGAAGATCGACGGGGCTTGGCAGTTCGGACGCGTCGCGGACGTGCTCGCCCAGTCCGACGTCCGGCATGTGCTGTGGTTCACCACCTGGCGAGGCGCTGGCCTCCACCGCGCTCACCCTGCTCATCGCACTGCCCGGCGCGTACGTCTTCGCCCGGTTCGACTTCCCCGGCAAGCAGGTCCTGCGGGCCGTGGTGACCGTGCCGTTCGTGCTGCCGACGGTCGTCGTCGGTACGGCGTTCCTGGCGCTGGTCGGACGCGGCGGGCTGCTCGACGAGCTGTGGGGCGTACGGCTGGACACCACCGTGTGGGCGATCCTGCTCGCGCACGTCTTCTTCAACTACGCCGTCGTCGTACGCACCGTCGGCGGCCTCTGGTCGCAGCTCGACCCGCGGCAGGAGGAGGCCGCGCGGATGCTCGGCGCCTCGCGGCTGAAGGCCTGGCGGCAGGTGACGCTGCCCGCGCTCGCGCCCGCCGTGGCCGCCGCCGCGCTGATGGTGTTCCTGTTCACCTTCACGTCCTTCGGCGTCGTCCAGATCCTCGGCGGACCGGCCTTCTCCACCCTGGAGGTGGAGATCTACCGGCAGACCTCGCAGATCTTCGACCTGTCCACGGCCGCCGTGCCGACGCTGATCCAGTTCGGCGCGGTGGCCGCCATCCTCGCCGTGCACGCCTGGACGGTACGGCGGCGGGAGACGGCCCTGCGGCTGGTGGACGCGGCCACGACGCGCGCCGGCCGCGCGGCACCGGGCGGTGGGCGCTGCTGGCCGGGGTCCTGGTCACCGTCGCCGTGCTGCTCGTGCTGCCGCTCGCCGTGCTGGTCGAGCGGTCGCTCGGCGCACCCGGTTCGGCTACTACCGGGCGCTGACCCGGGAGGACGGCGGCACCTTCCTCGTCCCGCCGATCGAGGCCATCGGCAACAGCCTCCAGTACGCCGTCGCCGCCACCGCCATCGCCATGGTGATCGGCGCGCTGGCCGCCACCGCGCTCACCCGCCGCGACGCGGGCCGCTTCGTACGCGGTTTCGACGCGCTGCTGATGCTGCCGCTCGGGGTGTCCGCCGTGACGGTCGGCTTCGGGTTCCTGATCGCGCTGGACGAACCCCCGCTGGATCTCAGAGCCTCCTGGATCCTCGTGCCGCTCGCGCAGGCGCTGGTCGGCGTCCCCTTCGTCGTACGGACCATGCTGCCGGTGCTGCGGGCGGTGGACGTACGGCTGCGGGAGGCGGCGGCGGTGCTGGGGGCGTCGCCGTGGCGGGTGTGGCGGGAGGTGGACCTGCCGATGGTGCGGCGGGCGCTGCTGGTCGCGGCCGGGTTCGCCTTCGCGGTGTCGCTCGGGGAGTTCGGCGCGACCGTGTTCATCGCGCGGCCCGACAACCCGACGCTGCCGGTCGCCGTGGCGCGGCTGCTGGGACGGCCCGGGGACATGAACTACGGCCAGGCGATGGCCCTGTCGACGATTCTGATGCTGGTGTGCGCCGTGGCCTGGTGGTGCTGGAGCGGCTGCGGACCGACCGGAGCGGGGAGTTCTGGGGATGCGCGGAGTTCTACGGATGCGGGAGTGCTACGGATGCTGCTGAGCCTCGAAGGCGCGACCGTCCGTTTCGGTGGGCGGGCCGTGCTCGACGCCGTCGACCTGGGGGTCGCCGAGCACGAGGTGGTGTGCGTGCTCGGGCCCAGCGGCAGCGGCAAGTCGACGCTGCTGCGGGCGGTCGCCGGGCTCCAGCCGCTGGACGCCGGGCGGGTGACGCTGGACGGGCGGGACCGGTCCGGGGTGCCCGCGCACAAGCGCGAGGTCGGGCTGATGTTCCAGGACCACCAGCTCTTCCCGCAGCGGGACGTGGCCGGAAACATCGCCTTCGGACCGCGCATGCGCGGCGCCTCCCGCGCCGGACAACGGGAGCGGGTGGGGGAGTTGCTGGAGCTGGTCGGGCTGCCGGGCGCCGAGCACCGGTCCGTCGCCGCGCTCTCCGGCGGTGAGCAGCAGCGGGTGGCGCTGGCCCGCGCCCTCGCGCCCCGGCCCGCCTGCTGATGCTGGACGAGCCGCTCGGCCAGCTCGACCGCTCGCTGCGGGAGCGCCTGGTCGTCGAACTACGGGAGCTGTTCGGCCGGTTGGGTACGACCGTGCTCGCCGTGACGCACGACCAGGGCGAGGCATTCGCGCTCGCCGACCGGGTCGTGGTGATGCGGGACGGGGCGGATCACGCCCAGTCGGGGACGCCGCTGGAGGTGTGGCAGCGGCCCGCCGACGCCTTCGTGGCCCGCTTCCTGGGCTTCGACAACGTGGTCGACGCGACCGTCACCGGGCAGGCCGCCGACACCCCGTGGGGCGAGGTGCCGGTCCCCGAGGACGCCCCGCAGGGTGCCCGTACCCTGCTCGTCCGGCCCGCCGGCGTGCGCATGGTGGCCGCCGACGAGGGGCTGCGCTGCACGGTCACCGCACGCACCTTCCGGGGCACCCATGTCGCCGTCCGCCTCCGGCCCGAGGACGCGCCGCGCCTGGAGGCGGCGTGCGCGCTGCGGGCGGCACCGGAGGTCGGGGACACGGTGGGGGTGGAGTTCGACGGGGCGGAAATCGTCGTGTTGCGATGATCGTCCGGCTCGTAGGGTGGAGGGCATGACACGCCTCGCTCATGACCGTTACTGCGATGAGATCGCCCATCAGGTGGGCCGGTTCGGCGCCGTGCTGTCCTCCGGCGCCGACCTGTCCGCCACCGTGCCGACTTGCCCGGACTGGACGCTGGAGGACCTGGTGCGGCACGTCGGCCGCGCCCTGCGCTGGACGGAGCTGACCGTCCGCACCCGCGCGCCGAGGAGGAGGTCCCGTTGGACCGTGCGCCGGGAGCCGAGGGTCCGCCGGTGACGGGGACGCGGCCGCGCTGGAGGCGTGGCTGGCGGAGACCGGCGAGTCGGTCGTGCGTGCGCTGCAGGAGGCCGGGCCGGACGGGCGGGCGTGGTCGTGGTCCGGGGACCACACCGCGGGCTTCTGGGCCCGCCGGATGACGCACGAGCTGGTCGTCCACGGGCGGACGCGGCCCTCGCGGCGGGCCGGCCGTGCAGAGCCGGTCGCCGCCGAGGTGGCGGCCGACTCGATCGACGAGTGGCTGGAGATCGTGCAGTTCGTGCAGCGGGTTCTTCCCGACGGGCCGGCCAAGGGGCTGCGGGCGCCCGGCCGGAGCATCCACCTGCACGCCACCGACACCGCCGCGGGCCTCGACGCCGAATGGCTGATCGAGCTGCCCGAGGAGGGCGTCATCTGGCGCCGCGGCCACGAGAAGGCGAGCGTGGCCCTGCGGGGGCCGCTCACGGACGTGCTGCTGGCCTTCTACCGCAGGCTCCCGCTGGACACCCCCGGACTCCAGGTGGTCGGCGACCGCGAGCTGCTGGAACTCTGGCTGGAGAAGGCGGCGTTCGGCTGAGGCGACGCCAGGCGGATACGACGCGGCGGTGGCCCGTCCCCGGCCGGGGACGGGCCACCGCTGCGTACGGAGGCGTGCGGCGTCAGCGGTTGCTGTTCGCCCCGCGACGGCGCAGAGGCCGAAGAAGACCGCGCCGCCACCGATGGCGACCAGGGCCGCCGCGACGCCGGCGATCATGCCGGTGTTGGAGTTGGCGCCGGTCTCGGCGAGGTTGGACTCACCGGCCGCCGGGGACGGGGCGTTGTCGCTCGGCACGGCCGCCGGAGCGGGTGCTCTTGGCCTTCTCGGACGGTGCCGGGGCCGACGTGGACGGTGCCGGGGTCGGCGTCTCCGTCTCCTCGGCCGGGGTGGAGGAGCTCTCCGACGGGGTCGGCGTCGGGGTCGGGGTGTCCTCCGTCTTGCAGGGGGTCGACGGGGTCACGAGGTTCGGCTTGATGTCCTCGTCGACGTAACTGTCGGCCTTGACATGGATGCGGTACTCGGCGTTCGGCTTCCAGTCCGCGGCGAAGGTGATGGTGCTGCTCGCGCGAACCCTTGACCACCTGCTCGCCGATCTTCTCGGCGTCGGCACCGTTGTTCTGCAGGTAGACGGTGACGGTGGCGGGATGCCGGCCGGGTCCACGTCGGTGACGGTAATGACACCCTTGTCGCCTTCGCACTTGGCGGCGGCGGAGAACTCGCTGATGTCGCAGGCGAGCCGCTGCCGGCGGCGCCGATCGCCAGGGCCACCGAGGCGGAGGCGACGCCGAGGGCGCGAACGCCACGGCGGGATGCCGTGCTTCGAGTATGGACAGGACTGCCACGTTTGTCCTTTACGGGAGCGCAGATGCGGGGGTGGAGGGGTGCTGACGCGTGATGAGCGGCATCAGCACACCCACGAGCCTCACTGGTCTATAAGCGGTGCATACGCAGTGTCAACGCATGCCGGTCAAGGGCGTTGGCTTTGCCGTCTTATTAACCGCCGAGACGTTTCAGCGCTTCCGGAGCTTCCTCGATCCGGTCGACGAGCGCGATCCGGGACTCCATCGTCCGCCCCCGGCGAGCGACGAGCAGCGGCTACGCGGGCAGCTCTCCGTCCAGTGCGCCAGCCCACCAGCACCATCGGCGTGGGCTCGCCCCGCGACTCGTAGTAGTTCGGCGTCGCGTTGTCGAAGATCTCCTGTACGGTCCCGGCGGCGCCCGGCAGGAAGACCACGCCCGCGTTGGAGCGGCCAGCAGGCCGTCCTCGCGGGTGGCGTTGGCGAAGTACTTGGCGATGTGCGCCGCGAAGGCGTTGGGCGGCTCGTGGCCGTAGAACCAGGTGGGGATGCCGACCGAGGCGCCGCCTCCGGCCAGCGTTCACGGACCTCGAACGCGGACCGCGCCCAGTCGGTGATCGACGGGGTGAACGACGTGACCTCGGCGAGGAGCAGCAGCGCGTCGTCCAGCATCCCGTCGTCGAACGGGGCGGCGTAGGCGCCGGGGTTCGCGGCCTCCATCGCGCCCGGACCGCCGCCGGTGGCCACGGTGAACCCGGCGCGGGCCAGTTCGCGGCCAGGGCGCGCGGCGCCCGCGTACGACCTGGTGCCGCGCGCCATGGCGTGACCGCCCATGACGCCCACCACCCTGGCGCCGGTGAGGAGTTCGTCGATCGCGTCGGAGACGGAGTCGTCGTGGATCGCGCGCAGCATGGGAGGCGAAGACGTCGCCGTCCGCCTTGGTCTGCTGGAACCAGTCGTGGGCGAGGGCGTCCGGTGTCGCCTCGTACCCCGTCCAGACGGGCGTGACAGCTCGTCGGGGGAGTAGACGCGTCCGTGGGGTACGGGTCGAAGGGCAGGCCCGGTATGGGCGGGAAGACCAGGGCGCCGGCGGCGCGCACCGGTGGCCGCCTCGGGTGCCATCGGGCAGCCGAGGAAGACGGCGCCCGTGGGGTCCGCGGACATCAGGGCGTCCGTACGGGCCGTCAGATCGACGGCCTGGACGCGGTAGTGGGCGATGCAGCCGTGCGCCGAGACGACGGAGTCGAACTCGGCGAGGCTCTCGATCTCCCGGTCGTGGGAGGCGTGGTGGGACTGGGGCTGGGCCTGTGACCGGGCCTCGGCCGGGCGGGTGTCGGATCCACCCGCCCATGCTGAGCATGCGCCCGGCTCAGCCCTCGACCGCCGCCGGGTCCATCCACACGACCTCGAAGGTGTGGCCGTCGATGTCGTCGAAGGCCCGTCCGTACATGAAGCCGTGGTCCTGGTCTCGCCGGAGACCGAGCCGCCGGCCGCGACCGCCTTCTCCACCAGCTCGTCGACCTTCTCGCGGCTCTCGGCGCTCAGCGCGATCAGCACCTCGCTGGACTTCGTCGAGTCCACGATGTCCTTCTTCGTGAACTGGCGGTACTTCTCCGGCGTGTGCACCATCACGACGATGGTCTCGCTCAGCGGGATCGACGCGGTGGTGTCGTCGCTGAACTGGGCGTTGATCTCGTAGCCGAGCCCGGTGAAGAACTTCTTCGAGGCGTCGAGGTTGTTGGTGGCCAGGTTCACGAAGATCATCTGCTGGTACATGAGGGCCTCTCCCGTCGGTGTCCTGCTGTTGTCGTGCCGTTCGAAGGGTTAGACGCGAGGGGCGGGCGGAACTCATCGCTGGTTCGCGAATTTCTTCGAGAATCTTTTTGGTCAGCCGGCCAGGGGCAGTGACGCCAGCTGCGCGACGATCAGGGTCAACGGGCCGAACAGGGCGAGCAGCGTGCCGGCGCCGCACGGCGGCGGCGGCGCGCAGGGTGGCCGGGGGCGCGCCCAGTCGCAGCAGGGCGTCCGTTGTGTCGGCGCGGGCGTGCTTGGCCTCGACGGCCGCGGTGAGGAGGGTGGCCACCGTGCAGCCGGCGACCAGGAGGGCGCCGAGGACGCTCAGCGGGCCGAAGTCCGGTCCGTCCGTGCCGTACAGGACGGTCCCCGCGTAGGCCGCGGAGGCCACGGCGCAGACGACGCCGAGGGGGCGGCCGACGCGGTGCGACTCCTCCATCAGGACCCGGCCGGCCAGGAGGCGCAGGGCGCCGGGGCGGGGCGGTCTGGAGCAGGCGGCCGCACAGGTGGGTGAGGCCGGGGCCGGCCTGGCGGCGAGGCCCAGGACGGTGAGGGCCCAGCCGAAGAGGACGCCGGCGGAGGGGGTGGCGTCGGGGGCGGGGGCGGCCGTGTTGCCGGCGTAGGTCTCCACGGCGAGGCCTGCGGTGAGGACGGCGATGCCCCAGGGGAGGGTGGTGGTGTTCTGGGGGGCGGGGGTGTGGGCGTGGGGCGGGGGTGTGGTTGTGGTTGTGGCCTCGGTCGGGGTCGGGGTCGGGGTCGGGGTCGGGCGGTCGGGTACGGCGTCCGGCGTCGGCTGCGGGGCGTCCGTCGGGAGTGCCGGGTGGGTGGCACTGGCCTGCGTCAGCAGGCGCCGCCTGCGCCCACCCGTGCCGCCCCAGCGGCACGACTGCCCGCAGGGGTGCGGCGGGGCCGCCCGCGGGTGGTGCGGTGGGGCTGCCCGTGGGTGAGGCCGGGGCCAGGCGGGCGCCGAAGCGGCCGTATGTGCCGAAGGTCTCGCGGGCCGCTCCCCAGCCGTACGCGCCGAAGCGGCCGTAGCGACGGGAGCCGGTGGGCGGGGTGGGCCGGGGCTCGCGGGGGCGCAGTGTGAGCGCCACGGCGGCCGAGGCGGTGGCCGGTACCAGGCTCAGCAGCGTCAGTGCCGCCGGGAAGGGAGGGGTTGGCCGACTGCCAGGGCGTCGGAAACGGCGCCCTCGAAGGGTCGGCCGATCAGGTCGCCGCGCAGTTGGAGGAAGACGAGCAGGGCCACCACCGAGCCGAACGCGCCGGTCAGGGCCGTGGTCGTCGCCGACACTGCCATCAGGCGGCCGGGACCCAGGCCGATCGCCGACAGCCCGGGGCGGGGCCGGGTGCCGGGGTCGGTGCGGGCCACGGCGACCGCGAGGTACACCGTGGCGGCGAGGGCGCCGCGCACCAGGCCGGAGCGGAGGGCGGAGGCGCCGGGTGTGGCCGGGTGGGTCATCGCGTGCCGAGGGCGCACAGTAGCAGGAAGCCCGTGCCCGCCGAGGCCACCGCGACCAGCAGTCGGCGCAGTTGGACGGCGAGGTGGGCGGCGCGGGTCAGGCGGAGAGCGAGCACGCCGCCAGGCCTTCCGTTCCGGAGGTTCCAGTGGTCCCTGTGGCGTCGGTGTCTCCGTGGTCTCCCGTGGCTCCCGTGGCCCCGGTGGCCACCGCTGTCTCGCGACCGGGGGCAGGTGCACGGTCCGTACCTGGCGTCCGTCCAGCAGCGCCACCGTGCGGTCCGCCAGGGCGGCGGTCCGCGCGTCGTGCGTGGCGAGGAGGACGGTGATGCCGTGCGGAGCGGGCCGCCGTGGTGAGGGTCCGCAGGACGTGGGCGCGGTCGGCGCGGTGCAGGGGCTGTCGGCTCGTCCGCGAAGAGGACCGCGGGGGTGACGGCGAGCGCGCGGGCGATGCAGACGCGCTGCCGCTCGGCCTGCTGGAGTTCGTGCGGGCGCCGGCGGGCCTTGTCGCCCACGTCGAGTCGCTCCAGCCACTCCAGGGCGGCGGTCTTGGCCCGGCGTCGGCCGGCGCCGCGCAGCATGAGGGGAGGGCGGCGTTCTCCCAGCGTTGAGCTCCGGCACGAGCACGGGGGCGGGGGTCGATCCAGCCGAAGCGGTCGCGGCGCAGTCGCTCGCGGCCGAGCGGGCCCATGGTGTGCATCGGCACGCTGTTGAACTACACCTCGCCGTCCTGCGGCCGGACCAGCCCGGACAGACACCGCAGCAGCGTGGTCTTTGCCACTGCCGCGCGGGCCGCTCACGGCGAGGATCTCGCCCTCGCGGACGCCGAGCGACACGCCTTGAAGCGCGGGGAGCCGTCGTGGTGCTGGAAGCGCAGGGCGTGGGCCCAGAGCACGTCGTTGCACCGGCGGAGCCTCCATGGGCGTACACCTCGGTTCTGATCCGTATTTCCCCGGTCACGTCCTCTTCCGGGGGAACGAAGGCGGGCCGATCGGTCACTGGGCACGCTTAGGAGTCGCCGCGGGGAAGCCGGACAGCACGCGGCCCCGGGCCGCCGTTCTCACCGAACGGGCGGCGCCGGGGCTGGTGATGATCTTCCAGAAGGATGATCAGAGCTTCGTCCACGCCTCCGTCAGCGTGGCGCGCAGGATCTGCTCGATCTCGTCGAAGGTCTCCTGGTTGGAGATCAGCGGCGGGGCGAGCTGGATGACCGGGTCACCGCCGTCGTCGGCACGGCAGTACAGGCCGTTGTCGAAGAGCGCCTTCGACAGGAAGCCGTACAGGATCCGCTCGGTCTCCTCGTCGTTGAAGGACTCCTTGGTGGCCTTGTCCTTGACCAGCTCGATGCCGTAGAAGAAGCCGTTGCCGCGCGACGTCGCCGACGATCGGCAGGTCGAGGAGCTTCTCCAGGTCGCCCCGAAGTTGCCCCGTTGTCCAGCACGTGCTTGTTGAGGCCCCTGCGCTCGAACAGGTCGAGGTTGGCGATGCCGACCGGCGGCGGAGACCGGGTGGCCGCCGAAGGTGTAGCCGTGCAGGAAGGTGTTGTCGCCCTTGTAGAACGGCTCGGCCGGGCGGTCCGAGATGATGCAGGCGCCGATCGGGGAGTAGCCCGAGGTCATGCCCTTGGCGCAGGTGATCATGTCCGGGACGTAGCCGAACTTGTCGCGGCGAAGGGTCGTGCCGAGGCGGCCGAGGCGCAGATGACCTCGTCCGAGACGAGCAGCACGTCGTACTGGTCGCAGATCTCGCGCACCCGCTGGAAGTAGCCGGGCGGGGGCGGGCAGCAGCCGCCGGCGTTCTGCACGGGCTCCAGGAAGACGGCCGCGACGGTCTCCGGGCCCTCGAACAGGATCTGCTGCTCGATCTGGTCGGCGGCCCAGCGGCCGAAGGTCTCGGGGTCGTCGCCGAAGAGCGGGGCGCGGTAGATGTTGGTGTTCGGCACCTTGTGCGCGCCCGGGACGAGCGGCTCGAGGGGGCCTTCAGGGCCGGCAGGCCGGTGATGGACAGGGCGCCCTGCGGGTGCCGGTAGGCGACCGCGCGGGAGATGACCTTGTACTTGGTCGGCTTGCCGGTCAGCTTGAAGTACTGCTTGGCGAGCTTCCAGGCGGTCTCGACCGCCTCACCGCCGCCGGTGGTGAAGAAGACCTTGTTGAGGTCGCCGGGGGCCTCGTTGGCCGAGGCGCTCGGCCAGCTCCACGACCTTCGGGTGGGCGCAGGACCACACCGGGAAGAAGGCGAGCCTGCGCCTGCTTCGAGGCGGTCTCGGCAGCTCCGTGCGGCCGTGTCCGGCCTGGACCACGAACAGGCCGGCGAGACCGTCGAGGTAGCGCTTGCCCTTGTCGTCGTAGATGTGGGTGCCCCCTCACCGGCGGACGATGGTGGGGACGGGGCGTTCTCGTACGACGACATGCGGGTGAAGTGCATCCACAGGTGGTCGTACGCGGTCCTGCTGAGGTCCTTGGGGCTGTCGGTGCTCACGATTATCGGGTTCCCCACATATAGGTTTGCTTCTTGAGCTTCATGTAGACGAAGCTCTCGGTGGAGCGCCACTCCGGGTACGGCCCGGATGCGTTTGTTGATGACGTCCAGAAGGTGGTCGTCGTCCTCGCAGACGACCTCCACCATCAGGTCGGAAGGAGCCCGCGGTCATCACCACGTACTCGCATTCGGACATGGCCGTCACCGCGTCGGCGACGGACTCCACGTCGCCCTCGACACGGACGCCGACCATCGCCTGCCGGCGGAATCCCACGGTGAGCGGGTCCGTGACGGCGACGATCTGCATCACGCCCTGGTCGAGCAGCTTCTGGACGCGCTGGCGCACGGCCGCTTCCGACAGGCCCACGGCCTTGCCGATGGCGGCGTACGGCCGGCGGCCGTCCTCCTGGAGCTGCTCGATGATGGCGAGGGAGACGGCGTCCAACTGGGGACCGCCGTTCCTGGACTCGCGGGAGTCCTTCTGGTCTGCGCTTCGACTGGCCACGGCTTCACTGTGCACGACGTATCGATAGTTTTGCAAGGCCGGATCGATGAAATTCGTTGTCTACGAGGTCAGACTCTACGGATTTCGCAACCTTGGGGCGGCCGGGGGTGTTGAAAACGTCGGGTCTCCGTCTAGGGTTGGGTGTCTCAGTGTTCGGACAGCCGACAGTCAGCAGATGTGGGGTCCGGACACCGGGAGACCTGAAGTAGACACCGAACTTGAGGGCCGGCAGTGAGCACCGAGCTGCGTCGTCTGCGCAACTACATCGACGGTGAGTTCCGGGACGCCGCCGACGGACGGACCACCGAGGTGGTCAACCCCGCCACGGGCGAGGCCTACCGACCGCCCTGTCCGGGCAGGCGGACGTGGACGCCGCCATGGCGGCCGCCGCCGTGCCTTCCCGGCCTGGCGGGACCCTGGTCCCGGCCGAGCGGCAGAAGGCCCTGCTGAAGATCGCGGACGCGTTCGAGGAGCGGGCCGAGGAACTGATCGCGGCCGAGGTGGAGAACACGGGCAAGCCCATCGGGCTGACCCGCTCCGAGGAGATCCCGCCGATGGTCGACCAGATCCGCTTCTTCGCGGGCGCGGCGCGGATGCTGGAGGGCGCAGCGCCGGGTGAGTACATGGAGGGCCTGACCTCCATGATCCGCCGCGAGCCGATCGGCGTCTGCGCGCAGGTCGCGCCGTGGAACTACCCGATGATGATGGCCGTGGAAGTTCGCCCCGGCGCTCGCCGCGGCAACACGGTCGTCCCGGAAGCCTTCGGACACCACCCCGGCGTCCACGGTCCTGATGGCCGACATCATCGGCTCGATCGTGCCCAAGGGCGTCTTCAACGTCGTCTGCGGCGACCGCGACACCGGCCGTCTGATGGTCGAGCACGAGACCCCGGCGATGGCCTCCATCACCGGCTCGGTGCGGGCCGGCATGTCGGTCGCCGAGTCGGCGTCGAAGGACCTCAAGCGCGTCCACCTGGAGCTGGGCGGCAAGGCGCCGGTCGTCGTCTTCGAGGACACCGACATCCCCAAGGCCGTCGAGGGCATCTCGGAGGCGGGCTACTTCAACGCCGGCCAGGACTGCACCGCGGCCACTCGCGTGCTGGTCCACGAGTCGGTCCACGACGAGTTCGTGGGCGCGTTCGCGAAGGCCGCGTCCGAGATCAAGACCGGCCAGCCGGACGACGAGGACGTCATGTACGGCCCGCTCAACAACCCGAACCAGCTCAAGCAGGTCGTCGGGTTCATCGAGCGTCTCCCCGCCCACGCCAAGGTCGAGGCGGGCGGCCACCAGGTCGGCGAGAAGGGCTACTTCTACGCCCCGACCGTCGTCTCGGGCCTCCAAGCAGGACGACGAGATCGTGCAGAACGAGGTCTTCGGCCCCGTCATCACGGTCCAGTCCTTCCGCGACGAGGACCAGGCCGTCGAGTGGGCCAACGGCGTCAGTACGCGCTGGCCTCCTCGGTGGGACCAAGGACCACGGCCGCGCCATGCGGATGTCCAAGAAGCTGGACTTCGGCTGCGTGTGGATCAACACCCACATCCCGCTGGTCGCCGAGATGCCGCACGGCGGCTTCAAGAAGTCCGGTTACGGCAAGGACCTGTCGGGTACGGCTTCGAGGACTCCCCGGATCAAGCACGTGATGACGTCGCTGGACGCGTGACGGCCTGGACGTGTGACGCGCCTGGACGTGTGACGGATCTGGACGTGTGACGCACCCGGTGTGCGCGCGGCCCCGGGCGGCCCCGGACGGGATTCCCGTCCGGGGCCGCGCCATGCGCACCGCGAACTCGCCCCGGTCGACAGGGTGTCGGGCCTGGGCGGAGGCGCTCGACGCAGCGTCGATTGTCCCTGGCAGGGCGGGCGCGGGATCCGCGGCCATGCCCTTGCTCTCGACGACGCCCACGCTCTCCCGCCGGACCCTGCTGCGCGGCCTGGGCGGCTCCGCCGCACTCGGCGCGCTGGCCGGCTGCGGTGTGCCAGCCGCGTACGTCGCGCCGGGCGACCGCGCCGCGACCGACCGGTCCGCCACCGAGCAACGGCTGACCTGGGCGAACTGGCCGCTGTACATCGACACCGACGACGAGCACCCGAGCCGGCGGCCCACGCTCGAGGCGTTCGAGAAGCGGTCGGGCATCTCCGTCGAGTACATCGAGGAGATCAACGACAACGACGAGTTCTTCGGCAAGATCAGCCCGTCCCTGATGAACCACCAGCCCACCGACCGCGACCTGATCGTCATCAGCGACTGGATGTGCGGGCGGTTCGTCCGGCTCGGCTGGGTGCAGGAGATGGACCGCTCCCGCCAGCCGAACGTCACCGAGTACCTCGACCCGCTGCTGCGTTCGCCCGCCTTCGACCCGGGCCGTGAGTTCACCGTGCCCTGGCAGTCGGGCATCACCGGCATCGCCTACAACCGCCGCGAGGCTCGGCCGGGAGATCCGGCACGTGTCCGACCTGTGGGCGGGGGACCTCAAGGGCCGGGTGACCCTGCTGTCCGGCATGGACGAGGCGTTCGCGCTGCTGATGCAGGGCAACGGCGTGGACATCACCGACTGGACGGCGGACGACTTCCACGGTCTGCGACCAGGTGGAGAAGCAGGTGGCCAAGGGCCAGATCCGCCGCTTCACCGGCAACGACTACATCAAGGACCTCTCCAGCGGTGACGTCCTGGCCTGCCGAGGCCTACTCCGGTGACGTGATCCAGCTCCAGGCGGACGACCCGGACATCGAGTTCGTCGTCCCGGAGGAGGGCGCCGAGCTGTGGTCGGAGTCCCTGATGATCCCCAACCTGGCCCGCCACAAGGCCAACGCCGAGCGGCTGATCGACTACTACTACCAGCCCGAGGTCGCCGCGGACCTGGCCGCCTGGGTCAACTACGTCTGCCCCGTCCCCGCCGCCCGGGGACGTTCTCGCCTCCTCCGGCGACGAGGAGACCGCCGCCCTGGCCGAGGACCCGCTTGATCTTCCCGGACGCGGCGATGCGCGAGCGGCTCGCCATCGCGCGGGACATCGCGGCGGGGAGCGGTCGGAGTTCGCGAAGCGGTGAACGGGATCGTGGGCGTGTAGCAGACTGACCGGTGTGATGAATTCACCGGACGATGAAAAGGTGGGGGCGGCGGTCACGCTCGGTCTGCTGGCCGTCTGGGCCCTGCGACGCCGAGGAACTGGCGACCGTACCGGGCTGGTGGCGGCGCCACCTGCCCCGTCCTGCGCGAGCGGTTCCCCACGGTGCCGGAGGCCGGTGGCGCCGGGCCGGGTCGGTCGACGGGCGGGAGTTCGCGGTGGCGGTCAGGGCGATGGCGCGGTCGTGGCCGCCGCGTCCTTGCCGCGGGACGGCTCACCGGCGGCCGGTCGGCCGCGTACCAGACGGCGCTGAACGCCTTCGGCCTGCACGGCCTGGTCCACCTCGCCCAGGCGGCATTGGTGCGCGGCTACACGCCCGGGGCCGCGACCTCGCCCCTCGTCGTCGTCCGTTCACGCTCTGGGCCCGCCACCGGCTGCGCCGCGCCGGTGTCCTGCGCGCCACGCGCCCGCGTGACCTCGCCGTGGGACTCGGCTTCGCGGGCGCGGCGACGGTCGGGGCGCACGCGGTGGCGCGGCGGCTGACGGGGGGCTACTTCAGCGCGGCCAAGGTGATCGCGTCGAGGACCGGGTTCCGCTCCGCGCTCTTGGCGTCCGTGGCGTTGACCGAGTAGACGAGGGTGCGGCTCAGGTTGCGGGTGCCGCCGATGACGGCGCTGTATCCGTAGCGGGACCCCGACTTGCCCCAGAAGTCCTTGCCGCCGACTTCCGTGAACTCCAGCCCCGCGCTGCGCTGTGCGCCCGGGACGCCTGCCGGGGTCGTGAACATCTCCTCCAGCTCCGGCTGCGGCACGATCTTTCCCCGGAACAGCTTGGTGAGCAGCTTCTCCAGGTCGGCGGTGGTGGAGATCATGTCGCCGGCCGCCCAGCGGTCCGCCTGGTTCCACTCGGTCACGTCGACCAGCCGCGTCGTGCCGTCCGGCTGTTGCACCGCCTGGTAGCCCCGGTTGTACGGGCCGCTGGATGCGGGGTCGGTGCCGGGGAAGTACGTGTGGTGCATGCCGGCCGGGCGCAGGACCAGGCGCGTGGCCACGGAGGCGTACGAGTGCCCCGTCACCTTCTCGATCAGCAGGCCGAGGATCGTGTAGTTGATGTTCCGGTACTGCTGCCGCGTCCCCAGGGTGAAGTCCTCCGGCCCCTTGGCGATCGCCGACGCCGCGACCTGCCGCGGGGTGAGGGTCTCGAAGCGGTGCGCGTACACCTCCGCGAAGTCGTCGCCGAGAGCGTCGCCCGGCTTGATGCCGCTGGTGTGGTTGAGCAGTTGGCGGACACTGATCGGCTGCTCGAACTCCGGCGTGAACAAGTCGGGGAGGTAGCCCTGCACGGGCGCGTCCAGGTCGATCACGTCCTGGGCGGCGAGCCGCAGGACGGTGGCGGCGGTGACGACCTTCGTGACCGAACCGGCCCGGAAGCGGGCATGGGGTGTGCCGGCCGGTCACCGGCCAGGTCGCGCACGCCCGCGCTGCCGCGCCAGTCGCCGTCGGGGTCGCCGACCCGCACGAGGGCGGCCCGGTGGCGTGCTGGTTCGGGGAGCCCGTCGAGGGCGGCGCGCAGCGCTTCCTCGTTCGGCCCGTCCTGGCCGACGGGCGAGCGGCAGCCGCGGCGGGCGGCGCGGCGAAGGCCGGGGCCGCCAACGGGCTCCGCGGGCCAGGGCGAGGACGACGGAGGCGGCGAGAACGGAGGGGTACGGGCACGCATCGACTGCTCCAGGGTGAAGGCGGTTGCGGCGGAAGGATCGCTGATCATCCTTGGTGCGCCGCGCCCCGTGGCGGATCGTCGGTGAGTAGGGTGTCCGCCCCGCAGCCGGACTCAGGGAATCCCCGCATGAGGGACGGGGAGTTGGGGGCACCCCTTACGGGACCGGGGTGGCCTGCCGGCGTCGCGCAGCGCGCACAGGGTGTCGATTCGGTTGGTGGTGATCGAGTCGACGCCCAGCGCGATCAGCCGGCGCATGGAGCGCTGGTGTCCGGGGTCCACACCGACAGCAGGCAGCCGTCACCGTGGACCCGTTTCCGCCGAAGGGCCTTGTTCACCAGCCCGAACCGGTAGTTCAGTTACCGCGGCCGCACCGCCGCGAGCAGCGCGGGGCGCGGCGGCGTCGCCGTCGTCCAGGTCATGGCGATCTCGGCGGCGGGGGGTCGGCGGCGCGCACGGCTAGCATGGCCGTGGCGCCCGCCGTGTAGTACACGCGGTCCTGGGCCCCGCACTCCCGGACGACGTCCACGATGCGCCGCACCGCCCGCTCGCCCGGCCCGCCCGGCAGGTCCAGCATCAGCCGGCTGCCGTCGGTCGCGGGACAGCGCCTCGGCGAGCGTCGGCACCCTGCCGCCGTCAGCCCGCGCACCTCCTCGGCCGACAGGGAACGCAGCGGCCGGTCGTGCAGCCACAGCCGCTTCAGCGTCTCGTCGTGCAGCCACAGCCGCTTCAGCGTCTCGTCGTGCAGCAGCACCGGGCACGCCGTCGCGGGTGAGCCGTACATGCGTCGGTCTCGACCGCGTCCGCGCCGCGGCCGAGCGCGAGTGCAGCGACCTCGATGGTGTTCTCGCGGTAGCGGGTACGGGTCGCCGCGGTGGGCCACGGCGGTCAGGTCGCGTGCGGGACTGTGGTGGTCACCCGGTTCAGGAGGCGAGCCAGGCGGAGGTGTACGTGTCGATCTCGTCGCTGATCCGCGCCTTGCCCGGCCCGTCCAGGAACGAAGCCTCGACCGCGTTCTTCGCCAGGTCGGCGAGGCCCCTGCGTCGAGGTCGAGGAGCCGGGCGGCGACGGCGTACTCGTTGTTGAGGTCGGTGCCGAACATCGGCGGGTCGTCGGAGTTGATGGTCACCAGGGACACCGGCGCGCGTGAACTCCTTGATCGGGTGCTCGTCCAGGGTGCGTACCGCGCGGGTGGCGATGTTCGAGGTCGGGCACACCTCCAGGGGGATGCGCCGCTCGGCGAGGTGCGCCAGCAGCTTCGGGTCCTGCGCCGAGCTGGTGCCGTGTCCGATGCGCTCGGCGCGCAGGTCGGTCAGGGCGTCCCACACCGTCTGCGGGCGTGGTCTCGCCGGCGTGCGGCACCGAGTGCAGCCCGGCGGCGATCGCCCGGTCGAGTAGGGCTTGAACCGCGGCCGCGAGACCCCGATCTCGGGGCCCGCCGAGCCCGAAGGAGCCAGGCCCTCCGGGCGCACCCGGTCATCGGTGGCGAGCCGCGTCGTCTCCTCGGCGGCTCTCCGTACCGGCCTCGCCCGGAATGTCGGAGCACCAGCGCGAACGGTCCCGAACTCGGCCTCGGCTGCCTTGCGGGCGTCCTCGATCGCGGCCATGAAGGCGCCCTCGTCGATGCCGCGCCGGGTGGAGGAGAACGGGGTGATGGTCAAGCTCGGCGTACCGCACCTGCTGCCGGGCCATGTCACGGGCCACCTCGTACGTCAGCAGCCGGACGTCCTCCGGGGTGCGGATCAGGTCGACGACGGACAGGTACACGTCGATGAAGTGGGCGAAGTCCGTGAACTGGAAGTAGTCGACCAGGGCCTCGGGGTCGGTGGGGACCCGGAGTCGGGGTGGCGCGCGGCCAGTTCCGAGACGATGCGCGGGAGGCGGAGCCGACGTGGTGGACGTGCAGTTCGGCCTTGGGCAGTCCGGCGATGAAGGCGTGCAGGCTCTCGCGGGACGTCGGGGTCGACGAGGTGCTCGGTCAAGGGGTTCCTCCCCACAGCGGCGCCCCGGGCCGGTGCGGGCCGGCCGGACGCGGGTGATCGGCTGATCGGTGACTCGGGATCATCGTAGGCCGGGCCCGTGCCGGGTGGCGACGGGCCGTAGCATGACGGGACGTTCGACAGAGGGGGCCCGCCCATGCCCGACGAAGCGCAGCCGCCGAGAGCCGACGCGCACACGCCGGAAGCCCAGGGGAACGATCACGCGCCTCGGCCGGCGTCACCCGGTGCCGGCACCGGTGACGCGTGGGGCGGCGCCGGCCGACGGGCCCTCCGACGGCATCGCGGACGCGGCCCTCCGGGTCGGCCTCGACAAACCGGGGGCGCCGGGCACGCCGAGCGGGTCTGGTACGCCGGAGGCCTCGGGCGCCCAGCCGTCTCCGTCGCCGTCGCGTCCTGGGCCGGGCTTCAACGGCCTACGGCGATACCCGGGCCGGGCCCAGACCCGTGGGCGCCGCCGGTGGACGATGCCGTGCCGACGCCCGACGGCGGTCCCGGGGCCACCCTCGCGGCGGGCGGGCCCGCTCCGTGGTCGGCCCCGTCCGTCCACGACCAGCGAGACGGTCCCGTCCATGCCGGCCATGGACACCACGCCATGGGCAGCCCCGGCCGCCACGACGCCGGCGAACGACCCCGCCAACCCCTTCGCGCCGCCGGGACCGACTGCCGCCGCTACGGGTGCGCCGAACCCCTTCGCGCCCCCGGCCGCGACGCCGCCGTACGTCCAGGACCGGGCGGCGGTCCCGCCGCCCATCGCGCCCGACGGCCCCGGTCAGGTCCCGTACGGCTACCCCGGCCCGGGCGGGTACGGACACCCGGGCGGCCCGGGCGGATACCCCGGTGCGCAGCCGCAGGGCTACTTCGGCTGGCCCGGCATGGTGCCGATGCCGAGCAACGGCATGGGCACGGCCGGCCTGGTCCTCGGCATCATCGCGGCCGTCGGCTTCCGCCTCTGGCCGCTCGCGATCGTGCTGGGCGTCCTCGGCGTCATCTTCGGTGGGCTCGGCCGTGCCAAGGCGGGTCGGGGCGAGCCACCAACGGAGGCCAGGCCCTGGCCGGCATCATCTGCGCGATCGTCGGCATCGCTCTCGGCATCGGCTTCGGGCTGCTGGTCATCTGCGCCGTGAGCCCGGAGGGCTGAGTCGCGGGCCGGAGCCCGGGGTGCTGAGTCCTGTGCCGGAGGCCGGAGCCGTGAGCTCGGAGCCCTGAGCCGTGGGCTGGGGCCCGGGGTGCTGAGTCCTGTGCCGGAGGCCGGAGCGGTGAGCTCGGAGCCCTGAGCCGTGGGCTGGGCCCGGGGTGCTGAGTCCTGAGCCGTGCGGCCGTAGCCCGTAGCCCGTAGCCTTGGCCCCGTAGTCCCGAGCCCAGACACCGCGCCGCGCGCCGGGGCCGGGTCTGCGCCCGCCTGCCGGTCTGGCCTCCTGGTGCTCCCTGCCGTCCCCGGTGGCGGCCCGGCTGATCCGCCGCTCCCGGCCTGACCCGCTGTCCGCCACGGGTTTCGTCGCCCTGTCGCTTTCTGCCCGGCTTGCTGTCCGCCACGGGTTTCGTCGCCCTGTCGCTTTCTGCCCGGCTTGCTGTCCGCCACGGGTTTCGTCGCCCTGTCGCTTTCTGCCCGGCTTGCTGTCCGCCACGGGTTTCGTCGCCCTGTCGCTTTCTGCCCGGCTTGCTGTCCGCCACGGGTCTCGTCGCCCTGTCGCTTTCTGCCCGGCTTGCTGTCCGCCACGGGTCTCGTCGCCCTGTCGCTCTCCGCCCGGCTTGCTGTCCGCCATGGGTTTCGTCGCCCTGTCGCTTTCTGCCCCGGCTCTCCGCCCGCCACGGGTCCCGCCGCCCCGTCAGCCACCGGCCTCTCGCCCCCCCACACACACCGCCAACCGATCCGCATGGCCGGCTGACCCGACTGACCCGGACGGGCCCGACGCCCCCCACATCAGTCCCAGGCGGCCGCCCGAATCACCCACCAGCCCGCAGCCGCCCCTGCGCCGTCATCAGCGCGAAGCCCAGCAGGTTCGGGCCCCGCCACCGCCCGGGTCCGTCGCCGCCTCGTCGTCCGCGGTCAGACCGATGCCCCACAACCGGTCCACGGGGCTCGCCTCCACCAGCACCCTCTCGCCCGTGTTCAGCAAGAACGCGCGCAGTGTCGGGGCCGAGGCGAACTCTGTGGACGCTGCCCTCGACGACGATCCGGAACCGCTCGCGCTCCCACACCGTCTCGTCGAAGCCGCGCACCAGCCGCCCCGTCTTCTTCGCCTCGGCGGGATGATCAGCCGCGAGCACCCGCCGCTCGGCCTCCGCGTCGCCGAAGAGCCGGGCCTTGCCCGCCATCATCCAGTGCTCCGCGGTCGCGTACTCCACCCCGGCCACGGTGAACGGCGACGGCCACCACTGGCTCAGACAGCTCGGCCCGATCCGGCCGTCCGGGAGCGGCCGGTGCCCCCAGAAGCAGAGGTACTTGATCCGCGCGCCCGCCCGGACCCGCCCGATCAGCGACTCCTGCTGTCGATGATCTCCACCGCCCCGGAATCCCGCGCCCCCGTGATCTTCTCCATGCACGCGAGTCTGGCACGCGCCACTGACACTCCGTCCGACCTTTTCCGTGGCGACTCGACACCTGGTCGTAACAGATTCCGTCGCGTAACCAAATGGCAACAACGGAATCACTTGTTGGAGGCCTAGTGCTCTGTCAGGATCGGCACTCACATCGAGCCTGAGCCACGCCGGCCCCCGTCACGGGGGAGACCGAGGAGAGCCGACATGCACAACCCGGGCAACGCCACCCCGGACCGATTCCCGGCCCAGGACCGCTTCGCGGACGGGGCCCAGTACATCGCGGGCCGTCTGACGAAGGGCACCTCCGGACGTACGCACACGGTCGTCGACCCGGCGACCGGTGAGGACGTCCTCACCTACGAACTCGCCGGTGCCGACGACGTCGACGCGGCCGTCGCCGCCGCCCGGGAGGCGTTCCCCGGTTGGGCCGGCGCCACCCCCGGCGAGCGCTCCGACGCCCTGCACCGGTTCGCCGCCGTGCTCGCCGACCGTGCCGAGGACTTCGCCCGCGCCGAGTCCCTGCAGTGCGGGAAGCCGCTGAAGCTGACCCGTGAGTTCGACGTGCCGGGCACGATCGACAACGCGGCCTTCTTCGCCGGTGCCGCCCGGCACCTCCAGGGCCAGTCGGCGGGGGAGTACTCCGGCGACCACACCTCGTACGTGCGCCGCGAGCCGATCGGCGTCGTCGGGTCCATCGCACCCTGGAACTACCCCCTCCAGATGGCCGCCTGGAAGATCCTCCCGGCGATCGCCGCGGGCAACACCATCGTGCTGAAGCCCGCCGAGATCACCCCGCTGACCTCCCTGATGTTCGCCCAGGCCGCGACCGAGGCCGGCATCCCGGACGGCGTCATCAACATCGTCACCGGCACGGGGAGGAGGCGGGCGAGCACCTCGTGGGCCACCCGGACGTCGCCATGACCTCCTTCACCGGCTCCACCGCCGTCGGCAAGCGCGTCGCCGAGGTCGCCACCGCCACCGTCAAGCGCCTGCACCTGGAGCTGGGCGGCAAGGCGCCCTTCCTCGTATTCGACGACGCCGACCTCGACGCCGCCGTCAACGGCGCGGTCGCGGGGGCGCTCATCAACACCGGCCAGGACTGCACGGCCGCCACGCGCGCGTACGTGCAGCGGCCCCTGTACGAGGCGTTCGTCGAGAAGACCGCCGCCCTCATGGACACCGTCCGGGTCGGTGACCCGTTCGCCCCGGGCACCGACCTCGGACCGCTGGTCAGCCACGTCCAGCGGGACCGCGTCGCCGGCTTCGTCGACCGGGCTCGCTCCTACGCGCGCGTGGTGACCGGCGGTGAGGCACCGCAGGGCGACCTGAAGGACGGTGCCTACTACCGGCCCACCCTCATCGCCGACACCGCGCAGGACAGCGAGGTCGTCCAGTCCGAGATCTTCGGGCCGGTCCTGGTCGTCCTGCCCTTCGACACCGACGACGAGGGCATCCGGCTGGCCAACGACACGCCGTACGGACTGGCCGCCTCGGCGTGGAGCCGGGACGTGTACCGGGCGAACCGCGCCACCCGCGAGATCAAGGCGGGCTGCGTGTGGATCAACGACCACATCCCGATCATCAGCGAGATGCCGCACGGCGGATACAAGGCGTCCGGCTTCGGCAAGGACATGTCCGCCTACTCCTTCGAGGAGTACACGCAGGTCGAGCACGTCATGTTCGACAACACCGCGGTGGCGGCCAAGGACTGGCACCGCACCGTCTTCGGGGACCGATAGCCACAACGAAGGCCGCCGACCACGGCCGACCCACCCGAAAGGGCAACCACGCGCATGAGGCAGTACGAGCCCGACCGCCTGTCCCCGGCCCGAGTGGCCGCCATGCGGCGCAGTTTCACCAGCGGCAGGGCCGCCCCTCACCCGCCGCTCACTACTGCGCGCCTCCGCGGGTGGCGCGCTCGCGGTCGGCGGACTCGGGACGCTGAGCGCCTGCGGCATCCCGGCGGCCGGCAAGACCGAGGGCGGTGTCTCCGCCGAGGACCGGTCGAAGGAGGAGAAGGAGGTCTCCTTCTCCAACGGACCGAGTACATGGATGTCGACGACAGCGGCAACCGGCATCCGACACTGGACGCGTTCACCAAGCGCACCGGCGTCAAGGTCAAGTACACCGAGGACATCAACGACAACAGCGAGTTCTTCGGCAAGATCCAGCCGCAGCTCGCCGCGGGCCAGGAGACCGGACGCGACATCATCGTCCTCACCGACTGGCTGGCCGCCCGGCTGATCCGTCCTCGGCTGGGTCCAGAAACTGGACCCGGCCAACCTGCCGCACGCCTTTGCCAATCTGTCGCCCCAGTTCCGCGACGTCGACTGGGACCCGGGTCGCGCCTATTCCTACCCCTGGCAGGGCATCTCGACCGTCATCGCCTACAACAAGAAGGCGCTGGACGGCATCGAGGTCAAGACGGTCTCCGACCTGCTCGACAACCCGAAGCTCAAGGGACGCGTCGGCTTCCTCACCGAGATGCGCGACACCGTCGGCATGATGCTGCTGGACATGGGCAAGGACCCGGGCCGTTTCTCCGACGACGACTACGACGCGGCGATCGCCCGCCTCCAGAAGGGCGTCGACCGCGCCAGATACGCCGCTTCCACCGGCAACGACTACACCGCCGACATCACCAAGGGCGACTTCGCGGCCTGTCTGGCCTGGGCCGGGGACGTCGTCCAGCTCAAGGCGGACAACCCGGACGTCGACTTCGTCATCCCGGACAGCGGGTACATCACGTCGAGCGACAACATGCTGATCCCCAACAAGGCGCGGCACAAGACGAACGCCGAACGGCTCATGGACTACTACTACGAGCCGGGCCCGGCCGCGCAGCTCGCCGCCTACATCAACTACGTCTGTCCCGTCGAGGGCGTGAAGGCGGAACTTGCGAAGATCGACGAGGACGCGGCGAACAACCCGCTGATCATTCCCGACAAGGCCATGCAGGCCCAGTCCCGTGCCTTCCGCTCACTGAGCCCGAAGGAAGAGACGGCCTACGAAGAAAAGTTCGCGAAGCTCACTGGGGCGTGACGACGATGAATACGACGAAGGCTCAGCCAGACGCGACGGAGCACAGCGGCGACGTCCGCCTCTCCCGGGATCAGCAAGACCTACGGCTCTTCACCGCCGTGCACCCGCTCGACCTGACCGTGCCCCAGGGTTCCTCCTTCGCCCTGCTCGGCGCCTCCGGCTGCGGCAAGACCACAACCCTGCGCATGATCGCCGGACTGGAGGAGCCCAGTGGGGGCACCGTCCACCTCGGCGACCAGGACGTGACCGCCCTCCCGCCGTACAAGCGGCCCGTGAACACGGTCTTCCAGTCCTACGCCCTCTTCCCGCACCTCGACATCTTCGAGAACGTCGCCTCGGCCTGCGCCGGCGCGGCATCAAGAGCGTGAAGAAGCAGGTCGGGGAGATGCTCGACCTCGTTCAGCTCGGCGAGCAGGCACGCAAGAAGCCGCACCAGCTCTCCGGCGGCCAGCAGCAGCGCGTCGCGGTCGCCCGCGCCCTGATCAACCACCCCAAGGTGCTGCTCCTCGACGAACCGCTCGGCGCCCTCGACCTCAAGCTGCGCCGTCAGATGCAGCTGGAGCTCAAGCGCATCCAGACCGAGGTCGGCATCACCTTCGTACACGTCACGCACGACCAGGAGGAGGCCATGACCATGGCCGACCAGGTCGCCGTGATGAACGCCGGCCGGGTCGAGCAACTGGGCGCCCCCGCCGACCTGTACGAGAACCCGCAGACCACCTTCGTCGCCAACTTCCTCGGCACCTCCAACCTCATCGAGGCCGAGGTCGACGCCCGCAGCGGCGGCAGTGACGACGTCGTGGTGAAGGCGGCCGGCGACAAGCTGGTCCTGCCCGGCGCCCGCTGTTCCGCGCCGGCCCTGGCGGGCGGCAAGGTGCTGGTCGGCGTACGCCCGGAGAAGATCAGCCTCACCCACGCAGACGACGCCGGCTCCATCCCCGAGGGCCGCAACCGCATCACCGGCAAGATCAGCAGCACCAGCTTCATCGGCGTCTCCACGCAGTACGTGGTCGACTGCGCGGCCTATCCCGAGTTCGAGGTGTACGCGCAGAACATCGACCGCGACGCCCCGCCTCGCGCCCGGCGCCGACGTCGTCCTGCACTGGAACCCGGCTCACACCTTCGGTCTGGGCGCCGACCAGGACATCGACGCGGGCGTCGCCGAGGGCGAGGCCGCCTGATGTCCACCCTCACCGAGCGCCACCGCCGCTGTCCCCGACCGCACCGGAGAGGAAGCCGCCGCGCAAGCGGGGCCGCTGGACGCCGTACTGGCTGCTGCTGCCCGGCATCCTGTGGCTGGTCGTCTTCTTCGCGGCGCCGATGATCTACCAGGCCTCCACGTCCGTGCAGACGGGCTCCCTGGAGGAGGGCTACAAGGTCACCTGGCACTTCGCCACCTACTGGGACGCGCTGTCCGAGTACTGGCCGCAGTTCCTGCGCTCGGTCGCCTACGCCGCCTCCGCGACCGTGCTGTGCCTGGTGCTCGGCTATCCGCTCGCCTACCTGATCGCCTTCCGCGCGGGCCGCTGGCGCAACCTGATCATGATCCTGGTGATCGCGCCCTTCTTCACCAGCTTCCTGATCCGCACCCTGGCCTGGAAGACGATCCTCGCGGACGGCGGGCCGGTCGTCGGCGCCCTGAACACGCTGCACGTCCTGGACGTCACCAGCTGGCTCGGCTGGACGGCCGGCGACCGCGTGCTGGCCACCCCTCGCGGTGGTCTGCGGTCTGACGTACAACTTCCTGCCCTTCATGATCCTGCCGCTGTACACGTCGCTGGAGCGCATCGACGGTCGGCTGCACGAGGCGGCGGGGGACCTGTACCGCGAGGCCCTCCACGGTCTTCCGGAAGGTCACCTTCCCGCTGTCGATGCCGGGCGTCGTCTCCGAAACCCTGCTCACCTTCATCCCGGCGACCGGCGACTACGTCAACGCGTCCCTGCTGGGTTCCGCCGACACCGGCATGATCGGCAATGTGATCCAGTCCCAGTTCCTGCGGGTGCTGGACTATCCGACGGCGGCGGCGCTCTCCTTCATTCCTGATGGCCGCGATTCTCGCCATGGTCACTATCTACATTCGCAAGTCCGGGACGGAGGATCTGGTTTAGATGGCCTTCGTCAACTGGTTCAGGCGCAATCTGGTCGTGATCGCCGGACTGCTGACGCTCGCTTATTTCCTGCTGCCCAACGTCATCGTCACGGTGTTCTCGTTCAACAAACCGAACGGGCGCTTCAACTACGAATGGCAGCAGTTCTCCACGGACGCCTGGAAGGACCCGTGCGGTGTCGCCGGGCTGTGCGGCTCCCTGTCGCTGAGCCTCCAGATCGCCTTCTGGGCGACGCTCGGCGCCACCGCTCTCGGCACGGCGATCGCCTTCGCGCTGGTCCGCGCTACCGCTTCCGGGCACGCGGCGCGATCAACTCGCTGATCTTCCTGCCGATGGCGATGCCCGAGGTCGTGATGGCCGCCTCGCTGCTCACCCTGTTCCTCAACATGGGCGCTCAGCTGGGCTTCTGGACGATCCTGATCGCCCACATCATGTTCTGCCTCAGCTTCGTCGTGACGGCCGTCAAGGCGCGCGTGATGTCGATGGACCCGAGGCTGGAGCAGGCGGCGCAGGACCTGTACGCCGGTCCCTTCCAGACCTTCGTCCGGGTCACGCTCCCCATCGCCGCCCCCGGCATCGCCGCCGGCGCGCTGCTCGCCTTCGCGCTCTCCTTCGACGATTTCATCATCACGAACTTCAACGCGGGTTCCACCGTCACGTTCCCCCATGTTCGTCTGGGGATCGGCCCAGCGCGGAACGCCCGTTCAGATCAACGTCGTCGGTACGGCCATGTTCGTCATCGCCGTACTGTTCGTTCTGGCCTCCATGGTCATCGGCAACCGCCGAAATCGCCGCAAGGCAAACGCACCAGTGCAGTAGTACATCAGTAGGGAGTTGAAATCATGGCCCCGAGTGCCATGAGCCGCAGCAACGACTGGACGAAATCCCTTTCCGACGCCCAGCCGGTCGCGTACTGGCTGGACGACCCCGGCCGCCCTCGCCCGCAGCCCGCCCTGACCGGCGCCGACACCTGCGACCTGCTGGTCGTCGGCGGCGGCTACAGCTGGACTGTGGACCGCCCTGATCGCCAAGGAGCGCGACCCGGGGCGGGACGTGGTGCTGCTGGAGGGCCGCGAGGTGGGCTGGGCCGCCTCCGGCCGCAACGGCGGGTTCTGCGCCGCCTCCCTCACCCACGGCCTGTCCAACGGCCTTCACCCGCTGGCCGGACGAGATCCACCGGCTGGAGGAGCTGGGCGCCCGCAACCTCGACGAGATCGAGGCGGCGGTCGCCCGCCACTCCCTCGACTGCGACTTCGAACGCACCGGCGGGATCGACGTCGCGACCGAGGAGTACCAGGCCCGGGAGCTGAAGGACTGGTACGAGGAGATCCGCGCCAGGGCCCCGCCGACGGCGTCGAGTACCCTGGACGCCGAGGCCGTACGGGAACAGGTCGACTCCCCGACCTTCCGCGCGGGCCTGTTCGACCGCCGCGGCGTGGCCATGGTCAACCCCGCCAAGCTCGCCTGGGGCCTCAAGCGCGCCTGCCTCGACCCTCGGCGTCCGCGTCCACGAGAACACCCCGGCGCTCACCCTGAAGCCGTACGGCGCCGGCGCGGCCGTACGCACCCCGTACGGCGGCGTCCGCGCCCGCACGGTCGCGCTCGGCACCAACATCTTCCCGAACCTGGTCAGGCGGGTGCGCTCGTACACCGTCCCGGTCTACGACTACGCCCTGATGACCGAGCCGCTCACCGACGCGCAGCTCGCGTCGATCGGCTGGCAGAACCGGCAGGGCCTCGGGGACAGCGCCAACCAGTTCCACTACTTCCGGCTGTCCTCCGACAACCGGATCCTGTGGGGCGGCTACGACGCGATCTACCCGTACGGCGGCCGGGTGCGCGCCGAGTACGACGACCGCCCGGAGACCTACGCCAAGCTCGCCGGGCACTTCTTCACCTGCTTCCCGCAACTGGAGGGCGTCCGCTTCACGCACGCCTGGGGCGGCGCGATCGACACCTGCTCGCGCTTCTCGGCGTTCTTCGGCACCGCGCACCAGGGCAAGGTGGCGTACGCGGCCGGGGTACACCGGCCTCGGTGTGGGCGCCACCCGGTTCGGCGCCGAGGTGATGCTCGACCTGCTGTCGGGCGGAGCGCACCGAGCGCACCGAACTGGAGATGGTCCTCAGGAAGCCGTTGCCGTTCCCGCCCGGCCCTTCGCCTGGACCGGCATCGCGCTCACCAAGTGGTCGCTGGCCCGCGCGGACGCGCACGGCCGGCCGGCGCAACCTGTGGCTGCGGACCATGGACGAGCTGGGGCTCGGCTTCGACAGTTGAGCCGCGTACCGTCGCGCGGGCGTGTGACCCGGTCACCCCAACGAGGCGCCGCGTGAACCGCGTAATGCCTGCCGGGAGACCTCCCTCTCCCCTCGTGACGCACCCCGCGTCCACGAGTGAGAGGAGAGGTCTTCCACCTGGTGCGAAGACGGCGGTCGCGTGGCTGGCATCCGTCGCACCGGATCGGAGTCCTGCCGGCGCGGAATGGGAGCGCAACCCTGGGAGTCGCGCTGCTGCCCGCCGGCAAGGCCTGGGACGTGCTCATCCTGCCGGGCAGGCTCGGCTGTCCGACCCCTCGACGTGCTCTTCCGCGTCCTGGACCAACCCGGCCCGGTGCTCGCCGACTTCGGGACGGCGCGCACGGGCTTCCTCGTGCCGGCCGGCGCGGCGTCCCGCTGGCTTGGCACCGGGATCCGCACGGCGGGGCTCGGTACCTCGATCGTGGTGCCGTACCCGGCGGCTCCGGCGTACCCGGCGCGCCGGTCGTCCGGCGGAGTCCGCTGGCTGATCCCGCCGGACGGGACCGGCACCCTCACCGATCCGTCGCTCCTCGAACTGGCCATGCACGAGGCGGCGGCGACTCTGGCGGTGGAGGGCGGCGGCGGGTGAGTGCGCGAGGGGTTGACAACGGAATTGGTCTGGACCAAGTTGGGCGCGCTCCACCCTCCTCATCTCCCCCATGTCCGGAGGCACTTGTGGAACGCTCCAGACCGCTCGCCCGTCGCCCCCTCGTCACACTGCTCACCGCCGCCGCGCTCGCCGCGTCCGGTATGACCGCGCTCTCGTCGGCCGCCCGTGAGGCCGACGCGGACCTCGCCCGCAACGGCGGCTTCGAGTCCGCCCTGGACGGCTGGACCTGCACGGCGGGCACGACCGTGACCTCGCCCGTCCGCAGCGGACACCGCGGCCCTGAAAGCCACCCCGGCGGGCGCCGACAACGCCCGCTGCGCGCGAGACGGTGTCCGTGAAACCGGATTCCCAGTACACCCTGTCCGGCCACGTCCGCGGCACCTACGTCTACCTCGGCGCGAGCGGCACCGGCACCACCGACGTCTCCACCTGGGCCCAGTCCGCCCCCGACTGGCGGCAGCTCACCACCACC
This sequence comes from Streptomyces thinghirensis, assembly GCA_021502835.1. The sequence goes on from JAKFGP010000028.1 coordinate 100,353, forward strand.
TTCCGCACCGGCCCGTCCACCACCAGGGTCACGATCTACACCCACGGCTGGTACGGCACCGGTGCCACCACGCCGACGACATCTCGCTGACCGGCCCGGGCGGGGAGACGGGTCAGCCCGTCGGCCCCCGGCGGTCTGACGACCGGCTCCGTCACCTCCTCCAGCGTCGCCCTGTCCTGGTCACCCGTCCCGGGCGCCACGAGCTACGCCGTCTACCGCGACGGCGCCAAGGTCCGCACGGTCACCGGCACCTCCACCACCGTCACCGGCCTGACCCCCTCGACGGCGTACGCCTTCAGGTCGCCGCGGTCAACGACGCGGGTGAGTCCGGCGCGGTCGGCCACGGTCACGGCGACCACCACGGAGGGCTCGGACGGCGGCGGGGGCTCCGGACCTTCCGGCCCCACGCCCTGGTCGCGCTACCTCCACGCCAGTTTCGCCAACGGCTCCGGCTGTACGAGGATGGCCGACGTACCCGACAGCTGGGACGTCATCGACCCGCCTTCGGCGGAGCCCGACCTCGGTCACCTCCGGCGACATCCGCTTCGAGCGCTGCCCGGTCGCCGAGTGCTCGAACGTGGAGTCCGACGCCGAGTTCAAGGCGGCGATCAGGGCTGCAAGCAGGCGGCCGGCAAGAAGGTGCTGATCTCCATCGGAGGTCAGAACGGCCAGGTGCAGCTCACCACGACCGTCGCCCGCGACAAGTTCGTCTCGTCCGTCTCCGCGATCATCGACGAGTACGGCCTCCGACGGCCTCGACATCGACTTCGAGGGCCACTCGCTGTCCCTGAACGCCGACTTATACGGACTTCAGGAACCCGAAGACCCCGGTCATCGTCAACCTCATCTCGGCCCTGAAGACCCTGAAGGCGAAGTACGGCGACGACTTCGTGCTGATGATGGCCCCGGAGACCTTCTTCGTCCAACTCGGCTACCAGTACTACGGCACCGGCAAGTGGGGCGGCTGGGACCCGAGGGCGGGGGCGTACCTGCCCGTGATCCACGCCCTGCGACGACGACCTGACCCTGCTGCACGTCCAGGACTACAACTCGGGCCCGATCATGGGCCTGGACAACCAGTACCACTCCATGGGCGGCGCCGACTTCCACATCGCCATGACGGACAATGCTGCTCACCGGCTTCCCCGTCGCGGGCGACGCGGCCAACGTCTTCCCGCCCCTGCGCCCGGACCAGGTCGCCATCGGCATGCCGGCCTCCACCAACGCGGGCAACGGCCACGTCCCCCGGCCGAGGTGAATCGAGGCCCTGAACTGTCTGACCAAGAAGACCGACTGCGGCTCCTACGCGACCCACGGCACCTGGCCGGCCCTGCGCGGCCCGATGACGTGGTCGATCAACTGGGACCGTCACTCGAACTGGGGAGTTCCAGAAGAACTTCGACGCGTACTTCGGGTGACTGGCGGCGCGGTGCGGCCGGCCACCAGCGCGACCGCGGCCAGCAGCACCGCGCCCAGGCACCAGCTGGCCACCACGTCCAGCGGCCAGTGGTAGCCCCGGCGCACCAGCCCGTAGGAGGCACCGAGGACGAGGACCGCGCAGAGCGCGACGAGCACACGGCGGACGGCCGGCGAGCGCAGCAGTCCGAGGAGCAGCAGCGTCGCCGCGCCGTACGCGACGACCGCGGTGGCGGTGTGACCGGAGGGTAGTAGCCGACGGCCGGCGGTACCGCCGGGGTGCCGGGGCGGTCGGTCCACGCCTTCAGCGGGGCGACCAGCGCCGGTACCAGGACCATCGCCAGCACTCCGGCGAGGCGGCAGCCACCAGCGGTCCCTGCCTCCGGCGCGGCCCTGCCACGCGACGTACGCCAGCGCGATGGCGAGGACGGGCCACGGCCACCTGCACGTTGCCGAGGTCGGCGAGCAGCTCGAGAGCCGGTCCGGGTGCACGAGCGCCCTGCTCAGCCGCTCGTCCGCCCCGATCAGCGGGCCGTCGGCGAGGACCTGCCAGGTGATCAGGGCGAAGAGGAGGACGGGCAGCGCGAGGAGGGCGAGCAGCGCACGAGGTGTGGGAAACCGGCATGACGCCCAGCTTCGCAGGCCCGCCGCCGCGTAGTCTCGCCGCCCGTGACGACCATACGAACGGCACGGGACAGCGAGTGGGGGAGAGACCTTCACGCGGCTGAAGGCGATGACCACGCAGGGCCGGTACGAGGAGGTCGAGGCCGAGGCACGGGCCCTGGCCGCGCTTCCGCGACGACCTCGGCGCAGGCGCCCGCCGCACTGGGAGGCGAGGGTCCTGGCCACGGGGGCGGCCGTCAGCGCACGGACGCGCGGCCGATGTGCTGAGCGAACTGGACGCGCTGATCGCGGAGCTGGAGCCGGTCGGCCTCAACTCGCAGATGCTCCGACTGATCGCCCGCAGCAACCGCGTGATCGCCCTGTCCGGCCTGCGTCGGTACGCGGAGGCGGAGACCGCGGCGCTCGGCATCCTGAGCGAGCTGACCCGGATCGCCCACCGAGCCCCGGTGGCGGGGCTGGAGCTGAACACCCTGGAGCACCTGGCCACCGCGCTGTGCGGACTCGGCCGCCACGAGGAGGCGGAGGCCGTCACCGCGTGCAATCTGACCCGGGCGAGCGGACCCGCCGCCGGCGTCCTGTACACCACGCTGGCGCGCAGCCCTGAACGGCCAGGGCCGCTACGAGGAGGCGCTGGCCGAGGGCCGGCCGGGTGTGCCGCCGCCGCCCCGCTACGCCTGCGGGTACCTGGATCTGGTCACCGCCGAGGCCCTGTACGGCCTGGGGCGCCGAGCGAGGCGGGGACGGCCGTACGGCGGGCGCTGACCGACTGCGAGCGGCGTCTGCACCCGGCCCACCCGCGGTATCGTGGGGCGGGCGACCTGCTGGGCCGCATCACGGGCGAGCGTGAGGGAGGCCGCGGGCAGGAACGCACCGAAGGGCCGGCACAAGGGGGAGTGTGCCGGCCCTTCGGTGAACTACCGTCCCGGGTGCCGGCGGTCGTCTGACCGGAACGCCGCGCGCCCCGGGGGTTTGGGGCGGGCGACCGTCCGATCGGTGAGGAGACCCGAACCCTTGGGTTCCGGTTGTGTGCGCGAGGCACGACCAGGTCGAAGCTGGGGAGGCCTCGGCCTGAGATTCCGCCCACAGTCCCCTGTGGGCGGGTGTATCTCATCTGCGTAGAACCTACGACAGGGGGTGGGCTCACGACAGGGGCATCGGCGTCCTGCCATCCACCCCGCACACGTTCTTCACACGCTCTGCGGTTCGCCGCGCCAGGCGTGCGAAACGCGGCTCAGATGCGCGTTCGGGAGCTCGCGCACGTGCTCGCTCGGGGCGCCCCTTCGCGCGCTCGTTCAGAGACGGGCGAAGCCCTGCTCGATGATGTCGAGGCCCTCGTTCAGCAGGTCCTCGCCGATCACCAGCGGCGGCAGGAAGCGCAGCACGTTGCCGTAGGTGCCACAGGTCAGGACCAGCAGGCCCTCGGCGTGGCAGGCCTTGGCGAGCGCGGCGGTCGCCTCCGGGTTCCCGGCTCCTTGGTGGCGCGGTCCTTCACCAGCTCGACGGCGATCGTCGCGCCGCGGCCCCGGACGTCGCCGATGATGTCGAACTTCTCGGCCATGGCGGTGGGGCGGGACTTCATGACCGCCTCGATGTTCTTGGCCTTGGCGTTGAGGTCAGCTCCCGCATCGTCTCGATGGCGCCGAGCGCGCCCGCGCAGGCCACCGGGTTGCCGCCGTAGGTGCCGCGAAGGCCGCCGGAGTGCGCGGCGTCCATGATCTCGGCGCGGCCGGTGACGGCGGCGGGCGGCAGACCGCCCGCGATGCCCTTGGCCGTGGTGATCGGGTCCGGGACGATGCCCTCGTCCTCGCGGGCAACCACTGGCCGGTGCGGCAGAAGCCGGACTGGATCTCGTCGGCGACGAAGACGATGCCGTTGTCCTGGGCGAACTGGCTGATGGCGGGCGGGAAGCCCCTTGGCCGGCTCGATGAAGCCGCCCCTCGCCGGAGCACCGGCTCGATGATGATCGCGGCCACGTTCTCCGCGCCGACCTGCTTGGCGATCTGGTCGATGGCCTGGGCGGCGGCCTCCGGACCGGCGTTCTCGGCGCCGGTCGGCCAGCGGTAGCCGTAGGCGACCGGGACGCGGTACACCTCGGGCGCGAACGGACCGAAGCCGTGCTTGTACGGCATGTTCTTCGCGGTCAGCGCCATCGTCAGGTTGGTCCGGCCGTGGTAGCCGTGGTCGAAGACGACGACCGCCTGCCGCTTGGTGTACGCACGGGCGATCTTGACGGCGTTCTCGACGGCCTCGGCGCCGCTGTTGAACAGGGCCGACTTCTTGGCGTGGTCGCCCGGCGTCAGCTCGGCCAGCGCCTCGGCGACGGCGACGTAGCCCTCGTACGGCGTGACCATGAAGCAGGTGTGGGTGAAGTCGGCGAGCTGCGCGGAGGCCTTGCGCACGACGGCCTCGGCGGGAGGCCCCGACGGAGGTCACGGCGATGCCGGAACCGAAGTCGATCAGGCGGTTGCCGTCGACGTCCTCGATGATGCCGCCGCCCGCGCGCGCGGTGAAGACGGGCAGGACGGAGCCCACACCCTGCGCGACCACGGCCGTGCGGCGGGCCTGCAGCTCCTGCGACTTCGGGCCGGGGATGGCGGTGACGACGCGGCGCTCCTGCGGAAGTGCGGTCATGGGGGCTCCTGGGTCTTGCGCGATCTGTGGGATCTTACGGACGCTTGCCTTCTTTTCTCGCAGGCTAGGACCGGGAGAGGGGGCTGGCATGCTCCATGTGGGCGTTGTCGGCGGTGTCGGTTGTCCGCGATGGACATGTGGTGGACGTGGCGACATATGGACCCGTCGCTGCGGGCCCGGCCGCGTAAGCGGTGAACTCCCCCTGGGAGGGCGTTAGATTGGCTCGCTGATGGTGGACGGAGCGGCTGGTCAGGGGGCGGGCGATGGACAGCGACGGGAACCGGGACGCGCGGGGTACGCATGCGGATCCTGTGCCGCGTCCGGCGGGGCCTCCCGAGGTGCCGTCGGTGCCGCCGCGACCGGTGCGGGCGCCGGGGACGCCGGGCGTGCCGCCGCTGCCCGACGGCTCCGCGTTCCCTGTCCTGGCTGCGCACCCCGCGTCCGGAGGCGCTGCCCGGCGTGTGGCGGTTCGGGCACCGGCCGCGCCGGAGGAGGAGCCCGAGCGGGTGCCGGGGCGGCAGCTGCTGAGCGGGGCGCTGATCGCGTTCCTCGTCGGCTGGCTGATCTGGTCGCTGCTGTGGAACGGGTACCTGGGCGGCTGGTGGCTGCTGCCCCTGTACGCGATGATCCCGGACTCCTGGGCCGAACCGCACAGCTTCGGCTCGGTCGTGGTCGTCTACGCCTACTACGTCCTGATCGCCGGGATGATCATGGTCGGCGTCGGCAGGCTCGGCCGCTGGAGCGAGATCTGGCGGCGCTACGGCCCACCCGCCTGGCGCCGTGCCGTCCCGGGCGGCGGCCCCCGCCCGCCCCCGAGAAAGACCCCGCCGCCTGGCCCGCGCTGCGCGCCGCCGGCGCCCACGACGCCGCCGAACGGCTCGCCGCCGAGGCGCGCCAGGGACTCATGCGGGACGTCGACCACGCCCGCATCACCCGTGCCTGGCAGGGCGTCCGCAACGGCCGGCACAGCCTCGCCACCTTCACCGGCGCGGTGCTCAGCCACGGCGCCGGCGCCTCGCCCGCACCCGTCCGGCGCCCGCGATCTGCCCGCCCGGCAGGCCCGGCACGACCTGGTCACCGGACAGGTGCGGATCGGCACGGCCGCCGACGACGCCCGCAACCCCTACGCCTACCGCGGCACCGGTCTCGCCCTCGGCCCCGACCTGCTCGGCACCTCTCCCTGCTCGCCGTCGGCCCGGCGGGCTTCGGCAAGACCGGCAGCGTCGTACGGCCGCTCACCGAGTCGCTGTGCCTGCACGCGCTCGCCGGACGGGCGCGGTCGTCGTGGTCGGCGCCGCGGGCGCGGACCTCGGCCCGGCCGACGCCTACGACGTCGTCGTACGGATCGGAAACCCGGACTCCGTGTACGACCTCGACCTGTACGGCGGCACGACCGACCCGGACGAGGCGCGGTCGTGCTCGCCGAAGCCCTGGCCGGAGACCTCGCCGAACCCCACCCGGGCAGCGACACCCGCCGCTCCACCACCGTCCTCGCCCAGCTCCTCGGCCCCTTCCGCGCGGTACACGGACGCTTCCCCGGCGTACCGGAGCTGCAGCAGCATGCTCGACGGAGCGCCCGGACCGCTGGCCGAACTGCGCGAGGGGCTGCGGGCGGCCGGGCAGGAGTCGCTGCTGCGCGAGCTGGACGCGCGCGAGCGGCAGATGGGCCACCCCGGGGACGTGGGCGGCGTGCTGGCCGACCGGGTGGCACTGCTGGACCGGCCCCGCCTTCGCCTCCTTCTTCGACACCTCGGGGCAGTCCCGGCCGTTCTCGCTCAAGGCCCTCGACCACCCGGTGCGGGTCCGCGTCGACCTGCCCCAGCGCGGCCACGCGGACGCCTCGCGGATGTTGGCCCGGCTGATCCTCGCCCAGTTCACGGCGAGCGTGTCGGTGCGGGAGGACCGGTCGCTGTTCGCCTGCCTGGTGCTGGACGACGCGAGCGGCGTGGTCACGCCGGAGGCGGTACGGGGCGTGCGGCGGCTGCGCTCCGCGGGCGCCGGGGTCGTGACTGACCCTGCGCACCCTGGACGACGTACCGCGCCCGTTGCGCGGGCCGCTGCTCGGGTCCATCGGCTGCCGGATGGCGCTGTCCGGGCTGCCCCTGGGACGGGCAGGACTTCGCCGAGGTTGGGACAAGGAGTGGACCGGGGCCCGGGACGTCACCGACCGGCAGATCATCGCCGAGACTCCCCCCGCGGCAAGGCCGTCCACATGGTGCGCCGGGGTGATCGGACCGGGAAGGCGCCCCACCGCGCGGGCGGTGACCGTGCGGCAGGATCGAACGCGAGCGCTGGTCGGCTTCGAGCTGGCGCACGCCGTGCCCGCCGGGCACGCGGAGCTGGCCTGTCGCTGACCACGTCAAGGGCGGAGCACGCGCCGCCATCCCTGGTGGACCTGCGCGGGTGGACCTCTGTCCGGGGCGGGCGCCCGGGGACCGTACAGTGAGGCAGAATCGACACAGGTCGTTCCGCTGGCCAAGCGGCGGCCAAGATCACGGGTGCCTCACCGTACGCCCACCACCCCCATCCACGCAGCTACCGAAGGCCCGGCGCCCCCATGCCCCCCACGCGCTCGCCTCCCTCGTCCACCACTCCGCGCTCAAACTGACCGTGCGCGCGGGCGAGGACCGCCTCGACGTGCCGGTGCGCTGGGCACACGTCAGCGAGCTCGCCGACCCGTGCCCTACATGGAGGGCGGGGAACTGCCTGCTGTTCACGGCGCTCAAGTTGGACGCCGCCGACCCCGAGGCGATGCACCCGGTACGTGAAGCGGCTCGCGGGCGCCGGGGTGGGTGGGGCTCGGGTTCGCCGTCGGCGTCAAGCTACGACGACATCCCCGAGGCGCTGGTCGAAGCGGCCCGGCAGGAGGGACTGCCGCTGCTGGAGGTGCCGCGCCGCACCCCCTTCCTCGCCATCAGCAAGGCGGTGTCCGCCGCGATCGCCGCCGACCAGTACCGCGCGGTCACCGCGGGGTTCGCCGCCCAGCGCAAGCTGACCAGGCGGGCCCTGACCGACGGTCCCGAGGGCTGCTGGCCGCGCTGGCCGGGCAGGTCGACGGCTGGGCGGCGCTGCGCGACGCCTCCGGGCGCCGTCGTCGCCGCCGCACCGGAGTGGGCGGGCCGCAGGGCCGCGCGGCTCACGGCGGACGTGGAGCGGCTGCGCGAGCGCCCCGCGCCGGCCCCCTCCGTCGTCGGCGGAGCCGAGCACCCGGAACACCCCCGAGAACGCCGACCGCGTCGAACTCCACTCCTCGGCACCTCCCCGCAGGCCCCGCTCCGCGCTCGCCGTCGGCACCGCCGCCGCCCTCGGCACCGCCGAGCGGTACGCCGTCCACTCGGCCATCGCCCTGCCCTTGACGCTCACCACGGAACGCTCGCGCTCCCTGCACGAGGCCGGGCTGCGCATCGACGCCGCCGTACTGCGCATGCTGCTGGCCGGCGAACCTGACCACGCGCGCATCGCCCGGGGGCCTGTACGGCGGCCTGCTGGACGCGCCCTTCCGGATGATCGTCGCCGAGTCGGCGTCGGCGTCCGCCGCGCGGGCCCACTCACGGACCGCAGCGCAAGCGTGCCCGCCGCCCAAGACCAGGCCCTCCGCCGCCGCGCTGGCCGCCGCCGACACCGACGGCGACCCGCTCGGCGCGCTCGCCGAGGTCGTCGAGTCCGCGGCGGCCCGGTCCGGTGAGGCGGTGCTGGTCGTTCCCGAGGGCGATCGGCTGGTGGCGCTGGCCACGGACGGGGGCGCGGCGGTCGCCGCCTGCGTCGAGTACGCCTCGGCGCTGGAGTCCAGCCGCCCGGCACCGGAGGCGTACTCGACGCAGGCGGCGACGGAGGGGCCGGTCATCGGCCTCTCGGCGCCCTCCGGGCCCATCGCGCGTCCACCGCGCCTACAAGCAGGCCGAGCAGGCCCTGTCGGTGGCCCGCCGGCGCGGACGTCTGCGTGGAGCACGAGCACCTGGCGGCCGGGTCGGTCCGCCCCTTCTCGCCGTGACGCGGTGCGCGCCTTCGCCGACGGCCTGCTGCGGGCCCTGCGCGACCGACGCCACCGGGGCGACCTGAGTGGCCTCCCTGCGCGCCTGGCTGTCCCGCCACGGCCAGTGGAGCGCGGCGGCGGCCGAACTCGGCGAAGTCCCACCGCCACGCTCCGCTACCGCATGCGACGGGTGGAGGAGGATCTGGGCCGCTCCTGGACGACCCGGACGTACGGATGGAGCTGTATGCCTGGCCCTGAAGGCCACGTCGGCCGAGTAGCCGGCCAGCCCGTCCGGCGTTCGAGGACGAGGCCGTCAAGGCTTGATAGCGGTCTGGGGGCGCGGCCCCCCAGGGACGAAGAACGGGAAGGGGCGGCAGGGCGAAGGGGCGGCGGGGGCGGAAACCCTCCACCAGGCCCCCCGGCCCCGGCCCCGCCCCCTCGGGTCCGAACCACCCGCCCCCAGCCACGCCCCCCGGCCCCCGCACATGGCCACAACGTCGAACCTCCCACCCCCCCCACCACTACGACTCGGACAAACGCCCCTCCCCCGCACCCCCCCTACCGTGGACCTAGCCCCCGTGGGCCACCACCTCACCCCCAACGCGGAGGGCCGGGACCTCCACAATGACTTCCACCCACGCCTTCCTGGCTCGCTCGGCCGCCAGGCCACCGGCGAGGCCACCTTCGACGTCGGCCGGGGTCCCCTGGGACCGGCGCAGCCAGGTCGGCACGGTGAGCCTGCCGACCGACGCCCAGTCGAGGAGGCCGGTGGCCGCCCGCGTACGCCGTTACGGGACGAGTTCGCCGCCACCCCCGCCCACACCCGCGCCGCCGCCCTGGACCACGTCAGCCGGCGCCTGGTGGAGCGCACCAGAGGAGATCGCCCGCCAGATCTCCCGCCGAGAACGGGCAAGCCGATCAAGTGGGCCCGCGGCGAGGTCGGCCGCGCGGTGTCCATCTTCCGCTTCGCGGCCGGGGAGGCCCGCCGCTTCAACGGCGGCGAGGCCCAGCGCCTCGACGCGACGCCGGCGGCCAGGGCCGCCTCGCCCTCACCCGCCGCTTCCCCAAGGGCGCCGTCCTCGGCATCGCGCCCTTCAACTTCCCCCTCAACCTGTGCGCCCACAAGATCGCCCCGCGATCGCGGCCGGCGCGCCGATCACCTCCTGAAGCCGGCGCCCGCCACCCTCTCCGGCCTGATCCTCGGCGACCTGCTCGCCGAGACCCAGCTGCCCGCCGGCTCCTGGAGCATCCTCCCGGTGCCCAACGACAAGATGCCCGCCCTCGTCCGGGACGAGCGGCTGCCGGTCATCTCCTTCACCGGCTCCGAGACGGTCGGCTACGCGATCATGGACTCGGTTCCGCGCAAGCACTGCACCCTGGAGCTGGGCGGCATCGGCGCGGCCGTCGTCCTCGGCGACTGGGCGAGCGGCGAGGACCTGGACTGGGCCGCGACCCGCATCGCGACCTTCTCCAACTACCAGGGCGGCCAGTCCTGCATCTCTCCGTGCAGCGCGTGATCGCCGACGCCGCCGTGACCAGTGCGACCGCCTGCTGCCGCGCGTCGTCGCCGCCGTCGAGGCCCAGGTCACCGGCGACCCGAACGACGACGCCACGGACGTCGGCCCGCTGGTCAGCGAGGCCGCCGCCGAGCGCGTCGAGGCGGTGGGTGCAGGAGGCCGTCGAGGCCGGCGCCACCCTCCACACCGGCGGCAAGCGCGGCGGCGCCTCCTACGCCCCCGACCGTCCTCACCGACCTCCCCGCCGACATCACCTCGCCTGCGAGGAGGTCTTTCGGCCCCGTCCTCAGCGTGCAGAAGGTGAACGGCGAGGCGAGGCGTTCGCCGCCGTCGCCGACGACTCCAAAGTACGGCCTCCAGGCGGTGTTCACCGACCTGCAGACCGCCTTCCGTGCCCACCGCGCCCTCGAGGTCGGCGGCGTCGTCGTCGGCGACGTCCTCCTACCGCGCCGACCAGATGCCGTACGGCGGCGCCGAGCAGTCCGGCGTCGGCCGCGAGGGCGTCAGGTACGCGATGGACGACTACACCTACGAGCGGGTGCTGGTCCTGACGGGGCTCGCGCTCTGACCGGAGCCACACCGTAGAAGGCCGACGGCCCGAACCCACTGTGCGGGGGTTCGGGCCGTCGGCGCTACCTGGCGCGCCGACCGCCGTCGCCACCGGCATGCCTCTCCCCGGGCCGGGGCGCAGGAGCGCAGGACGGGCAACGGCCCGGTTGGTCGGCTAGCCCCCACCAGAGCGGCCACCAGCCGATTCATGGCCGGCCGCGGGTCGGGGGCGCCCGGCCAGCCGGCTCGCGCAGGTGGTGCGCGGTACCGACGACGGCGAGTGCCACGGTGTGCGGGTCGACGGAGTCCGGCAGCCGTCCGAGGTCTCGCTCGGCGTCCAGGTAGCCGGCTATCGCCTCCTGGATCGCGGCGAAGCCGGAGCCGCCGTCCTTCATGGCCTCGCGGACGCGCCTGGGGCCGCCGCCGGACGTGTCATGACCAGGCCCGACAGAGCGGGGCCGCCGCCGTCGAGCGAGCGGGCGACCGCGTCGGGTTTCCGGCAACCGTGCCCTGTCCGGCGTGAACCGCCATGGCCCGCGCCTTATCCGTCGTCCGGGCGAAGCGGTCGAGGCAGAGTTCCGCCACGAACTCGTCGAGCCCCGCAAATGCGCGTGCAGCAGCCCCTTGGCGCAGCCCGCCTCAGCGGTGACCGACCGGCTGGTGAGCGCGCCGGGCCCGTCGCTCCACGATCCGTTCGGCGGCCGCGAACAGTCGCTCGCGCACGTCCGGCGTCGCCACTCCACGGGGTGCCATGGCCCTCTTTTCCTTCCGGCGTTCGGCGCCGTGAGCGGCGCGACCCTCGGATCGTAAGGGGATTGCCAGTATGGGCGCACGCCCCTGTTTGGAGCGAAACGCGCCCATACTCTGTGGGTGATCGCCCATTCTCCCTTTCCGTAAGGCATCCGGGAGGCACTCGTGTCGGAGATCGTCAACACCGAGCAGGCACAGGCGTGGAACGGCCCCGGAAGGCGCCCACTGGGCGCGCAACCAGGACCGGTGGAACGCCGTGAACGGGGGCTTCAACGAGCGCTGCTCCGACGCCGCCGGCTCACCGGGGGGCCACCGGACCCTCGACATCGGCTGCGGCTCCGGGCAGACCCGCGCCTCGCCGCCCTCCGGACACCACGAGGCGGCGCCACGGGCCTCGACCTGTCCCGGCGCGCATGCGGCCGAGGCGCGGGGCCCGGGCGGCGCGGGAGGGCGTCGCGAACGTCACCTTCACACAGGGCGACGCGCAGGCACACCTTCGAGCCGGACTCGTCCGACGCGGCGATCAGCCGCTACGGGGTGATGTTCTTCGCCGACCCGAAGCGGCCTTCCGCAACATCGGGCGCGCGCTGCGACCCGGCGGACGCCTGGCGTTCGTCTGCCCGGCCGATCCCTCGCTCAACGGCTGGGTGACGGCCATGGCGGCGCTGCGCGGATCCTCCCGCTCGGCGACTTCGACACCCCGGGGCTGCCCGGCATGTTCTCCCTGGCGTCCCCGGACCGGATCCGCGCCGTCCTCGCCGCGGCCGGATCCTCCGGCGTGGCCGTCGACCGGGTCGAGGCGTACGGGGCACGGGGCAGGGAGCCGACGACGCGGCGGAGTTCCTGCTGAACACCGGGCCCGGCCGGCATTTCCTGAGCCAGGTCGGCACCCCGAGCAGGCCCGTGCCCGCCACGCTCACCGCCCATCTGCGCGGCCACGAGGCGGCCGGCGGCGCGGTCCGACTGCGCAGCACGTCCCTGGCTGGTCACGGCGGACCGCCCGACAGCCACCGCCTAGGAGCCGGGGTTGGTCCCCGCCGGCCGGGACAGCAGGTCCCGCAGCGTCGCGAAGGACTGCTCCCAGGTCCATTCCGTACGCACCCAGTGCCGTCCTTTCCCGCCCATCTCACGGGCGAGCCCGGGGTTGCGCAGGAGCCTGGATCAGACGGTCCGCCGTCGCCGCCACCGAGCGGCCGTCGACGACATGTCCCGTCTCGCCGTCGCGCACGGCGTCCGGGGCGCCGCCCGAGTCGCCCGCCACGACCGGGAGCCCGGACGCGGCGGCCTCCAGGTAGACGATGCCCAGGCCCTCGACCTCCAGGCCGCGCCTGCGTGTACGGCAGGGCATCGCGAACACGTCGGCTGCGGCGTAGAACGGTGGGAGCGCGTCGTGGCGGTGGCCACCGGCGAGGACGACCGAGTCCAGTACCCCTCGGCCGAAGCCAGTTGACGGAGCGCGGGCGCGTACGGGCCGTCGCCGACCAGGAGCAGTACGGCGTCGGGGACCGCCCTGCGCACCCACCGCAGCGCCCTGATCAGGGTGTCCCGCGCCCCTTGCGCGGGACCAGCCTGGCAGCGCAAAGGATCACCGGGCGGCGGCCCAGGCCGTACCTGGCTCTGATCGGGCCGCCGTCCAGGGCCGGGCGGAAGACCGTGGTGTCCACGCCGGGGGACCAGGCAGAACGGTTCGGGTCCCGGGCGCGAGGGCCGCCTCGATGGGGCCCCTGGTGCTCGCGCTCAGCCAGGTCAGCGTGTCCACCTCCACGCGCCGACGCGGCGGCAGCAGGCCCCGGGCGCCGGGGGTGCGGGCCCACCACACCTCGTGGCCGTGGGTGGTGGCGGACGGCGGTACGGACACCCGCCGTACGCCGGAGCCGGCCCGCCATCAGCCCGAGGGCGCAGCCGCGCCGAACCACCCCGGTCGCAGCCGTACCGGCGGGCCACGGACGCGGCGTGTGCGGTGGCGCGGGGCGTGGGCAGGAGGGTGCGGGCACGGTGGCGGATCACCGGGTACGGGAAGGGGCCGCCAGGTTCCGCCGAGGCCGCCGGTGCCTCCGGTGGTGCGGGTGCTGTCGGTGCCGAGGTGAACACGACCACCTCGTCGGGCGGAAGCGGTCGGCCAGTTCCCGGACGAAGGTCTCGGTGCACCCTGCCTGGGCGGGAAGTCGTTGGTGACGATCAGGGTGCGGGCAGGGGCTTCGTCTTCATGCGACGACCGCCTTCCGCGCGGAGGGGAGGCAGCGGCCTACGGGCCCGCCGACCGGTGGGCCAGACGCCCAGCACCAGCGGATAGACCAGGTAGCCGGAAGCGCGTCGCCGGCATCAGGGCCGCCGCCAGGCTGAGGCCGAGCGCGAGTCGCGCCGCCGCCGCCCGGCCACCGTCGACGGAGGGCGCACCGCTAGCGAGAGCGATTATAGGCGCCGCACCGAGAGGCGCGACGGCGATCACCGCGCGCCGCCGGGGAGGTGCACCGCCAGCAGATGTCCGGGCGGCGGTTCCGCGGCGGGGGAGACGGTGGCGGTCAGGCCGAGCGGGAAGGCGACGACACCCCGGTAAAGCCGGCGGGGCCGGCGAGCGGTGAAGGGCAGTACCGCCGCCGCGTCGCGGTGGACAGGTCACCACGGCCGCGCACCGCAGGGGCCGGCCGCCTCCGAGTACGGCGATCAGGGCGAGGGCCACGGGAGCGCGGGCCAGGCGGTCCACTTGAGGGCGGCGGCGGCTCCGAGAGCGCCAGGCCCGCCCGGCCCGGACGCCCCCTGCCCGGCAGTGAGGCACGCCGAGACACATCAGCCCGGCCACCGGCAGGATCGGATCCCGCCCACCGCGAGGGGCAGCGCGATCAGTGCGGGCAGGCAAGCAGCCAGGAGCGGTTCACTCCGGCGGCGGCGAGGGAGGCGACGGAACGCGCCGCCCCAGCCACCAGCGGGCGTCCCCGGGCAGCACGCCGAAGAGCGCCATCCCCGGCAGGTAGGGGTTGAAGTCGGCCACGGCCACGGGGTCGGTGACGCGGACTTGCCGGTCGTGAGCAACAGAAGCCCCGACCGTTCGACGACGGCGACACCTCCAACTTGCCCCAGCCCGCCGCCACCCAGCCGACGAGCAGCGGCGGAGACAGCGGCCCCTAGCATAGCGGCCGACGCGGGCCGCGGGAGCGGGACGGGAGCCGGACGATCAGATCGCCGCCACCGCCGCGTACCTCTCGCGCCCGCCACCCACCCCCACACCCGGTGCGGGCCCCGGAAGGCCGGACGCCATCGCGAACCCCGGCGCGACGACCGCGCACCCGGTCCACGCATACCGTTCGACGCGCCTGGCGGCGTACGTCGCGGCATGCTCCTCAAGGGTCTTCCTCGCGTCCGTCGACGCTAGGAATCCGCCGGGCCGGACGGCGTCAACCGGGAGGCTCCGCACCTGGGACTCAACCCGCGTGGTACGACATCCGCCCGCGGACTCGACCCGAGCGGTGACGCGCGCCGCCCCGGCCGGGATCATGGGCGCATGAGTACGTCGCTTCAGCGGCGGTTCCGCGCCTGGATCTTCCACCCGCCTACCCCTGGGCCACCGGCGGTGTCCTGACCGCCGGCGCGGTCACGGAGCTGATCGTCATTCCCGGGTCCGTGACGACCACGGTCGGGGCGCCGTGTCCGCCGCCTCGCTGATGTGGCGGCGGTCCTTCCTGCCGGTCGCGGTGCTCACGGTCGCGGCGGGGCTCTCGGGTCCGCCGGGGACGTCAACCTGTACCTCTCTGATCGTGGGCGAGCGGGCTCGTCGGTTGCTACTCGCTCGGCCGGCACCGGTACTGCACCCCGCCGTGACCGTCGCGGGCGGCGCGCTCGGCGCCCTGTGCGTGAACCTGGTGCACATCAACACCTGGTCGCGGATGGAACTCGCCGGTGCCCGCGCTCTGGGAGAAGGGCCTGCCTAGCCTGCTCTGCCGAGTCGCTCCTGCTGACCGTGGTCGTCTTCGGGGCCGTGATGATGGGCGACGCGGTCCGCTCCCGGGAGAGACCCGCACCGAACGGCACCTCGCCCAGGCCCAGTTGATCGCGATGGAGCGACAGCAGGCCGCCGAGGCCGAGGGGCCGCCATCGCCTGCGAGCTGCACGACATCGTCTCGGCACTGAGTCAGATGATCGCCGTCCAGGCCGAGAGCGCCACCCTACACCACCCCCTCGGACTCACTCCCGAAGGCCGCGAGGGCTTCCAGCAAGATCGCCACCACGGCCCGCTCTCGATGGCAGAACTGCGCCGCCTCCTCGGCGTCCTGCGCACCTCCGAGGGCGATACGGCCCCTCACCGCCCCGCAGCCGACCCTCGACCACACCGCCGAACTGGTGGAGCAGCACCGGGCGGTGGGCGGCGTGCTGAACTGAAAGGTGTACCGGAGCGGCTGGCGCTGCCCGCCGCGTGGGAGCGTCCGCCTACCGGATCACCCAGGAGGCGCCGACCAGCGCACGCAAGCACGCGCCCTGCGCCCGTACGGTGGTGGAGGTCGACTACGGCGCCGACCGGCTGCTCACGCTGCGCATTCACGACGACGGATCCTGCTGGATGCCCGTCCGGACTCCGGAACAGGCGTCCCGAGTACGGGGCCACGGTTCGACCTGGAGGTGGGAGCGGGCCGCGCTGGTCGGCGCGTCGGCTCAGGCGCGGCGCGGCACCGGACGGCGGGGCTTCCCGTGGTGGAGGCGGACTCCTGGGGAGCCGGGTGACACCCATGGAGAGCGAGAGAAGGAGGACGACGAGGATCAGGGTACTGGTCGTCCATTTAATCAGGTGGTCCGTACGCACCGGCTTCGAGAACTTCTGGGCACCCAGGGGACATCGAGATCATCGGTGAGGCCGAGGACGGTACAAGCGTGCGGATCGCCAGACCCGCCCCGACCTCGCACTCCTCCTCGACATCCGATGCCGCACAGAACGGAATCGAGGCGGCCCAAGCGAGATCCCGGGTCACGTCCGGCGGCGCCGGGACGAAGGTCCTGATGCCGACGACCTTCGGCTCGACGAGTACGTGAACGACGCGCTCGCGGCCGGGGCCGGCGGCTTCCCTCAAGGTCGCCACCTTTCCCGGAACTGCCGCACGCGGGTCCGTAGGCGGACGGCAAACGCCCTGCTCTCGCCCGGGTCCCAAGCGGTTGATCGCCGAGTTCGTCCACGCGCGCGCGTCACGGCTGCCGGTCCACTCGGCGACGACCCTACGGCCAGGGAGACGGAGGTGCTGACCCTGATCGCGCGTGGTCTGTCCAACGCGGAGATCGCGGGCCGCCTCACCATCACCGATCACACGGTGAAGACCCACATCAACCGGCTGTTCGCCAAGTTGGAACTGCGCGAGACTGGGCCCAGGCCGTGGATCGCCGCCCCATGAGCTGGGCCTGGTCTGCGCGGTGGCGGCGCCGGGGGCCCGGCGCCGGTAGACACCCGCCGTGCCGGGCCCGTCCTCGCCGGCCTTCCGACCCTCAACTGGAGAAGCTGACGTGCGCGAGCCGCAGAGAGCCGCGCAGTCCGGATGCGGAGATCGTCAGAACGCCCCCGGCCGTCAGCGCGCGGCGCCGAGTTCCACGTAGTCGTACGGTCCTGGTGTGGCGCGTCCGGTGATCCGCACCGCCAGGACCTGCCGCCGTCGAGGGCGATCTCCACGGTGCCCTCGCTCCCCGCCACCGTCACCGTCACCCCGGTGACTCTAGGGGCCGAAGTCGCAGTCGCGGTAGAGCAGTTGGCCCGCGCCGCCCGCCACCGGCGTCACCGCGTCGTCCGTGGCCCGGGTCCGGTCGACGATCTCCGTGCCGCTCTTGATCGTCGAAGTCGACGGCCGCCAGGCCTGCTTCGCGGACCGGGCGGCGGCGCGGCGGGCTCGCCGGTCGAGTGTCACGGGTGGCCGACAGACGGACGTCCTCGGCTGGAGGCACCCGCCAGCAGGGCGTACGGGCCCGGCCCAGCCGCCACCGGTCGTGCGCCACGTCCCAGAACGCGAAGGCGGACAGCGGGAGTTCGAAGGCCAGCCGCGCCGTGGCCCCCGGGGGCAGGGTGATGCGGCGGTGGGCCAGCAGTTCGCGGCGCGGGCGCGGGACCGACGGGGCCCCGGCGCGGCGTAGAGCTGCACCACCTCGTCGGCGGTGACGGCTCCCGTGTTGGTGACCGTGAAGGACACGGACACCTCCCCGTCCGCCACCCGCGCGTCGCCAGGTCCGCGTACGAGAAGGACGCGTACGACAGACCGTGCCCGAAGGGGAACAGCGGCGTCCCTCGAAGTACAGGTAGGTCTGGCGGCCGCCGATCACGTCGTAGTCGAGCAGGTCCGGCAGGTCGGCGTCGTCCGCGTACCAGGTCCGCGGGAGCGCCTGGCGGGGGAGACGTCCTCGGCCAGGACCCGGGCTAGCGCGGTGCCGGCCGCCTGGCTCGCCGTGCGGGTCCAGAGCACCGCCGGGAGCACCTCCGCGTCGACGGCGTACGGGTAGGCGGACACCAGCGTCAGCATCGGTGCTCGCTGGCGGCGCGAGCCGCGCGCAGCAGGTGTTCCTGGTGGTCGGGCAGCCTGCAGGGTCGTACGGTCCTCGGTCTCCCGGCCGTTGATGTGGGTCGTTGCCCGCCACCACCACGACCACGTCGGCTCTCCGCCGCCACGGCGCGTCACCGCGTCCTCGCCGCGCTCGGTGACGACCAGCTCGAAGACCTCCTGGGCCTCGCGTTCGGAGGTGGCCTCCACGGAAGGGCCGAGGAGGTCTCCACGGAGGGGTCCGAGGCGGCAACCTTCACGCCGTCGGCGGCGACATGGACGCACGACCCGTTCCCGCGTGCTGGAGGAGGTGCCCGTTCCCGTGGGGTTCCAGGGGGAACGTCTCCTGCACGACCCAGCCGCCGGGCTGGTCGGCGGAGGCGCGGAGGTAGCCGTCCTCGGCGACCAGAGGTAGTGGCCGTCGGGTGCGCGCAGGGTGAGGACGCCCCGCCCCAGTCGACGAGCGCGAGTTCGGTGCCGTGGCGTCGGTGGTGAGGGGCGGCAGGTCGGTGCGGCCGGCCAGCAGGGGCCGGGTCGAGGGCGCCCGGTGCCGCGCGCGCGTCGCCGGGGAGTCGTCCGACGGGAGCATCGCAGGAACGTACCGCGGCGGTTCAGCCGGACCCGGTCCACGCCCTCCGCGAAGCTCCCGCGTTCGGCGCCGAACCGCTCGTACAGGCCCTCCAGCGGGGTGAACGGTGGATGAGCGTGCCGCTGTACCAGTCGAGCTGGCACTCGTCGGCGAGCAGCCCGACGACCGCGACCCGGGCGCCGGGGGCCAGCGGCAGCACGCCGTCGTTCTTGAGCAGGACGATCCGCCTGCTCGGCCGTCTCCAGTGCCAGCGCCCGGTGCTCCGGCGTCTCGAAGCCGGCGGCCGCGTCTCCGCGGTGACGGCGTACGGGTCGCCCTGGGTCGAACTCGCCGAGCCGGAACGGACCGACAGCTGCCGGCGCACGGCCGCGTCGATGTCGGCTCTGGTGAGGAGGCCCTGGTCGAGGGCGCCCCGTACGCGGGCGACGATCCTCGAGGAGTCCGTGCCGGGTCGGCGATGTCCACCCCGGCCCGCAGCGCGGCGGCGGTCGCCTCCTCGGGGTGTCGGCGCAGTGCTCGGAGTCGACCAGGTTGGACGGGCGCCCGCGTCCGAGCAGACCAGGAGATCGGCCTCCGTCCAGCGCGCAGCTGCCGGTTCAGGTACGGGGAGACGTGGTTGGGGCGGCCGTTGACCAGGTGTGCCGCCGGCATCACCCCGGCCACCGCGCCTGCCTCGACCTGTCTCGCGGAAGGCACGCAGGTCGTACTCGTTCAGGATGGGGGCGACGGACGCCGAGGACGTGTCCCGGTCGGTCTGTTGTTGTGCGCGAGCCAGTGCTTGAGGACGGGCGCCGCGCCAGTACGTCGGATGCTCGCCGGCAGGCCGCGGTGCGGTAGGCGGTGGCGATGGCCGAGGTGAGTCCGGGTCCTCGGAGTAGCCCTCCTCGTTCCGGCCCGACAGGGGTGGCGCAGTAGGTTCACGGTCGGGGACCAGACGTTGAGGCTGACGTGTCGTCGCGGGTGCGCATCGCCCGAGCTCCTGGACACCGCCTCGCCGACCCGGCGCACCAGGTCCTCGTTTCAGGTGGCGCCGATCCCCACGGCCTGCGGAACACGGTCGCCGGCCCATCCAGGCCACGCCGTGCAGCGCCTCCTGGCCGGTGCGGAAGGCGGCGATGCCGAGCTGTTCCATGGCGGGCCCGAACTGGTGCAGGAACTCCGGTCTCTCGTCGAGCGTGAGCCGCGACATCAGGTCGTCGACCGCTTCGCGAACGGCAGACGCGGATCACGGAAAGGCGGCGTGGGCGGCGTGGGTGCGGTCCCGTGGAGTTCCCTTGCGATGGAGCGCCAGGCGCTTTCAGCGCTTGATGCTCAGTCGACCCGGGGGTGGTGCTCGTCACTTCCGCGCATCACCTCCGACTTCTCACCGCAACCCAAGCGTCACATGAGCTGGTTCGGCCGACCTCGCCCTCCCGATACCTCGGAGGAATTCTGGAAGCGACTCTGTGCACCCCCAGGCGTTCACTTAACCTCGCAGCAACATCGAAGCGCTTCGACTACGAGGCTCACATCCGGAAGTGCACCTGACGCACCTTGAGGTGCGACGGACCTGGGCCTTCCTCCGACGACCGCTTCAGCTCAGCCAGTTCCACTCGAGACACCGCAGCCGACGGCCACCGCCGGGTGTCCTGGTGCGCCACGAAGGGCTTGACGCAATGACGCCGAACGCCGCCTCCGGCCCCAGCCGGAGAAAGTTCCTCGCCTCCGGCGGTCGCCACCGCAGCGGTGGCGGGAGGGGATGCCGCTGCTCTCCGCCTGCGGCGGGGGCGGGAAGAACGACCGCAAGGAGGGGACCACGTCGGGGAAGGACGCGCAGAAGATCCTTCCGGCCTTCGTGGCGTCGAACGTCGTGACGCCGGACATCCCCGCCAAGAACGGATCGGCGGCGGGCTTCACCAGCGATCCCCACGGCCGAGCTCAAGACGTCGGTGCCGAAGAAGCTGGGCAGCGGCGGCAAGCTCTCGGTCATGGCGCCCTTCTGGGGCACCCGCCCAAGGGCCGACAACCCGTACTACACGGCCATGAACGCGGCCACCGGCGTCGAGGTCGCCTGGCAGAACCAGGACGGCGTGACCTACGACCAGAAACTCGGCGCGGTCCTCGCCTCCAGCGACATCCCCGACGTCGTGGTCGTCCCCGGCTGGAACCTCAACGGCCGCATCCCCAGCGCCGTCAACGCCAAGTTCGCGGACCTCGGCCCCTACCTGTCCGGCGACAAGGTCAAGGACTACCCGGAACCTGGCCGCGGTCCCGACCGAGGCCTGGCAGCGCGGCATCTTCGGCGGCGTGCTCCGGGCGGTCCCGATGCCGGCCTCGTACGTCACCGACATCGCCCCGCTCTACCGCAGGGACCTTCGCGAAGAAGGGCTACTCCGTCCCGAAGAGCCCCGAGGAGTTCCTGTCCTGGGCCAAGGAGGCCACCGACGCCAAGTCCGAGCTCTGGGCCTGCGACGACATGAAGTGGACGGCGTTCAACATCTTCGGTGTCCTCTCCGGCAGCGACAAGGCGCTGGTGGAACCTGGAGGGCGACAAGCTGGTCAACCGCATCGAGACCGACGAGTACCTCGAAGCCCTGGAGTGGACACGAACGCTGTACGCCGCCGAGGTGGTCCACCCCGACGCGGTGCAGGCGCAAGGCGGGCGGCAACGCCGGCAACCGGCTCACCGCCGGGGAGATCCTGGTCTACAACCAGAACATCTCCGACTGGTGGGGCAAGACGGCCGAACAGCGCACCCAGAACCCGGACTTCGACATCGCCGCGTTCGACATCTTCGGCGCCGACGGCGGCGACCCCCACGCTGTGGGCGGTCCAGCCGGCCAACATCTTCACCCTTCGCCAGCAAGAAGGCGGGCAAGCAGCAGATCAAGGACTTCCTCGCCTCTGCAACTACTGTGCCGCGCCGTACGGCACCAAGGAGTTCATGCTCACCGCCTACGGCGTCGAGGGCACCGACTACGACCTGAAGAGCGGCCTGCCGGTCAAGACCCAGCAGGGCGTCAACGAGGTCAACGGCGCCTTCGACTACACCGGCAACCCGCCCCGTACATCGCCTACCCCGACCTCCCCGAGGTCACCCGGGGCATGGTCGAGTGGCAGCAGCGCATGGGCGCCTTCACCAAGAAGTCCTCCTTCTTCGGGCTGACCGTCACCGAGCCCACCCCGCTGGGCCAACCTCGCCGACGACTTCGAGCAGCTGGAGGACGACGTCGTGCGCGGCCGCAAGAAGATCAGCGACGTGCAGCAGGCGGTGTCGGACTGGAAGGAGAAGGGCGGCGACGGCCTGCGGGACTGGTACAAGAAGCTGCTCGACGACAACGGCTCCAACGGCGACAACGGCACCACGAACTGACCCCAGGCACAGGCCCGACGGCAAGGAGAAGGCCGTGTCGCACAGCACGGTGCCTCGGAGCAGAACCGAGGCGAAGACCCCCGAGAAGACCCCGCGGCGGACCCGGAGCGGCCCGCCGGGGTCAAGGGCGGCAAGCGCGCGGGAGGCTGGAGCCTCCGGCTCAGATTCAGACGCGACCGCACCCTGATCCTGATGACGCTGCCGGCGCTGCTGCTGGTCCTGGTCTTCAACTACATACCGATCCTCGGCAACGTGGTCGCCTTCCAGGACTACGACCCGTATCTCAGCGAGAACGGCTTCGTCGCCATCTTCGAGAGCCCGTGGATCGGCTTCGAGCAGTTCGAGCGGATCTTCGCGGACTCGGCCTTCTGGCACGCGGTGCGGAACACCTTCGTGCTGTTCTTCCTCCAGCTGGTGCTCTACTTCCCGATCCCGATCATGCTCGCGCTGCTCATCAACAGCGTGGTCAGGCCCCCGGGTCCGGGCGATCGCGCAGGCGATCATGTATCTGCCGCACTTCTTCTCGTGGGTCCTCGTCGTCACCGTCTTCATGCAGATCTTCGGTGGCGCGGGCATCATCGCGCAGACCCTCCGCGAACACGGCTACGAGGGCTTCGACCTGATGACCAACCCCGAGGTCTTCAAGTACCTGGTCACGGCCGAGACCATCTGGAAGGACGCCGGCTGGGGCATCATCGTGTTCCTCGCCGCGCTCTCCGCCGTCTCCAACGACCTGTACGAGGCCGCCGCCATGGACGGCGCGGGACGCTGGCGGCGCATGTGGCACATCACGCCTGCCCGCCCTGCGCCCGGTGATCGCCCTGCTGCTGGTGCTGCGCGTCGGCGACGCCCTCACAGTCGGCTTCGAGCAACTGCTGCTCCAACGACAAGCGGTGGGTAGTCGAGGCCTCGGAAGTCCTCGACACCTACGTGTGGTGGAACGGCATCCGCAACCAGGACTTCAGCTACGCCGCCGCCGCGGGCCTCATCAAGGGCATCGTCGGTCTGGCGCTGGTGCTGACGGCGAACAAGGTGGCCCACCTCATGGGCGAGCAGGGGGTGTACAAGAAGTGAGCGCCGTCCTCGACACACAGGCCGACGACCCGACGGCCGACGACACACCGGCCACGAGGAAGCCCAGCCCCTGGGCCGCCCCCGCCGCGCCCGGTGTGGGAGGAGGAACCCTCCAAGGCCGGACAGGCCGGCAAGGGCCTCGTCCTGACCCTGGCCTGCCTGGGCATCGTCTTCCCGCTGTGGATCGTCGTCGTCACCAGCCTCCAGTCGAAGAAGACCATCGACGAGGCCGGCGGCCTGGTGGTGATCCCCAAGGGCATCACCTTCGTCGCCTACCAGGAACTCCTGAGCGGCGGACAGGTCCAGCGCGCCGCCCTGGTCAGCATCGGCGTCACCGTGGTCGGCACGCTGTTCAGCATGGCGGTGTCCGTGCTGAGCGCGTACGGCCTGTCGCGCAGCGGATCACTCGGGCACCGCTGGCTCCTGATGGCCCTGCTCACCACGATGTTCTTCGGGGCCGGTCCTGATCCCGACCTATCTGCTGGTGCAGGCGCTGGGGCTGACGGACACCTACCTGGCGCTGATCCTGCCCAGCGCGGTGAGCGTGTTCAACATCCTGGTGCTGCGGGCGTTCTTCATGAACATCTCGCAGGAGCTGATCGACAGCGCCCGCATCGACGGCGCCGGTGACTGGCGCATCCTGTGGAAGATCGTGATGCCGCTCTCCCGCGCGGTCCTCGCGGTGATCGCCCTGTTTTACGCCGTGGGCTACTGGAGCGCCTGGTTCAACGCGTCGATCTACCTGACCGACCAGGACATGATGCCGCTCCAGAACGTCATGATCCAGCTGGTGCAGAAGCAGGAACGACCGGTCGGGCTGTCGGCGCAGGTCAACACCGGGGAGCTGTCCGCGCTCGCGATCCAGATGGCGGTGATGGTCATGGCACTGCTGCCGGTGGCCGTGCTGTCGCCGTTCGTCCAGCGTCACTTCAAGAAGGGGATGCTCACGGGGGCGGTCAAGGGCTGACCCGCAAGCGGTCACGCGGCTCGTGCGATGTCCTCGGCCGCGGTGCCGCGGTGCCGTCGTGGCTTGTCGCGCCCACGCGGCCAGGCCGCGGGCCGGCACAGCCCCGCGCCCCCGAGTCGCTGTCCCTCCGACTCTCGCAGAACGAGGTATGTCATGCACACGTCCCCCTGAGCCGGCGTGCCGTACTCGCCGGGACCGCGGCCGCCGCCGCTCACCGCCGTTCCGTTCGCCCCCGGGCGCGCCCGGGCCGCCAAACTACCCCGACGGAGCCCGTCCCTACCGCTGGCGCAACGTCGTCATCGGCGGCACCGGGTTCATCACCGGCGTCCTGTTCCACCCCGCGTCCGCGGGCTCGCCTACGCCCGTACCGACATCGGCGGCGCCTACCGCTGGGACGACCGGGCCGCCCGCTGGGTGCCGCTCCTGGACCACCTCGGCTGGGACGACTGGAACCTCCTGGGCGTCGAGGCGATGGCCGTCGACCCCGCCCACCCGGACCGGCTCTACCTGGCCTGCGGCACCTACGCGCAGGACTGGGCGGGCAACGGCGCGATCCTGCGCTCCGAGGACCGCGGTGCCACCTGGCAGCGCACCGACCTCACCGTGAAGCTCGGCGCCAACGAGGACGGCCGGGGCACCGGCGAGCGGCTCCTGGTCGACCCGCGCGACAGCGACACCCTGTGGCTGGGCACCCGGCACGACGGCCTGTGGAAGTCGACGGACCGGGGCGCCACCTGGGCCCCCGCCACCGGCTTCCCGGCCACCCCGAGCGCCACCGGCCAGGGCGTCACCCTCCTCGTCGCCGCCCGCCGCACCGTCTACGCCGGCTGGGGCGACGCCGACGGCACCGCACCGAACCTCTTCCGCACACCCGACGGCACCACCTGGCAGCCCGTCCCCGGGCAGCCCTCCGGCACCGCGGCCACGGTCCCGGTCCGCGCCGCGTACGACCGGCACACCCGCGAGCTGTACGTGACGTACGCCGACGCGCCGGGCCCGAACGGCCAGTCCACCGGCAGCGTGCACAAGCTGCGCACTACGAGCGACCGTTGGGCCGAGGTGACGCCCGTCGAGCCCGGCGGCACCACCCCGACGGTTCCGCCGACAGCTTCGGCTACGGCGGAGTCGCCGTCGACGCCCGCCGCCCCGGCACCGTCGTCGTCTCCACCAACAACCGCTGGGCGGCGATCGACACCCTGTACCGGACCACCGACGGCGGCCGCACGTGGACGTCCCTGAAGGACTCGGCCGTCCTCGACGTCTCCGAGACCCCGTACCTGAAGTGGGGCGAGGAGCGGCCCAAGTTCGGCTGGTGGATCCAGGCCGTCGCCCTCGACCCCTTCGACTCGAAGCACCTCGTGTACGGCACCGGCGCCACCCTCTACGGCACCCGCGATCTGCGCCACTGGGCCCCGCGGATCCGCGGCCTGGAGGAGGCGTCCGTGACCCAGCTGATCTCGCCCCCGCGCGGGCGGGCACACCTGCTCAGCGGCTCACGGGACATCGGCGTCATGTACCACGAGCGGCTCACCGCGTCCCCGGCGCGCGGCATGGCCACGAACCCCGTGTCCGGGTCGGCGACCGGACTCGCGCAGGCCGCACGCAGACCGGCGTACGTGGTCCGGGCGGGCTGGGGAGACCACGGCAACGGCGCGGTACTCGCACGACGGCGGCATCACCTGGGCACACCTTCGCCTCCCAACCCGGCATCGCCAAGGACGCGCCGGGACCGATCGCCACCAACGCCGACGGCAGTGTGCTGCTGTGGTCCTTCGTGCACTGGGACGGCACCAGGTATCCGCCCACCGCTCGGCGGACAACGGCACGACCTGGTCCGAGGTCCCCTCCTTCCCGAAGGGCGCCACGCCGGTCGCGGACCCGGTGGACCCGATGCTCCTCTACGCGTACGACACCGACACGGGGACGCTGCTCGCCAGCACCGACGGCGGCCGCACCTTCACCGCCCGCGCCACCGGTCTGCCCGCCGGAGACGCCCAGTTCAAGCTGGTCGCGGCGCCCGGCCGCGGCGGCGACCTGTGGCTGAGCACGAAATGGAACGACACGGCACCGCTCCACCGACGGCGGTGTCACCTTCACCAAGGTCGACAGCTGCTGGGCCTCCCACACCCTCGGCTTCGGCAAGGCCGCCGACGGCGCCGGCTATCCGGCGATCTACCAGGTCGGCTCCACCGAGGCCATCACCGCCGTCTACCGCTCCGACGACGAGGCGAAGAGCTGGACCGCGGATCAACGACGACCACCACCAGTGGGGGTGGACCGGCGAGACCATCACCGGCGACCCCCGCGTGTACGGCCGCGTCTACCTCGCCCGCAACGGACGCGGCGTCCAGTACGGGGAGCCCCGCTGATGCCGAACCTGTCGGACGCCACCCGCCACCGCATCCTCTACGGCGGCGACTACTACTTGAGCAGTGGCCCGAGGAGACCTGGCACGAGGACGTCCGCCTGATGAGGGCCGCCGGCGTCAACTCCGTCACCCTCGGCGTCTTCTCCTGGGCGAGCTGGAACCACGCCCCGGCGTCCACTGACTTCGGCTGGCTGGACCGCCTGATGGATTTTGATGCACGCAGGCGGCATCGGCGTCGTCCTCGCCACCCCCACCGCCTCGCCCCCGCCCTGGCTGGGTCACCTCCACCCGGACACCCTGCCCCGCGACGAGGACGGCCGCACCGAGTGGTGGGGCGGCCGGCAGCACCTCTCGCACTCCGGTGCCACCTACCGCCGCCACGCCCGCCGCCATCACCGAGGCCCTGGCCGCCCGCCACGCCGGCCATCCCGCCCTCACCATGTGGACATCAACGAGTACTGCACCTACGACCACGGCGACGAGGCCGCCACCCGCTTCCGCCGCTGGCTCCAGGACCGCTACGGCACCCTCGACGCCCTCAACACCGCCCGGTGCACCGCCTTCTGGAGCCAGGGCTACGGCGACTGGGCGGGAGGTCCTGCCGGCCCGCCGCACCCATTACCCGAAGAACCCGACCCAGGCCCGCGACTTCCGGCGCTTCACCTCCGACATGCTCCTGGAGTGCTACGTCGCCGAACGCGACATCGTCCGCCGCCACACCCCGCACCTGCCGGTGACCACCAACTTCATGCCGCTCTGGTCCCGGCCAGGACGCCTGGCGCTGGGCCGAGGAGGAGGACGTCGTCTCCGTCGACCTCTACCCCCGGCCCGCGCGACTCCTTCGGCGCCCAGGAAGGCGCCCTGGTCCAGGACATGACCCGCTCCCAGGCATGGCCCGTGGATGTCATGGAACAGGCGGCCGGGCCAGTCAACTGGCGCGGCGTGAACCACCCCAAGCCGCGTGGCCTCAACCGCCATGGGTCCCTCCAGGCCGTCGCCCGCGGCGCCGACGCCGTCTGCTACTCCAGTGGCGCTAGTCGAGGCAGGGCGCCGAGAAGTTCCACTCCGATGGTCTCCATGCGGGGGCGGAAGGCCGTACGTACCAGGAGGTCAAGCAGCTCGGCGCCGACCTCGCGAAGCTCGGCCCGCACCGCGGCGGACAGCACGTCACCGCCGACGTCGCCGTCCTGCACGACTGGCACTCCTGGTGGGCCGGCGCCCAGGACGGCCGCCTCTCCACCCGCTTCGACTACACCGACGTCCTCGCGCCTGGCACCGCGCACTGCGGGGAGCCCACCTCACCACCGACTTCGCCCACCCGGAACACGACCTGACCCCGTACAAGGCGGTCGTCGTACCAGCTCTACGCGCTCACCGACGCGGCGATCGACAACCTCCTCGCCTACGCGCGCGGTGGCGGCACCCTCGTCTGCGGCTTCTCACCGGCGTCGCCGACGAGGACGACCGGGTCAGGCCCGGCGGCATGGACGCCCGGCTGCGCGAGCTGTTCGGCATCCGCACCCTGCACGAGTGGTGGCCCCTGGAGACGGACGAGACGGCCGCCTGCGACGGCTTCGGCGCACCCTGTGGTTGGAGGAGATCGAGCCCGACGGCACCGCCACCGAGACCGTCCGCTACAGGGCGGCGAGCTGGACGGACTCCCGGCCGTCCTGCGCAAGGGCCGCGCCTGGTACCTTTCGACCCTCCCGGAGCTGGACGCGCTGCGCGCAGCGGCTCGCCCGCATCGCCGCCGACGCGGGCGCCCGGCCGGTGCTCGACGGACTCCCGGCCCGCGTCGAGGCCGTACGCCGCGGTGACCTGCTGTTCCTCCTCCACCACGGCCGCG
Organism: Streptomyces thinghirensis; assembly: GCA_021502835.1. The sequence continues at coordinate 128,509 of JAKFGP010000028.1, forward strand.
ATCCGGTCACCGTCGACGTCCCGGGCACCCACCGCGACCTGCTGACCGACGCGACCGTCACCGACCGCGTCACCCTCGGCCGCTACGGCGTGGCGGTCCTCGCGGAGCCGGCCTCACGACCGGTACGCCGGCGCACGGCACCTGGGAGCCCGAGCCCGCCGCCCGCTGGGAGGACGCCTTCCTGAGCGGCAACGGCCACCATGGCGCCCCTCGTGTTCGGCGATCCGGACGCCGACCGCGTCATCGTCACCCACCACACGCTCGTCCGCCCGAACGGCGACGACGAAGACCGCCGCCCGCCCCGGCTCGCCGCCGAACTCCCCGCCCTCCAGGACCGCCTGCTGGCCGGGGACACGACCGCCGCCGAGGGCTTCACCGACGGCCGCCCGACGCGATGGGTACGCCCCTTCCACCCGGCCTTCCAGCTGCGCCTGAACAGACCGCCCGGCGGCACCCGGGCCGCCTACCGCCGCTCCGTCGACTTCACCACCGGCGAGACGACCGCCACCTGTTCCACCTGGACCAGCCGCGTCTTCGTCTCCCGCGCCGACGACGTGATCGTCCAGCACGTCACCGCCCCCACCTCACCCTCGACCTGTCCCTCGACCCCGCCTCCCCGGCGCCCCCGCCGGGCTCGGCGTCGGCCACGGCGCCGTCCTCACCCCCGAGGGCGCCCTGCTCAGCCTGCGCGCCCGCTACCCAGGTGACAGCGGCCTGGCGTACACCGGCGTCACCCTGGTCGCGGGCCACCGGCGGCACCACGAAGCTGGTACCGCCCGGCGTACTCGTCGAGGGCGCCACGGAGGTACTGCTCCTCACCCGGGTGCGCCGGCACACCGGCGAGCTGGACGTGGTCACCGAGGGCCGGGCCCTGCGCGACCTGCCGGACGGGACGTCGTACGAGGTCCTCCTCGACCGCCACCTCACCCTCCACCGCACCGCCTACGACCGCGTCACCCTCGACCTCGCCGCCGACCCCGCCGAACGCGCCCTGCCGGGGTCCGCGCCGCTCGACCGCCCCGGCGGCAGCGCCCTCCTCGAGCGGCTCCTCGCCGCCGGCCGCTACCACCTCCTGTCGGCCAGCGGCATGCTCCCGCCCCGCCTGACCGGCCTGGACCGGCGACTGGAACACCGCCTGGTCGGGGCGTTCACCACCAACGCCAACCTCAACCTCCAGACCGCCTCCGCCGCGCCGCCGCCCTCCCCGAGGTCACCGAGGCCCATGCCGCCCTGGTCCACGGGCAGCTCCCGGACTGGCGGGACAACGCCCGCGCGATCTTCGGCACCCGGGGCGTCGTCGCACCCTCGCACACCGACGGCGAGTGCGGGCACACGTATCACTTCAGCCGCGAGTACCCGCTGCACCTGTGGACCGCGGGCGCCGACTGGCTGCTCAGCCCCTCGTCGACCACGACGAGACCCGCGGCGAACGCGACCCACGTACCACCGCCGCGCTCGCCGAAGTCGCCCTGTTCTACGAGGACTTCCTCACCCGGACCGACGACGGACACGCGGTCGTGGTCCCCTCCTACTCACCCGAGAACCGCCCCGCCAACGCCGGTTGGGGCACCGTCAACGCGGCCATGGACCTCTCCGCCGCCCGGCACGCCCTGCTGACCGCCGCCGACCGCCACCCCGAGCACGCCGACCGCTGGCGCGCCCTGGCCGACCGCCTCCCACCGCACCGGACCAACGCCGACGGCGCCCTGGCGGAGTGGGCCTGGCCGGGCTTGGCGGACACCTACGACCACCGCCACCTCAGCCACCTCTACGGCGTCTGGCCGCTCGACGAGATCAACCCGTACGACACCCCGGCCCTCGCCGAGGCCGCCCACCGCGCCCTCGCCCTGCGCGGCGCCGAGAACGACTCCGCCCACGGCCACCTCCACCACGCCCTGATCGCGGCCGCCTCCGGGACGCCGGACGGGTCGCCCACGCCCTCGGCCAGGTGCTCGACGGCGACTTCTTCCACGCGTCCCTGATGAGCGCGCACTACCCCCACCGCGACGTGTACAACGCGGACGCCGCGCACGCCCTCCCGGCCGTGCTCATCGAGATGCTCGTACAGTCCACCCCCGACCGGCTGGTCCTGCTCCCCGCGCTCCCGGAGAGCTGCCGCGAGGGCCGGCTCACGGGCGTACGCACCCGGTTCGGAGCGGAGCTGGACCTGATCTGGGCGGCCGACGGCACGGCGACGGCCGTCCTGCGCCCGGGCCGCACCCACCGCATCGAACTGAGGACTCCCTCCGGCACCGAACAGCTCGACCTCGCCGCCGGAGAGGACCGCGTCATCAGCGTCAAGGCGCGGTAGCAGCACCGCAACTCCCCCCACCCATGGAAGGAACCCCCATGGCACCACGCAACCGCACTCGTCTCCGCACCCGCACCCTGACCGCTCTGCTGGCCCCGGCCCTCGCCCTCGGCGCCACCGTCGGCCTGGCCTCCGCCCCCGCCCAGGCGGCCGTCTGGAACTCCTGCGACCAGTGGGGCAACACGAGCCTGAACGGCTACACCCTCTACAACAACATCTGGGGCTCCGGCGCCGGCAGCTAGTGCGTCTGGGCCAACTCCGGCACCAACTGGGGCGTCTGGGCCGACCACCCCAACACCGGCGGCATCAAGTCCTACCCGAACGCCAAGAAGGTGATCAACAAGCCCATCGCCTCCCTCGGTTCGCTGAGCAGCAGCTACAACGTCACGGTCCCGTCGTCCGGCGCGTACAACACGTCGTACGACATCTGGGACACGGACTACGACTACGAGATCATGCTCTGGGTCAACCACAACGGGGCCGTGGGCCCGCTCGGCAGCCCGCAGGGGTCGGTCACTCTCGGCGGCCACTCCTGGAACGTCTACAAGGGGGACAACGGCGCCAACGAGGTCTTCTCGTTCCTGCGCACCTCGGACTCGAACTCCGGCACCGTCGACATCCTGCCGATCCTGAAGTGGATCAAGGACACCAAGGGCTGGATGGGCAACGAGACCATCGGTGACGTGCAGTTCGGCTACGAGATCACCTCGTCCGCCGGCGGCCTCGACTTCCGCACCAACAACCTGACGGTCAGCGGCGGCTGACCCCGTACCGCAGCACGGCCGAAGGGGCCGGCCCCGCCCGGGACCGGCCCCTTCGCTCATCCCGCGCTCACTCCGCGACCGGCAGCCGCGCCCCGTCCCGCAGGAACAGCGGGATGCGGTCCAGCGGCGCGTCCACCGTCACGGACCTCCCGCCCTCGTACGTCTCACCCGTCCACGCGTCCGTCCACCCCGCGCCCGCCGGCAGGTACGCCGTCCGGACCGTGGCGCCCGCCGTCAGCACCGGCGCGACCAGCAGGTCCCGGCCGAAGAGGTAGGCGTCGTCCACCGGCCAGGCCGCCGGATCGTCGGGGAACTCAAGGAACAGCGGCCGCATCACCGGCAGCCCCTCCTCGTGGGCCTCGCGCATGACGTCGAGCACGTACGGCTTCAGCCGCTCGCGCAGCCGCAGGTACTTCTCCAGGATCGGGTAGGCCTCCTCGCCGTACGACCACACCTCGTTCGGGCCGCCGGTCATGTCCGGGCCCAGCGGCATGCCCGGGTCGCGGAAGCCGTGCAGCCGCATCAGCGGGGACAGCGCGCCGAACTGGAACCAGCGGACCAGCACCTCCGGTAAGCCGGGTCGTCCGGGTCGCCGCCGTGGAAGCCGCCGATGTCCGTGTTCCACCAGGGGATGCCGGACAGCCCGGTGTTGAGACCGGCGGCGATCTGGTGGCGCAGGGTCGCGAAGTCGGTGCCGATGTCCCCCGGACCAGAGCGCGGCGCCGTGGCGCTGGCTGCCCGCCCACGCCGAGCGGTTGAGGGTGATCACCTCGTCGACGCCGGCGGCGCGCAGGCCCTCGTCGAAGGCGCGGGCGTTCTCGGCCGGGTACAGGTTCCCGACCTCCAGGCCCGGACCGGCCCAGTAGCGCAGGTTCTCCGGAAAGCCCGGTTTCAGCTCGGGCTCGCAGGCGTCCAGCCAGAAGGCCGTGATGCCGTAAGGGTCGAGGTAGTTCTCCTTGACCTTCGACCACACGAACTCGCGGGCCTCGGGGTTGGTGGCGTCGTAGAAGGCCACCTGGACCGTCGACGCGACCTCCTTGTCCGGCCAGTCGGCGTGCGCCATCGGGCCGTACTGGGTGCCGATGAAGTAGCCGCGCTGTTCCATGACCGGGTGGTTCTCGCTCAGGGGGACACCGACGGCCAGACGCTCACCACCAGCTTGACGCCCAGCTCGTCCAGCTCACGGACCATGGCCGCCGGGTCCGGCCACTCGGCGGGGTCGAACTTCCACTCACCGAGGTGCGTCCAGTGGAAGAAGTCGCAGACGATGGCGTCGATGGGCAGTCCGCGCCGCCTGTACTCCCGGGCCACCGCGAGGAGTTCGTCCTGCGTGCGGTAGCGCAGCTTGCACTGCCAGAAGCCGGCCGCCCACGCGGGCAGCATCGGCGTACGGCCGGTCACCGCGCTGTAGCGGCGCTGCGCGTCGGCCGGGGCGCCGGCCGTGATCCAGTAGTCGATCTGCCGGGCCGAGTCGGCGACCCAGCGGGTGCCGTTGTGGGCCAGCTCCACGCGGCCGACGGCCGGGTTGTTCCACAGCAGCGTGTAGCCGCGGCTGGAGGTGAGGACCGGGACGGCGACCTCGGCGTTGCGCTGGACCAGGTCCACGACCAGGCCCCTTCTGGTCGAGGCGGCCGTGCTGGTGCTGGCCGAGGCCGTACAGCTTCTCGTCGTCGTAGGCGGCGAACCGCTGCTCCAGCCGGTGGTGCCCGCCTCCGACGGCCGTGTACAGGCGCGGGCCGGGCCACCAGAAGTGGGCGGGTTCCTCGGCCAGCAGCTCACCGCCGTCCGCGGTCCTCACGAAGCGCACCTGTCCCTCGGGGCCGACCTCCACGGTCAGCGCCCCGACGGTCAGTGAGCCGTGCCCGTCCTCGATCTTGACGGTGCTCTCGGTCGCCGGTGCCTCGGCGAGGAGTGCTCCCGGCAGCCCCTCCAGCACCGGGCCGCCGAGCCGGGCCCGGACCCGGACCGCGTCCGGCCCCCACGCCTCGATCCGGACGGTCTCCTGACGGCCGCTCCACTCCAGCGCGCCGTCCCGCTCGCGGAACGTGCCGACGGTTGGGGAGGACTGGGCGAGGCTGACCTTCGGCTGTATCTCGGCAGGCTGTGTCTCGGCAGGCTGGTTCACGGAAGCGGCTCCTGGGGGAGTGCGGGGAGAACGGGGGCGGCTACTGAGAGAGCAGGGAGGCACTGGGATAGCGGAGGGCTACTGAGAGAGCGGAGGGCTGCTGAGAGAGCGGACAGCTACGACCCGGCGGGCGCCGGCCCCGAGCTGGCCCGGACCGTCAGTTCCGGCGCGAGCAGCACGACCTCGTCGCTCCCGCGCCCGTCGAGCTTGGCGACCAGCTGCTGCACGGCGTGCCGGCCCATCTCCTGCGCGGGCACGGCGACCGACGTGAGCCGCACCGAGGCCTGGGTGGCGACCTGCTCGGGGCAGACCGCGACCACCGACACGTCCTCGGGCACGGCCCGGCCCTGCTGGCGCAGCAGGGCGAGCAGCGGCTCGACCGCGGACTCGTTCTGGACGACGAACCCGGTGGTGTCCGGGCGTTCGTCGAAGACGCGGGCGAGGGTCGCGGCCATCGCGTCGTACCCGCCCTCGCAGGGGCGGTGCAGCAGCCGCAGCTCCAGCTCCCGCGCGCGGGTGCGCAGCCCGTCGAGGGTGCGCTCGGCGAAGCCGGTGTGCCGTTCGTAGACCGCGGGCGCCTCGCCGATGACCGCGATGTCGCGGTGCCCCAGCGTCGCCAGATGCTCCACGCACAGCGCGCCGGTCGCCCGGAAGTCGAGGTCGACGCAGGTCAGCCCGGTGGTGTCGGCGGGCAGGCCGATCAGCACGGACGGCTGGTCGGTGCCGCGCAGCAGGGGGCAGCCGCTCGTCGTCGAGTTCGACGTCCATCAGGATCATCGCGTCGGCGAGCCCGCTGCCGGTGACGCGGCGCACCGCGTCGGGGCCCTCCTCACCGGTGAGCAGCAGGATGTCGTACCCGTGGGTGCGCGCGCTGGTCGCGACCGCGATGGCGATCTCCATCATCACCGGCACGTACATGTCGGTGCGCAGTGGGATCATCAGGGCGATGATGTTCGACCTGCTGCTGGCCAGGGCGCGGGCACCCGCGTTCGGGTGGTAGCTGAGCTTCCGGATGCTCTCCTCGACCCGCTGCCGGGTGGTGGTGGAGATGGACCGCTTGCCGCCGAGGACATAGCTCACCGTGCTCGCCGAGACTCCGGCGTGCTGGGCGACCTCGGCGAGGGTGACTATCCAGCTCTCCAAGCTATGTGAAGCGCTTCGACAGCGCGCGGGGTGGACAGAAGCGAGTGAGGGTGGTTCGACACTAACCTCAGCGGAGGTAGGTGTCCATAGGGTTGTCGAAGCGCTTCGACACCTTTCTTTCCCGCCGTTCCTCCGCCGCTCCCCTTCCACGGCATCGGCCGAACGGCCGCACGAAGGGTGGTGGGACCGCCCGGGATCGGGTACATACGATCGGGTAGCACCGACTAGTAACGTACGTCCGCAACTTCGCGTATGACGAACCGTCGCGATCTTCGTGGACGTACTTTCCCCCGATGCCGATTCGCGGCGAGGTGAGCCTCATGTCCGCACCAACCACCCCCTCCTCCCGATCCACCGTCACCGAACGTGAGGCCCGCGAGGTCGCGGAGGCGGCCCGGGAACAGGACTGGCGCAAGCCGAGCTTCGCCAAGGAGCTGTTCCTCGGCCGCTTCCGCCTCGACCTCATCCACCCCCACCCGCTCCCGGCCGACGAGGACGTCCAGCGCGGCGAGGAGTTCCTCGCCAAGCTGCGCGACTTCTGCGAGACGAAGATCGACGGGGCCGTGATCGAGCGCGACGCACGGATCCCGGACGAAGTGATCACTGGGCTGAAGGAGCTGGGCGCCTTCGGCATGAAGATCGACACCAAGTACGGCGGCCTCGGCCTCACCCAGGTCTACTACAACAAGGCCCTCGCCCTGGTCGGATCCGCGAATCCCGCGATCGGCGCGCTGCTCTCCGCCCACCAGTCGATCGGCGTGCCGCAGCCGCTGAAGATGTTCGGCACGCAGGAGCAGAAGGACACGTTCCTGCCGCGCTGCGCCCGCACCGACATCTCGGCGTTCCTGCTGACCGAGCCGGACGTCGGCTCGACCCGGCCCGCCTGGCCACCACCGCCGTCCGGGACGGCGACGACTACGTCCTCGACGGCGTGAAGCTGTGGACGACCAACGGCGTCGTGGCCGACCTGCTCGTCGTGATGGCCCGCGTCCCGAAGTCCGAGGGTCACAAGGACGGCGAGGGCGGCAAGGGGCGGCATCACCGCCTTCGTCGTGGAGGCCGCCTCCGAGGGCGTCACGGTCGAGAACCGCAACGCCTTCATGGGCCTGCGCGGCCTGGAGAACGGCGTCACCCGCTTCCACCGCGTCCGCGTCCCGGCCGCCAACCGCATCGGCCCCGAGGGCGCCGGGCTCAAGATCGCCCTGACCACCCTCAACACCGGCCGGCTCTCGCTCCCCGCCATGTGCGTCGGCGCCGGCAAGTGGTGCCTGAAGATCGCCCGCGAGTGGTCCGCGGTGCGCGAGCAGTGGGGCAAGCCGGTCGCGCTGCACGAGGCGGTCGGTCCGGAAGATCTCGTTCATCGCGGCGACGACCTTCGCCCTGGAGGCGGTCCTGGACCTGTCGTCCCAGATGGCGGACGAGGATCGCAACGACATCCGCATCGAGGCCGCCCTCGCCAGCTCTACGGCTCCGAGATGGCCTGCCTGATGGCCGACGAGCTGGTCCAGATCCGCGGCGGCCGCGGCTTCGAGACCGCGGCCTCCCTCGCCGCCCGCGGTGAGCGCGCGGTGCCCGCCGAGCAGATCCTGCGCGACCTGCGCATCAACCGGATCTTCGAGGGCTCCACCGAGATCATGCACCTGCTGATCGCCCGCGAGGCCGTCGACGCCCACCTCTCGGTCGCCGGCGACCTGATCGACCCCGACAAGACCCTGTCGGACAAGGCGCGGGCGGGCGCACAGGCGGGCGTCTTCTACGCCAAGTGGCTGCCGAAGCTGGTCGCCGGACCCGGTCAGCTCCCGCGCTCCTACGCCGAATTCCACCCGTCCGGCCACCCCGACCTGTCCGGACACCTCCGCTACGTCGAACGCATTTGCCCGCAAGCTCGCCCGCTCCACCTTCTACGCCATGTCCCGCTGGCAGGGCCGGATGGAGACCAAGCAGGGCTTCCTGGGCCGGATCGTCGACATCGGCGCCGAGCTGTTCGCGATGAGCGCCGCGTGCGTGCGCGCCGAGCACCTGCGCGCCGAGGGCGACCACGGCCGCGAGGCCTACCAGCTCGCCGACGCCTTCTGCCGCCAGGCCCGCATCCCGCGTCGAGGAACTCTTCGGCCGCCTGTGGACCAACACCGACGACCTCGACCGCAAGGTCGTCAAGGGCGTGCTGGGCGGCGCCTACGAGTGGCTGGAGCAGGGCGTCGTCGACCCCCTCGGGGGACGGTCCGTGGATCGCGGACGCGTCGCCGGGCGAGTCACGGCGGGAGAACGTCCATCGCCCCCATCCGGTAGACCGGCCGCACGCCAGTACCTTCCCGGGGCCGCCCCAGCGGGCCGCGCGGCCTTGGGAAGGCGCCGCGACACCCGTGCGAGGGACGCGCTGTCCTCCCGGCGGGCGGTTGCGGCAACAATGGGAGGATGAGCGACAGTCCAGCCCAACTCGCCGACCCCCACCTCGTCTACGACCCGGTGGCGGGCGACGGCCCGAAGGACGTGGTGATCCTCGGGTCAACCGGGTCGATCGGGACCCAGGCCATCGACCTCGTGCTGCGCAACCCGGACCGCTTCCGGGTCACCGCCCTGTCCGCGAAGACGGCGGCCGGGTCGCCCTCCTCGCCGAGCAGGCGTACCGGGCTGAAGGCGCGGACCGTCGCCGTCGCTCGCGAGGACGTCGTACCGGCGCTGCGGAGGCGCTGAGCGACCAGTACGGCGGTGGGGAGCCGCTCCCCGAGATCCTCGCCGGACCGGACGCGGCCACCCAGGTCGCCGCCTCCGACCGCCACACCGTCCTCAACGGCATCACCGGTTCCATCGGGCTCGCCCCGACCCTCGCCGCCCTGGAGGCGGGCCGCACCCTCGCGCTCGCCAACAAGGAATCGCTCATCGTCGGCGGCCCGCTGGTCAAGGCGCTCGCCAAGCCGGGGCAGATCATCCCGGTCGACTCCGAGCACGCCGCCCTCTTCCAGGCGCTCGCCGCCGGCACCCGCGCCGACGTGCGCAAGCTGGTCGTCACCGTCCGGCGGTCCCGTTCCGGGGCGTACCAAGGAGCAGCTGGCGGGCGTCACCGTCGAGGACGCCCTCGCCACCCCACCTGGGCCATGGGGCCCGGTGATCACGATCAACCCCGCGACCCTCGTCAACAAGGGCCTGGAGGTGATCGAGGCCCACCTGCTCTACGACATTCCCTTCGACCGCATTGAGGTGGTCGTGCACCCGCAGTCGTATGTCCACTCGATGGTTGAGTTCACGGACGGATCGACACTGGCCCAGGCGACGCCCCCCGACATGGGCGGGCCCATCGCCATCGGCCTCGGCTGGCCCGAACGCGTCCCCGACGCCGCGCCCACCTTCGACTGGAGCAAGGCGTCGACCTGGGAGTTCTTCCCGCTCGACAACGAGGCCTTCCCGTCGGTGAACCTGGCCCGGCACGTAGGGGAGCTCGCGGGCACGGCCCCGGCGGTGTTCAATGCCGCCAACGAGGAGTGCGTCGAGGCGTTCCGCTCCGGCGCGCTGCCGTATCTCGGGATCATGGAGACCATCACGCGGGTGGTCGAGGAACACGGCACCCCCCGGGCGGGAACCTCGCTCACCGTCGCGGACGTCCTCGAAGCGGAGACCTGGGCCCGCACCCGGGCCCGGCAACTGGCGGCACAGACGGCGGAGGCCCGTGGCATGACGACCCTGATGTTCACCTCGGCATAGTCGTCTTCGCGGTCGGCCTGCTGTTCTCGATCGCCTGGCACGAGCTGGGGCACCTCTCCACGGCGAAGATGTTCGGCATCCGCGTGCCGCAGTACATGGTCGGCTTCGGGCCGACGCTCTTCTCGCGGAGGAAGGGCGAGACCGAGTACGGGGTCAAGGCCATCCCGTTCGGCGGCTACATCCGCATGATCGGCATGTTCCCGCCCGGCGCCGACGGCCGGGTGGAGGCCCGCTCCACCTCGCCCTGGCGCGGCATGATCGAGGACGCCCGCTCGGCCGCCTCGAGGAACTGCAGCCGGGTGACGAGAAGCGCCTGTTCTACACGCGCAAGCCGTGGAAACGCGTCATCGTGATGTTCGCGGGCCCGTTCATGAACCTCATCCTCGCGGTGGTGCTGTTCCTCACCGTCCTGATGGGCTTCGGCATCTCGCAGCAGACCACCACCGTCAGCTCCGTCTCCCCAGTGCGTCATCTCGCAGAGCGAGAACCGCGACGACTGCACCAAGTCCGACCCGGCCTCCCCGGCGGCGGCCGGCCTCCGCGCGGGCGACAAGATCGTCGCCTTCGACGGCGTACGGACCGACGACTGGGACCGGCTGTCCAACATGATCCGCGCCAACCCTGGCGAGAAGGTGCCGGTCGTCGTCGAGCGCGGCGGCCAGGAGATCACCCTCCAGGCGACGATCGCCACCAACCAGGTCGCGAAGAAGGACTCGAACGGACAGATCGTCGAGGGCGAGTACGTCACCGCCGGCTTCCTCGGCTTCAGCGCCGCCACCGGCGTGGTGAAGCAGGACTTCGGCCAGTCGGTGACCTGGATGGGCGACCGCGTCGGCGACGCGGTCGACTCCCTGGCCGCGCTGCCCTCCAAGATCCCCGCCCTGTGGGACGCGGCCTTCGGCGACGGGACCACGCGAGGCCGACTTCCCGATGGGCGTCGTGGGCGCCGCCCGCGTCGGCGGCGAGATCGCCACCCTGGACATCCCGCCCACCCAGCAGCTCGCGATGTTCGTGATGCTGGTGGCCGGCTTCAACCTCTCCCTGTTCCTCTTCAACATGCTCCCGCTGCTGCCGCTCGACGGCGGCCACATCGCGGGCGCGCTGTGGAGGTCGCTGCGCCGGAACGCGGCCAAGGTGCTGCGCCGCCCGGACCCGGGGCCTTTCGACGTGGCGAAGCTGATGCCGGTGGCCTATGTGGTGGCGGGCATCTTCGTCTGCTTCACGCTGCTCGTCCTGGTGGCGGACGTCGTCAATCCGGTACGAATCAGCTGACATAGGACGGTTCGGTCAATCCGGATGGTTCGGAAGGACCGGACAATCACAACGATCCGATGAGAAGCCCGATCCGGAGAGCATGTCCTCCGGGTCGGGCTTCACGCCGGTCACCCCGGCAGATGGACGCCAAAGGGTGTACTCTCCCGTACGCCGTGTGCCTGGCGTTCACGTCGGTGCCGTAATCTCGAAGGCCGGAGCCCGCCGCTGAACGGGGCCGGACCTTGATCCACGACTTGGGGTTGCACAGCAGATGACTGCGATTTCTCTCGGCATGCCGGACGTTCCGACCAGGCTCGCGGAGCGCCGCAAGAGCCGTCAGATCCAGGTCGGGCCCGTGGCGGTGGGCGGCGACGCCCCGTGTCGGTGCAGTCCATGACCACCACCCGTACGTCGGACATCGGCGCGACGCTCCAGCAGATCGCCGAGCTGACGGCGTCCGGCTGCCAGATCGTCCGTGTGGCCTGCCCCACCCAGGACGACGCCGACGCCCTCTCCGTGATCGCGAAGAAGTCGCAGATCCCGGTGATCGCCGACATCCACTTCCAGCCCAAGTACGTCTTCGCCGCGATCGAGGCGGGCTGCGCGGCGGTCCGCGTGAACCCCGGCAACATCAAGCAGTTCGACGACAAGGTCAAGGAGATCGCCAAGGCGGCCCGCGACCACGGCACCCCGATCCGCATCGGCGTCAACGCCGGCTCGCTGGACCGGCGCCTGCTCCAAAGTACGGCAAGGCGACCCCCGAGGCGCTCGCGGAGTCCGCCCTGTGGGAGGCGTCTCTCTTCGAGGAGCACGACTTCCGGGACATCAAGATCTCCGTCAAGCACAACGACCCGGTCGTCATGGTCGAGGCCTACCGGCAGCTCGCCGCCCAGTGCGACTACCCGCTGCACCTCGGTGTCACCGAGGCCGGTCCCGCCTTCAGGGCACCATCAAGTCGGCCGTCGCCTTCGGCGCCCTGCTCTCCCAGGGCATCGGCGACACCATCCGGGTCTCCCTGTCGGCCCCGCCGATCGAGGAAATCAAGGTCGGCATCCAGATCCTGGAGTCGCTCAACCTGCGCCAGCGCGGCCTGGAGATCGTCTCCTGCCCGTCCTGCGGCCGCGCCCAGGTCGACGTCTACAAGCTGGCCGAGGAGGTCACCGCCGGCCTGGAGGGCATGGACGTCCGCTGCGCGTCGCCGTCATGGGCTAGGTCGTCAACGGCCCCGGCGAGGCCCGCGAGGCCGACTTCGGCGTCGCCTCCGGCAACGGCAAGGGCCAGATCTTCGTCAAGGGCGAGGTCGTCAAGACCGTCCCCGAGTCCAAGATCGTGGAGACGCTGATCGAGGAGGCCATGAAGATCGCCGAGCAGATGGAGGCCGACGGAGTGGCCTCCGGCGAGCCCTCGGTGGACGTCGCGGGCTGATCCACCTCGCTTCTGCCGCGTCGCCCTGGGGGCGGCGCGGCATATTCGTGGCAGGTACAGTGCGGGGACCAGCAGATCTCCAGGGTGAGGCCCCGCACGTGTTGACGCAGACCACCTCCCGCGTGCTCGAACCGAGCGACCTGGACGCCGCGCTCGCCATCCTCGACCGCGAGCCGGTCGCGAACGCCTTCGTGGCCGCCCGGGTGCAGATCGCCGGCCTCGACCCGTGGCGGCTCGGCGGCGAGATGTGGGGCTGGTACGAGCACGGCATGCTGACCCCCCTGTGCTACGCGGGCGCCAACCTCGTCCCCATCTGCGCCACCCCGCGCGCCGTCCGCGCCTTCGCCGACCGCGCCCGGCGGGCCGGCCGCCGCTGCTCCTCGATCGTCGGCCCCGCCGACACGACCGCCCAGCTCTGGCGCCTGCTCCAACCGGGCTGGGGGCCCGGCCCGCGAGGTCCGCACCCGCCAGCCCCTCATGGTCACCGGCCGCATGCCCGCCGACATCACCCCCGACCCGTACGTCCGCCGCGTCCGCAAGGACGAGATGGGAGCGGATCATGCCGGCCTGCGTGGCGATGTTCACCGAGGAGGTCGGCATCTCCCCGATGGCCGGCGACGGCGTGCTCGCTCTACCAGGCCCGGGTGGCCCAACTCGTCGGCTCCGGCCGCTCCTTCGCCCGCTTCGACAGCGACGGCAGGGTCGTCTTCAAGGCCCGAGATCGGCGCGGCCACCGACCGCACCTGCAGATCCAGGGCGTATGGGTGGCCCCCGAGTACCGGGGCACGGGCCTCGCGGCACCCGGCATGCGCGGCGGTCCTCCGCTACGCCCTCACCGACGTCGCCCCGCGTGGCGAGCCTGTACGTGAACGACTTCAACACGGCGGCGCGGCGGACGTACCAGCGGGTGGGCTTCCAGGAGGTCGGCGCCTTCATGAGTGTGCTGTTCTGAACGCCGCCGGGAAAACAGGGGCTCCGGTCCCGCCGTGAGCGGCGCCTGTGCCACCGCACCGGCGCTGACCGGCGAAGCACCCAGGTAGGCTCCCCCGCCATGGAGCTCGTGATCGGCCCCTTGGACCTCGCCGCGCACGTGGACGAGGGCCCCTCGCGGTCCAAGCCGCCGCGCTCGGACTCGGCCCCGACGAGGTGGCCGTCCGACGACAGATCGTCCTGCGCCACCTGACCTACCCCGGCGCGAGAGCCCTCGGCGCCACCGTCGGAGGCGACCTCGTCGGCTTCGTCTACGGCATGCCTAACGACCGCTCCCACTGGTGGTCCACCGTCGTCGAGCCCTACCTCCGCGCCCAGGGCAACGACACCTGGCTCGACGACTCCTTCGTCATCACCGAACTCCACGTCCACCCGGCCCACCAGAACCGCGGCCTGGGCCGCTCCCTGATCACCACGATCACCGACGCGGTCGCCGGACCCCGGTCGATCCTCTCCGCGATCGACCGGGACAGCCCCGCCCGCGGCCTCTACCGCTCCCTCGGCTACCAGGACCTCGCCCGCCAGGTCCTCTTCCCCAGCGCCCCCAAGCCGTACGCCGTGATGGGCGCCCCGCTGCCCCCGCGCAGCCGGCGGCCGGTCATTAACCGATTTCCACCGCACCGGACCCCCCGGCTAACCTCCTAGCACCACCCTTACGCAGCAGGAGACACGTAAACCATGGCCAACGCACCGGTCCAGCGCATGTCGAAGTTGATGGCGAAGACGCTGCGCGACGACCCGGCGGACGCCGAGGTCCTCAGCCACAAGCTGCTGGTCCGCGCCGGCTACGTGCGCCGCACCCCGCCGGCCTCTGGAGCTGGCTGCCGCTCGGCAAGAAGGTCCTCGGCAACACCGAGCGCATCGTCCGCGAGGAGATGGACGCCATCGGCGCCCAGGAGGTCCAGCTCCCCGCCCCTGCTGCCGCGCGAGCCGTACGAGGCCACCGGCCGCTGGGACGAGTACGGCCCCGAGCTGTTCCGCCTCCAGGACCGCAAGGGCGGCGACTACCTCCTCGGCCCCACCCACGAGGAGATCTTCACCCTGCTGGTGAAGGACCAGGCGTCCTCCTACAAGGACCTGCCGGTCATCCTCTACCAGATCCAGAACAAGTACCGCGACGAGGCCCGCCCCCGGGCCGGCATCCTGCGCGGCCGCGAGTTCCTGATGAAGGACTCCTACTCCTTCGACGTCGCCGACGAGGGTCTCACCGAGTCCTACGCCCTGCACCGCGCCGCCTACCAGCGCATCTTCGAGCGCCTCGGCCTCGACTACCGCATCTGCGCCGCGACCGCCGGCGCGATGGGCGGCTCCAAGTCGGAGGAGTTCCTCGCGCCCGCCGAGGCCGGCGAGGACACCTTCGCGGACTGCCCGAACTGCGACTTCGCCGCCAACACCGAGGCGATCACGTACGGGCTCAAGCCGGTGGACGCGGCGGACGTGCCCGCCGCCGAGGACATTCCGACCCCCGACACCCCCACCATCGAGACCCTCGCCGCGTCGCTCGGTGTCCCGGCCTCCGCCACCCTGAAGAACCTCCTCGTCAAGGTGGACGGCGAGATCGTCGCCGTGGGCGTCCCCGGTGACCGCGAGGTCGACATGGACAAGGTCGAGGCGCACTTCGCCCCCGGCCGCCGTCGAACTGGTCACTGCCGAGGACTTCGTGGGCCGCCCCGACCTGGTCCGCGGCTACGTCGGCCCGCAGGGCCTGGGCGAGAAGGTCCAGTACATCGCCGACCCGCGGGTGGCCCCCGGCACCGCCTGGATCACCGGCGCCAACAAGGAGCACACGCACGCCAAGAACGTCGTGGCGGGCCGTGACTTCGAGGTCGACGCGTACGTCGACGTCGTCGTGGTCCGCGAGGGCGACCCCTGCCCGAAGTGCGGCACCGGTCTCAAGCTGGACCGCGCCATCGAGATCGGCCACATCTTCCAGCTGGGCCGCAAGTACACCGACGCCCTCAAGCTCGACGTCCTCGGCCAGAACGGCAAGCCGGCCCGCGTCACCATGGGCTCCTACGGCATCGGCGTCTCCCGCGCGGTGGCCGCCCTCGCCGAGCAGCACGCCGACGACAAGGGCCTCGTCTGGTCCAAGGAGGTCGCCCCGGCCGACGTCCACGTCGTCGCCGCCGGCAAGGCCCTGCAGACCGAGCTGGCCCTCGACGTCTCCGAGAAGCTGTCCGCCGCCGGCGTCCGCGTCCTGGTGGACGACCGGGCCGGCGTCTCCCCGGGCGTCAAGTTCACGGACGCCGAACTCATCGGCGTACCCCAGATCCTGGTCGCCGGTCGTCGCTCCGCCGAGGGTGTGGTCGAGCTGAAGGACCGCCGTACCGGTGAGCGCGAGGAACTGACGGTCGACGAGGCCATCGCCCGCCTCACCGCCTGACGCCCCGGGCCCACGGCGGCCCACGACGTGGAAGGGGCGGCGTACTCCGGCGCGGTGCCGGCGTACGCCGCCCTCGGGCGGAACGGGTCGCGGGAGGTGGCCCGCTTTCATGGCGGTTACTTCGGGTCGCGGTTGAACTTCGCGGCCGACCAGAAGTAGCCGAGCACCGCGAGCCCCAGGCACCAGGCGAGCGCGAGCCACCCGTTGTATCCGATCTCGGTGCCGAGCAGCAGCCCGCGCAGGGTCTCGATGGCGGGTGTGAAGGGCTGGTACTCGGCGATCGGCTGGAACCAGCCCGGCATCGCGTCGACCGGGACGAAGGCGCTGGAGAGCAGCGGCAGCAGGATCATCGGCATCGCGTTGTTGCCGGCGGCCTCGGCGTTCGGGCTGACCATGCCCATGCCGACGGCGATCCAGGTGAGTGCCGTGGCGAAGAGCACGAGCAGTCCGAACGCGGCCAGCCATTCCAGGGCGGTGGCGTCGGTGGAGCGGAAGCCGATGGCCACGGCGACGGCGCCGACGAGGACCACGCTCAAGACGGACTGGAGCACGCTGCCGATGACGTGTCCGACGAGTACGGAGCCGCGGTGGATCGCCATGGTGCGGAAGCGGGCGATGATGCCTCGATCTGTCCATGGAGACGGACACCCGCGGTGCCGATCGTGGTGCTGCCGATGGTCATCAGCAGGAGGCCCGGCACGAGGTCGGCGATGTAGTCGGAGCGGTCGGCGCCGCCGCCGGCGATGCCCGCGCTCATCACGTCGCCGAAGACGTAGACGAAGAGCAGCAGCAGCACGACCGGCGTGAGCAGCAGGTTCAGGGTGAGGGACGGGTAGCGCCGGGCGTGCAGCAGGTTGCGGCGCAGCATGGTGGACGAGTGCGCACGGCGAGGGAGAGGGAGCTCATCGGAGGGCCTCCTTGGGCTGGTTCGGGATGTCGGGGCCGGTCAGGGCGAAGAACACGTCGTCGAGGTCGGGGGTGTGCACGATCAGTTCGTCGCCTGGCCTCGACGCCGGCTGAGTCCAGCCGGTCGGGGACGGTACGCAGCTCGCTGGCTGCCGTCGCTGGGGAGCCGCAGTGCCAGTGCCTCGTCGTCCCGGGTGACCTCGTGTAGCGCGGGGCGGCGCGCTGGTAGGCGGCCGGGTCGGTGAAGCGGGAGCCGGATGTGTCCGCCGGGGATGAGCCGCTTCAGTTCCTCGGCGCTGCCCTGGGCGGCGATCCGGCCGTCGTTGAGTACGGCGATGCGGTCGGCGAGCTGGTCGGCCTCTTGGAGGTACTGGGTGGTGAGGAAGACGGTGACGCCGTCGGTAACGAGTTCACGGATGATCTGCCGCATGTTGTGGCGGGAGCGGGGGTCGAGGCCGGTGGTGGGTTCGTCGAGGAAGATGATGCGGGGGTTGCCGACGAGGGTCATGGCGATGCCCAGGCGGCGCTTCATGCCGCCGGAGTAGGTGGCGGCGGGCTTCTTCGCCGCCTCGGTGAGGTCGAAGCGTGCCAGCAGTTCGGCGGCGACCCGCCGCCCCCTCGCCCTTGGAGAGGTGGTGCAGGTCGGCCATAGGGGAGCATGTTCTCCTCAGCCAGTGATCAGGCCGCCGACGGCGGAGCATTGCCCGGTGAACACCGATCGCCGCCCGCACCGCCTGCAGTTGGCGGCGAGGTCAGTGGCCGCCGACAGCGGATCTCAACGGAGGCGGGATCAGGCGGGACGAGGGTGGAGAGGATCTTGTTGTAGAAAATTTTTCCGTCGCCGTTCGAGCCGAGCAGGGCGGACACGGACCCGGTCGGGATGCGCGGGTTGATGCCGTCGGAGACGCCCTTGTCGCCGTAAGGACTTGCGCA